>JAEBFB010000005.1:0-378377 GCA_049998335.1 Streptomyces sp. cmx-10-19
GTGCGTGGCCAAGGCCACGCACCCCGCCCGTCTCGGCGGTCCCGTCAGGGGGTTCAGCGCAGGAAGGGGTCCACCGCGACCGCGAGGAACAGCACCGACACGTAGGTGATGGACCAGTGGAAGAGCCGCATCTCCTTGAGCTTGCCGCCCGTGACATCGGCCTTGGCGCGGTTCTGGAGCCCGTGCGCCTCCCACAGCCACAGGCCGCCGGCGGCCAGGGCGACCACGGAGTAGAACCAGCCGGTGTAGCCGAGCGGCGTCAGCAGCAGCGACACCACGACCATCACCCAGCTGTAGATGACGATCTGCCGGGCGACGACCTTGTTGGAGGCGACCACGGGGAGCATCGGCACGCCGACGCGCGCGTAGTCCTCCTTGACCTTCATGGACAGCGGCCAGTAGTGCGGCGGCGTCCAGAAGAACATCACCGCGAAGAGGATGACCGGCGCCCAGGACATCGAGTCGGTGACGGAGGACCAGCCGATGAGCACGGGCAGGCAGCCGGCGATGCCGCCCCAGACGATGTTCTGCGCGGTGCGGCGCTTGAGGATCATCGTGTAGACGACGACGTAGAAGAGGAGCGCGCCGAGCGAGAGCCAGGCGGACAGCCAGTTCACGGTGAGGCCGAACAGCAGCGTCGAGACGACCGCCAGGGCGATGCCGAAGACCAGGCACTCGACCGGGCTGACCATGCCGGTCACCAGCGGCCGCTGCGAGGTCCGGTCCATCAGCGCGTCGATGTCGCGGTCGATGTACATGTTCAGCGCGTTGGCGCCGCCGGCCGACAGATAGCCGCCGACGCAGGTCAGCAGCACCAGCTTCAGATCCGGGACACCCTGTTCGGCCAGGAACATCACCGGAACGGTGGTGATCAGCAGAAGCTCGATGATCCGCGGCTTGGTCAGCGCCACGAACGCCTTGACACGGGCCCCGAACGGCCGGTGACTCGGGCTCTGGCTCGTCCCGATAACCCCCGCAGGACGGGATTCAACGGCCGTCACGCACACCCCTGACAGAGACATCCCAGCGAGCCGCCCCTGCCGTGTGAAGCGGCGGTAAAGGCTCGCGCGTACCACGCCACTTTAGACGTTGCCCATACCTCGGCCTCCGCGGGGGTGGCCTCGTGTTGGTCGAGGCACCGGGCCCGTGCTCCGACGTGCGTCCGGCGAGTCGATTGAGCGGCCGGATGAGCGGTCGGATGAGCGGTCAGATGAGCGGCTCCGTATTCACTTGCCGCATGCGGTTTCGCCCAGTCGACAGGCGGATCGAGACGAGTCCCGGCAGTCTGGTTCGAGGGGAAAAACGCACGTACTTACGGGGGTAGGCTCGACCATGGCCGGCCGCCTCACGGACGCGCCGGCAGCCGGTGGGCGCCCACGTGCACCGGCATCCGACATGTGGAGAGGAGCCCTGACTCAGGGTGAGCACCAAGCCGACCACCACAGACCTCGAGTGGACCCAACTGGACCAGCGGGCCGTGGACACCGCCCGCGTCCTGGCCGCCGATGCCGTACAGAAGGTTGGCAACGGCCATCCGGGTACGGCGATGAGCCTGGCGCCGGCCGCCTACACCCTCTTCCAGAAGGTGATGCGGCACGACCCGGCCGACGCGAACTGGGTCGGGCGCGACCGTTTCGTGCTGTCCGCCGGCCACTCGTCCCTGACCCTCTACACCCAGCTCTATCTGGCCGGCTTCGGCCTGGAGCTGGCGGACCTGGAAGCCTTCCGCACCTGGGGCTCCAAGACCCCGGGCCACCCGGAGTACGGGCACACCACCGGCGTGGAGACGACGACGGGGCCGCTCGGCCAGGGCGTCGCCAACGCGGTGGGCATGGCGATGGCCGCCCGCTACGAGCGCGGTCTGTTCGACCCGGAGGCGCCCGAGGGCGAGTCCCCCTTCGACCACTTCGTCTACTGCATCGCCGGTGACGGCTGTCTCCAGGAGGGCATCTCCGCCGAGGCGTCCTCCCTGGCGGGCCACCAGAAGCTCGGCAACCTGGTGCTGCTGTGGGACGACAACCACATCTCCATCGAGGGCGACACCGAGACCGCCGTCTCCGAGGACACCGCCAAGCGGTACGAGGCGTACGGCTGGCACGTGCAGCGCGTCGCGCCGAAGCCGGACGGCGACCTGGACCCGAACGCGATCTACGACGCGATCCAGGAGGCGAAGAAGGTCACCGACCGCCCCTCCTTCATCGCGATGCGCTCGATCATCGCCTGGCCCGCGCCGAACGCGCAGAACACCGAGGCCGCGCACGGCTCGGCGCTCGGCGACGACGAGGTCGCGGCCACCAAGCGCGTCCTGGGCTTCGACCCGGAGAAGTCCTTCGACGTCTCCGACGAGGTCATCACGCACACCCGCCGGGCGCTGGAGCGCGGCGAGGCCGCCCGCGCGGTGTGGGAGAAGGCGTACCAGCAGTGGCGGGACAACAACCCCGACCGCGCCGCGGTGTACGACCGCGTCGCCCGGGGGGAGCTGCCCGAGGGCTGGGAGGAGAAGATCCCGGTCTTCGAGGCGGGCAAGGGCGTCGCCACGCGTGCCGCCTCCGGCAAGGTCCTCCAGGCGCTCGGCGCGGTCGTGCCGGAGCTGTGGGGCGGCTCGGCCGACCTGGCCGGCTCGAACAACACGACGATCGACAAGACGTCGTCCTTCCTCCCGGCGGGCAACCCCCTCCCCGAGGCGGACCCGTACGGCCGCACCGTGCACTTCGGCATCCGCGAGCACTCGATGGCCGCGGAGATGAACGGCATCACGCTGCACGGCAACACCCGTGTCTACGGCGGCACCTTCCTGGTGTTCTCCGACTACATGCGCAACGCGGTCCGGCTGTCGGCGCTCATGCACCTGCCGGTGACGTACGTGTGGACGCACGACTCCATCGGTCTCGGCGAGGACGGCCCGACCCACCAGCCGGTCGAGCACCTGGCCTCGCTGCGCGCCATCCCGGGCCTGAACGTGGTCCGTCCGGGGGACGCCAACGAGACGGCGATCGCCTGGCGCGAGATCCAGCGCCGCTGGACCAAGGAGTTCGGCAAGGGCCAGCCGCACGGTCTGGCGCTCACCCGCCAGGGCGTGCCGACGTACGAGCCGAACGAGGACGCGGCCAAGGGCGGCTACGTGCTGTTCGAGGCCGAGGGCGGCGACGCCGAGGTCATCCTGATCGCCACCGGTTCCGAGGTGCACGTGGCCGTCGGGGCGCGCGAGGCGCTCCAGGCCGACGGGGTCCCGACCCGCGTGGTGTCCATGCCGTGCGTCGAGTGGTTCGAGCAGCAGGACCAGGGGTACCGGGACAGCGTCCTGCCCCCGTCCGTGCGGGCCCGGGTCGCGGTCGAGGCGGGCGTGGGCCTGACGTGGCACAAGTACGTGGGGGACGCCGGACGCATCGTCTCGCTGGAGCACTTCGGTGCCTCGGCCGACGCGAAGGTGCTCTTCAAGGAGTTCGGCTTCACCGCCGAGAACGTGGCCGACAAGGCGCGGGAATCGATCGCCGCAGCCCAGCGCTGACGCTCACATACGACACGTAGGAGATGCATTTTCCATGACAGACGCACTCAAGCGCCTCTCCGATGAAGGCGTCGCGATCTGGCTGGACGACCTGTCGCGCAAGCGGATCACGTCCGGCAACCTCGCGGAGCTGATCGACCAGCAGCACGTCGTGGGCGTCACCACCAACCCGTCGATCTTCCAGAAGGCGATCTCCCAGGGCGACGGCTACGACCAGCAGCTCTCGGACCTCGCCTTCCGCAGGGTCACGGTCGAAGAGGCCATCCGCATGATCACCACGGCGGACGTCCGCGACGCCGCCGACATCCTGCGCCCCGTCTTCGACGCCACCGGCGGCAAGGACGGCCGGGTCTCCATCGAGGTGGACCCGCGGCTCGCGCACAACACCAAGGCGACGGTCGCCGAGGCCAAGCAGCTCGCGTGGCTGGTGGACCGGCCCAACACGCTCATCAAGATCCCGGCGACCGAGGCCGGTATCCCGGCGATCGCCGAGACCATCGGCCTGGGCATCAGCGTCAACGTGACGCTGATCTTCTCGCTGGAGCGCTACCGCAAGGTCATGGACGCCTTCCTGACCGGCCTGGAGAAGGCCAAGGAGCGCGGCCTGGACCTCTCGAAGATCCACTCCGTGGCGTCCTTCTTCGTGTCCCGCGTGGACACCGAGATCGACAAGCGGATCGACGCGCTCGGCACCGACGAGGCCAAGGCGCTGCGCGGCAAGGCCGCCGTGGCCAACGCCCGGCTCGCCTACCAGGCGTACGAGGAGATCTTCTCCTCCGACCGCTGGGCCGCCCTGGAGAAGGCCGGCGCCAACAAGCAGCGTCCGCTGTGGGCGTCGACGGGCGTCAAGGACAAGGCGTACAGCGACACCATGTACGTCACCGACCTGGTCGCGCCCAACACGGTGAACACCATGCCGGAGGCCACCCTGGAGGCCACCGAGGACCACGGCGAGATCACCGGCAACACCGTCGCCGGCACCTACGAGCAGGCCCGCGCCGACCTCGACGCGGTCGAGAAGCTCGGGATCGGCTACGACGAGGTGGTCCAGCTGCTGGAGAAGGAGGGCGTCGAGAAGTTCGAGGACTCCTGGAACGACCTGCTGAAGTCGACCGAGGCGGAGCTGAAGCGCCTCGCCCCCTCGGAGGGCTAAAACATTGTCGAGCAGCAACCCGCTGCGTGACCCCGCAGACCGACGGCTCCCGCGTATCGCGGGGCCGTCGGGTCTGGTCATCTTCGGCGTCACCGGCGACCTCTCCCGCAAGAAGCTCATGCCCGCCGTGTACGACCTCGCCAACCGGGGTCTGCTGCCGCCGGGCTTCTCGCTCGTCGGCTTCGCCCGCCGCGACTGGGAGCACGAGGACTTCGCCCAGGTCGTGCACGACGCCGTCAAGGAACACTCCCGTACGCCGTTCCGCGAGGAGGTCTGGCAGCAGCTCATCCAGGGAATGCGCTTTGTCCAGGGCACCTTCGACGACGACGAGTCCTTCGAGCGGCTGCGCGGCACCATCGAGGAACTGGACAAGGCGCAGGGCACGGGCGGCAACTTCGCCTTCTACCTGTCGGTGCCGCCGAAATCCTTCCCCGTGGTCATCCAGCAGCTGAAGAAGCACGGGTTGGCCGACCAGTCGGGCGGCTCGTGGCGCCGCGCGGTGATCGAGAAGCCGTTCGGGCACGACCTGAAGTCGGCCGAGGAACTCAACTCGATCGTCCACGAGGTCTTCGCCCCGGACCAGGTCTTCCGCATCGACCACTACCTGGGCAAGGAGACCGTCCAGAACATCCTGGCGCTGCGCTTCGCCAACACGATGTTCGAGCCGGTGTGGAACCGGTCCTACGTCGACCACGTGCAGATCACGATGGCCGAGGACATCGGCATCGGCGGCCGCGCCGGCTACTACGACGGCATCGGCGCCGCCCGCGACGTCATCCAGAACCACCTCCTCCAACTGCTCGCGCTGACCGCGATGGAGGAGCCCGCCTCCTTCGACGCGGACGCGCTCGCCGCCGAGAAGACCAAGGTCCTCGGCGCCGTCCGCCTCCCCCTCGACCTGGGCCGCGACACCGTGCGCGGCCAGTACGCGGCCGGCTGGCAGGGCGGCGCGCAGGCCGTCGGCTACCTCGAAGAGGACGGCATCGACCCCAGGTCGAAGACCGACACCTACGCGGCGATCAAGGTAGGCATCGACAACCGCCGCTGGGCGGGCGTCCCCTTCTACCTGCGCACCGGCAAGCGGCTGGGCCGCCGGGTCACCGAGATCGCCGTGGTCTTCCAGCGCGCCCCGCACTCCCCCTTCGACACGACGGCCACCGAGGAACTCGGGTCGAACGCGATCGTCATCCGCGTCCAGCCCGACGAGGGCGTCACGGTCCGGTTCGGCTCCAAGGTGCCGGGCACGTCGATGGAGATCCGGGACGTGTCGATGGACTTCGCGTACGGCGAGTCCTTCACGGAGTCCAGCCCCGAAGCCTACGAGCGCCTCATCCTCGACGTGCTGCTCGGCGACGCCAACCTCTTCCCGCGCACCGAGGAGGTCGAGCTGTCCTGGAAGATCCTCGACCCCATCGAGGAGTACTGGGACAAGAACGGCAAGCCCGCGCAGTACCCCTCGGGCACCTGGGGCCCGGTCGAGGCCGACGAGATGCTGGAACGAGACGGACGGAGCTGGCGCCGCCCATGAAGACGGACCTCACGGACACCACGGCCAGCAAGATCAACAAGGCGCTGGTGCTGGGCCGTCGGGCCATCGGCGCACCGGCCGTCGGCATGGTCCTCACCCTCGTCATCGTCACCGACGAGGAGAACGCCTACGACGCCCTCAAGGCCGCGAGCGACGCCGCGCACGAGCACCCCTCGCGCACGCTCCTCGTCATCAAGCGCGTCTCCCGCTCCCCGCGGGACCGCACCCGCTCCCGCCTGGACGCCGAGGTCCGCCTCGGCGCCGACGCGGGCACCGGCGAGACGATCGTGCTGCGGCTGCACGGCGACGTCGTCGACCACGCCCAGTCGGTCGTCCTGCCGCTGCTGCTGCCGGACGCGCCGGTCGTGGTGTGGTGGCCGGTGAACGCGCCGCTGGACCCGGCCGGGGACCCGCTGGGCGCGCTGGCCCAGCGCCGGGTCACCGACACCTACGCGTGCGAGGAGCCGATCCGGGAGCTGGCGGCCCGGGCCGACGCCTACGCGCCGGGCGACACCGACCTGTCGTGGACCCGCATCACGCCGTGGCGGTCGATGCTGGCGGCGGCCCTGGACCAGGTCGACTGCGAGGTGCAGTCGGTCGAGGTGGAGGGCGAGGAGTCCAACCCGAGCTGCGAGCTGCTGGCGATGTGGCTCGCGGACCGGCTGAGCGTGCCGGTGCAGCGCACCGCGTCGGGCGGGCCGGGGCTGACGGCGGTGCGGATGGAGACGGACTGCGGTCCGGTCGTCCTGGACCGCGCCGACGGCACGCTGGCCAACCTCTCCATCCAGGGTCAGCCGGCCCGTGCGGTGGCGCTCAAGCGCCGGGACACGGCCGAGCTGATCGCGGAGGAGCTGCGGCGCCTCGACCCGGACGACACGTACGCCTCGGCGCTGCGGTACGGGATGAACCGGCTGAGCGCGCCGAACGGTTCGGGCGGCGGTGACTCCTCCGGTGACGGTGCCGTCACGGCGCCCGTCGGGACGGCGGCGAAGGCCCCCGCCAAGGACGCGGCGCGGACGAAGACCCCGGTGCGGAAGGCGGCGGCGAAGTGAGCGAGACCCCGCAGCTGGTCGTGCACCGCGACAAGGAGCTGATGGCCGAGGCCGCGGCGGCCCGCCTGATCACGAAGATCGTGGACGCGCAGGCCTCACGGGGCGGCGCGAACGTGGTCCTCACCGGCGGCCGCAACGGCAACGGCCTGCTCGCCGCGCTCGCCGCCTCCCCGGCGCGGGACGCGATCGACTGGGCCCGGCTCGACCTGTGGTGGGGCGACGAGCGCTTCCTGCCGGAGGGCGACCCGGAGCGCAACGTCACCCAGGCGCGCGAGGCGCTGCTGGACGCGGTGCCGCTGGACCCGAAGCGGGTGCACGCGATGCCGGCGTCCGACGGCGTGTACGGCTCGGACGTGGAGGCGGCGGCCGCCGCCTACGCGCAGGAGCTGGCCTCGGCGTCGGTCCCCGAGAACCACGCGGCGGTCCCGTCCTTCGACGTGCTGCTGCTCGGCGTCGGCCCGGACACGCACGTGGCCTCCCTGTTCCCGGAGCACCCGGGCGTCCGGGAGACGGAGCGCACGGTGATCGGGGTCCACGGCTCCCCCAAGCCGCCGCCCGTGCGGATCTCCCTGACCCTGCCCGCGATCCGCGCCGCCCGCGAGGTGTGGCTGCTGGCGGCGGGCGAGGACAAGGCGAACGCGGTCGCGATGGCCCTGTCGGGCGCGGGCGAGATCCAGGCGCCCGCCTCCGGGGCCCGGGGGCGCGCCCGCACCCTGTGGCTGCTGGACTCGGCGGCGGCCTCGCGGTTGCCGAGGTCGCTGTACCCGCCGGCGTCGGCGTAGCGGCACCAGGTCCTACGGGCCGGGTCGGCGGGAGGCTCTCACTCCCCGCCGACCCGGCCCGTTCGCCTGTCCACGCACCGCGCCGACGCGTACGGACCCGGCCCGGCCGCCTCACCCGCGCACCGCGCTGACCCGTTCCGACCCGGCCCACCCCCTCACCCGCGCACCGCGCTAACGCGTTCCGGCTCGTACGCCTGTCCACGCACCGCACCGCACCGCACCGCACCGACGCGATCCGACCCGGCCCGGCCGCCTCACCCGCGCACCGCGCTGACCGACCCCTTCCGGCCCGGCCCATCCGCCTATGCCCGCACCGCACTGACGCGTTCCGGCCCGCCCTCGAACCGGCCCTGCCGGCGCAGTTCGGCGATGTCGGCGGCCAGCCGGTCCCGGATGTCCTTGCCGGTGCGGCGCCAGCCGAAGAACTCGCACGCCTGCTTGATCAGCTCGTCCTCGGACATCCCCGGGCACTCCCCGGCCAGCTCGTACAGCGCCACATGGCGTTCGGCCGCCGCGATGTGCGGGACCTTGCGGACCGTCCCGCCCTCCTGGGGCGTCCGGGCCTTCAGCGTGTCCCGCCCCACCGCGTCGAAGAACTCCCCGTCCGACGTGGCGGTTCCGGCGCGGACCAGGGCGCGGGCCACCTCGCGGACGTTGTCGCGGATCCGGTTCCCGGCCCGGCCGACGCCCCAGGCCTCCCGCGCGCGCTGCACCAGGAGGTCCTCGTGGATGGGCCCCTCCACCTCGATGACCTGCGCGAGCACCGTGCGCAGGGCGGGCCTGGCCTCCAGCGTGTGCAGTTCATGGCGCGGGGAGACCACGACGTCGGCCGACCGGTACGGCGCGCTCCACGGGCGTTCCGTCCCGGTGTCGACCGGCACGCGCGCGTACTCCACCTCGGCCGGGGCCGGGTCCCTGGGCTTCGGCACCGCCGGAAGCGTCCCGGCCTCCTCCCGGGGTTGCGGTACCGGTGACGCCGGGGCCGAGGCGGTGAGCGGCCCGTCCGCGACGGCCTGTTCGACGGCCGCGCGCAGCCGCGCCTGCGCCGTCGCGCGCCCCCGGTACCAGTCGGTGCCCCAGATGCGGTGCAGGCGCCAGCCGAGCCCGGCGAGGACCTGCTCGCGGAGCCGGTCGCGGTCGCGGGCCGCCTTGGAGGAGTGGTACATGGCGCCGTCGCACTCGATGCCGAGCGCGTACGCGCCGGGCAGCTCCGGATGGCGTACGCCCAGGTCGATGCGGTAACCGGCGACGCCGACCTGCGGCTGCACCCGGTAGCCCCAGCCGCGCAGCACCGCGAGGACGGACTCCTCGAACGGGCTGTCCGGCTCGGCGTCCGCCTGGATCACGTCCCGGGCGAGGACGGACGGCCCGTTCTCGGCGTACTCCAGATAGCGCTTGAGGTACTGCACGCTCTCGTTGGGGCTGTCGGGCAGGGCTGTGCCGCGGAAGGAGGCGACGACCTCCATGCGGTGGCGGGCCCGGGTCACCGCGACGTTGAGGCGCCGCCAGCCGCCGCCCTTGTTGATGGGCCCGAAGTTCAGCCCCAGCTTGCCGTGTTCGTCGGGGCCGTACCCCACCGACATGATCATCACGTCGCGCTCGTCGCCCTGCACCGACTCCAGGTTCTTGACGAAGAACCCGCCGAGTCGGTCCTCGGTGAAGCAGTGGTCGAGGTCGGGGCGGGCGAGCCGGGCCTGCTGCACGGCCTGGTCGATGGCGGACGCCTGGGCCTGGGAGAGCGCGACGACGCCCAGCGTCTTGTCGGGGCGGGTGTCGAAGTGGTGCAGGACGCGCCGGGCGACGAACTCGGCCTCGGTCCGGTTGTCCCGGCGTCCGCCCCGGTCGTAGACGCCGTCGGCCGGCAGGAAGGCGACGCCGACGTCGTTGCCCTGGTCGACGGCTCCGGGGAAGGTCACCATCGCGTTGGCGTAGAACTCACGGTTGCTGAAGGTGATCAGGTCCTCGTGGCGGCTGCGGTAGTGCCAGCGCAGGGGCAGCTCCCGCATGGCGCCGGCCTTGCAGGCGTGCAGCAGGGACTCGAAGGAGTCCGGGACGTCCTCGGCGTATTCGTCCGAGTCGGCCAAGTCGTCGGCCGAGGCGTCGAAGAAGGAGGTCGGCGGAAGCTGCTTGTCGTCACCGGCGACGACCAGGGTGCGCCCCCGGTAGACGCAGTTGACCGCGTCGCCGGGCCGGACCTGGGACGCCTCGTCGAAGACGACCACGTCGAAGTGGAAGTCGGCTGGCAGGAACTGGCTGACCGTCAGCGGGCTCATCATGAAGCACGGCTTGACGGCCTGGACGACCTCGCGGGTCCGGCCCAGCAGTTCCCGCACCGGCATGTGGCGGGTCTTCTTCTCCGCCTCGCGGACGATCACCGCGCCCGCCCCGCCCGCGAACCGGCGGGGCCGCCGCTTGTTGCACGCCTCGATCACCGCGCCGCCCGCGGCGGCGACCAGGCGCCGGTCCGCCTCCTGGAAGTCGGCGACGCGCGCGTCCAGGTCGTCGGAGCGGGTGCTGCGCAGGCGCCGGTCGGTGGCGAGGACGCCGTCGGCCCAGGCCCGCAGCAGCGCGCGGTCGACGATGTCGGGCAGCCGCCGCGAGTCCACACCCCGTTCGGCCGCGCCGACGACGAGGCCGTCCGCCCCGTGCCGGGCCAGCACGGCGAGGCCGTCGGTGTAGGCGTGCCACTCGTCGGGGCCCTGCGGATCGGCGCGCAGGACGTCGACCGCCTGGCGGGCCTGCTCGAAGGTGCCCAGCAGGGACGCCGAGAGCTGGGTGCGGCGGGCCGTGTCGAACAGGCCGAGCAGGGCGTCGGCGCTCCGGGACCAGCGGTCGGTGCGCTCGGTGACGGCCCTGCACCAGGCGCCGAGCGCGTCCCGGACGGTGTCGGCGAGCAGCGCCGGGAGGCGGTCGGGTTCGGCGTCGTCGGCGAGGCGCTCGGCGAGCAGGTCGCGCTTATCGGCGTCGCGGCCGAGGACGGCGATCCGGTCGGCGGTCGCCAGGGCGGCGTCGAGGCCGGCGAGCGCGTCCTCGGTCCGGGGGGTGTGGCGGCCGAGGAGGCCGGCGTACCCGTCCGCCAGGCGGGCCGTCTCGGCGGCGGCGGTGTGCCAGGCCAGGGCGTGGTCCAGCCGGGCGACGAGCGCCTTGCTCCACTGTCCGTCGCGGGTCAGGCCCGCGGCACGTTCGCGATCGGCCTTGTACTGGGCGGAGAAGCGGGCCATCAGCCCGCGGTGCTGGTCGCGGAAGCGGCCGACCAGGTCGGGCAGTCCGGCCTCCGTGAGGACCCGCTCGCCGAAGACGTCGGCGGCCGCGTCGCGGGCGGCGGTCTCGGCGGCCAGGGCCCGGCGCAGCTCGGCCGCCGCCGTGTGGGCCCGGCCGAGCGCGCCGGGGTCGAACCAGCCGCGGGGCGG
This sequence comes from Streptomyces sp. cmx-10-19, assembly GCA_049998335.1. GTDB lineage: Bacteria > Actinomycetota > Actinomycetes > Streptomycetales > Streptomycetaceae > Streptomyces. The sequence goes on from JAEBFB010000005.1 coordinate 11,434, forward strand.
CCGGTGTTCGGCGGCCGTGAGGTCGGCCAGCTCGCACAGCGCGAACGCGGCCTCGGCGTGGTCGGCCTTGGGCATGCCGAAGAGGTCGGCGAGCTGGGCGACCTGCGTGGAGACGTCCTCCGGCAGCGCCCCGTCCGACGCACCGCCCCGGGCCGGAAGCCCGGCGCGCAGGGCGCGCACCGCCTGCTGGACCTCCCGCACGGAGGCGGGCTCGGCCTGCGTCGCGCCGAACGGGCGCCTGCCGGTCGCCGTCAGTACGGCCTCCAGCGCGTCGGCGGCCTCGGACACGGCCTGGTGGGCGCCCGTTCCGGCCAGGCCCCGCCAGGCGAAGCCCTCTCCTTCGGCGGCCGGGCGCCAGGCGCGGCCGACGGCCTGTGCGGCGGCGCCGAGTTCCTGACGGGCGGCGGCGCTCAGGGTGCGGACGACCTGGGCGTTCTCGGTGGTGAGGGCGAGGTCGGGGGTGTCCGCCTGGTCGAGCAGGACGAGCGTGCCGAGGACGTCGTGCAGGGTGCGCCCGAGCGGCTGTCTGACCTCGTTCATCGCGGCGGCGTACGCGGAGAGTTCCTCGCGCAGCTTCCGGGCGCGTTCCAGTTCGTGCTCGGCGGCGCCGGTGACGCGGGCCTCGGTGGTGAGCACCCGGGCGAGTTCGGTGGCGACCGCCTTCTTGCTGGTGTCGCCGCTGTGCAGCGCGAGGACGAAGTCGCCGAGTCCCACACCGCGCAGGCGGTTGCGTACCACGTCCAGGGCCGCCGCCTTCTCGCTGACGAACAGCACGCTGCGGCCGGCGTGCATCAGCGCGGCGATCATGTTGGTGATGGTCTGGCTCTTGCCGGTGCCGGGCGGGCCGCTCATCACGAACGACCGGTGTTCGAGGGCGGCGGCGATGCACTGCCGCTGCGAGGCGTCGGCGTCGAGCACCAGGGGGGTGCGTTCGGGAAGTTGGACGTGGTCGATGCGGTCCAGCTCGGGCGGTTCGAAGCCGATCAGGTCGTCGGGGAGGCCCGCGTCGGGACCGAGGGCGACGGCCCGGACGAGCGGGTGGGCGAGGATCTGCTCCTCGTTCTGCTGGAGGTCCTGGTACATCGCCTCCCGGTGCGAGGCGAACAGGCCGAGGACCACCCGGTCGGCGACCTCCCAGCCCTTCAGCCCGGCCGTGACCGAACGGGCCGCGGAGAGCACCGCGTCGAGGTCGCCGGCGTCGGTGGCGGTGACGGCGGACCAGTCGACGCCGAGCCGTTCGGTCTTGACCGCGAACGCCGGGTTGTGGATGCGCTCCTGGCCGTCGGCGAGGTGGAGCCGCAGGTGGCGGCGGCTGTCGGGGCGGAGTTCGACCGGGACCAGGAGGAGGGGTGCGGCGCTGCTCTCGTGGGCGTCGGCCTCGCGCCAGTCGACCATGCCGACGCCCAGCCAGAGCACCCACAGGCCGTAGTCGTTGTACATCTGGGCGGACTTGTGGCGGAGTTGGTAGAGCGAGCCGTCCAGGGTCGCCTGTGTCGTCTTCTGGGTGACCAGCCCGATCCGGCCGGCACCGGCCCCATGAATCGCCCCGTGGGAGTCCTCCCCGTCGGGGTCCTCCTCGTCGACCGGCGCGAAGTCCCAGCCCTTGGCGAGGCCGTCCAGGAGGGCGTCGGCGCCGGGCGCGGAGATCTCCAGGGTCGCCGTGCGGGTGTGGCGGAAGTTGAGCAGCCGGTTGCGCCCGCCCATGTCCAGCAGGGAGTCGCGCCAGCCGTCGAGAACGGCCTGCAGGCGGGAAGGGGTGGGCATGCGGTGGTACCTCCTGGGCTGCGCAGAGGGACGACCGACCTCACAGCCCCCTGGAGGTATCTGCCTATCAGCTGACTTCTACCGACACGCCGATGATCGATGACGCGATATGCGTTTGTTGTGAAAGATCCGGACAGATGCCGTGAAGGTTCACCGCCCTCACTTGACCGGACCCGCCTGCGCGGGTGTCAGATCTCGCCGCGCAGCTTGGCGAGCGCCTCCGCCAGGATCGCCTCGCCGTCCGCGTCGCTGCGGCGTTCGCGCACATACGCGAGGTGGGTCTTGTAGGGCTCGGTGCGGGGCGGGTCCGGCGGGTTGTCCCGGTCCTGTCCGGCGGGGAAGCCGCAGCGCGGGCAGTCCCAGGTCTCCGGGACCTGGGCGTCGCTCGCGAAGCTCGGCTGTGTCTCGTGTCCGTTGGAGCACCAGAAGGAGATGCGCAGACGCGGTGCGGACTCGCCGCGCTCGGCCTCGCCCATCGGCCCCGCCCCGACCCGGCTTCCTCGGATCGCGTTGCCACTTGCCACGGTCGTAACTCCCTGCGTGATGGTGCCGCGAAGCGAGTCGGCGTTTCGCTCCACTGCGAGCGCCTCAGTCTACGTAAGGCCCAACGCGCGTCCAGTGAGGGGAGTTACAGCCCCCGCACGCAGACGCAAGCCCCATGATAGGCGGCGCCGTCGGGCGCGTACCGGACATGGGGCTTTACGTGCACAAGTGGGGGAAGGGTCAGTTGTTCGCCTTCATGAGCAGGCCGAGCACCATGATGCACGCGAACCAGAGCAGACCGACCACCACGGTGATCCGGTCCAGGTTGCGCTCGGCGACCGAGGAGCCGCCGACGGAGGACTGCATGCCGCCACCGAACATGTCGGAGAGGCCGCCGCCCTTCCCCTTGTGCATCAGCACCAGCAGCATCAGCAGCCCGCTGAAGACGATCAGGGCGATCGAGAACCCCAAAACCACGGCTGGACCAACTTCCTCGGATTCGGATGGACGACGGGGGCATGATGACAGCAGGCCACCATGCCCCCGCAAGGGTACGACGTATCGCCGCCACCGCCTACTCACCGGCGGACCTGCCGGTCGTCCGCTGACCGTGAACCGGTCGTCCACGGTTCGCGGACCTGCCGTCTACTGGTCGCGGAAGCGGACGATCTTGACGAACTCGTCGGAGTCCAGCGAGGCGCCGCCGACCAGGGCACCGTCGATGTCGGCCTTCGCCATGATCTCGGCGACGTTGCCGGACTTGACCGAGCCGCCGTACTGGATGCGGACCTTGTCGGCCAGCTCCTGGGAGTACAGCTCGGCGAGCTTGCCGCGGATGGCCGCGCAGACCTCCTGGGCGTCCTCGGCGCCGCAGACCTTGCCGGTGCCGATGGCCCACACCGGCTCGTAGGCGATCACGACCGACTCGGCCTGCTCGGCCGGGAGGTCCTTGAGACCGCCCTCGACCTGGGCGAGCGTGTGGTCGACGTGGCGGCCGGCCTCGCGGACGTCCAGCTCCTCGCCGACGCACAGGATCGGGGTCAGGCCGTGCTTGTAGGCGGCCTTGACCTTGGCGTTGACCAGCTCGTCGGTCTCGGCGTGGTACTGCCGGCGCTCGGAGTGGCCGATCGCGACGTAGGTGCAGCGCAGCTTGGCCAGCATCGGGCCGGAGATCTCGCCGGTGTAGGCGCCGCCGTCGTGGGCGGAGACGTCCTGGGCGCCGTACTTGATCTTCAGCTTGTCGTGCTCGACCAGGGTCTGCACCGAGCGCAGGTCGGTGAAGGGGACGAGGACGGCGACCTCGACGGCGTCGTGGTCCTTGTCGGCGAGGGCGAAGGCGAGCTTCTGGACGTGGGCGATGGCCTCCAGGTGGTTGAGGTTCATCTTCCAGTTGCCCGCCATCAGCGGCGTGCGGGTGCTCATGTGAGGTCAGTCCTCCAGTGCGGCGAGGCCGGGGAGCGTCTTGCCCTCGAGGTATTCGAGGGAGGCGCCGCCGCCGGTCGAGATGTGGCCGAATGCGTTCTCGTCGAAACCGAGCGTGCGCACGGCCGCGGCGGAGTCGCCGCCGCCGACCACGGTGAAGCCCGGGGCGTCGACGAGTGCCTGGGCGACCGCTTTGGTGCCCTCGGCGTAGTCGGGGTGCTCGAAGACGCCCATGGGGCCGTTCCAGAAGACGGTGCCGGCGTCGGCGAGCTTCGATGCGTACAGCTTGCGGGTCTCGGGACCGATGTCCAGACCCATCCGGTCACCCGGGACGGCGTCCGCGGCGACCGTGGTGGCGTCGGTCGCGGCCTTGGCCTTGAGGTCCGGGAATCCGGGCCCGGTCACGACGTCGACCGGAAGGACCAGCTCGACACCGTTCTCCTTGGCGCGCTCCATGTACTCCCGGACGGCGGGGAGCTGGTCCTCCTGGAGCAGGGAGATGCCGATCTCGTGGCCCTCGGCCTTGAGGAAGGTGTAGGCCATGCCGCCGCCGATGAGGATCCGGTCGGCCTTGCCGAGGAGCTGGTCGATGACGGCGAGCTTGTCGGAGACCTTGGAGCCGCCGAGGGCGACCACGTACGGCCGCCGCACCTCGTCGGTGAGCTTCCTCAGGACGCCGACCTCGGTGGCGATGAGGTACCCGGCGTAGTGCGGGAGCCTCTTCGGCAGGTCGAAGACCGAGGCGTGCTGACGGTGCACCGCGCCGAAGCCGTCGCCGACGTAGACGTCCGCGAGGCCGGCCAGCCTGTCGGCGAAGGCGGCGCGCTCGGCGTCGTCCTTGCTGGTCTCGCCGGCGTTGAAGCGCAGGTTCTCGATGACGGCTGCCCGACCGTCGGCGAGGCCGGTCACGGCGGCCTCGGCGGAGGGGCCGACCGTGTCGTCGGCGAAGGCGACGTCGGCGCCGAGCAGCTCACCGAGGCGGGCGGCGGCCGGGGCGAGGGAGAAGGCGGGGTCCGGGACGCCCTTGGGGCGGCCCAGGTGCGAGGCCACGATCACGCGGGCGCCCGCCTCGGTCAGCGCCTTGACGGTGGGCACCACGGCGCGGATGCGGCCGTCGTCGGTGATGGTGGTGCCGTCCAGCGGCACGTTCAGGTCGGCGCGGACGAAGACGCGCTTGCCCGCGACGCCTTCGGAGAGCAGTTCGTCGATCGTCTTCATGCAGTGGGCTCCTGAGAGGTCTCGGATCGCTCGGTGATCCTACGAGGACGGTTCACGGCGGACGCGCGGCAGGGCCCGGGCAGCGCGACCTTGCGCTGCCCGAGCCCTGCTACCGCATCGAGGTGCCTGCTGAAGTCGATCAGAGCTGGTCGCCGACGAAGACCGTGAGGTCCACGAGGCGGTTCGAGTAGCCCCACTCGTTGTCGTACCAGCCGAGGATCTTCACCGTCTTGCCGTCCTGGACCATCGTCAGGGACGAGTCGAAGGTGCAGGAGGCCGGGTCGCCGACGATGTCGGAGGAGACGATCGCGTCCTCGGTGTAGAAGAGGAAGCCCTTGAGGTCGCCGTCGTCGGCGGCCTTCTTGAACGCGGCGTTGACCTCGTCCTTGGTGACCTCGCGCTGCAGCTCCACGACCAGGTCGGTGGCCGAGCCGGTGGGGACCGGGACGCGCATGGCGATGCCGTCCAGCTTGCCCTTGAGCTGCGGCAGGACCAGCGCGGTGGCCTTGGCGGCACCCGTGGTGGTCGGGATGATGTTCTCCGCGGCGGCCCGCGCGCGGCGCAGGTCCTTGTGCGGGAAGTCCAGGATGCGCTGGTCGTTGGTGTACGCGTGGACCGTCGTCATCAGGCCCTTGACGATGCCGAAGTTCTCGTCGAGCACCTTGGCCATCGGCGCCACACAGTTGGTGGTGCACGAGGCGTTGGAGATGACGTGGTGGTTGGCCGCGTCGTACTTGTCCTGGTTGACGCCCATCACGATGGTGATGTCCTCGTCCTTGGCCGGGGCCGAGATGAGGACCTTCTTCGCGCCGCCCGCGATGTGCTTCTCGGCGTCGGCCTTCTTGGTGAAGATGCCGGTGGACTCGATCACGATGTCGACGCCCAGCTCACCCCAGGGGATGTCGGCCGGGTCGCGCTCGGACAGGACCTTGACGGTCCTGCCGTCGACGGTGATGGTGTCCTCGGTGTGCGACACCTCGGCCTTGAGGCGGCCCAGGATGGTGTCGTACTTCAGCAGGTGGGCGGTGGTCGCGGTGTCACCCAGGTCGTTGACAGCCACGATCTCGATGTCCGCACCCTGCTCCAGCAGCGCGCGGAAGTAGTTACGACCGATGCGGCCAAAGCCGTTGATGCCTACGCGGATCGTCACGAACCGATCTCCTCGTTGGTACGCCGGCCCGATGTGCCGGCGAGCTGTATTTGGGATGTCCCCGACCACGTCCGACCCTACCTCTCCGGGGACTGGTGGAGTGACATCGAGCACGGGCCACGACGGACGGAGCGGTCCGTACCCGCCGGTAGGGGCACGGACCGCCCGGGGCCGCGGGGACCTGTCACCCGATCTCGCTACACCGGGTCAGTCCCCCGCGAGCCGGGATTCACTCGTCCAGGGCATTCAGCGCCCGGCGGAGCAGTGCCGTGCGCGCGGCCGGTTCGGTGAGGTGCTCCAGGCCGAAGCCCAGCAGCACGGTGTCGTCCGTGGTGACCGCGCCGTAGGTCTGGAACAGGGTTCCGGTGCGGGTCCAGTCCTTGAGGACGGCGGGGCTGCCCGGAGGAGGCCCGGCGACCCGCCAGGCGCCGAGCGAGGACTCGAAGCCCTCGGTGCCGGTCGCCGTGCCGCCGACGACGAGCGACGCCTCGTCGGCGAGGACGCCGCGGCCGCCGCTGCCGGGGTCGGTGACGTAGGCGAGCGCGACCTCGACGGACTTGCCGGCGTAGGCGCGCAGGTCGAACTCCACCTGCCGCCAGCCCCCGGAGGAGCCGGTAAGGCTGTTCCACCGCCCGCTGGAACCGGACGCGGCGCAGCCCTCGTCGGAGAGGGTGAGGTAGCGCTCCAGCCAGGGGTGCTCGCCGATGTAGAACCCGGCCGCGCACTCCGCCGGTACGGCCGTGCTCGTGGCGCCGCCCGCCTCGGGGAGCGTGGTCCAGTCGTCGGCGCCGGTGGTGTGCGCCTCGACCAGCGCGTGGTCGTAGCCGCGTTCGGTGTCCCACAGCAGCTGGGTGCGGAGCGTGGGGCGGTCCGCGGCGGTGACACCGGTGAGGTCGACGGTGCGGGTGAGGCGCTTGTAGGCGTCGTCGGTGTGCACGGCGGCGGCCATCCAGGCGCCCGCGAAGGGCCCGTACGGGTTGACCGTCCCGGCGAACTTCCCGGCGCCGGCGCTCGCGAACTGCGGGTAGGTGGCGGGGTCCAGCTCGTCCGAGGTGACGCTGTACGTGCCGGCGGCGTCCAGCGGGTTGCCGGGGGCGGCACCGAGCGTGCCGGAGGCTTCGCCGAGCTTTCCGGAGCCGGTGAAGCCGGTGGCGCCGGTGGTGGAGGTGCGGGTGTAGGCGCCCAGGTAGTACTGGCTGAAGTCGTCGGACGGGGTGCCGTCGCCGAGGTCGACGCTGCCGCCGGCCCGCTCGCCCGCCTCGATGAGACGGCCGCCCTCGTTGAGGAAGGCGCGCAGCTGGAGCTGGGTGGCGTTGCCGGGGACGGCGGCGCCCGTGTGGTGGACGACGGTGTGGAAGTGGCTCAGCACGCCGAGCGCGTCGGGGGCGCCCTGGGCGGCGACGTCCCAGACGGCCGCGCGCCGGCCGTTGGCCTTGAGGGCGTCGACATACGTCTGCGCCTGGGTGGCCTTGGCGCCCTCCTCGGCGACGACGAGGACGCCGGCGGGGGGCCGTTCGGCGATCGTGTAGGTGAAGTGCGTGCTCTCGGTGCGCTTGCCGCTCTTCGTCTCGCCGGTGAACCAGACCTCGACCCGGTCGCCGCGGTCGCCGTCCTTGACCTTGGCGCGGTACTCGTCGAAGTACAGGTTGTCCTCGCCGCCGTAGGTCTCGCCGCCCCGCCAGGGCTTGAGAGCCATGTCGAGGACGCGGCCGCCGTTGACCCGGTACTTCAGCTCCTTGTCGCGCACCGACGCGCGGACGACGACGGAGACCTCCTGGTCGGCGCCGCGCGCGTAGGAGGTGGTGAAGGGGGCCGGGGTGAAGTCGGGGGCCTCGATGCCCACGGAGGAGGCGGGCCGGTCGGGGTGGGCGGCGGTCTCGGCGACGGAGAGCGCGAAGGGCACGTTCTTCGCGAACTCCTGCTGGATCAGCTTCTCGTCGTCGGGGAAGGTGAAGCCGGAACGGCAGTCGCGCGCGTTCCACTGGTCGTCGGGGTCGACGTCGGAGACCGTCTGGCAGGTCGACATCTCCGGGGTGAACATCGCCACGCCGTTGACGTTGGCCGCGTGGCCGTCCGCCTCGCCGTTGGTGGTGTACAGCTCCGAGGAGACCTGCGGGTGGTAGCCGGGGATCGCGGACTTCTCGGGCGTGCCGGCGAGCGCCTTGTAGAGGACGTCGTCGGGCGTGTCGGTCGCCACCTGCCAGCCGACGCCGTAGAGGAGGAGTTCGGCGGCCGAGTGGTAGTTGATGCCGTACGTGAAGCCGATCCGCTTCTGGAAGGCGTCGAGGGCCTGGGTCTCGGGCTCGGAGCCGGGGCTCGCGCCGCGGTAGGTCTCGCTGGTGGGGTTGGGGGACGAACCCTCGTCGTCGTAGCCCCACTTGTAGGCGAAGTTGCGGTTGAGGTCGACGCCGTCGCCGGTGCTGATGGTTCCGTCGCCATTGACGTCGCGCAGGTTCTTGCGCCACAGGCGGTTGGCGGGGTCGCGGAAGGTGTAGTCGTAGCCGTCCGGGTTGGCCGACAGCACGAACCACAGCTCCGTGGAGTCGACGATCTCCTTGACCCGCCGGTCCTTCTGGTAGTTGTCCAGGTAGTGGTGCATCAGCCGGCGGGTCATCTCCGGGGTGATCCACTCGCGCGCGTGCTGGTTGGACATGTAGAGCACGGCGGGCTTGGACCCGTCCTCGGACTTCTTCGCCTGCTTGGTGAGCTTGAGGGCGAGGATGTCCTGGCCGTTGACGGTCTTGCCGATGGAGACGGCCTTGGTGAGGTCCGGGTTCTCCTGCGCGGTCCGCAGGATCTCCTCCCGGAGCCCGCCGCTTCCGCTGTACGGCCGGAAGACGCCGTCGGCGGCGGCCTCGACGCGCTTCTCGGCCGTGGCGGTGAGGCTGTGCTCGGTGAGGTCGACGCCCTGTTTCTCCAGCGCGTCGGCCTGGCGTTCGGTGAGGTAGACCTCCACGGCGGCGGTGCCCCGGTCGGGGACCTGCTCGCCCAGTTCGTGGCCGTCCTGGCCGGCGGCCAGCAGCAGGGGCACCTGCTGCCGGGTGACGTCGGCTCGGAAGACCTTCACCTCGTCCGCGCCCGGGGTGCCCGGGTCCGCGGGTCGTGCCTGGGCGACGGGTGCGAAGCCCGCTCCCCCGATCAGGAGCGCGCCGACGGCGAGGATCGATCTCGCTCTTCGTCTCATGAACCCCCCTAGCTGAGGTCTTTCCGACAGACCTGGTTCCGCCACAGCGGCGAACAGATGCCAGGCTCATGACACCTCAAGATCGAGTCAAGAGCACGGAAGGGACACGGGGGCGCGTCCGGGGTCACCCAAGTGGGGGTTCGCGGAGGGTTGTTGGGGGGTGATCGGCCCCCCGGGAGGGCCGCGCCCGGGAGCAGTCGGCAACGGCCCGGCCCACTCGCGCGGCGCGCGAACCGCACACGCTCGGCCGGAAAGAGACCCTGCCGGTACGAGGGCTGGCCTCCCGGAGTGCCCGGCAGCCGCCCGGTCGGCCCGCCCAGCGCTTGGGCGTACGTCCCTGGAGCTGATCCGGCGGGCCGGTGCAGAGGTCGCGGGCCCCCCGGGCCGGCACCGGCCGCCGACCGGGACGAAGGCCGGCCGAGTACGCGGAGCCTGGCCGGGCGTGGTCCGGTCGGGGCGTGTCCGGCCGGGGGGCCGCCGAGGGGTGTCCGGCGGGGGGCGTCAGCCGACGAGGTTGTCCGCCAGGTCCTCGCTGAGGTTGGCGTCCGTGCCCGGGATGCCGAGGTCCGAGGCGCGCTTGTCGGCCATCGCCAGCAGGCGGCGGATACGGCCGGCGACGGCGTCCTTGGTCAGCGGCGGGTCGGCGAGGGCGCCCAGCTCCTCCAGGGACGCCTGCTTGTGCTCCATGCGCAGCCGGCCCGCGGCGGCGAGGTGCTCGGGCACGTCGTCGGCGAGGATCTCCAGCGCCCGCTGGACGCGCGCCCCGGCGGCGACGGCCGCGCGGGCCGAGCGGCGCAGGTTGGCGTCGTCGAAGTTGGCGAGCCGGTTGGCGGTGGCGCGGACCTCCCGGCGCAGCCGCCGCTCCTCCCAGGCCAGCACCGAGTCGTGGGCGCCGAGCCGGGTGAGCAGCGCGCCGATCGCGTCGCCGTCGCGGACGACGACCCGGTCCACACCGCGCACCTCGCGGGCCTTGGCCGGGATCGAGAGCCGGCGGGCGGCGCCGACCAGGGCGAGGGCCGCCTCGGGACCCGGGCAGGTCACCTCCAGCGAGGAGGACCGGCCGGGCTCGGTGAGCGAGCCGTGTGCCAGGAACGCCCCGCGCCAGGCGGCCTCCGCGTCGCAGGTGGCCCCCGAGACCACCTGCGGCGGCAGACCCCGGATCGGGCGCCCCCGGCCGTCCACCAGGCCGGTCTGCCGGGCCAGCTGGTCACCGCCGGCGACCACCCGGACGACGAACCGCGAACCGCGCCGCAGCCCGCCCGGCGCCATCACGATCAGCTCCGAGCTGTGCCCGAAGATCTCCAGGATGTCCCGCTTGAGCCGCCGCGCCGCGTTCCCGGTGTCCAGCTCCGCCTCGATCACGATGCGTCCGCTCACCAGGTGGAGGCCGCCGGCGAACCGCAGGACGGCGGAGACCTCCGCCTTTCTGCAGCAGGTCCGGGTGACGGGGAGCTGGGAGATCTCGCTCTTCACCGCTGCCGTCATCGCCATGGGCCGATCCTTCCATGCATCCGAAAAATACGGTCGTACGCGGCGGCCAGCAGCTCCGGATCGTGCCTCGGGGTCCCGTCGGTCCGGGCGACCGGAGCCAGCTCGACCGCGGCACCGAACCGTTTCGCGGCGTCGGTGAGCGAGTCACGGTCGGGCACGGCGGCCTCGTCGGCCAGCACCACGTCCAGGGCGAGTTTAGGGGCGTGTCGTGCCAAAACCTCCAAATGACGCTGCGGGGAGAAGCCCTCAGTTTCTCCGGGCTGCGGGGCGAGGTTCAGCGAGAGCACCCGACGGGCCTTGGTCTCGGCGAGCGCGTCGAGGAGATCGGGCACGAGCAGGTGCGGGATCACCGAGGAGAACCAGGAGCCGGGACCGAGCACCACCCAGTCGGCGTCGAGAACCGCGGCGACCGCCTCGGGCACGGCCGGCGGGTCGCTGGGTACCAGGTGCACGGACTGCACCTCGCCCGGGGTGAGCGCCACGGTGGCCTGTCCGCGCACGGTGTCCACCGCGTCCGGCCGGTTCACGTCGTGCCCCTTGACCAGGGCCTGGAGTTCCAGCGGGACGGCGGACATGGGCAGTACGCGCCCGTGCGCGCCGAGCAGCCTGCCGACCAGGTCGAGCGCCTGGACGTGGTCGCCGAGCTGCTCCCACAGGGCGACGATCAGCAGATTGCCGACCGCGTGCTCGTGCAGGTCGCCCTGGGACTGGAACCGGTGCTGGATGACGCGGGCCCAGGTCTGGCCCCAGTCGTCGTCGCCGCAGAGCGCGGCCAGCGCCTTGCGCAAGTCGCCGGGCGGCAGGACGCCCAGCTCGTCGCGGAGCCGCCCGCTGGAACCGCCGTCGTCGGCCACGGTGACCACGGCGGTGAGGTCTCCGGTGATCCGGCGCAGTGCGGCGAGCGAGGCGGACAGGCCCATGCCGCCGCCGAGGGCGACGACCTTGGGCTGGGCGCCCCGGCGGCGCGGCTTGCCGCCCCGCGCCTGTTCGGGCCGGACGACGCGGGTGTCGACGGGTCTGCCGGCGCGTCCCTCGGGCACGGCCCGGCGCAGCCCGCTCAGCCGCGGAGTACGTCCTGTCATTCCCGTCCCATGTCCCGGTGGACGACCACCGTCTCCACGCCCTCGGCGGCGAGCCGGGCGGCGAGCTTCTCGGACATGGCCACGGACCGGTGCTTGCCTCCGGTGCAGCCGACGGCGACGGTCACATAGCGCTTGCCCTCGCGACGGTAGCCCGCGGCGATCAGCTGGAGCAGCTCGGCGTAGCGGTCGAGGAACTCCTTGGCGCCGGGCTGGTTGAGGACGTAGCTCGACACCTCCTCGTTGAGGCCGGTGAAGGGGCGCAGCTCCGGGACCCAGTGCGGGTTGGGCAGGAAGCGCATGTCCACGACCAGGTCGGCGTCGACCGGGAGGCCGTACTTGAAGCCGAAGGACATGACGGTGGCCCGCAGCTCGGGCTCCTCCTCGCCGGCGAACTGGGCGTCCATCTTGGCGCGCAGCTCGTGGACGTTGAGGCTGGAGGTGTCGATCACCAGGTCGGCGTCGCCGCGCAGTTCGCGCAGGAGTTCGCGTTCGGCGGCGATGCCGTCCACGATGCGGCCGTCGCCCTGGAGGGGGTGCGGGCGGCGCACGGACTCGAAGCGGCGCACCAGGGCCTCGTCGGAGGACTCCAGGAAGACGATCCGCCGGGTGACGCCGCGGGCGTCGAGGTCGGCGAGGGACTCGCGCAGGTTGTCGAAGAAGCGCCGGCCGCGGACGTCCACGACGACCGCGATCCGGGCCACGTTGCCCTGCGAGCGGGCGCCCAGTTCGACCATGGTGGGGATGAGCGCGGGCGGCAGGTTGTCCACGACGAACCAGCCGAGGTCCTCCAGACACTTGGCGGCCGTCGAGCGGCCGGCCCCGGACATGCCGGAGATGATCACCAGCTCGGGGATGGCCGCCTCGTGCGCCCCGGCTTTCTCCTTGCCCGTACTCACCTGTGCTCCGTCGTCCTGGCGCGGTGCGTCGCCGGCCGTCGGCCGGCCGGTGTCCTCACCGGTCGTGCGGAGGGTCTGTTCTCGCCCCGCTGTGGGCTGTGTCTCGTGCTCGGTCATCTCTCCTGCCCCCGTCGTTCGTCCGGGGTGCCCGCGGTCACGGGCTCCCCAGGGGCGTCGCCCGTCGTCGCGGGTGCCCCGTCGTCCTCTTCCATGATCTCTCCGGTGGCCGTGTTGACGGCGGGGGCGGCCGGGGTGGCGCCGGCGAGGGCCACGGCGACCGTCTCGGCCGTCTTGCGGCCTATTCCGGGCACCTCGCAGATCTCGTCGATCGTCGCCGACCGGAGCCGCTTCAGCGAACCGAAGTGCTTGATCAACCCCTGCTTGCGGGTCTCCCCCAGGCCGGGCACGTCGTCCAGTGGGCTGGAGCGGAAGCGTTTGGCGCGCTTGGCGCGCTGATAGGTGATCGCGAAGCGGTGGGCCTCGTCGCGGACGCGCTGGAGCAGGTACAGGCCCTCGCTGGTGCGGGGCAGGACGACCGGGTCGTCCTCGCGCGGCAGCCAGACCTCCTCCAGGCGCTTGGCGAGGCCGCAGACGGCGATGTCGTCGATGCCCAGCTCGTCCAGGGCCCGCTGGGCGGCGGCGACCTGCGGCTGCCCGCCGTCGACCACGACGAGCTGCGGCGGGTAGGCGAAGCGCTTGGGGCGGCCGTCGTCGTCCTTGAGGGCGGGGCCGTCGACGAGCCGCCCGCCGCCGTCGACCACCGTCCCGTCGGGCCCGTCCTCCCCGTCGGCCCACTCGCCGGTCTTCTCCTTCTCGGCGAGGTAGCGGCGGAAGCGGCGGGTGATGACCTCGTGCATGGAGCGGACGTCGTCCTGTCCGGCGAAGCCCTTGATCTGGAAGCGCCGGTATTCGCTCTTGCGGGCCAGTCCGTCCTCGAAGACGACCATGGAGGCGACCACGTCGTCGCCCTGGAGGTGCGAGATGTCGTAGCACTCGATGCGGAGCGGGGCGCTGTCCAGGTCGAGGGCCTCGGCGATCTCCTCCAGCGCGCGCGAGCGGGTGGTGAGGTCGGAGGCGCGCTTGGTCTTGTGCAGGACGAGGGCCTGTTGCGCGTTGCGCTGGACGGTCTCCATCAGCGCCTTCTTGTCGCCGCGCTGCGGGATGCGCAGCGACACGCCCGAGCCGCGGCGGTCGGTGAGCCACTGCTGGACGGGCTCCACCGGGTCGGGCAGGGCGGGGACGAGGACCTCCTTGGGGACGGCGTCCCCGGTCTCCTCGCCGTAGAGCTGCTGGAGGGCGTGTTCGACCAGGGCGCCGGTGGTGATCTCCTCCACCTTGTCGGTGACCCAGCCGCGCTGGCCGCGTACGCGTCCGCCGCGTACGTGGAAGATCTGGACGGCGGCCTCCAGCTCGTCCTCGGCGACCGCGATCAGGTCGGCGTCGGTGGCGTCGGCGAGGACGACGGCGCTCTTCTCCATCGCCTTCCTGAGGGCGCCGATGTCGTCGCGCAGGCGCGCCGCCCGCTCGTACTCCATCTCCTCGGCCGCCTCGCCCATCCGCCGCTCCAGGCGGCGCAGATAGGTGCCGGTGCGGCCGGCCATGAAGTCGCAGAACTCCTCGGCCAGCTCCCGGTGGTCCTCGGGGGTGATCCGCTCGACGCAGGGCGCGGAGCACTTGCCGATGTAGCCGAGCAGGCAGGGGCGGCCGGTGCGCTCGGCGTTCTTGAAGACGCCGGCGGAGCAGGTGCGTACCGGGAAGACCCGCAGCAGCAGGTCGACGGTGTCGCGGATCGCCCAGGCGTGTCCGTACGGCCCGAAGTACCGCACGCCCTTCTTCTTGTGGCCGCGCATCACCTGCACGCGGGGGAACTCCTCGTTCATCGTCACCGCGAGGTACGGGTAGCTCTTGTCGTCGCGGTACTTGACGTTGAACCGGGGGTCGAACTCCTTGATCCAGGAGTATTCCAGCTGGAGCGCCTCGACCTCCGTGGACACCACGGTCCACTCCACGGACGCGGCCGTGGTGACCATCGTGCGGGTGCGGGGGTGGAGGTTCGCCAGGTCCTGGAAGTAGTTCGCCAGGCGCTGGCGCAGGCTCTTCGCCTTTCCGACGTAGATCACCCGGCGGTGCTCGTCTCGGAACCTGTACACCCCCGGGGTGTCCGGGATCGATCCCGGCCTGGGGCGGTAGCTGGAGGGGTCGGCCATGTGTCACACCCTACTGGCGTGGACCGACACTCCGGCGGGCCTGTGGACGACGGGGCCGGGCCCCTGTGGACAACGGGGCAGGAGGCCTGGGGACAACGGCCGGCCGCGGCTTCGGACGGCCCGGCGGGGACGGCACGAGGAGGGCGCGGGGAGGGCGCGGGGACGGCACGAGGATGGTGCGGGGACGGCGCGGGGCCGGTCGGTCGCCCCGGGTGGCCCGGGGGCGGCGGGGCCGTGCCATCTCGGCCAGGGGCGGGCGGCGGGCGGGCGCGAAGTGTTGTCGGGACTTGGTCGACACGCTTCAATGCGGGGGGACTCGGGGCCCTGAAGGGCGGCGTACGGATGTGGAGACCTCTGCGCCGCGAGCGGGGGGCGGCCCCGGCCGATCCGCGCCGCACGGCCTGACCAGCCGTCGTGACCTTCACAGAGAGGCCCCTGCATGCCGCACGCCACACCGCACGCGGACGCCGCCACCGCGGAACTCGACACGGCTCTGCGCGGCGGCCCCTTCCACGTCGCCCTGCGCGCCGCGATCGCCGCGCGCGGGCTGCCGTTGCAGCGTGTGCAGCACCATCTGTCGCGCCACGGGGTACGGGTGGGCGTCACCAGCCTGAGCTACTGGCAGCAGGGCGCCCGGCGTCCGCAGCGCCCCGAGTCGCTGCGGGCGGTGCGGGCCCTGGAGGAGATACTCCAGCTGCCCGAGGAGTCGCTGATCCGCCTGCTCACCGATGCCGGCGACAGCGCCCCGGACCGGCGGCCCGCGGCCCGCTCCTACCGCGCCCACCTGGCGGCCTCGGACGCCTTGGACCGGTTGCTGGCCGAGCTGGGACATCCGTCGCCGGACGGCGGCGTCCACACGCTCGGGCACCACGAACGGATCCGGATCGGCGCGGACCGCGAGCTGGCGGCGCGCGAGTCGCACCACATCGTGCGCGCCCACCGCGACGGCGTGGACCGCTTCCTCGCCGTCCACCACGGCGACCCGGGATGCGCCCCCGCGCGGATGACGGTCCAGGCGCTGGAGAACTGCCGTACCGGGCGGGTCCGCGTCCACCACGAGACCGGGGTGCTCGTGACCGAGCTGCTCTTCGACACGCGGCTGCGGGCCGGGGACACCCACCTCTTCCGCTACGGCGTCCAGGACGGCACGGCCGGCGTGTCGCGCGAGTACGTCCGTGCCTTCCCGGCGGCGGGCGGGCAGTACGCGCTCCAGGTGCGGTTCGACGCCGCGGCCCTGCCGGTGCGGTGCCACCGGTTCACCCAGCACTCGCCGGCGGCGCCGCGCGGCGGCCGTCAGGAGCTGGCGCTCAGCGGGCGGCACCGGTCGGTGCACCTCGTGGAGCCGCGGGTGCGGGCGGGGATGCTGGGAATCGGGTGGGAGTGGGAGTGAGCGGACACACCCGGGCCCGCGCACCCGGACCCGCGTACGCGGCGGTCAGGTCCCGGGGCTCGCGACGATCCTGCCCTGCTTCACCTCGACGGGCAGCTCGGTGAGCGCCACGGTCGCCGGGGGGTGCAGCACCTCGCCGGTCCGGGCGTCGAACTCGCTGCCGTGACAGGAGCAGACGAGCTTGGTGCCCTCCAGCTTCTTGATCGGGCACCCCGCGTGCGTGCACACCGTGCTGAACGCCTTCAGCGAGCCGTCCTCGGCCCGGCTGACCACCACGTGGCCGTCCTGGTCGAGCTTGACCGCGCCCTGGGCGATGTCCCCGTCGGTGCCGAGGTCCACGGGCGCGGTCGGCGTGGCCGGCGCGGCCCCGTCGTCGCCCGGTGAGCAGGCGGCCAGGCCCAGTCCGACGACGGGCGTGAGCGCCGCCGACCGCAGGACGGTACGACGGCTCGGGACATGGCGCGCGGGCACGGGGTCTCCAGAAGTCGGGGGGACCGGATCGGGCATTCGGTGCAGGGCGACGATATCCGGCACGGCCGGGCGGGCCGCATGCGGGCGTCTCGGTGACGCACTGGGTGACTAGGCGGTGACGCACTCGGTGACGCACTCGGTGACGCACTCGGTGACGTAAGCGCTTGCGCAAGCGCTGACGCAAGCGTTTACGTCGCCGGGCCGCATGGGGTACGGTCTCGCCAGTGAAAGGGGGCATGCCGATGACGACGATGTCCGATGTCGCGCGCAGTGCCGGGGTCTCCGTGGCGACCGTGTCGCACGTCCTCAACGGCACCCGGCCCGTGCTGCCGCACACGCGCCAGGCGGTGCTGGACGCCGTCGAGGAGCTGGGCTACATCCCGAACGGCCTCGCCCGTTCCCTGGTGACCGCCCGCACCCGCTCCATCGGGCTGGCGGTGTCGGCGATCAGCAACCCGTACTTCACGGAGATCCTCCAGGGCGTCGAGGCCAGTGCCCTGGAGCACGGGTACGGCCTGCTCATCGCCGACCCGCACGACGATCCCGCGCACGAGCGCGAGGTCGTCCGGATGCTGCACGAGCGGCGCGTGGACGGCATGATCGTCGCGCCCTCCGCCGATCCACGCGGCCTCCTCGCCTACCTCGGCCGCCATCGCGTCCCGGCCGTCCTCCTCGACCGGGTCGTCGAGGCACCGCCGGACGACGACGCCCCGCCCTTCGACCAGGTCTGCGCCGGGAGCGCCGAGCCGACGGCCCTGCTGGTCACGCATCTCGCCGGGCTCGGCCACCGCCGGATCGCCCTGGTCGCCGGCCGACCGGGGCTCAGTACGACGCGCGAGCGGATCACCGGCTACCGGCACGGCCTCGCCGCCGCCGGGCTGCCGTACGACGAACGGCTGCTGGTCCACGGCGACTCCGAGGCGGCCGGCGGGGAACGCGCCACGGCGGAACTGCTGTCCCTCGCGGTGCCGCCCGGCGCGCTGGTCACCGCCAACAACGCGATGACCATCGGTGCCCTGCGCGCCCTGCGGGACCGCGGTCTGTCGGTCCCCGGCGACATCGCGCTGTGCTGCTTCGACGACTTCGCCTGGGCGGACCTCTTCTCGCCCCGGCTCACCGCCGTCGCCCAGCCCAGCCGGGACCTCGGCGCCGAGGCCGTCCGGCTGCTGCTGGAGCGGCTGGCCGCGCCGGACCGGCCCGCACGGACCGTACGGCTGCCCTGCGCCTTCGTCCACCGCACGTCGTGCGGCTGCCCCGAGCACACCCACGCCCCGGCTCATGAAGGGACCCTTCCGTGATCGTCGTCGCCGGTGAGGCACTGATCGACCTGGTACCGCAGGGCACGGGCGCCCTCGCCGCGCTGCGGCCCGCGCTCGGCGGCGGCCCTTACAACACGGCCGTGGCGCTCGGCCGCCTCGGCTCCCCCGCCGCCTTCTGCTCCCGCGTGTCGTACGACGCGTTCGGCGAGGCGCTCCTCGGCCGGCTGCGCGAGACCGGCGTGGACCTCTCGCCGGTGCAGCGCGGCACCGAGCCGAGCACCCTCGCCGTGGCCACCGTCGACGCGGACGGCTCGGCCGCGTACTCCTTCTACGTGCAGGGGACGGCGGACCGGCTGTTCGCGCTGCCCGCCGCGCTGCCGCCCGGCACCCGCGCCGTCTCCTTCGGGACCTGCTCCCTGGTCCTGGAGCCGGGCGCGAGCGCGTACGAGGAGCTGCTGCGCGCGTCGGCCGCGCGGGGTGTGTTCACGGCGCTGGACCCGAACATCCGCGCCGGCCTGATCCCGGACCCGGACGCCTACCGGGCCCGCTTCAGGGCCTGGCTGCCGTCGGTGTCGCTGCTGAAGCTGTCCGCCGAGGACGCCGAGTGGCTGGGCGGCACCCCGCGCGAGTGGCTGGCGGCGGGCCCGGCTGCGGTCGTGGTCACCCGGGGCGGTGCCGGACTGACGGCGTACACCCGGGACGGCGGCGAGTACAGCGTCCCCGGCGAGCCGGTCGAGGTCGTCGACACGATCGGTGCGGGCGACACGGTCAACGCGGCCCTGCTGCACGGCCTCGCCGCACGTGACGCCCTCGACGCCGGGGCGGTGGCCGCGCTGGGACCGGACGGCTGGACGGACCTCCTGGGCTTCGCGGCCCGCGCGGCGGCGGTCACCTGCTCCCGCGCGGGGGCGGAACCGCCGTACGCCCGTGAAGTGGCCGGCTGACGGAGGTCGGCACCTGTCGTGGGTCGCCTCAGCCGGTCGGGCGGACGGCCCGCAGCGCGCTCGGGCGGCGGCCGTCGAGGCGGTCGAGGGCCGCGGCCGTCGCGTCGTCGGCGGGGAGGTGGACGACCAGGCGCTGGCCCTCCTCGGGCAGCGTCAGCTTCTCGTGCAGCAGCCGCGGCGTTCCCGCTTCCGGGTGCTGGACGCGCTCGGTGCCGACGCGCCGGGCCGCCACGCCGATGTCGGCGAACCGGTCCGCGAAGGCCGCCCCCGCCGTTAGCGTCAACTCGTCGGCCAGCTCGGTCATGTACGGGTCCCGCAGCGGGGCCTCGTCCCGGAGCTGGGCCACGAGGTCGTCGGCGACCCGGTCCCGGTCGGGGTAGGCGGTGCGGGCGCGCCGGTCGGTGAACCGGTAGCGCAGCAGGCTGGGCCGCTCGCCGTCGAGCTGCCCGATCGCGCCGGTGAGCCGCGCGTAGTCGCCGGTGTGGGCGAGGACGTCGCCGATCCGTCCGCCACCTGGGCATCGCCAAGGTGCTGGGGCGTTTCAACGGCGTGCGGGCCGAACTGTCCGTCACGGAGCGGATCGCGGACGTCCTGGTGTCCGCGACGATCGGCCTCGCGTCCATCGACGCCGGCAACGCCGAACGGGACGCCCACGTGCGCACCTCCGACGTGCTCGACGTGGAGAAGCGGCCCTCGATGGTCTTCCGCTCGACCCGGGTGCCGGGCGAGGGCGAGGACTGGACACTGGAGGGTGAGCCGGCCATCGGCGACGTGACGCGCCCGATCCCGCTGGCCGTGGAGTTCGGCGGGGCGGTGGACTCGCCGCTGGGCGACGGCCGGCACGCCGGGTTCGAGGCGACGGGCGAGGTCCGGCGCAGCGAGGACGGCGCGGACTTCGCGCCGGGGCTGCTCAGGGACGCCGTGAAGATCCAGCTCGACCTGCAGTTAATGGAGCCGGCGCGGGGCCGAAGGCGAGGGCGGAACGCGCGGGCCTGTGCCGCCCGTACCGCCCTCCGTACCGGACGACGAACGCGCCGGGGTCCACGGAATCGTCCGTGGACCCCGGCGCGTCGGTGTGCGCGTGCCGGTCAGGCCTTGCTCGACCGCGTCGCCTTCTTCGCGGCGGGCGTGGCCGCCTTGGTGGCGGTCGCCTTCGTGGCGGTCGCCTTCGTGGCGGTCGCCTTCGTGGCGGTCCGGGTGCCGGTCGCCTTCTTGGCCGTCTTGGCGGCTGTCTTCTTCGCCGCCGTCCTGCGCGGAGCCTTCGCCGGGGCCGCCGCGTCGCTGATGCGGTCGGCGCCGAGGACGTCCCGCAGGAACTTGCCGGTGTGGCTGGCGGGGACCGCGGCAACCTGCTCGGGCGTGCCCTCGGCGACCACGAGGCCACCTCCGGCGCCGCCCTCGGGGCCCATGTCGACGACCCAGTCGGCGGTCTTGATCACGTCGAGGTTGTGCTCGATGACGATGACCGTGTTGCCCTTGTCGACCAGGTCGGACAGGACGGTGAGCAGCTTGCTGATGTCCTCGAAGTGCAGACCGGTGGTCGGCTCGTCCAGGACGTAGACCGTACGGCCGGTGGAGCGGCGCTGCAGCTCGCTGGCGAGCTTGACGCGCTGGGCCTCACCGCCGGACAGGGTGGTCGCGGACTGGCCGAGCCGGACATAGCCGAGGCCGACGTCCTTCAGCGTCCGCAGGTGCCGGGAGATCGCGGGGACCGCCTCGAAGAAGTCGGTCGCCTCCTCGATCGGCATGTTCAGGACGTCGGCGATGGACTTGCCCTTGTAGTGGACCTCCAGGGTCTCCCGGTTGTACCGGGCGCCGTGGCAGACCTCGCACGGCACGTAGACGTCCGGGAGGAAGTTCATCTCGATCTTGATGGTGCCGTCGCCCGCGCAGTTCTCGCAGCGGCCGCCCTTGACGTTGAAGGAGAAGCGGCCGGGCAGGTAGCCGCGGACCTTCGCCTCGGTGGTCTCGGCGAACAGCTTGCGGACGTGGTCGAAGACACCGGTGTACGTGGCCGGGTTGGACCTCGGGGTGCGGCCGATGGGCGACTGGTCGACGTGGACGACCTTGTCGACGAGGTCGTCGCCGTCCACGCGCGTGTGCCGGCCGGGGACGCTGCGCGCCCCGTTCAGCTCGCGGGCCAGGTGGGTGTACAGGATGTCGTTGACCAGGGTCGACTTGCCGGAGCCGGACACGCCGGTGACGGCCGTGAAGACGCCGAGCGGGAAGGAGACGTCGATGTCCTGGAGGTTGTTCTCCCGGGCGCCGTGCACCGTGAGCTGCCGGTCGGGGTCGAGCGGGCGGCGGATGTCGGGGAGCGGGATGGCCTTCCTGCCGGACAGGTAGAGGCCGGTCTGCGACTCGGCGTTGTCGAGCAGCTCCTTGAGGGAGCCGCTGTGCACCACCTTGCCGCCGTGCTCGCCCGCGCCGGGGCCGATGTCGACGATCCAGTCGGCGACCTTGATGGTGTCCTCGTCGTGCTCGACGACGATGAGCGTGTTGCCCATGTCGCGGAGCCGGACGAGGGTCTCGATCAGCCGGTGGTTGTCGCGCTGGTGCAGGCCGATGGACGGCTCGTCGAGGACGTAGAGCACACCGACGAGTCCGGAGCCGATCTGGGTCGCCAGCCGGATGCGCTGGGCCTCGCCGCCGGAGAGGGTGCCGGCCGCGCGGTTGAGCGAGAGGTAGTCCAGGCCGACGTCGACCAGGAAGCGCAGTCGCTCGTTGACCTCCTTCAGGACGCGCTCGGCGATCTTCTTGTCGCGGGCGCTGAGCTTCAGCTCGCCCAGGAAGTCGGCGCAGTCGCTGATGGACATCGCCGAGACCTCGGCGATCGACCTGTCCATGACGGTGACCGCGAGGACGAGGGGCTTGAGGCGCGTGCCCTCACAGGTGGGGCAGGGCACCTCGCGCATGTAGCCCTCGAAGCGCTCGCGGCTGGCGTCGCTCTCGGCCTCGCTGTGCCGACGCTTGACGAAGGGGATCACGCCTTCGAAGGCCGTGGTGTACCGGCGTTCGCGGCCGTACCGGTTGCGGTAGCGGACCTCGACCTGGGTCTTGTGGCCGTGCAGCAGGGCCTTGCGGGCGCGCAACGGGAGGCCCGCGAAGGGGATGTCGGTGCGGAAGCCGAGCGCGTCCGCGAGGGCGCCGATGAGGCGGCCGAAGTAGTCCTTGGTGTGCCCGTGCGACCAGGGGTGGATGGCGCCCTCGTCGAGGGACTTGTCCTCGTCGGGGACGATCAGCTCCGGGTCGACCTCCATGCGGGTGCCGATGCCGGAGCAGTCGGGGCAGGCGCCGAAGGGCGAGTTGAAGGAGAAGGAGCGGGGCTCCAGCTCCTCGAAGGACAGGTCGTCGTACGGGCAGTACAGGTGCTCCGAGTACATGCGCTCGCGCTCGGGGTCGTCGTCCGGGAGGTCGACGAAGTCGAGGACGACCATGCCCCCGGAGAGTCCCAGCGCGGTCTCCACGGAGTCGGTGAGCCTGCGCTTGGCGCTGTCCTTGACGGTGAGGCGGTCGACGACCACCTCGATGGTGTGCTTCTCCTGCTTCTTGAGCGTGGGCGGGGTGGAGAGCTGGACGGTCTCACCGTCCACCCGCGCGCGGGAGTAGCCCTTGGTCTGGAGGTCGGCGAAGAGGTCGACGAACTCGCCCTTGCGCTCGCGCACCAGCGGCGACAGCACCTGGAAGCGGCTGCCCTCGGGCAGTTCCAGGACCTTGTCGACGATGGCCTGGGGCGACTGGCGCGAGATGGGCCGGCGGCACTCGGGACAGTGCGGCTTGCCGATGCGGGCGAAGAGCAGGCGCAGGTAGTCGTAGACCTCGGTGATGGTGCCGACCGTGGAGCGCGGGTTGCGCGAGGTCGACTTCTGGTCGATGGAGACCGCCGGGGAGAGTCCTTCGATGAAGTCGACGTCCGGCTTGTCCATCTGGCCGAGGAACTGCCGGGCGTAGGAGGAGAGCGACTCCACGTAGCGCCGCTGGCCTTCGGCGAAGATGGTGTCGAAGGCCAGGGAGGACTTGCCCGACCCGGACAGGCCCGTGAAGACGATGAGCGAGTCACGAGGCAGGTCGAGCGAGACGTTCTTCAGGTTGTGCTCGCGCGCGCCACGGACGATGAGACGGTCGGCCACGCCGGTCCGCACCTTTCTTGAGAGAAGTGACAGGGGCGGGGCCCCCGTCTTTCTCAGACTAGGGGGAGCCACTGACAACGCCGGTCGGATTCACCGGTTGTCAACAAACCCCGACTCCCCAGCATGCCCGACGCCGCCACCGACCATATAGCACGTGCATTCGAATTGCGGGGCTCGTCCGCCACCTTCACCCGAAGGTGTGGCGCGGTCTAGGGTCGACCCCATGAACGATCACGCGCGTGACCTGGCATCCGTACGGGACGCCACCGAGCGACTGCTGAGCGCGGTCGGGAAACTGGACAACGCGTCCGTGACGCAGTCGTCACGGCTTCCCGGCTGGAGCGTCGGCCATGTCCTCGCCCACCTCGCCCGCAATGCCGACGCCCTGGTGAACGTCCTCGAAGGACGCCCCATGTACGAGGCCGGCGGCGCGCGTGAGGCCGACATCGAGCGGGACGCCCCGCGCCCCCTCGACGTGCAGCTCGCCGACGTCCGCGAGAGCGCGGCCCGCTTCCAGGACGCCGCGGCCGCGCCCGCCGACTGGTCGCGCACGGTGACCCTGCGCAACGGGGTCACCGACTCCGCCTCGGCTGTGCCCTTCCGGCGGTGGGCCGAGGTGGATCTGCACCACGTGGACCTGGGTGTCGGGTACGAGCTGGAGGACCTCCCGGCGGAGTTCGCCGAGCGCGAGACGGACTTCCTCGCCGCCCGGTTCGCCGGGCACCCGGACGTGCCGCCCACCCGCCTGACGGACGGCACGCGCGCGTGGCGCACGGGACGGCGGGCCGGGACCCCCGAGGTGACCGTCACCGGCTCCCCCGCCGATCTGGTCGGCTGGCTCGCCGGCCGCCGCGAGGGCTCCGCACTGACCGTCGAGGGCGGCCCGCTGCCTTCGCTCCCGCCGCTGTGACCGGCACGGCCGGGGCGTCCGCGGCGCTAGGCTGGCCGTCATGACGTACAGCGGAGAGGTGCGGGTCGGCGGCGCCGCGGACGTACATGAACTCAAGGACCTGATGATCACCAAGCTGGCGGTCGGTCCGATGAGCAACAACGCCTATCTGCTGCGCTGCCGCGCCACCGACGAGCAGTTGCTGATCGACGCCGCCAACGAGGCGCACACGCTGCTCGGCACGATCGGTGACGACGGCATCGCGTCCGTCGTCACCACCCACCGCCACGGCGACCACTGGCAGGCGCTCGCCGAGGTCGTCGCGGTCACCGGCGCCCGCACCTACGCCGGCCGGTACGACGCCGAGGGCATCCCCGTGCCGACGGACGTCCCCGTCGACGACGGCGACACCATCCGCGTAGGCCAGGTGGAACTGACCGCCCGCCACCTCGTCGGCCACACCCCGGGCTCCATCGTCCTCGTCTACGACGACCCGCACGGGCATCCCCATGTGTTCACCGGGGACTGTCTCTTCCCGGGCGGTGTGGGCAGCACCTTCGAGGACGCCGAGGCGTTCGCGAGTCTGATCCGCGATGTGGAGGCCAAGGTCTTCGACCTGCTCCCGGACGAGACGTGGGTCTATCCGGGTCACGGTGACGACACCACGCTCGGCGCCGAGCGGCCGCAGCTGCCGGAGTGGCACGCGCGCGGCTGGTAGCGGGCCGGACTCCGCGCGCCCCGTGTGAGCCGTTCACCCGTACCCGTGCGCCGTGCGCGCTCCCGGCGTGCGGGGTGGTGCGGTCCACTGGGGGCGGCCCCGCGCAGGACGACGGCTCCTGGGCGGTACGGGCCGCCGGTCTCCCGTTTCCCCGCCCTCGGCCGGCGGCCCCGGCTTCTCAGGTCCGCACCCGCCCGGCCCCGGCGAGCGTCGCGATCCGCTCCACGCCGAAGACGTACCCCTGCGGTCCGCACCCCGCGATGACCCCGTCGGCGCGCTGCGAGACGTAGGAGTGGTGCCGGAACGCCTCACGCTGGTGGATGTTGGAGAGGTGGACCTCCACGATCGGCAGTCCGTCGCAGGTGTTGAGCGCGTCCAGGACGGCGACGGACGTGTGCGAGTAGGCGGCGGGGTTGATGACGATGCCGCAGTGGTTCAGCCGGGCCTCGTGGATCCAGTCGACGAGTTCGCCCTCGTGGTTGGATTGCCGGAAGTCCACCGTGCCGCCGTGCCCGGCCGCCGCCTTCACGCACAGGGCCTCGATGTCGGCGAGGGTGTCGGAGCCGTAGATCTCCGGCTGACGCTGGCCCAGCAGGTTCAGGTTGGGGCCGTTGAGGATCATGATGGGGGCGTTGGCCAGGGTGCGGGGCACGGTTCCTCCGGTCCGTCGGTGGTGCGGCGCCCTTGCGCGGCCGCTGCTCGGCCCCGGTCTATCACGGCGCCCCCGACGCGCGGGCCGCGCCTACGGATTGATGGCCAGCTCCAGGTACGCCGCGAACAGCACCAGGTGGACGCCGCCCTGCAAGGGTGTGGCACGCCCCGGTACGACCGTCAGGGAGGCCACCACCACGGTCAGGGCCAGCAGCACCATGTGGACGGACCCGAGGCCGAGCACCAGGGGGCCGGAGAGCCACACGGAGGCGAGGGCGACCGCCGGGATGGTGAGGCCGATGCTGGCCATCGCGGAACCGAGCGCCAGGTTCAGGCTGGTCTGCACCCGGTCGCGGCGCGCGGAACGCACGGCGGCGATCGTCTCGGGGAGCAGCACCAGCAGGGCGATGATGACGCCGACGACGGCGTGGTGCAGTCCGGCGGCCTCCACTCCGGACTCGATGGTCGGCGACACCCCCTTCGCCAGTCCGACGACGCCGATCAGGGCGAGGCCCAGCAGCACGAGGCTGATCACGGCCGTGCGGGAGGAGGGCGCGTGGGCGTGGTTCTCGACGCTGATCACGTCGCCCTGGCGGGTGATCGGCAGGAAGTAGTCGCGGTGCCGCACGGTGAGGGTGGCGATGAACAGGCCGTAGAGGATCAGCGAGGAGAGCGCGGCGAAGGTCAGCTGGATGGTGGAGAACTCCGGGCCCCGGGCGCTGGTGGTGAACGTCGGCAGGACCAGGCTGAGCGTGGCCAGGGTCGCGACCGTCGCGAGGGCGGCGCCGGTGCCCTCCGGGTTGAACACCGCCGTGCCGTGCCGCAGGGAGGCGACCAGGAGGCTGAGGCCGACGACGCCGTTGCAGGTGATCATCACGGCGGCGAAGACGGTGTCCCGGGCCAGGGTCGCGCTCTTGTCGCCGCCGTCGGCCATCAGGGTCACGATGAGCGCGACCTCGATGACCGTGACGGCCACGGCGAGGACCAGCGACCCGAAGGGCTCCCCGACCCGGTGGGCGACCACCTCGGCGTGGTGCACGGCGGCCAGGACGGATGCCGCGAGGACGACGGTGAGCAGCGCGACGACCACGCCGGGCAGGTCACGCCCCCAGGTGGCGGCCACCAGCACGACCGCCGGCACGGGCGTGAGGGTCGTCCACCGTGCGAGGAATTCCCTGGGACGCGTGGCCATGCGGCCGATCGTCGCAGAGAGCGACGGGCCGCGCATTCCGTGTCACGCCCCTCGTTCTGCGCCACACGGACACGGAACGCGGGGCGGACCGGGGGTGCCGGACGGGTTCCGGACAGGTCCCGGACGGGTCCCTTCCGGGTCAGGCCCCGACGCTGTCCTTGGCCGACTCACCGGTCCCGGCTGCCGCCGCTTCCGCCTCGGCCTTCTTCCTGGAGGCGCGGAGGCTGGTGAGCGTGGTGACGATCAGGACCGAGCAGATCACGCCGAGCGAGACCGGGATGCTGATCTCCGGGACGTGGACGCCGGACTCGTGCAGCGCGTGCAGCACCAGCTTGACGCCGATGAAGCCGAGGATCACGGACAGGCCGTACGACAGGTGGACCAGCTTCTTGAGCAGGCCGCCGATGAGGAAGTACAGCTGGCGCAGGCCCATCAGGGCGAACGCGTTGGCCGTGAACACGATGTACGGGTCCTGCGTGAGGCCGAAGATCGCCGGGATGGAGTCGAGGGCGAACAGCACGTCCGTGGTGCCGATGGCCAGCATCACGACCAGCATCGGGGTCATGATCCGCTTGCCGTTCTCCACGATCCACAGCCTGGTGCCGTGGTACCGGTCGGCGACGCCGAAGCGGCGCTCGACGGCCTTGAGCAGCTTGTTCTCCTCGAACTCCTCCTCCTGCTCGTCGGCGCGGGCCTCCTGGATGAGCTTCCAGGCGGTCCAGATGAGGAAGGCGCCGAAGAGGTAGAAGACCCAGGCGAAGCTGGCGAGGATGGCGGCGCCCGCGGCGATGAAGGCGGCCCGCAGGACCAGGGCTATGAGCACACCGATGAGCAGCACCCGTTGCTGGTACTGCGAGGGCACCGCGAACTTCGCCATGATCAGGACGAAGACGAAGAGGTTGTCCACGCTCAGGGACTTCTCGGTGATGAAGCCCGCGAAGAACTCACCGGCGGGCTGGCCGCCGCCGAAGAGGAGCAGCCCGAGCCCGAAGAGGCCCGCCAGGGCGATCCAGACGCCCGTCCAGATGCCGGCTTCCTTGATCGATACGTCGTGCGGTTTGCGGCCGATGAAGAAATCGACCGCGATGAGGGTGGCTAGGCCCACGATGGTCAGGACCCACAGGGTCACGGAAACTTCCACTACGCCTCCGGCAGTACGTCACACGGCAGATGTCAGCGTCGTCGCTGCCGGAGGTCTCTTCCACCCGCGTCCGGGCGCTTGCGCGTCCGGAGACCGCGGGCCGACGCCCCGGGATCTGGCCTGATCCGTATTGACGGGTACGCCGCAGTTGGCAGGGAGTACTCCCCTCCGTACGGACGACAGTACCCCAATCCCCAAGGAAAGGTAAAGATATCTGCAAATCAAGCTCAAAAGACCAGGTGGGGGGCTTGTCTCTTGAGCCGGTCACCGACCCCAGGAGCGGCGGGCGGCGGCGACCTGCGCCAGCACCTGCGGGACCACCTGGCTGCCGGACGGCACGACCGGCGGCTCGTACGTCCAGGCGTGCCCCACCCACGGGTCGGCGAGGTGGTCGTCGGCCACCGGGGTCAGCCGCAGCAGCGAGCGCCACAGCGGGTCGAGCAGCGGCCCGTACCCGGCGGACTCCTCGCGGTCGGCGACCATCATCAGGTGGACGCCGACGGCCGGCCCCTCGTCGGCGAGGTAGCGCAGCTGGGTCACGGCGCGGTCGTCGAAGCCGTGCGGGAAGTCGTTGACGATCAGGAGCTGCTGGGCGGTGTCGAGATCGCGCGGCAGCGCGTCCGGGGCGCCGCCGCGCAACGCCATCTGCACCAGGTCGACGCGCTGGGTGAGCCGGGCCAGGACCTCCGCCGTGCCCGCGGCCCCCGCGGCGGGCGGCGCGGCGAGCGCGCCGCTCTGCACCAACGGCGCCAGCGCCTGCGCCCCGGCCCCGGCCGGGTCGATGACGTGCACGGTGAACTCACCCGCCGGGTACACGGCGAGCAGCCGGGCCGCGTGCGCGACGGCGGTCTCCAGGCCCAGGCGCCGCATCTCGTGGGAGTCGGCGAACGAGCCGTCGAGCGACGGGGAGCGCCCGCTGTCGATCCACAGGCCGCGTTCCAGGGGCAGCCGGACCAGCATGGGGATGCGGACGCGGCCGGCCTCGGGCAGATGGAGATCGCCGAGCCGCACGGCCATCGGGATCTCCATCGGGACGCGGTAGGCGTGCCAGACGGGGTTGTCCCAGCGCGCGAAGGCCGCCGGGAGGGCGGGTTCGACGACCTCGGCCTCGGCGGCGAGCTGGGCGACGTCCCGGTCCAGGACCTCCCGGGCCTGCGTCACCAGCTGACCGTGGCGGGCGTGCGCCGCCTCCCGGGCCGCCTCGCCCTGGCCGCCGATGCGCATGCGGGGGTCCGCCAGGGCCTGGTCGAGCTCCTTCTCCCTGCGCGAGTCGGCGAAGTCCACGGCGCTGCGGTACGCGGCCGTGGTGCGGGCCAAATCCTCGAACATGCCCCACACCTGGTTGTAGAGGCGCTCCTCCATCGACCAGCCGGTGGCGTCGCCCGCGACGGGCCGGGCGGGCTGTCCGGGCTCCGCCGGGGGCGCGGCCGGCGGCGGCGTCGGCGGGGCGCCGGTCTGCCGGCGCGGGTGGCTGTAGTCGATCGGGCCGCCCGCGGCGGGCGGGGCCGGCTGTCCGGCGGCGGCGGGGTCGCCCGGCCCGCCCGGGTACGGCGGCTGCTGCGCCCCGTGCGGTCCCGGCACACCGGAGGGCTGCGGTCCGGGGGCGTCCTGGGTGTCGTACGGGGAGGTCGGCGGCGGTACGGGGGCGGGGGTGCCCTGGGGCGCGGTGCCGTGGGGCGCGGTGCCGTGGTCGGGCCCGTGGGCCGGGGCCGCGGTCTGCCGGGGCCGGTCGGCGTCCGCCGTGCGCGCCGGAGGGGCCGGCACCGCGCGGGCCAGTCCGCTCGCCACCGCCTCGTGGATGCTCCCGGCGAGCTGCCGGGCCTGCGGCAGTTTCTGGTCGGCGAGCAGTTCGGCGAGGCCGCCCGCGTAGCCCTGGCCGACGGCGCGGACCTTCCAGGCGCCCTGGCGCCGGTAGAGCTCCAGCGCGATGACGGCGGACTCGGCCTCCAGGCCGGTGAGGGTGTAGCTGACGACCTCGTCGCCGTCGAGGTCCGTGACGGCGACGAAGGGGGCGGCGACCGTCCCGAAGCGGGCCGGGCCCTGACCTGCGGCGGGCAGGGCGAGCAGCACGCTGACGCGGTGCACGGCGTCCGGTACGGCGTCCAGGTCCACCGCGAGCCGGTGGTCTGCGGCGGCCTGCCGGGAGACCTCCAAGCCGGGCAGCGTGGGCGCGCCCGGGTGGGCCACGCCGTCGACGCCGTGGATCGTGCCGTTCTCGTCGCCGAGGGTGGCCGCGGCCACGACCGGTGCGCCGGCCGAGATCCGGATCTCCAGACGGGCCTGTGGCAGCGGGTGGTTCTGTCCCCGCGTCAGCTCGGCCGTCATCGCCAGTCCCCCCGTGTAGTCCGTGCGTCACTCGTGCTGCGGCGTGCGGCGCGCGCCCCCGTGCGGTGCGCGGAACCGGCCGGTCCCGCGCACCGGCGTACTACAGGACCGGCAGGATCGCCGGCATCAGGTCCTGGAAGGTGCGGCCGTTGGCCGGGGTGCCGATGGCGGTCATCGCCCAGCCCTGGCCGGCGCGGTGCACCTTGGCCATGATCTGGGCGGTGAAGGCGCCGCCGCCGGCCAGCGTGTAGCGGGCGAGCTCCTGGCCGTTGGTCTCGTCGACCAGGCGGCAGAACGCGTTCTGCACCTCCTGGAAGGTCTGGCCCGTGAAGGAGTTCACGGTGAAGACGATCTGGTCGATGTGGACCGGCAGGCGCTGGAGGTCGACGAGGATCGCCTCGTCGTCGCCGCCCTGGCCGACCCCGCCGACGAGATTGTCACCGGTGTGGCGCACCGAACCGTCGTCGCTCACCAGGTGGCGGAAGAAGACGACGTCGACCGGCTGCTTGTCCGCGAAGAGGACGGCGGAGGCGTCCAGGTCGATCTCGCGGGTGCGCGAGCCGAACAGGCCGCGCCGCGGAGCGGCCTGCCAGCCGAGACCCATGCGCACCGACGTCAGGCTGCCCCCGTCGTTCTTCTGCAGACTGATGGCCTGACCCTTGGTCATGTTCACGGTCACGCGCTGATCCCCTCTCGGACTGTCCCCTCGCAGCCGCGGCCCCCGCGGTTGACCAGAACCCTACGCAGGGGCACTGACAGCGCCCCACCCAGGGACGCACTTTGTGTCGGTCTTGCAACACAGCGCGTGTCCGGACGGACCGTCAGGCCAGGCCCGCCTCCTTCATCTGGCGCAGTTCCTTCTTCATCTCGGAGACCTCGTCGCGCAGCCGGGCCGCGATCTCGAACTGGAGGTCGGCGGCGGCGGCCCGCATGCGGTTGGTGAGGTCCTCGATCTGCCCGGCGAGTTCGGCCGCCGGACGGTCGGTCGGCACCGTCTCCCGGGCCTTGCCCCGGGCCGCCTTGGCGCCGGCCGCCGCCTTGCCGCCGAGCGCGGGCACGGGGGCCTTGGCGGGCTTGCCGTCCTTGGCCTGCCGGTAGCCCGAGCCGAGGAGCTGCTCGGTGTCGACGTCCTCGCGGGCGATCTGCGCCACGATGTCGTTGATCTTCTTGCGGAGCGGCTGCGGGTCGACGCCGTTCGCCTTGTTGTACGCGACCTGCTTCTCGCGGCGGCGGTTGGTCTCGTCGATGGCCTTCGCCATCGCCGGCGTGATCTTGTCGGCGTACATGTGGACCTGGCCGGAGACGTTGCGCGCGGCGCGGCCGATGGTCTGGATCAGGGAGGTGCCGGAGCGCAGGAAGCCCTCCTTGTCGGCGTCGAGGATCGCCACCAGGGAGACCTCGGGCAGGTCGAGGCCCTCGCGCAGGAGGTTGATGCCGACCAGCACGTCGTACTCACCGGCGCGCAGCTCGCGCAGGAGTTCCACGCGGCGCAGGGTGTCGACGTCGCTGTGCAGGTAGCGGACCTGGATGCCCAGTTCCAGGAAGTAGTCGGTGAGGTCCTCGGCCATCTTCTTGGTGAGCGTGGTGACCAGGACGCGTTCGTCCTTCTCGGTGCGGGTGCGGATCTCGTGCACCAGGTCGTCGATCTGGCCCTCGGTGGGCTTGACGACGACCTCCGGGTCGACGAGGCCGGTGGGGCGGATGATCTGCTCGACGGCGCCGTCCGCGCGGGAGAGCTCGTAGGCGCCCGGGGTCGCGGACAGGTACACGGTCTGGCCGATGCGCTTCTGGAACTCCTCCCACTTCAGCGGGCGGTTGTCGAGCGCCGAGGGCAGCCGGAAGCCGTGGTCGACGAGGGTGCGCTTGCGGGAGGCGTCACCCTCGTACATGGCGCCGATCTGCGGCACGGTGACGTGGGACTCGTCGATGACGAGCAGGAAGTCGTCCGGGAAGTAGTCCAGGAGGGTGTTCGGCGGGGAGCCGGGCAGGCGGCCGTCGAAGTGCATCGAGTAGTTCTCGACGCCGGAGCAGCTGCCGATCTGGCGGAGCATCTCCAGGTCGTACGTGGTGCGCATGCGCAGCCGCTGGGCCTCCAGGAGCTTGCCCTGCTTCTCCAGCTCTGCCAGGCGCTCGGTCAGCTCCTTCTCGATGTCGTTGACGGCCCGCTCCATGCGCTCGGGACCGGCGACGTAGTGGGAGGCGGGGAAGACGTACAGGTGCTCGTCGTCGCTGATGATCTCGCCGGTGACCGGGTGGAGCGTGGACAGCGCCTCGATCTCGTCGCCGAACATCTCGATGCGGACGGCCAGCTCCTCGTAGACCGGGAAGATCTCGATGGTGTCGCCGCGCACCCGGAAGGTGCCGCGGGCGAAGGCCATGTCGTTGCGCGTGTACTGGATGTCGACGAAGCGGCGCAGCAGCTCGTCCCGGTCGTGCTCGTCGCCGACCCGGAGCGGGACCATGCGGTCGACGTACTCCTGGGGTGTGCCGAGGCCGTAGATGCAGGAGACGGAGGCGACCACGACGACGTCGCGGCGGGTGAGCAGCGAGTTGGTCGCGGAGTGGCGCAGGCGCTCCACCTCCTCGTTGATCGAGGAGTCCTTCTCGATGTAGGTGTCCGACTGGGGGACGTACGCCTCGGGCTGGTAGTAGTCGTAGTACGAGACGAAGTACTCGACGGCGTTGTTCGGCAGCAGCTCGCGGAACTCGTTGGCCAGCTGGGCGGCCAGGGTCTTGTTCGGCGCCATCACGAGGGTGGGGCGCTGGAGCTTCTCGATCATCCACGCCGTGGTGGCTGACTTGCCGGTGCCGGTCGCGCCGAGCAGGACGACGTCCTTCTCGCCTGCTTCGACCCGCCGGGCCAGCTCGGCGATGGCCGCCGGCTGGTCGCCGCTCGGCTGGTAGGGGCTGACGACCTCGAAGGGCGCCACCGTGCGTTCGATCTGGGAAACGGGCCGCATGGGTTCCACCGTACGACCCTCCACTGACAACCGGTTCTGATCAGCGATTCTGCGGGGTGCGGTGGCGCCGCTGGACGAGGGGGCGGCTGCGGTGGTGGGCGGGGTGGTGCGGCGGGCGGGGGGCCGTGCGCGGGGCGCCGGTGTGGGCGGGGATGCCGGGCTTGCGCTCGGCGGGGGCGGCGGTGGGCTTCCCCATGATCATCTGCGGATCGAGCACGACGACGACCGCGGCGAGGAGCAGGAAGGCCAGGGGGCCGATCAGCATGGGGGCGAGCAGTTCGGCGGGCGCGCCGCCGACCGCGGGGTCGGTCGTGCCGTGGACGTGCACTTCCAGGGCGGCCATGCCGGTGTAGTGCATGCCGGTGACGGCCAGTCCCATGACCAGGGCGGCGCCCACGCTCCACAGGAAGCCGCGGACCTGGCCGGCAGCCCACAGGGCGGCGGTGGCGGCGGCCATGGCTATGGCGACGGACACGCCGACGGTGAACGTGTTGTAGGTCAGCTGCCCGTCCAGGTTCATGCCGGCCATCCCCAGGTAGTGCATCGACGCGATGCCCAGCCCGGTGATGGTCCCGCCGGTGAACAGGGCGGTCCCCTGCGCGCCCCTGTAGCCGACGATGAAGATCCCGACGCCGACCATGACGATGGCGACGGCCAGGCCGGCGAAGGTCATCAGCCAGTCGTAGCGGATCGGCGTGTGCTCGATGGTGAAGCCCATCATCGCGATGAAGTGCATGGTCCAGATGCCGGAGCCGATCGCCGCCGAGCCGAGGGCGAGCCATCCGGGACGCCAGGAGCGGGTGACGAGCATCGCCCTGGTGGTGCAGCGCAGGCCGAGGGCGCCTCCCAGACAGGCCATGAGGTAGGCCACCAGCGGCGTGACGAGTCCGTAGCTGAATCCGTCGACCGTGTCTTGCATGTGCGGCTGCCCTTCCGCTGACGTACGCCCCGGTGCTGTCCCGGATTCTCCTGACGTGCACCCCCTACCCCGGATCGCACGAACGGCCGGGGTCGAGGCAGAAAGTATGACTGCCACCGGAATGGTCGAACGAATCTCCGGCAAAGAATCACGGGCTCGCCCCAGTTGTGCCACCCCGGTGAGCGTAGTTGAGCAACTCCATTCAGCCCGCGGCCACCTCACGCCCCCTCTGCTGTTGACTCTCTGCTGTCACAGTGGTGCTGTCCGTGATCGCTCGACGCGAGGAGTACGCATGCGCGTGCGCACAGTTGCCGTCACGACCACCGCGCTTCTGGGAGTCGCCCTGACGGCTCCCCTCTCGCACGCCCGGGTCGCCCCGGCCGACGACGGTCCCACGGTCGTCGCCCACCGGGGTGCCTCCGGGTACGCGCCGGAGAACACGCTGGCCGCCGTCGACAAGGCGGCCGAGCTGGGCATCCGCTGGGTCGAGAACGACGTCCAGCGCACCAAGGACGGCGAGCTGGTCGTCGTGCACGACGACAATCTGCGCCGTACGACGAACGCCGAGGAGGTCTTCCCCGGCCGGTCGCCCTGGAAGGTGAAGGACTTCACGGCCGCGGAGATCGCGCGGCTGGACGCGGGGAGCTGGTTCGGGTCCGAGTACGCGGGCGTGCGCGTGCCGACGCTGAAGCAGTACGTGGACCGCGTGGAGCACAACCACCAGAAGCTGCTGCTGGAGCTGAAGAGCCCGGAGCTGTACCCGGGCATCGAGCAGCAGACCCTCAAGGTGCTCGCGAACGAGGGCTGGCTGGACGGGCAGCACCTGGCCGGGCGGCTGGTGGTGCAGAGCTTCAGCGCGGACAGCATCAGGACGGTCCACCAGCTCAAGCCGGCCCTGAAGACCGGGTTGCTCGGCACGCCGGCCGTGTCGGACCTGCCGGCGTTCGCCGAGTTCACCGACCAGATCAACCCCTCGCACGGCTCCCTGTCCCTGAGCTACGTCTCCTCGGTGCGCGCCTTCGACGGGCCGCACGGCAGGCCGCTGGAGGTCTTCGCCTGGACGGTCGACGACGCGGACACCGCCCGGCGGGTCACCGGGTACGGCGTCGACGGCGTCATCACCAACCGGCCCGACGTGGTGCGGGACGCCGTGGGCGGGGACGCGGCCTCCGCCGGGCGCTGACCCCCGCGCCCGGGGCGGCCGCGAGGGGCGCGTCCGGTGTCCGCCCCGGGCGCTGTCAGTGGCGGGCCGTACCGTGGTGCGCATGGACAGCCACGGGGAGAACGAGCAGCGGGTCGTGTGGACCGTCGTCGGCACCGACATCGGTCCGCTGCTGCTGGCCGCCACCCGGGACGGCCTGGTCAACGTCGTGTTCCACGCCACCGACGATGCCCGCGACCGGGCGCTCGAACGCCTCGCGGCCCGGCTGGGCACCGAGCCCGTCGAGGCGCCCGGCTCCCCGTTGCTGGCCGAGGCGATACGCCAGGTCCAGGCGTACTTCGCGGGCGGCATACGCGACTTCGACCTGCCACTGGACTGGTCGCTGATCTCGGGCTTCAACCGGCAGGTGCTGCGCGAGCTGGCCTCCGGCGTGCCCTACGGCTCGGTCGTCGGCTACGGCGATCTCGCGGGCCGGGTGGGCCAGCCGGGGGCCGCCCAGGCGGTGGGCATGGCGATGGGCGCCAATCCGCTGCCGGTCGTCGTGCCGTGCCATCGGGTCGTCGAGAGTGACGGCGGTATCGGCGGGTTCGGGGGCGGCGTGGAGACCAAGCGTCGGCTGCTCGCGCTGGAGGGCGTGCTGCCCGAGCCGCTGTTCTGAGGGCACCCGGGCCGGGCGCCGCCGCAAGGCGGAGCCGGCTGCCGGGCGGGGCTCAGTCGTAGTGGCGCGCCTCGACGATGTTGCCGTCCGGGTCGCCGAAGTAGAAGCTGCGCCGGGCCGGGCCACGGGCGCCGTAGGAGTCGTGGGAGAGCTCCGAGACGGGGACCGACCGCTCCTCCAGCCGGGTCCGCAGCGCCTCGAAGTCGTGCGCCGACAGGGACAGGCAGACGTGGTTGCCGGGGTGGCCGGCGCTGCTGTCGGCGCCGGGGAGCATCCGCATGCGTCCGGCGAGGGAGTGGGGTGCCAGGTCGAAGACGGTCTCCTCGTTGAGGCGTACGGACGGGAAGCTCACGGTTCCCGCGGCGTACTCGGTGATCCGCAGGGGCTCCAGTCCGAGGGTCTTCTCGTAGAAGTCGGCCGCGGCGAGCGGGTCGCGCACCCAGAGGACGACGTGGTCGAGACGTGTCGTGTGGTCCGTCATGGGTTCCAGGCCGGCCGTCCGCTCCGAAGGCCGCAAGGGGCCGGGGGCGGCGTCGGACGGGGTTTGGGCCGCGGTCCCGCCCGCCAGGGATGAGGGGGACCGGAGCCGACGGAGCCGCTCCGGTCAGACGAGTCGGTCGGACGAGTCGGTCGGACGAGTCGGTCGGACGAGTCGGTCGGATCCGGACAGGAGGCAGACCCGTGAATCCGGTGGTGTCGGAAGAGGTACGGGCGGCGCTCGACGGGGGACGCCCCGTGGTGGCCCTGGCGGTGGGCCTACGGCGGACGGGCCCCGGCAGGCGGGACCTCCAGCAGGCGGGAGTCCCGCGCGGCGGTTGGTGGGGGCTTCGGCGGACGGGACCCTCAGCAGGCGGGAGTCCCGCGCGGCGGTTGGTGGGGGCTTCGGCGGACGGGAGCCCTCAGCAGGCGGGAGCCCCGGGCGGACCGGATCTTCTGCGGTGGCGAGGCCCCGCCGTCGTCCCCCTCCCCGTCGCCTGCGTCTGGCGCGCGACCGAGCGCCGATCCGGGCGGCGGGCCTCACGCCTTGCGGCCCCACGCCGAGATCGGCGTAGGCGGAAGGCCGCCCGGGGGGTGTGAGCGGGGTGGCGGTGGATGGGGGCTTCGGCGGTGGGGAGGCCCCCACAAGCGGGAGCCCGGCAGGCGGGGACATTCGGCGGACGAGAGCCCCCGGCAGGCGGAAGTCCGGCGGTCGAGAGCCCCGGCGGACGGCGCCTCCGGCAGGCGGGGCCTCCGGCGGTGGCGAGGCCCCGCCGTCGTCCCCCTCCCCGTCGCCTGCGTCTGGTGCGCGACCGAGCGCCGATCCGGGCGGCGGGCCTCACGCCTTGCGGCCCCACGCCGAGATCATCGGGGCCGTGGCGAGGTCCATGCCGCCGGAGGCGACGTTCCCCAGGTGGCGGTCGATGTCGTCGTGGGTGGCGATCCCGGCCGTGACCAGCTGGTCCCGGATCTGACGCACCGTCGCGGACTCCAGCGCGGCGCACGCGGGCGAGGTGACCGGGAAGTAGGCGTCGGCCTCCACGCGGCGCAGCCCGGCCTCCCGGAGCAGCCGCGGCAGGCGGCGGCCGTAGGAGAGGTCGGCGCCGCGGCCGGCCAGCAGCTGGCGGAAGCCGTGCCGGAGCCGGTTCGCCAACTGCTCCTCGGGGCCGTGCTCGTCGGGGCAGAGCAGGGGTTGGAGCGCGGGGTCGGCGTCCTCCAGCAGCAGGCGGCCCCCGGGGCGCAGCGCCCTGATCATGGACTGCAACGCCCTTTCCCGGTCGGGGACATGGACGAGGACGAGCCTGGCGTGCACCAGGTCGAAGCCCTCCGCGGGCGGTTCCTCCGTGCCCACGTCGTGCACGCGCACCTCGACCGGCGGGCGGCCGGCCGGGGCGACCCGCGAGGTGTCGATGTCCGTCGCGAGGACCCTCCCGGTCGGCCCCACCTTCTTGGCCAGCCACGACACCACCGAGGTGCCGCCGGCCCCGACCTCCCAGCAGCGCCAGCCGGGTCCGACGCCGAGCGTCTCCAGGTGCCGGAACGTCGTGGGGTCGAACAGCGTGGCGAAGGCGTCGAAACGCTCCGCCGCCTCGGCCTGGCGGTTGTCGAGGAGATATCCGTCGGATCGCGTCATGGAGCGATCATCCCAGTTGTCCGGCTTGCCCGAAGGAGGCGGCGCTCCGGCTCGCCCGAAAGCGGTTGTCCACAGCCGGGAACAAAGCGGAATCCTCCATTTCCACAGGCCCGAACGCCCGTCGGGCGGTTTTGGCAGACTGGCGGTCCAAGGCGCGGGAAGCATGGCGCGAGGGGACCCACGCAAGGAGATGCGGATGACCGTGGCAGGCAATCTGCGGAAGGTCACGGGCCTGGGCAGGACCGGCGGCCTGCGCAGGGTGGCCCGGCTGGCCCGGCGCCGGCGGCGGGTGGACCTGAGCCACCCGGCCCGCTCCCCGCTGGGCTCCTCGGTGGTGAACTGCGTGACCTACCGGGACGGTGTCCGCACCCCGGAGGGCGGCGATCCGGTCGACGTCGTGACGCGGATGCGCAGGCGCGGCACCGGTTTCGTCTGGCTCGGTCTGCACGAGCCGACGGACGAGGAGTTCGCGGGCGTCGCGGAGCTGTTCGACCTGCATCCGCTGGCGGTCGAGGACGCGATCGAGGCGCACCAGCGGCCGAAGGTCGAGCGGTACGACGAGACGCTCTTCGCCGTCTTCAAGACGGTCTGCTACGTGGAGCACGAGGAACTCACGGCGACGAGCGAGGTGGTGAGCACCGGCGAGATCATGGTCTTCGTCGGCCGGGACTTCGTCATCACCGTGCGGCACGGACGGCACGGCTCGCTGGGGCCGTTGCGGGAGGAGCTGGAGTCGAGTCCCGCCCAGCTCGCCAAGGGCCCGTCGGCGGTGCTGCACGCGATCGCGGACCATGTGGTGGACGACTTCCTGAGCGTCATCGAGTCGGTCCAGGTCGACATCGACCAGATCGAGACGGAGGTGTTCGCGGAGCACGGCGCGCGGGTCGACCCGGGCCGGATCTACCAGCTCAAGCGGGAACTGCTCGAACTCCGGCGGGCCGTGGTGCCGCTGGGCCGGCCGCTGGAGGAGCTGGCCACCCGGTCGGCCCGGGTGGTGGAGCCGGAGATACAGGCGTACTTCCGTGACGTCGCCGACCATCTCTCGCGGGCCGCCGAGCAGATCGCGGCGTTCGACGAACTCCTCAACTCCATCCTCCAGGCGCACCTGGCCCGTGTGACGGTCGCGCAGAACGAGGACATGCGGAAGATCACCGCCTGGGCCGCGATCGTCGCCGTGCCCACGATGGTCTGCGGGGTGTACGGCATGAACTTCGACCACATGCCGGAGCTGCGCTGGCGGTACGGCTACGGCCTGGTCATCGGCGTGATAGCCGTCGCCTGCCTGGCCCTGCACCGGGGCTTCCGGCGCAACGGCTGGCTCTGACGACCGGCTCCGACGGCCGGATATGACGGCCGGCTCCGAGGGAGGGCTCCGAGGGAGGGCCGCTCCTCAGCCGTTCCACGCGGGGTGCCGTGGATCGTCGGCGCGCACCAGGACGTCGGCGGTGCCGGCCGGGTCGGTCTCCTCGTCGTAGCGGGTGAAGGCGGGCAGGGTCCAGTGCTCGGGTTCGGGGGTGCGGCGGCGCAGTGCGCCGGCGGTGAGGACGATGTGGACGCTCAGATCGAGGGGGAACCAGTGCCGCAGCAGAAAAGGGCCGTGCAGCAACAGCACGCCGCCAGGAGGAAGTTGCACGCGCGGACTGCGGGTGGCGCGGTCGGTGACCGGGTCCCACAGATCGGGCAGGACCCGCCCGTCGCCGTCGGAGCCGAGGGGGTCGAAGACCTCGCGCCACAGGGCGCCGGTGTCGTACCAGGCGCTGTAGTAGGACTCCACGTCCTGGCGCCCGTACTCCAGGCGCAGCGAGGCGGGGCGCAGGAAGCCCGCCGTGCCGACGACGAGGGAGGGGCGGCCGCGGACGCGCAGCGCCTCGGAGATCCGCTCGGCGAGGTCGCCGGGGCGGGCGGCCGGGGCGCCGTCGAGGGCGACGCGCGTCCAGGCGCCGGCGTCGGCGGGCTCCAGGTCGAGCACGCGCTCGGCGAGCCGCTCGCCGAGCCTGTCCCAGGTGATCGCTTCGAGTCGCACCCGCCCATGATGCGCCAGTCGCCGGGCGGCCCGGGTGGACGCCCGCGTATGGGTCGGCGCCGGTGGGACATGGTCACCGCGCTCGTACGGGGGTTGACTCGGGGGTGCCGGAGGACGCCGGCGCCGGGCGGGCGGTCACGCGACGAATGGGGGACGGCAGGCCATGATCGACGGACCGTACTGCGTGCTGACGGTGCTGGGGGTGCTAGGGACCGGTCTGGTGGCCGGCGTCTTCCGCGCGTTCTCCACTTTCGTCATGCGGGCTCTCGCCTCGTTGCCGCCCGCGCAGGGGGTAGCGGCCATGAACGCGATCAACAGGGCGGCGGTGCGGCCGGCCTTCATGCTGGTGTTCCTCGGGACGGCGGTGCCGGCCGCGGTGATCGCCGTGGCGACGTTCGTGCTGTGGCCCGAGGGGCCCGCGGTGGAGCTGCTGCTGGGCAGCGCGCTGTACCTGATCGGGTCGTTCGGGGTGACGGCGGCCGCCCACGTGCCGCGCAACACGGCTCTGCTGGAGCTGGAGCCGGGTTCGGCGGAGGTCGCCGCGCGGTGGCCCGGGTACATGCGCGAGTGGACGGCGTGGAACCACGTCCGCACGGTCGCCTCGGCCGCGTCGGCGGTGGCGTACGTGCTCGCCCTCGCCTGACGGACGGGCCGGGGCGGTCGCGGGCGGAGGGGGTGTTCGGCGCCCTGCGGTCGGGGGCGGTCGGACGTATCGTGGGCGGGAAGAGCGCCGCCCTACGGCGCAGGGCCAGCCACCCGGTGTACGAGGAAGACGGCCATGGCCGATCCCAAGGGTTTCCTGTCCACTCCTCGCGAGGAATGGCCCCGCAGGCCCGCCGGGGAGCGGGTCCGGGACTGGGACGAGGTGTACGTCCCGGGCGCGCTGCTGCCGATCGTGGAACGGCAGGCGGACCGCTGCATGGACTGCGGCGTCCCCTTCTGCCACGAGGCCTGCCCGCTCGGCAATCTGATCCCGGAGTGGAACGACCTGGTCTCCCGTTCGGACTGGCGGGTGGCGAGCGAGCGGCTGCACGCGACGAACAACTTCCCCGAGTTCACGGGCCGGTTGTGCCCGGCGCCCTGCGAGGCGGGCTGTGTGCTCGCCATCAACCAGCCGGCGGTCACCATCAAGAACGTCGAGTGCGCGATCGCCGACCGCGCCTGGGAGGAGGGTTTCGTCCCGCCGCGCCCCCCGGACCGGCTGTCCGGGCGGACGGTGGCGGTGGTCGGTTCGGGGCCCGCCGGTCTGGCGGCGGCGCAGCAGCTGACCCGGGCCGGGCACACGGTGGCCGTGTACGAGCGGGACGACCGGATCGGCGGCCTGATGCGGTACGGCATCCCCGAGTTCAAGATGGAGAAGCGGCATCTGGAGCGGCGTGTCGAGCAGATGCGGGCGGAGGGGACGAAGTTCCGTACGTCGACGGCGGTCGGACGGGACGTGGCCGCGGCCGATCTGCGGGCCCGTCACGACGCGGTGGTGATCGCCACCGGGGCGACCGCCTGGCGCGAACTGGCCGTGCCGGGCCGGGAGCTGGCCGGCGTCCATCAGGCGATGGAGTACCTGCCGCTGGCGAACCGGGTGTGCGAGGGCGATCTCGCGCGCTCCCCGCTGTGCGCCGCCGGGAAGCACGTCGTGATCGTCGGCGGTGGCGACACGGGCGCGGACTGCCTGGGCACGGCGGTGCGGGAGGGGGCGGCGTCCGTGACCCAGCTGGACATCTACGGGCAGCCGGGTGCGGTGCGCGACGAGGAGGCGGAGCCCTGGCCGACGTATCCGCGGCTGTACCGGTTGTCGGCGGCGCACGAGGAGGCGGGCGAGCTGCGGACCGCGCCGGCGGCGGAGGCGGACGCGCGGCTGTTCGCGGCGTCCACGCTCCGCTTCACCGGCGACGCGCGGGGGCGGGTGCGGGAGCTGCACCTGGTCGGGGTGGACGCCGGCCGGCGTCCGCTGCCCGGCACGGAGCGGGTGCTCCCGGCGGACCTGGTCCTCCTCGCGCTGGGGTTCTCGGGGCCCGACCGGGAGGACGGGCTCGTGGACGGGCTGGGGCTGGCGATGGAGCCTCGCGGGACCATCGCCCGGGACGGCGGGTTCGCGACCGGCGTCCCGGGGGTGTTCGCCGCCGGGGACGCGGCACGCGGTCAGTCGCTCATCGTGTGGGCGATCGCGGAGGGGCGGGCGGTGGCGGCTGCCGTCGACCGCCACCTGTCCGGCGGCGCCACCCGCCTGCCGGCCCCGATCGGCCCGTACGACCGCCCGATGACGGCCTGAGCCGCCCTCCTCATGAGCGACGAGGGCGCGACGGACGGACGGGACGGCACGGGCAAGGGGTCGGACGACGGGAGGCGCGGCGGACGGGGCGGACCGGGTGGACGGTGAACGGGTTGACGGTCAACGGGCCAAAGGGCTTAGAAAGCAAGCATCAACAGAGCGTGTGGTTCAGGACAGCAGGAAGTCCGCCTCCCCCGCCTTGGCTCCTTCGATGAAGGCCGTCATCTCGGCCGTGGTGTAGATCAGCGCCGGTCCGTCGGGGTCGGTGGACTGCCGGACGGCGATCCGGCCGTCGGAGAGCTTCATGGCCTCCAGGCAGTTGCCTCCGTTGCCGCCGCTCCACGGCTTGTGCCAGCCCTCGCTGCCCAGTTCCCGGGCGGGCATGCCGTTGTAGATCCGCTCCGAGCGGGTCCGTGTCGAGCACTGGGGTTTGATGAGGTTCATTCACAGCTCCTTGCGGAGATCCCGGAGGATCTCCTTCGTGCGATGTGCCGTGGCGGCCTGGGCCGCCATGCGGTCCATGACCTCGAGGTGGGTCGCCACCTCGGGGCGCGCGTCGAGGTAGACGGCGCCGGTCAGGTACTCGCTGTAGACCATGTCCGGGAGTTCCGGCATGGCGAATCGGAACAGCACGAAGGGCCCGTACGTGCCCGGGTGCGGTCCGTTGGCGAACGGGGCGACCTGGAGCGTGACGTTGGGCAGCTTCGCGGCTTCCAGCAGTCGGTCGATCTGGGCGCGCATCACCTCGGGCCCCCCGACGGGGCGGCGCAGGGCGGTCTCGTCCATCACGACCCACAGCCGGGGTGCGTCCTTACGGGTGAGCAGTTCCTGGCGCTGCATGCGCAGGGCGACATGGCGCTCGATGTCGTCGGGCTGGGTCTGCCCGATGGCGCCCGAGCGGAGCACCCCGCGCGCGTAGTCCTCGGTCTGGAGCAGCCCGGGGACGAAGTGCGGCTCGTAGGAGCGCAGCAGGGACGCCGCGCCCTCCAGGCTGACGTACAGGGAGAACCAGCCCGGCAGGATGTCGTGGAAGCGCTGCCACCAGCCGGGTTTGTTGGCGTCCTCGGCCAGCCGGACGAAGGCCTCGGCCTCCTCGTCGTCGACGCCGTAGGCCTTCAGCAGGAGCTGGAGGTACGGGATCTTGAGGGCGACCTCGGCCATCTCCATGCGCCGGACCGTGGCGGGGGCCACGCGCAGGATGCGGGCGGCCTCCTCACGCTTGAGACCCGCGCGTTCCCGCAGGTCCAGCAGGCGCCGGCCGAGAACGACCTGGCCGACCGTCGGCGCCGACCGCGGCTCGCTCACCGCCCACCTCCCTGAGGAATTCCTGCGTCTGTGGCACTGCGTGTCTTGCTGCTGTGGCCCTGTACGCGTGTTCTCGCGCGGACAGCCCGGCGGCGCCATTCGAAGTCTTGTTCGAAAACCCGTACAGGTTTTCGACGATCCGAAGTGGCGCCGCTCGACGTGCTGTTGCGAGCAGTGTGCCACGCCCGTCCAGAGCGTCACACAGCACTCTGCATTTTTCAGAGTGACACTTGCCAAGTGTTCACGGCGGGGCGATAGTGGCAAGCGTGATTCCGTCCGCGCCCTTAGGAACAGACGCCACCGCGGGCTCCCTGGCCCTCGGTGCCGCCATGGGAGCCGGGCCCTCGCGGGGTGCCGCCGAGCGCCGGTTCCGCTTCGAACTGGCCGCCCATCCGGGCTCCCCCGCACAGGCGAGACGCCTGACGCGGGCCCGGCTGAACGGGTGGTCGGTGTGCGAGGACACCTGCGACACCGCGGCGCTCGTGGTCTCCGAGCTGGTGACCAACGCCATCGTGCACACGGCGAGCCGGCACATAGTGTGCGAGCTCCACGACGGCGACGAGCTGGTCCGCATAGCCGTGCGCGACGAGGGCTGCGCCCCCGGCCAGCCCCACCCCTCGGCCGATCAGCAGCCCGAGGACGAGCACGGCAGGGGACTGCTCCTCGTCGACGCCCT
Organism: Streptomyces sp. cmx-10-19; assembly: GCA_049998335.1. Classification (GTDB taxonomy): domain Bacteria; phylum Actinomycetota; class Actinomycetes; order Streptomycetales; family Streptomycetaceae; genus Streptomyces. The sequence continues at coordinate 55,523 of JAEBFB010000005.1, forward strand.
GTGCGAGGCCTGGGGCGCCCACGAGCACGGTCCCGGGCTCCTGGTCTGGGCCGAGCTGCCGCGCAAGGCCGACGGGCCCGGCGACCCGTCGGAGCCCCGCAACGACCTGGGCTGGGGCGCCCGCCCGAAGCCCGGCCCCGCCGACGGCACGGGTGACGAGGGCGAGGCGGAGGGACGCCTGACGCAGGCGCGCCGCGGAACGGGGACCGAATGGCTATGAGGGCAGCGTCCGGCATCCGGCCGCTCGGTCTGGACACGATGGTCCGCCTCCAGCGCGGCCGGCGCACCGCCGCCGGGGCACCCCGGCGGCTGCCCGTGCCGGACGGCATGACGGCCCCGCTGGGCTGCGACGCGGTGGCGGTACCCGCCGACCTCGGCCCCCTGGTGCTCCCCCGGCTGCCGCGCGTGGGATGCGTGTACGCCGACGACGCGCACTGGTGGTGGATCGTTCCGTCGGACTCCGACTACGCCCTGGACTGGCCCGCGCCCGCGCGGTACGCCACCGGCGCCGTCGTCCCCGACGCGCCCGGCGTCCCCGACCTCATCCACCGCCCGGACGACACCGTGCCGTACACCCCGCCGATCCCCCTCTACCTGGCGCTGTGCCGGCTGACGAACACGACGCCGACGTGGTCCCGCCCGGTGACCGCGTAACCGCACCCGAAGCCACCCGAAGCACCCGCCGCACCCGCAGCCCCGCCGCACGCACCCGCAGCCCCGCCGCACGCACCCGCAGCCCCGCCGCACGCGCCCTCCGCCCCGCGCGCCCACCCCTGCGCATCCGCACCCGCCCCCGCACGCCCCCTCCCCGCACCCCCCGTCCCGCAGTGCGCCCGCGTGCTTTGGGCTCCCCCGCCCGCGCCCTGCCGGGAGGGCACCCGCCCCCGCGATAGTGGACCGTCCGGCCACGAGGGGGAGGCAGACGGTGGGCAGGAAGGGCGGCACGGAACCGGTCGGGGTGTCGGAGTCGGAGCGGCTGCTCTTCGGCGGCCCCCTGCGCTACGACATGGGCTGGAACCAGCACGCCGATGCCTTCCTGGAGCTGGGCTTCCGGGCGATGGTGACCCGCCTGCCGTCCCTGCTGGCGGCCAGCCTGCGCCTCGCCCGGCAGGCCGATCCGCAGGCCGCCCGGACCGTCATGGCGGCCGAGCTGGGCCGGGGTCTGGCGCAGGCGGTGAGCCTGCTCGCGGTCAACAGCGTGCTGGCCGGGCTGATGGCCTCGGGCCCCATCGAGGAGCGCCTGCGCGGCACCGTCCCCGCCCTGGTCACCGTGGCCGCGGTGATGCTGGTGGCGGCGCTGCTGCGGGCGGCCTCGACGTACGCGACCGGCCGTCTGGAGCCCAAGGTGGAGCGGGTGGCCACCGAGCGCTATCTGGAGCGTGCGGCGGCCGTGGAGTTGTCCGCGATCGAGGACCACGCCTTCCACAAGCTCCTGGACACCGCCCAGTACGGCGCGGCCTCCGCGCGGCGCATGATCTCGTTCGGCACGCGCGTGGTGAACGCGATGATCTCGCTGATCGCCGCGGCCGGTGTCCTGACGGTGCTGCACCCGGAAGTCGCTGCTTAATCGTTGTGTCGCTTTCCTCGCGGTACCCCTTGGAGTGATTCCTCCAAGTCTGTTGCACTCGGGTCGTGTCGGATATCTAGGCTCCGCGCCATGCAACTGATCGGTTTCTCCGCCACCGGCTGGGAGTCCTGGGATGTGGATCAACAGCCGCTCATCCGTGACCAGATGCCCGTAGTCATCGACGACGACCTGAGATTCGAGGACGCTCCAGGAGCGCCTCGGCCGACGGTGTTCGTGAATCGCTGGCTGCGTGAGCTTCCGCTGAACGGTGCTCCGGCCAAACGAACTTGGCAGAACAGCGCCAACTGCCTCCGCGACTGGCTGACGTTCCTCCAAGTCCGGGGTGTCAGCCCCTGGGATGACGGTCGGGACCTGCGTGCCGCCCTGGGCATGTACGCCGAGCACCGACTGGCCGGCGAACTCAAGGACCGCTGGGACGCCGGCACGTGGAACCTGAACATGGGCATCCTGTCGGGCTTTTACTCGTGGGCCCGTGACGAAGGCATCGCCTCCGCCGTGCCGTTCAGCTACCGGACTGGCCGACGCATGGCGGAGGGGGTTCTGGTCGAGGTGGAGCGGAACCTCGCCAAGCTGCGCACCCCGAAGCCGCATACGACGATCAAGTACCTGGAACGGGATTTCGCGGAGCTGTTCGTGCGGGGACTGGCAGGGCGCGGCCCGGATGGTGAGCCGGACCCGCGCTACCGCGGCCGGGAAGGGGCCCGCAACGCGGCGATGGGCGGCCTGGTGCTGTCCAGTGGCCTGCGTCGGCAGGAGTTCACGCACCTGACGATCTACGAGGTGCCGCCTCTTCCGTCCCGCCCGCGAACGCTGCCCGTGCTGTTTCCGCTGAGCCATGCGATCACCAAGGGGCAGAAGGCCCGTACACCGTGGATCAGCTATGAGGCGCTCGCCGAGGTGCACCAGTACATCGAGTTGGACCGGGCGGCGTCGGCGGAGGGCTTTACGTGGCGTCCTCCGTCGAAGCTGGGTGAGCCGCTGGTGGTGGAGGAGCCTGACTGGGAGGGCGCGTTCATCAACGGGGAGCGGAGGTCGTGGCGGAAGTTGCGGCCGGCCGAGCGGCTGCGCCTGGTCGCTCCGGATGGCAGTTCGCCGCTGCTGGGCCTGCAGTCCTCGGGGGAGCCGTTCGTGGACTGGGCGACGGTCTTCCGTCGGACGTCGGCCCGTATCCGCGAGCGGTTCGAGCCGCGGTTTCCGACGGTGGCCCCGCACCGGCTGCGTCACTCGATGGCGATGGCGACCCTGGAGTGGCTGGTCACGGGCTACTACCAGCGGGCGGCTGCCCTCGCGGCGGACACCGGAGACGACGCCGCGATGGCTCTCTATCTGACCCGGAACGATCCGATGCTGATCCTGCGCGACCTGCTCGGACACCAGAGCGTCCTGTCCACGGAGCTTTACATCGCTCGCTTGGACGTCACACGGATCTATCGCGACGCCTACAAGGACACGACCGGCACACCACATCCGGAGGCCACCGCCGAAGCCGCGGCCGAGTTCGATGACGAGGAGGCCGGCGGATGCCAGCGTATGTGATGGACGAGCCGTTGGCCGTGCACTTCGTGTTCCCCAACGGCCGTGAGTGGACGGCCGTTCTGGACGGTCTACCCAATCCCGGGCTGGCGCGCGACCTTGCGAAAGGGCTCGCGGCCAACGCGCATCCCGAGGGCGGCATCGGCGCGAAAAACACGGCCAAGGCGTACGCGGTGGCCCTGCGCCAGATGGTGAATGCCTTGACTGAGGCCGGGTTCACCGGAAATGCCCCGGACCTGACGCGGGCCACACTGGTCCGTTACTGGATGGCCAGCACGTATACGCGTGAGCGCGAGACCCGCATGCTGTTGAAGGGCTTCGACGCGGTCACCGGAGCCCTGCGTCCGGAGGTGCGCACGTATCTCACTGGAAACCAGATCCAGGCGTATCGAAGCACCAGCCCGTACAAGGCGTACACCGATGGGGAGTGGGAGCGGCTGGAGACGTCATGCCGGGCGGTGGTGGACGACAGTTGGGCCCGTCATCGGCGGGCTCTGGAGCTGGCCTCGCAGGGCGGCGAGCCGTCGGGGAGCGCGCACCACAGTCCGCAGGACATCGCGTGCCTGCTGTTGCGGGACGGCCCTTTTCCGGACCGGCCCGTGTACCGGGCGCAGACCCGGGGCACGAAGTCGACGCAGTGGGATCTGCGCCGGGCAGTGCGGCAGGTACGCAGCGATCTGTTTCCTCACCCGGTCGTTCAAGTCGCCTACTCCGTCTTGTTCGGCATGTACTGCGGGGTCGTGCCGGACGGCATTGACGATCTGGGGTTGGACGGTCTCGAGTGGACCGGCGACACCTCAATAGTGATCACCTACAATAAGGGCCGTACTGCACGGGAGAGTTCGAATCTGCCGACCCGGGCGGTGCGGCTCCTGGAACGGTGGCTGGAGTACTCGGCTCCGCTGCGGACCTTCGCCGATGACAAGCTCCGAGGACATCTGTGGATCTCGTACAGCCCGAAGTGGTTCACGACGGGTGGAGGGTTCAGCCCGATCGTCGGTCCTCCGTCGGACACGGACCGCCATCGGGATCTGGTGAAGCAGGTGGGCCTGGTGGACGATGCGGGGAAGCCGTTCGTGATCCATCGCGGCCGGATTCGTGCGACGTACCACGAACGACTGGCGAGACGGGGATGGACCGGACGGGCCACGATCGATCCGAACCACACCGCCCGCACCGAAGGCGATCACTACGTAACCCCGACCAGCCCCGCCCAGCTTGACGCGGTGGAGTCGATCATCGAGGACGGTCAGGCCGACGTGTTGCGCAAGGCGCTGCCGCCGGTGGTGCTCTCGGCGGAGCAGGCGGCCCGGTTCGCGGAGGACTTCCCTGACGAAGTGAAGCGGCTCGAGCTGGATGCTGTGGCCATCGCCGAGTTGGTCGGCGGCGAGCGTGATGTGTTCACTGCGGCGTGCGCCGACCAACTGGCCGGGGTTCACGGTCCGGCAGGCCAGCCGTGTCCGGCCCGTCCGTGGGTGTGCCTGCTGTGCCCGCTGTCGGTGTTCCTTCCACGTCACGCGGCGAACCTGCTGCGGTTGAACGCCTTCTTCTCGCGGCAGTTCCGGCAGATGCCCACGGAGAACTTCGTCCGGGTCTTCGGTCCGTACGCCGACCGCCTGGCCAACGAGATCCTGCCGAAGCTCTCCGAGGAGACCAAGGAGAAAGCCGCACGCGAGGTGGCAGACGACGACACTGATCTCCCGCTCCGGCCCGAGGAGGGAACCCTGTGATGCGCCTACCCGTATCCGCATTCTTGCCTCGTCACCGTCGGGTCGTCTCGGTCTTCGCCCAGGGGGACGTGTGTGAGATCGCCGGGCTGAGGCTGGCCGAGGGGGCGATGCGCCCGCGATTCGAGCAGGATCGCTGGGTGTTCTCCGGTCTGGTGGACGCGCACCGGATGATGACCGAGCGCGAGCAGATCTGGGACTTCACCGAGATCATCAACCCGCAGTGGCGGGTCGTGGCCAAGGAGATCCTGTTGGCGATGCTGGCCCCGCAGTACGAGGCGGTGCTGGAGTGCGCGCATGCGCTGCGGGCGGCTCGCTCCCCTCGGACTGTCTACGACTTCCTGGAGAAGTACATCGAGTGGTTCAACTGGCTTACAGAGAAAGGCATTACCTCTCTGCGTGGCGTCTCGCTGGAACTGTGTGAGCGCTATCTGGAGGAACGCTCATGGAGCGTTCCTCACCTGGGGCGGCCCCGACGACGTCTGGAGCCGTACTCGACCGTGGCGCACGTCCGGATCCTCAAGCTGATCGCCCAGTACGAGGAGCTGCTGTCCGGCGACGGCTACGAGGCGGGGTTCGTACCGTGGAAGGGGAAGACCGCCACCCAGGTCGTCGGCTACAAGTCGAAGGGGCCGAACCTGACGCCTCCCGTGCCGGACTCCATGCTGCAACCGTTGCTGGCCACCTGCCTGCACCTGGTCAACGAGGTGGGGCCGCATCTCGTAGATCTGATGGAGACGGTGCGCGCCGACAGAGCGGCCCTTCCGACGTCGGGCGGCGTGACCCTCGCGCAGCTCCCCGCTCTGCGGCAGGTCCTGGAGCGCATGCGGACATCGGGAGCGCCTCTGCCGGCAGTCGATGACGCTCAGCTGCGCAAGCGGACCACGCTGGGAGAAGAGGGCCCGCTGAAGCATCTGGGCTGGGAAGCCCTCGCCCGCACGGTCGGCGCCCGGAGATTCGGGGACGACGCACGGCAGGCTCTGATCCCAGAGCTGACCGCGCTGGCCGCCGAGGTCGGCTTCCAGCCGCCGCTGGCCAGACAGGCCGCGGTAATCACGCGTGTGGTCGACGGCGAGCTCGTGCCATGGACACTGCCGCTGGCCGACGGTGATCTCTTCTTCATGGTCGATCACGCGGTGACGGCCTGTCTGGTGGTGACCTGCGCACTCAGTGGGATGCGGACCAGTGAACTGCTGGAACTCGAAGCTGGCTGCCGACTCCCCGCCGTGGCGACGCCCGGGGGCGGCCGGCGGTTCCGGCTCGCCAGCCGCCTGATCAAGGGGCAGAAGTTCGGGGGCGTCCCCGACGAGTGGGTGGTCATCGAGCAGGTGGACCACGCGGTGGCCCTTGCCGAACGCCTGGTGAACCGGCCGGCCGGTGAGGCGCTGTTCGGCACCATCGACCTGGCCGGCCGGTTGAAGAATCTGCGCGGCTGGCTGGAGCGGACCGGCAACCGGGAACGCTGGGGCTTGCCGGTCATTCCCCAAGGTCCGCTCAACGCCCGGATGTTACGCCGAACGCTGTCCCTGGCCATCGCAGAACGGCCCGGCGGCCTCCTGGCGGCGAAGGTCGCCCTCAAGCACATCTCCGTGGCCACCACGGAAGGCTATGCCGCTCGCCCCGGCGGCTCTCAGCGACTGTTCCATGCCGAAGTCGAGGAAGCAGAGGAGGCCCATCACGTGCAGCTTACGGTGGAGGCATTCCGGGATGTCCAGGCGGGCCGGATGCCCGCCGGTCCGGGTGCGCGGAGCCTGATCGAGGCGTTCCACCACGTGGACGCTCAGTTGAAGAACGCGGCCCGTACGGACCCGAAAATCCTCAAGGACGACCGTCACCTGGAGGGACTCCTGCGCAAGCAGGCCAAGACACTCCACGTCGGGCCCGCCAACTTCTGCTGGTTCCGCGACCCGTCCAAAGCCCTATGCCTGCGCCTGGCCGGCACGCCTAATGCCACGAAGCCGCTGGTGGGGATGTGTGACTCGGCGCGCTGCCCGCAGGCCACCCACCATCCGTGTCACCGTCCCGTGTGGGCCGGGCAGGCCACCGCCATCGACGTGTTCATTCAAAGCCCCCGGGTCGCCAAGGGCGAGAAGGCGCGGCTGACCCCCGAACGCGACCGCGCCCTGCGAGTCGTCGCCGAGATCGACGCCGCCCAGACCGTTTCCATTGGAGAGGACTGAGATGGCCCGGCTCACCGAGGAATCCAAGACCCACAACGCGGCCGCGATCCGAGCCGCCATGGAACGGATCCTGAAGGGAGATCTCCCACCCGGCGGCAAGGCCGACCTGAAGACCCTCGCCGCCCTGGCCGGCGTGACCCGCACCGGCTTCTATCCCAAGAAGAACCGCGACGGAACCACCCGGCCCGGGGCCTACCAGCACCTCGCCGAGGAGTTCGAACGCAGGTTGAACGAACTCCGCGACGCCGGAGAGATCGTCGATCCCCGGATCGCGCAGATTGAACGACTCAAGGCACAAAATGCCGAGCTCAAATCGCGCATCCTCACCCGCGACGAGCAGATCGCGCAGCTCACCGAGTTCAGAAACCTGGCGATCTCTCGCCTTGCCGCTCAGCACGACGAGATCGAGCGTCTGCGCAGGCAAGTCACCGACAACGGCGTCGTACGACGGCTGCCAGAAGCCACGAACCACATCGCGCCCTTCGGCTCGTGTAGTTAAGGCCGGTCGCGGTTCGTGACATAAGTCCGGTTCACCGCTTCACCGAAGCCTCGGCGGTCGCGGTTCAGGACCCGGGCGTGGCGGTGGCGGTTCAGCTCGAACCCAGGTGGATTCCCGGTCGCGCCGTCGGCGGGCGGCGCGACCGGGACGCGGCTCAGCTAATCGGGCCGAAGATCTCGGTGCGGTCGAAGTCGGCGTCCATGCCGTCCAGCACCGCTCCCAGTTGCTTCTCCTCGTACTTGAAGTGCGTTTCCATGACCGCCTCGATCCCGTCCAGGTGGCGGTGCGCCACCTCCGGGTCGGTCGAGTCGGCCACCGCCTTCTGCAATCCACCAATGAGGTGCTCGATCATGTTGTGGTCCTGAGTCAGCTTCGCGACCACCGGCGCCAGGTCGGGTCGCGCCCGTACCAGTTCCGGGAACAGCGAACCGTCCTCGGCGCGATGGTGGCCGGACAGGGCAGCGCAGAACCCGTGGCAGAACAACAGCAAGTCGGTGGCGGCGTCAGCGGGGTCGCCGCCGTCCAGTCCCGCCCGCGCCAGCGCCAACGCATTGCGCAGCTTGCCGTGCACCCGCTGCAGTTCCCTGCCCCAGGCGGTGACGCGGTCAGTCGGCAAGAACGCCCTCCCGTCGCAGCCAGGCCGCGCACGCGGTCGTCCAGGACGCGGTGTGCGGCTCGCGCGCAATGAACTTATGCGGCTCGCCGCCGTATTCCACGCCGTCGGCAAGGCCGATGCCGTGGCTGCCGCCCGGGTAGACGTGCAACTCCACCGGTACCGCGGCCGCCGCCAGCGCCCGGGTCCACTCCAGGGCGTTGGGCAGGCCCGGCGGGTCCTGAGCGGTGGCCCATACGAAGGTCGGACACACCGACGCGTCCACATGCCTGGCCGGGGATAGCTCGTCCTTGATGGGCAGCAGGTCGCCGAGCAGGTTCTCGACCACCGACGGCGGCAGCAGGTCGAGGTCGGCCAGCGCATAGGCCAGGATCGCGAAGTCCGGTCGGGGCGGGTCGGCGACGCCCTCCTCGATGGACAGGACCCGGCCGGTCATGAGCAGGCCGGCGAGTTGGCCGCCCGCGCTTGATCCGATGACGCCGACCCGGCCGACGTCGAGGCCGTGGTCGCCGTTGCGGATGTGGTCCAACCCGGCCCGGGCGTCTTCGAGCGGGGCCGGGAACCGGTCCGGCAGCAGCCGGTAGGACAGGACGAAGGCGTGGATGCCGAGGCCGGACAGCCAGCGCGCGTAGCCTTCGCCCTCGTGCGGTGGAAGTTCCCGGAAGCCGCCGCCGGGCAGGACGAGGACGGCGGGTCGGGGGCCGAAGAACCGGTCCTCGGCGGGGTAAAGCGTGATCTTCTGTGAAATTGGGGTGGGAATGGCCGGAGCCACCTTTCGATACGACGCCTCCATGCCTGACGATCCATCCGCCACCGGCACGCGACGCTGCCTGAAACTATAACCACCAAGGCCGGACGGGCAGTTGCATCGCGCTGCCGCAATGGCGTCAGGGTGAGCACGCAGTCTCCGAGGACCGCGAGTCGGCGTCATCGCCTCACACTGCGTTCTCGGCAACGTCAAGCGCGCCTTGCGCATGCCGCCTTCTCAAGCAGCCGCGCGGCGGCTCCTCCGACTGGGATGCTGGTTACTCGTAACACCCGCGAAAGGCACACACCGATGCACCGCAGCGCGTCACAGGCCGGGGCGCCGGCCCTCCGGAATGCGACACAACCTGCGGGGGACACGGTGTCTGCAACGACTAACCCGGCGCTGCTGCCGCTGCTGGTGACGATGACGCTGCCGAGCGCCTGGAGCGCGCTGACGCTGGCCCGGCGCCGGTACGAGTCCTTCCACGCGTGGGTGCAGCACGAGCGGGCGGGGCGGCTGCTGGGCCAGCTGCTCATCGAACCGGCCGCGGCCCCCGAGATCCGGGTGCACGGGGTGGGCCCCTTCCTGCTGCGGCACTACCGCGCGATGTCGGAGACCGCCGAGGCGGAGCAGGCCCGCCTCGCCCGGCTGGCGGCCCGTACGGGGCTGATCGCGGCGGCGTGGACGGGCCTGGCGACGGCGGCGACGTACGCGACGCTCGGCGGGCTGCTGCTGGGCGGCGGGATGGCCCTGTCGGTGGCGGGCACGGCCGTGATCGCGATCCGCACCGGTTCGCAGAGCCTCGGCACGCTGGTCGTGGAGGTCAACGCGCTGCACGAGGAGGCGCTGTTCGTGGGCGACCTGGAGCGGCTGCACAAGGAGGCGTCGGGCCGGGCCATCCCGGTGGGCGGCGCCGCGCTGCCCGAGGACCCGAAGGAGATCCGGTTCGAGAACGTCACGTTCCGCTACCCGGGCGACGCCGCCCGCCCGGCGCTCGACGACGTGACGCTCGCCCTGCCGCTGGGCCGCATCGTGGCCCTGGTCGGCGAGAACGGCTCGGGCAAGACGACACTGGTCAAGCTGCTGGCCGGGCTGTACGTCCCGGACTCGGGCCGGATCACCTGGGACGGCGTCGACGCGGCGACGGCGGACCGGCACGCGCTCGCCGAACGCGTCGCCATGGTGGCGCAGGACTTCAAGCGCTGGCCGTTCACCGCGCGGGTGAACGTCGCGGTGGGCCGGTCCTCCGCGCCGCTCGCCGACGACCGGGTGGCCGACGCGGTCGCCGAGGCCGGGGCCCAGGACGTGGTCGCCGATCTGCCGCGCGGCCTGGACACCCTGCTGGCCAGGAACTTCAGCGGCGGCCACGAGCTGTCGGGCGGCCAGTGGCAACGGGTCGGGATCGCCCGCGCGGCGTACCGCAAGGGGCGCATCCTCATCGTGGACGAGCCGACGGCGGCGCTGGACGCGCGGGCCGAGCTGGAGGTCTTCGAGAAGATCCGCGCCCTGGCCGGCGGCGGGCAGACGGTCGTCCTGATCACGCACCGGCTGGCGTCCGTGCGCCACGCCGACCTGGTGCACGTCCTCGACCAGGGGAAGCTGGTGGAGTCCGGGACCCCGGACGAGCTGCTGGCCGCCGGCGGGGTCTACGCGGAGCTGTACTCGCTCCAGGCCGAACAGTTCACGAAGGCGCCGGTACCGGCCCCGAGGACCGTCTGACGGCAGACGGCCGACGACCGACGCGTCAGGCGGCCGACGCGTCAGGCGACCGACGCGTCAGGCGACCGACGCGTCAGGCGGCCGCGTCCCCGGGTTCGCCGCCGCGCACGACGACCAGGAACATGTCCGTGGCGAGATCCATGACGACCTCGGCGGGCAGACCTTCCAGACGTCGCGCCTGTGCGAACTCCTCCGCGGGCCAGGATCCTCGGGGTCCACCTGCGGGAAAGCGTTCGAGCACTGTTCGCCCGTTCACTCCGCACCTCCATGTAGCGCTTGCTCGAAGTTAAACGCCAACAATGGAGTGGAGGCACCGCTTGGTGATGCTACTGAGACAAAGGTGACACCCGTTCACCATAAAGTGTGAGTGGCGGCTCAGCCGTTCGGGCCGTTTCGCTACGGAGCGTCTCAGTCCTCGTACTCGTCGTGGTAGCGGATGTTCGCGCTGCCGGCGGGTGCACCGAGCGCCGAAGCGCGTCCCTCGGGCTTCTCCCACGCCTCCTGCCGGCCGAGCGCTGTCAGGTCGAGCAGGGTCGTGGTCGAGCCGAGTCCGTCCAGGCCGCGCTCGTAGGTCGAGTAGGTGTGGAAGACCCGGTCGTGGTCGCGCAGGAAGCAGCTGATCCCCGGCCGCTCGACCAGCTCGCCCTCGACCCGGAGGGTCGCCTCGAAGTCGGTGTTGAAGTCGCTGAGGTGCGAGGAGTACCAGGGCACCGTCCAGCCCATCCGCGCCTTGAACGGCAGGATCTTCGGGTACGGCGCCCGGGAGACCGCGACGAACGACGTACCGCGTGCCTTCAGGTGGGCGAGGTGCCCGATCTGGTCCAGGAACGCCGAGCAGTTGCGGCAGCCCGCGTCCCACTCGGGCGCGAACATGAAGTGGTAGACGACGAGCTGCTCGCGCCCCTCGAACAGGTCGAGGAGGCCGGCCTTGCCGTCGCCGCCCTCGAAGACGTACTCCTTGTCGATCTCCACCATCGGCAGCTCGCGCCGTTCGGCGTTGAGCGCGTCCCGCGCGTGGGTGGCCGCTTTCTCCTTGACCAGCAGGTCCTCCCGCGCCGTGCGCCATTGCGCGCGGGTGACGATCTCGGGCAGCGACATGGCTCCGGCCTCCAGTGCGTCGGTCCGCGTCGGTCGGTCGCAGTGGTGACCGCGGGGCGCCGCGGAACTCATCGCTGCCCGGCGGATTTTCTCGGAGGGCCGCTCACCCCGCGAGCGGCAGCTCGGGGCGGGGGCCGTCCCGGTGTCCGCGCCGTGCGGCCAGTTCGTCGCGCAGTGCGGCGAGGCGTTCGGTGTGGCGGGGTGTGAGGCGGCCGGTGTCGTCGAGGTGCACGGCGCAGGCGGTGGTGGTGTCGACGAGCCGTTCCAGGAGCGCGACGACCTCGTCCGTGCCCTCGGAGTGCCGGGCGAGGGCGGGCAGTTCGGCGGCGGCGCGGCCGGCGGCGGCACGGGCCTCGGCGAGCGTGCGGTACGCCTCGCGGCGCAGCGTCCACCGGGTGGCGTGGTCGTCGGACCCGCTCAGCACGTGGGCGAGGTAGGCGTGCGCGGCGGCCTCGGCGGCGTCGATGCGGGCGCGGACCTGGCCGCCCTGCTGCCCCGGCATCGGCAGGTGCCCGACGACCAGCACGATCGCGCAGGCCAGCAGCGTCTCCCCGATGCGCCCCGCCGACGCCTGGGGTTCGCCGCCCACCATCACGAGGGCGAGCACGAGAACGGTGACGACGGTGGTCTGCGCGGCGAAGTGCCGGGCGGCGACGGGCACCAGGGCGCCGCAGACGGCGACGAGGACCACGAGGCCCGCCGGGCGGGGCAGTACGGCGGCGAAGGCGGCGAAGAGCAGCGCCCCGAGCACGGTCCCGGCCGCCCGGCACAGCACCCGGGACACGAGCGGGCCGAGGTCCGGCTTGACCAGGAACACGACGGTCGCGGGCAGCCAGTACCAGTGCGCGTGGGACCCGTACAGGTGGGTGTGGTGCAGCGCCTGGGACACGGCGACGCCGGCCCCGAAGCACAGGCCGACCCGCAGCCCGTACTCCCGTCCGCCCGCGCCGAGGGCGTCCCGGACCCGGGAGGCGGCGGACCGCCTGCGGGTGTGCAGGTCGGCGCCGCCGCCCTCGTCGAAGGCCTGAGCGGCGTACAGGATCGCGTCGTCCAGGGCGCGCAGCGCCGGGTCGCCCCGGTGCGGCGCGGGGAGCGGCCCCGCGGGGGCATTGCGGCGGACGGCCGCCGCCAGCCGCCGGGGGCCCTCCGCGGCGCGTCCCGGAACGGTCCGTTCCGCCCAGGCGAGCGCGGTCGCGGCCTCACCGAGGGGCAGGGCGGCGGCGTACTGGGCCCGCAGGCGCCGTTCGGCCGCTGTCGAGGCGTGGCGTCGCAGCCGGGGCCCGGCGAGCGCGTCCTGCGCCTGGTCGAGGGCGGCGGTGAGCGCGGCCCGGCGCGCCCCGGCGCGCCCCGTACCGGCCGCCTCCAGCAGCGCCGCGACGGCGTCGTACACGTCGGCCACGGCCGCCCGCTCCCCGTCGAAGCGGAAGTCGCCGGCGAGGGCGCCCGGCGTGGGCAGCGCCAACCGCAGCGCGAGCAGCCATCCGGCACCGGCGAGGAAGGCCGGCGCCCGCTGCCACCCGGGGTCGGGCAACGGCATCCCGGCGCCCACGGCGGCGGCGACCAGCAGCTGCGTCCCCGCCCCGGAGGCCACGGGCCCCACGGCACTGACGCCCCCGGCGACCAGCCCGAGCCCGGTCAGCACCAGCGTCAGCGCCACGGCCCCCAGGTGCTGCCCCGCGTACGTCCCGACGAGCAGCCCGGCCGCCCCCGCGAGCGCCGGTACGCCGAGCCGCCCCACGGACGTACGGCGGCTGCCCGGCCGGTCGTTGACCCCGGCCAGCATCGCCCCGATCGCGGCGACCACCCCGAGCGAGACCCGCCCGGCCGCCAGCGCGACGACCAGCAGCGGCCCCCCGGCGAGCGCCCCGCGCGTGACCGCGCTCCACGGCACCGGGCCGCGCTGCGCGTCCAGAGTGTGGGCGAGCCAGGGCGGGAGGGCGATGCGGTGCACGGCGTGACTCCTGTCGTCCGGTCGAGGGCTGAACCTTCGGGCGACGGTGGCCGGGCAGCGGTACGTACGGTCAAGCGTAGGGCGCGTTTTCTGCGGCGCGAGAACGGCGCTGTTTCGACGGGGTGACGGCGAACCCGACGAAGTCCGTCCAGGCCGCAGGGGTGAGGCGCAGTACGGCCCCGGCGGCGTCCTTGGAGTCCCGTACGTGCAGCACGCCGTGCCGTGCGGCGACCTCGACGCACTCCCCGCCCTCGCCGCTGCTGTAGCTGCTCTTGGCCCACGCCGACTCGGGCACGCTCCCGGCAGAGTCTTCGATGCTCATGTCTCCCCTAGCAACTTCTCCGTGAAGGCCAGCGATTCCCGCGGGCTGAGTGCTGCCGCCCGGAGGAGCCCGTACTGCTCCTCCAGTTCCCGGACGACCTTGCGCTCTGTGTAGAGGCGGCTGTCCCTGTGCACCTCTGCATAGCCGATCCTCTGTCCTTCGGTCGTCTCGATCAAGGTGAACGGACCAGCCAGACCGGCGTGCTCCTCGCGCTCGGTGGGCATCACCTGGATCTCGACGTTCCGCCTCTGGCCGCAGAGCAGGATCTGCTCCAGCTCCCCCCGCATCACGCTCCGGCCGCCAAGAGGCCGACGCAGTACCGCCTCCTCGATCACGAAGCTGATGGTCGGCATGGGCGCCCGACCGAAGATGTCCTGCCGGGCCAGCCGAGCGGCGACGCGCTGCTCCACGGTCTCCGCGTCCAACAGCGGGCGACGCATCGTGAACACGGCACGGGCGTACTCCTCTGTCTGCAACAGGCCGGGGACGGCCTGGTTGGCATACACGTGCAGGACAACCGCCTGCGTCTCCAGACGGGCCGCGTCGCGGAAGAACGCCGGGTACTGGGCCCGGGCCACCTCCTCCTTGCCCGCCTTCAGCAGTCCGCCCGCGTCCAGCAGCTCATCCACCGTGTCGATGAACCGGGGCGGCGGAATCCGCCGGCCCTGCTCGAAGCTGGCGATGGTCGACGGGGAGTACCCGGTCCTGCTCCCCAGCTCGGCCCGGTCCAGCCCCGCGCGTTCCCTGCACAGCTTCAGCTGCCGCCCGAAGAAGTGCAGGATCCCCGCACCGGCCTCCTGCTCCTGACCGTCCACCTGCTGCCGCTGTTCGTCCACGCCCGGCACCTCTCGCTCCACCCCGCGTACAAGCGCGCCCCCGACCGCGTACAGCCCTCGCCGGTCGGCGCGTCACGCCTATCCAACGCTACGCACAGTTGACAACGGTTACCCCATGAAGTCGGCAACTCCCACCCGCACGTTCACGATGCGGTTCACCTCGACACCGCGCGGCGCGCGTCTCGCCCGCCGCCTCGTCTCGCACCGCCTGGACGCCTGGGGCCACCCGTACGCGTCACCGGTGAACGAGACGGTCACCCTGATCTGCGCGGAACTCACCGCCAACGCCGTCCTGCACGGCCATGTCCCCGGCCGGGACTTCCACCTGAGCCTGACCGAGGCGGAGGACGGCGTCGTACGGATCGAGGTCACGGACACCCGGACGGAACGACGGCCCGCCACCGGGACGCCCGGTCCGGACGCCGAGTCGGGCCGGGGCCTGCTGCTGGTGGACGCCCTCGCGGACGCCTGGGGCGTCACGCCCCGCACGGCCGGACCCGGGAAGACGGTGTGGGCGAACGTCTCCTGCCCGCCGGACGGGCGCGCCTACCCCAGACCCACGGAGGAGGCGATCGCCCTCCCCCACTGCCCGGCGGGGCCCGGCCAGTCGAGAGGCGTGTAGAACGCGGCCACGAGCAGCACCAGGCACCCCGCGACCGAACCGAAGCAGCCCAGACCCCCGGCGTCCTGCTCCGAGTCCCGTTTCAGGACGTCGACCGCCATCAGCGTGGCGAGCAGCAGCGCGGCGGCGAAGAGCAGCAGGCCCACGAGCACCGTGCCGACCGTGAACGGCACGACCTTCCAGAGGCTCTCGTCCGTGCCGTACGCGACGCGGTTGGCCGTGACGACGAGCATGGGTATCCACGGCGGGAGCGCGCAGGCGACCCACGCCGTACCGATGAGGATGCGCCGGGGCGGGCCGGGAACGGGTACGCGCTTGGGCTTCGGTGCGGCGCCCTGGGCCGCGTCCGCCTCGGTGGTGCCGCCGGACGGCGAGACGGCCTCGGGGGCGGGGGCGGGGGCGGGTGTCCGGGCCACCCACTCCGCCCGCTTCTCGTCCCACAGCGCCTCGATGGTCCGCGGTTCCTCCCGGCCGCCCATGTCCTCACCGAGCTGGCGCAGCTCCTCGCGTACGGCGCCGAGTTCGGCCTCCGCGCGTTCCAGGACGTCGGAGAACTGCTCATTCTCCTGCCGGTCCCGCGCCAGGCCGGCGGGGTCGGGGCGCGGGGAGGCGTCCCGGTCCCGTTCGTCCTTCCTGCGCCGCAGCGCCAGCTCCCGCTGGGCCTGGGCCAGCAGCGCCTCGGCCTTGGCGCGTTCCTCCTCGGCCTGCCGCATCGTCCGCTGGGCCTGCATGACGCGCAGCTCGGCGTCCCGCAGCCGCTCCGCGAACTCGGCCTGCGCCTCGGCGCGCCCCTCCGACCTGGCCCTGCGGACCTTCTCCTCCAGCTCCTGGCACCGTGCCGACCACTCCCCCACGGCACGGGCCAGCACCTGGACGACCACGTCGGCCCGTTCGCGTGCCTCGTGAGCACTCTGGCCGCGCGCCTCGGCGGCGATGTGGATATGGGTCACGTACTGGTCGGCGCCGGACTGGTACACCTGCGCGTCGTCCGAGGCACGGCCGTACGTCCCGGGCCGCGCGCCCTCGTCGTCTCCCCGCCTGCGCAGATCGCTCATCCTGCGTCAGGCATTACCGGAGTGGAATCCATAGAAGCCCCCGAGATTCCGGATCGGCCCCCTACCGTAGCCCAACCAGCCCTTGGGGCACCGTGGTTGAGCTGCCATCCGTTGCGGTCTTTCCGTCCGACGGGGAAATTCCGATGCGCCGGCCGGCTGGAGGGCGGACGATCGGCGGGGCCAGGCCCCCGCCAGCCATGAGGAGTTCGCCTTGATCCAGCGTGTCACCGTGCCCGGACTGTTTCCGCCGCCCGTCTACTCCCATGCCTCCGTCGTCGAGGCGGGGACCAGGCTCGCCTTCCTCGCCGGGGCGGTGCCGCTCGACGGGGACGGGAAGCTGGTCGGCGCCGGCGATCCGGTCCGCCAGGCGGAGCAGGTCGTCGCCAACCTCACCGAGCAAGTGCGTGCCGTCGGCAGCGGGCTGGAGCACGTCGTGTACACCGACGTGTATGTCGTGAGCACCGAGACCGCCGACCTGTCCGCCGTCTGGGACGTCGTCGAGGCGTCCGGGCTCAGTGCCGGCCCGCACTCCTCGACGCTGCTCGGGGTGGCCTGCCTCGGGTATCCGGGCCAGCTCGTGGAGATCACCGCGACGGCGGCCGTGCCGGAGGACGCCCGCCCGGGGCCTGCGGGGCCGTAGGGCGGGGCCGTAGGGCGGGGCTTGTCCGGTCCGGTTCATCCGGTCGGCAATCCCGCCGTCTCCGCCGCCGTGCGCAGCACGTCCCGGAGCATCTCAGGGGTGAGGCGGCCGGTGAAGGTGTTGCGCTGGCTGACGTGGAAGCAGCCGTAGAGGTGCAGGTCGGGGCCCTCGGCGGCGGTCAGCGTGACGTGGCCGCCGTGCCGGAAGGCGGGGCGGGGGCGGGGCACCGTCCAGCCCGCGCCGGCGAACGCGGGCAGCGCGGCCTGCCAGCCGAAGCCGCCGAGTACGATCACGGCCCGCAGCGTCGGCCGCAGCAGCCCCAGCTCCCGGACGAGCCAGGGACGGCAGGTGTCCCGCTCGGCCGGGGTGGGCTTGTTGGCGGGCGGGGCGCAGTGCACCGGGGACGTGACGCGGACGCCGTACAGCTCCAGGCCGTCGTCGGCGGTGACGGCCGTGGGCTGCGAGGCGAGCCCCACGTCGTGAAGCGCCCGGTACAGCACGTCTCCGGAACGGTCCCCGGTGAACATCCGGCCGGTGCGGTTGCCGCCGTGCGCGGCGGGGGCCAGCCCGACGATCAGCAGCCGCGCGTCCGGCGGACCGAAGCCCGGCACCGGCCGGCCCCAGTACGTCCAGTCGGCGAAGGACGCCCGCTTGGTACGGGCCACCTCCTCCCGCCAGTCGACCAGCCTCGGGCAGGCCCGGCACCCCGCGATCCGCTGGTCGAGCAGGGAGAGTCCACCGGTGTCCATGCCCCCACCGTAAGACCTCTCCCGCCGGGACCACCCCCACCGGAAACAGGCTCCCTCCCCACCCGGCCGGACGGTTAAGGTCGGACCATGGCTTCCGAGCATGACGAGGGCAGCGGCGACGGCAGCGGGACGGCCACCGCGCCGCAGGGCAGCACCGGCACCGGCACCGGCACCGACGCCCAGGCACCCGACCCGAAGACCGCCGCCGCGGTCGCCGCCGCCGAGGCCGCCGGGCCGCAGAGCGGCGAGAGCGTCCGCGTGGACAGCTGGATCTGGGCCGTCCGCCTCATCAAGACCCGCTCCCTCGGCGCGACGGCCTGCCGGGGCGGCCATGTCCGGGTGAACGGCGAGCGCGTGAAGCCCGCGTACGCCCTGCGTGTCGGCGACGAGGTGCGCCTGCGGCAGGAGGGCCGCGAACGCGTCGTCGTCGTGAAACGGCTGATCCGCAAGCGCGTCGGCGCCCCGATCGCCGTCCAGTGCTACCTCGACAACTCCCCGCCGCCCCCGCCCCGCGAGGCCGTCGCCCCGGCCGGTATCCGGGACCGTGGCGCCGGTCGCCCGACCAAGCGCGACCGCCGTGACCTGGAACGCCTGCGCGGCCTGGAGAACCTGAGCCGCGCCCGGCGGGACGCCGAGAACCGCCCCTGAGCCCGGCGTCACGGTCGGGCGCGGCGCCCTCCGAGAAGCCGGAGCCGTCGGAGCAGGTCCTCGTTGTGACCGCGGCGGGCCCAGGCGATGAACAGGAGCGGCACCATCAGGATCAGCGGTGTCGCCGCGTTCTCCCCGTCGAAGTAGGTGAGCTGGACGACGAACGCGCCCGTCATCAGCGCGCTCAGCGCCGTCGCCGCCACCGACTGCAGCACCGGGATCACCAGGGCGATCGCTCCCGCCAGCTCCAGGACCCCGATCGCGTACATGCCTGCGTCGCCCCAGCCCATCTGTGCGAAGGAGTCGACCGCCGACGAGTGGGCGATCAGCTTGGGCAGGGCGCTCGCGCCGGCGAAGAACAGGGCGAGAAGGATCTGCACCCCGCGTAGGGCGATCCGGCCGCCGCGCGCACGGGTCGACGGCGTTTCGGTGGGAAGGGGCGCGGGGGTCCCGGACACGGTGGTCCCGGACACGGTGGTCCCGGACACGGTGGTCTCGGACATGGTGGTCTCCCTGATGGGGTGAGCGGGCCGTGCTGCGGTCAGGAGGAAGACCGCTCCCCCGCCCGGAACTCATCGCCCCATCGGCACCGCCCTCACCCACGTCCCGTCGTCGGTCAGATACCGGTCCACCCGGAGCCCCGCCTCCGTGAGCGCCTCCTCGAACTGCTCCCTCGTCAGCGGCCGGGCGCGGAAGGTCTGCGTCCAGACCGCGTCCGGGAACTCGTACTCCGCGCGCACCGCGTTGACCCCGTCGCCCACCGGCTCCGCCGACACGATCCGCACGGTGAAGCCGCTGGGGTCGACCCGCTCCCGGGGCAGGTCGGTGTGGTAGTCGGCGCCCTCCCGCTGGATCAGTACGCAGCCGTCCTCCGCGACGTGCCGGGCACAGGTGCGCAGCAGTCCCCGCCTCACCTCGGGGTCCCCGGCGTGCACGAGGAAGGACGCCAGCATCACCACGTCGAAGCGCTCCTCCAGCTCCAGGTCCTCGATCGGGGCGCATATGGTCCGGGCCCCGCGCACGCGCTCCAGCATCTCGGCCGACTCGTCCACCGCGGTCACGGTGAAGCCCCGCTCCAGCAGTGGGTGCGTCACGCGCCCCACGCCGCTGCCCAGCTCCAGGATGCTCGCGCCCTCGGGCACGGCGGCGGCGACGATGTCGGGCTCGGCTCCCACGGGCAGCCGCGAGTACAGCTCGACCGCGCAGCCGTCCGGCGTGATGGCTCCCGGGCCCGTCCCCTGATATCCCTCTCGCATGTCGAGTCGCATGCCCGGACAACGGCCCGGCTCCGCACATCCGTTCCCACCCGGCGCGGGTTCACCCGACCGAGTGAACGCGGGCCGGGATTCCCGCTCGGTGCCGGGCGCAGTACCTTGGCAGGAGGAGCCGTGAACCGATGCGTACCGGGAGTGAACCCGCCACCGCGCGCAGTGCCCTGCGGGCGCGGTTCTGGCTGAGCCTGTGGGGGCTGGTCTGGGCGGTGATCGGAACGGCCGCCTTCGCGCTCACGGGGCGCTTCGGCTGGGCACTCGCGTGCGGGGTGCTGTGGCTCGTCGCCACCATCGACCTGACCGTGATCCTGCGGCACCTGCGCCAGGGGCCGCACTACCAGCCCGGCCGGAACATCCCGCCGTACCGGCCGCCGAGGGGCTGAACGCGGCCGCCCGCCGACGTCAGGAGTCGGAGTCGGAGTCGAACCGCGCCTGCTGCAGGTACTCCGGGTTGGGGTCCAGGGCCGCCGCGAGGCGGAAGTGGCGGCGGGCCTGGTCGGGACAGCCCCGCCGCTGGAAGGTGCGGGCGAGCGCGAAGTGCGCGAACGCGTTGTCCGGCTCGCGCTCCAGGACGATGGTGAACTCCAGCTCGGCCGGTCGCAGTTGCGCCGCCGCGAAGAAGGCACGCGCGCGCAGCAGCCGCGCGGCGGTGTTCTCCGGATGCGCGCCGATCACCGCGTCGAGCAGTTTCACCGCGCCCTGCGGGTCACGCGCGGCGAGCAGTTGCTCTGCGGCGCGGAAGTCGATGACGTCCGTCTCCGGCGTACGTCCGGTCGAACCGCTGGTCTCGGGCACGGCAGAGTCCTTCCCTCACTGAGAGGGATCAACGCCCGCGCGCGGGACGCTATTCCGCGCGCCCCACGTCGTGCCCGCGCCCCCCGCCGCCCCCGTGCGCGTCGTGCGCTCTGCGGGCGAGTTCGTTCCAGACCTCCTGCACCCGCCGCCGCAGTTCGTCCAGCGGCACGTCGTTGCCGATGACCACGTCCGCGATCTCCCGGCGCTGCTCGCGCGTCGCCTGGGCGGCCATGCGGGCGCGGGCGTCCTGCTCGGTCATGCCCCGCAGCCGGACGAGCCGGTCGAGTTGGGTGGCGGGGTCCACGTCGACGACGATCACGAGGTCGTACCGGGGCGCCAGGCCGTTCTCGGTGAGCAGGGGCACGTCGTGGACGACGACGGCGTCCTCGGCGGCGGCCTCTTCGAGGGCGCGGGAGCGGGCGCCGACCAGGGGGTGGACGATCGAGTTCAGCGTCGCCAGCTTCTCCGGGTCGGCGAACACCAGGGAGCCCAGTCTCGGCCGGTCCAGGCTGCCGTCCCCGGCGAGCACGTCCGCGCCGAAGGCCGCCACGACCGCCGCGAGCCCCGGCGTCCCGGGCGCGACGACCTCCCGCGCGATCTTGTCGGCGTCGATCAGTACGGCGCCGTGCTCGACCAGCAGTCGGGACACCTCGCTCTTGCCGGCGCCGATCCCGCCGGTCAGGCCCACCTTCAGCATGAGCGGAAGCTTAGGCGGTGCCGGTGACGGCCTCGCGCGGGGGCCGTCACCGGGACGGCGTCAGTTGTCGCCCTCCCGCTCCGCGAGGAAGCGTTCGAATTCGAGGCCGATCTCGTCCGCCGACGGGATCTCGACGGGCTCCGCGAGCATGTTGCCGCGGGTCTCGGCGCCCGCGGCGGCGTCGTACTGGTGCTCCAGGCCCTGGACGAGGGCGGTCAGCTCCTCGTCGCCCTCCTGGATCTGCCGGTCGATCTCCGTCTGCGTGCGGTGGGCGTCCGTGCGCAGGGAGTGCGCGATGCCCGGCAGCACCAGGCCGGTCGCCCCGGTGATGGCCTCCAGGACGGTCAGCGCCGCGTCCGGGTACGGGGAGCGGGCGATGTAGTGCGGGACGTGCGCGGCGACGCCCAGCACGTCGTGGCCGGCCTGCATGAGCCGGTACTCGAGGAGCGCTTCGGCGCTGCCGGGGACCTGCGCCTCGTCGAAAGGGCTGCGGGTGCCCGGGACGAGGTCGGTGCGGTTGCCGTGCGGGGTGATGCCGACGGGGCGGGTGTGCGGGACGCCCATCGGGATGCCGTGGAAGCAGACGGACAGGCGTACGCCCAGCCGCTCCACGATCTGCCGGACGGCGGCGGCGAACAGCTCCCACTCGACGTCCGGCTCGGGGCCGGACAGCAGCAGGAAGGGCGCCCCCGTGGCGTCCTGGACGAGCCGCACCTCGATGGTGGGCTCCTCGTAGTCGGTCCAGCTGTCGCGCTTGAAGGTCAGGAGCGGACGGCGCGCCCGGTAGTCCACGAGACGGTCGTGGTCGAAGCGGGCGACGACCTGATGCGGCAGTGAGTCCAGAAGCTGGTCGACGATCTGGTCACCGGTGTCGCCGGCGTCGATGTAGCCGTCGAAGTGGTAGAGCATGACCAGGCCCGCCGACTCCTGTGCCAGCGCCGTGTCGACGGTGGCCAGGCCCTTCGGCTCCCATGCGTACAAACCCTGTGGATCAGGCACTGTGGTGGTCCTCCTCGTCCTCCCACTGTCGAACGTCCGCGGGGGGCCCGGCATTCCCGCCCGTGCCCCCCCCGGGAGTGGGTTGCGGACCTGCGGACGTCGGGAGGCGAGCACGCGCGCGTGGAGTGCCGTCACGACCTTGCGGGCGGAGGAGTCGGGGTCCCCGGGGACGCCGAAGGGGCCGCACCTCGAAAGGTGCGGCCCCTCGGTCAGCCGTCAAGCCTCAGCGGCTCAGCGGCTCGCGATCAGCTCTGGCCGCCGGCCAGCTTCTCGCGGAGCGCCGCCAGTGCCTCGTCCGACGCGAGGGCGCCGGAGTTGTCGCCGCCCTCCGAGGAGTACGAGCCGCCGCCACCGCCGGAGGCGGCCGGAGCCGCACCCGCGGTGTCGACACCCTCGGCAGCGGCCTTCTCGTCCGCCTCGCGGGACTTGATGACCTGCGCCTGGTGCTGCTCGAAGCGCTGCTGCGCCTCGGCGTACTGGGTCTCCCACGCCTCGCGCTGGGTCTCGTAGCCCTCGAGCCAGTCGTTGGTCTCGGGGTCGAAGCCCTCGGGGTAGATGTAGTTGCCCTGGTCGTCGTAGGACGCGGCCATGCCGTACAGGGTCGGGTCGAACTCGACCGTCGACGGGTCGGCACCGAAGGCCTCGTTGGCCTGCTTCAGCGAGAGGCTGATGCGGCGGCGCTCGAGGTCGATGTCGATGACCTTGACGAAGATCTCGTCGTTGACCTGGACGACCTGCTCCGGGATCTCCACGTGGCGCTCGGCCAGCTCGGAGATGTGGACCAGACCCTCGATGCCCTCGTCCACGCGGACGAAGGCACCGAACGGCACCAGCTTCGTGACCTTGCCGGGCACGACCTGGCCGATCTGGTGGGTGCGGGCGAACTGCTGCCACGGGTCTTCCTGGGTCGCCTTCAGCGACAGGGAGACGCGCTCGCGGTCCATGTCCACGTCGAGGACCTCGACGGTGACTTCCTGGCCGACCTCGACAACCTCGGACGGGTGGTCGATGTGCTTCCAGGACAGCTCGGAGACGTGGACCAGACCGTCGACGCCACCCAGGTCCACGAAGGCACCGAAGTTGACGATCGAGGAGACGACGCCGGAACGGACCTGACCCTTCTGGAGGGTCGTGAGGAACGTCTGGCGGACCTCGGACTGGGTCTGCTCCAGCCAGGCACGGCGGGACAGGACCACGTTGTTGCGGTTCTTGTCCAGCTCGATGATCTTCGCCTCGAGCTCCTTGCCCACGTAGGGCTGGAGGTCGCGGACACGGCGCATCTCGACCAGGGAGGCCGGGAGGAAGCCGCGGAGGCCGATGTCGAGGATGAGACCACCCTTGACGACCTCGATGACGGTACCGGTGACGATGCCGTCCTCTTCCTTGATCTTCTCGATGGTGCCCCAGGCCCGCTCGTACTGGGCACGCTTCTTCGAGAGGATCAGGCGGCCTTCCTTGTCCTCCTTCTGGAGAACAAGGGCTTCGATCTCGTCACCGACGGCGACGACCTCGTTGGGGTCGACGTCGTGCTTGATCGAGAGCTCGCGGCTCGGGATGACACCTTCGGTCTTGTAACCGATGTCGAGCAGGACCTCGTCCCGGTCGACCTTCACGATGACGCCGTCGACGATGTCGCCGTCGTTGAAGTACTTGATCGTCTCGTCGATCGCGGCGAGGAAGGCTTCCTCGTTACCGATGTCGTTGACCGCAACCTGCGGGGTGGTGGCGGTGGTCTCGGTGCTGCTCGTCATGTGGGAAAGGGCTCCGGTACGGACATTGAAGTCGTAGGTACTGCTTACGCCGGGAGCCCGTTTCGCTCTGCAGAAGCCGGACAGCCAAGGAAGCGTCACCGGGACATGCTGGTGGCGCCTCGAGAACCGAGGGGACATACAACAGATGCGAGCGCGACCTGCTACGTCTGAGGTGCGCAGGCCCGCAGCGCAACTTGTAGCATACGGGGGCGGCCGGGCAGGGTCAATGCGCGAAGCCGCACACCCGGGGCGGATCGCCGCATTCCCGGCACAGAAAGCCCACGCCGCGCCCGAACAGGCCGCAGGTTAGTACGAGGGAGCCGGTCATCCAAGAGCTTGAACCGTCCGAGCCGGAAGCCACCCGGCGCGCCGCCGGTGTCACGGAGAGTTCCCGCGCCAACCGCGGCTGGTGGGACCGGAACGCGGACGAGTACCAGATCGAACACGGCACCTTCCTGGGCGACGACCGCTTCGTGTGGTGCCCCGAGGGGCTGGACGAGGTGGAGGCGGAGCTGCTCGGCCCGGCCGAGGACCTCAAGGGCCGGGACGTGCTGGAGATCGGCGCCGGCGCCGCCCAGTGCTCGCGCTGGCTGGCCGCGCAGGGGGCGCGTCCGGTGGCCCTGGACCTCTCCCGCCGCCAGCTCCAGCACGCGCTGCGCATCGGCTCCGGTTTCCCGCTGGTGTGCGCGGACGCGTCCGCGCTGCCCTTCGCGGACGGCTCCTTCGACCTGGCGTGCTCGGCGTACGGGGCGCTGCCCTTCGTCGCCGATCCGCGGCTGGTGCTGCGGGAGGTGCGGCGGGTGCTGCGGCCGGGCGGGCGCTTCGTCTTCTCCGTGACGCATCCGCTGCGCTGGGCGTTCCCGGACGAGCCGGGCCCCGAGGGCCTCTCGGTCGCCGCCTCCTACTTCGACCGCACGCCGTACGTGGAGCAGGACGACGAGGGCCGCGCGGTGTACGTCGAGCACCACAGGACGCTCGGCGACCGGGTCCGGGACGCGGTGGCGTCGGGGTTCCGGCTGGTGGACCTGGTGGAGCCGGAGTGGCCGGACTGGAACACGTCCGAGTGGGGCGGCTGGTCGCCGCTGCGCGGTCAGCTGATCCCGGGGACGGCGATCTTCGTCTGCGAGCGCGACTGAGCGGCCTCACCGTCGGCTCCGTACGCGCGCGTGGAGACCGGTTCCGCCGTCGTACGACACTGGGTGCGTGATCCGCTACGACGCCCTGGACGCGCTGCCCGTGCGCGGTGCCCTGCCCGCGCTGCACGACGCCCTGGAGGGGCCCGGCACTGCGGTGCTGGTCGCACCGCCCGGCACCGGCAAGACGACGCTGGTGCCGCTGGCGCTGGCCGGGCTGCTGGGCGGGGGTCCCGCGCGGCGGGTCGTGGTGGCCGAGCCGCGTCGGATCGCGGCGCGCGCGGCGGCCCGGCGGATGGCGTGGCTGCTCGGTGAGAGGCCCGGGGCGAGCGTCGGCCACACGGTGCGCGGTGAGCGGGTCGTCGGGCGGCACACGCGCGTGGAGGTCGTCACGACGGGTGTGCTGCTCCAGCGGCTCCAGCGGGACCAGGAGCTGACGGGCGTCGACGTGGTGGTGCTCGACGAGTGCCACGAACGGCATCTGGACGCGGACACGACGGCGGCCTTCCTGTGGGACGTACGGCAGACGCTGCGGCCGGAGCTGCGGCTGGTGGCCGCGTCGGCGACCACGGACGCGGAGGGCTGGTCCGGGCTGCTGGGCGGCGCGCCGGTGGTCGAGGCGCCGGGCGTGTCGTACCCGGTGGAGGTGGTGTGGGCGCCGCCCGCGCGTCCGGTACGGCCGCCGCACGGGATGCGGGTGGACCCGGCGCTCCTCGCCCATGTGGCGTCGGTGACGCGCCGGGCGCTGGCGGAGCGGGACGGGGACGTGCTCTGTTTCCTGCCGGGTGTCGGGGAGATCACCCGGGTGGCGGGGCAGCTCGGCGACCTCGGGGGCGTGGACGTGCTCCAGGTGCACGGGCGGGCTCCGGCGGCCGTGCAGGACGCGGTACTGGCGCCCGGTGCGCGGCGCCGGGTGGTGCTGGCGACGTCGGTGGCCGAGTCGTCGCTGACGGTGCCGGGTGTGCGGACGGTCGTGGACGCGGGGCTCGCGCGGGAGCCCCGGGTGGACCACGCGCGGGGGCTGAGCGCGCTGGCGACGGTACGGGCGTCGCGGGCCGCCGGGCGGCAGCGGGCGGGGCGCGCCGGGCGCGAGGCGCCGGGAACGGTGTACCGCTGCTGGGCGGAGGCCGAGGACGCCCGCCTGCCGCGTTTCCCGGCGCCGGAGATCAAGGTGGCCGACCTGACGGCGTTCGCCCTCCAGGCGGCCTGCTGGGGCGACCCGGACGCGTCCGGCCTGGCCCTCCTCGACCCGCCCCCGGCCGGGGCGATGGCGGCGGCGCGCTCGGTCCTGACGGCGGTGGGCGCGGTGGACGCGGCCGGCCACGCCACCGGCCGCGGCGTGCGCCTCTCCCGCCTCGGCCTGCACCCCCGACTGGGCCGCGCCCTCCTGGACGCGCGGGAGCCGTGGGCGGCGGCCCTCGCGGCCGGGCGGGGCAGGGGCTCGGGTGGGGACGGGGCGGGGGCGTCCGGGTACGCGGGCGCCTCCCCTGCGCGGGACGGTGGCCCGGCGGGCTCGCGGCAGCGGGCCGGTGCCGGGGTGGCGGATGCCCTGGAGGCCCGGCACGCGGCCGGGCGGGCCCGAGAGTCGGACGGGGAAGGGATGGACGCGGGGGCGTCCGGGTACGCGGGCGCCTCCCACAGGCGGGACGGTGGCCCGGCGGCCTCGCGGCAGCGGGCCGGTGCCGGGGTGGCGGGTCCCGTGGGCGTCGGGGCGGTGGTGGTCGAGGTGGTGGGGGTGCTTGGTGAGGAGGTGCCTCGGGAGTACGGGGATGATCTGGTGGGCGCTTTGCGGGCCGCTCGGCGTGGGGGTGACGGGTATGCCGCGCGGTGGCGGAGTGAGGTGCGGCGGCTGCGGGGGGTGCTGTCGGAGGACGGTCGGGAGGCGGGCGGGGTCAGCGAGGACGGTGTCGCCGGGCTGGTGGTCGCGTTGGCGTTTCCCGAGCGGGTGGCCAGGAAGGACGGCGGTTCCTATCTGATGGTCTCCGGGACGCGGGCGGAGCTGCCGGAGGCGTCCGCGCTGCGCGGTGCTCCGTGGATCGCCGTCGCCGTGGCCGACCGGCCCGTGGGCAGGGGGCACGCGCGCGTGCGGCTCGGCGCGGTCATCGACGAGGCGACGGCGCGGCACGCGGCGGGGGCGCTGCTGGAGGAGCGGGACGAGGTGCGCTGGGAGGGCGGCGACGTGGTCGCCCGGCGGGTCGAGCGGCTCGGGGCCGTGGAACTGGCGGCGCGGCCGCTCACGAAGGCCGACCCCGTTCTCGTACGGGACGCGCTGTTGGAGGGGTTGCGGCGGGAGGGGTTCGGGCTGCTGCGCCGGGCGGCCGAGGGCGAGGCGCTGCGGGCGCGGCTGGCGTTCTTGCGGCGGCGGGTCGGGGAGCCCTGGCCGGACGTCTGTGACGACGCGCTGCACGCGCGCGTGGACGAGTGGCTGGAGCCCGAGCTGAGCCGGGCGCGGCGCCGGGCCGACCTGGGCCGGATCGACGCCGTGGCGGCGCTGGGGCGGCTGCTGCCGTGGGCCTCGGGCGAGGCGGCGCGGCTGGACGAGCTCGCTCCGGAGCGGATCGCCGTACCCAGTGGGTCCAGGATCCGGATCGACTACTCCGATCCCGAGCGGCCGGTGCTCGCGGTGAAGTTGCAGGAGATGTTCGGGCTGCAGCGGTCGCCGGAGGTCGCCGGGGTGCCGCTGCTCGTGCATCTCCTCTCCCCCGCCGGGCGTCCGGCCGCCGTCACCGCCGACCTGGCCTCGTTCTGGAAGGACGGCTACCGGAGTGTGCGGGCGGAGCTGCGCGGCCGGTATCCGAAGCATCCGTGGCCCGAGGACCCGGCCACGGCGGAGCCGACGCGGTACACGAAGGCGCGGCTGGGGAAGTGACGGGGCGCCCCGCCGCCGCGGTGACGGTGGGGCGCCCTCGGGGCCGCTCGGGCGCGCCTACGCGCTCGGCTCGGTCGACGGTTCGGTCGAGGGGCCGGTGGAAGGGCCGGTGGAGGGATCGGTGGAAGGGTCGGGCGACTCGGTGGGCGGGTCCGGCGTCGGCTCCGGGTCGGGCGCGGTCACCTTCAGGGTGACGTCGAGCGTGGCGCCGCCCGCCGTGGTGAGGCGCAGCAGGAAGGTGCCGGCGGTGTCGTCGGCGTACAGCGCGGGCAGCGTCAGCCGGCCCTTGGCGTCGGTCTTCAGGCCGGTGAGCGTGCGGACGGTCCTGCCGGCGGCGTCCTTGAAGTAGGGGCCCTCGGCGCTCTCGGTGGGATCGAGCGCCGACTTGACGAGCGTGGCGGTGACGGCGACCTTGTCCGCGGCGGCGCCCTTGCGCGTCGCCTTGACCTCGACGCGGTTCGCGAACGCGCCGTTCGGCGCGCATTCCAGCGCCGCCTGACTCGTACGGGCGAGCGCGTCCGCGACCCGCTCGGTGACCGTGGCCTTGTAGTCGAGGCCCGGGACGCCGGTCCGGCCGACCACGGTGGCCCGGACGGTGAACGTACCGGTCCGCTCGCCCGCCACCAGGGCGGGCGCGACGGCCACGCCCGAGGTGTCGGTGGTGACCGCGGCGACCTTCTCCCCGCCGGTGAAGGCGGCGTCCGTGTCGCCCAGGATCGTGAAGCGGACGCGCACCTTGCCGACGGACCTGCCGGCCTCGGTCTCCGCGCGGGTGCTGATCTTCTGGGCGAAGGTGTCGCCGGCGACCGCGGTGAGCCCGGCCGGACCGGCGTTCTCCAGGTGGTCGACCGTGTCGGTGGGCGTGGGCGTGGGCGTGCCGGTCGGCGGCGCCGGGTCGGACGGGGGCGGCGAGGTCGTCGGGGGCTTCGGGCTCGGAGAGCCGGAGCCGGGCGTCGAGGGGCTGCCCGGACTCGGCGTCGACGTGCCGGGCGCGGTGGGCGACGTGGAGCCGGGCCCGCCGGTGATGCCGGGCGAGGGAACGGGGCTCGTCGGGGTGACGGGGTCGTCGCTGCGGCCGACGGGCAGGGTGCCGGTGCCGTCCGGGATCTGGTGGGTGCCCTTGCGGTAGTACTCCAGCCACGTCAGGACCGTGTTCAGGTAATCCTGCGAGTTGTTGTAGCTGAGGATCGCGCTGTTGAGGTCGTCCTGCGTGGACAGGTCCCAGCCGTTGCGGCACAGGTAGTGGCCGGCGGAGAGCGCGGCGTCGTACACGTTGTTGGGGTCGGCCTTGCCGTCGGCGTTGCCGTCGCGGCCCGCCCAGGCCCAGGTGGAGGGGATGAACTGCATGGGGCCGACGGCGTTGTCGTAGCTGCTGTTGCCGTCGTAGACACCCTTGTCGGTGTCCTTGATGAGCGCGAAGCCGTTGCCGTCGAGCTGCGGGCCGATGATGCGGCCGATGGTCGTGCCGTTCGCGTCGACGCGGCCGCCGCGGGCCTGGCCCGACTCCACCTTGCCGATGGCGGCGAGGAGTTGCCAGGGCAGGTTGCAGCCGGGCTTGGACTGGCGCAGCTCCGCCTCGGCCTTCTTGTAGGCGTCGAGGACGGTCGCCGGTATGCCCGCCTCGGCCGGCCCTCGGGAGACGGGGGTGCCGATGGTCGGGGCGGGGCTCGGGGTGTTGAGCGGCGGCAGGTCGGTGTAGTACCGCGAGTTGCCGGTGGCGCTCTCCTCGGGAGGTGTGTCGGAGGCCGGCACGTTGTCGGCGGAGGTCCGTCTGCCGTTGGTGTCGGCCGTCACGTCGGGTGCCTGGGACGCGGACAGGGCCGCGACCACGACTGCCGCCACGGTGGTGGTGACCGCCACCTTGCGGAGCCTCCTGTCGATATGCGCCACCATAGAGTGAACCCCTCCCGTGGACGCCCGCGCGTCCGTCTGCGTCCGTCCTCGGCCGTCGTGTCCGGCCGCCGGATCCGCCCTGTTGCGACGTCCCAGGCGCGACGCCCCTGGTGTGACGTCCGGCCGGTGCCGACGGTCGCGCCGCAACTCTCCGAGCCCGGTGATCGCCTGTCCGATCGGTACGGTGCCGCAGGCGACCCTACGACAACTTGCTTTGCACGGGCACCCGTTCGTGCCCGATATTCACCGGTTGGCCATATCAGGAGTTCTCTTGCCGTTCACCCTCAGTCATGCGGCCGCAGCGCTGCCCGGTGTACGGAGCGACGGGACGGGCCGGGGGTGGCTGGTACCCGCCGTACTGGTGGCGGGGTCGTTCGCGCCCGACATGACCTATTACGCGGCGAGTTTCACCTCCGGGGCGAGGGAGTTCGGGGATGTCACCCACTCTTCGCCGGGAGTTCTCACCGTCGATGCCGTCGTCGCCTGGGTGTTGGCGGGGATGTGGCTGGTGGTGCGCGAACCGCTGGTGGCGCTGCTGCCGCGTGCCGCGCGGGGGCGTGCCGCGGTCCTGCTGGGCTGCGGGGTGCCTCGGGCGCGGGTGCGGCCGTCGCTGGTGGCGCGGTGGTACGGGTCGGCGGTGCTGGGGGCGGTGACGCATGTGGTGGGGGACGCCTTCTCGCATCACGGGCGGTGGGGGACGCGGGTGTGGTCCCGTGCTGGAGCGGGACTTCGGGGGTTCGCCGCTCTACTGGTACGTCCAGTACGGGGGTTCTGCGGTGGCCGCGGTCGTGATCGGCGTGTTCCTGGCGCGGGCGTTGCGGCGGGTGCCGGGGGGTGAGGCGCCGGGGGCTGAGGGTGCGGTCCGCTCGGTTGCCTCGGTTCTCTCGGCCCTCCCGGTCCTCCCGGTCCTCCCGGTCCTCCCGGTGCGGGGCCGGTGGTGGGCCGGGGTGGTGCTCGGTGGGGGTGCGGTGGTCGGGGCGGTGGTGCGGGCGGTCCGGTGGTGGGGCGTGCGGGGGGAGTACGCGAAGCCGTGGGAGCTGATCCCGACGGTGTGCTTCGGGGCGGGCGCGGGGCTTGTCCCGGCGCTGCTGCTGTACGCCGTGGGGGTCAGGGCGTGGCGTCGGGTGCCGGTCCCGGTGCCGGCGGGGGATGACCGGCGGGTCGTGCGCTGAGGGTGTCGGTCGCGTCGAACACCGTGAAGGTGCGGGTGGGCGGGTGTGGCCTGGGGATGAGGGTGAGGGTCAGCGCGAGGTAGCCGCGGGCCAGGTCGGCCCACTGACGCCAGGGCGGCTGTCGGCGGGCGACTGCGCGGCGGAGGTCGGACGCGGTCCGGCGCAGGGTCGCCCTGACGGTGGTGGGGATGCGGCCGGTGCTGGCCTCCGGTGCGGTGGCCGGGGCCGGGGGGAGCGGCGTGCGGGCGGGGGTGTTCGTGCTTGCCCGTGCCGGGGTTGTCCGGTGGTGGAGCATGCGTATACCCATGCCCGCATCCTGGCGGGTGGTGGGGGTGGGGGCGTGTCGTCGGGGGCCAGGTGAGTGATGGGGCGTGCGGGGTCGGGCCGTGGGGTGGGTGAGGGTGCCCGGTGCTTGTCCGGCGCCGGGCGTGGGAGCTGGGCCGGGGGCGGCGCGATCGTGTCCGGGGTTCGATCGGCGCCGTCCGTCGGGGCTGGGCGGGGTGGGAGACGCCGGCCCCGCTGAGGGATGCCTCCCCCCGTGCCTGAACGGCCTGGGAGTACCCCCGGCGCCCGCCCGTGCCGCCCCAGCGGCACGACTGCCCGCGGCTGGAGGGCGGAGCGACTGTCCGTAGCGGCAGCGGGGCGGGGCGGCGTGGGTGGGGGGTCAGTGGGCTGCTGATTCCCAGTTCTGGCCGTCGCCTACCGACACGCCCAGAGGGACGTCCAGGCGGACCGCGTTGGACATTTCGTGGCGGACCAGTTCTTCCGCTGCCGCGCGTTCGCCGGGGGCGATCTCCAGGACGATTTCGTCGTGGACCTGGAGGAGCATGCGGGACCGCAGGCCGGCCTCGCGCAGGGCCTTGTCGACGTTGAGCATGGCGATCTTGACGATGTCGGCGGCGGTGCCCTGGATCGGGGCGTTGAGGGCCATGCGCTCGGCGGCCTCGCGGCGCTGGCGGTTGTCGCTGTTGAGGTCGGGGAGGTAGCGGCGGCGGCCGAAGAGGGTCGCCGTGTACCCGGTGGCCCGCGCCTCGTCGACGACGCGGCGCAGATAGTCCCGTACGCCGCCGAACCGCTCGAAGTAGGCGTCCATCAGCCCACGCGCCTCGGCCGCCTCGATGTTCAGCTGCTGGGAGAGGCCGAAGGCCGACAGGCCGTACGCCAGGCCGTAGGACATGGCCTTGATCTTGCGGCGCATCTCCGCGTCGACCGCCGACTGCTCGACGGCGAAGACCTGCGCGGCGGCGGTGGTGTGCAGGTCCTCGCCCGAGGTGAACG
Source organism: Streptomyces sp. cmx-10-19 (assembly GCA_049998335.1). Lineage (GTDB taxonomy): Bacteria > Actinomycetota > Actinomycetes > Streptomycetales > Streptomycetaceae > Streptomyces. Next base: position 87,909 of record JAEBFB010000005.1, read on the forward strand.
CCTCGGTGAGGCCGGCGTCCTCGGAGAGGTGGGCCATGACCCGCAGCTCGATCTGGCTGTAGTCGGCCGTCATCAGGGACTCGAAGCCCTCGCCGACCACGAAGCCGCGGCGGATCGCGCGGCCCTCGTCGGTGCGGACCGGGATGTTCTGGAGGTTGGGGTCCGTGGAGGAGAGGCGGCCGGTCGCGGCGACGGTCTGGTTGAACGTGGTGTGGATGCGGCCGTCCGCGGCGACCGTCTTGATCAGGCCCTCGACCGTGACGCGGAGCTTGGCCTGCTCGCGGTGGCGGAGCATGATCACCGGCAGTTCGTTGTCCGTCTGGGCCGCCAGCCAGGCCAGGGCGTCGGCGTCGGTGGTGTAGCCGGTCTTGGTCTTCTTGGTCTTGGGGAGGTTCAGCTCGCCGAAGAGGACTTCCTGGAGCTGCTTGGGCGAGCCGAGGTTGAACTCGCGTCCGGCCGCCGCGTGGGCCTCCTTCACGGCCTGCTGGACGGCGCCCGCGAACATCTGCTCCATCGCCTGGAGGTGCTCCCGGTCGGCCGCGATGCCGTGCCGCTCCATGCGGGCGAGCAGTGCGGAGGTGGGCAGCTCCATGTCGCGCAGCAGGTCGGCGGCGCCGACGTCCGCGAGGCGGCCCTCGAACGCCTCGCCGAGGTCGAGGATCGCGCGGGCCTGCACCATCAGCGCCTCGGCCTCGGCGCCGTCGTCCGCGCCGAAGGCCAGCTGGCCGTCGGCCGCGGCGGCGGGGGCCAGCTCGCGGTGCAGATACTCCAGGGAGAGGGCGTCCAGGTCGAAGGAGCGGCGGCCGGGCTTGACCAGGTACGCGGCGAGCGCGGTGTCCATGCCGACGCCGGCGACGCTCCAGCCGTGCTCGGCGAAGACGCGCATCGCGCCCTTGGCGTTGTGGAAGACCTTGGGACGCTCCGGGTCGGAGAGCCAGGCCGTGAACGCCCTCTCGTCGGCCTCGTCCAGCTCGGTCGGGTCGAACCAGGCGGCCTTGCCGTCGGCCGCCGCGAGGGCGACCTCGGCGACCGAGCCGGTGCCCAGGGCCCAGGTGTCGACCGTGGCGACGCCGAGGGGCCGCGTGCCGTGCCCGGCGAGCCAGCCGGCCAGCTCTCCGGTGCCCAGGACGATGCCGTCCAGCTCGATGCCGTCGGCGACCACCGGGGTCTCCTCGGCGACCTCGGCGCCGGGGTCGACGGCGAAGAGGCGCTCGCGCAGGGACGGGTTGCGGATCTCCAGCGTGTCCAGGATCATCGCGACGCCCTTGCGGTCGTACGCGGGGCGCTCCAGCTCGGTGACGGTCTTCGGCAGCTCGACCCGGCGCTCCAGCTCGGTGAGCCGGCGGTTGAGCTTGACGGACTCCAGATGGTCGCGGAGGTTCTGCCCGGCCTTGCCCTTGACCTCGTCGACGCGCTCGACCAGCTCGGCGAAGGAACCGAACTGGTTGATCCACTTGGCGGCCGTCTTCTCGCCGACGCCCGGGATGCCGGGGAGGTTGTCGGACGGGTCGCCGCGGAGGGCGGCGAAGTCCGGGTACTGGGCGGGGGTGAGGCCGTACTTCTCGAAGACCTTCTCCGGGGTGAAGCGGGTCAGCTCGGAGACGCCCTTGGTGGGGTACAGGACCGTGGTGTGGTCGCTGACCAGCTGGAAGGAGTCGCGGTCGCCGGTGACGATCAGGACGTCGAAGCCCTCGGACTCGGCCTGGGTGGCGAGGGTGGCGATGACGTCGTCGGCCTCGAAGCCGTCGACGGCGAAGCGGGGGACGTGCATGGCGTCGAGCAGCTCGCCGATCAGCTCGACCTGGCCCTTGAACTCGTCCGGGGTCTTGGAGCGGTTCGCCTTGTACTCGGTGAACTCCTCGGAGCGCCAGGTCCTGCGGGAGACGTCGAACGCCACGGCGAAGTGGGTGGGCGCCTCGTCACGGAGGGTGTTGGCCAGCATGGACGCGAAGCCGTAGATCGCGTTGGTCGGCTGGCCCGTCGCGGTCGTGAAGTTCTCCGCGGGGAGCGCGAAGAACGCGCGGTACGCCAGGGAGTGCCCGTCCATGAGCATCAGGCGCGGGCGGCTGGTGCCGGGGGTGCGGTCGGTCTGCTTCGCTGCTGTCTTTGCCACGTGTCCGATCCTGCCACGTGCCACTGACAGTCGGTCCCCCGCTCGCCGGTGGCCCCGGGGCGGCACCTTCGGCGCGGGTACGGTCGGATTCTCGCCGCGGTTGCGTCGTGGCTGGTCGCCCCCACGCGACGGAGCCGCCCATCCAACAGGTCGTGCGAGGATCGGTGGGTACCTCTCACGCGTCAGCGAAGGAGCCGCGCGATGGTCGGTAAGGCGCCGAAGGGCGATCCGGTTCAGGATGCGCCGCAGGTCGGTGAGCCGCGGCATGCGGCGGCGGGGATTCCGGCCATCGGGCACACCCTGCGCATGGCGCAGCGGCAGATGGGGGTCAGGCGGACCGCGCTGACGCTGCTGAGCGTGAACCAGAAGGACGGCTTCGACTGCCCGGGCTGCGCCTGGCCCGAGCCGGAGCACCGGCACACCGCGGAGTTCTGCGAGAACGGCGCGAAGGCGGTGGCCGAGGAGGCCACCCTGCGCCGGGTCACCCCGGAGTTCTTCGCGGCGCACCCCGTGGCCGACCTCGCCACGCGCAGCGGGTACTGGCTGGGCCAGCAGGGCAGGCTCACGCACCCGGTGTACCTGCCGGAGGGCGGCACGCACTACGAACCGGTCACCTGGGAGCGCGCCTTCGACATCGTCGCCCAGGAGATCACCGCCCTGGACTCTCCCGACGAGGCGGTCTTCTACACCTCCGGGCGCACCAGCAACGAGGCGGCGTTCCTCTACCAGCTCTTCGCGCGGGAGCTGGGCACCAACAACCTGCCCGACTGCTCCAACATGTGCCACGAGTCGTCCGGTTCGGCCCTGTCGGAGACGATCGGCATAGGCAAGGGCAGCGTTTCGCTGGAGGATCTGCACCGGGCCGATCTCATCATCGTGGCGGGGCAGAATCCGGGCACCAACCATCCGCGCATGCTCTCCGCCCTGGAGCGGGCCAAGGCCGGCGGCGCGCGGATCATCAGCGTCAATCCGCTGCCCGAGGCGGGCCTGGAGCGCTTCAAGAACCCGCAGACCCCGAAGGGCCTCACCGCGGGCGCCGCCCTGACCGACCTGTTCCTCCAGATCCGGATCGGCGGCGACCAGGCCCTCTTCCGGCTGCTGAACAAGCTGATCCTCCAGACGGAGGGCGCCGTCGACACGGCGTTCGTCGAGGAGCACACGCACGGGTACGAGGAGTTCGCCGCCACCGCCCGCGCCGCCGACTGGGACGAGACGCTCGCCGCGACCGGCCTCACCCGCGCGGAGATCGAGGAGGCGCTGCGCATGGTGCTCGCCTCGGAGCGCACCATCGTGTGCTGGGCGATGGGCCTGACCCAGCACAAGCACTCCGTGCCGACCATCCGCGAGGTCGTCAACTTCCTGCTCCTGCGCGGCAACATCGGCCGCCCCGGCGCCGGCGTCTGCCCGGTGCGCGGCCACTCCAACGTGCAGGGCGACCGCACGATGGGCATCTTCGAGCGCCCGGCGCCCGCCTTCCTGGACGCCCTGGAGAAGGAGTTCGGCTTCGCGCCCCCGCGCGAGCACGGCTTCGACGTCGTACGGGCCATCCGCGCGCTGCGCGACGGCGAGGCGAAGGTGTTCTTCGCGATGGGCGGCAACTTCGTCTCCGCCTCCCCCGACACGGAGGTCACCGAGGCGGCCATGCGCCGCGCCCGCCTGACCGTGCACGTGTCGACGAAGCTGAACCGCTCGCACGCGGTCACCGGCGCGCGGGCGCTGATCCTGCCGACACTCGGCCGCACGGAGCGCGATCTCCAGGGCGGCGGCGAGCAGTTCGTGACCGTCGAGGACTCGATGGGCATGGTGCACGCCTCGCGCGGGCGGCTGGAGCCGGCCAGCCGCCACCTGCTGTCCGAACCGGCCATCGTGTGCCGGCTGGCCCGCCGGGTGCTGGGCGAGGAGAGCCGCACGCCGTGGGAGGAGTTCGAGAAGGACTACGCGACGATCCGCGACCGCGTCGCGCGCGTGGTGCCCGGCTTCGAGGACTTCAACGCGCGTGTCGCGCACCCCGGGGGCTTCGCCCTCCCGCACGCCCCGCGGGACGAACGCCGCTTCCCGACGGCCACCGGCAAGGCCAACTTCACCGCCGCGCCGGTCGAGTTCCCCGAGTTGCCCGAGGGCCGGCTGCTGCTCCAGACGCTGCGCTCGCACGACCAGTACAACACCACGATCTACGGCCTGGACGACCGCTACCGGGGCATCAGGAACGGCCGCCGGGTCGTCCTGGTCAACCCGGAGGACGCCCGCGCGCTGGGCGTCGCGGACGGCGCGTACGTCGACCTGGTGAGCGAGTGGCGGGACGGGGTGGAGCGGCGGGCGCCCGGGTTCCGGGTCGTGCACTATCCGACCGCGCGGGGTTGCGCGGCGGCGTACTACCCGGAGACCAACGTCCTGGTGCCGCTGGACGCCACCGCGGACACCAGTAACACCCCGGCCAGCAAGTCCGTGGTGGTCCGTCTGGAACAATCGGCGACCGACTGAGCGTCTGCTCAGCGAGTCGGCGGTCCGTTCCCGGGCGGCCGGCCCACCCGACAGACGGAGCGACGAAACGGAGCCGGCCCATGGGCGAGCAGCAGCAGGTGCAGTTCCCGCAGGAGGTCCTCGACGAGTACGCGGCGCTCGGCATCGACCTGCCCGCGCTGTTCTCGGCGGGGCACCTGGGCACGCGCATGGGCGTCCAGATCGTGGAGGCGTCGGCCGACCGCGTCGTCGGCACGATGCCGGTGGAGGGCAACACCCAGCCGTACGGGCTGCTGCACGGCGGCGCCTCGGCGGTGCTGGCGGAGACGCTGGGGTCGGTCGGCTCGATGCTGCACGGCGGCAGCACCAAGATCGCCGTCGGCGTCGACCTGAACTGCACCCACCACCGCGGGGTCCGCTCCGGTCTGGTCACCGGCGTGGCCACGCCCGTGCACCGGGGCCGGTCGACGGCGACGTACGAGGTCGTGATCAGCGACGAGCAGGACCGGCGGGTGTGCACGGCCCGGCTGACCTGCCTGCTGCGGGATGTGAACCCCGGCGACGGCGCGAAGGCGGGCGCGGCGGGCTGAGCGCACCCCGCAACCCCGCCTCCGCCCCCGCACCCCGCCCCCGTCCCTCGGCCGCAAGGGCGCCGGCGCCGGCATTGCTCCCGGCCTGCCGGCGCCCTGACTTCGAGGGATGCGACGGGAACGCGCGTCCCGAGGCCGAGCATCGCCGAGACCCGGAACGAGACGGGGAACGAGACCGGGAACGGGAGTGGGCACAGCGGCTCGGCGGTCAGGCCCCCCGCCCCCGATGAACGCCATCGGCCCCGTGGAAGCCGACGCCGACACCACCCACCCCTGGGAGCCCCCGCCGCACTCCCGGCGCACAGGGCGCCGCGTCACTCCTCGCCGCAGAGCCGCCCTCGGGGCCGCCGCCGCCCTCACCGCCCTCGCCGCCGGCGCCGCCCACCTGTACGCGAGCCGGCCGGATCGGCCACCCGCTCCCCCGCCCCCGTACCCCGCCCAGGCCGTGCACCTCGTCTACGCGGCCCCCGTGGCCGAGCCCCGGCGCACCCCGGTCGACGGCTTCCGCTTCGCCGTCGTGCTGAGGGTGCGGGCGGGGCCGCCCGTGACGGTGACGAGAATCGGCCAGCCCTCCCCCGGGCTCGCGGTGACCTCCGCACCTGCCGCCCCTTTCCAGACAAAGCGGCATTCCGACCGCAAGATCATTGTCACCCTACGAGTGACAGATTGCGATAAAGCGCCCCGGAACCCCGGATTCCCATTCCTTGACGTAACACTGCGTAATACGCGCGCAATACAAGCGCACAGTTTCATCCTCGGCGCGCGCTATGCGAAGGACCTCTCCGAGGCCATTGGGGTCGCCTGCGGCAACGATTCCGCGTAATCACCAAAACATCCCAGACGCCTGAACAGGTGGGGCCGGTCCTGCGGGTTCTCAGCATGCGGACAGGGCGAATCGGCCTGAATTCCGCCCTTCTTCCCAACCAGTACCGCTCTGCATTACCCCGTGTCATAACAAGAGCGTCACAGCATGTGTCAGACCCTCCTCCACGTTCCCCGCACACGCCTAGAGTCACGGCCAGTCACCGCGCCGTCGGATTGTCACTTCGGCCCAGCGTTTCGACTCGGCCGTCTCCACGGGGAAGCGGCTGCGCCAGGGAAAGGACTGATCGTGCGTCAACGTTCGCTCATCGCCATCACCGCCGCTCTGGCGGCGGGGGCGCTCACCCTCACCGCCTGCGGTTCGCGCGACGACGACGGCGGCTCGGACTCCGGCAACGGCGGCGGCAGCAGCACCACCGTCGTCATCGGCGTCGACGCCCCGCTGACCGGCGACCTGTCCGCACTGGGCCTCGGCATCAAGAACTCGGTGGACCTGGCCGCGAAGACGGCCAACAAGGACGAGTACGTCAAGGGCGTCACGTTCGAGATAAAGGCCCTCGACGACCAGGGCCAGCCCTCGGTCGGCCAGCAGAACGCCACCCAGCTCGTCGCCGACGAGGACGTGCTCGGCGTCGTGGGCCCGCTGAACTCCTCCGTCGGCGAGTCGATGCAGAAGGTCTTCGACACGGCCAAGCTGGTCGAGGTCTCCCCGGCCAACACCAACCCGGCGCTCACCCAGGGCGTGGACTGGCAGACCAAGAAGGTCCGGACGTACAAGTCGTACTTCCGTACCGCGACCACGGACGCCGTCCAGGGCCCGTTCGCCGCGCAGTACGTCTACAACGACTCCAAGAAGCGCAAGGTCTTCGTCATCGACGACAAGAAGACCTACGGCGCCGGCCTCGCCGCCACCTTCACCGCGGAGTTCAAGAAGCTCGGCGGCCAGGTGGTCGGCACCGAGCACATCAACCCGGACACCAAGGACTTCAACGCGGTCGCCACCAAGGTCAAGAACTCCGGCGCCGACGTCGTCTACTACGGCGGCGAGTACCCGCAGGCCGGCCCGCTGAGCAAGCAGATCAAGGAAGCGGGCGCCAAGATCCCGCTGGTCGGCGGCGACGGCATCTACAGCGCCGACTTCATCAAGCTGTCCGGCGCCAGCGGCACCGGCGACCTCGCGACCTCGGTCGGCGCGCCGGTCGAGGAGCTCCCCTCCGCCAAGGAGTTCGTCGCCAACTACAAGTCCGCCGGATACAAGGACGCCTACGAGGCGTACGGCGGCTACTCCTACGACTCCGGCTGGGCGATCATCGAGGCCGTGAAGAAGGTCGTCGAGGACAACGGCGGAAAGCTCCCCGACGACGCACGCGCCAAGGTCGTGGACGCCATGCAGGGCGTCTCCTTCGACGGTGTGACCGGCAAGGTCTCCTTCGACGAGTTCGGTGACGCGACCAACAAGCAGCTCACCGTGTACGCCGTCGAGAACGGTGCCTGGGCGTCCGTGAAGTCCGGTACCTACACCGGCTGACCCCACCCCACCCGCACCACAGCCCACGAGCCGCGCGGGGCGCTGTTCCACAGGCGCCCCGCGCGCACTCGCATCCGGCCACATCCGTCGATTATCCGAAAGTCTCGGAGGACATGCGGTGAACGAACTGCCGCAGCAGCTGGTCAACGGCCTGCTACTGGGATCCATGTACGGGCTCGTCGCCATCGGCTACACGATGGTCTATGGCATCGTCCAGCTCATCAACTTCGCCCACGGCGAGATCTTCATGGTCGGCGCCTTCGGGGCGCTCACCGTCCATCTGTACGTCTTGCCCGACGGCACCTCCATGTGGGTCGCCCTCCCCCTGATGCTGATCGGCGCCGTGGTGGTCTCCGTCGCCGTCGCCATCGGGGCGGAACGCTTCGCCTACCGGCCGTTGCGCGGCGCGCCCCGCCTCGCGCCGCTCATCACGGCCATCGGTCTCTCCCTCGCCCTCCAGCAGGCGGTGTGGGCGCTGTACCCGAACGCCAAGTCGAAGCTCCCCTTCCCCCAGATCGAGGGCGGGCCCTTCCACATCGGCAACGCCACCCTCCAGACCGGCGACATCTTCCTGCTGATCGCCGCCCCGCTGAGCATGGCCTTCCTCGCCTACTTCGTGATGCGCACCCGCACCGGACGCGGCATGCAGGCCACCGCGCAGGACCCGGACACGGCCAAGCTGATGGGCGTCAACACGGACCGCATCATCGTGATCGCCTTCGCCCTCGGCGCCGTCTTCGCCGCCGTCGGAGCCGTGGCCAACGGCCTCAAGTACGGCCAGATCGACTTCAAGATGGGCTTCATCCTCGGTCTGAAGGCCTTCACCGCGGCCGTCCTCGGCGGTATCGGCAACATCTACGGCGCCATGATCGGCGGTGTCGTCCTCGGTGTCGCCGAGACGCTGGCCACCGCCTACATCGCCGACATCCCCGGCCTGGACAAGTTCGGCAGCCAGTCCTGGGCCGACGTCTGGGCGTTCATCCTCCTCATCCTCGTGCTGCTGTTCAGGCCACAGGGCCTGCTCGGCGAACGCGTTGCGGACAGGGCGTGACACCGATGACCACACAGACCACCGCTCCGAAGACCACCGGCGCCCCCGACCCGCGCGACGCCGCCGGCCTCATCGGCATCCCCCCGCACCTCGGCCGCGCCCTCGCCACCGGCGGCGGACTGCTCGCCGTCGTCTCCACGTTCATGGCCTGGACCTGGACCGCCGAGTTCCCCGGTGACCTCACCGTCTACGGCTACCCGGGCGGCCTCCAGGTCCTCGTGCTGATCGGCGGCGCCCTCACCGCCCTGTTCGGCCTCGCCTCCTACGGCGTCAAGGGCCTCGGCTGGCTCGCCCCCGCGGGCGCCGCCCCGGGCCTCCGGTTCGCCGCGCTCGCCACCTTCGCCACCGCCTGGTACACGGTCATCGCGATCAGCGCCCAGCTCGGCGGCGTGGTGAACCTGGAGCCCGGCGCCTACGTCGCGGCGGCCGCCACCCTGATCGCCCTGCTCGGCGCGCTCGCCCTGCCGTTCCCGCACCCCGAGCCGGACCCGTTCGACCCGGACGACACCGGCTGGGAGCGGTTCAAGCACACCGGCGCGCAGAACTGGCAGACCGTCCGGGCCGCCTTCGCCGCCGGCCCGCGCCGCGCGTCGCGCCCGCTGCCCTCGTACGCCGAGATCCTGGTCATCGTCGCCGTCCTCGCGGTCGCGCTGCTCGTCTTCACCTACGGCATCGGCACCGAGTACGACGAGCTCTTCGTCGGCTTCCTGATCATCACCGGGTTCGGCTTCGCCGCGCTCAACGCGTCCGGGCTGGTCGGCCGGGTCACCGAGATCACCGCCCGGCACCAGAACATCACGGTGTGCGGCGCGTTCGTCGCGGCGGCCTGCTTCCCCTTCACCCAGACCGACGACCAGTACGCCACGCTCGGCGTCTACATCCTCATCTTCGCCACGGTCGCCCTCGGTCTGAACATCGTCGTCGGCCTCGCCGGCCTGCTCGACCTCGGTTACGTCGCCTTCCTCGGCGTCGGCGCGTACGCCGCGTCCCTGGTCTCGGGCTCGCCCAGCTCCCCGTTCGACGTGCACTTCCCCTTCTGGGCCGCCGTCCTCGTCGGCGCCGCCGCCTCGCTGGTCTTCGGTGTCCTCATCGGCGCGCCGACCCTGCGGCTGCGCGGCGACTACCTGGCCATCGTGACCCTCGGCTTCGGTGAGATCTTCCGCATCACCGCCAACAACCTGGACGGCACCTCCGGTCCGGACGTCACCAACGGCTCCAACGGCATCTCGTCCATCCCCGACCTGAACATCCTCGGCTTCGACCTCGGCATCCAGCACGACATCGGCGGGTTCACCATCGGCCGGTTCGCCAACTACTTCTTCCTGATGCTCGTCATCACGGCGGTCGTCGTGCTCGTCTTCCGGCGCAGCGGGGACTCCCGCATCGGCCGCGCCTGGGTCGCCATCCGCGAGGACGAGACCGCCGCGCTCGCGATGGGTATCAACGGCTTCCGGGTCAAGCTGATCGCCTTCGCCGTCGGCGCCACGCTGGCGGGCCTCGCGGGCACCGTGCAGGCGCACGTGACCTACACGGTGACGCCGGAGCAGTACCTCTTCGCCGGTACCACCCCGCCCAACTCGGCCTTCCTGCTCGCCGCGGTCGTCCTCGGCGGCATGGGCACCATCGCCGGTCCGCTCATCGGTGCCGCCCTGCTCTTCCTGATCCCCAACAAGCTCCAGTTCCTCGGCGACTACCAGCTGCTCGCCTTCGGACTCGCGCTCGTCCTGCTGATGCGGTTCCGCCCGGAGGGCCTCATCGCCAACCGCCGCCGCCGGCTGGAGTTCCACGAAGAGGCCGAAGCGCCCACCGTCCTGAGCAAGACAGGGGCCTGACCACCATGACCACCGACACCACCACCAAGGACGCCGCCCCGGCCCCCTCGGCCCCCGGCACCCCGGTCCTCGACGCGCGCGGCGTGACCATGCGTTTCGGCGGACTGACCGCCGTAGGCGGCGTCGACCTGACCGTCAACAGCGGGGAGATCGTCGGCCTGATCGGGCCCAACGGCGCCGGCAAGACGACCTTCTTCAACTGCCTGACCGGCCTCTACATCCCGACCGAGGGCGAGGTCCGCTACAAGGACAAGGTGCTGCCTGCCAAGTCCTTCAAGGTGACCGCCGCCGGTATCGCGCGTACCTTCCAGAACATCCGCCTGTTCGCCAACATGACGGTGCTGGAGAACGTCCTCGTCGGGCGCCACACCCGCACCAAGGAGGGCTTCTGGTCGGCCGTCCTGCGCGGCCCCGGCTTCCACAAGGCGGAGGCCGCCTCCCGCGCACGCGCCCAGGAACTGCTGGAGTTCGTGGGCCTCGCGAGCAAGGCCGACCACCTCGCGCGGAACCTGCCCTACGGCGAGCAGCGCAAGCTGGAGATCGCCCGCGCGCTGGCCAGCGAGCCGGGGCTGCTGCTCCTGGACGAGCCGACGGCGGGCATGAACCCGCAGGAGACGCGGGCCACCGAGGAACTCGTCTTCGCCATCCGGGACCAGGGCATCGCCGTCCTCGTCATCGAGCACGACATGCGGTTCATCTTCAACCTCTGCGACCGCGTCGCCGTCCTCGTGCAGGGTCAGAAGCTCGTCGAGGGCGACAGCGCGACCGTCCAGGGCGACGAACGGGTCATCGCCGCCTACCTCGGCGAGCCCCTCGACAACGACCCCGGCGCGGCGGAGGCGGCCGAGGTGGAGGCCGCGGAGGCGGCACAGGCGGCCCAGGGCACCGGCACGGCCGACGCCGGTACGGCACCGGCCGACACGGCACCGTCCGCACCCGCACCCACCGACGCCGGGCCCGACACGACCACGGACACCGCGGCCGGCAAGGAGAACGACCGATGACCGCACTGCTCGAGGTCGAGGACCTCCGCGTCGCCTACGGCAAGATCGAGGCCGTCAAGGGCATCTCCTTCACGGTCGAGGCCGGCGAGGTGGTCACCCTCATCGGCACCAACGGCGCCGGCAAGACCACCACCCTGCGCACCCTGTCGGGGCTCCTCAAGCCCGTCGGCGGCCAGATCAGGTTCGGCGGCAAGTCGCTCAAGAAGGTGCCCGCCCACCAGATCGTCTCCCTGGGGCTCGCCCACTCCCCCGAGGGGCGGCACATCTTCCCGCGCATGACGATCGAGGACAACCTGCGCCTCGGCGCCTTCCTGCGCAGCGACAAGCCGGGCATCGCGAAGGACATCCAGCGCGCCTACGACCTCTTCCCGATCCTGGGCGAGCGCCGCAAGCAGGCCGCCGGCACCCTCTCGGGCGGTGAGCAGCAGATGCTCGCGATGGGCCGCGCCCTGATGTCCCAGCCGAAGCTGCTCATGCTGGACGAGCCCTCGATGGGCCTCTCGCCGATCATGATGCAGAAGATCATGGCGACGATCTCGGAGCTGAAGTCGCAGGGCACCACGATCCTGCTGGTCGAGCAGAACGCCCAGGCGGCCCTGTCCCTGGCCGACCACGGCCACGTCATGGAGGTCGGCAACATCGTCCTGTCCGGCAGCGGCCAGGACCTCCTCCACGACGAGTCGGTCCGCAAGGCGTACCTCGGCGAGGACTGAGGGGGAAGCACCCGCCACACGCGAAGGCCGCCACCGCGCCGGGGTGGCGGCCTTCGCGCGCGTGCGGCCGCCACCGGCTCCCGGCTCGACGGGTCGGACTACTGCTCCAGCTCCGCCGCGCGCCGCTGGAGATCCGCCGCCTCCTCGTCCCAGTCGGGGCCGAAGCACAACAGGTCGGCGGCGGCCTCCCGCAACAGCCCCGCGTCGTCCGGCCGCTGGAGGCAGGCCAGCCGCCAGGCCAGGTTGCGGGCCCACGGCGGCAGCGCCATCCAGTCCTCGGCGAGCACCTCCCGCAGCATCGCCCGGATCTCGTCCGCACCCGCGAACGTCACCGCCTCGACGAACTCCCGTACGGCGTCCCGGACCTCCCGGCTCCCGGCCCCGGCCTCGTCCAGGGCCCTGCCGAGGCTCCTGGCCACGGGCGTCAGATCAGCCATCTCTTCCTTCTCACCAACCGTCTTGTCCACAGGCTGGGCAGACCCTAGCACCGGCCCGCCGCCGGTCAGTTCAGCCAGTACGTGGACAGTTGATAGGCCCCGTCCGGCCGCTGGATGACGCGGTATCCGACATCGTGCCCGTCGATCTGCGCCGACCGTTCCAACGGCCCCGTGAACCCGGGCCCCGGCTTGGGCACGGCGCCGCCGCCGTCCATGTACCGGTACACGTCGGACACGATCGCCTGCTCGATCCGGTCGGGACTCAGGCCGGTGGTCCGCAGGTCGTTCTGGACTCCTCCCGGGCCGGTGTGGGCACGGTCGTAGCCGTGACCGGTGTTGAAGTGCCATTCGTCGTCACCGACCCTGGCCGACCGCTTGAGGTCCTGCCCCTCGCCCTTGGAGGTGTACTCGCCGATCGTCGGCCCCTCGCCGTCCTTGTAGGGCGACAGACCGAGCGGGTCGCTGACCGTGTGCGGGTTGTGCACGTAGGCGACCGGGTTCGGTGCCGGTGCCAGTCCCAGCGGGTCGGGAGAGGTGTAGCGGCCGGTCCGCGGGTCGTAGTGGCGGAACAGGTTGTAGTGGAGGCCGGTCTCCGGGTCGTAGTACTGCCCCGGGAAGCGCAGCGGGGTGTAGGCGGTGCTGGAGCGGTTCCAGGCGGTCGTCCCCCACAGCGTGCTGCGGGTGCGCCAGGCGATGTCACCCGACTCGTCGACCAGTTCGGTGGGCGCACCGATCAGATCCGTGACCACGGCGAAGAAACGCCCGTCGATCTCGTCCTGCCCGGCGTCCGCGGTGAGGAGGCGCTCCGTCTGGGCGAGCGGCACGATGCCGCGGTGGTCCCAGGTCAGCGCCACCGGGTGGGGCAGGTCGGCGCAGACCGTGACCTGTTCGCACAGCGTGGTGCCGTCCCAGGTGAACCTCACCTCCTCGACGACCGTCCCCCCGTCACCGGCGAGACGTTCCTTGGCGGTGCGACGGCCCAGCGGGTCGTGGCGATAACGCCAGCGGGTGCCGTCGGGAGTGGTCACGCCGACGATGCGGTCCTCGGCGTCCCACACGTAGCGCCACGTGTCGGGCTTGCGGGAGAGCCGGGTCCTCTGCCGCAGCACCACGCGGCCGACGGCGTCGTACTCGAGGCGGACGCCGCCCGCCCGTGACAGGGAGGTGCCCGTGTAGGCCCGGGGCCCCGTGGCCTCGTGGCCCGGGTGCGACGCCGGCCAGACCGCCTCGGTCTGGTTCCCGGAGGCGTCGTAGACGTACCGCTCGGTCCATCCTCCGGCACGGACAGCCGTCACCCGCCCGACCGGGTCCAGGTCGAAGGCGCGCACACCCGACAACCCGTCGGACACTTCGGTGAGGTGGCCGTCGGCACGGTAGCCGTACGTGCGTGAGTTCAGCGTCCGGTTCCCGGTCGCGAGCTGCTGCGCGGTCAGCCGGCCGGCCTCGTCCCAGGCGGAGGCGAGGACGAGGGCGTCCCCGAACGCGCGTGTCAGCTCCCGGCCCGCCGCGTCGTGGGTGAAGGTGATCGCACGGCTTCCGGCGAGCATCCGGGTGGGCCGGCCCGCGGCGTCGTACTCATAGGCGGTGACCTGACCGGTGGGCGTGACCCGGCGGGTCCTTCGGCCCAGGGCGTCGTAGGCGTAGTCGACGGCGCGGCCGTCGACCAGCTCGGTCCTCAGCCGGCCCGCCCTGTCGTAGCGGCGGATCAGCTCGCCGTCGGGACCGTGCGCGTGGACGAGACGCCCGGCACCGTCGTAGGCGTAGGCGGTGACCCGGCCGGCGGCCTCCTTGCGGACCACACGGCCGCGTTCGTCGTGCGCGTACGAGACGGTGGTGCCGCCGTGGTCGGTACGCGCCGTGAGCTGCCCGGCCGCGTCCAGACGGTAGACGACCCTCCGCCCGTCGAAATCCGTCTCGGCGACCGGCCGGCCCGCCCGGTCGTACTCGTAGCTCCAGACCAGGCCCCCCGGGTCGACGACCCGGGTCAGCCGCAGGCCCGCGTCGTACTCGAACTCGAGACGCGAACCGTCCGGGCGGGTACGGGAGGTGACGAGGTCGAAGTGCGTGTACTCGTACCGTGACACCCCGCCGGCGGCGTCGCGGTGCGTCAGGCAGTTCCCTTCTCCGTCATACGTCCACGACTCCACGGAACCGTCCGGACCGACCCGCCGCTCGAGCGCGCCGTCCACGCTCCGGACGAGCCGGGTCACCCCGCCCGCCGGATCGGTGATCCGGACCGCTCGGCCCAGCGCATCGCGCTCCAACCGGGTCACCCCGCCGCCCGGGTCCGTGACCTCCACCGGGAGCCCGGCGGCATCGCACCGCACCCTCGTGACGGCACCGAGCGCGTCGACGACGGACGTCGGACGGCCGGCGTCGTCGTAGGACCACCGGGTGGTCCGTCCCGCCGGATCGGTGACCGCGACGCGATTGCCCCGCTCGTCGAACTCCTGGCGCCAGTGCGCACCGTCCGGACCGCGCAGCACGGTCGGCAGGCCGAGCGGACCGCGCTCCGCCCGCAGCTCGCCGCCGTCCGCGTGCGTGACGGTGACGAGCCGCCCGTACGCGTCGTGCCCGTACGCGGTCGTGCGTCCCAGCGCGTCCGTACGACTGAGCAGGCCGCCCCGCGCGTCGTACGTGAACCGCGTGGTGTTCCCCAGCGGATCGGTGGTGGCCAGGACACGGCAGCCGCGGCCGATCAGATGGCGGGTGACGGCCCCGTCCGCCGTGGTCAGCGCCGTCGTGCGCTGCCCGGTCACCGGGTCCGGCTCCGTGTAGGCGAGGGTGAGCTGGACGTGCCCCGCCTCGCCGCCCTCGGCGACGACGCGGTCGCGGTCGTCGTACGCGTAGTCGTAACGGCTGCCGTTCGAATCGATCCAGGCGGTGACGCGGCGGCGGTCGTCGTAGACGAACGCGGTCGTGGCGCCGGACGGCTTGGTGACGGCCGTCAGATCGCCGTCCTCGTAGCCGAACGACATCAGGGGCCGGCCGGTGCCGTCCGCCCCCACGAGCGACAGCCCCGTGACCCGGCCGTCCACGCACGTCATCCGCACCTCGTGGCCCGCCGAGTGGACCAGCGCCAGCGGCAGCCCGTCCTCCGCGCGGTCGACGTCGACCGTGTGACCGTTGCGCTCGGTGACGCGTGAAAGCCAGCAGGTGCCGTCGCCGCCGGGCTCCGCGCCCACCGGGGCGGTGAAGCGGCGCACGAGGCCGCTGTCGGGGTCGGTGACGGTGTAGTCGCCGTCGGGCTCCCGCGCCAGCAGCGTCCGTCCCGTGCCGGACTCCGGGCGGGTCGGGGCGCCGGGCACCGGGTGCGGGTACGTGACGAGGAGGCCGTCGGCGGTGACGTGGACGACGCCGACCGGATCGGCCAGGAGGCGCTCGTCGACCGTGGACGTCCAGGACACGCCGAGGAACCGGCCGGCCGTGCAGCCCGACTCGGTGCGGCGGGTGAACACCAGCGGCAGGATGCCGGGAATCAGCACGTCCGTCTGGGACAGGAACATCCGTCCCGACGCCAGGTCCACCGGGTCCGTACCCTCCGTGGTGCGTTCCCCGTCGGGACGGTTGTGCGTACCCTCCGGCGCGTCGTCCACCAGCCGGCGCACCCGCGCCGCGTCCGCCGCCTCCTCGGCGATCCGCACCCCCTTGACGGCGGCACCGCCGCCCCCGGTCGCCGCGGTCAGCGCCAGGTCCGGTATCAGCCGCCCGAACCCCTCGGCCGGGTCCTTCATGAAGTCGCCGACCATCTGCCGGCCCGTGCCGACGGGGTCGTTGGCCGCCACCACCAGTCCCGCGGCCAGGCTGTTGAGCGAGGTCGCGTACTCGGCCGGGTGCGTGATGTTGTACGGGTCCAGCGGATTGACACCACGGACGAAATTCACGATCCCCGCGGAGCCCTTGATGATCCCGCCGCCGACGTGATCCTTCAGGATCTGCATCTCCTGCAGACCGTCACCCACCTGATCCGCGTACGACGGTTTCTCCGGCGCCTTGTCACGCGCCGCCCGGACCGCGCCGCGCGCCGTCTCCGCGGCGGTGTTGCGCTGCTTGCGCGCCTCCGCCAGCAGATCCTGCGCGTCCTGCATCAGCTTCTTGCCGGGATCGTCGAACGTCGGCGCCGGACACGGCGGCAGCGTGGACGGATCCCGCTTGTCCGGGGCCTGCGCGTTGTACCGCTCGACCGCCTTGTTGTAGTCGTCGATCTTCCTGCGGTGGGCGTCCGCGGCGTCCTCCGACGCCTTGGTGCCCTCCTTCCACTTGTCGATCGCCGTCTGCGCCCTCCCCTGCGCCCACGTCACCGTCTCCGCGAACGCCTCCAGCGCGCCGGCCGCCTCCTCGCACGCGTCGGCGCCCTTGAACCACTTCGGCGGCTGGGCGCCCACCACCTTCCGCAGCGCCTCGGCCGCCTCACCCTTCAACTCCGAGGAGTCCAGGCCCTTGAGCCCCTCCCCCACGTCGTCGAACGACGACCGGAACGCACGCAGCCGCTCGGCGGTCGACCGGATCTTCGACGCGCTGCCGTAGACCAGCTTCGTCCTGTCCTCGGTCTGCCCGAGGTCCAGCTCGTCGACCTCGGCACCCATCCGGTTCGCCACCGAACGGGACTGCTCCCGCACCCAGTCCGCACCGGACTCCCAGCCGACGTCGTCCAGCCGGTCCGCCGTCCAGTTCCCCGCGTCCTCGACCCGGTTGCCGACCCACTCGACACCGCCCTCGACCGCGTTCTCCACCGAGTCCGGCGTGATGTCGCCGATGAAGCCGCCTATACCCACGCTCAGTTTCCCCCGAACTCACCCTGCTGCGGCTGCCGCGGCTCCTGCTGCGCGCGTTCCTCCGGCGACGGCCCGAACGTTTCGTCCAGCGCCCGGTCGAACTGCCCGTCCGAGATCCCGAGCGCCTGGTTGAGCAGGTCAGCCCGGCGCCCGCCCTCCCCCTCGGTCAGCACCGTGCGCCCGGTGTCCTTCCACGTCTGCGTGATGTCCTGCCCGGCCTGCTCGAACGACTCCGGACTCCAGTCCGGGTCCAGAGCGTCCGGCGTGAACACATCCCCCCAGCCCTGCCGGGTGATCTCCTCCTCGGAGGCGTGCGGGTCACCGCCCATCACCGAGTTCACCCCGACCTTCAGCGCCCCCTCGACGTACTGGTCGTGCTCCCACTGGGTGCCCGCGGCCAGCCCCAGGCGGTTCGCGATCTCACTCGCGTCGTGGACCAGGGCCCGCACACCCCACTCCCAGCGCTCGCAGAAGTCCTCGAAGTCCGTCGACAGACCGTGGTGTCCGGCCTCCATCCCCGTCATCGCCAGCCCGGAGAAGCCCTTGCCCATCAGCGAGCCGGTGGAGTCACCGATCTCCCCGAGCTGGTCGATCGTGCCGCCCAGCCCCTGGGTGAACTTCGCGACCGCCGCCTTGTCGAACTGCAGGTCCGCCCCGTCCCCGCTCACACCCGCACCCCCTCGTCCGCGTCCAGCGCGGCCCCGTCCGGCACGATGCCCGCGACCGGCGGGAAGAACATCGCCCCGTCCTCCGTCGCGACGTCCACCGCGAGCCCCGCCGGCTCACCCAGCGACGGCACGATCTCGTCCACGATCCGGGCGCCCAGCAGCGCCGCGTACTCCACGGACCGGTCCCCCGGCGTGTGGAGCAGGGCGAACCGCGCCAGCGCCGCCTCGCCGGTGAAGGCGCAGACCCACCGCACCCCGCCCGACCACGCACTCCACAGACCGCCGTCGGCCAGCGGCACCAGCAGCGTCGATCTCCGCATCTCGCCCACCAGCGCCCGCGGATCCCCGACCCCGGCCCGCCGCGCCGCGATCCGCGCCGCCAGTGCCGCATCCCCCTGCTCCACCACAGCGCCTCCCCGTCGTCGGTGCCGATGCGCGCCTGGGCGGCACCCTAGAACAGGACGCGTCCCACGAGCCGCACGGTTCTGTGCAGGGAACGTGTGGACGACACGAAGAGGCCCGCGCCCCCCGCCGCACGGGGAACACGGGCCTCACGAAGCGCGGGGCGTCAGGCGGCAGGCGTCAGTCCTTGGCCGCCTTCTTCTCCTCGGCGTCCTGGATGACCGCCTCGGCCACCTGCTGCATCGACATGCGCCGGTCCATCGAGGTCTTCTGGATCCACCGGAAGGCGGCCGGCTCGGTCAGGCCGTACTCCGTCTGGAGAACCGACTTCGCGCGGTCCACCAGCTTCCGGGTCTCCAGGCGCTGGCTGAGGTCGGCGACCTCCTTCTCCAGCGTCTTCAGCTCCGTGAACCGCGAGACGGCCATCTCGATCGCCGGGACGACGTCGCTCTTGCTGAACGGCTTCACCAGGTACGCCATCGCCCCGGCGTCCCGCGCCCGCTCCACCAGGTCGCGCTGCGAGAACGCGGTCAGCATCAGCACCGGCGCGATGCCCTCCTCGGCGATCTTCTCGGCCGCGGAGATGCCGTCGAGCTTGGGCATCTTCACGTCGAGGATGACGAGGTCAGGCCGGTGCTCCCGGGCCAGCTCCACCGCCTGCTCGCCGTCACCGGCCTCGCCGACGACGGAGTACCCCTCCTCCTCCAGCATCTCTTTGAGGTCCAGCCGGATGAGCGCCTCGTCCTCGGCGATGACGACACGGGTCGTCAGCGGCGGCACGTGCGACTTGTCGTCGTCGGTCACATCGGCGTGCTGGGGCGACTCGGGGGCGGTCACGTGAGCTCCTCGTTCGGGGCAGGGGTACTGCTGACAAGAGCCTACCTAGCTGCGGTAAGGTGGACGCGCGGAGGGTCGGGGGAAACCTTTGATTCCGCGGGCCCCGGTAGCCCAATTGGCAGCAGGCAATGGATTCAAAACCCATACAGTGTCGGTTCGAGTCCGACCCGGGGCACTTTTCCTTGGTTTCCAAGGTCGCACCCAGAAAGCGGATGCTCACGTCGTCGTGAACATCCGCTTATTGCTGCGCGTCGCACCTTTCCATCTCACGCAGTGGTCCGTACGTAGGACGTGAGCGCACGTAGGCGAGCCCGGGGGACGGGCGTCTCGCGCTACACAGGCAACGGAACGCCCGGCAACATCTCCGCGGCCCGCAAAGCCTCCGCGGCCTCATGGACGCCCCTGCCGGGCCCGGGTACCGACCGCCTACTTCGGGCTGTCGTCCTCCCCGATGTGATGGACCCGCACCAGGTTCGTCGTTCCCGACACCCCCGGCGGGGAGCCGGCCGTGATGACGACCACGTCGCCCTTCTCGCAGCGGCCGTAGCGGGTGAGGAGTTCGTCGACCTGGTCGACCATCGCGTCCGTCGAGTCGACGTGCGGGCCGAGGAAGGTCTCCACCCCCCAGGTGAGGCTCAGTTGGGAGCGGGTCGCCGGTTCGGGGGTGAAGGCGAGCAGGGGGATCGGGGAGCGGTAGCGGGAGAGGCGGCGGACGGTGTCGCCGGACTGGGTGAAGGCGACCAGGTACTTCGCGCCGAGGAAGTCGCCGATCTCCGCCGCCGCGCGGGCGACCGCGCCGCCCTGGGTGCGGGGCTTGTTGCGCTCGGTCAGCGGGGGCAGCCCCTTGGCGAGGATGTCCTCCTCGGCCGCCTCGACGATCCGGGCCATCGTGCGCACCGTGTCGGTGGCGTGCTTGCCGACGCTGGTCTCGCCGGACAGCATCACCGCGTCCGTGCCGTCGATGACCGCGTTGGCGACGTCGGAGGCCTCGGCGCGGGTCGGGCGGGCGTTGTCGATCATCGAGTCGAGCATCTGGGTGGCGACGATGACCGGCTTGGCGTTGCGCTTGGCCAGCTTGATCGCGCGCTTCTGGACGATCGGGACCTGCTCCAGGGGCATCTCGACGCCGAGGTCGCCGCGGGCGACCATGATGCCGTCGAAGGCCGCGACGATGTCCTCGATGTTCTCCACGGCCTGCGGCTTCTCGACCTTGGCGATGACCGGGAGGCGGCGCCCCTCCTCGTCCATGATGCGGTGCACGTCGAGGACGTCCCGCCCGCTGCGCACGAAGGAGAGCGCGACGACGTCGAAGCCGGCCCGCAGGGCCCAGCGCAGGTCGTCCTCGTCCTTCTTGGACAGGGCGGGCACGGAGACCGAGACGCCGGGCAGGTTGAGGCCCTTGTGGTCGGAGACCATGCCGCCCTCGATCACCTTGGTGCGCACCCGGAGGCCGTCGACGCCGGTGACCTCCAGGCAGACCTTGCCGTCGTCGACGAGGACGCGCTCGCCGGGGGTGACGTCCTCGGCGAGGCCGGCGTAGGTGGTGCCGCACAGGTGGCGGTCGCCCTCGACGCCCTCCTCGACGGTGATGGTGAAGGTGTCGCCGCGTTCGAGCAGTACGGGCCCCTCACCGAAGTGGCCGAGGCGGATCTTCGGACCCTGTAGGTCGGCGAGGGCGCCGACGCTGCGGCCCGTCTCGTCGGACGCCTCGCGCACCCGGTGATAGCGCTCCTCGTGTTCGGCGTGGGTGCCGTGGCTGAAATTGAAACGGGCGATGTCCATTCCGGCGTCGACCAGGCCCTTGATCTGGTCGTACGAGTCGGTGGCGGGCCCCAGGGTGCAGACGATCTTTGCTCGGCGCATGGGTCGAGCCTATGACTTACCGCCGAGTAGCGAATTGGCCACGCATGACTACTCAACAACCTTTGAGTAAAGGGTTATTGACAAGCGTTGAATGGTGCATGGCGCCGCTCCTATGAGCATTCGAACTGCCCGCCACCCGCCCCTCACCCCCTTGACAGAGGGCATGTTCAGGACAGAATCTACGCGCGTTGTCCCGATGCGACGCGCGAGGAGATCAGCCATGCCGTTGAACCGCCGCAAGTTCCTGAGCAGGTCCGCCGTGACGGGGGCGGGGGTCGCGCTGGCCGGTGCGGCGGCTGCTCCGGCGGCCGAGGCGGCGGCGCCCGCGCACCGGGGTCCCAAGAAGCCGAAGCGGTACGCGCTGACCGTCCTCGGCACCACCGATCTGCACGGACACGTCTTCAACTGGGACTACTACAAGGACGCCGAGTACACCGACGCGGCGGGCAACGCCCAGGGCCTGGCCCGGATCTCCACGCTGGTGGACCAGGTGCGCGAGGAGAAGGGCCGCCAGAACACGCTGCTGCTGGACGCGGGCGACACCATCCAGGGCACCCCGCTGACGTACTACTACGCGAAGGTCGACCCGATCACCGCCAAGGGCGGTCCGGTGCACCCGATGGCGCAGGCGATGAACGCCATCGGCTACGACGCGGTGGCGCTCGGCAACCACGAGTTCAACTACGGCATCGACACGCTCCGGAAGTTCGAGTCGCAGTGCGACTTCCCGCTGCTCGGCGCGAACGCCGTGGACGCGAAGACGCTGAAGCCCGCCTTCCCGCCGTATCTCATGAAGACCTTCCGGGTGAAGGGCGCGCCGCCGGTGAAGGTGGCGGTGCTGGGGCTGACCAACCCGGGGATCGCGATCTGGGACAAGGCGTACGTGCAGGGGAAGCTGGCCTTCCCGGGGCTGGAGGAGCAGGCGGCCACGTGGGTGCCGAAGCTGCGTTCGATGGGCGCGGACGTGGTGATCGTCTCGGCGCACTCGGGTTCCTCGGGCACGTCCTCGTACGGCGACCAGGTGCCGTACGTCGAGAACGCGGCGGCCAACGTGGCGCGGCAGGTGCCGGGCATCGACGCGATCCTCGTCGGGCACGCGCATGCGGAGATCGCGGAGCTGAAGGTGGTCAACGAGAAGACGGGGAAGACAGTCGTGCTGTCGGAGCCGCTGTGCTTCGCCGAGCGCCTCACCCTCTTCGACTTCGACCTGGTCTTCGAACGGGGCCGCTGGCAGGTCGCGTCGGTGAAGGCGTCGCTGCGGGACTCCGCGGAGGTCGCCGACGACCCGCGGATCACCCGGCTGCTCGGGAAGGAGCACGCCGAGGTGGTGGCGTACGTCAACCAGGTGGTCGGGACGGCGACCGAGACGCTGACGACGGTCGAGGCGCGGTACAAGGACGCGCCGATCATCGACCTGATCACCAAGGTGCAGGAGGACGTGGTCAAGGCGGCGCTGGCCGGTACGGAGTACGCCGCGCTGCCGGTCCTCGCGCAGGCCTCGCCGTTCTCGCGGACCTCGGAGATCCCGGCCGGGGAGGTGACGATCCGGGACCTGTCGAGCCTGTACGTGTACGACAACACGCTGGTCGCGAAGCTGCTGACGGGCGCGCAGGTGCGGGCGTACCTGGAGTACTCGGCGGAGTACTACGCGCAGACGGCCGCCGGTGCGCCGGTGGACGTGGCGAAGCTGACCAACGCGGGCGGCCGGCCGGACTACAACTACGACTACGTGTCGGGGCTGACGTACGAGATCGACGTGGCGCGGCCGGCCGGGTCGCGGATCGGGAACCTCTCCCACGGGGGTGCGCCGCTGGACGACGCGCAGGAGTTCGTGCTGGCGGTGAACAACTACCGGGCCAACGGCGGCGGGGCCTTCCCGCACGTGGCGTCGGCGAAGGAGCTGTGGTCGGAGTCGACGGAGATCCGGACGCGGATCGCGGAGTGGGTGACCGCGAAGGGGGTGCTGGACCCGGAGGACTTCGCGTCGGTGGACTGGTCGCTGACGCGGAACGGCACGCCGATGTTCTGAGGCACTGAGTGGTGACGTGGCCTCAGATCCCGTCCACCAGCGGGGTGAGTTCCCGGAACCGGCGGGCGGACGGGATCCGGGGCCTGCCGTCCTTCAGGCCGAAGGTGGTGAAGGCGGTGCGGCGGGGCAGCGGGTACGGCTCGTGTCCGGTCAGGTCGTTGAGGATGGTGGCGCTGCGCCAGGCGGCGAGGCCGAGGTCGGGGGCGCCGACGCCGTGGGTGTGGGTCTCGGCGTTCTGGACGTAGACGGAGCCGGTGACGGAGGCGTCGAGGACGAGGCGGAAGCGGTCGTCGATACGGGGGCGTTCGCCGCTGTCGCGCCGCATGTAGGGGTCGAGGCCGGCGAGGATCCGGCCGAGGGGGCGTTCGCGGTGGCCGGTGGCGAGGACGACGGCGTCGGTGGTCAGGCGGGAACGGGTCTTCTGCTGCTCGTGTTCCAGGTGGAGTTCGACCTGGGTGGTGGCGATGCGGCCGGCGGTGCGGACGTGGACGCCGGGGGTGAGGACGGTGTCGGGCCAGCCGCCGTCGAGGGTGCGGCGGTACAGCTCGTCGTGGATGGCGGCGGTGGTGTCGGCGTCGATGCCCTTGTGCAGCTGCCACTGGGCGGCGACGAGGCGGTCGCGGACGGGCTCGCTCAGGGCGTGGAAGTAGCGCGTGTAGTCGGGGGTGAAGTGCTCCAGGCCGAGCTTGGAGTACTCCATCGGCGCGAAGGCCCCGGTGCGGCCGAGCCAGTGCAGCTTCTCGCGGCCGGCGGGGCGGTGGCGGAGCAGGTCCAGGAAGATCTCCGCGCCGGACTGCCCGGTGCCGACGACGGTGACGTGGCCGGCGGCGAGGAGGGTGTCGCGGTGGGCGAGGTAGTCGGCGGCGTGGACGACGGGGACGCCGGGGGCCTCGGCGAGGGGGCGGAGCGGTTCGGGGACGTGGGGTTCGGTGCCGACGCCGAGGACGACGTTGCGGGTGTGGGTGCGGCCGAGGGCCTCGGCCTCTCCGTCGGCGTCGAGTTGGGTGTAGTCGACCTCGAAGAGGCCGCGTTCGGGGTTCCAGCGGACGGCGTCGACCTGGTGGCGGAAGCGGAGGGAGGGCAGGCTCTCGGCGACCCAGCGGCAGTAGGCGTCGTACTCGGCGCGCTCGATGTGGAAGCGCTCGGCGAAGTAGAACGGGAACAGGCGTCCTCTGGCCCGGAGGTGGTTGAGGAAGCTCCAGGGGCTGGCCGGGTCGGCGAGGGTGACCAGGTCGGCGAGGAACGGCACCTGGACGCGGGCGCCGTCGAGGAGCAGGCCGGGGTGCCAGCGGAAGCCGGGGCGCTGGTCGTAGAAGGCGGCGCGCAGGCCGGTGAGCGGGTCGGCGAGCGCGGCGAGGGAGAGGTTGAAGGGGCCGATGCCGACGCCCACGAGGTCGTGGGGGGCTTCGGGAGCGGGGGCCAGGGGGGCGTTCACCAGGGGGTCGTTCATCGGGGGGTGGGTCCTTCCGGGGCGGCGTCCGTGCGGGCGCCCTCGACGAGGGTCAGCAGGGCGGTCAGGTCGGCGGGGCGGGCGTGGGGGTTGAGGAGGGTCGCCTTGAGCCAGAGCCGGCCGTCGGCGCGGGCCCGGCCGAGGACGGCGCGGCCGGTGGCGAGCAGGGTGCGGCGTACGGCGGCGACGGCGGCGTCGGTGGCGTGCGCGGGCCGGAACAGCACCGTGCTGAGGGTGGGCGGGGCGTGCAGGGTGAACCCGGGGTGCGTCTCGACCAGGCCGGCGAACTCCTCGGCGAGTGCGCAGACCTGGTCGACGAGGGCACCGAGCCCGGCCCGGCCCAGCGTCTTGAGGGTGACGGCGATCTTGAGGATGTCGGGGCGCCGGCTGGTACGGGGTGAGCGGCCGAGGAGGTCGGGGAGGCCGGCGTCGGTGTCGTCGTCGGCGTTGAGGTAGTCGGCGCGGTGCTGGAGGGCGGCGAGGTCGTCGGCGTCCGTGACCGTGAGGAGCCCGGCGGCGATGGGCTGCCAGCCGAGCTTGTGCAGGTCGAGGGCGACGGTGTCGGCGCGGTCGAGTCCGGCGAGTTTGGGACGGTGCCGTGCGCTGAAGAGGGCGCCTGCGCCGTACGCCGCGTCGACGTGGAGGCGGGCGCCGTGGACGGCGCAGCGGCCGGCGATCTCGGGCAGCGGGTCGATGAGCCCGGCGTCGGTGGTGCCGGCGGTGGCGGCGACGAGGTGTGGTCCGGGGACCTGGGTGAGCGCCTCGTCCAGGGCGGCGGGGTCCAGGGTGCCGGCGGGTGCGGGGACGACGACGGGTTCGGGCAGGCCGAGCAGCCAGGCGGCGCGGGGCAGCGAGTGGTGGGCGCCGGCGCCGTGGACCAGGCGCAGTCCGGCGCCGTGGCGTTCGCGGGCGAGCAGGACGGCGAGCTGGTTGGACTCGGTGCCGCCGGTGGTGACGACGGCGTCGGCGGCGCCGGTCTCCTGGGCGAGGGCGCGGGTGACGAGGGCTTCCAGCGCGGAGGCCGCGGGTGCCTGGTCCCAGGAGTCGAGGGAGGGGTTGAGGACGCTCGCGGCGAGGTCGGCGGCCGCGGCGAGGGCGAGCGGCGGTCCGTGGAGGTGGGCGGCGCACAGGGGGTGCGCGGGGTCGGCGGCGCCCTCGGCGAGGGCGGTCACCAGGACCCGCAGCGCCTCGGGGTCGCCCCGCTCGGGCAGGACCGGGCCGGCCGCGTCCGCGACCCGGGCGGCGACGGCGTCGGGACCGCCCGCGGGCAGCGGACCCCCGCGGGCGGCCGTCCCGGCGCACAGCGCGTCGAGCACGGTGTCGAGCAGGGGCCGCAGGGCGTCGGCGCCGTACGGCCCCGAGGCGAGGGGCGGCAGACCCACGGGCGGTCCTCCGGACTCGGCGACGGGCCTCCAGCTTGAACGCCCACCGACGAATACGACCGGACAGCCCAACGATCTCTACCCGAAAGAGGTATCCCACGCGGGCGCCGTCGGGGCGCGGGAGCCCCGGGGTCCGGCCCGCCGCGCCGGGGGCGACGCGGCGGGCCGACCCCGGTCGAACCCCGGCATGCCCTCGCCCGTCGGCCCTGTCAGCCCCGCCCCGCCTCGCGTACCCGTAGCGCGCGCGTCAGGTCGTCCAGTTGGTCGGCCAGCTTGCGGCGGAGGGACGGGGTCGGGGTGGACTCGGTCAGGCACTGTTCGCCCAGGCGGAGGTTGTCGGGGTCGACGGCGTGGGCGGGGAAGGCCCAGCGGCCGGCGGCGTCGGCGATGGCGGGGCCCCGGCGGGCGGCGACGGCGACGGCCTCGGGGTAGTAGCGCGGGACGTACTCGCTCACCAGGTCGGCCTGTTCGGGCTGCCAGAAGCCCTGGGCGGTGGCGGTGAACAGGTAGTTGGAGAGGTCGTCGGAGGCGAACATGGCCTCCCAGGCACGGCTCTTGGCCTCGGCGTCGGGCAGTGCGGCGCGGCAGCGGGCGGCGCCCTCCTGGCCGGTGGCGCTCGGGTCGCGGGCGAGTTCGGCGGCGATCGCGGCCTCGTCGGTGGCGCCGAGGACGGCGAGCCGGGTGAGGATGCGCCAGCGCAGCTCGGGGTCGAGTTCGGGCCCGCCGGGCACGGTGCCGTCGGCGAGCCAGGCGGCGATGGTGTCGGGGTGGGCGGCGGTGGCGATGCGGTGGCGTACGGCGATCAGGCGCAGGCCGGGGTGGTCGCCGTCCTCGGTGCGGCGGATGAGGTCGCGGCACAGGTCGGCGAGGGTGGCCAGCGCGGCGGGCCGCTGCTCGGGGGTGACGTAGCGGTCGGCGACCTGGCCGGCGGCGAAGACGAGGACGCCGTCGACGAGCGCGAGGTCGGTCTCGTGCGGGAGGTGGGCGCGGGCGATGTCCAGGTAGGCGCCGGCGGCGAGTTCGCCGTCGCGGACGGCGTCGCGCAGGGCGTTCCAGACGACGGCGCGGGTCAGCGGGTCGGGCAGGCCGGACAGTCCGGTGCCGAGGGCCTCGAAGGACTCGGCGTCGAAGCGGACCTTGGCGTAGCCGAGGTCGCCGTCGTTGACGACGACCAGGGCGGGCCGCTTGCCGATGGGGCGGGGTTCGGTCTGGGGGACGTCGAGGTCGACGCGTTCGCGCAGGGTGAGCCGGCCCTCGTCGGTGAGGTCCTGGTCGTAGAGGCCGACGGCGACGCGGTGCGGGCGGGTGCCGGTGCGGTCGACGGTGAGGAGGCGGTCGCCGTTGTCGCCGGTGACGCGCGGGATGAGGGTGTCGACGCCGGTGGTCCGCAGCCAGGCGTCGGCCCAGGCGTGGACGTCGCGGTCGGTGGCGGCGGCGAGGGAGTCGATGAAGTCGGCGAGGGAGGCGTTGGCGAACTTGTGCCGCTCGACGTGGATGTTGATGCCGGCCAGGAAGTCCTTCTCGCCGAGCCAGGTGACGAGCTGGCGCAGCGCGGAGGCGCCCTTGGCGTAGGAGATGCCGTCGAAGTTGAGGAGGGCCGAGGCGGTGTCCTCGACGTTCTCGGGGGCGACCGGGTGGGTGGAGGGGCGCTGGTCGGCGTCGTACCCCCAGGGCTTGCGGGTGACGCCGAACTCGGTCCAGGTCTCGGTGAAGCGGGTGGCCTCGGCGGTGGTCTGGTAGCCCATGTACTCGGCGAAGGACTCGTTGAGCCAGATGTCGTCCCACCAGCGCAGGGTGACGAGGTCGCCGAACCACATGTGGGCCATCTCGTGGGCGATGACCATCGCGCGGGTCTGGCGCTGGGTGTCCGTGACGGCGGACCGGAAGACGAAGTCGTCGCGGAAGGTGACCAGTCCGGGGTTCTCCATCGCGCCGGCGTTGAACTCGGGAACGAACGCCTGGTCGTAGGAGTCGAAGGGGTAGGGCTCGGTGAACTTCTCGTGGTACCGGTCGTAGCAGGCGCGGGTGACCTCGAAGAGTTCGTCGGCGTCCGCGTCCAGGTGGGGGGCGAGCGAGCGGCGGCAGTGGATGCCGAGGGGCAGGCCGCGGTGCTCGGTGCGCACGGTGTGCCAGGGGCCGGCGGCGACCGCGACCAGGTAGGTGGAGATCGGCGGGGTGGCGGCGGCCTTCCAGCGGCCGTCGCCGGTGTGTTCGGTGACGCCGTTGGCGAGGACGGTCCAGCCCTCGGGGGCGGTGACGGCGAGGTCGAAGACGGCCTTGAGGTCGGGCTGGTCGAAGGCGGCGAAGACGCGCTGGACGTCGTCCATGAACATCTGGGTGTAGACGTACGTCTCGCCGTCGGCGGGGTCGGTGAAGCGGTGCATGCCCTCGCCGGTGCGGGAGTAGCGCATCGCGGCCTCGACGCGCAGCTCGTGCTCGCCGGGGGCGAGGTCCTTCAGCGCGAGCCGGTTCTCGTCCAGGGCGGCCGGGTCGAGGGGGTGTCCGTCCAGGGTGACGGTGCGCAGCTCGGCGGGCTTGACCTCGACGAAGGTGTCCGCGGTGCCGGCGTCGGCGCGGACGGTGAAGCGGATGACGGTGCGGGAGTCGAAGGTCTCGTCCCCACGGGTGAGGTCGAGGTCGACCGCGTAGTGGTGGACGTCGAGGAGCGTGGCACGGGTCTGCGCTTCGTCGCGCGTCAGTACGGACATGCACGACATGCTGCCTGATGCCGTCGGCAGGGCACAGAGGCGGATCGGTACGCGGAGTATGTCCGTCTCCGGCGTGGCCCCCGCCGCGCTCCCCCGGCGGGAGCCACGGGCGGCGCGCGCACGGCTTGTACGCCCGTACGCGCGCCCCCGTGTGCCGGGCCCCGGAACGGGGGTCAGCGCGGGGCGGCGCCGTCCGTGCCGGCCTCCGCGATGCGCTCGTGGTGGTGGATCACCTCGGCGATGATGAAGTTCAGGAACTTCTCCGCGAAGGCGGGGTCCAGCTTGGCGCTCTCGGCGAGGGTGCGCAGCCGGGCGATCTGCTTGGCCTCGCGCGCCGGATCGGCGGGCGGCAGCTGGTGGCGGGCCTTGAGGTGGCCGACCTGCTGGGTGCATCTGAAGCGCTCGGCGAGCATGTGGACGACGGCCGCGTCGATGTTGTCGATGCTGTCCCGCAGCCGGGCCAGCTCCTCGCGGACAGCGGATTCGACGGCACCGGTACCGGTGTTGCTGGTGGTCATGGGCGCCCACCCTACGACCGGGACCCGTCCGGTCGCAGACCGTCTCAGGCGCTGAACTCGCACGGTGCCGGCCTCGTACCGGGCCGGGCTCGTACAGTGAGGGGAAGGGTTCAGGCGTCTTGGGGGTCGGGCGTGGCCAACGGCGGACCGGTCGAGCACGGCTTCCCGCACCTGGAGACGGTGCGCGAGGCCGTCACCGCGCTGTACCGGCGGCTGTCGTACGACACCGTCCGGACCTTCTCGGCCAGCGTGGCCCCGGCGGACGTGGCGTTCTGCGACACCGACGACCTGTATCTGGGCGCGCAGCGGGTCGCCCACGAGCTGGTGCGGCACTACCGGCTGCCGGACGCCCGGATGATCGTCTCCTTCCGGGAGATGACGCACGCGGCGAACGTGGAACTCGCGGCGGGCCCGGAGTACTTCATCGAGCTGAACGACCGCTTCCGCACGCATCGCCGGGACATCGGGGCGGCGCTGGCGCACGAGGTGATGCACGTGTACCTGCACCGTCTCGGCCTGTCCTTCCCCGGCACCCGGGACAACGAGATCCTCACCGACACGGCGACGACGTACCTGGGCGCGGGCTGGCTGCTGCTGGACGCCTACCGGGAGGACGCGGCGTCCTCGCAGAAGCTGGGGTATCTGACGCCGGAGGAGTTCGGGTACGTGCTGGCCAAGCGGGCGCTGCTGTTCGGCGAGGACCCGTCGGTGTGGTTCACCAGTCCGCAGGCGTACACGGCGTACGTCGAGGGCCGGGAGCGAGCCCGCCGGGACGAGCGCCAGCCGCCGCTCACCGCGGCCGGCTGGGCGGGCCGCCGCCGCTACGCCCACGACCGCCGCCGCGCCCAGGGCCCGCACGCCGGGAGTCTGGTGCCGGGCGGCCCGTACGCCTTCACGGCCCCCGGCCCCGGCCCGCTGCGGGTCTCCTTCCCCTGCCCGACCTGCCACCAGCGGATCAGGGTGCCGGTGCGCGGCCGGGTCCGCGCCCGCTGCGGGCTGTGCCGGACGGTCCTGGAGTGCGACACGTGACCGGGCCCGGAGCGGCCGGGGCCCGGTGCGCAAGCCGCCCACGACGCATGCCGACCGCGCCCGCGGACCGCCGGCGGCCGCGCCCGCGGACCCTCCCCGCGGCGGACGGCGCCGACGGGCGGGAGGCGGCCGGCGGGCCGGAGCGGACGCGGGTTCTGGCGGACTGCGGACGGGTCAGGGGGCACGCCCCGGGCGACCGGGTGCCGGACCTGGCCTGACGGCAGGCGGTCGGGGCCGAAGGCGGCCCGGCGGGTGCGGGCCGGTGCTTCAATGCGGGTATGACACAGGCCATCGAAGAGCCCTGGGGCATCAGCGTGTTCGGGACCGGGCGGGTGCGGGCGGAGCCGGGGCTGGCACGGGTCCAGCCGGCGGTGGACGTGCTGGAGTCCTCGCCGGAGGAGGCGTTCCGGCGGGCCGGGGAGGCGGTGGCGCGGCTGCGCGAGGTGCTGCGCCGGCACGGGGTGCCGGACGCGGCGGTCTCGGGGTCCCGGCTGGGGCTGACCTCCGAGTACGACGGTCACGGCGGCGGCCGTACGCTGCTGGGCTACCGCTGCCAGGCGTCGTACGCGGTGGAGAGCCGGGCGCTGGACGGTCTCCAGCAGTTGATCGTGGACATGGTCGACGCGGGCGCCCACCGGATCGACAGCGTCGAGTTCGACGTGCCGGACAGGGCGGCGCTGCGCGACGAGGCGCGGCGCCGGGCGGTGGCGGCCGCGCGGCGCGGGGCGCAGGTGTACGCGGAGGCGGCGGACGTACGGCTGGGGCCGGTGCTGCACATCCAGGACGCGGAGGCCGAGCCCTTCGCCCCCTTCCGGGCGGCCCGGGGCGGCGATCCGTCCGGCGCGCTGGCGCCGGGGACGGTGGAGGTGTCGGCCGGGGTGCTGCTGGGCTACTCGCTGCGGCACTGACGCGCCGAGCACCCCTCCCGGGACGGGACGGCCCACCCCGCCGCACAGGGGGCGCACAGGTGTTCGCTATTTTGTTCGCCGCCGCCCCACCGGCTCACCGTCCGCCCCGTCCCGAGGAGCCGCGTGGATCCCGAGTCCACCGTCGGTACGTGCTACCGCCACCGCGCGGTGGAGTGCCACGTCCGCTGCACCCGCTGCGAGCGCCCGGTCTGCCCCGACTGCATGCGCGAGGCGTCCGCGGGCCACCAGCGCCCCGAGTGCGTGAAGGAGGGGGCGCGGTCGGTGCGGCGGGCCCGGACCCCAGCGGGCGGGCGGGTCACGACGACGCCCTTGGTGACGTACACCCTCATCGGGCTGAACGTCGCGGCCTGTCTGGCCGAGGGGGTGCGGCCGGAGATCGTGGACCGGTTCGCGATGGTCGGCTCCCGGCTGGTCGGCCCGGACGGGACCCGCTACGTCGCCGACGGCCTGCACCTCGGCCCGTTCCGCACGGAGGGGGTCGCGGCCGGCGAACGGGAGCGGATGCTCACCGGCGCGTTCCTCCATCTCGGGCCCACCGAGGGGACGTTCGGGGTCCTCCACATCGTGCTGAACATGGTCACTCTGTGGCAACCGGGACGCGTGGTGGAGCCGACGCTGGGCCGGGTCCGGTACGCCGTGCTCTACTTGCTGTCGGCGTTCGGCGGTTCGACCTTCGAACTGCTGCTCGCCGACCCCGCTCGGTCCTCCGTCGGCGCGTCCGGCGCGATCTTCGGCGTGGCGGCCGCGTCCTACGTCCTGGCCCGCCGGGTCGGCGCGGACCCGGCCTCGGTCAACCGGTTCATGGCGTACCCGCTGCTGTTGCTGCTGCTGTCCGCCGGGCTGACGTCCTGGCAGGGCCACCTCGGCGGCCTGCTCACGGGCGGCGCGGCGGCCCTGGCCCTCGCGTACGCGCCCCGCGACGGGCGCCGGGCGGTGGTGCGGGCGGCCGCCTGCGTGGGGCCGGCGGTGCTGCCGGCGGTGGCGGCGGGCAAGGTGACGGAATCGACAGGCGGAGGTATGTCCCAGTGAAACGTGCCGGTGTGCTGCTCCTCGCGGCCGTTCCCGTGGTGGCGACGGGTGTGTACTTCGTGATGCCGTCGGACTCGGCCGACGCGCCGGTGACGCCGCCGACGGCCACCACGCAGCTGTCCCGCGAGGACACCAAGGACCGGGCCGAGCAGGAGCGGGACGAGGACGACGAGGTCATCGCCGACCTCCCGCCGGGGCTCGCCGCGCCCGACAAGAAGGAGCTGGCGCAGCAGCTGGTGTCCAGCGCCGAGAACTCGACCACGAAGTGGCGCACCGCCTACGACCGGATCGAGGACGTCGGGGACGGCGACGGGTACACGGCCGGGATCATCGGTTTCTGCACCGGCACCCACGACCTGCTCACCCTGGTCGAGCGCTACACGAAGGCGCACCCGGACAATGGTCTGGCCACGTACCTCCCCGCCCTGCGCGAGGTCGACGGCAGCGACTCCCACGAGGGCCTGGATCCGGGCTTCACGGCCGCCTGGAAGGCGGAGGCGGAGGTCCCGGCGTTCCGCGAGGCCCAGGAGGAGGAGCGCGACCAGGTCTACTTCGAACCGGCGGTCCGCCTCGCCAAGCTGGACGGCCTCGGCACGCTCGGGCAGTTCGTCTACTACGACGCGATGGTCTTCCACGGCCCCGACACGGACAGCGAGGGCTTCTACGGGCTGCGCGACAAGGCCCTGAGCGAGGCGAAGACCCCGGCCCAGGGCGGCTCGGAGAAGGCGTTCCTGGACGCCTTCCTCGACGTCCGCCGCGAGGCCATGCTGGCCAAGCGGGCGAACCTCGACACCTCCCGCGTCGACACGGCCCAGCGGCGCTTCCTGGAGGCCGGGAACCTGGGGCTGAAGACCCCGCTGACGTGGGAGATGTACGGCGACACGTACCGGGT
Organism: Streptomyces sp. cmx-10-19; assembly: GCA_049998335.1. Lineage (GTDB taxonomy): Bacteria > Actinomycetota > Actinomycetes > Streptomycetales > Streptomycetaceae > Streptomyces. Next base: position 120,970 of record JAEBFB010000005.1, read on the forward strand.
GCCGTAGTCGGCGCCCGTCCCCGACCGGGCTCCGGACATGCGACGGCGCCTGCCGGTGTCCGGTCGGGGACGAGGCAGGCGCCATCAGTGTTCCGCACGCCTTTGTGCGGGACGCTTTTCGGGCCGTCAGACCGCCAGGGCGCGGTCCGTCGGGCGGATCGGGGCCGGCAGTTCGCTGGCCCCGGTCAGGAAGCGGTCGGCGCCGCGGGCGGCCGAGCGGCCCTCCGCGATCGCCCAGACGATGAGCGACTGGCCGCGGCCGGCGTCACCGGCGACGAACACACCCGGCACGTTGGTCTGGAAATCGGCGTCGCGGGCGATGTTACCCCGTTCGTCGAGCTCCAGGCCGAACTGGTCGACCAGACCGTTCTCCCGGTCGGTGCCGGTGAAGCCCATCGCGAGGGTGACCAGCTGCGCCGGGATCTTGCGCTCGCTGCCCGGCTTCGGGGTCAGCCTGCCCTCGACGAACTCCACCTCGCTCAGGTGCAGCCACTGGACGTTGCCGTCCTCGTCGCCCTCGAAGTGGGTGGTGGAGACGGAGTAGATCCGCTCGCCGCCCTCCTCGTGGGCCGAGGTGACCTTGTACAGCACGGGGAAGGTCGGCCACGGCTGGGAGACCGGGTTCCGCTCCTCGCCCGGCTGCGGCATGATCTCCAGCTGCGTGACGGAGGCCGCGCCCTGGCGGTGGGCGGTGCCCACGCAGTCGGCGCCGGTGTCGCCGCCGCCGATGACGACGACGTGCTTGCCCTCGGCCGAGATCGGCGGCGCGACGTAGTCGCCCTCCTGGACCTTGTTGGCCAGCGGCAGGTACTCCATCGCCTGGTAGACGCCCTTCAGCTCCCGGCCGGGGACCGGCAGGTCGCGGGCGGTGGTGGAGCCGGCGGCGATGACGACGGCGTCGTAGCGCTTCTTGAGGTCCGTGGCCTTGAGGTCGCGGCCGATCTCGACGCCGGTGCGGAAGCGGGTGCCCTCGGCGCGCATCTGCTCGATGCGCCGGTTGATGTGCCGCTTCTCCATCTTGAACTCGGGGATGCCGTAGCGCAGCAGGCCGCCGATGCGGTCGGCGCGCTCGTACACGGCGACCGTGTGGCCGGCCCGGGTGAGCTGCTGGGCGGCGGCCAGGCCGGCCGGGCCCGAGCCGACGACGGCGACGGTCTTGCCCGACAGGCGCTCGGGGATCTGCGGGGCGACGTCCCCGGTCTCCCACGCCTTGTCGATGATGGAGACCTCGACGTTCTTGATGGTGACCGGCGGCTGGTTGATGCCGAGCACGCACGCCGACTCGCACGGGGCCGGGCACAGGCGGCCGGTGAACTCCGGGAAGTTGTTGGTGGCGTGCAGGCGCTCGGACGCCGCCGACCAGTCCTCGCGGTAGGCGTAGTCGTTCCACTCGGGGATCAGGTTCCCGAGCGGACAGCCGTTGTGGCAGAACGGGATGCCGCAGTCCATGCACCGGCTGGCCTGCTTGCTGATGATCGGCAGCAGGGAGCCGGGGACGTAGACCTCGTTCCAGTCCTTGACGCGCTCCGGCACGGGGCGGGTCTTGGCGACCTCGCGGCCGTGGTTCAGGAAGCCCTTGGGATCAGCCATTGGTCGCCGCCTCCATCATCTTCTCGGTGGTCTCGGTCTCGGAGAGACCGGCTCGCTCGGCGGCGTCCTTGGCGGCGAGCACTGCCTTGTACGTGCTGGGGATGATCTTGCTGAAGCGCTCCGCGGCGGCGGGCCAGTCGGCGAGCAGCTTCTCGGCGACGGTGGACCCGGTCTCCTCGGCGTGGCGGCGCACCACGTCGTGCAGCCACGCGCGGTCGGCGTCGTCGAGCGCCTCGACGGCGTCCACGTTGCCGGCGTTGACGTCGTCGCGGGAGAGGTCGATGACGTAGGCGACGCCGCCGGACATGCCGGCCGCGAAGTTGCGCCCGGTCTCGCCGAGGACGACGGCGTGGCCGCCGGTCATGTACTCGCAGCCGTGGTCGCCCACGCCCTCGGAGACGACCAGCGCGCCGGAGTTGCGGACGCAGAAGCGCTCGCCGACCTTGCCGCGCAGGAACATCTCGCCGCCGGTGGCACCGTAGCCGATGGTGTTGCCGGCGATGGTGGAGTACTCGGCGAGGTGGTCGGCGCCCCGGTCGGGGCGGACGACGATCCGGCCGCCGGAGAGGCCCTTGCCGACGTAGTCGTTGGCGTCGCCCTCCAGGCGCAGCGTGACGCCGCGCGGGACGAAGGCGCCGAAGGACTGGCCGGCGGAGCCGGTGAAGGTGATGTCGACGGTGTCGTCGGGCAGGCCCGCGCCGCCGAACTTCTTGGTCACCTCGTGGCCGAGCATGGTGCCGACCGTGCGGTTGATGTTGCGGATGGAGACCTGGGCGCGCACCGGGGCGGCCTGGGCGGCGTCCGGGGCGGCCAGCGCGTCCGACGCGAGCCTGATCAGCTCGTTGTCGAGCGCCTTCTCCAGGCCGTGGTCCTGCGCGACGACCTGGTGGCGCACCGCGCCCTCGGCCAGCGCGGGCACGTGGAACAGCGGCTCCAGGTCGAGGCCCTGGGCCTTCCAGTGGTTGACCGCGCGGGTCACGTCGAGGGTCTCGGCGTGGCCGACCGCCTCCTCGATGGTGCGGTAGCCCAGTTCGGCGAGGATCTCGCGGACCTCTTCGGCGATGAAGCGGAAGAAGTTGACGATGTACTCGGCCTTGCCGGAGAACCGCTCGCGCAGCACCGGGTTCTGGGTGGCGATGCCGACCGGGCAGGTGTCCAGGTGGCAGACGCGCATCATGACGCAGCCGGAGACGACGAGCGGCGCGGTCGCGAAACCGAACTCCTCGGCGCCGAGCAGCGCGGCGATGACGACGTCCCGGCCGGTCTTGAGCTGGCCGTCGGTCTGGACGACGATGCGGTCGCGCAGGCCGTTGAGCAGCAGCGTCTGCTGGGTCTCGGCCAGGCCCAGCTCCCAGGGACCGCCCGCGTGCTTGAGCGAGGTGAGCGGGGAGGCGCCCGTTCCGCCGTCGTGGCCGGAGATGAGCACGACGTCCGCGTGGGCCTTGGACACGCCCGCCGCGACCGTGCCGACGCCGACCTCGGAGACCAGCTTCACGTGGATGCGAGCCTGCGGGTTGGCGTTCTTCAGGTCGTGGATGAGCTGGGCGAGGTCCTCGATGGAGTAGATGTCGTGGTGCGGCGGCGGGGAGATGAGGCCCACGCCGGGCGTCGAGTGACGCGTCTTGGCGACCCACGGGTAGACCTTGTGGCCGGGCAGCTGGCCGCCCTCGCCGGGCTTGGCGCCCTGCGCCATCTTGATCTGGATGTCGTCGGCGTTGACCAGGTACTCGGAGGTCACGCCGAAGCGGCCCGAGGCCACCTGCTTGATCGAGGAGCGGCGCGCGGGGTCGTACAGGCGCTCCGGGTCCTCGCCGCCCTCACCGGTGTTGGACTTGCCGCCCAGCTGGTTCATGGCGATGGCGAGCGTCTCGTGCGCCTCCTGGGAGATGGAGCCGTACGACATGGCGCCGGTGGAGAAGCGCTTGACGATCTCGGAGACGGGCTCGACCTCGTCGAGGGGGATCGGCTGCCGGTCGCTCTTGAAGCCGAACAGGCCGCGCAGCGTCATCAGCCGCTCGGACTGCTCGTTCACGCGCTCGGTGTACTTCTTGAAGATCTCGTACGTGCCGGAGCGGGTGGAGTGCTGGAGGCGGAAGACCGTCTCCGGGTCGAACAGGTGCGGCTCGCCCTCGCGACGCCACTGGTACTCGCCGCCGATGTCCAGGGCCCGGTGGGCGGGCGCGATGCCGCTGGCCGGGTACGCCTTGGCGTGGCGGGCGGCGACCTCCTCGGCGATGACGTCGATGCCGACGCCGCCGATCTTGGTGGTGGTGCCGTTGAAGTACTTCTCGACGAAGGCCGCGTCCAAGCCGACGGCCTCGAAGACCTGGGCGCCGCGGTAGGAGGCGACGGTGGAGATGCCCATCTTGGACATGACCTTGAGGACGCCCTTGCCGAGGGCGTAGATCAGGTTGCGGATGGCCTGCTCGGTCTCGATGCCGGACAGGAAGGTGCCCGCGCGGACCAGGTCCTCGACGGACTCCATCGCCAGGTACGGGTTGACCGCGGCGGCGCCGAAGCCGATGAGCAGGGCGACGTGGTGGACCTCGCGGACGTCGCCGGCCTCGATCAGCAGCCCGACCTCGTTGCGCTGCTTGGTGCGGATGAGGTGGTGGTGGACGGCCGCGGTGAGCAGCAGCGACGGGATCGGCGCGTGCTCGGCGTCCGAGTGGCGGTCGGACAGGACGATCAGCCGGGCGCCGTTCTCGATGGCGGCGTCGGCCTCGGCGCAGATCTCCTCTATGCGGGCGGCCAGCGCGTCGCCGCCGCCGTGCACCCGGTAGAGGCCGGAGAGGGTCGCGGCCTTGAAGCCGGGCATGTCGCCGTCGGCGTTGATGTGGATGAGCTTGGCCAGCTCGTCGTTGTCGATCACCGGGAAGGGCAGCAGGACGCTGCGGCACGAGGCGGCCGTCGGCTCCAGCAGGTTGCCCTGGGGGCCGAGCGAGGAGCGCAGGGAGGTGACCAGCTCCTCCCTGATCGCGTCCAGCGGCGGGTTGGTGACCTGCGCGAAGAGCTGGGTGAAGTAGTCGAAGAGCAGCCGGGGGCGCTCGGAGAGCGCGGCGATGGGCGAGTCGGTGCCCATCGAGCCGATCGGCTCGGCGCCGGCCTTGGCCATCGGCGCGAGGATGATCCGCAGCTCCTCCTCGGTGTACCCGAAGGTCTGCTGGCGCCGGGTGACCGAGGCGTGGCTGTGCACGATGTGCTCGCGCTCGGGCAGGTCCGACAGCTCGATCTCGCCGGCCTCCAGCCACTCGGCGTAGGGCTGCTCCGCCGCGAGCTGGGCCTTGATCTCGTCGTCCTCGATGATGCGGTGCTCGGCGGTGTCCACGAGGAACATGCGGCCGGGCTGGAGGCGGCCCTTGCGGACGACCTTGGCCGGGTCGATGTCGAGGACGCCGACCTCGGAGCCGAGGACGACGAGGCCGTCGTCGGTGACCCAGTAGCGGCCGGGGCGCAGGCCGTTGCGGTCGAGGACGGCGCCGACCTGGGTGCCGTCGGTGAAGGTGACGCAGGCGGGGCCGTCCCAGGGCTCCATCATCGTGGAGTGGAACTGGTAGAAGGCGCGCCGGGCCGGGTCCATCGAGGCGTGGTTCTCCCACGCCTCCGGGATCATCATCAGCACGGAGTGCGGCAGCGACCGCCCGCCCAGGTGCAGCAGCTCCAGGACCTCGTCGAAGGAGGCGGAGTCGGAGGCGTCGGGCGTACAGATCGGGAAGATCCGCTCCAGGTCCGCGGAGGAGCCGAACAGGCCGGAGGCCAGCTGGGACTCGCGGGCGCGCATCCAGTTCCGGTTGCCCTTGACCGTGTTGATCTCGCCGTTGTGCGCGACGAAGCGGTACGGGTGGGCCAGCGGCCAGGACGGGAAGGTGTTGGTCGAGAACCGGGAGTGCACGAGCGCGATCGCGGAGGCGAAGCGGCGGTCGGACAGGTCCGGGAAGAAGGGCTCCAGCTGGCCGGTGGTCAGCATGCCCTTGTAGACGATGGTCCGCGCGGACAGCGACGGGAAGTAGACGCCGGCCTCGCGCTCGGCGCGCTTGCGCAGCGCGAAGGCGCGGCGGTCGAGGACGATGCCCTGCGAGGCGCCGTCCGTCACGAAGATCTGGCGGAAGACCGGCATGGTCGAGCGGGCCGTGGCGCCGAGCATCTGCGGGGCGACCGGGACCTCGCGCCAGCCGAGGACGGTGAGGCCCTCCTCGGCGGCGATCGCCTCGATCCGCGAGACGGCCCCGTCGGTGCCGTCGCCCGGCAGGAAGGCGATGCCGACGGCGTACGCCCCGGCCTCGGGCAGCTCGAATCCGGCCACCTCGCGGAAGAAGGCGTCCGGCACCTGGGAGAGGATGCCCGCGCCGTCGCCGGAGTCGGGCTCCGAGCCGGTGGCGCCGCGGTGCTCCAGGTTGCGCAGCACGGTGAGTGCCTGGTCGACCAGGGTGTGGGACGCCTCGCCGGTGAGGGTGGCGACGAAACCGACGCCGCACGCGTCGTGTTCGTTGCGGGGGTCGTACATACCCTGCGCAGCAGGGCGAGCATCCATGAAGGACCAGTTCTGGCCATTCGCGGAGTGCTGGGACGGCTGGCGCGGCGTACGCATCGGCTCTCCCGTCGTCGTCATCTGGCAAGTACAAAGTGCCGAGGGACGACGCTGGCCCTCTGCGGGGGTGAAAAATTTGGTGCAGGTTACATGATGGAGCGGTTCTCGGTAAACGGGACAATCCGTTCCAACATGCGGACACCGCTGGGAGGTGCGGCGGGGGTACCGCGTCCGGCGGTGGCAGCTAGGGGGACCGGGAGGGACAGATCGGTGTCCGTCGGTCCGAGGGCACGCGGGGGCGTCGTCGCCCTCTTCAGGGTGCGCGGCAGGCGTCATTGCCCGCAGCGCTTACGGCTCATGCCCGAAGATTACGTACCCGAAACCAGCGATTAACGGCTACTTATACGGAGTGCCGTATAGGTTCGAGCCGCTCTATCCTACGGCGGTTCCGAACAGGGTGCCCAGGACGTACGTCACACCGGCAGCCGCGCCGCCGAGGACGAGCTGGCGCAGTCCGCTGTACCACCAGCTGCGTGCCGTCACCTTGGCCACCACCGCACCGCACAGGAAGAGCCCGGCCAGCGCGAGCAGCACGGCGGGCCACAGGCTGTCGGCGCCGAGGAGGAAGGGCAGGACGGGCAGCAGGGCGCCCAGCGCGAAGGAACCGAACGACGACCCGGCCGCGACCGCCGGGGAGGGCAGGTCGGAGGGGTCGATGCCCAGTTCCTCGCGGGCGTGGATCTCCAGGGCCTGCTCGGGGTCGGCGGAGAGCTGGCGGGCGACCTCGCGGGCGAGGTCCGGCTCGACGCCCCGCGCCGCGTAGAGCGCGGCCAGCTCGGCCTCCTCGTCCTTCGGGTGCTTTCGCAGCTCGCGGCGCTCGACGTCCAGCTCGGCCTCGACCAGCTCGCGCTGGGAGGCGACGGAGGTGTACTCGCCGGCGGCCATGGAGAAGGCACCGGCCGCGAGTCCGGCGAGGCCGCTGACGACGACGGTGTGCTGGCTCGCCGCACCGGCGACGCCGGTCATCAGGGCGAGGTTGGAGACCAGGCCGTCCATCGCGCCGAAGACCGCGGGGCGCAGCCAGCCGCCGTTGACGTCGCGGTGGGTGTGGTTGTCGCGGTGCGCCTCGTGGAGCGGCGCCTCGGTCTCGATGATGGCCATGAACGTCCCCCGGGGAATGAGAGCTGGGCCCGGACCGGAGCCCAGATTGGACTGAATCTGATTTTTAACAACACCCAAGGTACGTCGTTCATGTCCGCTCCGCCAGCAAGGAAAGGCTGGGCTTACCTGCGGTTTTACCGTTTCGCGCTCATCCGTGATGATGCCCGCACAGATGTCGACCGGGTGACGCTGGGGCTCGTGAGGCTGCGCCGCGCACCGCACCGGGGACAGATGCGCAAAGGGAGAGGAGAGGCCGTATGGCATCCACCGCCTGCATTCCCCCGGTCCCCGCGGCCGGGGACGCCGTGGGGTTGCGTGAACGGGCCCGGGGCGCGCTGCTCGGACTGGCCGTCGGGGACGCCCTCGGGGCGCCGGCCGAGAATCTGAAGCCCTCGGAGATCCGCGCCCGCTGGGGCCGGATCACGGGGTACGTCGCCCGGCACCCGGCCGGCACCGACGACACCGAGTACGCGATCTTCTCGGGGCTGCTGCTGGCCCGCCACGGCGCCGCGCTCACCACGGCGCATGTGGACGCGGCCTGGCACGAGTGGATCGCGGACCGGGAGGAGGGCCCGTTCCGGGGCGCGGGCTTCAGCGAGCGCGGCACCCTGGAGAACCTGCGCCGCGGGCTCGCCGCCCCCATCTCCGCCCAGCACCGCCACGCCTGGAGCGACGGGCTGGCGATGCGGGCCGCGCCGTACGGCGTCTTCGCGGCCGGGCGTCCCGCCGAGGCGGCCCGGCTGGTCGCGGTCGACGGCTCGGTCAGCCACGAGGGCGAGGGGATCTACGGCGGCCAGGCGGTGGCGGCGGGTGTCGCGGCGGCGATGGCGGGGGCGCCGCCGGTCTCGGTGGTCGCGGCGGCGCTGGCCGTCGTGCCGGACGACTCCTGGACGGCGCGCTGTCTGCGCCGCGCGATGACGGCGGCTCGGCACGGGGAGCGCGCGGTGCGCTCCGCGGTGGTCATCGGCGGCTACCCGTGGACCGACCTGGCGCCCGAGGCGGTCGCGCTCGCCTTCGGGGCGTACGCGGCGGCGGACGGCGACTTCACTGACGCCGTCCTGACGGCCGTCAACATGGGCCGCGACGCCGACACGACGGCGGCGGTGGCGGGCGCCCTGGCCGGCGCGACCCGCGGCACCAGGGCGATCCCCCCGGACTGGGCGGCCGCCATCACCCCGGCCCGCGGCACCTGCCTCCCGACGATGGCGGGCCACCACGTGGTGGAGGTGGCGGACCTCCTGGTGGAGGCGGCACTGCGAGACACACCGACGAGCCTCGCGGCGGAGCCACCCGCTGCGGCCGACACGCCGATGGCGGAAGGGGCGGGTGCGCGGGTGGCGGGTGTCGGAGGCGCGGGTTCCGGAGGGGCAGGTGCCGCGGGCGCGAGCGCCGGGAAGGCGGGCGCCGGGGACACGGGTGCCGGAAGCACGGCCCCTGCACGCCCCAGGGGCGTGCCGGTGGCGGAGCGCGCCGCATGGGGCGGCGCCCCGCCGCTGCCCTCCAGGTCCTCCACGGGCGCCCGGTCCTCCCCCGACCGGCGGGAACGCCCGACCGCCGAGCCCGTGGCGGAGGTACGCCCATGAGCCGCGTCCGTCCCGTCGCCGGGACAACGGCGACCACCGCGTACGTCGAAACACCCGGCGCCCCCGAGCAGCCCACGCCCGGCGGGAGCGGGCAGCGGCCCGAGGCGGCGGGGGCGACCACACCCGACGGAGGCCCCCACCCACCCGGGACCGCAGAGGCAGCCACACCCGGCGAAGGCCCCCCACCGCCCTCGCCCGCCGAAGCACCCCCGGGCGACGAAGGCGACCCGCGACCCACCGCCCCCGGGACAGCCGCGCCCCCCACCCGCGCCCGGCCTCCCGCGACCGCCGCTGGAGTCTCCCCCGCCCCGTCGTTCCCCGACCGCATCGAGGGCCTCCTGCTCGGGCTCGCCGCCGGGGATGCCGCGGGGTGGCCCGCCGCCCGGCACCGGGCCGCGCGGATGCCGGAGTGGACGCGGCGGCTCACCCGGGAGCTGGACACCTTCGCGGAGCAGAACGCGACGACCACCCTCCCCGTCCCCATCGCCCTGAACCAGCCCCCCGAACCCCTGTGCCTCGGCCCCTCGGACGACGCCGAGTGGGCGGCGTTCGCGGCGGAGGCGGTGCTGCGCGCGGGGGACGACGGCGCGCTCGGGGACCTGAGCCGGGACCGCCGGATGCGGGCGGCGATCGACCTGACCTGGAACGCGGTGGCCAGCGAGGTCGCCGCGGCCACCGAACGCGCCCCGGAGACCGAGTCGGCGGTCCTCCCGCTGCGCGCCCGTATCTCCGTACGGGCCGGCCTCGGCAACCTCGCCGCCGGCCTGCGCCCGCCCGCAACCGGCCACGACAACCCGCACTACTTCGACGACGCCGCCTGTGTGCGGGCCTGCGTCCTCGCCGTCGCCCACCCCGGCGACCCGCGCGCCGCCGCCGACCTCGCCGAGTTCGACGCCCGCTACACCCAGGACGGCGACGGCGTGCACGGCGCCCGCGCGATCGCGGCGGCCCTGGCCCGCGCCCTCGACGGCGCCGACGTGGACGCCTGCGTCACGGCCGCGCTCGCCGAACTCCCCGCCGCCACCGAGATCGGCCGCAACGCCCGCCAGGCCCTCGCCCTCGCGGCGGACGCCGGCAGCGCCTTCGCGCTCGTCCCCCTCCTGGAGCACCGGATCGTCGACCACGTCTACAGCTACGGCATCGCCGCCGCCGAGACCGTCCCGGTCGCCCTCGCCCTGGCCACCGCCGCCCGGGGCCGCCTCGCGGAGGCCGTACCGGCGGCGGCCTGCCTGTCCCGGGTCGCCGACTCCGCCCCCGCCCTGGCCGGCGCCCTCACCGGCGCGCTCGGCGGCGGCACGGCGCTCCCCACGTCCTGGCGGGACGCCTGCCGCACTCTCCCCGGCTGCGTCCTGCCCCGTCTCACCGGCACCGACCTGGTCGAACTCGCCGGGCTCCTGCACGCCACGCACCCGTCCCGACCCGGAGGACCCGACACCCCATGACCACGGAACACCCCACCACGCCCCTGGAGGACCGCGTCACCGGCGCCCTCGTCGGCGCGGCCGTCGGCGACGCGCTCGGTGGCCCCGTCGAGGGCTACTCCCCCGAGCAGATCCTGGAACGCCACGGCGGCCGGATCCACGGCGTCGTCGGCCCCTGGAACGGCGACGCCTGGCGCACCGCCCGCCCCCTCGCGCCGTACCACAAGGGCGACGGCCACGTCACCGACGACACCTTGATGACCCACGCCCTCGTCCGGGTCTACGGCACGGTCCGCGACCACCTCGACGCGTACTCCGTCGCCGGGCACCTGGTCCCCGACCTGATGACCCACCCGCGCTGGATCCCGGAACTGGAGGCCGAGGCGCTCCCCCTCCAGCGGATCTTCCTCGCCGAGAAGTGGCTCGTCACCCGCCTCCACTACGGGCACGTGGACCCCCGCGAGGCCGGCACCGGCAACATCGTCAACTGCGGCGCCGCGATGTACATGGCCCCGGTCGGCCTGGTCAACGCCGCCCGCCCCGGGGCCGCGTACGCCGAGGCGCTGGACGTCGCGGGCGCCCACCAGTCGTCGTACGGCAGGGAGGCGGCCGGCGTGTTCGCGGCGGCGGTGGCCGCGGCCTGCGTACCCGGCGCGACCCCGGAGTCGGTGGTCTCGGCCTGCCTGGACCTGGCGAAGGACGGGACGCGGGCGGCGATCGAGGCGGTCTGCGACGTGGCCGCCCGCCACACGGACTTCGAGTCGGCCCTCGTACCGCTGCGCGAGGCGGTGACCCCGTACGACACCGTCGGCCCCGACTACCGCTCGCCCTCGCTGGGCGCCCGCCGCCCGTCCCGGCTGCACGCGATCGAGGAGCTGCCCGTCGCGCTCGGCATGCTGCTGGTGGCGGGCGGCGACTTCCGGCACGCGGTGCTCGGCTCGGTCAACTACGGCCGGGACTGCGACTCCATCGCCACGATGGCGGGCGCGATCGCCGGCGCGCTGGGCTCACCGGTCCCGGAGGACTGGGCGAAGACGGTCGCGGAGGCCAGCCACCTCGACCTGTGGCAGCCCGCGGCGACGCTCACCGAGGTCGCGCGGGAGGTCTTCGCCCGGGACGTACGGCGCCGCCGGGCCCACGAGAGCGCGTTCGCGGCGATCGGGGGCGCGGGATGCTCCGCCTGACCTGGGTGCAGCCCGAGGACCTGGTCGGCCACGAGCTGCGCCAGGCGGCCCTGGACGGCCGGGACGCGTCGGCGATCGCGGCCCGCTGGCACGCGGCGGGCGGCCACGACGCCCCCGACCGGGCCGGCGCCTCCCCCGGGCCGGCCTCCCCCCGCCTGCGCCGGCTCGCCGAGGAGCTGCTGGACGAACTGGCCGGGCTGCCCGACCCGCGGGCGGCGAGCGAGCCGACCGGCCTGGAGGACATCAGGGCCCTGTGCCCGCACTGGCCCACGGCGTCGCCGGCCCCCTCCGACCCCGCCCGCCTGGAGGCCGCCTGGCTGGGCCGCGCCGCCGGCTGCCTGCTCGGCAAGCCCGTCGAGAAACTCCCCCTCACCGGCATCCGCGACCTCGCGCGGGCCACCGGCAACTGGCCCCCGACCCGGTTCTTCACCGCCCACGGCGTACCCCCGGACCTGCTCGCCGCCCACCCCTGGAACCGCCGCTCCGCCCCCACGTCCCTCGCCGAGAACATCGACGGCATGCCCGAGGACGACGACCTCAACTACCCCCTCCTCGGTCTGCTGCTCCTGCGCCGCCACGGCCGGGACTTCACCACCGCCGACGTGGCCCGCGTCTGGCTCGACGAACTCCCGGCGGGCCGCACCTTCACCGCCGAGCGCGTCGCCTACCGCAACCTCCTGGCCGGCCTCGAACCCCCGCACACCGCCCGCCGGCGCAACCCCTTCCGGGAGTGGATCGGCGCCCTGATCCGCGCCGACGTGCACGGCTGGACGCACCCCGGCGACCCGGCCGCCGCCGCCGAGCGGGCCCACCGCGACGCGGTCCTCACCCACACCGGCAACGGGGTCTACGCGGCCATGTTCGCGGCGGCCGTCATCGCCACCGCCGCCACCGGCACCCAGGACATCCACGCCTGCCTGCGCACCGGTCTCGCCGTCGTCCCGCCCGGCTCCCGCCTCGCCGAGGCCGTCCGCCACGCCGTCGCACTCGCCACCGCCCACGAGGACTTCGACGCGGTCGTGGACGCCCTCCACGCCGTCCACTCCCCCGCCCACCACTGGGTGCACGCCGTCCCGAACACCGCCCTGATCGCCGCCGCCCTCACCCACGCGGACGGCGACTTCACCGGCTCGGTGTCCCGAGCCGTCTCCGGCGGCTGGGACACGGACTCCAACGGCGCCACCGCCGGCAGCGTCGCCGGGCTCCTCGCCGGTTCCCCGGCCGCCCTGCCCGAGCACTGGAGGGCCCCGCTGAAGAACCGCCTCGCCACCTCGGTCGGCGACTTCGACGGCACCGGCTTCGACACCCTCGCCCACCTCACCCACAGGGAGGCCACCCGCCCATGCCCCCAGTGACACCGCCCGCCGCCCCGCTGACCGGCCTGCGCGTCCTCGACCTCGCCACCCTCTTCGCGGGCCCGCTCGCCGCCACCATGCTCGGCGACTTCGGCGCCGAGGTCGTCAAGGTCGAGCACCCCACCCGACCCGACCCCTCCCGGGGCCACGGCCCCTCCAAGGACGGCGTCGGCCTGTGGTGGAAGCTGCTGGGCCGCAACAAGCGCACGATCACCCTCGACCTGTCCCGGCCCGCCGGCCGCACCACCCTGCTGCGGCTGGCCGCGCGCGCCGACGTGATCGTGGAGAACTTCCGCCCCGGCACCCTGGAGAGGTGGGACCTGGGCTGGGACGAGCTGTCCGCCGTCAACCCGCGCCTGGTCCTCACCCGCGTCACCGGTTTCGGCCAGTTCGGCCCGTACGCGCGCCGTCCCGGCTTCGGCACCCTCGCCGAGGCGATGAGCGGCTTCGCGGCGATGACCGGCGAGCCGGACGCGCCCCCGACGCTGCCGCCGTTCGGCCTCGCCGACTCGATCGCGGCGCTGGCGACGGCGTACGCCGTGATGACCGCGCTGGCCGCGCGGGAGCGCACCGGCGAGGGGCAGGTGGTCGACATGGCGATCATCGAGCCGATCCTGACCGTGCTGGGCCCGCAGCCGATCTGGTACGACCAGCTCGGCCACGTCCAGCCGCGCACCGGCAACCGCTCCCAGAACAACGCCCCGCGCAACACCTACCGCACCGCCGACGGCACCTGGGTCGCCGTCTCCACCTCGGCCCAGTCGGTCGCCGAGCGGGTGATGCGGCTGGTGGGGCGCCCGGAGCTGATCGACGAACCCTGGTTCGCGTCCGGCGCCGACCGGGCCCGGCACGCCGACGTGCTGGACGCGGCGGTCGGCGACTGGATCGCCCGGCACAGCCGCGCCGACGTCCTCGCCTCCTTCGAGAAGGCCGAGGCGGCGGTCGCGCCGGTGCAGGACGTGCGGGACGTGATGACCGACCCGCAGTACCGGGCCCTGGACACCGTCACCACCGTGGACGACCCCGAGCTGGGCCCGCTGCGCATGCAGAACGTCCTCTTCCGGCTGTCCGCCACCCCGGGCGCGATCCGCTGGGCGGGCCGTCCGCACGGCGCGGACACCGAGGAGGTGCTGACCGAGCTGGGTCTGACCCCGGCGGACGTGAAAGAGCTGCGCGAGGAGGGCGTCGTATGACCGCACCCCCTGTACCACCCCCCGCACCCGCACTGACCTGGCTGTACGCCCCCGGGGACCGGCCCCGGACGGTCGCCGGGGCGCTGGCCGCCGGGGCGGACGTCGTGGTGGTCGACCTGGAGGACGCGGTCGCCCCGGACCGCAAGGCGTACGCCCGCGAGGCCACCGCCGAGCTGCTCACCGAGGAGCAGCCGGTGCCAGTCCACGTCCGCGTCAACGCTCTGGACGGCCCGCTCGCCGGCGCCGACCTGGCGGCGCTGGCCGCGCTGCCGGGCCTCGCCGGGCTGCGGCTGCCCAAGGTGACGTCCCCCGCGCAGATCACCGCCGTAGCCGGCGAGACCGGCCCGGTGCCCCTGTACGCCCTGCTGGAGACGGCCGTCGGCGTGGAGCTGGCGTACCGGATCGCCGCCGCCCACCCGGCGCTGCGCGGCATCGCCCTCGGCGAGGCGGACCTCCGTGCCGACCTGGGTGTGCACGGGGACGCGGGCCTGGACTGGTCGCGCTCGCGGATCGTGGTGGCCGCGCGGGCGGCGGGGCTCGCGCCGCCGTCCCAGACGGTGCATCCGGACACCCGGGACCTGGCGGGCCTGGCGGCGTCCTGCGCCCACGGGCGCGCGCTCGGCTTCCTCGGCCGGGCGGCGATCCATCCCCGGCAGCTGCCGGTCATCGAGCGGGCGTATCTGCCGACCGAACGGGAGCTGGAGGAGGCGGAGACGATCGTCAGGGCGGCCACGGTCCAAGCGGGCGCGCAGGCGCTGCCAGACGGCCGGTTCATCGACGCGGCGGTGGTGGCGGCGGCCCGGCGCACCCTGGCCCTGGCCCGCCGGCCCGCCCTGGCCTGACCCACACGAAAGGGCGCCCGGGATGCCCCGGGCGCCCTTTCGCACACGTCGCGCGCTCAGCCCTTGTTGACGGAGTCGGCCCCGTTCCTCACGCCGTCGTGCTCGGCGGCGGTGGAGTCGCCGGAGCCACCGGACGCGTCGGCGTCCTCGGGCCCCTTGGCGTCCTCGGCCCCGTCGGCGTCCCCCGCCTGCCCGGTGTCCGGGGAGGCGCCCTGCTCGCTCCCGTCCCCGCCGTCACCGCCGGAGGCTCCCGGCTCCACCACGTCCTCCCGCCCCGGCCGCTTCCGCGCCGAGAGCACGATGTAGACCACGGCGAGCACGAAGACGATCAGCGCGGTCCAGTCGTTCAGCCGCAGGCCCAGGATGTGGTGGGCGTCGTCGACGCGCAGGTACTCGATCCAGAACCGGCCCGCGCAGTACGCGGCGACGTACAGCGCGAAGGCCCGCCCGTGTCCCAGCTTGAAGCGGCGGTCGGCCCAGATGACGAGCAGGGCGACGACGATGCACCACAGCGACTCGTACAGGAACGTCGGGTGATAGGTGCCCGGCAGCCGTCCGTCGGCGGTGGAGGTGATCTTCACGGCCCACGGGAGGTCGGTGGGCTTGCCGTACAGCTCCTGGTTGAACCAGTTGCCCCACCGGCCGATGGCCTGCGCGAGGGCGATGCCGGGGGCGACGGCGTCGGCGTACGCGGGCATCGGGATGCCCAGGCGGCGGGCGCCGATCCAGGCGCCCAGGGCGCCCAGCGCGATCGCGCCCCAGATGCCGAGGCCGCCCTCCCAGACCTTGAAGGCGTCGACCCAGTCACGGCCCTCGCTGAAGTACAGCTCGTAGTCCGTGATCACGTGGTAGAGCCGGCCGCCGACCAGGCCGAAGGGCACCGCCCAGACCGCGATGTCGGCCACCGTGCCCGGCCGCCCGCCCCGGGCGATCCAGCGCTTGTTGCCGAGCCAGACGGCTACGAACACGCCGATGATGATGCAGAACGCGTAGCCGCGCAGCGGGATGGGACCGAGGTGCAGCACCCCGCGCGACGGGCTGGGAATGAAGGCAAGTTCCATGGCAGGGTCGACGCTACCGTGTCGGACGGGACCCGCGGCGGGCAGCCCGGCTACGGGTCCGTAACGAGCGGGCGCGCTACTTGTCGGCGTCCTCCACCAGCTGCTTGAACTTGGCCGGGGTCATGGAACGGTCCTGGTAGACGTTCTTCCCGTTCAGCAGGACGGTCGGGGTGCCGCTGAAGCCGCCGTTCTGGAAGGCCCTGCTGGACTTCTCCACCCAGCTGTTGTGCCGGCCGTTCTTCACGCACTCCTGGAACAGGGTGGTGTCGAGGCCGTCGGCCTTGCCCGCGAGGTCGATCAGCCTGTCCTCGTCGGCGAAGGCGTCATCGGTCTCGGGCGGCTGGTTGTCGTAGAGCACGTCGTGGTACGCCGGGAACTTGCCGGCGTCCTGGGCGCAGGCCGCGGCGTTGGCGGCCTTGCGGGAGCCGGTGCCGCCCATGTTGCCGTCGATGATCGTCGCCAGGTGGTACTCCGTCTTCAGCTTCCCGGCAGCGGTCAGCTCGTGGATCGTGTCGCGGTACGCCAGCTCGAAGGCCTTGCAGGCCGGGCAGCGGAAGTCCTCCCAGACGATGAGCGTCGACCTGGCACCCTCCTCGCCGACGGGGATCGCGAGGCCGTCCTTGCCCTGCGCGCCCGACGGCACCACGACGGGCCCGGCGGACTCGCTGCCGTCGTCCTTGCCCGCGTTGGCCGCGACCACGCCGATCACCGCCGCGAGGCCCAGCACGCAGACGACGCTCGCGCCGACGATCAGCGCGCGCCGGCGCTTGTCCCTGGACTGCTGCTTCTCGCGCTCGGCCGCCAGCTTCTGCCGGGCGGTGCGCTTTCCCTCTCGGTTCTTCTCGCTCACACCCCGCAGAACGAACCGGGGAGGCGCAGCGCGCCTCCCCGGTCCCAGGTCCACCCGTACGAGGGACCCGTATGACGTGTCTGTTCCTACGGACGTGCCGCGCGCACGCCCTGCGCGAGGTCGGCGGCGAGGGCGCGGACGCTTTCCAGGCCGGCCGCCTCGTCGGGGGCGTCCAGCATCCGCTTGACGAAGGCCGAGCCGACGATGACGCCGTCGGCGAAGCGGGCGACCTCGGCGGCCTGGGCGGCGTCGGAGACGCCGAGGCCGACGCAGACCGGGGTGTCGGTGGTGGCGCGGGTGCGCCGCACCAGTTCCTCGGCCTGGGCGCCGACGGAGGCGCGGGTACCGGTGACGCCCATCAGGGAGGCGGCGTAGACGAAGCCGCTGCCGGCCGCGGTGATCTCGGCGAGCCGCGCGTCCTTGCTGCTGGGGGCGACCACGAAGACGGTGGCGAGCCCGTGCTTGTCCGCATGCTCCCGCCACAGCGCCGACTCCTGTACCGGCAGGTCGGGCAGGATGCATCCGGCGCCGCCTGCCTCGGCCAGCTCGGCGGTGAACCGCTCGACGCCGTAGCGGTCGATGGGGTTCCAGTAGGTCATGACGAGGATCGGCCTGCCGGTGGCCTCGTGCGCCTCGCGGACCGTGCGCAGCACGTCGGCGATCTTCACGCCGCCGCGCAGGGCGATGTCGTCGGCGGTCTGGATGACGGGGCCGTCCAGGACGGGGTCGCTGTGCGGCAGCCCCACCTCGACGATGTCGGCGCCGCCCTCGATCGCGGCCTTGACCGCCGCGATGCCGCCGTCCACGGTCGGGAACCCGGCCGGGAGGTAGGCGATCAGGGCGGCGCGGCCCTCGGACTCGGCGGCCGCGAGGGTGTCGCTCAGCAGCTGTACGTTCCCGCTCACTTGGCGTCCCCCTCGATCTCGGCGGCGCCGGCCTCGTCGGCGGCGACCTCGGCGTCCGTGTCGTACAGCCCGAAGTAACGGGCGGCGGTGTCCATGTCCTTGTCGCCGCGGCCGGACAGGTTGACGACGATCAGCCCGTCCTTGCCCAGCTCCTTGCCGACCTCCAGGGCGCCGGCCAGCGCGTGGGCGCTCTCGATGGCCGGGATGATGCCCTCGGTGCGCGACAGCAGGCGCAGCGCCTGCATCGCGGCGTCGTCGGTGACCGCGCGGTACTCGCCGCGGCCGGAGTCCTTGAGGTAGGCGTGCTCGGGGCCGATGCCGGGGTAGTCCAGGCCGGCCGAGATCGAGTACGGCTCGGTGATCTGGCCCTCCTCGTCCTGGAGGACGTAGGAGCGGGAGCCGTGCAGGATGCCGGGCTCGCCCTCGGTGAGGGTGGCCGCGTGCTCGCCGGTCTCGATGCCGTGCCCGGCGGGCTCGCAGCCGATGAGGCGGACGTCCGCGTCGGGGATGAAGGCGTGGAAGAGGCCGATGGCGTTGGAGCCGCCGCCGACGCAGGCGATCGCGGCGTCGGGGAGGCGTCCGGCCTGCTCCAGGAGCTGGCGGCGGGCCTCGACGCCGATGACGCGGTGGAAGTCGCGCACCATCGCCGGGAAGGGGTGGGGCCCTGCGACGGTGCCGAACAGGTAGTGGGTGCGGTCGACGTTGGCGACCCAGTCACGGAAGGCCTCGTTGATGGCGTCCTTCAGCGTGCGGCTGCCGGACTTCACGGCGATGACCTCGGCGCCGAGCATGCGCATCCGGGCCACGTTGAGCGCCTGGCGCTCGGTGTCGACCTCGCCCATGTAGATGGTGCAGTCGAGGCCGAACAGGGCGCAGGCCGTCGCCGTGGCCACGCCGTGCTGGCCGGCGCCGGTCTCGGCGATGACGCGGGTCTTGCCCATGCGCTTGGTGAGCAGGGCCTGGCCGAGCACGTTGTTGATCTTGTGCGAGCCGGTGTGGTTCAGGTCCTCGCGCTTGAGGAAGACCCGGGCGCCGCCGGCGTGCTGCGCGAAGCGGGGCACCTCGGTGAGGGAGCTGGGGCGGCCGGTGTAGTGGGCGAGGAGGTCGTCCAGTTCACGGGCGAACTCGGGGTCGGACTTGGCCTTGTCGTACTCGACGGCGACCTCGTCGACGGCGGCGACCAGGGCCTCGGGGATGAACTTGCCCCCGAAGGCGCCGAAGTAGCCCGCGGCGGAGGGGACGCGGCCCTCCGGGTCGGGGATGAAGAAGCTGCTGGGCATGCGTGTACCTCACGGTGAGTGTCTGGTGGTGACTGATCGCCGTGGGGGGCGGGGTGTCGTTCGCCGGCTGCGGTCCGGATACGGCTGGTCGCGCCCACGCGACGGAGTGGTCGCGTGTCTCGTACAGCCCCGCGCCCCTAAATGATGGGGCGTTGCCATCGCTGCCCGTTGACCTGTCCGGGCTCGTCTCCGATGACGTACCGCACGCGGCGGCCGTGGACCCGGCGTGCGGGGGCGCGGCAGCCGCGGGGGCGGCAGCCTCGCGCCAGGCGCGCGTACGGGTCCCGGGACGCCGGGACGGGCGGGAGCGTCATGGGTGGCAGCCTAGCGGGACGTCAGCCGCGGCCGTGCCGGAGTGCGGGATGTTCGCCGGCGGCGACCAGGTCGGAGACGGCGGTACGGGGGTCGCGGCCGGTCACCAGGGACTCGCCGACCAGGACGGCGTCGGCGCCCTCGTTGGCGTAGGCGATCAGGTCGTGCGGGCCGCGGACGCCGGACTCGGCGACCTTGACGATGCCGGCCGGGATCTCCGGGGCGACCCGCTCGAAGGTGCCGCGGTCGACCTCCAGGGTCTTGAGGTCGCGCGCGTTGACGCCGATGACCTTGGCGCCGGCGTCGACCGCGCGCTCCACCTCGTCCTCGTCGTGCACCTCGACGAGCGGGGTGAGTCCGATGGACTCGGCGCGCTCGATCAGCGACTCCAGGGCGGGCTGGTCGAGGGCGGCGACGATCAGCAGCACGAGGTCGGCGCCGTGCGCCCGCGCCTCCCACAGCTGGTACGACGTGACGATGAAGTCCTTGCGCAGGACGGGGATGTCCACGCGGGCGCGGACCGAGTCCAGGTCGGCCAGCGAGCCGCCGAAGCGGCGCTGTTCGGTGAGGACGGAGATGACGGCGGCGCCGCCCGCCTCGTAGTCCGCGGCGAGGCCGGCGGGGTCGGCGATGGCGGCCAGCGCGCCCTTGGACGGGCTGGAGCGCTTGACCTCGCAGATGACCTTCACGCCGTCGCCGCGCAGGGCGGACACGCCGTCCTTGGCGGGGCGTGCCCTGGCCGCGCGCTCCTTGAGCTCGTCGAGGCTGACGCGCGCCTGCCGCTCCGCGAGGTCGGCACGGACTCCGTCGATGATCTCGTCGAGCACACTCACGCGAGCGGCCCCCTTTCAGACGGCGAAACCTGTGGTCACTGCGATGGTATCCGCAGCGGGGCACGGGCCCCGCATCCGGCCGAGCCCGGTCTTACCACCTGGACAGTCCTTGAATGATCAAGGCAGGAGCCAGCCGCCGAAGGGCAGGTTCCGGACAACGGTGAAGACCAGCAGCAACGTGCCCAGCGTCCACAGGTGCGCGGGCCCCGGGTCGAGGCGGAACGGGCGGCCCCGGGCGGCGCGGATCACCCAGACGGTCCACAGGAGGGCGAAGCCCAGATAGCCGAGGACGGCCGGCGCGTTGGCGTGCAGCGCGGTCAGGAGATCCCCGTGGGCGAAGGCGTGGGCGCTGCGCAGGCCGCCGCAGCCGGGGCAGTGGAGGCCGGTGAAGCGCAGGAGGGGGCAGACGGGGTAGTGGCCGGGTTCGTTGGGGTCCACGCGCGCGACGTAGGCGAAGGCTCCGGCGACGGCCGCGAGGACGGCGGCCGGCACGGCCAGTCGGGCGGCCGGGCCGCGGGGGGTGGCGCGGGGGGCCGCCGGGTCGCCGCAGGTGGCGCGGGGCGGGCCCGGTGTCGTCGCGGTGCCGGCCGGGGTCGATTCTGCGCTGGGGGCGTCCACGTCCGGCATTCTGCCCCCGGCGGGGTCCGCGCGCACGTGAGGGGCGGTGCGGCACACGCTGGTGCCGGTCCCGCCCCTCGGGTGAGCCGTGGGCCCGCCGGGCCGTCAGCTCTCGGCGCCGGCCGGCTCGCGGTCGCCGGTGACCTGGTGCACGGGGTGGTTCTGCTTCGGCTGGCCGAGACCCATCATGCGCATGACGTAGCCCACGACACCGCCGAGGAGCACGACCCCCAGGCCGGCCCAGAAGCCGGCCGGCTGGGCCGCGACCATGAACATGCCCGCGATGCAGAACCCGATGAAAGCGATGATGACACCGGTCCAGGCGGCCGGGGTGTGACCGTGGCTGCTGCCCGCCATTGCTTGCTCCTCGTTGCTGTGTGCCGTCTCTGAGCAGGACGCTCGTCCCCATTGTCCCGCACGGGCGCACGCGCCGTGAGCGGGGGTGGTCCGGTGGGCGGGGCCCGGTCAGGCGCCGGTGGGGTCCTCGCCGCGGTCGATGGCCTTCCAGAGGTCCTCGGGGCGGTCCGGGTCGACGGTCTGCGGCCTGCGGCGCGGGGCGCCGGAGCGCTCGTAGCGGCCGGACATGGCGGGCCAGGTGCGGCCGTAGCGCAGGGCGAGCAGGCCGGCCAGCAGGAGCAGGGCGCCGCCCACGGCCGCGATGTAGGGCCAGGCGGTGTGGGAGAGGGCGTCCACGGTGGCCGAGGTGTCGCCGGCGGCCTGCGCGGCCTGCTCGTCCAGGGCGGAGCTGTCGGAGGCGCCGGCCAGGGCAGCGGCGACGGTGCCGGCGCCGCTGAGCGCGAGCAGGGCGGCGACCGCGAAGCGGCCCGCGCGGCGGACGGCGAAGACGGCGACCAGTGCGGCGAGGCCCACTATGGCGAGCGCCGCGGGCACGCCCGTGACGTCGCTGCCCTTGGCGGTGAGGGGGAAGGCGCCGCCGGCCACCGTCGCGGTGCCCTCCGCCCAGTCCTGCCGGGTGGCGAGCAGGGCGACGGCGGCGCCGAGCGCACCGGCGAGGAGGGCGACGCCGAGGCTCCGGCGGCCGGCCCGGGCGGGTCCTGCGGCGGGACTGTGGGGGTGAGGAACAGCTGTCACGTACTCCACTATCACCCGGACCGCGGGCGAGACGTCACCCGGGGTTCGGATTGGGGGACGTGAGAATCGCCCCACCGCCCCCGAGCGAGGGCCTCCCGGCCCCCGCCGGGACTCCGCCGCCGTCCTCCGTACGACTGACTGTCCGCCGGTGGTCCGCCCCCGCCGGACCGCCCTACCGCCCCAGCCGGTTGGCCGTGTGGACGGCACGCAGGACCGCCGCGGCCTTGTTGCGGCACTCGGTGTCCTCGGCGACCGGGTCGGAGTCGGCGACGATGCCGGCGCCCGCCTGGACGTAGGCGGTGCCGTCGCGCAGCAGGGCGGTGCGGATGGCGATGGCGGTGTCGGAGTCGCCGGCGAAGTCGAGGTAGCCGACGCAGCCGCCGTACAGGCCGCGCCGGGAGGGTTCGAGTTCGTCGATGATCTGGAGGGCGCGCGGCTTGGGGGCGCCGGAGAGGGTGCCGGCCGGGAAGCAGGCGGTGAGGACGTCGAAGGCGGTGCGGCCCGGGGCGACGCGTCCGGTGACGGTCGAGACGATGTGCATGACGTGCGAGTACCGCTCGACGGACATGAAGTCGACGACCTCGACGGAGCCGGGTTCGCAGACCCGGCCGAGGTCGTTGCGGCCCAGGTCGACGAGCATGAGGTGCTCGGCGCGCTCCTTGGGGTCGGCGAGCATCTCGTCGGCGAGCGCCTGGTCCTGCTGCGGGGTGGCGCCGCGCGGGCGGGTGCCGGCGATGGGGTGCAGCATGGCGTGCCCGTCCTCGATCTTGACCAGCGCCTCGGGGGACGAGCCGACGACGTCGAAGCCGTCCAGGCGCAGCAGGTACATGTACGGGGAGGGGTTGGTGGCCCGCAGCACCCGGTACACGTCCAGGGCGCTGGCCGTGCACTCGGTCTCGAAGCGCTGCGAGGGGACGACCTGGAAGGCCTCGCCCGCGCGGATGCGCTCCTTGATGTCCTCGACGGACTTCTGGAAGTCGGGGCCGCCCCACTGCGCGGTGTACTCGGGCAGCTCGGACGGCGGCAGTACGGCGGGGGGCTGGGCCACGGGGCGGGTGAGGTCGGCCTGCATGGCGTCGAGGCGGGCGATGGCGTCGGCGTACGCCTCGTCGACGCCGGTTGCCAGGTCGTTGTGGTTGATCGCGTTGGCGATCAGCAGGACCGAGCCCTCCCAGTGGTCCATGACGGCGAGGTCGCTGGTGAGCAGCATGGTCAGCTCGGGCAGCTTCAGGTCGTCGCGCTCGCCGGGGCCGATCTTCTTCTCCAGGCGGCGCACGATGTCGTAGCCGAGGTAGCCGACCATGCCGCCGGTGAAGGGC
Source organism: Streptomyces sp. cmx-10-19 (assembly GCA_049998335.1). Lineage (GTDB taxonomy): Bacteria > Actinomycetota > Actinomycetes > Streptomycetales > Streptomycetaceae > Streptomyces. The sequence continues at coordinate 144,097 of JAEBFB010000005.1, forward strand.
GGCAGGCCGAGGTTCTCGGCGAGGTCTCGGGGGGTGTGCAGGGCCTCGACGGTGGCGCGCAGGGCGGCGAGCGGGTCGCCTTCGGTGGGGACGCCGACGGGCGGGGTGCCCTGCCAGTGCGTGCGGCCGTCCCGCTCGGTGAGGGTGGCGGCGCTGCGGACGCCGACGAAGGAGTAACGGGACCAGGAGCGTCCGTTCTCCGCGGACTCCAGCAGGAAGGTGCCGGGTCGTTCGGCGGCGAGCTTGCGGTAGAGCGCGACCGGGGTGTCGCCGTCGGCGAGGAGCTTGCGGGCGACCGGGATCACGCGGCGGTCGGCGGCCAGCTTGCGGAAGGTGTCGAGGTCCATGTCATCCATGACGTCCATGGCGGCTGACCCTACTGATCCGCGGCGGATGTGTCGGCCCCGACGGGGACATCGAGGAGCACGTCGGCGTCGAAGCAGGTGCGGTCGCCGGTGTGGCAGGCGGCTCCGACCTGGTCGACCTTGACCAGGACGGTGTCGCCGTCGCAGTCGAGCGCCACGGATCTCACCCACTGGAAGTGGCCGGAGGTGTCGCCCTTCACCCAGTACTCCTGGCGGCTGCGCGACCAGTAGGTGCAGCGTCCCGTGGTCAGCGTGCGGTGCAGTGCCTCGTCGTCCATCCAGCCGAGCATCAGCACCTCCCCGGTGTCGTACTGCTGGGCGATGGCGGGCACGAGGCCGTCGGCACCGCGCTTGAGGCGGGCGGCGATCTCCGGGGCGAGCGGGCTGGGCCGTCGGGGGGAGCTGCTGGTCATGCGCCCATTGTGCCGCGCAGGGCGCACACCGCAGGGGGCGGTCCACTGGGCGGACCCGGCCGGCCGCCGTAGGCTGGCGGCATGCCGACTTTCGCCAAGCGTGAACGACTTCTGCTCGCGGACCTGTTGGAGACGGCGGGTCCGGACGCCCCCACGCTGTGCGAGGGCTGGCGGACCCGGGACCTGGCCGCGCACGTGGTGGTGCGCGAACGCCGGCCGGACGCGGCCGGGGGCAACCTGATCAAGCAGCTGGCGTCCCGCCTCGACCGGGTGATGGACGAGTACCGCGCCAAGCCCTACGAGGAACTCCTCCAGCTGATCCGCACCGGCCCGCCCCGCTTCTCGCCCTTCCAGCTCAAGCAGGTCGACGAGGCGGCGAACACGGTGGAGTTCTACGTCCACACCGAGGACGTGCGCCGCGCCCAGCCCGACTGGTCGCCGCGCGAGCTGGACCCGGTCTTCCAGGACGCCCTGTGGTCCCGCCTGGAGCGCGTCGCCCGCCTGATGGGCCGCGGCATCCCCACGGGTCTGGTCCTGCGCCGCCCGAACGGCCAGACCGCGGTCGCCCACCGCGGCACCCCGGTCGTCACCGCCACCGGCGACCCCTCCGAACTCCTCCTCTTCGCCTACGGCCGCCAGAGCGCCGCGGAGGTCACCCTGGAGGGCGAGGAGGCCGCGATCACGAAACTCCGCGAGACGAAGCGGCTGGGGATCTGACGAGCGGCCGGCGATCCGAGGTCAGCCCGGCAGTTCGGCCCGCCGCAGTCCGCGCACGCACAGGGCGACGACCCCGCCGAGTCCGCACACCGCCGCGCTGGCCACGAACACGGGTCCGGTGCCCCAGACGCCGACCGCGGCGGCCGACAGCGGCATGCTCAGCGGGGCCACGCCCAGGCTGACCAGGCCGGCCACGGCGGTGACCCGGCCGAGGTAGGCGGGCTCGGCGTGGGTCTGGAGCAGGGCACCGCAGAGCGCGCCGCTGAGCCCGGCGAGCAGCCCGACGAGCAGGGCGACGCCGGCGGCCGCGAGGACATCCGGCACGAAGGCGAGCCCGCCGATGGCGACGCAGCCCGCGAGCAGCGCCCCTCCGGCGGCCCGCCCGGCGCGCGGCATGCGCCCCGAAAACTGCGCAATATGCTTTGCGTAAATTTCCTTTCGTATCGTGAGGTCTGCTGCCGGCTCGGCCCACCTACCGCACGGGGTGGCCCGCCCCTCGCAGGGTCTGCTTCACCTCGCCGATGCGCAGGTCGCCGAAGTGGAAGACCGAGGCGGCCAGGACCGCGTCCGCGCCGGCCGCGACGGCCGGGGGGAAGTCGGTCAGGCGGCCCGCGCCGCCGGAGGCGATGACGGGGACGGTGACGTGCCCCCGGACCGCCGCGATCATCTCCAGGTCGTAGCCGTCCTTCGTGCCGTCCGCGTCCATCGAGTTGAGCAGGATCTCCCCCGCGCCCAATTCGGCGGCCCGGTGCGCCCACTCCACCGCGTCGATGCCGGTGCCGCGGCGGCCGCCGTGGGTGGTGACCTCGAAGGAGCCCGACTCGGTGCGGCGGGCGTCGACCGAGAGGACCAGGACCTGGCGGCCGAAGCGCTCGGCGATCTCGCGGATCAGGTCGGGGCGGGCGATGGCGGCGGTGTTCACGCCGACCTTGTCCGCGCCGGCCCGCAGCAGCTTGTCCACGTCCTCGGCGGTGCGCACGCCGCCGCCGACGGTGAGCGGGATGAACACCTGCTCGGCGGTGCGGCGCACCACGTCGTACGTCGTCTCACGGTTGCCCGACGAGGCGGTGATGTCCAGGAACGTCAGCTCGTCGGCGCCCTCGGCGTCGTACACCTTGGCCATCTCGACGGGGTCGCCCGCGTCGCGCAGGTTCTGGAAGTTGACGCCCTTGACGACCCGGCCGTTGTCCACGTCCAGGCAGGGGATGACTCGGACCGCCAGGGTCATGAATCCACGGCTCCTCTGATGCCTCTGATGCTGCCTACTGTGCTCGGAATGCTTCCAGCTCCACCGACACCAGCACACGGGAGTCGATGAAGCCCTGCACGACCAGCAGGGTCGTGGCCGGGCGTACGGCGTCGAACAGCTCCTTGTGGGCCCGGCCCACCGCGTCGACGTCGCGGGAGTGGGCCAGGTACACCCGGGTGCGGATCACCGACCCGATGTCCAGGCCGAACTCGCCGATCGCGTCGACGGCGGTGGCGAAGGCCACCTTGGTCTGCTCGTACGGGTCGCCCTCCCCGTACAGCATGTCGCCCTTGAAGGCGGTCGTGCCCGCCACGACCACCCGGTCGCCCGCCGCGACGGCGCGGGCGAAACCGAAGGACTCCTCCCAGGGACTTCCGCTCTGCACGCGCCGTACGGCTTCGAACGTCATGACTTCACAGCCTCCAGGGCCTCTTCCAGGGTGAACGCCTTCGCGTACAGGGCCTTCCCGACGATGGCCCCTTCGACACCGGTGGGGACCAGACCGGCGAGGGCGCGCAGGTCGTCCAGGGACGACACGCCGCCGGAGGCGACGACCGGGCGGTCGGTGGCCGCGCAGACGTTCTTCAGGAGGTCCAGGTTGGGGCCCTGGAGGGTGCCGTCCTTGGCGATGTCGGTGACGACGTACCGCGCGCAGCCCTCCTTGTCGAGGCGGGCCAGCGTCTCGTAGAGGTCGCCGCCGTCGCGGGTCCAGCCGCGTCCGCGCAGCGTGGTGCCGCGTACGTCGAGACCGACGGCGATCTTGTCGCCGTGCTCGGCGATGACCTTCGCGACCCACTCGGGGGACTCCAGGGCGGCGGTGCCGAGGTTCACCCGGGTGCAGCCGGTGGCGAGGGCGGCGGCGAGGGTGGCGTCGTCGCGGATGCCGCCGGACAGCTCCACCTTGATGTCCATCGCGCCGGCGACCTCGGCGATCAGCTCGCGGTTGTCGCCGGTGCCGAAGGCGGCGTCCAGGTCGACGAGGTGCAGCCACTCGGCGCCGGAGCGCTGCCAGGCGAGGGCGGCTTCGAGGGGCGAGCCGTAGGAGGTCTCGGTGCCGGACTCGCCGTGCACGAGGCGGACGGCCTGGCCGTCGCGGACGTCGACCGCGGGGAGGAGTTCGAGCGTGCTCATCTCTACCGGGCTCATCTCTAGAGGGTCTCGATCCAGTTGCTGAGGAGCTGGGCGCCGGCGTCGCCGGACTTCTCCGGGTGGAACTGCGTGGCCCACAGCGCGCCGTTCTCCACGGCGGCCACGAAGGGCTTGCCGTGCGTGGCCCAGGTGACCTTGGGCGCGGCGATCAGCGGGTTGTGCGCCTCGTGGGTCCAGTCGTGGACGGCGTAGGAGTGCACGAAGTAGAAGCGGGCGTCCGCGTCGAGGCCGGCGAAGAGCTGGGAGCCGGCCGGCGCCTCGACGGTGTTCCAGCCCATGTGGGGCACGATGTCGGCCTGGAGCGGCCCGACCGTGCCGGGCCACTCGTCCAGGCCCTCGGCCTCGACGCCGTGCTCGATGCCGCGCGCGAAGAGGATCTGCATGCCGACGCAGATGCCCATCACCGGACGCCCGCCCGAGAGCCGGCGGTCCACGATCCAGTCGCCGCGGGCGGCCTTGAGGCCGTCCATGCAGGCGGCGAAGGCGCCGACGCCGGGGACCAGCAGCCCGTCGGCGTCCAGGGCCTTGTCGTAGTCGCGGGTGATCTCGACGTCGGCGCCCGCGCGCGCGAGGGCGCGTTCGGCGGAGCGGACGTTGCCGAAGCCGTAGTCGAAGACGACGACCCGCTTGGCGGGGGAGGTCAACTCCACACCTCCAGCCGGGAGATGCCCGCGAACAGGCACAGCGCGGCACCGATGCAGAGCAGCACGAGCAGGCTCCTCGGCATGTTCTGCTTGGCGAAGGAGATGATGCCGCCGACGAAGAAGAGGCCGACGACGATCAGCGCGGTGGACGAACCGTTCATGGCTTAGAGCGCGCCCTTCGTGGTGGGCAGGATGCCGGCCGCGCGCGGGTCGCGCTCGGAGGCGTAGCGCAGGGCCCGGGCCAGCGCCTTGAACTGGCACTCCACGATGTGGTGCGCGTTGCGCCCGTAGGGCACGTGCACGTGCAGGGCGATCTGGGCCTGGGCGACGAAGGACTCCAGGATGTGCCGGGTCATCGTCGTGTCGTACGCGCCGATCATCGGTGCCATCTGCTCGGGCTCGGTGTGCACGAGGTAGGGGCGGCCGGAGAGGTCGACGGTGACCTGGGCGAGGGACTCGTCCAGCGGGACCGTGCAGTTGCCGAAGCGGTAGATGCCCACCTTGTCGCCGAGGGCCTGCTTGAAGGCGGCGCCCAGCGCGAGGGCGGTGTCCTCGATGGTGTGGTGGGAGTCGATGTGCAGGTCGCCCTCGGTCTTCACGGTGAGGTCGAACAGACCGTGCCGGCCGAGCTGGTCGAGCATGTGGTCGTAGAAGCCGACGCCGGTGGCGATGTCGGTCTTGCCGGTGCCGTCGAGGTCGATCTCGACCAGGACCCCGGTCTCCTTGGTGGTGCGCTCCACGCGCCCGACGCGGCTCATCCGCTCTGCTCCTGTTCCTTCTTGAGATCGCGCACCGCAGCGAGGAACGCGTCGTTCTCCTGGGGAGTACCGGCGGTCACCCGCAGCCATCCCGGTACGCCGTTGTCCCGGACCAGGACGCCCCGGTCGAGGATGCGCCGCCAGGTGGCGTGGGAGTCCGCGAACCGCCCGAACTGGACGAAGTTCGCGTCGGACTCGGTCACCTCGTAGCCCAGCGCGCGCAGTTCGGCGACCAGCCGGTCGCGTTCGGTCTTGAGCTGCTCGACGTACCCCAGCAGCGTGTCCGTGTGCTCCAGCGCGGCCAGCGCGGTCGCCTGGGTGACGGCCGAGAGGTGGTACGGCAGCCGTACGAGCTGGACGGCGTCGACCACGGCCGGGTGCGCGGCGAGATAGCCGAGGCGCAGCCCCGCCGCGCCGAACGCCTTCGACATGGTGCGGGAGACGACCAGGTGGGGGCGGCCGTCCAGCAGCGGCAGCAGCGAGGCGCCGTGGCTGAACTCGATGTACGCCTCGTCCACCACGACCATCGAGGGCTTGGCCGCCTGCGCCGCCTCGTAGAGCGCGACGACGGTCTCGGCCGGGACCGCGGTACCGGTGGGGTTGTTGGGGGTGGTGATGAACACGACGTCCGGGCGGTGCTCGGCGAGGGCGCGCTCGGCGGCGGGCACATCGATGGTGAAGTCCTCGTTGCGCGGCCCGGAGATCCAGCCGGTGCCGGTGCCGCGCGCGATGAGGGCGTGCATCGAGTACGACGGCTCGAAGCCGATCGCGGTGCGGCCGGGGCCGCCGAAGGTCTGGAGCAGCTGCTGGAGGACCTCGTTGGAGCCGTTGGCGGCCCAGACGTGGCTGACGTCGAGCGGGTGGCCGGAGGTCTTCGTCAGGTACTCGGCGAGTCCGGCGCGCAGTTCGACCGCGTCCCGGTCGGGGTAGCGGTTGAGGTCGCGGGCGGCCTCGCGGACGCGCTCGGCGATCCGGTCGACCAGCGCCTCGGGCAGCGGGTAGGGGTTCTCGTTGGTGTTCAGCCGTACCGGCACGTCCAGCTGGGGCGCGCCGTAGGGGGACTTGCCGCGCAGCTCGTCCCGTACGGGCAGATCGTCGATTCCGTACGTCACTTGCTCTGGGGCACCTTCCACTCGAACCGCGCCTTGATCGCCGCGCCGTGCGCGGGCAGGTCCTCCGCCTCCGCCAGCGTCACCACGTGGTGCGCGACCTCGGCGAGCGCGTCGCGCGTGTAGTCGACGATGTGGATGCCGCGCAGGAAGGACTGCACGGACAGACCCGAGGAGTGGCAGGCGCAGCCGCCGGTGGGCAGGACGTGGTTGGAGCCCGCCGCGTAGTCGCCGAGGGAGACGGGCGCCCAGGGGCCGACGAAGACCGCGCCGGCGTTCCTCACGCGCTCGGCGACGGCGGCGGCGTCGGCGGTCTGGATCTCCAGGTGCTCGGCGCCGTAGGCGTCGACCACGCGCAGGCCCTCGTCGATGCCGTCGACCAGCACGATCGCGGACTGGCGGCCGGCGAGCGCCGGGCGGATGCGGTCCTCGACGTGCTTGGTGGCCTCGACCTGCGGCTGGAGCTCCTTCTCGACCGCGTCGGCGAGGTCCACGGAGTCGGTGACCAGGACGGCGGCGGCCAGCGGGTCGTGCTCGGCCTGGCTGATCAGGTCGGAGGCGACGTGCACCGGGTCGGCGCCGGCGTCGGCGAGGACGGCGATCTCGGTCGGGCCGGCCTCGGCGTCGATGCCGATCTTGCCGGTGAAGTAGCGCTTGGCGGCGGCGACCCAGATGTTGCCGGGGCCGGTGACCATGTTGGCGGGCGGGCAGGACTCGGTGCCGTGGGCGAACATCGCCACGGCGGTGGCGCCGCCGGCCGCGTACACCTCGTCGACGCCGAGCAGGGCGCAGGCGGCGAGGATCGTGGGGTGCGGGAGGCCCCCGAACTCGGCCTGCGCCGGGGAGGCGAGCGCGATGGACTCGACGCCGGCCTCCTGCGCGGGCACCACGTTCATGATCACGGACGACGGGTAGACGGACCGGCCGCCCGGCGCGTACAGCCCGACCCGCTCGACCGGCACCCACTTCTCGGTGACCGAGCCGCCGGGGACGACCTGGGTGGTGTGCGTCGTACGGCGCTGCGCGCGGTGGACGAGCCTGGCCCGGCGGATGGACTCCTCCAGGGCGGCCCGCACGGCCGGGTCCAGCTCCTCCAGCGCGCGCGTGAGCGCGGCGGCCGGGACGCGCACCTGGTCGAGCGTGACCCCGTCGAACTGCTCCGCGTAGTCGATCAGCGCCGCGTCGCCCCGATGATGCACGGCCTCGCAGATCGGCCGCACCTTCTCCAGGGCGGCCGAGACGTCGAAGTCGGCTCGGGGCAGCAGGTCGCGCAGGGCGGGGCCCTCGGGGAGGGCGTCGCCGCGCAGGTCGATTCGGGAGATCACGCAACCAATTCTCTCAGACCCGCGTCGGGCCCGGTCCGCGCGTATCAATGGCTGATACAGAACGCGACGGCCGCAGGCGGCACAGAGTGAACTCGCGCAATCCGTGCTCACTTTGAGTGTTCAGACGGTCACTCGGTGGGCATGAACGGTTGTACGAAGGGTGTGTGACCGACGGGTAGACGGGGAGGAGGTGAAGCACCGTGACCGAGGGGGCTGGGCATCGTGACGGAGAGCTGCCGGACGACCTGACCGCCGCCGAGGCCGGCATGTGGCAGGCGTTCCGCAACGGCAGCGTGTACGACCTGAGCAGCGGCGACGCGCTCGTCGACGACCCGCACGGCAGGCATCCGTGGGGGCCGGAGCGGACGGTGCGGGCCCGCATCGTGTGCTGGCTGCTGCTCGACGGTCCGCCGGCGCTGGCGGGGCGGGTCTCCTCGCTCCAGCTGGTCGGGGTGCGGATCAGCGACACGATGGACCTGGCGGGCGGCACGGTGGTGCCGTACGTGGAGTTACGGGGCTGCCGCTTCGACCGGGAGGTGCTGCTGCCGGAGACGCGGTTCACGACCGCGCGGCTGGTGGACTGCTTCGTGCCCCGGCTGGAGGCGGCGCGGCTGCACACGGAGGGGGATCTGCATCTGCCGCGCTCCCGTTTCCCGGGCGGCATCCGGCTCACGGACGCCCGGATAGGCACCGACCTGCTGCTCAACCAGGCGATCGTGCACCGGGACCGCAGCGGCCGGTCCATCGCGGCGGACGGGATGACGGTGGGGCAGGACCTCCAGGCGGAGATGCTGGAGTCGCACGGGGAGGTGAGCCTGCGCAGCGCCCAGGTCGGCGTCTCGCTGAGCCTGCGCGGCGCGCGGCTGCTCAACCCGTACACGCGGCTCGCTCTGAACGCGCCGCAGCTCACCGTGGAACGCACGCTGTACATGACGCCGGCGGGCCTCGGCAGCCCCCTGCTGCGCGGCACGACGCCGGCGCAGGGCACCCGCATCCAGTACTTCGAGTGCGAGGGCGGGGTGCGGCTCGACGACGGGCGGTTCGGCGACGCGCTCGACCTGGAGCACGCGCGGTTCACCTTCACCGACGACCAGCAGCTGTCCCTGCGCCGGGTGCAGACGCCGGAGCTGCGCTTTCTGGGCGAGCGGCCGGCGCGCGGGCGGGTGGTGCTGTCGGGGGCGCGGGTGGTGAACCTCGTGGACCGCGCGGACAGCTGGCCCGGCCCCGGCCGACTGCACATGGGCGGCTTCGCCTACGAGAACCTGGTGCCGCGCGGGCCGTTCCCGCTGGAGAAGCGGCTGCGCTGGGTGGGCGCCGCGACCGCCGAGTACCACCCGGAGCCGTACGAGCGGCTGGCCGCCGTGCTGCGGGCGGGCGGTGAGGACGAGGACGCCCGCGAGGTGCTGCTCGCCAAGCACCGGCGGCGCCGCGAGGGCCTGCCGGTCGCCGCGAAGCTGGTGGGGTACGCCCAGGACTGGACGGTCGCGTACGGGTACCGGCCGGGGCGGGCGGCGGTGTGGATGGCGGTGCTGTGGGCGGCCGGCACCCTCGCCTTCGCCCGGGCCGGCCCGCCGCCGCTGAAGACCGGCGAGCATCCGGACTGGAACCCGGCCCTCTTCGCCCTGGACCTCCTCCTCCCGGTCATCGACCTCGGCCAGGCCGGCTCCTGGCAGCTCCACGCGGCCTGGCAGTGGCTCGCCACGGCCCTCATCCTCCTCGGCTGGACCCTGGCCACCACGGTGGCAGCGGGCGCGACCCGCCTCCTCCGCAGGAACTGACGCGCTTCCCGCGCGGGGCGGAGGCCGCGGGACTCGACCGCCTCACCTCGGGGACCGGTCCACCACCGGCGCCGCGGACGCACGCGCGGAGGCGGGGACTCGCGCACGCGGGACGCCCGGACTCGCGGACGCCCGGACGCGCCCTCCCCACCCACCCGCGGCCGCCGACGGTGTCGCGCCCCTCCGGGGCCACCCGCCCGCACCCGACGGCGAAAGTCGCACGGGTGGAGCGGGTACACAATTGGGCCGAAGGCGGAGCCGAGGCCGCACAACCATCACGAACCGTCGGCCGTCGTACTGGCCATGCTGCGCGCGTTCCTCCGGACCACGGCTGCCCGGGCCCGCACCCGGACGCCACGGCCCGCCCCAGACGACGACGTGCTCCTCGACGCCCCCGACGACCGCCTCGCCCCCGCCCTCGTCGCGGCGGCCCACGGCGAGCACCCACCCGCCGCCACCCTGCTCGCCGTCACCCGCGACCGCGCCGAGTGGGAGCACCGCGACCGCTACGCGACCCGCCTCGCCGCCTTCGCCCGCTCCCGCGCCGAGTGGCTGGACCGCTGGCTCGCCGCCGCCCCCGAGGACCCCGACGCCCTGCTGGTCCGGGCCCGCCTGACGGTGGACCGCGTCTGGGACTCCCCGGCCCGCGCGGAGCTCCTGCGCCAGGTGGGGGACGCCGTCACGGCCGCCGCCGAGGCCGCCGGCCCCGACCCGGTGCCCTGGCACATCGCGCTGGACGCCGCCCGGGGCGCGGGCGCCGGACACGCCGAGTTCGAGCGACTGTGGGAACAGGCGGTACGCCGCTCGCCGCACCACTTCGGCTGCCACCTCGCCGCCCTGAAGTACCTGGCCACCACGTCCCCCGGCGCCCACCGCGAGTGCCTGGACTTCGCGGAGACGGCCGCCCAGGACGCCCCCGAGGACGCCCTCGTCCGGGCGCTTCCGCTGCGCGCGGCGCTGATGTGCCTCACCACGCCCGGCGCCGCCGACCCGCACCGCCACCGCCTGCACGCCGCCGCCGACCGGGCGATCGCCCTCTCCGCGCTCCACCCCCCGGCCGAGCCGTGGGCGGCGGAGCTGCGGAACCTCCTGGCGTACGTCCTGGTCCGCCTGGACCGCCCCGCCGACGCGGCCGAGCAGCTGCGGCTGACCGGCCCGTATGTCACGTCGTTCCCCTGGGACCGGGACACGGACGACCCGCTGGGCCGCTTCCTCCAGGTGCGCGCGGACCTCCTCGGGACGGGCCGCTGACCGCCACACAGCGGGCACGGCGGACACGCCCGCCCCGGCGACCATTAGGCTTCTGCGACGTGACCACCGTCCGGCTCCCCCTCTTCCCCCTGAACTCCGTTCTGTTCCCGGGGCTGGTGCTCCCGCTCAACATCTTCGAGGAGCGCTATCGCGCCATGATGCGCGACCTGCTCAAGACCCCGGAGGACGAACCGCGCCGGTTCGCCGTCGTGGCGATCCGCGACGGCCACGAGGTGGCGCGCAGCGACCCCGGGATGCCCGACCCCACGGCCACGCTGGAACGCGGCCCGACGGCGGGGTTCGGCTCCGACCCGGTCAAGGCGTTCCACAAGGTGGGCTGTATCGCGGACGCGGCGACGATCCGCGAGCGCGCCGACGGCAGCTTCGAGGTGCTGGCCACCGGCACCAACCGGGTGCGGCTGCTCTCGGTGGAGGCGTCCGGTCCGTTCCTGACGGCCGAGCTGGAGCCGCTGCCGGAGGAACCCGGCGACGAGGCGGGCGCGCTGGCCGAGGGCGTCCTGCGCTCCTTCCGGCAGTACCAGAAGCGGCTGGCGGGGGCGCGCGAGCGGTCCCTGTCGACCGGCACGGACCTCCCGGACGAGCCGGGCGTGGTCTCGTACCTGGTCGCGGCCGCGATGATGCTGGACACGCCGACGAAGCAGCGGCTGCTCCAGGCCCCGGACACGGCGTCCCGCCTGAAGGACGAACTGCGGCTCCTGCGCTCCGAGACCGCCATCCTCCGTACGCTGCCGTCCCTGCCGGCGCAGGAGCTGACGCGCGGCCCGACGAGTCTCAACTGAGGTGGTTGCCGGTATGGCGAAGAAGGCGAAGAAGCAGCAGCAGTCCGGCGGCACGCCCGCGACGGTGGCGCTCACCTCGGCGGGGGTGCCGTACACGGTGCACGCCTACGACCACGACCCCTCCCACCCCTCCTACGGCGAGGAGGCGGCCGAGGCGATGGGCGTCTCCCCGGAGCGGGTGTTCAAGACGCTGGTGGCGGACGTGGACGGCGCCCTGACGGTCGCGGTGGTGCCGGTGGCGGGCCAGCTGGACCTCAAGGCGCTGGCGGCCGCGGTCGGCGGCAAGCGCGCGGCGATGGCCGACCCGGCCCTGGCCGAGCGCACCACGGGCTATGTCCGCGGCGGCATCTCCCCGCTCGGCCAGCGCAAGCGCCTCCCGACGGTCCTGGACGCGTCGGCCTCCCGGCACCCCACGATCTGCGTCTCGGCGGGCCGCCGCGGCCTGGAGGTCGAACTGACCCCGGACGCCCTGACAGAGCTGACAGACGCGGTCCTGGCCCCGATCGGCCGCGCCTGACCCATCCCGGCGGGCCGCGGGCCCGTACGTCCCGACGCGGCCCCCCCAAGCTGACCACGGCACCCTCACCAACCCGACGACCACCGTCCTGGCCCCGATCGCCCCCGCCCAGCCCATCCGGGGAGTACCGCCCGGCGAGGGCTTCCCCGAGCCGGGACGGCGCCCGGTGGGCGCCCGGAGCCGGATCGCGCGCAGCGGGACCGCGGCCCCCGGCCGTGTGCCCCGGTGCCGGCCGTCAGACCGGAGCCCACGGCCGTGCGACCCGGTGCCGGCCACCGGCCCGGAACCGGCCCCCGCGCCGACGGCCGCACCCCGCATCCCCGGGCGCGACCGCTGAGGGTCACCGGCCCGACAGCCCCGGCCGGCGCCCCGGCACCCCGGGAACCCGCCCCGCCGCGTGCCCCTCCTCCCCCTACGAGCCCTACGCGCCCTACGAGCCCTGAGCCGGCTTCCCCCCGTACGTCCCCGGCGTGTGATCGTCCGGCGCCGGCCACGGGTCCGGGTCGCGGGGGCCGAAGAGGCCCGTCAGGCCCAGGTGGACGACGAGGGCCGCGATCGGCCAGGCCAGCAGCGCGCCCTTGGCGCCCAGCTTCAGCGGGGCGGTGAAGGTCGCGCCCTCGCCGACGTCCTTGGCGTGAGCGATGACGTTCTCGGTAGGGCCGAGCCACACGCCGAACCGCCAGGCCAGCAGCGAGCCGAGGAGCCCGCCGACGCCGAGGGCCACGACCAGCGGCACGCCCCCGCGCCGGCGCAGCAGGAAGGCGGCCACCGCGGCGAGGGCCCCGAAGGCCAGCGCCAGCAGCGTGAACGTTCCGTCGACGCCGACCGCCTGCTCGCCCTCGGAGTCCTTGAGGTAGACCACCCAGTCGCCGCCCACGACCTCGCCGACCAGCGGCACGCTCGGCGCCAGCTTCCACCAGAGCACGCCCAGCAGCAGCCCGGCCACCACCAGCGCCACCGCGGTCAGCGCGGCCTGGCGCACTTCGGTCAGCATCCCGGGCCCGTCCTGTCCGCCGGTCTCGCCGGTCTCACCGTGAGCGTCGTACGGGGCACCGTGCGCGGTGCCCACCGCGTGCGCGCCGACGGGCGGCGGCACCGCCCCGCCCGGGTGCGACGAGCGGTCGTGCGGTGGCGGCGGCGGAGTCAGAGGTGGCGTCACCCTGACATCGTGCCAAACCAGCCTGTGCGGCGCGTCACCGGACGGCGGCCCTGCGGTACGCCCAGGTGGCGACGGCCAGCGAGACCACGCCGACCGCGGCGCACACCGCGAGGTCGCCGAGGACGAAGGCCCAGTCGGGCCGTGCCCCGAACGTACGCGCGAACGCCTCGACGCCGTACGTCGAGGGCAGCAGGTCCCGCGCCAGCCGGACCGCCTCCGGCATCCGCCCGGCCGGCAGCACGCCCAGCAGCAGCGCCGCCGACATGCCGAGCTGGCCCAGCAGCGTGGCGAACTCGGGCCGGGGCGCCAGCAGCCCCAGCGCCGCGCCGAGCCCGGCGAGCGCGGCGCCGGCCAGTGGGATCACCGCCACCAGCACCCACAGATGCGCCATCGGCAGCCCGAACAGCAGGCAGCCGAACACCGCCGTCACCACCGTCCCCGGCACGGTGAAGGACGCGTACGCGCCCGCCGTGCCCAGCACCACCGCGGCCGGCGGCACCGGGAGGGTCGCGTAGTGGTCGAGGCCGCCGCTGGCCCGCAGCTGGCCGAAGTACTGGGCGAGGAGGTTCAGCGCGACGAAGGCCACGACGAGCACCGCCGAACCGGCGACCACGGCCCGCGCCTCGCCGTCGTCGTCCACGACGCCCCGCATCAGGATCATGATGCCGATCGACTGGAAGGTGGCCACGAACAGCAGCGGGATGCGCGCGACCCGGGCCCGGGACAGCTGCGCCCGGTACACGGCCACCAGGGAGGGCCACAGGCGGGCGCGCGGGCCCAGCTCGGCCGCGGCCCGCTCCTCGACGGGCAGGGCGCCGCCGGCCAGGGCATCGGCGGATACGGCACTCACGTGGCGCTGCTCCCCTTCGCTAGGGTCTTCGCTCGGGTCGTTCGAGGCGGTCGCCCTGACGGGTACGGACACGGCGGCCGGTGGTCTCACCGCTCGCGTGCTCACGCCCGCACCAGTCCCTGCCGCGCGGCACCGCCCAGCGCCAGGTAGACGTCCTCCAGGCTGGGCGTGGCCAGCGTGAAGTCGTCCAGCGCGGCGAAGGCGGCCCCGCCGGTGACGGTGGCGACGACCGCGCGGGCCTCCTCGGGGGCGAGCCGCAGCGTCCAGCGGCGCCCCGACTCGGCGGCCCGGTCGCGCAGGGCGGCGACCTCGGGGACGTCCAGCGGGGCGCTCTCGCGCCACACCAGGTCGACGCGGACCTCGCCGGCGACCTTCTCCTTGAGACCGGAGGGCGTGTCGAGGGCGATCACGCGGCCCCGGTCGAGGACGGCGACCCGGTCGAGGACGGTCTCGGCCTCGATGACGTTGTGGGTGACCAGCAGCACGGTGGCGCCGTGCTCGGCGCGCCGCCGGTCGACGGCCGCCCACACCGCGCGCCGGGCCACCGGGTCCATGCCGGTGGTGGGCTCGTCCAGCACGAGCAGCGGGCGCTCCCCCACCAGCGCGGCGGCGAAGCAGGCCAGCCGGCGCTGACCGCCGGAGAGCTTCTTGAGCGGCCGGCCGGCCAGTTCCGTCAGGCCCAGCTCGTCGAGGACGGCGTCCCGCTCGGCACGCGCCCGGCGCACCTCCAGGCCGCGCAGCCGCCCGGTGGTCTCGGCGGCGAGGGAGACGGTCAGCTCGTCCAGGGCGCTGGACTCCTGCCCGAGGTAGGCGAGGATCCGCGCGGCCCGCTCGGGGTGGCGTACGACGTCGTGGCCGAGGATCTCCACGCTGCCGCGGTCGGGGCGCATCAGGCCGGTGAGCTGGCGGACGAGGGTGGACTTGCCGGCGCCGTTGGGCCCGAGCAGCCCGAAGATCTCCCCGCGCCGGATGTCCAGGGTCACGTCGTCGGTGGCCCGGACCTCGGGCGTGGCGGGGACGCCGCGCCTGCCGCGTACCGCAGGATAGGTCTTGGTCAGTCCGCGCACCGCGCACACGGCATCACCACCGGGTCGAAGTGCCTGTGCCGCGCGCGTACTCACAAGGGACGAGGGTACGGGGTCCGCCGCCCCGCCCCGCTTCCGGGGTCCGCCCATAAGTGTCGATTCAGTCAGACTCTCGTGACGATCACGCAGCCCTCTCGTCGCCCCGGGACCGGCACGCTCGCCCCGCCGGACCGGCACCGCACCCCGCTCGGGCAGGTCCGCGCTCCCGCGTCCCGACCAGCACTTCCGGCCACCCGGATCAGCACTCCCACCGCGTTCCCGTCGGCGCCCCCCGCCGCCTCGCCGGGCCCTCGCTCCGCCGGCGGACCGCCACTGCCGCCCGGCCCGGACAGGCACTCGCCCCGGCGTCCCGGCCAGCACTCCCGGCAGCCCGCCAGGGCCTCACTCCGCCGTCGGTGTCCGCTCGGTCGCCGTGCGGACGTCGATCTCGCGCCAGAAGCCGGCCCGGATCGCGTACCGGTCGTGTTCGTCGATCTGGTCGTCCTTGTGGGCCAGCAGCCCGAAGCGGGCCGCGTAGCGCAGCAGCTCGCCGTCGACGCGGTGCGGGATGCGGGGGTACATCCCGGAGAGTTTCTGCAGGTGGCCGAGGTCGCCGAGGCGTTCCAGCCAGCGGCGCGCGAAGACCTGCCCGACCTCGTACGGGTCGCCGCCGACGGTGGTGATGTCCTCCTCGCGGTCCGCCCAGCGCTGCTCGGCCGTGGTCAACTGGGCCAGCGTCGGCATCGAGACGGCCTCGGGCGGCTCGGCGGCCGAGCGGTCGACCCACCCTTTGTCGGAGGACCAGCGCAGGGTGGCCGTCGGCGGATGCGGGGCGGGGGCGCCGGGGGCGCGCAGGGCGGCCAGGTCCTTGGGGGTGGGGACGCCCTTGGCGGGCGGGACGCGCTCGTCGGTGCCGTTGCGCCCGGCCGCGGAGGTGGTCGGGTGCTCCGGCTCCTGGGCCTGGGCGGGCCGCTCGGTGCCGGAGAGGGCGGACTCGGGCAGCGGCGCGGAGAGGATCGCGGCGATCTCGGGGCGGGGCACGGGCGGCGGGGCGCAGACGCCGCCGAGTTCCTTGGCGCGGACGGCCTTGGTGATCCATACGCGGTCCAGCACCCGGCGTTCGTCGGCCTCGGCGACCAGGTCCTCGGACTGGTTGTAGTCGCCGTCGGCGGCCTGGACGGCCCACAGGTGGACGGCGACGCCGTGCTCCTTGGCGGCCATCATGCCCGGCAGCAGGTCGCCGTCGCCGGTCACCAGGACGACGTCGGAGCAGGCGCGGTTGCGGGCGAGTTCGGTCAGCTCGGCGTGCATGGCGGCGTCGACGCCCTTCTGCGCCCACCGTCCATCACTGCGTGTGAGGGCGCCCAGCCGGACGGTGACCCGGGGCATCACGCGCAGCCGGCGGTGCTCGGGCTGCGGGACGCGGTCGGGGGCGCCGTCGAACCAGTAGATGCGCAGCAGCGGCCGGCCGGTGTCGGACTCGGCGCGGTCGCGCAGTCCCTGGATGAGGGCGGCGTGGTCGACGGTGATGCGCGAGCGCGAGGGCTCCCCGGCGAGGAGACTCGCGGCGGCCCCCAGCAGATACCCGGCGTCCACCAGGACGATGCAGCGGTCCACGCGGTCCACCTTCTTTCCGGGAGGTTTGCTTCGGGCTTCCTTCGAGTCTGCCCGACCACGCGGAGGTTAACGGCCCGAACTCGATCTTCGGCGTGGCGTTTCGGCACCCCGCACGGCACTCCGCACGGCACCCCGCGCTCCGACCAGCCGTATCACGCACGGTAATTGCCTGATATGCGTTCTTTGTCGGCCTGTGTGACGCTGACATGGGACCTGGCCCCTGGATCCCCCGCTGATCCCCCGCAGGAGGTAGATCACCATGGCCAAGAACAAGAACAACCGTGAGCGTAAGCAGCCCCAGTCCGCCCGTTCCCCGCAGGCCGCCGAGTCGGCCGTCCTGGACCGCGAGGAGCAGCACTCCCCGCAGCTGACCACGCCCGGTGACCTGGCGTCCCGCAAGCGGCAGAAGCGCTTCGGCCACAACTGACGTTCGCGCCGCGGACATCCGCGAGGGGTGCTCCCAACCCGGGGGCACCCCTCGCCGTTTCCGCGCGCGGTCCGGCCGCCTTGCGGTCGGACCGCGGCGACCTCCTGTCTCAGCCCGCCAGGCAGGACGGTCCGAGCAGCACCTTGAGGTCGCCGAACAGCGCCGGATCGGGCTTGACCCGGTGCCGGTCCAGCCGCAGCACGGTCGTCTTCGTCGGCCCCTGGAGCTTGATCCGCACCTCGCTGTCGCCCCGGTGGTGGGTGAGGATCTCGCCGAGCCGGCTGACCATCGGCGGGGTGACCCGGGTCGCCGGGATGGTGAGGACGACGGGCGCGTTGGTGCCCGCGTTGGACAGGTCGGGGACCATCAGCTCCATCGCGACCAGCCGCGGCACGTCCTCGCGCTTGTCGAGCCGGCCCTTGACGAACACCACGGCGTCCTCGACGAGTTGGGTGGACACCAGCTGGTAGGTCGCCGGGAAGAACATGCACTCCAGGGAACCGGCGAGGTCCTCGACGGTGGCGATGGCCCAGGCGTTGCCCTGCTTGGTCATCTTGCGCTGGAGGCCCGAGATGATGCCGCCGATGGTGACGACCGCGCCGTCGCCGAAGTCGCCGCCGGTGAGCTGGGAGATGCCCGCGTCGGCCTTGTCGGACAGCACGTGCTCCAGGCCGAAGAGCGGGTGGTCGGAGACGTAGAGACCGAGCATCTCCCGCTCCTGGGCGAGGAGATAGGTCTTGTCCCACTCGTCGTCGCCGAAGACGACGTCGAGTCCGAAGCCGGGCTCGTCGTTCTGCTCGTCGCCCATGCCGCCGAAGAGGTCGAACTGCCCCTCGGCCTCCTTGCGCTTGACCGCGACCACGTTGTCGATCATCGGTTCGTACTGCGCGGTGAGGCCCTTGCGGGTGTGGCCCATCTCGTCGAAGGCGCCGGCCTTGATCAGCGATTCCGTCGTCCGCTTGTTGCAGACGACCGCCTCGACCTTGTCCAGGTAGTCCGGGAAGGAGGTGTACTTCCCCTTGGCCCTGCGGCTGCGGATGATCGACTCGACCACGTTGGTGCCGACGTTGCGCACCGCGGAGAGGCCGAAGAGGATCACGTCGTCGCCCTGGGCGGCGAAGTTGGACATGGACTCGTTGACGTTGGGCGGCAGCACCTTGATGCCCATGCGCCGGCACTCGTTCAGATAGACGGCCGACTTGTCCTTGTCGTCCTTGACCGAGGTGAGCAGGGCGGCCATGTACTCGGCCGGGTAGTTCGCCTTCAGGTAGGCGGTCCAGTACGAGACCAGGCCGTACGCGGCGGAGTGCGCCTTGTTGAACGCGTAGCCGGCGAAGGGGACCAGCACGTCCCACAGGGCCTGGATGGCCTCGTCGCTGTAGCCCTTCTTGCGGGCGCCCTCCTGGAAGAGGACGAAGTTCTTCGCCAGTTCGTCGGGCTTCTTCTTGCCCATCACGCGGCGCAGGATGTCGGCCTCGCCGAGCGAGTAGCCGGCGATGATCTGGGCGGCCTTCTGCACCTGCTCCTGGTAGACGATCAGGCCGTAGGTGACCGCGAGGACCTCCTGGAGGGGCTCCTCCAGCTCCTTGTGGATCGGCGTGATCTCCTGGAGGCCGTTCTTGCGCAGCGCGTAGTTGGTGTGCGAGTCCATGCCCATCGGGCCGGGACGGTAGAGCGCGGAGACGGCGGAGATGTCCTCGAAGTTGTCGGGCTTCATCAGCCGCAGCAGGGAGCGCATCGGCCCGCCGTCGAACTGGAAGACGCCGAGGGTGTCGCCGCGCTGGAGCAGGTCGAAGGTCGTCGGGTCGTCCAGCGGCAGGGAGAGCAGGTCGAGGTCGACGCCCTTGTTGGACTTCACCATCTTGACGGCGTCGTCCATGATCGTGAGGTTGCGCAGGCCGAGGAAGTCCATCTTCAGCAGGCCGAGCGACTCGCACTGCGGGTAGTCCCACTGCGTGATGGTGACGCCGTCGGTGTGCCGCACCCAGACCGGGGCGTGGTCGACGATGGGCTCGCTGGACATGATCACGCCGGCCGCGTGCACGCCCATCTGCCGGACCAGGCCCTCGACGCCCTTGGCGGTGTCGATGACCTTCTTCACGTCCGGCTCGTTCTCGTACATCGAGCGGATCTCGCCGGCCTCGCTGTACCGCGGGTGGGTCGGGTCCGTGATGCCGTTGAGGTCGATGCCCTTGCCGAGGACGTCGGCGGGCATGGCCTTGGTGAGCCGGTCGCCCATCGCGTACGGGTAGCCCAGGACGCGCGCGGAGTCCTTGATGGCGTTCTTCGCCTTGATCTTGCCGTAGGTGCCGATCATGGCGACCTTGTCGGCGCCGTACTTCTCCGTCACGTACCTGATGACCTCGACGCGCCGGCGCTCGTCGAAGTCGATGTCGACGTCGGGCATGGAGACGCGCTCGGGGTTGAGGAACCGCTCGAAGATCAGGCCGTGCGGGATGGGGTCGAGGTCGGTGATGCCCATGGCGTACGCCACGATCGAGCCGGCCGCGGAGCCTCGGCCGGGGCCGACCGCGATGCCCTGGTTCTTGGCCCACATGATGAAGTCGGCGACCACGAGGAAGTAGCCCGGGAACCCCATCTGGATGATGACGTCCATCTCGTACTCGGCCTGCTTCTGGCGGTCGTCGGGGACGCCGCCGGGAAAGCGGCGCTCCATGCCGCGGCGGACCTCCTCCTGGAACCAGGTGATCTCCGTGTACCCGTCCGGGATGTCGAACTTCGGCATCAGGTCGCGCTTCTCGAACATGCCGGTGGTGTCGATCATCTCGGCGATCAGGCGCGTGTTGGCGCAGCCCTCCTGCCAGGCGTCGGAGGAGTCGATGGCGTACATCTCGTCCGTCGACTTCAGGTAGTAACCGGTGCCGTCGAAGCGGAAGCGGTCCGGGTCGGAGAGGTTCTTGCCGGTCTGGATGCACAGCAGGGCGTCGTGGGCGGTCGCCTCGTGCGCGTACGTGTAGTGCGAGTCGTTGGTGACCAGCGGGGGGATGCCGAGCTTCCTGCCGATCTCCAGAAGGCCGTCGCGGACCCGGTGCTCGATGTCGATGCCGTGGTCCATCAGCTCCAGGAAGTACCGGTCCTTGCCGAAGATGTCCTGGTAGTCGGAGGCGGCCTTGAGGGCCTCGTCGAAGTGGCCGAGGCGCAGCCGGGTCTGGACCTCGCCGGAGGGGCAGCCGGTGGAGGCGACGATGCCCTCGGACCACTGGGAGATGGTCTCCTTGTCCATCCGGGGCCACTTCTGCAGCCAGCCCTCGGCGTACGCGTCGGAGGAGAGGCGGAAGAGGTTGTGGAGGCCGGTGGCGTTGGTCGCCCACATCGTCTTGTGGGTGTAACCACCCGAACCGGACACGTCGTCGCGCTTCTGGTGCGGCTGGCCCCACTGGATCTTGCGCTTGTTGCGCCGGGACTCGGGGGCGACGTACGCCTCGATGCCGATGATGGGGGTGACCCCGGCCTTCTTCGCGGAGTGGAAGAAGTCGTACGCCCCGTGCAGGTTGCCGTGGTCGGACATGGCGATGTGCGACATGCCCATCTCGTTGCACGCGTCGAACATGTCCTTCAGCCGCGCGGCACCGTCCAGCAGCGAGTACTGGGTGTGGACGTGCAGGTGCGTGAAGGGCGGCTTGGACACGTGCGGCCTCCTGAGAAAACGATCGGCGACGGGCTGCGGTCAGTCCGGGGGGTCAGCGTCGAAGTCTATGCCTCGCCACTGACACTCAGGGGCCCCGCCCGCGTACCTTCTGGGGCGGGCCCGCGTGTCGCGCGGACCCCCGGGGGGGACGGGCACTCCCGCGCCCCTTCGCACGTTGGCCCGAGTGGAGATCCGCTCCACCCGTGAGGCACCATCCGCACCAGGAGGCACCAGGCATGTCGGTCCCGCAGCTCGACGAGGAGCACCGCGGCGAGGAGATCCTCGCCGTCTTCGACACCGCCTTCGGCCACCTGCTGGCCGCGGACCCGGCGGCGTTCCGCGTGAAGTTCCGGAAGATGGCGGCCTCGGCCTTCGCGTTCTACCGCGGTACGGCGTGCCTCTTTTACCACGACGTGACCGAGGGCCGGGAGTCCGGCGCCGAGCGCGGCGGCCCGTTCCTGGACGACCGGACCTCCCGGGTGTGGATCCACGGCGACCTGCACGCGGAGAACTTCGGCACCTACATGGACTCCACCGGCCGCCTGATCTTCAACGTCAACGACTTCGACGAGGCGTACGTCGGCCCCTTCACCTGGGACCTGAAGCGCTTCGCCGCCTCCGTCGCGCTGATCGGGTACGCGAAGGCGCTCGGCGACGAGCAGATCACCGAGCTGGTGGGGGTGTACGCGGGCGCGTACCGGGAGCGGATCCGCGCCCTGGCCACCGGCGCCAAGAGCGACGAGGTGCCGCCCTTCACGCTGGACACCGCGGACGGGCCGCTGCTGGGCGCCCTGCGCGTGGCCCGCTCGCTGACCCGGTTCGGGCTGCTGGACTCGATGACCGAGATCCGCGACTTCGAGCGCCGCTTCGCCCCGGGCGGCGGCTCCATCGAGCTGGACGCCGCCACGCGCTACAAGGTGCTCGCGGCCTTCGACGGCTACCTGGAGACGCTCCCGGAGTCGTCCCTGGCCCGCCCCGACTCCTACCGCGTCAAGGATGTCGTGGGCCGCCGGGGCATCGGCATCGGCTCGGCCGGCCTGCCCTCGTACAACATCCTGCTGGAGGGCAACAGCGACGCCCTGGAGAACGACGTCGTGATCTACGTCAAGCAGGCCCAGACCCCGGCCGTCTCGCGGCACATCACCGACCAGGCGATCCGGGACTACTTCCGGCACGAGGGGCACCGCACGGTGATCTCCCAGCGCGCCCTCCAGGCGCACGCCGACCCCTGGCTGGGCTGGACGGAGCTGGACGGCGCGGGCCAGCTGGTCGCGGAGGTCTCGCCGTACGCCGTGGACCTGGACTGGAGCGACCTGGACGACCCGGAGGAGATCGCCGAGGTCGTCGCGGACCTCGGCAGGGCGACGGCCACGATGCACGCGGCGGCGGACGACCAGTCCGGCGAGTCCCTGGTGCCGTTCTCCACCGAGCGCGCCATCGACGCGGCGATCGTGGCCGACGAGGAGGGCTTCGCCCCGCTCCTGGTCGACTTCGCCCACCGCTACGGCGCCCGCGCGCGGGCCGACCACCAGACTTTCGTCGACCTCTTCCGCAACGGCCGGATCCCCGGCCTGTAGCGGCCGCGGGGCCACACACAGCAGCCCTTCACGCACAGCAACCCTTTAGGGGCCGCTTACCGGCTCCCATGACACACTCTCCTACGGCCATGGACATATCCGGAACCCCTCTCAGAACCGTCCGCGCGGCGCTGTTCACGGCACTCGTCGTGACGCTCAGCACCGCGTCGCACGTGCTGCTGTCCGGGGTCGCCCTGCCGCTGAGCACGGTGGCCGCGGTCGCCGCCGCCGTGTTCCTCATCGCGTACGCCCTCGCCGGGCGGCGCGAGCGCGGCTTCCGGCGGATCGCGGCCCTGCTGATCCCGCTGGAGCTGGCCGCCGACACGGTCTTCACCACCGGCCAGCACGTCTGCTACGGCCGCGCGGGCGGCCCGGTCGCGGGCCCCCTGCGCTCCGTCGGCCTCGACCTCCTCTGCGGCGACGGGACCGGCATCCACGCCGGGGTGACCGCGCCGCTGACCCGGGTCACCGGCGCCGAGACCGACCGGATGGCGTCCGTGCTGGCCGAGGCCGGCCCCGCGACCGCCTGGCTGCTGCTGGGCGCGCACGTCGGGGTCGGGCTGCTCGCCGCGGCCTGGCTGCGGCGCGGCGAGCGGGCGCTGGCCCAGCTGCTGAGCGCGGTGGCGGCGACCACCTTCCGCCCGCTGCTGCTCGCCGTCGCGGCCGTGACCGTACGCCGCGCCCCGGCCGTACGCCGCCCGGTGCCCCCGGCCCGCCGCACCGCCGGCGCCCGTGAGCGGATCCTCACGCACTCCCTGGGACGTCGCGGACCGCCGTGCCCGGTCGCCCTCGTGTGACCCGGACCCCAGCACAGCAGTCCCCCCTTTCACGTCATTCCGCACACCCCTGTGTGCGCGTCCCCGGAGAGATCACCACCATGAGCAAGCGGAACAGCAACGCGGCGAAGACGGCGGCCCGTGAGCGGCTGCGCGAGGAGCGCGAGCGCCAGGCCAAGCGCGCCAAGGTCAAGCGGCAGGCCGTCGTGGCCGCCTCCATCGTCGGCGTGCTGGCGATAGCCGGCGGCATCAGCTACGCCGTCGTCCAGGGCAACCAGCCCTCCCAGTGGGAGGCGGCCGCCGACGCCGAGGTGGTGGCGCCCGCCCACACCTCCGGCAAGGACGGCACCACGATCGTCGTCGGCGAGTCCAAGACCGACAACACGGTCCACCTCTACGAGGACCCGCGCTGCCCGGCCTGCGCCTCCTTCGAGCAGAACCTCGGCGAGAACGTCAACAAGGGCATGAAGGACGGCGACTACAAGCTCTCCTTCACCCTCGGCACCTTCCTCGACGGCAACCTGGGCGGCGAGGGCTCCAAGAACGCGCTCAGCGCGCTCGGCGCGGCGCTGAACGTCAGCACGGACGCGTTCCTCGACTACAAGACCGCGCTGTACTCCACCGAGTACCACCCCGAGGAGTCGACGGACGAGTTCGCCAAGGACGACTACCTGATCAAGGTGGCGAACTCGGTGGACGCCCTGAAGAACAACAAGAAGTTCCAGGACGCCGTGGAGAAGGGCACCTACGACGCCTGGGCGATGCGGATGAGCAAGTCCTTCGACGACGC
This sequence comes from Streptomyces sp. cmx-10-19, assembly GCA_049998335.1. Classification (GTDB taxonomy): domain Bacteria; phylum Actinomycetota; class Actinomycetes; order Streptomycetales; family Streptomycetaceae; genus Streptomyces. The sequence goes on from JAEBFB010000005.1 coordinate 168,081, forward strand.
CGAGGGCGTCGAGTCGACCCCGACCATCAAGATCAACGACAAGGTGATCGAGAACCCGAGTTCGGTGGCCGACTGGGACAAGGCGCTCAAGGACGCCGGCGTCACCAAGTGACCCGCCCCTGACGGGCTCCCGACGGGCGGGCGAACTTTCACCGGTTCGCCCGCCCGCGGGCATACCGATCAGTAACCTGATCGGCCGTGACTCCTCGACACAGATCGTCCGAGAACACCGTCCCGTCGCCCGCCGACCGCGCGGGCACGCGTGAGCCGAGCCGCCGCACGGTCGTCAAGGCCGCGGCGGCCGGTGCCGTCCTCGCCGCTCCGCTCGTCGCGGCCCTGCCCGCCGGTGCCGCCGACGCGGCCCCCGCCTTCCCGCACGGCGTCGCCTCCGGCGACCCCCTGCCCGACGGCGTCCTGCTGTGGACCCGGGTGACCCCCGTGCCCGAGGCCGTGCCGGGTTCCGGGACCGGCCCCGACACCCAGGTGAGCTGGGTCGTCGCCACCGACAAGGCGCTCACGAACGTCGTCGCCAAGGGCTCCCTCACCGCGACCGCCGCCTCCGACCACACCGTCAAGGCGGACATCCGCGGCCTCGCCCCCGCCACCGACTACTGGTTCCGCTTCTCCGCCGGCCCCACCGACTCCCCCGTCGCCCGCACCCGCACCGCCCCCGCGGCCGACGCCGCCGTCCCGAACCTGCGCTTCGGCGTGGTCTCCTGCGCCAACTGGGAGGCCGGGTACTTCTCCTCGTACCGCCATCTCGCGGCCCGCGGCGACCTGGACGCCTGGCTGCACCTGGGCGACTACATCTACGAGTACGGCACTGGCGCGTACGGCACCCGCGACACCGTGGTCCGCCCGCACGCCCCGGCCCACGAGATCCTCACCCTCGCCGACTACCGCGTCCGGCACGGCCGTTACAAGACCGACCCCGACCTCCAGGCCCTGCACGCCAAGGCGCCGGTGGTGGCGATCTGGGACGACCACGAGATCGCCGACGACACCTGGGCGGGCGGCGCCGAGAACCACACCGAGGGCGCGGAGGGCACCTGGACGGCACGTCAGGCGGCCGCCAAGCAGGCGTACTTCGAGTGGATGCCGGTCCGCCCGGCGATCGCCGGCACCACCTACCGCCGGCTGCGCTTCGGCAGGCTGGCCGACCTGTCGCTCCTCGACCTGCGCACCTACCGCTCCCAGCAGGCGGCGCTCGGCGACGGCGACGTGGACGACCCGGACCGCAGCATCACCGGCCGCGCCCAGCTGGACTGGCTCAAGGCGTCCCTCGCCGCCTCGGACACCGCCTGGCGGCTGGTCGGCAACCCGGTGATGATCTCGCCGTTCGCGATCGGCGCGCTCCCCGCCGAGGTGCTGGGGCCGCTGGCAGAGCTGCTGGCGCTGCCGAAGGGCGGCCTGGCCCTCAACACCGACCAGTGGGACGGCTACACCGACGACCGCCGCGAACTCCTGGCCCACCTGCGGACGAACGCCGTCCGCGACACGGTGTTCCTCACCGGCGACATCCACATGGCCTGGGCCAACGACGTGCCCTACGACGCCGGCACCTACCCGCTGTCCGCCTCGGCGGCCACCGAGTTCGTCGTCACCTCGGTGACCTCCGACAACCTCGACGACATCGTCAAGGTCCCCGAGGGCACGGTCTCGGCGCTCGCGGCCCCGGTCATCCGGGCCGCCAACCGGCACGTCCACTGGGTCGACACCGACCGGCACGGCTACGGCGTCCTGGACATCACCGCCGAACGTGCGCAGATGGACTACTACGTCGTCTCCGACCGCGCCGACCCGGACGCCGCCTCCGCCTGGGCCCGCTCCTACCGCACCCTCAGCGGCACCCAGCGCGTCGAGCGGGTCTACGACCCGGTCTAGGGCCTGTATTGAGTTCCCCGTCGTCCGCCCGGAGGACGGGCGCAGCGGCGGTCGGTGCGTGCGATCGGTGTGCGGCGGCCCAGGACAGGTGGCGGAGCCACCTGTCCTGGGCCGCCGTGCGGCGAGCGTGCGTGCCGGGCGTCGTGGCGCAGGCGGGGAACTCAATACAGGCCCTGAGCCTCCTGGAGGGAGTCGAGGAAGCCGAGCGCCACCCGCCAGGTGGCCTCGGCGGCCTCCTCGTCGTAGTCCGGCAGCTCCGGGTCGGTGTACAGGTGACCCGCCCCGGCGTACCGGTGCACCTCCACGTCGGCGCCGATACGGCCCATCTGGAGGTACCAGGCGCTCAGCCAGTCGTCGGTCTCGAAGGGGTCCGGCTCGGCCACGTGCAGTTGGACGGGCAGGTCGTCCACCGAGGCGTTGGGCGCGATGTCCGAGGTGCCGTGCAGGAGCAGCAGTCCGCGCGCGCGGTGGTCACCGAGGGCGAGGGTCTGCGCGACGGAGGCGCCGAGCGAGAACCCGGCGTACACCAGCCCGCGCTCGGAGTAGGGGGCGGCGGCCAGCACGGCGCGCTTGAGCAGCTCCTCCCGGCCGATCCCGTCCTGATGGGCCATGCCCTCCTCGACCGAGTCGAAGGTCCGGCCCTCGTACAGGTCCGGGGTCCACACCTGGTGCCCGGCGGCGCGCAGCCGGTCGGCGGCCTGCCGGACCGCGGGCCTCGGGCCGAGGGTCGAGTGAAAGAGCACGATGTTCATGAGGACATGGTGCCAGCCGGGTGTGACGGTCCCGTGCGCGGCGATACCCAGGGCGGGACACAAGTCACAGGTTCAGGGCCCGGCGCGGGCGGTTACGTTCGAGGGCATGGAGACGATACTCCGCCCCCTGATCGTGGTCGGCGGCTCGGTCCTGGTGACCCTGGTCATCGGCTGGGCCACCGACCTGCTGCTGCGCAAGGCCGACGGACGGCACCCCGAGACGCCCCTGTGGGGGTTGCTGCGCCGCGCCCGCATCCCCTACCAGATCGCCCTGTGCTCGGCGCTGCTGAGAGGGTCCTACATCCAGGCCCAGGTGTTCCCGGCGCACCGCGCGGGCGTCGGCAGGACGCTGACCCTGGTGCTGATCGGCTCGGTGGCCTGGCTGGTGATACGGATCGCCGCCGCGGTCGTCGAGACGACGTACTCGCGGTACGCGCACGCCCACTCCCAGCAGAACCCGGCCCGGGTGCGGCGTGTGCGGACCCAGGTCGAGCTGATCATGCGGGTCGTCTCGGCGGTCGTCGGCGTGGTCGCGGTCTCCTCGATGCTGCTGACCTTCCCGGCGATGCGGGCGGCGGGCGCCTCGCTGCTGGCCTCGGCCGGTCTGCTCGGCATCGTGGCGGGCATCGCCGCGCAGTCGACGCTGAGCAACATGTTCGCCGGGTTCCAGATCGCCTTCGGCGACATGGTGCGCATGGGCGACACGGTCGTGGTGGACGGCGAGTGGGGCACCGTCGAGGAGATCACGCTGACCTATCTGACGGTGCGGACCTGGGACGAGCGCCGGATCACCATGCCGGTGTCGTACTTCACGTCGAAGCCGTTCGAGAACTGGTCGCGCGGCACCCCGCAGATGACCGGCACGGTCTTCTGGCACCTCGACCACACCGCGCCGCTGGAGGCGATGCGCGAGCGGCTGCGGGACCTGCTGCGCCGGTGCCCGGCCTGGGACGGGCGCGCCTACAACCTCACCGTCACGGACACCACGCCGAACACGATGGAAGTGCGGGCGCTGGTGACGGCGAAGGACGCGGACGACATCTGGACGGTGCGGGTCGCGGTCCGCGAGGGCATGATCCGCTTCCTCGCCGAGGAGCACCCCTACGCCCTGCCGCGGGTCAACACGGCCGACGCGGCCGTGCGTCCGGCGCCCGACGGCTTCCCGCGCGCGCCGCTCCCCCGACGGGGACACCCGCGCCCGGCGCTTCCCGGAGCGGCCGACGAAGAGACTGTGACCGGCACGGACACGAAGGCGGGCGGCGCTCAGCGCAGGCTGCGGACGTCGAGGTGGCGCAGCACCCGGTCCACGATCTCCGGATCGGCGCCGGGCTCGCTGCGAGCCGCCAGCACCTCGTGCCGGGCGGCGCTCATCATCTCGCCCTGGATGCGGCGGACCCGCTTCACCCGCCGGGCCCGCTGCTCCTGGGCCTCGCGGCGTTCCTCGTCGCCGATGTCGGGGCTGATCCGCAGCCCGATGTCGAAGGCCCGCCGCAGCAGCTGCTCGGACAGCTCCTCGGGGAGGTCCTCGACCGACTCGATCTCCCGCAGCCGCTGCTTGGCCGCCTTGGCCGCCCGCACGGCCAGGTCCTTCTCGTACCGCTTCTCCCGCTCGGTGTCGGCGCGCACCCCGAGCCTGCCCACCAGCCAGGGCAGGGTCAGGCCCTGGAGCAGCAGCGTGACCATGATCACGCCGAACGCGATGAAGATGATCTCCTCCCGGTTGGGGAAGGCGGCACCGCTGTCGGTCTCCAGCGGGATGGCGAGGGCCAGCGCGACAGAGGCGACGCCCCGCATCCCGGCCCACCACATGACGACGGTCTCCCGCCAGCTGGTGGGGATGTCCTCGTCGTGGTCGCGTCCGGCGTGCAGCCGCTGGGTCAGCCAGGTGGCCGGCAGCAGCCACAGCAGCCGTACGAGGATCACCACGCCGACGACGGCCGCGGCCCAGCCGAGCAGCTCGGCCCAGCGTCCCGAGGCGGTGCGGATGGCGTTGTGCAGCTCCAGGCCGACCAGGCCGAAGGCGACGCCGGTGACGAGGGTGTCGACGACGTCCCACACGGTGTGCCCGGCGAGCCGGGTCAGCACGTCGTCGGCGTCGAAGGCGTACTCGGCGAGGAACATCGCGGTGGTCAGCACCGCCAGCACCCCGGAGCCGTGCAGCTCCTCGGCGAGGACGTAGGAGACGTAGGGCACCAGCAGGGTCAGGCCGATCTGGAGGGTGGCGTCCCCCAGCACGTCCAGCAGCCTGTTGGTGGCCCAGCCCAGCGCGAGGCCGACCGCGACGGCGACGACCGCGGACAGCACCAGGTCGAACCCGGCCTTCCAGGGCGAGAAGGCGCCGCTGACCGCCGCGGCGATGGCGACGTGGTAGAGCACGATGGCCGTGACGTCGTTGAACAGCCCCTCGCCCTCCAGGATGGACACCAGGCGGCGCGGCAGCCCCAGTTGCCCGGCGACGGCGGTCGCGGCGACCGGGTCGGGCGGGGCGACCAGCGCGCCCAGCGCGAAGGCGGCGGCGATCGGCAGCCCCGGCACGATCGCGTGGGCCACGGCGGCCACGCAGATCATGGTGACGAGGACCAGGGCGACCGCGAGCAGGAAGATCGGGCGCTTGTTGGCCGCGAACTGCCGCCAGGAGGTGCGCCGTACGGCCGCGTAGAGCAGCGGCGGCAGCAGCGCGGGCAGGATCAGCTCGGGCGGGATGTCGACGTTGGGCACGAAGTCCAGGAGTGCCAGGACGATCCCGAGCAGTGTCATCAGCACCGGTGCGGGCAGGCCGAGCCGCGTCCCGAGCGGCACGCTCAGCAGAGCCCCGAGCAGCAGCACGAACAACAGGGCCAACTGATCCACGGTCACCGCTCCGGTCGGGTCTGGACGTTCACACGGCGGACCTCAAGCCTGCCACGCCACCCGTCCCATCAGCCCGTTCGGCGCTACGGGGTCACAGGGCGCGCCGCATCGCGCGGTGGGGTATTCCGGCGTCGGGGAACTCGGGTCCGTACGCCTCGTACCCCAGACGCAGGTAAAAACCCAGCGCGTGGGTCTGCGCGTGCAGATCGACCGCGGTGAGTCCGCGCGCGCGGGCCGCGTCCTCGACGGCACGCACCAGCGCGGCCCCGACGCCGAGGCCGCGGGCGTCCCGGGTGACGGCGAGCCGGCCGAGGGAGCCGACGGCCGGGTCCCCGTCGCCGTTCTTCGCGACGGCGGCCGCGCCGTGCAGCAGCCGGCCGGTGCCGAGGGCGACGCCGTCGTCCCGGACCGCCAGGACGTGCACCGCGTCGGCGTCGTAGGCGTCGTACTCGATGTCCTCGGGGACGTTCTGCTCGACGACGAAGACCTCCTTGCGGACCGCGAAGCAGGCCTCGCGGTCGGCGGGGTTCTCGGCGACGCGCACCCGGTGGGCGCGGGTGCCGCTCATCCGTAGGTCTCCTCACGGACCAGGTCGAGGGCCTGCTGGAGGTCCTCGGGGTAGTCGCTGGCGTACTCGACCCAGTCGCCGGTGCCGGGGTGCTCGAAGCCGAGGCGGACGGCGTGCAGCCACTGGCGGGTCAGGCGCAGCCGCTTGGCGAGGGTCGGGTCGGCGCCGTAGGTGAGGTCGCCGACGCAGGGGTGGCGGTGGGCGGCCATGTGGACGCGGATCTGGTGGGTGCGGCCGGTCTCCAGCTTCACGTCGAGCAGGGAGGCGGCGCGGAACGCCTCGATGAGGTCGTAGTGCGTGACGGAGGGCTTGCCCTCGGCGGTGACCGCCCACTTGTAGTCGTGCTGCGGGTGGCGGCCGATGGGGGCGTCGATGGTGCCGCTGGTCGGGTCGGGGTGGCCCTGCACGAGCGTGTGGTAGCGCTTGTCGACCGTGCGCTCCTTGAACTGGCGCTTGAGCGAGGTGTAGGCCCGCTCCGACTTGGCGACCGTCATCAGCCCGGAGGTGCCGACGTCGAGCCGGTGCACGATGCCCTGGCGCTCGGCGGCGCCGGAGGTGGAGATCCGGTACCCGGCGGCGGCGAGCCCGCCGATCACGGTCGGGCCGTTCCAGCCCGGGGACGGGTGCGCGGCCACCCCGACGGGCTTGACGATCACGACCACGTCCTCGTCGTCGTGCACGATCTCCATGCCCTCGACGGGCTCGGCGACGATCTGCACCGGCGCGGGCGCCTGCGGCATCTCGACCTCCAGCCAGGCGCCGCCGTGGACGCGCTCGGACTTGCCGACCACCGATCCGTCGACCTGCACCTTGCCCGCCGCGGCGAGTTCCGCGGCCTTGGTACGGGAGAAGCCGAACATGCGGGAGATGGCGGCGTCGACGCGCTCGCCCTCCAGGCCGTCGGGCACGGGCAGGGTACGGATCTCGGGAAGCGTGCTCACCCGTCGAGTATGCCGGACGGGCCGGACACACCCGAACGCGCGCCCGGCACCTGTGGACGAACGGGCGCCTGTGGACAACCGGCTCAGGCGGGGGTTCAGCCCTTGATGTTCAGTCCTTGCGGTTCAGTCCCTGTGGACGGTCCCGTCCGGGTCCAGGCCCCGGAAGGACAGGAGCACGATGAGGATGCCGCCGCAGACGATCGCCGAGTCGGCGAGGTTGAAGACGGCGAAGTGCTTGGGCGCGACGAAGTCCACGACCGCGCCCTCGAAGACGCCGGGCGCGCGGAAGACCCGGTCGGTGAGGTTGCCGAGCGCGCCGCCGAGCAGCAGGCCGAGCGCGATCGCCCAGGGCAGGCTGTAGAGCTTGCGCGCGAGGCGGGCGATCACCACGATGACGGCCGCCGCGATGACCGTGAAGATGACGGTGAAGGCCTCGCCGAAGCCGAAGGCCGCGCCCGCGTTGCGGATCGCCACGAGCTTCAGCCAGTCGCCGACGATCTCGATCGGCTCGTGGTGCTCCAGCTTGGCGACCACGATCATCTTGCTGACCAGATCGAGCAGGTACGCGAACGCGGCGACCGCGAACAGCACCGCGACCCGCCGCCGGCCCCGGGAGCGCTCCGGGGCTCGCTCCTGCTCGGCGTCGGGCCGCTCCCCCTGCCCGTCCCCCGCCGCGTCCGGGGTGTCCGGCGTACCGATGATGCGCTCCGCCTCTGCCACGTGAGTCCCTCAGCCTAGGTGCCTGACTGAGGACGAGGGTACGGCACGCCCCTGGTGCCGCTGCCCGCTCAGTACCGGCGTTCCTGCTTCTGCTTGCACTCGACGCACAGGGTGGCCCGCGGGAAGGCCTGCATGCGCGCCTTGCCGATAGGGTTGCCGCAGTTCTCGCACAGGCCGTAGGTGCCCGCGTCCAGACGGTCCAGGGCGCGCTCGGTCTGGGTGAGCACCTCGCGCGCGGTGGCCGCCAGCGCCAGTTCGTGCTCGCGCGTGATGTTCTTGCTGCCGGTGTCCGCCTCGTCGTCGCCCGCGCCGTCCCCGGAGTCGCGCATCATGCCCTGGAGCGAGCGCTCGGAGTGGTCGATCTCGGCGCGCAGCCGGTCGGCCTCGGACTGGAGCGCCCCACGCGCCTCCTCGACCTCTTCCGGGGTCCAGGGGTCCTCGCCGGGGCGTACCGCGAGGTCACCGGGGTCCGCGGCGGTGCCGCGCGCCTTGGGGACGGCGGTCTTGGCCGCCGTGGCCGTGCCAGGGGTCTTCTTCGCAACCACCGTCGTGGCTCCCGTCTGCTCCGCGGCCTCGGCCGCGTCCGCCTTCTTGGCCGTGCTCTTCTCGGCCGTGCTCTTCTTGGTGGTGCTCTTCTTCGTGGTGCTCTTCTTGATGGTGCTCTTCTTCGCCGCGGCCTTCTTCACGGTCCTCTTCGCCGCCGCGGTCTTCTCGGCCGCGGTCTTCTTCCCTCCCGCGGTCGTCTCTGCCGCGCTCGTCCCTGCCGTGCCCGTCTCCGTGGCGCCCTCGTCCGGGGGCGCGGCCTCGCCAGCGCTGTGCGCAGCCGTCGTCCCGCGGGCAGCGGTCTTCCTCGCAGCCGCCTGCGCCTGCTCTTCGGCGGTCTTCTTCGCCACCATGGCCGCGGCCCCTTCACATATTGTGATCTTGCGCGCGAATCGTGCTGGGACGATAAATCGACTCCGGTCCCGCGGCAACGGGGCACGCCGCCCGATTCGCCCGCCCACCGTGCGCCGCGCGGCGAGCATGCATGCGTTGTGCCCAGCTCCCCGCCGGGTAATCCGCCGGGAGCGCCCCGGCCGGAGCCCTGGCCGGCCGGACGCCGGGTGACGGCATTCGGGTCACTCCGGGTCCCCCGGCGCCGGTAAACGGGTCGGCCGCTGTCGGCGCGGCGCCGTACACTGGGCGGAGCGAAAAGCGTGGATGGGGACGAGTAGCTGCGTGAGCGGCCCAGAGCGACCCGGGGACGGTGGGAGCCCGGGGGCGAGCGCGACGTGAAGATCACCCCGGAGCCGCCGGAAGAAAGCCGTGGCGAGGCCGCCTCGGCGAGTAGACCCGGTTCGCGACCCCAATGAGGGGGCTCACCGGCGCACACGACGCACCGGAGGAGCCAAGGAGGGTGGTACCGCGGGAGCGCGTCTCTCGTCCCTCCGACGGAAGGCAGCACGTCCGCCGGAGGAAGCCCGTTGAATACGCCGCCGCAGTACCGCCAGGTACCCGCCCAGGTCGACCTGCCCGCGCTCGAGCACGCGGTGCTCGACTTCTGGCGCGAGCAGAAGATCTTCACCAAGAGCCTGGAGCAGTCCGAGGGCCGCCCCGAGTGGGTCTTCTACGAGGGCCCGCCCACCGCCAACGGCATGCCCGGCGCCCACCACATCGAGGCCCGCGTCTTCAAGGACGTCTTCCCCCGCTTCCGCACGATGCGCGGGTACCACGTGGGCCGCAAGGCCGGCTGGGACTGCCACGGCCTCCCGGTGGAGCTGGCGGTCGAGAAGGAGCTGGGCTTCTCCGGCAAGCAGGACATCGAGGCGTACGGCATCGCCGAGTTCAACGCCAAGTGCCGCGAGTCGGTGACCCGCCACACCGACGCCTTCGAGGCGCTGACGACCCGCATGGGCTACTGGGCCGACCTCCAGGACCCGTACCGGACGATGGACCCGGAGTACATCGAGTCCGTCTGGTGGTCGCTGAAGGAGATCTTCGGCAAGGGCCTGCTGGTCCAGGACCACCGCGTCGCCCCCTGGTGCCCCCGCTGCGGCACCGGCCTGTCCGACCACGAGCTGGCGCAGGGGTACGAGACGGTCGTCGACCCCTCGGTCTACGTCCGCTTCCCGCTGACCTCGGGCCCGCTGGCCGGCGAGGCCAAGCTGCTGATCTGGACGACCACCCCGTGGACCCTGGTGTCCAACACGGCGGTCGCCGCGCACCCCGAGGTCACCTACGTCGTCGCGACGAACGGCGAGGAGAAGCTGGTCGTCGCCGAGCCGCTGGTCACCAAGGCCCTCGGCGAGGGCTGGGAGACCACCGGGCAGTCCTTCACGGGCGCCGAGATGGAGCGCTGGACGTACCAGAGGCCCTTCGAGCTGGTCGGGTTCTCGGAGCCGGCGCACTACGTGGTCAACGCCGAGTACGTCACCACGGAGGACGGCACCGGCCTCGTCCACCAGTCCCCCGCCTTCGGTGAGGACGACCTCAGGGTCTGCCGCGCCTACGGCCTGCCGATCGTCAACCCGGTCCGCCCCGACGGCACCTTCGAGGAGGACGTCCCGCTGGTCGGCGGCGTCTTCTTCAAGAAGGCCGACGAGAAGCTCACCGAGGACCTCGCCACCCGCGGCCTCCTTTTCAGGCACACCCCGTACGAGCACAGCTACCCGCACTGCTGGCGCTGCCACACGGCGCTGCTCTACTACGCCCAGCCGTCCTGGTACATCCGCACCACCGCCGTCAAGGACCGCCTCCTGGAGGAGAACGAGAAGACCAACTGGTTCCCGGACTCCGTCAAGCACGGCCGGTACGGCGACTGGCTCACCAACAACATCGACTGGGCGCTCTCCCGCAACCGCTACTGGGGCACCCCGCTGCCGATCTGGCGCTGCGAGGACGACCACCTCACGGTCGTCGGCTCCCGCGCGGAGCTGTCCGAGCTGACCGGCACCGACCAGTCGGCCCTGGACCCGCACCGCCCGTTCATCGACGACGTCACCCTCGCGTGCCCCGAGTGCGGGCAGACCGCCACGCGCGTACCGGAGGTCATCGACGCCTGGTACGACTCGGGTTCGATGCCGTTCGCGCAGTGGGGCTACCCGCACAAGAACAAGGAGCTGTTCGAGAGCCGCTACCCGGCGCAGTTCGTCTCCGAGGCCATCGACCAGACCCGCGGCTGGTTCTACACGCTGATGGCGATCGGCACCCTGGTCTTCGACAAGTCGTCCTACGAGAACGTGGTCTGCCTCGGCCACATCCTCGCCGAGGACGGCCGCAAGATGTCCAAGCACCTGGGCAACACCCTGGACCCGATCCCGCTGATGGACCGCCACGGCGCCGACGCCGTCCGGTGGTTCATGGCGGCCGGCGGTTCCCCGTGGGCGGCCCGCCGGGTCGGACACGGCACCATCCAGGAGGTCGTCCGCAAGACGCTCCTCACCTACTGGAACACCGTCGCCTTCCAGGCCCTGTACGCCCGCACCTCGGGCTGGGCCCCGAGCGAGGCCGACCCGGCCCCGGCCGACCGCACGGTCCTGGACCGCTGGCTGCTGTCCGAACTGCACGCCCTCACCGACCAGGTGACCCAGGCGCTGGACGCGTACGACACCCAGCGCGCCGGCAAGCTGCTCTCGGCGTTCGTCGACGACCTGTCCAACTGGTACGTCCGCCGCTCCCGTCGCCGCTTCTGGCAGGGCGACAAGGCGGCGCTGCGCACCCTCCACGAGGTCGTCGAGACGGTCACCAGGCTGATGGCGCCGCTGACGCCGTTCATCACCGAGCGGGTGTGGCAGGACCTGGTCGTCCCGGTCACCCCGGGCGCCCCGGAGTCGGTGCACCTGTCCTCGTGGCCGGAGGCCGACCTGTCGGCGATCGACCCGGAACTGTCGAAGCGGATGGTCCTGGTCCGCCGCCTGGTGGAGCTGGGCCGCGCCACGCGCGCGGAGTCGGGCGTCAAGACCCGGCAGCCGCTCAGCAGGGCCCTGATCGCGGTCGCGGGCTTCGACACCCTCTCCCCCGAGCTGCGCGCGCAGATCACGGAGGAGCTGAACGTCGAGTCCCTCGCGTCCCTGAGCGAGGTCGGCGGCTCCCTGGTGGACACGACCGCCAAGGCCAACTTCCGTGCCTTGGGCAAGCGGTTCGGCAAGCGCGTCCAGGACGTCGCGAAGGCCGTCGCGGCGGCGGACGCGGCCGCCCTGTCCCTCGCCCTGCGCGAGGGCACGGCCTCCGTCGAGATCGACGGCGAGACCGTCGCCCTCGCCCCCGACGAGGTGATCATCACGGAGACGCCGCGCGAGGGCTGGTCCGTCGCCTCCGACTCGGGCGCGACGGTGGCGCTGGACCTGGAGATCACGGAGGAGCTGCGCCGCGCGGGCCTCGCCCGGGACGCCATCCGCCTGATCCAGGAGGCCCGCAAGAACAGCGGCCTGGACGTCGCCGACCGCATCGCGCTCCGCTGGGCCGCCACGGACCCGGCCACCACGGCCGCCCTCACCGACCACGCCGCCCTGATCGCCGACGAGGTCCTGGCCACGGACTTCGCCGAGGGCGAGCCGGACGACACCTACGGGGAGCAGTTCACGGACGAGGGCCTGTCCCTGACCTTCAACCTGCGCAAGCAGTAGCCGAGCAGAACCCGAGGGGCCCGCATCCCGAACAGGGACGCGGGCCCCTGGCCGTAGCTGCGGGCAGTCGTGCCTCCCCCCGTGCCTGAGCGGTCTGGGAGGTGCCCCCGGGCGGCACGGGTGGGCCGGGGGGTACCTCCCGCTCGGGCAGAGCCGAGAGTGGGGGAGGCGCCGGCCGGCGCCGGCCGGCGAAACCCACCCCGCCGCGCACAAGGGCGGGCCCCGGGTGAGAAAACCCGGGGCCCGCCCTACCGGACATCAGTCCGACCAGCTCAGTTGTCGTCCTCGTCGATCAGGAACCCGCGCATCGGCGACGGCGCCTGCCCCATCGGCGAGGGCCCCTGCGGCCGCACCGGCGCCATCGGCTGAGTCATCGCCGGCGACATCTGCTGCTGCCCGCCGTAGGACGGACCGGACTGCCCCGGCCCCCCGCCCATGCCCTGGCTGCTCCCGTACGACGGCGCACTCGCGCCGGCCGGAGCCATCGAGGGCGCGGGCGACGGCGGAAGCGAAGCCGTCACGGGCGTCCGCGGCGGAGCCAGCGAGTCGTCGGCCTGGGTCTCCAGCTGACGCAGCTGCGACTCCAGGTACGACTTCAGCCGCGTCCGGTACTCGCGCTCGAAGCCGCGCAGATCCTCGACCTTGCGCTCCAGCGTGGCGCGGGCCGACTCCAGCGAGCCCATCGCGACGCGGTGCTTCTCCTGCGCGTCCCGTTCCAGGGCGTCCGCCTTGGCACGGGCGTCCCGCTCCAGACCCTCGGCCCGCGAACGCGCCTCGCCGACGATCTTGTTGGCCTCGGAACGCGCCTCGGCGATCGCCTGGTCGGCGGTCTGCTGGGCCAGCGAGAGGACACGGGCGGCACTGTCGCCACCAGGACCCTGACTGGGCATCCCGTGGCCACCGGGACCCTGCGGGCCGCCCATGGGGCCGCCCATCGGACCGGGACCCATCTGACCCTGCATCGGGCCGGGACCGCCCTGGCCCATCGGACCGGGACCCTGACCCATCGGACCCTGACCCATCGGGCCGGGTCCCTGCGGGCCGCCCTGGCCGCTGGGGCCGGCGGGCAACTGCGGGGCACCGCTCGGCAGCTGGGGCGGACCACCCATGGGGCCACCCATCTGCTGCTGCGGCGGGCCCGATATGCCGGCGGGCACCGGAGCGCCGGGACCTCGCATGCCCTGCTGCGGCATACCGCCCTGGCCGGGCATCCCACCCTGCTGGGGCATCCCACCCTGCTGGGGCATACCGCCCTGGCCGGGCATGCCGCCCTGCTGCGGCATACCGCCCTGCTGGGGCGGGTGCTGCTGATGCTGCTGCTGGTCCTGCGGAGGTTCCGGAGGCTTGCGCATGTTCTGCTGGTTCTGCGCGGCCGCGCGCGTGGCGGCGGCCAGCTTGGCGCGCAGGTCCTCGTTCTCGCGCAGCAGGCGCGTCAGTTCGGCTTCGACCTCGTCGAGGAAGGCATCGACCTCGTCCTCGTCATAGCCTTCTCGGAGGCGGACGGTCGTGAACTGCTTGTTCCGCACGTCCTCGGGGGTCAACGGCATCTCTTCACCTCAACGTAGTCGTCGGCATTCGGCAAGCCCGTATCTCTGTTCATCACCCACGTCCCCCCACGAGCATGATCAGGAGGTAGACGATGATCATCAGTACGAAGAAGGACAGGTCGAGCGCCACGCCCCCGAGACGCAGCGGCGGGATGAACCGCCGCAGAAGCTTCAACGGTGGATCGGTGACAGTGTAGGTGGCCTCCAGAACGACCACCATCGCCTTGCCGGGTTGCCACGAGCGGGCGAACTGGAAGACGTAGTCCATGACCAACCGGAAGATGAGCACGATGAGGAAGCACATCAGCGCGATGTAGACGACATCCAGGACCACGCTCATGACCTGTGCTTCCCTCTCCCCTGACCCATGTCACCGGTACTACGTCTCAGCTCTGGTTGAAGAACCCGCCCTCTGCGATGCGGGCCTTGTCCTCCGCCGTGACATCGACGTTAGCAGGAGACAGCAGGAACACCTTCTGCGTCACCCGCTCGATACTGCCGTGAAGACCGAACACCAGACCGGCCGCGAAGTCGACAAGTCGCTTCGCGTCCGTGTCATCCATCTCGGTGAGATTCATGATCACCGGTGTGCCCTCACGGAAGTGTTCCCCGATGGTACGGGCCTCGTTGTAGGTCCGGGGGTGAAGTGTGGTGATCCGGTAGGGCTCTCGTTCGGACACGACCTTGGGCATGATGACCGGTGCGCTCTTTTCCAGGCTTGCGCGTTCTTGTGTGATGGACGCCACGGGCGCGATCCGCGCGGGGCGGCCCGATTCCGCCGCGAGCGAAGCGGAACGGGGCACCGGCTCGCGCTGCGGGGGCGGTTGTACGACTCGCACCTCTTCGTCCCTTTGGGGCTGATGCGAGCCGTGTGACTGATGTGCCGGTTCATGGCGCCGGTGGTCCCGCTCGGGTTCCGGGTCAAGTTCCGGTTCGAAGTCGTCGTCGGGGTCGAACCCCCGGCCGTCGTACCCATCGTCCTCCACGAGGCCGAGGTAGACCGCCATCTTGCGCATCGCGCCGGCCATGCTCTGAGTCCTCCGCTCTGTGGTGGATCGGCTGACGACTGCCAAATGCCCGCGATCCACGAGGTCGTTGCATCCGCCGTTCGGCGGTAATGACCATATTTTCTGCTGTGGTCCGACTTCTTGGCGACGTTACCCGAGCCCGGGGCGGACTCCGAGTACCGCGGTGCCGACGCGTACATGTGTCGCTCCGGCGGCCACGGCCTGTTCGAGGTCCGCGCTCATCCCTGCGGAGACCATGTTCGCAGCCGGATGGGTCCGGCGCACGTAGGTCGACAAATCCATGAGGCGCTCGAACGCCGCCTGTTGGCGCCCCGCGTACTCGCCGGTGAGCGGCGCGACGGTCATCAGCCCGTCGAGCCGCAGACCCTGGGCCCCGGCGACGAGGTCGGCCAACTCTCCGATCCCCGCGGGCGCGACGCCACCGCGCTCCCCGCGCGCGCCCTCCTCCGCGTCGAGCGCGACCTGGAGGAGGCAGCCCACCTCGCGTCCGGCCCGTACGGCCTCCTTGGACAGGGCCGTGACCAGCCTGGCCCGGTCGACGGACTGCACGACGTCGGCGTAACCGACCACGGACCGCACCTTGTTGGTCTGGAGCTGTCCGACGAAGTGCCAGGAAAGGGGCAGATCCGAGCAGGCGGCGGCCTTGGGGGCCGCGTCCTGGTCACGGTTCTCGGCGACGTGGCGCACGCCGAGTCCAGAGAGGATGCGCACGTCGTCGGCCGGGTAGGTCTTGGTGACGACGATGAGGGTCACCTCCTCGCGCCGGCGGCCGGCGGCCGCGCAGGCGGCGGCGATGCGCTCCTCGACACGCGCGAGATTGGAGGCGAGTTCGTGCTTACGGTCCGTCATGCCCCATCAGTCCAGCCAGACATAGCCCGCGAGCCGCCCGGTGGTGCGGTCGCGTCGGTACGAGAAGTGGTCCTTCGACTCCCGGGTGCACACCGGCGACCGCTCCCGGTCGCGCACCCCGAGCCGTTCGAGCTGCGCGTGCACTCCGGCGCTCACGTCGACCGCCGGAGTGCCCCAGCCGGTCTCGGCGTACGCGGCCGGCTCGACGGCGGCCACCTCGGCGCGCATCTGTTCCGGCACCTCGTAGCACCGCCCGCAGACCGAGGGCCCGGTGCGGGCGGTGATCCGGTCGGCGTCGGCGCCGAGTTCGGTCATGGCGCGTACGGCGGCGGGGACGACCCCCGCGACCAGTCCCGGCCGGCCCGCGTGCGCCGCGGCGGCGATCCCGGCGACGGGGTCGGCGAGCAGGACGGGCACGCAGTCGGCGGTGAGGACGGCGAGGGCGAGTCCGCGCTGTGCGGTGACGATCGCGTCGACCTCGGGGACCGGGCGGTCCCCCCAGGGGCCGTCGACCACGGCGACGTCGGCGCCGTGCACCTGGTTCATCCAGACCACCCGGCCGGGGTCGACGCCGAGCGAGACGGCCGCCAGCTTCCGGTTGGCCGTGACGGCGGCGGGGTCGTCACCGACCGCGCCGCCGAGGTTGAGCTCCTCGTACGGAACGGCGCTCACTCCGCCCCACCGGTCGGTGAAGCCGAAGTGCGCGCCGTTCACGGTGTCGCGCTGTCCTATCACTTCAGGAAGTCCGGCACGTCCAGTTCCTCGGCCGCGCTGTCCGAGTAGGTCCGCGAGGGCGGGACCGGCGGCGCCGAGACCGGGGGCAGGTCGCTGACCGGCTCCGGCGCGGGGACCGGCTCCGGGTCCTCCTTGGGCTTGACGCTGCCGAGCGAGCCGAAGGACGGGCGGCTCTCGGGCTGCCGGACCGGGGTCGGCTCCTCGCGCTTGGCCGAGGTGGAGCCGAGGACGTTGTCCCGCTTGGACGGCGGCTGGCCCCCGTCGAAGCCGGCCGCGATCACGGTGACCCGCACCTCGTCGCCGAGGGCGTCGTCGATGACCGCGCCGAAGATGATGTTGGCCTCGGGGTGGGCGGCCTCGCTGACCAGCTGGGCGGCCTCGTTGATCTCGAACAGGCCGAGGTCGGAGCCGCCGGAGATGGAGAGCAGCACGCCCCGGGCGCCGTCGATGGACGCCTCCAGGAGCGGCGAGGAGATCGCCATCTCGGCCGCGGCCACCGCGCGGTCGTCGCCGCGGGCCGAGCCGATGCCCATGAGCGCCGAACCGGCCTCGGACATGACCGACTTGACGTCGGCGAAGTCGAGGTTGATCAGACCGGGCGTGGTGATGAGGTCGGTGATGCCCTGCACACCGGAGAGCAGCACCTGGTCGGCGGACTTGAACGCGTCGAGCACGCTGACCTGGCGGTCCGAGATGGACAGCAGCCGGTCGTTGGGGATGACGATGAGGGTGTCGACCTCTTCGCGGAGTTCCGCGATGCCGTCCTCGGCCTGGTTCGCGCGGCGCCGTCCCTCGAAGGTGAACGGGCGGGTGACCACGCCGATGGTGAGGGCGCCCAATGAGCGGGCGATGTTGGCCACGACGGGCGCGCCGCCGGTGCCGGTGCCGCCGCCTTCACCGGCCGTCACGAAGACCATGTCGGCCCCCTTGAGGACCTCCTCGATCTCCTCGCGGTGGTCCTCGGCGGCCTTGCGGCCGACGGCCGGGTTGGCTCCGGCGCCGAGTCCGCGGGTGAGTTCGCGGCCGACGTCCAGTTTGACGTCGGCGTCGCTCATCAACAGAGCTTGCGCGTCGGTGTTGATGGCGATGAACTCGACGCCCTTGAGACCGACCTCGATCATCCGGTTGATGGCATTGACACCACCGCCGCCGACACCGATGACTTTGATGACTGCGAGGTAGTTCTGCGGTGCTGCCACGTCGAAGGCCTCTCGCCTCGAGTTACGTGTCGCCGGTCCTGCGGAGCACTGTCTGCCCCGCGACCCGACGACTGATGCCGAATGGGACGGTCCGTAACGCCGACCCGAACCCTAACGGTGAAGTTTAGGGTTACCAGTGTGTCTGTTCCTTGAAGTCTTCTGAACAGGACACTAAGTCGACAAGTGGCGCACGTTCAACGAACACGCCGAACCTCCCGTTTTTCTTTTCACCCTATGTGATCAGCCATAGCGATGCCCAACCAGGGTGCTGGCCTGCACGTATACCCGTCAACTCCCCGATGACGCGGGGGCCGTGGGGACACTCACGTCGAAGTGCCGTGCGTCCGGCGTCGCTTTCATCAGGGCGGTGAGCGCGCGGGCCTTCGGCGCGCCCTGTTCGCCGCTGCCCCAGGCCACGGTCCGCTTTCCGCTCAGCTCCAGCTCGATGTCGTCGTAGGAACGGACCTTGACCAGCCGGGTGTCCCGGGCGACCCGGTCCGGGAGCCGGCCCGCCGTGCGGACGGCTTCGCGGACGAGGCGGTCCTCGCCGAAGCGGCGCAGGCTCGCCGCGGTGGAACCGGAACGGGCGGGCTCCAATCGCAGCAGGGGCACGTTCTTCGGGGCCCGGGAAACCGTGGCGTAGCGAATGCCTTCCTCGTCCACTTCCACGAAGTTTCGGCCCTTTCGCACCATCAGGACCGGAGTCCGCTCGATCACTTTCAGTCCGATTCCATGCGGCCAGGAACGCTCCACGACGACCTCGTCGATGCGCGGCAGTTTCCGCCGCAGCCGGGCCTCCAGGGCCTCGGTGTCGACGGAGACGAGCGGATCGCCGAGGGGGACGTCGGCGGCCTCGCGCACCTGACCCGGCGTCAGCACCCGGGTGCCGGAGACCGACACGCGCTCCACGCGCGTCCAGTTGGAGCCGTAGAGCACCCACAGGGTGCCGCCCGCGAGGAGGACGAGGGCGACGGCGAGGATGATGATCGTACGGAGGCGGGGAGGGGCGAACCGGCGCGCGCGGGGCGGGCCGGACGACTCCTGCTGGCGTTCCCCGCGCTCGGCGGTGGTCGGTCCGGCCACGCTCCCCTGCCTTCCGTCAATGCCGACTAGCGGTGCGCACGGGCGGCGATCGCCTCGTACACCATGCCGACGAGCAGGTCGTCGGCGTCCCGGCGGCCGAACTCGGCGGCGGCGCGGGACATCTCGTACAGCCGGTGCGGGTCGGCGAGCACGGGCAGGACGTTGTGCTGCACCCACTCGGGCGTCAGTTCCGCGTCGTCGACCAGCAGTCCGCCGCCGGCCTTGACCACCGGCTGGGCGTTGAGCCGCTGTTCGCCGTTGCCGATGGGCAGCGGGACGTAGGCGGCCGGGAGCCCGACGGCGGAGAGTTCGGCGACGGTCATCGCGCCCGCGCGGCAGAGCATCATGTCGGCGGCGGCGTACGCGAGATCCATCCGGTCCAGATAACTTACCGGGATGTACGGGGGCATTCCCGGCATCTGGTGGACCTGGGGGAGTTCGTTCTTCGGGCCGACCGCGTGCAGGATCTGGATGCCGGCCTGCTGGAGCCATGGCGCCACCTGCTGGACCACCTCGTTGAGCCGCCGGGCGCCCTGCGAGCCGCCCGTCACCAGCAGCGTCGGCAGGTTGGGGTCGAGCCCGAACATCGCGCGGGCCTCGGGGCGCGCGGCGGCGCGGTCGAGGGTGGCGATGGCGCGGCGCAGCGGGATGCCGATGTAGCGGGAGTTGCGCAGCTTGCTGTCGGGGGTGGAGACGGCGACCTGGGCGGCGTAGCGCGAGCCGATCTTGTTGGCCAGGCCGGGGCGGGCGTTGGCCTCGTGGACGACGATCGGCACGCCGAGCCGCTTGGCGGCGAGGTAGCCGGGCAGGGCGACGTAGCCGCCGAAGCCGACCACGGCGTCCGCCCTGGTGCGCTCCAGGATCTGCTCGGTCGCCTTGATGGTGCCGCGCAGCCGGCCCGGGACGGTGATCAGCTCGGGGGTGGGCTTGCGCGGCAGCGGTACGGCCGGGATCAGCGCCAGCTCGTAGCCCCGCTCGGGCACCAGGCGGGTCTCCAGGCCGCGTTCCGTGCCCAGGGCCGTGATCCCCACGGTCGGATCCTGCCTGCGCAGGGCGTCCGCGAGGGCGAGCGCGGGCTCGATGTGGCCCGCGGTTCCTCCGCCGGCGAGTACGACATGCACCGAAATTCACCGCTCTCCGGACGAGCGCGCCGCCGAGGCACGCCGTCGCATCGTGTTCCAACTCCGGGGGTTCCGCTTGGCACCGGGACCCCTGGCTCCCCGCTTTCTACCAAAGCGAGGTTGCCGCAACGCAAGCGCCGCCCGCGCACCGGGTTCGTCACGCGCGAAGGCGATCAGCAGGCCGATGGCGAACATGGTCGGCAACAGGGCGGATCCCCCGTAGGAGAACAGCGGGAGCGGGACGCCTGCGATCGGCAGCAGCCCGAGGACCGCACCGATGTTGATCACGGCCTGGGCCGTGATCCAGGTGGTCACGCCTCCCGCGGCATACCTGACGAAGGGGTCCTCCGTGCGTCCGGCCACGCGGATACCCGCATAGCCTAGGGCCGCGAACAGGGCGAGCACCGACAGTGTGCCCGCCAGGCCCAGTTCCTCACCGGTGACGGCGAAGATGAAGTCGGTGTGGGCTTCCGGGAGTTGGCCCCATTTCTCCACGCTGGCGCCGAGCCCGGAACCGAACAGCCCGCCCGAGGCGAGGGCGTAGATGCCGTGCACGGCCTGCCAGCAGGAGTCGCCGGGGCCGGGGTCGGTGGCGCCGATGCAGTTGAGGCGGGCCATGCGGTTGGGGCTGGTCTTGATGAGGATGAAGCCGAGCAGCGCGGCGATGGAGAGCACCCCGGCGAACATCCGGGTGGGCGCGCCCGCCAGCCACAGCAGCCCGAAGAGGATCGCGGTGAGGATGATCGCCGTGCCCATGTCGCCGCCGAGCATGATCAGTCCGAGCAGCATGAAGGCGGCGGGCACGAGCGGCACCAGCATGTGCTTCCACTGGCTGAGCAGCTTCTTGTCCTGTTTGCGGGCGAGCAGGTCCGCGCCCCACAGCACCAGGGCCAGCTTGCCGAACTCGCTGGGCTGGATCTGGAAGGAGCCGCCGAGCGCGATCCAGTTCTGGTTGCCGTTGACCGCGACTCCTATGCCGGGCACCTGGACCAGGATCATCAGGAAGACGGCGCCGGCGAGGATCGGGTAGGCGAGCGCCCGGTGGAGCTTGACCGGCATCCGCATGGCGGCCAGCAGCAGTCCGGCGCCGATCAGGGCGGCCAGGGCCTGTTTGCGGAAGAAGTAGGAGCCGGGCAGCGAGAGCTGGAGCGCGGTGATCTGGGAGGCCGAGTAGACCATCACCAGGCCGAGCACGGTGATCAGCGCACTGCCGCCGAAGATCAGGTAATAGGCGGTGAGCGGCCGGTCCCAGGCACGGCGCAGCCGCAGGTAGAGGCCGAGCACCGGGTTCTCGTGCGGCGGCCTCGGCGGCGCGGGCCGTTTGACGGCGCGCTGGACGGGCGGGCGCCCGGTCCGGCTCTGGGGACTACCGGGCATCGCGGCCTCCGCTGTACGTCGGCATGGACCGTCCCACGCGTCCTCCCGAGGTCACCCGGCGCAGGAGGGGCCGGGTCAGGCGCCGAGTTCGCGAACGGCCTCCGCGAACACGTCGCCGCGCTGGTTGTAGTTGGTGAACATGTCCATCGAGGCGCAGGCCGGGGCCAGCAGCACCGTGTCGCCGGGCCGGGCGAGCCGCCGGGCCTCCTCGACGGCCTGGCGCATCGCCCCAGTGTCGGTCCGGTCGAGGTCGACCACGGGTACTTCCGGGGCGTGTCGCGCGAGGGCTTCGCGGATCAGCGCGCGGTCGGCGCCGAAGAGGACGGCGCCGCGCAGCCGCTTCGCCGCGCCCGCGACGAGTTCGTCGAAGGTGGCGCCCTTGGCGAGACCGCCGGCGATCCAGACGATCGACTCGTACGCCGCCAACGACGCCTCCGTGGCATGGGTGTTGGTGGCCTTGGAGTCGTCCACGTAGGCCACGCCGTCCACGTCGGCTACGTGCGCGATGCGGTGGGCGTCCGGCGTGAACGCCCGCAGCCCGTCCCGTACGGCGGCGGCGGGGACGCCGAAGGCGCGGGCGAGGGCCGCCGCCGCGAGGGCGTTGGCGATGTTGTGCGGGGCCGGCGGGTTCACGTCCGCGACCTCGGCGAGTTCCTGGGCGTTCTTCTGCCGGTTCTCCACGAAGGCGCGGTCGACCAGGATGCCGTCCACGACGCCGAGTTGGGAGGGGGCCGGGGCGCCGAGGGTGAAGCCGACCGCCCGGCAGCCCTCCTCGACGTCGGCCGCGCGGACCAGGTCCTCGGTGGCCTTGTCGGCGACGTTGTAGACGCAGGCGACCCGATTGCCCTCGTAGATACGGCCCTTGTCGGCGGCGTACGCCTCCATCGAGCCGTGCCAGTCGAGGTGGTCGGGGGCGAGGTTGAGGACGGCGGCCGAGTAGGCGCGCAGGGAGGGCGCCCAGTGGAGCTGGTAGCTGGACAGCTCCACCGCGAGGACGTCGTACCGCTCGTCGCCGGTGACGGCGTCCAGGAGGGAGACGCCGATGTTGCCGACGGCGGCGGTGCGCAGGCCGGCCGCCTTCAGGATCGACGTGAGCATCTGGACGGTGGTGGTCTTGCCGTTGGTGCCGGTGACCGCGAGCCAGGGGGCGGCGTCGGGGCCGCGCAGGCGCCAGGCCAGTTCGACGTCGCCCCAGACGGGGACGCCGGCCTCGCGCGCCGCCGTGAACAGCGGCTTGGTGGGCTTCCAGCCGGGCGCGGTGACGATCAGCTCGGTGCCTTCGGGCAGACCCGCGGCGGAGCCGCTGTCGGATGCCGTGCCGTCACCCAGGCGCACGGTGACGCCGAGCGCCTCCAACTCCTCGGCCTGCGCCCGCGCGCGCTCGTCGGCGCCGTCGTTGACGACGGTGACGCGCGCGCCGAGCGCGTGCAGGACCTTGGCGGCCGGGACGCCGGAGACGCCGAGTCCGGCGACGGTGACCTGCTTGCCGTGGAAGTCGAAAGGCACCGAGGAGTCGGTCACTTGTCCGCTGCCCATCCCGCGTAGAAGAGGCCGAGTCCGACGATCACACAGATGCCCTGGATGATCCAGAAGCGGACCACGACAAGGACCTCGGACCAGCCTTTGAGTTCGAAGTGGTGCTGGAGCGGCGCCATCCGGAAGACCCGCTTGCCGGTCAGGCGGAAGGAGCCGACCTGGATGACCACCGACATGGTGATCAGGACGAACAGGCCGCCCAGGATGGCCATCAGCAGTTCGGTGCGCGAGCAGATCGCCAGACCCGCGAGCACACCGCCGAGCGCGAGCGAACCGGTGTCGCCCATGAAGATCTTGGCCGGCGAGGTGTTCCACCACAGGAAGCCGAGGCAGGAGCCCATCAGCGCGGACGCCACCACCGCGAGATCCAGGGGGTCGCGCACCTCGTAGCAGGCGCCGGGGTTGGTCAGGGTCAGCGCGTTGGCGCAGGACTCCTGGAACTGCCAGACGCCGATGAAAGTGTAGGCGCCGAAGACCAGGACGGAGGCGCCGGTGGCGAGACCGTCCAGGCCGTCGGTCAGGTTCACGCCGTTGGACATGGCGAGGATCATGAACAGCGCCCAGATGACGAACAGCACCGGGCCGATGGTCCAGCCGAAGTCGGTGATGAACGACAGCTTCGTGGACGCCGGGGTGTTGCCGCGGTTGTCGGCGAACTGGAGCGCGAGGACCGCGAACCCGACGCCGACGATGAGCTGGCCGGCCATCTTCGCCTTGGCCCGCAGGCCCAGCGAACGCCGCTTGACGATCTTGATGTAGTCGTCGAGGAAGCCGACCAGGCCCATGCCGACCATCAGGCCGAGCACCAGCAGACCCGAGAAGGTCGGCCCCGCGTCCGCCTCGCCGTCCAGGTAACCGGTGATCACCTTGGCGAGGAAGTAGGCGGCGACCGTCGCGAAGATGAAGGCGATGCCACCCATCGTCGGCGTACCGCGCTTGCTGGCGTGCTCGCGCGGTCCGTCGTCGCGGATGTACTGGCCATAGCCCTTGCGGGCCAGCAGCTTGATCAGCAGCGGAGTGCCGACCAGCGTCAGGAAGAGGCCAATGACTCCCGCGAACAGGATCTGCTTCATCATCGGGCGGCAACCTCACCCTCGGCGCCGGTCTCCAGCAGCGCCGTGGCGACGCTCTCCAGACCCACCGAACGGGACGCCTTCACGAGCACGACATCCCCCGGGCGCAACTCGCTGCGCAACAGGTCGACCGCCGCCTGTGCGTCGGACACGTGCACCGACTCCTCACCCCACGAACCCTCGTTATATGCGCCCAGTTGCAGCCAGCGGGCTTCCCTGCCCCCGACCGCGACGAGCTTGCCGACATTGAGCCGGACGGCGAGCCGCCCGACCGCGTCGTGCTCGGCGAGCGCCTCGTCCCCCAGCTCGGCCATCTTGCCGAGCACCGCCCACGTCCTGCGTCCCTTGCCCATGGCCACCAGCGCGCGCAGCGCGGCCTTCATGGACTCGGGGTTCGCGTTGTAGGCGTCGTTGACGACCGTCACGCCGTCCGGGCGCTCGGTGACCTCCATCCGCCACCGGGAGAGGGAGCCCGCCTCGGAGAGCGCGGTGGCGATCTCGTCTGCGGACATGCCCAACTCGTGGGCGACGGCGGCCGCGGCGAGCGCGTTCGACACGTGGTGCTCACCGTACAGGCGCATGGTCACATCGCTTGCACCGGAGGGTGTGTGAAGCCTGAACGAGGGCTGTCCGGTGTCCGTGAGTAGCACGTTCTCGGCGCGAACGTCCGCTTCGCCGGACTCTCCGAAAAGGATCACCTTCGCCTTCGTTCGGGAGGCCATGGCCCGTACGAGGGGGTCGTCCGCGTTGAGGACCGCGGTGCCCCCCTCCTCGGCCGCCGGCAGCGCCTCGACGAGTTCGCCCTTGGCCTGGGCGATCTGCTCCCGGCCGCCGAACTCGCCGATGTGCGCGGAGCCGACGTTGAGGACCAGACCGACCTTGGGCGGGGTGAGTGCGCACAGGTACCGGATGTGGCCGATGCCGCGGGCGCCCATCTCCAGTACGAGGAACCTCGTCTCCTCGGTGGCGGTGAGCGCGGTGAGCGGCAGCCCGACCTCGTTGTTCATGGAGCCGGGTGTGAACACCGTGGGCGCCGCGCGGCCCAGCACCTGGGCGATGAGGTCCTTGGTGCTGGTCTTGCCGGCGGATCCGGTGAGCGCCACGAGGGTGGCGCCGAGGCGGCGTACGACGTGCCGGGCGAGGGCGCCGAGGGCGGCCTGGACGTCGTCCACGACGATCGCGGGCACGCCGACGGGACGGGAGCCGAGCACGGCCACCGCCCCGGCCTCGGCGACCCGGTCGGCGAAGTCGTGCCCGTCCACCCGCTCGCCGACGAAGGCGACGAAGAGGCTGCCGGGCACCGCTTCCCGGGAGTCCCGGACGACCGGCCCGGTGACCTGCGCGGACGCGTCCGGTATGTCATGCATCCGCCCGCCGACGACGTCTGCGATCTCGGCGAGAGAGAGGGCGATCACAAGTTCATCCCCTGGATCATCTGGCTCAGCTGGCTCATTCGGGATTCATCCCTGGTTCTTCTGGATGGCTTCGCGCAGCACCTGGCGGTCGTCGAAGGGACGGACCACCCCGGCGATGTCCTGGCCCTGTTCGTGGCCCTTGCCCGCCACCAGCACGGTGTCGCCGGGCTCGGCCCGGGCGACGGCGGCGGCGATCGCGGCGGCCCGGTCCTCGAAGACCTGCACCTCGCCGCGCTCGTGCGCGGGCACGGAGGCCGCGCCCTGGAGCATCGTGGCGAGGATGGCGAGCGGGTCCTCGGAGCGGGGGTTGTCGGAGGTCAGTACGGCGGTGTCGGCGAACCGGGCCACGGCGGCGCCCATCGGCTGCCGCTTGGTGGTGTCCCGGTCGCCGCCGCAGCCGAGCACGGCGTGCAGCCGGCCCTCGGTCACCTTGCGCAGGGCGCGCAGGACCGACTCGACGGCGTCGGTCTTGTGCGCGTAGTCGACGACCGCCAGATACGGCTGGCCGGCGTCCACGCGCTCCAGGCGGCCCGGCACGCCGGGGACGGCCGCGATGCCGTCGGCGGCGCCCTGCGGGTCGAGCCCGGCGGCGGCGAGGGCGACGAGCGCGGCGAGGGTGTTCGCCACGTTGAACGGACCGGCCAGCGGTGACCTGGCGGCGATCCGCTCGCCCCCCGGCCCGAGTACGGTGAACGTCGAGTCCAGCGGCCCGACCTCGACCCCGTCGGCGCGCCAGTCGGCGTCCGGGTGGCCCTCGGCGGAGTAGGTGACGACCGGGACGGTGGCCTCCTTGGCGAGCCGGCGCCCGTACTCGTCGTCCACGTTGACCACGCCGAGCTTGCTGCGCTCCGGCGTGAACAGCTGCGCCTTCGCCTGGAAGTAGTCCTCCATGCCGGAGTGGAACTCCATGTGCTCCGGGCTGAGGTTGGTGAAGACCGCGATGTCGAAGACGCAGGCGTCCACGCGGCCGAGCACCAGGGCGTGGCTGGAGACCTCCATCGCGACGGCCTCGGTGCCGCGCTCGCGCATCACCGCGAACAGCGCCTGGAGGTCGGTGGCCTCGGGGGTGGTCCGCTCGGACCTGATGCGCTCGTCGCCGATGCGCATCTCGACCGTGCCGATGAGCCCGGTGGACTTCTCCGTGCGCAGGCCGCCCTCGACCAGGTAGGCGGTGGTGGTCTTGCCGGAGGTGCCGGTGATGCCGATCTGGAGCAGGTCCCGGCCGGGGTGGCCGTAGATCGTGGCCGCCAGTTCGCCCATCTGCGCACGGGGGTCGGCCACGACGAGCACCGGCAGACCGGTGGCGGCGACGCGTTCGGCGCCGGCCGGGTCGGTGAGCACGGCGACGGCACCGAGTCCGGCGGCCTGGATGACGAAGTCGGCGCCGTGGGCGCGGGCTCCGGGCAGGGCGGCGTACAGGTCGCCGGGGCGGACGGCGCGCGAGTCGTGGGTGATGCCCGTGACCCCGGCGCTGCCGTCCGGTACGGCGGTACCCAGCTGATCGGCGAGTTCCGCGAGGGGTGTGGCGGAGATCCGCACCGGCCGGGGCGGTCCCGGATATGTCACGGGGTGGCCCTTCTGGGTGGTTCGGGACTGATCAGGGTGTGGCACGGCGGTGAGCGTACCGGGCGTACCCGCCTCCGGGCGAAGCGAGGTGAGGGGGCTGCTCTGGTTCCCGGGGTCGGGGGTGATCGTTGTCACGGGTGGTTCCTGGGGGCTCGGTACTGAATCGACGCTGGCTCGGTACGGGCTCGGTGTACGGGCGGTCTGTGCGGTGCGGGAACTGCTCGGTGTGTGGGGCGGGTCAGGGCTTGAACTCGACCGGGAGCCGCGCGGGGGCGGCTCCGGTCGGCGGGACCTGGAGGGTCTTCAGGGCGAACGCCATGACGTCCTTGTAGATGGGTCCGCAGATCTGGCCGCCGAAGTAGTTGCCGACGGTGGCGTTCTGGATGGCGCAGTAGACGGTGACGCGGGGCTTGTCGGCGGGGGCGAATCCGGCGAAGGACGAGGTGTAGCCGTCGTACTTGCCGGTGGCCGGATCCACTCGGTTGGCCGTGCCGGTCTTGCCCGCCACCCGGTACCCGGGGATGCGGGCCTTGACACCGGTGCCCTGCTCGTCGTCGACGACGGACTCCAGCATCCGGGCGAGGGTCCTGGCGGTCTTCTCGCTGACCACGCGGCTTTTCCTGGGCTCGGCGGCCGGGGTGAAGCGCCCGTCGTCGCCCTTGGTGCCGCGGACCAGGGTGGGCTCGACGCGGACGCCGCCGTTGGCGATGGTCGAGTACACGGAGGCCGCCTGGAGCGCGTTGACGGAGACGCCCTGGCCGAAAGGGATCGTGTACTGCTGCGAGGTCGACCACTGGTCCGGGGGCGCGAGGATGCCCTTGGTCTCGCCCGGGAAGCCGAGCCCGCTGTAGTCGCCGAGGCCGAACTTGCGCAGGTAGGAGTAGAGGACCTTGTTGGCCTCGGCCTGGGTCCTGCCCAGCTCGCCGGTGGCCATGATCGTGCCGATGTTGCTGGACTTGGCGAGCACGCCGTTGAGCGTGAGGTACCAGGTGGTGTGGTCGATGTCGTCCTTGAAGAGCCGGTCGCCGCGCTTGAGCCGGTTGGGGACGGTGATGTGGGTCATCGGCGTGGCGGCGTTCTCCTCCAGCACGGCCGCCATCGAGAGCACCTTGGCGGTGGAGCCGGGCTCGAAGGCGTCCTGGAGGGCCGCGTTGCCCAGCGCGTTCGGGTCGGCGTGGGCGAGGTCGCCGGGGTCGAAGCCGGGCGCGTTGGCCATGGCGAGGATCTCGCCGGTGGCGGTGTCCTGGACGATGACGTAGCCGCCGTCGGCCTTGGACTTCTCCACCTGCCGGGTGATGGCGTCCTGCGCGGCCCACTGGATGTCGCGGTCGAGGGTCAGCTCGACGTCGCTGCCGGGCATGGCGGGCGTCTCGGTGGAACCGGCGGTGGGCACCTGGCGGCCGCCGGACTGGGCGTAGCGGATCTTGCCGTCCTCGCCGGCCAGCGTCTTGTCGAGCTGCCGCTCCAGGCCACCGCCGCCCTTGCCGTCGGCGCCGACCCAGCCGAGGACGCCGGCGGCGAGGTCGCCGCCCGGGTACTCGCGCTTGCTGCTGGGGTCGGCGAAGACGCCCGCGAGGACGTTGACGACGGACCTGTCGGTCTCCGACTTCGTGACGAGCGCGGACTTCAGGTCCTTGATCTGGTTCCAGACCTGCGGGGTCTGCCGCTGGGCGAGGCGGACGTAGCGCAGCTCCTTGTTCTCCGGGCGGAGCCGGTCGACGAGGTCCTGCTGGTCCGCGCCGAGGATCGGCGCGAGCAGCGCGGCCGCCTGCTCGGGCCCGTCGTCCACCTTGAGCTGCTCACGGGTGAACATCGTGGGGTCCGCGGTGATGTCGTACGAGTCCACGGTGGTCGCGAGGGCCACGCCGTTGCGGTCGGTGATCCCGCCGCGCTCGGCGGGCAGGGTGTGGACGACGTAGCGGTTCTGCTCGGCCTTGGCGGAGTAGGTGCCGGCGTCGACGGCCTGCACCTGGAGCAGGCGCACGACGAAGGCGGCCAGCACCAGCGTCAGCGCGAGGCCGATCAGGCGCAGGCGCGGGCGGGGGCTGCCGAGCCGGAGGGTGCGGGGGCCGCCGGGCCGGCTGGAGGCGGGCCGGCCGGAGGCGGGGCGGCCGGAGGCGGGGCGGCGCACGGGCCGGGCGCCGGGGCCGGGCCGGCGCTGTCCGCCGGGGCGGACGGGCCTGGCGGGGCCGGGCACGCGGCGGCGCGGCGGTTCCCTGTCGGACACTTCCGTCACCTGCCGGGGGTCGGGGTCGGGATGGGCGTCGCCGCGGTGGTGGGGGTGGCGGCCGTCGTACTGGGGGCGGGGGCGGCGGGCTGGGTCGCGGCGGGCTGCGTCGCCGCCGGTGTCGCCGGTGTCGCCGGTGTCTCTGTGGCGGGCGGGGCCGTGGGGGCGTCGTCGAGCGACGCGGGGAGCGCCTCGGGGGCCAGGACCAAGGGCGGGGCGGCGGCGGGCGCGGGGCTGGGCGAGCCCTTCACCGTGCCGTCGGGGGCGAGGAAGGCGGGGTCGCCGCCGGGCACCATGCCCAGCTCGCGGGCGCGGCGCTGGAGGGCCTGGGGCGCGGAGTAGGCGTCGATGTCGCGCTGGAGCGCCTGCTCCTCGTCGGTCAGCTCCTTGGTGCGCTGCTTGAGGTCGTCGAGCTGGAACGAGCCCTCGCTGAGGGCGGAGTTGAGCACCAGGAGGCCGATGAGTCCGCCGCCGAGCAGGACGACCACCAGGAGGACGAACGGTGCCCGCGCGGCCTGTCCCCGGGCGCTGCCCGGCGGGAGGAGCCGGGCCAGCCGGGCCGCCCTCCCCTTCAGTTCGGGTTTCCCGCTCACTGGCCCTCCCCCTCGCCGCGGGCGAGCGGCGCGCACCCGTGCCTGCCCTGCCTCACGCGCTTCACTCGATGGACTCCCTGATGCGCTCGGCGCCGCGCAGCCGGGCCGGCGCCGCCCGCCGGTTCTCGGCGATCTCCTCCTCGGTGGGAAGTTCGGCACCGCGCGTGAGGAGCTTGAGCCGGGGCGCGTAGCGTTCGGGGACGACGGGCAGTCCGGGCGGCGCGGTGTTGGCGGCGCCGGCCGCGAACACCTGCTTGACCAGCCGGTCCTCCAACGAGTGGTACGACAGCACCGCGATCCGTCCGCCGACGGCGAGCGCCTCGACGGCGGCCGGGATCGCCCGCTCCAGGACGGACAGCTCGCCGTTGACCTCGATGCGCAGGGCCTGGAAGGTGCGCTTGGCCGGGTTGCCGCCGGTGCGCTTGGCGGCCTGGGGCAGCGCCGCGCGGATCAGCTCCACCAGGCGCGCGCTGTTGGTGAACGGCTCCTTGTCGCGCTCGCGGACGATCGCGGACACGATCCGCTTGGCCTGCTTCTCCTCGCCGTACGCGCGCAGGATGCGGACGAGTTCGCCGGGCGGGTAGGTGTTGAGGACTTCGGCGGCGCTCATGCCGGTGCTCTGGTCCATCCGCATGTCGAGCGGGGCGTCCTGGGCGTAGGCGAAGCCGCGGTCGGCCTCGTCGAGCTGCATGGAGGACACGCCGAGGTCGAACAGGACGCCCCGGACGCGCCGGACGCCGAGGCGGTCGAGCACCTCGGGCAGTTCGTCGTAGACGGCGTGCACCAGGGTGGCGCGCTCACCGTACGGGGCGAGCCGCTCGCCGGACAGGCGCAGCGCCTCCTTGTCCCGGTCGAGGGCGACGAGCCGGGCCTCGGGGAAGCGTTCGAGGAGCGCCTCGCTGTGCCCGCCGAGCCCGAGCGTGCAGTCGACGACCACGGCGCCCGGCTCCGTCAGGGCGGGCGCCAGCAGGTCCAGGCACCGCTGGAGCATCACCGGGACGTGTCGACTCTGGCTCAAGTGGGGCGGCCTCTCAGGTCCGGCGCGGCGTCACGCACCGCCGGGTCCCCTCCCGCTCGCATCCGAAGGGGAGGCCTGCCGGCGCCGAAAGCGTCGGCCGGCCGGGAGCGGGAGGAGGCCGAGCCGTACGTACGCGCCGCGCACGTGGGGAGAACTGGCGGGGCGTCGCCCAGGTCTCCGGGGATGACAGTCAAGCAGGGAGAGCCTCGCCTCCCGCTTCGCGTCACTTTAGTCCACCCTGTCGCCCGGTCAATCAACCGGCCTGCGCGTCGCGGACGCGGGGGCGGACCAATCGTCCGGGACGGCGTGTCACTCTCGCGGACGCAGCCGTTCGGGTTCAGCGGAGTGGCTCACAACACACTGCGGTGACGACCTTTGTAACCCTGCGGGGAAGGCCGACGGGGTTCGTGACCAGTACCGTCATTGCCATGACGACTTCTGCATCGGTTCCCGACGGCTTCGAGTCCGCTCCGGCCCCCGTCGGCACCGTCGACCAGTTCCTTGAGGCGAACGAACGCTACGCCGCCGACTTCGCCGACGCCGACCTGGCGGGCCGTCCCGCTCTGCGGGTCGCGATCGTGGCCTGCATGGACGCACGACTGGACGTCACCGCCGCGCTCGGCCTGCGCAACGGCGACTGCCACGTGATCCGCAACGCCGGCGGTGCCGTCACCGACGACGTGATCCGCTCCCTCACCATCAGCCAGCGGGCGCTGGGCACCCGCAGCGTGGTCCTCGTCCACCACACGGCGTGCGGCATGGAGACCCTGACCGAGGACTTCCGGCACGAGCTGGAGCGGGAGGTGGGCCAGCGCCCCGTCTGGGCGGTGGAGTCCTTCCAGGACGCCGACCAGGACGTACGGCAGTCGATGGAGCGGATCCGGACCTCTCCCTTCCTGCCCCACACGGACGACGTACGTGGTTTCGTCTACGACGTCAAGACGGGTCTGCTGCGCGAGGTCACCCCCGCCTGATCCGGGGCGCCCACCCCGGCCGCCGCCCCCGGTCGACCACCGCAAAGGACGTAAGGCCCGACATATCGCGGCCAGTTGTCCACAGGCGAGTGACACGAAACGGTAACGGCGGCAAGAATGCACGGGAAGTGGTGGCGCGCGGAACTTTTCGAGGGCGGTATCCGTGAATCGGGGTGGGCCGGTCCGCACCGTGGGACCGGCCCGGCAAGTTGGGGTACCCCCGCTTCTTCAGGGAGCGCGGGGAAAGGCCGAGGAGGGCCGGTGACGACCTATGACGATCGGGCGAGCCATGGGGGTGCCCCCTCGGGAGCGTATGCGAGCGTGGGGGATGATCTGACCGCTGTGGTCGAGCGTGTACGCGGTTCGGTGGAAGGCGTGATCGAGGGCAAGCCCGAGGTCGTACGGCTCTCACTGACGGTGCTGCTCGCCGAGGGACATCTCCTCATCGAGGACGTCCCGGGGGTCGGCAAGACCATGCTGGCCAAGGCGCTGGCGCGGTCCATCGACTGCTCCGTGCGCCGCATCCAGTTCACGCCGGACCTGCTGCCCTCGGACATCACCGGGGTGTCCATCTGGGACCAGCAGCGCCGGGACTTCGAGTTCAAGCCCGGCGCGATCTTCGCCCAGGTGGTGATCGGCGACGAGATCAACCGCGCCTCGCCGAAGACGCAGTCCGCGCTGCTGGAGTCGATGGAGGAGCGCCAGGTCACCATAGACGGCCAGACCTATGAGCTGCCCAGCCCCTTCATGGTGGTGGCGACGCAGAACCCGGTCGAGATGGAGGGCACCTATCCGCTGCCCGAGGCCCAGCGCGACCGCTTCATGGCGCGGGTCTCCATCGGCTATCCCAGCGCGGAGGCCGAGCTGCAGATGCTGGACGTGCACGGCGGGGTGAATCCGCTGGACGACCTCCAGCCGGTGGCCCACGCGCACGAGATCCTCAAGCTGATCGAGGCGGTCCGCGGCGTCCACGTCGCCGACCCGGTCCGGCGGTACGCGGTGGACCTGGTCGCCGCCACCCGCATCCACCCCGACCTGAGACTCGGCGCCTCGCCGCGCGCCACGCTGCATCTGCTGCGAGCGGCGAAGGCGTCCGCCGCCCTGAGCGGCCGGGACTACGCGCTGCCGGACGATGTGCAGGCCCTCGCGGTCGCCGTCCTGGCCCACCGCCTGCTCCCGACCGCCCAGGCCCAGCTCAGTCGCCGCACCGCCGAGCAGGTCGTCCAGGAGATCCTCCAGCGCACGCCGGTGCCCCAGCAGCAGACGGGCTTCGGTGTGGCGGCGTACGGCCAGCAGCCGCCGCGGAGGCTGTGATGGACGCCGGGGGGACGGACGGACCGCGCGACGCCGGCGAGGGCGGCGCCGGTGAGGGTGGCGGCGGCGAGGGCGGCGGTGTCCGCACCGCCCTGGCCGGGCTGACCACCCGCGGCCGTTCGTTCCTGGCCGCCGGTGTCGCGGCGGCGGTCTGCGCGTACGTCCTCGGGCAGAGCGACCTGCTGCGCGTGGGGCTGCTGCTGAGCGTGCTGCCGCTGGTCTGCGCGACGGTGCTGTACCGCACGCGCTACCGGGTGGCGGGCAGCCGCCGCCTCTCCCCCGGCCGGGTGCCGGCGGGCAGCGAGGCCCGGGTCCATCTGCGCGTCGACAACGTCTCGCGGCTGCCCACCGGTCTGCTGATGCTCCAGGACCGGGTGCCCTACGTCCTCGGCCCGCGCCCCCGGTTCGTACTGGACCGGGTGGAGCCGGGCGGCCACCGCGAGGTGTCGTACCGGGTGCGCTCCGACCTGCGCGGCCGCTATCCGCTGGGCCCGCTCCAGCTGCGTCTGACCGACCCGTTCGGGCTGTGCGAGCTGACCCGGTCCTTCTCGACGCACGACACGCTGACCGTGATCCCGCGCGTGACGGCGCTGCCGCCGGTGCGGCTGAGCGGCGAGGCCCAGGGGTACGGCGAGGGCCGGCAGCGCTCCCTGGCGCTGGCCGGCGACGACGACGTCATCCCGCGCGGGTACCGGTACGGCGACGACCTGCGCCGCGTGCACTGGCGCTCCACCGCGCGCCACGGCGAGCTGATGGTGCGCCGCGAGGAGCAGCCGCAGCGGGCCCGCTGCACGGTGCTGCTGGACACCCGGGTCGTGGCGTACGACGGGGCGGGGCCCCACTCGGCCTTCGAGTGGGCGGTCTCGGGCGCGGCGTCCGTGCTGGTGCACATGCTGGAGCGGGGTTTCTCCGTCCGGCTGCTCACCGACGCCGGCGCCTCGGTGCCGGGCGAGGGCGCGGACGGCTTCCCGGGCGCGAGCCAGGGCACGGCGGACGCGGCCGGGCTGATGATGGACACCCTCGCCGTGGTCGACCACTCCGACGGTACGAGCCTGTCCCCCGCCTACGACGTGCTGCGCGGCGGCACCGAGGGGCTGCTGGTGGCGTTCTTCGGTGACCTGGACGAGGAGCAGGCCACGGTGGCCGCCCGGATGCGGCAGCGCAGCGGCGGCGCGGTCGCCTTCGTCCTGGACAGCGGTGCCTGGTCCCGGGAACCGTCGGACGTGCCCGGCCCGTTGGACGGGAGTGAGCGGCGCCTGCGCATGCTCCGCGAGGCGGGCTGGACCGCGGTCCACGTCCCGCGCTCCGCCTCCCTGGAGGACATGTGGCGCCTCGCGGACCGTGAACGCACGGCGGTGACGGTGACGGGCGGGGAGGGTTCGTGGTGAGCGGGCGAGGCCGGGGTGCCTGGGGAGTGACACGGTGAGCGGGCAGGCGCGGGTCGCCGTGTGCGCGTGGGTGGCCACGATGGCGGCGGCCTGTGCGCTGCTGCCGCTGGTCGATCCGGCGACCTGGATCCTCCAGGCGGGGTTCCTGCTGCTGGTGCAGGCCGGAGTGGGGGCCGCCGCGCGGCGAATGCCGCTGGCCCGGCCGGTGACGGTCGGCCTGCAGGCCCTGGTCACGCTGGTGCTGCTGACCCTGGTCTTCGCCCGGCAGCAGGCCCTCGCGGGGCTGATCCCGGGCCCGCAGGCCATCCGGTACCTCGCCGACCTGCTGCAACAGGGCGGCGACGACGTCGCCCGGTACGCGATCCCGGCCCCGCTGGACTCCGACGGCATCCGGCTGATGCTGGTCGGCGGCGTCCTGGTGATCGGGCTGCTGGTGGACACCCTCGCGGTGACCTTCCGCAGCGCCGCCCCCGCCGGGCTGCCGCTGCTCGCGCTGTACTCGGTGGCCGCGGGGCTGTCCGAGGGCGGCACGGACTGGCTGTGGTTCCTGCTCGCGGCGGTCGGCTATCTGATGCTGCTGCTGGCCGAGGGACGGGACCGGCTCTCCCAGTGGGGCCGGGTCTTCGGCGGCGCCCCGCCCGTGCCGGGCGGGCCGCAGGGCGGCGCGGCCGCCCCGGTCCGCACCGGACGCCGGATCGGGGCGTTCGCGCTGGGCATCGCCCTGGTGGTGCCGCTGGCGCTGCCCGCGATGGACGGCGGGCTGCTGGACAGCGCCCGCTCGGGCGTCGGCTCCGGCACCGGGGGCGGGGGGACCATCTCCGCGGTCAACCCCCTGGTCTCCCTGCGCGACAGCCTCAACGTGGACGAGGACCGCCAGGTCCTCTCGGTGAACACCGACTCCGAGGACCTGTCCGACCTGTATCTGCGGATCGTGTCCCTGGACGACTTCGACGGCACCACGTGGAAGCCGTCCAAGCGGCAGATCACGGCGGTGCCGGACGGCACGTTCCCGACGCCGTCCGGGCTGGGCCCCGACATCAGGCGCGAGGAGACCCGCACCAGCATCGCGGCCGCCGACTGGTACGCCCAGGACTGGCTGCCGATGCCGTACCCGCCCAGCGGCGTCCGCGTCTCGGGCAACTGGCGCTACGAGCCGGAGGGCATGACCCTCGTCGGCGACCACGGGCAGAACACCCGCGGCCTGGAGTACGAGGTCACCAGCCTGAACGTGCAGCCGACGGCGGAGCAGCTGGCCGCCGCGCCGCAGCCGCCGGCGCCGCTGACCCGGGAGTACACCCGGCTGCCGGACTCCCTGCCGTCGGTGGTCGAGCGCACGGCCCGCGAGGTCACGGCCGGCGCGGCGAACCCGTACGAGCAGGCGGTCAGGCTCCAGGAGTACTTCGCGATCAACGGCGGTTTCCGGTACGACACCTCGGTGCGGGTCGGCAGCGGCTCGGAGGCCATCGCCCGCTTCCTGCGGGACAAGGAGGGCTTCTGCGTCCACTTCTCCTTCGCCATGGCGGCGATGGCCCGCACCCTGGGCATCCCGGCCCGGGTCGCGGTCGGCTTCGCGCCGGGCTCGCCGCAGGCGGACGGCTCGGTGTCGGTGGGGCTGAGGGACGCGCACGCCTGGCCCGAGCTGTACTTCGAGGGCGTGGGCTGGACCCGCTTCGAGCCGACGCCGACCCGGGGCTCGACCCCGTCGTACACGGTGCCGGACGCGCCGGAAGCGGTGCCGGACCCGGCCCAGCCGTCGCGGAGCGCGGAGGCGGTGCCGTCGGCGGCGCCCTCGACGAGCGAGAGCTGCTCGGCGCAGGACAAGAAGCTGGACGCCTGCGGCACGGAGACGGCGGCGGCACTGCCCACCACGGGCGGCGGCGGTCCGACGTGGTACGCGGTGCTGGGCTGGGCGCTGGCCGGTCTCGCGGTGCTGCTGGTCCCGCTCGCACCGATGCTGTGGCGGGTGCGGACCCGGGCGCTGCGGCTGGGCGCGCACGGCCGTACGGAGGCGGACGCGGGGCCGCACACCCTGGCGGTCTGGCAGGAGGTGACGGACACGGCGTGGGACTTCGGCATCCCGCCGGACGAGTCGCAGACCCCGCGCAAGGCGGCGGCCCGCATCGTCCGGCTGGGCCGGCTCGACGCGCCGGCCGCGGAGTCGGTCCACCGGGTCGCGAACGCGGTGGAGCAGGTCCTCTACGCCCCGCGTCCCCGCCCGACGGCGGGCCTCACGGAGGACGCCCTGCGGATGCGCGCCGGTCTGCGCGCCACGGCCTCCCGCGGCACCCGCCTGCGGGCCCTCTTCGCCCCCCGTTCGGCCGTTCGGGTGAGCTGGGCGGCGTCGGCGCGGTGGACCGCCCTGAAGCAGCGCGCGGCGGCGGCCCGGCCGGCCTGGCGAAAAACCTCGGGGCAGCAGGGCTGAACGAACGACGCCGATCCGAGGGCGGGGCTCTTCCAGGCCCCGCCCTCGGCCTCACGGGCCCTGCGTATCCGACCTTTGGCCAGTAATTTCGGCTGGATACCGCCCCTGAAGAACAGCCGCGGAACGCCCGCAGAACACGCCCAGAACACGCGTGAGGGGGGTGACCACCGGCCGGCGGTCACCCCCCTCACGCGAAAGCTGCGGAGAGCGGACGGGGCGAACGGGCTACTGGCCGCCCTGCTGTTCGTCCCTGCGGCGCTGCCAGCGTTCGTCGATGCGGTCCATCATCGAGCGTTTCTGCCGTCCTTGGTGGCGCGCCTGCGCTCCGGCGCCCGCCGCGGGCTGCTCGCCCGGCTTGGGTGCCTTGCGCCAGCCGGTGACGGCGAGAACGGCACAACCCAGCATGACCAGGAAGCCCACCACGCTGAGCCACACCTGCTGGGCGACCATGCCGGCCATGAGGAGCGCAATACCTACGAGGAAGCCCGCGACCGCCTGGTAGACCCGTCGCCGGGTGTACGTACGCAGCCCGCTTCCCTCGAGCGCTGTCGCGAACTTGGGATCTTCGGCGTACAGCGCTCGCTCCATCTGCTCGAGCATGCGCTGCTCGTGCTCCGAGAGCGGCACGGAGTCCTCCTCATCGTGCAGTCGCCGGGGCGACCCGGGGGGGTCCCTTCAGGATAGGCAGGGAATCGCCCCCGTGAAACCCGCCCCTCTGCGCCAATTGGCCAACCGGACTCCGTCATGGCCGCACCGGCTCGCTGAGGTTCCCATTCCCCAGCGGCCGACCCGTCATGCCGGAGGGTCTCCCTCGATCATACGGCGACCGGCCACCGTTCGGGGGGCCTGTGGCGTACTCCATCTGCCGCCGCGTCCCTGATCAGCGCCGTACCTCACCGGACGACTCAGGTCCCGTCGGCCCCTCGGGTCTCGGCGAGCACATGGAGCTGCGTGGCCACCGAGTGGAACGCCGCGAGTTCGGCCGCCGCGGTCTCCAGCTTCAGCAGCGCGTCGACGGCGCCCGGCTCGGTGTCCACGAGCCCGCCGGGCACGAGGTCGGCGAAGACCCGCACCCCGTGCACGGCGCCGACCCGGAGCCCCGCGCCCTCGACCAGGGCGGTGAGCTGCTCGGCGGTGAACCGGCGCGGTACGGGGTCACCGGCGCCCCAGCGGCCGTCCGGGTCCGCCAGGGCCTGCCGGGCCTCCGTGAAGTGGCCGGCGAGGGCGCGCGCGAGCACCGCGCCGCCGAGGCCCGCGGCGAGGAGGCTCAGGACACCCTCCGGGCGCAGGGCGGCGGCGACGTTGCGGATGCCTTCGGCGGGGTCGTCGACGTACTCCAGGACGCCGTGGCACAGCACCACGTCGTACCCGCCGGGCTCGACCACGTCGAAGAGGCCGCGGGCGTCGCCCTGGACGCCGCGCACGCGGTCGGCGACCTCGGCCTCGGCGGCGCGGCGCTCCAGGGCGAACAGCGCGTTGGGGCTCGGGTCGACGACGGTGACGCGGTGGCCGAGGCGGGCGACGGGCACCGCGAAGTTGCCGCTGCCGCCGCCGGTGTCGAGGACGTCCAGCGCCTGGCGGCCCGTCGCCTTGATCCGGCGGTCCAGGGCGTCCTGGAGGACGTCCCAGACCACGCCGGTGCGCAGGGCGGCTCGGGAACGGGAGGGCTCGGAGCGCTGCGACGCCGTGGCCGGGCGGGGGTGGGAGACGGGTGGGCGCATCGGGTCCGACACGGCAGTTGACTCCTCGGCGCGGCACCGCCTCGGACACGGGCGGAGCGAACGGGCTGCCGCCCCCGGCGCCGGTGCGGGACGGGGGAGGCTTCGGGTTTCTCCCACCCTATTGCCTCCACCGGGCCCGCCGGTCACCAGCGTCAACGGTCGCCGGCGCCCCGCTCACGCCGGGTGCGGACCGTCCGGGTCCGCGATCGGCGCGTCCGTGGCGTCCATGTCCGGGCGCGGCTGGGGCAGTACCGGCTGCAGGACGAGCATCCGCTCCACCAGGCGCAGGAACGTCGCCACGTCGCGGACGAGGTCGTCGGCGTCGCGGCGGCCCGCCGCGCCGGGTATGCCCGCCTCGGCGCGGGCCCGGCGGTGGGCGCCGGAGGCGAACAGCGCGCTCCAGTCGGACAGCTCGGGCGCGATCTCGGGCAGCACCTCCCAGGCGCTGCGGATGCGGGCCCGGGCCCGCGG
Organism: Streptomyces sp. cmx-10-19; assembly: GCA_049998335.1. Lineage (GTDB taxonomy): Bacteria > Actinomycetota > Actinomycetes > Streptomycetales > Streptomycetaceae > Streptomyces. Next base: position 207,057 of record JAEBFB010000005.1, read on the forward strand.
GGTGGTCTCCGGGCGGCCCCGGGCGGCGAGCACCGCGGCGGCGGTGCGCAGGGCGGCGAGGTGGGCGGTGGCGTAGCGCTCGTTCGGCGTCTCGAGGCCGGCGGCCTCCTCCAGGCCGGCGCGGGCCTGGGCGAGCAGGTCGAGGGCGGCGGGCGGGGCGCTCGCCCGGCGGAGCACGGGGTGCACGTCGCTCGCCGGGCCGGTCAGTGAGGGTGCAGGGCCGGGTGCGCGGCGCCGCCGGGCGGCGGCTGCGGACGAGTGGGCCATGACGATCCTCCTGTCGTCTCCTGGACGGCATTCCCTGTCACGGGGTGCCGTATGTGCCCATCGTGCGGTATGCCACTGACAATCCCTTCTGACCTGGACTTTTCCTTCGAGCGACCGTTCGGTTCGGCCGGTGCGCGGCCGCTGTGGTGCGAAGCGTGCGAACGGTGCTGTGAGAATCGGGCCATGGAAAGCAGGGCCAGGGACAGCAGCCGCACCGCCGCGCAGAGCGGCGGCCGTCGCGAGGCCACTCGGCAGAAGCTGTACGAGGCGGCCGTCACCCTCATCGCCGAGCAGGGCTTCTCCGCCACCACCGTGGACGAGATCGCCGAACGGGCCGGCGTCGCGAAGGGCACGGTCTACTACAACTTCGCCAGCAAGTCCGTCCTCTTCGAGGAGCTGCTGCGGCACGGCGTCGGCCTCCTCGCCGCCTCCCTGCGGGCCGCCGCCGAACAGGCGGCGCGCGAGGGCCGCGGGCGCGTCGACGCGCTGGACGCGATGATCCGCGCGGGGCTCGTCTTCATCGACCGCTACCCGGCCTTCACCCAGCTGTACGTGGCCGAGCTGTGGCGCACCAACCGGGCCTGGCAGTCGACGCTGCTGGTGGTCCGGCAGCAGGCGGTGGCCGTGGTGGAGGGCGTACTGCGCGACGGCGTGGCGAGCGGCGAGTTCAGCGAGGAGATCGACGTGCCGCTGACGGCCGCCGCGCTGGTCGGCATGGTGCTGGTGGCGGCGCTGGACTGGAAGTCGTTCCAGCCGGAGCGCTCCCTGGACGACGTGCACGCGGCGCTGTCCCGGCTGCTCCAGGGCCGGGTGAGCGGGCGCGGCTGACGGGCGGGGCCGGCGGCACGCGAAGAGCGCCGGTCCGTGGTGGCCGCGTCCCCCGCGGGCCGCCGTCGGACCGGCGCCTTCTCCTGCTCCCCCGTACGTCCCCCGGCGGAACCCCGTCTCCGGCCGTCCCCCCGGTTCCCCCTGCCTCGCTTCCGCCGGCCTCGGCCGGCGGAAGGAGCGGATGGCGGGCCCGGCCCCGTTCCGGCGCCCCGTGCCGCCGGTGCGGGAGCCGTGCCCCTCTCCGTGCCTCCACTCTCCCGTCCGGGCGGGCCGGGGCCCATCCGCGCGCGTACTCATCTCCGGGGCTGGGTACGGGTACTCAGGGCTCGGACGGCGCTGTCGGTGGCGGCGGATAAAGTCGCTGGCATGGCACGGATTGCGGTGATCGGCGCCGGGATGGGCGCGATGGCGGCCGCCGCCCGGCTGGCCGTCGCGGGCCACCGGGTGGTGGTGTACGAGCGGACGGGGACGTACGGCGGCGCCCTGGGCCGCTTCGAGCGGGACGGGTTCTCCTTCGACACCGGCCCCGGTCTGCTGCCGCTGCCCGCGGTCTGGCGCGACCTGTTCGTCAAGACCGGCAAGGAGCCCCTGGAGTCCCGCGTCGACCTCGTGCAGGTCGACCCGTCCTCCCGGCACGTCTTCGCGGACGGCACGCAGGTCGCGCTGCCGAACGCCTCGCGCGCGGGTGTCGTCGCCGCCCTGGACGCGGCGCTGGGGGCGACGGCCGCGCAGCGCTGGGGCGACTTCCTGGTGCGGGCGCGCGAGACCTGGGACCGGACGCGCCGCCCGCTCCTGGAGGAGCCGCTGTGGCCGGACTGGAAGGTGCTCGCCGAGCGCGAGCCCTATCCGGCGGTCCCGCACAGGCGGCTGCTGCGCACCCGCAGGGCCGGCACCCTCGCCGAGGTCGGCGCGTGGGAGCTGCGGGACGCCCGGCTCGTCGCGCTCCTGGAGAGCCACGCGCTGGCGTACGGCCTCGACCCCCGCACCGCCCCGGCGAACGCCGCCGTGCTGCCGTACATGGAGTACGCGTTCGGGATGTGGTCCGTGCGCGGCGGCGGTCTGCGGGAGCTGGCGCGGGCGGTGTACGAGCGGTGCCTGGAGCGGCGCGTGGAGTTCCGCTTCGACGCCGAGGTGACGGGGATCGTGGAGGAGGACGGCCGGGTGGCGGGGGTCGAGGTGGCCGAAGGCGCCCTGGAGGAAGCCGAGTTCGTGGTCGCCGGGGTGGCTCCCGACGTGCTGGACCGCCTGTGCGGCGGTGCGGCCGTGCGCGGTGCGGGCGAGGTGCCGCCGCAGCGGGGCGGGCTGAGCCGGGTGACGGTGCTGGCGGCGCTGCGGGGCGGCCGCCCGCCGGGGACGGCGCACCGGACGGTGGTGCACGCGCCGGACCGGGAGGCGGAGTTGGCCGCGCTGTTCGGCCCGTCGCCCGGCCTGCCCGCGCGTCCGACGGTCACGGTGCTGCGGCCCGGGGACCCGGCGCTGGTCCCGGACGCGGACCACGAGGCGGTCACCCTGGCCTCGGTGGCGCCGGCGGGCACCGCGGCGGACGCGGGGCCTGTGATCGAGGCGGCCGTGCGGGCGATGCCCGACCTGCGCGACCGTCTCCTGTGGCACGAGGTGCGCACCCCGGCCGACGTCGCCGCGGGCACCGGTGCGGCGGACGGCGCGATTCCGGTGCCGGCGCTCGCGGCGGACGGCGGCGGGCGGCTGCACGCGGCCAACTCCACGCGCGTGGAGGGTCTGTTCACCGTCGGCGGCTGGTCGCACCCCGGCGGTGGGCTGCCGCACGCGGGTATGTCGGGCGCGCTGGTCGCCGGACTCGTGGTGGAGGGACCGGGGTTCCGCGGCTCCCGGTGAGCCCGTGGGCCGGACGGTCCGTCAGAAGCGGTACTGCTCGTCGTAGCCCTGGTCCTGCGGCTGCTGGCCGCCCTCCTGATAGGGGTAGGGCTGCTCGGGCGGCAGTTCGCCGCCGTAGAGGTCGTCGGTGCTGCGCTGCTGCGGGACCCACACCCCGCCGGCCGGGGTCTCGCCGCCGTAGCCGCCGGGCGTGCCGGTGGCGTACGGGTCCTGTCCCTGGCCCTGCGGGTCGTACTGCTGCTGCCCGCCGGCCGTGTCGTACCCGCCGGTGTCGTACGCCGTGCCGCCGCCGTAGGTGTGGGTGCCGATGTACGGGTCGGAGTAGGCGGCGTACTGCTGCTGGGCGCCGGTGTCGTAGCCGTACCCCTGCTGCGCGTACGCGGAGTAGTCGTAGCCCTGGTCGACGCTCGGGGTGCCCGCGGCGGGGGTGTGCTGGTCGTGGCCGTAGCCGGTGCCGGCGTACACGCCGTAGGAGCCGGTGTCGTCGGGCATGGGCTGCGGTTCGTAGACCGCGGTGGTCTCGGCGGCCGTGGGGCCGACGGGGCGGGCCGGGGTGAAGACGTCGTCGCGGTCGTGGTCGTCGTAGCCGTACGACAGGCCGTCGGCGCCCGGGGTGGGGGCCTGCGCGTGGTCGTCGTAGCCGTCGTGGTGCTGGCTGCCGCCCTGGGCCTCCAGGCCGGAGACCTCCAACGTCGGTGCGCGGCGCCCGCGTTCGGGACGGCCGCGCTTGAGGCCCGCGGGGGCGTTGACCGCCCAGCCCGCTTCGAAGCCGCGGCGGAACGACAGGGTGACGTAGGTCTGGCCGACCGCGAAGGCGGCGGCGCCCAGGCCGATGACGAGCACGCTGGACATCAGCACCCCGGCGACGACCCCGACGAAGCCGCCGAAGGCGAGCAGGCGCCAGCGCAGCCGCGCCTTGTACTGCAGCAGCACCTCACCGAGCAGCCACAGCGCGACGGCGCCGAACGCGATGTAGAGGACCGTCCAGCCCATGTACGCCCCTCTCCCAGTGACCGCTACGCAGTGTGTCGCAAATACGTGCGGCCGGTCTAGGCCCGCGGTGGGTGGTGCGGGCCCAGGTTCTCGTAGATTTCCAGCGTCGCCGTCGAGTTGTTCAGCGTGATGAAGTGCAGCCCGGGGACACCCTCGGCCAGCAGCCGCGCGCAGAACTCCGTGGCGAACTCGATGCCAATGGAGCGTACAGCCGCCGCGTCGTCCCGTGCGGAGAGGATCCGCTCTTTCAGCTCGGCCGGGAAGGCGGCGTTGCTGAGCTTGGGCAACCTCTCCAGCATCTTCACACTGGTCACCGGCATGACCTCGGGGATGACCGGGGTGTCGCAGCCGGCCGAGGCGACCCGGTCGCGCAGGCGGAGGTAGGAATCGGGCTGGAAGAACATCTGCGTGATGGCGTAGTCGGCGCCGGCCCGGCACTTGTCGACGAAGTGCGCGAGGTCGGTGTCCTGGTCGGCGGAGCGCGGGTGCATCTCCGGGAAGGCGGCGACGCCGACGCAGAAGTCCCCGGACTCCTTGATGAGCCGGACCAGTTCGGCCGCGTAGGTCAGGCCCTCGGGGTGAGCGACCCAGTCGGCGTTCGGGTCGCCGGGCGGGTCGCCGCGCACGGCGAGCATGTTGCGGATGCCGGCGTCGGCGTACTGGCCGATGATGTTGCGCAGTTCGGCGACGGAGTGGTCGACGGCGGTGAGGTGGGCCACGGGGGTCAGGGTCGTGTCGGAGACGATCTGCTCGGTCTCCCGGACCGTGCCCGCGCGCGTGGAACCGCCGGCGCCGTAGGTCACGGAGACGAAGTCCGGGGCCACGGCCTCGACCCGGCGCAGCGCGCTCCACAGGCTCTTCTCGCCCTTGGGCGTCTTCGGCGCGGAGAACTCGAACGAGTACGTCGTCTTGCCGGTGGCGAGGATGTCACGCACCGTGCGGGCGCGATCAGTCCTCGTGCTTGCGGTTCCGAGGGCCATGCGGGCAGGTTAGCCAGGGTGCGGCGGCGACCCAACCGGATGCGGTAGATTTGTCCGCATTGTCGATTTGTTGTCCATCCCTTGGACACGCCGTGACGCGCCGTGACAGGCCGTGGGTGCGCCTCCGGCCCCGCCTACGCCGCGTGCCGCAGGCGCTTCGCGAACTCGGCCGCCACCGCGCCGGGGTCGTCGGCGGCGGTGAGGGCGCGGACGACGACGACACGCCGGGCGCCCGCCTCAAGGACCTGGTCGAGGTTGCCGAGGTCGATGCCGCCGATGGCGAACCAGGGGCGCTCCGTGCCCAGGGCGGCGGTGGAGCGGACCAGGCCGAGGCCGGGGGCGTGGCGGCCGGGCTTGGTGGGGGTGGGCCAGCACGGGCCGGTGCAGAAGTAGTCCGCGCCGTCCTGGACGGCGGCCGCGGCGGCCTCGGACGCGGCGTGCGTGGAGCGCCCGATGAGGACGTCGTCGCCGAGGACGGCGCGGGCGGCGGGCACCGGGAGGTCGCCCTGGCCGAGGTGCAGTACGTCGGCCCGCGCGGCGTGCGCGACGTCCGCGCGGTCGTTGACCGCCAGGAGCTTTCCGTGCCGGGCGCAGGCGTCGGCGAGGATCGCCAGGTGCTCCAGTTCCTCGGCGGCCTCCATGCCCTTGTCCCGCAGCTGCACGATGTCGACGCCCCCGGCCAGCACGGCGTCCAGGAACTCGGGCAGGTCCCCCTGCTCGCGCCGGGCGTCGGTGCACAGATAGAGCCGCGCGTCGGCGAGCTGGGCGCGGGCGGTGGCGGCGGCGATGTCGGACATGCGGGGTCCCCCCGGTGGTGGATCGGTGACGTGGGCCGCGACGGGCCGCAAAGCCTGGATTCCGCGGGCTGCGCGTGCCACGGCCCAGCGGCGGGCCGGGCCGTGACCGCCGGCGCCGGGAACCGCGACGCGGGGTCCGTGGCCACCGTGCACGATACGGCGGTGGCTCGGTCGTGCCGAGACCGACCGTGCCGGACGGGCGGCGCGCGCGACGGCCGGGGCGACCCGACGCCTCGCCCCGCACCACGTCCGGCGGGCGCCGTGCACGGTCCGGCGCCGGCAGGCGCCCGGCACGGTCCGGCGCTGGAGGCGGCGGCCCGTGTCCTTCGTGTGCGGGCGGTGTCCGCCTTTCGCCCTCCCGCGCCCCGGCGCAGGGGCAGCCACGGGGCGGTGGCCGCAGACCGCGACCTCGTGGGCCGGTGCTGCCCGTCGTCCGCCTTCGTGCGCCGCCCCCTGCGCCGGAACCGCACGGCGGCTCAAACCGCCGGACACGCGGCGGGGCGGCTCAGACGGCCAGTGCCTGGGCGCGGCGTTTCACCTCCGTGCCGCGGTTCTCCGTGAGGGCCTGGGCGGGGGTGCCGGGCAGGCTGGGGTCGGGAGTGAAGAGCCACTCCAGCATCTCCTCGGCGGTGAAGCCGTCGTCCCGCAGCAGCGTCAGGGTCCCGACCAGGCCCTTGACGACCTTGTCCTCGTCGATGAAGGCCGCCGGAATGTGCAGCGCCCGGTTCTCACCCCGGCGTACGGCGATGAGCTGGCCTTCCCTGATCAGCTGGCGCACGCGGGTCACCTCGACACCGAGCAGCTCGGCGATGTCGGGGACGGTGTGCCAGGCAGGCACGAGAGCATCGATCTTTGCGTCAATCTCGGTCACGTCCCAAGCCTGCCATCTGCCGCTGACAGCCGGAAGCCGGACCCCGACCGGACGGCCTACGCCGTCGCCGCCTTCAGGGGCCGCGCCGGGTCGGCCAGCAGCCCGGGATCCATCGAGGCACCGGACCGGATCAGCCGCTTGCCCTGCGCCAGGTCGCGGGGCCGGCCCACCGCCAGCAGGGCGACCAGGCGCGCCCCGCGCAGCCAGCACACCGTCCACGCGGGACCCGACGGGTCGCCGCGCCACAGGACCGTGTCGGCCTCCGTGTGGTGACCGGCGTACTGGACGAAGCGCCCGAACTGCTCGGACCAGAAGTACGGCACCGGGTCGTAGGGCTCCGGTTCCTCGCCCGCGCCCGTGCCGACGATGTGCGCGGCGACCGTGCGCGGGCCCTGGAGGGCGTTGTCCCAGTGGTGCACGAGCAGCCGCTCGCCGTAGCGGCCGGACGGGAAGGACGCGCAGTCGCCGACCGCGTACACGTCGGGTGCGGAGGTGCGCAGCCGGTCGTCGGCGAGGATGTCCCCGCGGGCGCCGAGCGCGATCCCGGAGCCGGCGAGCCAGCCGGTGGCGGGGCGGGCGCCGATGCCGACGACGACCGCGCCGGCGGGCAGCCGGGAGCCGTCGTCCAGGACGACCCACCCGGCGCGCCCGGTGTCGCCGGGCTCGACGCGCTCCACGCGCGCGCGGGTGCGCAGGACGGCGCCCGCGTCGGCGTACCAGCCGCTCATGGGCGCGGCCACCTCGGCGGGCAGCGTGTCGGCGAGCGGCCGGGCGGCGGCCTCCACGACGGTCACCGCGCAGCCCGCCTCCCGCGCGGCGGTCGCGAACTCGGCGCCGATCCAGCCCGCGCCGACGACCACGATGTCGTGCTGCCGCGCCAGCACGGGCCGCAGCCGCTCGGCGTCGTCCAGGGTGCGCAGCAGGTGGACGCCGGGCACGTCGCCGGCGCCGGGCAGCCGGACCGGTTCGGCGCCGGTGGCGAGCACCAGGACGTCGTACGGGACGGGTCCCTCGGAGGTGTCGAGGAGGTGGTCGCCGGGGCGGACGCCCAGGGCCTCGCAGCCGAGCCGCAGGGTGATGCCGAGCGCCTCGAAGTCCACGTCGAAGGCGCTCCCCTCGGCGGTGCCGAGCAGCACGGCCTTGGAGAGCGGGGGCCGGTCGTACGGCTGGTGGGGTTCCGCGCCGATCACCGTCACGGTGCCGGTGAAGCCCTCCTCCCGCAGCGCGACGGCGGTCTGCACGCCCGCCATCCCCGCGCCCGCCACGACCACCCGGCGCTCCGCGTCCGCGTCCGCCCCCGCCGCCCGTCCCCGCTCCCGCGTCTGCTCGCTCACCTGATCACCATAGACACCCGGTCACCGCGGAGACCCGGCACGCACCTGAACAGGCGTCAGCCGAGGTCGGGGGCCGGTAGTCCGCGCCCCCAGCGGCCCGCCCCGGGGCCGCCCTTCATGCGCGGCGCGCCGAGGGCTAGGCTGGCCGGGACAGAACACTCGCGGGAGCCCGGACGCACCGGGCTGAGAGGGAGGCTGGACGGCCTCCGACCGTACGAACCTGATCCGGGTCATGCCGGCGAAGGGAGGGGCTGGACGCCCATGTCGTCTCCACCACGTACGCCGTCCGCGCCGCAGGGGCCGGCCACGCCCCGGACACCCGACGTCCTCGTCGTGGGAGGCGGGATCATCGGCCTGGTCACCGCCTGGCGGGCGGCGCAGCGGGGCCTCGCCACCGCGCTGGTCGACCCCGAACCGGGCGGCGGCGCGGCGCAGGTCGCGGCCGGGATGCTGGCCGCCGTCACCGAGCTGCACTACGGCGAGCAGACGCTGCTCGGGCTGAACCTGGTCTCGGCCGGCCGCTATCCGGAGTTCGCGGCCGAGCTGACCGACCTCACCGGCCAGGACGTCGGCTACCGCCCCTGCGGCACCCTGGCCGTCGCGCTGGACGCCGACGACCGCGCCCACCTGCGCGAACTGCACGCGCTCCAGCAGCGTTCCGGGCTGGAGTCGGAGTGGCTGTCGGGGCGTGAGTGCCGGCGCCTGGAGCCGATGCTCGCGCCGGGCGTGCGCGGGGGCCTGCGGGTGGACGGCGACCACCAGATCGACCCCCGGCGCCTCGCGAGCGCGCTCCTGGCCGCCTGTGAGCGCGCGGGCGTGGTCCTCCACCGGGAGTGGGCCGAGCGGCTCACCGTGGGGCGCGGCGACCGGGCCACCGGCGTCGTCACCGCCGACGGCACCGCGCTGGAGGCCGGGCAGGTGGTGCTGGCCGGGGGCAGCCTCAGCGGGCGGCTGGCGGGTGTGCCGGACGCCGTACTGCCGCCGGTGCGGCCCGTGAAGGGGCAGGTGCTGCGGCTGTCGATGCCGTCGGCGCACGGCCCGCTGCTGCACCGCACCGTGCGCGCCGTGGTGCGCGGCAACCCGCTCTACCTGGTGCCCCGCGAGAGCGGCGAGCTGGTCGTCGGGGCCACCAGCGAGGAGCTGGGCTGGGACACGACGGTCACCGCGGGCGGCGTGTACGAGCTGCTGCGCGACGCCCACGAGCTGGTCCCCGGCATCACGGAGCTGCCCCTGGTGGAGACCCGCGCGGGTCTGCGCCCCGGCTCCCCGGACAACGCCCCGCTGCTCGGCCCGACCGAGCTGGAGGGGCTGCTGCTGGCCACCGGGCACCACCGCAACGGCGTCCTGCTCACCCCGGTCACCGGCGACGCGCTGGCGCACGCCCTGACCACCGGGGAGCTGCCGGCCGAGGCCCGTCCCTTCACCCCCCGGCGGTTCGCCGCCGCCCCCGCACTCTCGGAGCAGCCCGCATGAACATCTCCGTCAACGGCGAGCCGCTCGAGGTGGCTCCCGGTACGGCCCTGGACGTGCTGGTGGGCACGCTCACCGCGGCGCCGTCCGGCGTGGCCGCCGCCCTGAACGAGACCGTCGTCCCGCGCGCGCGGTGGTCCGCGACCGCCCTCGCCGAGGGCGACCGCGTCGAGGTCCTCACCGCTGTCCAAGGAGGCTGACCCGATGGCCGGCGATCCCTTCGTCCTCGGCGGTACGGCCTACGGGTCCCGCCTGATCATGGGCACGGGCGGGGCGCCCAGCCTCGACGTGCTGGAGCGCGCGCTGGTGGCCTCCGGGACCGAGCTGACGACCGTCGCGATGCGGCGCGTGGACGCCTCCGTGCACGGCTCGGTGCTCTCGGTGCTCCAGCGGCTCGGCATCGGCGTGCTGCCGAACACGGCCGGCTGCTTCACCGCCGGAGAGGCGGTGCTGACCGCGCGGCTCGCGCGCGAGGCGCTCGGTACGGATCTGGTGAAGCTGGAGGTCATCGCCGACGAGCGGACGCTGCTGCCGGACCCGATCGAGCTGCTGGACGCGGCGGAGACGCTGGTCGACGACGGGTTCACGGTGCTGCCGTACACGAACGACGATCCGGTGCTGGCGCGGAAGCTGGAGGACGCCGGGTGTGCGGCGATCATGCCGCTGGGGTCGCCGATCGGGTCGGGGCTCGGGATTCGCAACCCGCACAACTTCCAGCTGATCGTGGAGCACGCGCGCGTGCCGGTGATTCTCGACGCGGGGGCCGGTACGGCGTCGGACGTGGCGCTGGCGATGGAGCTGGGGTGTGCGGGGGTGATGCTGGCGTCGGCGGTGACGCGGGCGCAGGAGCCGGTGCTGATGGCTTCGGCGATGCGGGGGGCTGTGGAGGCGGGGCGGTTGGCTCGGCGGGCCGGGCGGATTCCCCGGCGGCACTTCGCGTCGGCGTCTTCTCCTGCGGAGGGCATGGCGGTGCTGGATCCGGAGCGGCCCGCTTTCTAGGTGCCCGGCGTCTCGGCGGGGCGGGGTGGGGTGCGCAGCCCGGCGCGGCGGGGTGCCGCCTGGGGGTACCTCCCAGGCCGTTCGGGCGCTGGGGGAGGCACGACTACCCGCGGCCGGGGCGGCGTAAGAAGCGTCACAGGTGCGCTGCAGTAGGGGCGCGGACAGGCTCGACGAGCCGTCGGTGTCCGTGGTGGCTCGTAGACTCGCTGCGTGGACACGACCCTTCAGGACCCTCTGGTCGGGCAGGTGCTCGACGGCCGGTACCGCGTCGAGGCGCGGATCGCGGTCGGCGGGATGGCCACGGTCTACCGGGCCGTGGACACCCGCCTGGACCGCGTGCTCGCGCTGAAGGTGATGCACCCGACGCTCGCGACCGACGCGGTCTTCGTCGAGCGGTTCATCCGCGAGGCCAAGTCGGTGGCCCGGCTCGACCACCCCAACGTCGTCCAGGTCTTCGACCAGGGCGCCGAGGGGGCGTACGTCTACCTGGCGATGGAGTACATCGCCGGCTGCACCCTGCGCGACGTACTGCGCGAGCGCGGGGCGCTGCGGCCGCGGGCCGCGCTGGACATCCTGGAGCCGGTGCTGGCCGCGCTCGGCGCCGCGCACCGGGCCGGGTTCGTGCACCGGGACATGAAGCCGGAGAACGTCCTCATAGGGGACGACGGCCGGGTCAAGGTCGCCGACTTCGGACTGGTCCGGTCCGTCGACGCGGTCACCCACACCACCGGCTCGGTCCTCGGCACGGTCTCCTACCTGGCGCCGGAGCAGATCGAGAACAGCACCGCCGACCCCCGGGTCGACGTGTACGCGTGCGGTGTCGTGCTGTACGAGATGCTGACCGGCGGCAAGCCGCACGACGGCGACTCCCCCGCCCAGGTGCTCTACAGGCACCTCCACGAGGACGTGCCGCCGCCGTCGGCCGCCGTACCGGGGACGGCGTACGAGCTGGACGAGCTGGTCGTCGCGGCCACCGCGCGCAACCCGGAGATCCGGCCGCACGACGCCGTGGCGCTGCTCGCGCTGGCCCTGCGGACGCGCGAGGAGCTGAGCGAGGAGCAGCTCGACGCGGTGCCGCCGCAGGCGCTCGCCGCGGAGGAGCACGACAACGCCGAGGACCGTACGAGCGTCATCCCCCGCTCCCTGACCGTGCCCCGCCCGCTGCCGGTGAACGAGGACGACGGCGGCGACGACGGCGTCCACCGCACCAGCCGGCTGGCGACTCCCCCGCCGCCCCCGCCCGCGCGCAGGCGTCCGCAGGTGCGGCGCGGCCCGCTGGCCGTCGTCGTGGCGGTCCTGCTGGTGCTCGGCGTCGGCGGCGGCGTCTGGTACATCAACTCCGGCCAGTTCACCAAGGTGCCGCCGCTGCTCTCCAAGACGGAGGAGCAGGCCAGGGACCGGCTGGACGACGCCGGTCTGGACGTCGGCAAGGTGCGGCACGCGTACAGCGACACGGTGGAGCGCGGGCAGATCATCAGCACCGACCCTGGCGTGGGCAGCCGTATCCGCAAGAACGACTCGGTGTCGTTCACGGTCTCCGACGGCCCCGACACCGTGAAGCTGCCGGACGTGACGGGCTACCGGCTGGACCGGGCGCGGACCCTGCTGAAGGACGAGGGCCTGGAGCCGGGCATGGTGACCCGGGAGTTCAGCGACGACGTGCCCAAGGGCTTCGTCGTCGCCACCGAGCCGCGGACGGACACGACCGTGCGGGCAGGCTCGGCGGTCGCCCTGGTCGTCAGCAAGGGCAGCCCGATCGACGTCCCGGACGTCACCGGCGACGACCTCTCCGACGCGCGGGCCGAACTGTCGGACGCGGGTCTGAAGGTGAAGGTCGCCGAGGAGCGGGTGAACTCGGAGTACGACAGCGGGCAGGTCGCCCGGCAGACGCCGGAGCCGGGCAGCCGCGCGGCCGACGGCGACACGGTGACGCTCACGGTCTCCAAGGGCCCCGAGATGATCGAAGTGCCGGACGTGGTCGGCGACCACGTGGACGACGCCAAGCGGAAGCTGACCGACGCCGGGTTCGACGTGGACGAGGATCGCGGGTTCCTCGGGCTGTTCGGCGACACGGTGGAGGACCAGTCCGTGGACGGCGGGGACACCGCCCCCAAGGGCTCGACGATCAAGATCACCATCCGATGAGAGATCACCGTCCGCTGAGAGATCACCGTCCGCTGAGAGATCAACCTGCGACGACGACGCCCCGCAACCCCGTCGGCGGTCACGTCCCCGTGGCCGGCGGCCTGCACTCCGTGGGGCTGGCGTACGCCCGTGAGCTGAAGGCGGAGGCCGTGCAGGTCTTCGTCGCCAACCCGCGCGGCTGGGCCACCCCGGCCGGCAACCCGGAGCAGGACGAGGCGTTCCGCACGGCCTGCGCCACTGAGGCGATACCGGCCTACGTGCACGCGCCGTACCTGATCAACTTCGGCTCCCGCACCGAGGCGACGGTCGAGCGGTCGGTGGAGTCGCTGCGGCACTCCCTGCGCCGGGCGCGGGCGATCGGGGCGCTCGGCGTGGTCGTGCACACCGGCAGCGCGACCGGCGGCCGCGAGCGGTCGGCGGCGCTGCGGCAGGTGCGGGAGCACATGCTGCCGCTGCTGGACGAGCTGACCCACGACGACGACCCGTACCTGCTGCTGGAGTCGACCGCCGGGCAGGGCTCCTCGCTCTGCTCGCGGACCTGGGACTTCGGGCCGTACTTCGCGGCGCTGGACGCCCATCCGAGGCTGGGGGTGTGCCTGGACACCTGCCACATCTTCGCGGCCGGGCACGACCTGACCGGCCCGTCCGGCATGCACCAGACCCTGGACCTGCTGGTGGACACGGTCGGGGAGGGCCGGCTGAAGCTGGTGCACGCCAACGACTCCAAGGAGGCGGCGGGCGCGCACAAGGACCGGCACGAGAACATCGGCGCCGGTCACATCGGCGAGGACCCGTTCCGGGCGCTGATGACGCACCCCGCGACCGAGGGCGTGCCGCTGGTCATCGAGACGCCGGGCGGTGCCCAGGGGCACGCGGCGGACGTGGAGCGGCTGAAGAAGCTGCGCGACGGCTGAGGCCCCCGCCCCGTCACCTCACGGGGTCACAGCTCGGGGCCGTCCCCGGGTTCCTCCTGGTAGGAGTACCGCTGCTCCTGCCACGGGTCGCCGATGTTGTGGTACCCGCGCTCCTCCCAGAACCCGCGCCGGTCGGCGGTCATGTACTCGACGCCGCGGACCCACTTCGGGCCCTTCCAGGCGTACAGGTGCGGGACGACCAGCCGCAGCGGGAAGCCGTGCTCGGCGGTGAGCAGCTCGCCGTCCTTGTGGGTGGCGAACAGGGTGTGCTCGGCCGCGAAGTCGGCCAGCCGGAGGTTGGAACTGAAGCCGTACTCGGCCCAGACCATCACGTGGGTGACGGCGGGCGCGGGCGGCGCGAGGTCGAGGATCGTGGCGGCCGGGACGCCGCCCCACTCGGAGCCGAGCATGCTGAACTTCGTGACGCAGTGCAGGTCGGCGACGACCGTGGTGTACGGCAGGGCGGTGAACTCGTCGTGGGTCCAGCCGCGCTTCTCGCCGTCCGCGGTGGCGCCGAAGACGCGGAACTCCCAGCGCTCGGGGCGGAACTTGGGGACCGGTCCGTAGTGCGTGACGGGCCAGCCCCGCTGGAGGCGCTGACCGGGGGGAAGCTCGAACGTCGGCGCTCCCTGCGAACCGCCTTCTCCCGATTCGTTCTCCACCGGCTGAACCATGTCTCCATCCTGACAGACCCGGACCGATGCCCCTGACCGACTCCGGCCATATTCGGGCAAACATCGACAATAATGACTAAGCCTGTACTAACTTACTAAGTCGAGACTTACTGGACGATCTTGGATGCCGGTGCAATCATGCGGCGCAACACGCCAGTTCCCGTTCTAAGGAGCCTCAAGCGATGCAGGGCGACCCCGAGGTCATCGAGTTCCTCAACGAACAGCTGACCGCCGAGCTGACGGCGATCAACCAGTACTTCCTGCACGCGAAGCTGCAGGACCACAAGGGCTGGACCAAGCTCGCGAAGTACACGCGCGCGGAGTCCTTCGACGAGATGCGCCACGCCGAGGTGCTCACCGACCGCATCCTGCTCCTGGACGGCCTGCCGAACTACCAGCGGCTCTTCCATGTGCGGGTGGGGCAGAGCGTGACCGAGATGTTCCAGGCCGACCGGGAGATCGAGATCGAGGCGATCGACCGGCTGCGGCGCGGCATCGAGGTGATGCGGGCCAAGCACGACGTCACGTCGGCCAACGTCTTCGAGGCGATCCTCGCCGACGAGGAGCACCACATCGACTACCTGGAGACCCAGCTCGACCTGATCGAGAAGCTGGGCGAGCCGCTGTACCTGTCGACGGTCATCGAGCAGAGCCAGCCGGACCCGTCGGGCCCCGGCTCGCTCTAGCCGGACGTCAGGCGGCTTCGGGCAGCTCCGCGAGGACCGGCTCGCCCTGGTCGGCGAGGCTCCGGCGGGGGCAGGCGCCCCGGCCGAGCAGCGCCTGGATGCGCCGTACGCAGCCACCGCAGTCGGTGCCGGCCTTGCAGGCGGAGGCGATCTGCCGGGGCGTGCAGGCACCGGCCTCCGCGTGGCTCTTCACCTGTTCCTCGGTGACACCGAAGCAGCTGCAGACGAACACGCGGTTCACCTCCCGAGCGGGGTACAAGATCGTGCCGTACCGTCGCCCGGAAGGACCGATTGATCGGTGAGGCAAACCTAACCTTACCCATCGTGCGGGGCCGGTGAAAGAGGAAGGGGCGCGGATCCCCTGTGACCCGCGCCCCATTCCGCCGCCCGCCGGGGGCGGACACCGTCACTGGTCCCGGTACATCTCCGCCACCAGGAAGGCCAGGTCGAGCGACTGGCTGCGGTTGAGCCGCGGGTCGCAGGCCGTCTCGTAGCGCTGGTGCAGGTCGTCGACGAAGATCTCGTCGCCGCCGCCCACGCACTCGGTGACGTCGTCGCCGGTCAGCTCCACGTGGATGCCGCCCGGGTGGGTGCCGAGCGCCTTGTGCACCTCGAAGAAGCCCTTGACCTCGTCGAGCACGTCGTCGAAGCGGCGGGTCTTGTGCCCGGAGGCCGCCTCGTAGGTGTTGCCGTGCATCGGGTCGGTGATCCAGGCGACCGTGGCGCCGGACGCGGTGACCTTCTCCACCAGCTCGGGCAGCTTGTCGCGGACCTTGTCGGCGCCCATGCGCACGATGAAGGTCAGCCGGCCCGGCTCGCGGTCGGGGTCGAGCCGCTCGATGTACTGGAGCGCCTCCTCGGCCGTCGTCGTCGGGCCGAGCTTGATGCCGATCGGGTTGCGGATCTTCGAGGCGAACTCGATGTGCGCGTGGTCCAGCTGCCGGGTGCGCTCGCCGATCCACACCATGTGCCCGGAGACGTCGTACAGCTGGCCCGTGCGGGAGTCGACGCGGGTGAGGGCCGACTCGTAGTCGAGCAGCAGCGCCTCGTGCGAGGAGAAGAACTCGACCGTCTGGAACTCGGCCGGGTCGGTGCCGCAGGCCCGCATGAAGTTCAGCGCGTTGTCGATCTCCCGGGCGAGCTGCTCGTAGCGCTGGCCGGAGGGGGACGACTTCACGAAGTCCTGGTTCCAGGCGTGCACCTGGCGCAGGTCGGCGTAACCGCCGGTGGTGAAGGCACGCACCAGGTTCAGCGTGGACGCCGAGGCGTGGTACATCCGCTTCAGCCGCTCGGGGTCCGGAACGCGGGCGGCCTCGGTGAAGTCGAAGCCGTTGACCGAGTCGCCGCGGTACGTCGGCAGCGTCACGCCGTCGCGGGTCTCCGTCGGCTTGGAGCGCGGCTTGGAGTACTGCCCGGCGATCCGGCCCACCTTCACGACGGGCACGGAGGCCGCGTACGTGAGGACGGCGCCCATCTGGAGCAGCGTCTTGAGCTTCGCCCGGATGTGCTCGGCGGACACGGCGTCGAAGGACTCCGCGCAGTCACCGCCCTGCAGCAGGAACGCCTCGCCCCGGGCGACCGCGGCCATCCGCCCGCGCAGCTGGTCGCACTCGCCGGCGAACACCAGCGGGGGATACGTCCCGAGCTCCGCGATCACATCGCGCAGAGCCTCGGCATCCGGGTACTCGGGCTGCTGCGCCGCGGGCAGGCTTCGCCACGTCGCCTGGTCGGCGACACTTCGGGTATCAGCGTTCACGGTCACGGGGCCAACAGTACGCGGTCCGAAAGGTGGTCCAGGGCCGCTCTCAGTCCGTGAGACGACTTCGGGTGACCGATGGCACACATCACGTGGCCGCATCGTGTAGCGTGCCTCCCATGCTCACGCTCGTGCAGACGCACTCGAACCAGAACTGGTGGTGGACCGCTCATCCGGCGGCCCACTGATCGCGTGTAGCTGAAACTTCGCGAAGGCCGCCCGAGGGGCGGCCTTCGGCGTTTCCGGCCGGCCGTTCCTCTCGCGGATCTCGCGGATCTCCCCGCTCCTCCCGATCCTGCTGATCTTCCCGACGAGAAGGACACGGCCATGACGAACCACCTCGACCGGCTTCTGGCGGACACCCGGCCCTTCGCTCTGCTGCGCCGGCGTACGCCCGGACACGATCACGACACCGTCGAGCTGCTGATCGGCGCGGTGGCCGAGCACGACACACTGGCCGAACTTCCCGACGACGGGCTGGCGTTGGTGCCGTTCCGGCAGATCCGGGAGCGGGGGTTCGACGTCCGGGACGACGGGACGCCGCTGCTGGTGCTGGTACCCGAGGAGCGGTACGACATCCCGCTGGAGGAGGCGCTGGCGCAGTTGCCCGCGCACGACGTGCGGGTCGAGGGGGGCGGCTTCGACGTGGGGGACGAGGAGTACGCGGGGATCGTCGGGCGGGTGCTGGACGAGGAGATCGGGCGGGGCGAGGGCGCCAACTTCGTCATCCGGCGGACGTTCGAGGGGCGGATCGAGGGGTTCGGGCGGCCCGACGCGCTGGCCCTGTTCCGGCGCCTGCTGGAGGGCGAGCGGGGCGCGTACTGGACGTTCGTCGTGCACACCGGGGATGAGCGGGGGCTTGAAGGGCCTTCCTTGGAAGGGCGGCGGGTGACGGGAGGGCGGACGCTGGTCGGGGCCAGTCCCGAGGTGCATGTGCGGATGTCGGGCGGGACGGCCGTGATGAACCCGATCAGCGGGACGTACCGCTATCCCGCCGAGGGGCCGACCCCCGAGCACCTGCTCCGTTTCCTCGCCGACGGCAAGGAGATCGAGGAGCTGTCGATGGTGGTCGACGAGGAGCTGAAGATGATGTGCACCGTCGGCGACATGGGCGGTGTGGTGATCGGGCCCCGGCTGAAGGAGATGGCGCATCTCGCGCACACCGAGTACGAGCTGCGCGGCCGGTCCTCGCTGGACGTCCGGGACGTGCTCAAGGAGACGATGTTCGCGGCGACGGTCACCGGGTCGCCGGTGCAGAACGCCTGCCGGGTCATTGAGCGGCACGAGGTGGGCGGGCGCGGTTACTACGCGGGCGCGCTGGCGCTGCTGGGGCGGGACGCGAGCGGCGCCCAGACCCTCGACTCCCCCATCCTGATCCGTACCGCCTACGTCGACGCGGACGGGGAGCTGCGGGTGCCGGTCGGGGCGACGCTGGTGCGCGGCTCGGACCCGGCGGGCGAGGTCGCCGAGACCCACGCCAAGGCGGCCGGCGTCCTCGCGGCGCTGGGCGTACGCCCGTCCCGGCCGCGGGCGGAGGCGGGGCGGGCGGGGCTGGCCGAGGACCCGCGGGTGCGGGCCGCGCTGGACGGACGCCGGGCGTCGCTGGCGCCGTTCTGGCTGCGGATGCAGGAGCCGTCCGCGACACTGACCGGGCACGCGCTGGTCGTGGACGCGGAGGACACCTTCACGGCGATGCTCGCGCACGTCCTGCGCTCCTCGGGGCTCGCGGTGAGCGTGCGCCGGTACGACGAGGAGGGGCTGCGGGGGGCGGTGCTCGGGCACGACGGCCCGGTGGTGCTGGGCCCCGGCCCCGGTGACCCGGCCGACGGCGGCGACCCCAAGATGCGCTTCCTGCGCGGGCTGACCGCCGAGGTGCTGCGGGAGAACCGGCACGGTGTGCTCGGGGTGTGCCTCGGGCACGAGCTGATCGCGGCGGAGCTGGGCCTGGACATCGTCCGCAAGGAGGTGCCGTACCAGGGGGCGCAGACGGAGATCGACCTGTTCGGGCGGACGGAGACGGTCGGCTTCTACAACAGCTTCACGGCCCGCTGCGACGACGCGGCGGCCGACGCGCTCGCCGTGCGGGGCGTCGAGGTGAGCCGCTCGGCGGCCGGCGAGGTGCACGCGCTGCGGGGCGAGGGTTTCGCGTCGGTGCAGTTCCACCCGGAGTCGGTGCTGACGCTGAACGGTTCGGCGATCGTGCGGGAGCTGGCGGGTCAGCTGCGCGGGACGAGCACGTTCTCCGAGCGGCGGCCCTCGCGGTAGTCGAGGATGTTGCGCGCCGTCGTGTCGACGATCTGGCCGACGGCGTCCTCGGTGTAGTACGCCTGGTGGGAGGTGACCAGGACGTTGGGGAAGGTGACGAGGCGGGCCAGGGTGTCGTCGGCGATGGCCTCCAGGGACTTGTCGAGGAAGAACAGGCCCGCCTCCGCCTCGTACACGTCCAGGCCCACCCCCGTGAAGCGGCCGGCGCGCAGTTCGCCGACGAGGGCGGTGGTGTCGATCAGGCCACCGCGGCTGGAGTTGACGAGGATGGCGTCGTCCCGCACGGACTTGAGGGCTGCGGCGTCGATCAGGTGCTGCGTCTCGGCCATCAGCGGCACGTGCAGGGTGATCAGGTCGGAGCGGGCCAGCAGCTCGTCCTTCGGGACGTAGCGCATGCCCAGTTCGACGCAGGCCGGGTTCTCGGCGACGTCCCAGCCGAGCAGGTTCATGCCGAAGCCGTGGGCGATGCGGGCGAATGCCTCGCCGATCTTGCCGGTGCCGAGGATGCCGGCGGTGCGGCCGTGCATGTCCCGGCCCATCAGTCCGCGCAGCCGGAAGTCGAAGTCGCGGGTGCGGATGGAGGCGCGCACGACGCGGCGGTTGACGGCGAGGGCGAGCGCCCAGGCGAACTCGGCGACCGAGTACGGCGAGTAGGACGACACGCGGGCGACGGTGAGGCCGAGGCGTTCGGCGGCGTCGAGATCGATGTTGTTGAAGCCGGTGGAGCGCTGGGCCACCATCCGGGTGCCGCCGGCCGCGAGGATCTCCAGGACGCCGGCGCCGAGGTCGGCGTTGACGGAGGTGGAGACGATCTCGTGGCCGGCCGCGATGGGCGCGGTGTCCTCGGTGAGGAAGACGTCCACGCAGCGGACCTCTTCGTAGCGGCGGAAGGCCTGCTCGATCAGGGGCTTCTCGTCGGACTGGACGCCGAAGGCCAGGATGTCCATGACGCTCCCGTTCTGGGGACTCTGGACGCACCGGTGGACTCCGGGCCGAATATACGACCCCCCGCCGCCGCCCGCCGGTCAACCGATGAGTCAGCCGAAGAAGACACCGACCTCGTCGTACAGGCGCGGGTCGACCGTCTTGAGCCGGGCCGTGGCCTCGGCGAGGGGGACGCGGACGATGTCGGTGCCGCGCAGGGCGACCATCATGCCGAAAGCGCCGTCGCGCACGCAGTCCACGGCGTGCAGTCCGATGGGGGTCCCCCCACGCCGTTCAGGCAGTGGGGGAGGGTGGCGAGCCAGCGGTCGAAGGCGCTGGGCGTGCCGCCGCGCTGGACATGGCCGAGGACGGTGGTGCGGGCCTCCTGCCCGGTGCGTTTCTCGATCTGCTTGGCCAGCCACTCCCCGACCCCGGAGAGCCGGACGTGCCCGTAGGAGTCCAGCGACTGGTCCTTGAGCACCAGGTCGCCGTCGCGCGGCATCGCGCCCTCGGCGACGACCACGATCGGGGCGTACGACGACCGGAACCGGGAGCGAGGCCGGAGTGCAGGGCGATCCAGCCGGCGTGCCGGCCCATGACCTCGACGACCAGGACCCGCATGTGGGACTCGGCGGCGGTGTGCAGCCGGTCGATGGCCTCGGTGGCGATGCCGACGGCGGTGTCGAAGCCGAAGGTGTAGTCGGTGGCGGACAGGTCGTTGTCGATGGTCTTGGGCACGCCGACGCAGGGCACGCCGTACTCGTCGGTGAGGCGGGCGGCGACACCGAGGGTGTCCTCGCCGCCGATGGTGACGAGCGCCTCCACGCCGAGGTCGGCGAGGGTGTCCTTGATGCGCCGGATGCCGTCCCGTTCCCTGAACGGGTTGGTGCGCGAGGAGCCGAGGACGGTGCCGCAGCAGGGCAGGATGCCGCGGACGGCCGGGATGCCGAGGGGAACGCTGACGCCTTCCAGGGGACCGCGCCAGCCGTCCCGGAAGCCGGTGAACTCGTAGCCGTGTTCCTGTACGCCTTTGCGGACGACGGCCCGGATGACGGCGTTGAGCCCCGGGCAGTCACCGCCTCCGGTCAGTATGCCGACCTTCATCGCACAACCCCTTCGCCACGGTGGGTGGTCGGGGTCACTGTCCTGCGCGGTTCAGCCCTCGTCCAGCCCTCTCTCCATGGCGTACCGGACGAGTTCGACGCGGTTGTGGAGCTGGAGCTTGCCGAGGGTGTTCTGGACGTGGTTCTGGACGGTGCGGTGGGAGATGACGAGGCGTTCGGCGATCTGCTTGTAGCTCAGGCCCTTGGCGACCAGGCGCAGCACCTCGGTCTCCCGGCCGGTGAGCCGGGGCGCGGCGGGGTCGCCGGTGCCGGCGGCGGGGGCGGGTTCGGAGGCGAGGCGCCGGTACTCGCCGAGGACCAGTCCGGCCAGGCCCGGCGTGAACACCGCGTCGCCGTGGGCGGTACGGCGGACCGCTTCCTGGAGTTCCCCGGTGGAGGCCGACTTCAGCAGGTATCCGGTGGCGCCGGACTTCACGGCCTCCAGGACGTCGGCGTGCTCGCCGCTGGCGGACAGGACGAGGACGCGGAGCTTCGGGTCGGCGCCGACGACCTCCTTGCAGACCTGGACGCCGGGTTTGCCGGGCAGGTTGAGGTCGAGGACGAGGACGTCGGGGGCGGCGGCGCGGGCGCGGCGCACGGCCTGGTCGCCGTCGCCGGCGGTGGCGACCACGTCGAAGCCGGACTCGGCCAGGTCCCGGGCGACGGCGTCGCGCCACATGGGGTGGTCGTCGACGACCATGACCTTGATCGGTCCCCGCCCGTCACGTGCGGCTCGTTCACTCGCGGGTCGTTCACTCATGGGTCGCTCACTCACGGTCCGCTGCCTTCCCCCGGGCGGCGGCGCCGCCGGATTCCTTCGGTGCCCTCAGTTCGACCTCCGTGCCCTGGCCGGGCACCGAGATCAGCTCGGCGGTGCCGCCGAGGTCGCGCAGCCGGCCCCGGATCGACAGGGCGACCCCGAGCCGCCCCTCGCCCTCGGCCTCGGCGAGCCGTCCGTCGGGGATGCCGGGGCCCTCGTCGCGGACGGTGACGATCACCTCGTCGGGCTCGTCCTCGACCAGGATCCACGCGCGCGCGTCCGCACCGACGTGCCTGCGTACGTTGTCCAGGGCGGCGCCGACGGCGGCGGCCAGCTCGCGGGCCGCGTCCCGGGGCAGCGGCACGGGGGCGCCGGGCTCGGCGAGGTGCACCAGGGAGCCGGCGTACGGGGCGAGCAGGGCGCGCAGGTCTACGGGGCCGTCGGCGTCGGCGTCCTCGGGTTCCTCCACCGCGCGGACGACGGCGCCCTCGGCGGTGTCCTCGGAGACGCGGGAGACGGGGACCAGGCCGCCGGAGACCAGGGTGCGCAGGGCGACCTCCTGCTCGCCCGCCATCCGGCCCAGCTCGGCCGCCTCGCCGCCGATGACGGCGCCGCGCCGCTGCACCATCGCGAGCACCTGGAGGACGCTGTCGTGGATGTCCCGGGCGAGCCGCTCCCGTTCCCGGGTGGCGGCCTCGATCTCCAGGGCGCGGGCGAGGGTGCGCTCGGAGGCGCGGGCGACCTCGACGACGTAGCCGATGGCGATGGAAGCGACCCAGACGAGGATCACGTTGTGGACGGTGTCGCGGGCCGGGGTGCCGCGTTCGACCAGGTTGGCGGCGGCGACGAGGGTGGAGGCGACGGCGGCCCAGCGCCAGCCGCCCTTGACGGCGAAGGCCAGCACGGAGCCGGCGGTCCATATCGACGGCAGGGTGGGGCCGCCGTCCATGACGCGTTCGTGGGCGTCGGCGAGGGGGGTGAGGAGGATGCCGGTGAGGGCGATGGCGAGGTCGGCGGCGAGGAAGCGCCTGGTGCAGCTCGCGGCGCCCGCGACCTTGGGGAGGGTGGCCAGGGTCCAGACGCACAGGACGGCGTAGTAGGCCACCGCGAGCCAGGGGCGCTGGAAGCCGGACCAGGCGGTGGCGTAGAAGCCGATCGCGTACAGCATGGTGAGGACGCGGTAGCCGGCGAGCGCGCGCCACAGCGGCTGCTCGACCGACATCCTCATGACGCGCTCGCGCCTGGCCATGTCCCCCCGTGCCCTCCTGGGCCCGGGTGCCCCGGGCCCGTGTGCGGTCCTATCGCTCGTCGTCCTCGCCGGCCGCCCCCGCGAGCGCCGCCTTGGCGGCCTTGCCGGCCTCCTTCTCGGCCTTCGCCGCCTCCGCGAGCTGCCGCTTCATGGCGGTCGCGTACATGTCGACGTACTCCTGGCCGGAGAGCTTCATGATCTCGTACATGACCTCGTCGGTCAGCGCGCGCAGGACGAAGCGGTCCTGCTCCATGCCCTGGTAGCGGGTGAAGTCCAGGGGCTTGCCGATGCGGATGCCGGGCCGCATCAGCTTCGGCATCACCTGGCCGGGCGGCTGGATCTTCTCGGTGTCGATCATCGCGACGGGGAGGACGGGCGCGCCGGTGGCGAGCGCCACACGCGCGAGGCCACCGGGCTTGCCGCGGTAGAGCCTGCCGTCCGGGGAGCGGGTGCCCTCGGGGTAGATGCCGAACAGCTCGCCGCGCTCCAGGACCTCTGTGCCGCTCTTGATCGCGGCCTCCCCGGCGCCGCGCGCGCCGGAGCGGTCCACGGGGAGCTGGCCGACGCCCTTGAAGAAGGCGGCGGTCAGGCGTCCCTTGATCCCGGGGGTGTTGAAGTACTCGGCCTTGGCGATGAAGGTGACCTTGCGGTCCAGGACGGCCGGCAGGAAGAACGAGTCGGAGAACGAGAGGTGGTTGCTCGCCAGGATGGCGGGGCCCTCGGCCGGAACGTGCTCCAGGCCCTCCACCCAGGGCCTGAAGGCGAGCTTCAGCGAACCCCCGACGGTGACCTTCATCGCGCCGTACAACAAGCCAGTGCCTCCCGTGTCTGTGGCTCAGACCCTATCCTCCGGCACCGTCAATGGCCCCGACGGCTCTGGTCGGTGTCAGTGCGGTCGCGTACGGTGAAGTAGCCGCAAGCCCCCTGACGACAGGAGACCGAGACGTGCCGGTCCTGCCCGGAGCCGAGCCGTTCCGCCACGAGGGCGGGGAGGCCGGCGTCCTGCTCTGCCACGGCTTCACGGGTTCCCCGCAGTCCTTGCGCCCCTGGGCCCGGTACCTCGCCGCGCGCGGTCTGACGGTCGCGCTGCCGCTGCTGCCCGGGCACGGCACGCGCTGGCAGGACATGCAGGTCACCGGCTGGCAGGACTGGTACGCGGAGGTGGACCGCGAGCTGCGCGCCCTGCGGGAGCGCTGTACGCGGGTCTTCGTGGCCGGGCTGTCGATGGGCGGCGCGCTGGCGCTGCGGCTGGCCGCCAGGCACGGCGACGCGGTCGAGGGCGTCGTGGTCGTCAACCCGGCGAACCGGATGCACGGCGTGGCCCAGCACGCGCTGCCGGTGCTGCGGCATGTGGTGCCGGCGACGAAGGGCATCGCCAGCGACATCGCCAAGCCGCTCAGCACGGAGCTGGGGTACGACAGGGTGCCGCTGCAGGCGGCGCACTCGCTGCGCGCGTTCTTCCGGCTGGCGGACGGTGACCTGCCGCAGGTGACGCAGCCGCTGCTGCTGCTGCGCAGTCCCCAGGACCATGTGGTGCCGCCGGCCGACTCGGCGCGGATCCTGGGCCGGGTGTCGTCGACGGACGTGACCGAGGTCCTGCTGGAACAGAGCTACCACGTGGCGACGTTGGACCATGACGCGGACCGGATCTTCGCGGAGAGCGTCGCGTTCATCGGCCGGCTCGCGCCCGGTTCCGTCAGGGAGCCGGAGCCCGGTCTCGGCAAGGAAGGGACGGCCGCAGGTGGCTGAGTACGACTCCGAGCGCGAGGACCGCGAGGACCGCGAGGAGCGGGACCTGGAGCGGGAGCGCCGTGAAGGACGGGAGCGCGCGGCGCAGCGAGGTCCCGAGGACAACGGCGTGCCCCTCGACGAGGACGCCGCCTGGGCCGCGATCGTCGCCGGGTACGGGGACGAGCCGCCGGACCCGCCGGGCGCCAAGCCGTTCAAGTCGGTGGAGGACCTGGCGCTGCTGGAGCCGGAGACCAACGACGACGAGCCCGCGGCGGAGCGGCCCTCCTCGGCCCGGCCCGCCTCCGACGCGTCCTCCCCGGAGCGGCCGCTGGGCGGCTCCGTCGCGTTCGCGCCCGGCGTCGGCCCGCGCGACCACACCCCGGCGGAGCCGTCCGACGAGGACTTCGACGGGGACGACGAGGGCCACTTCGTGCCGCCCGAGCCGCCGCCGCTGCCCGACGGCGACACCACTGCCAGGTTCGCCTGGCTGGGGGTGCTGGGCGGGCCGGTGCTGCTCGTGCTGGCGGTGGTGCTCGGCTGGGAGATGACCTGGTGGCTCCAGACCCTCACCATCGGCGGCTTCCTCGGCGGCTTCGCCACGCTGGTCGTGCGGATGCGCACGGGTGACGAGGACGACGACGATCCGGGGCGGGGCGCGGTGGTGTGAGGCGGAGCGCGGTGGTGTAGCCGGAGTCGCGCGCGGCTGGGCGGACGGGGCCGCGTACGGCTCAGGTGTGGGGCGGGGACGCGTACGGCTCAGGTCGCCGCGGGGACGCGGAGGGCGGTCAGGACCGGGAGGTGGTCCGTGGCCGCCCTCAGATCGTCCTCGGCCACGCCGGGCATCCCCAGCGGCACGCCGCAGCCCAGCACCTCGACGCCCTCGGTGACGAAGACGGCGTCGATGCGGCGGTCGGGGGCGGTGGCGGGGAAGGTGTACTCGCCTCCCCAGGGCTCGGCGGTCCAGCAGTCCCGCAGTCCGTCGCCGAGCCGGCGGAAGGTGCGGCCGCCGGGGGGTTCGTTGAGGTCGCCGCCCGCCACCGCGTGTTTCACGCCGAGGCGGGCGAGGTGGTCGAGGAGCAGCCCGGCCTGCTCGTGCCGCTCGTCCGCCTGGAGCGACAGATGGGTGCTCACGACGCCGAGGCGGGTGCCCGCGATGCGGACGACGGCGGCGGCGAGGCCGCGGCGGTGCTGGCCGGGGGTGAGCGGGAGCAGGACGTCGTCGGTGCGTTCGACGGTGGCGCGCAGGGAGCAGAGCAGGGCGGGTCCTGCGGCGGTGCCGCCTCCGGAGAGCAGGACCAGGCCGCTCGCGGCGGCGAGGCGGGTGAGCTTCTTGCGCCAGCGGAAGAAGCGGGGGGCCTCCTGGAGGAGGACGAGGTCCGGGGCGCAGGCGGTGATGACGCGGGCGAGGGCGTCGGTGTCGTCGCGCAGGGAGCGGATGTTGTAGCTCAGGACGCGGATGACGGCGGAACCGTCGGGCTCCGTGCGGGAGTTGGGGAGCAGGGGGAGGGACGTTGCCATGTGGGTCAATGTACGCCGGGGCCTGCCGGACGGGGCGCGGGGCGGCGCACGGCTCGGGGCGGGGGCGGCGCACGGCTCACGGCTCTGGGCGGCGCACGGCTCGGGGCGCGGGGTTCGGTGGCGACCGACGGTGCGCTGTGGCTGGTCGCGCCGTTCCCCGCGCCCCTTGAGGAGCACGGCGTGCGGTGAGCGTTCGTAGCGGGTCAGGCTCGGCACCCGCGGCGCTGGAAGACCGAAAAGCAAGAGCGGCCGCGTGTGGTGAGCCGGGTTCTACATGATCGGGTCGGGCTCGCGGGCCAGGTCGGCTGCGCCCACCAGGCCGGCCTTGTTGCCGAGTCGGGCGGCGATGACGTCGGCGACCGGGCGCCAGTTGCCGCCGACCAGCCAGCGCTTGTAGGACTTGCGGATCGGGTCCAGCACCAGGTCGCCCTCGTCGGAGAGGCCGCCGCCGACGATGAAGGCGGACGGGTCGAAGAGGGAGGCCAGGTCGGCGAGGCCCGCGCCGGCCCAGCGGGCCAGCTCCCGGTAGGAGTCGACGGCGACGGGGCAGCCCTGGCGGGCGGCGACCGAGATGTGCTTGCCCTCGATGCCGTCGGGGGTGCCGTCACCGAGCGCGAGGAGCACCTCGGCGCGCTCGGGGGTGGCGTTGGCGCGCTGCTTGGCGTAGCGCACGAGGGCGCGGCCGGAGGCGTACTGCTCCCAGCAGCCCTGCGAGCCGCAGCCGCACAGCAGGCCGTCCGGCACCATACGGATGTGGCCGAACTCGGCGGCGACGCCGAAGTGCCCGCGGCGCAGCTTGTTGCCGATGATGATGCCGCCGCCGAGACCGGTGCCCAGCGTGATGCAGATGACGTTGCGGTGGCCCTTGCCGCCGCCGAACTTGTACTCGCCCCAGGCCGCGGCGTTGGCGTCGTTCTCCACGACGACCGGCAGGCCGACGCGCGCCTCGACCTTCTCCTTCAGCGGTTCCTGGCGCCAGTCGATGTTCGGCGCGAAGTAGACCGTGGAGCGCTGGCGGTTGACGTATCCGGCGGCGCCGATGCCGACGCCGACGATCTCGTGCCCCACGCGTGCGCCCTCCACCGCGGAGGCGATGGCGTCCACGATGGCCTCGGCCGTGCCCGGAGTCGGGACCTTGTGGGTCGAGAGGATGTTGCCTTCCTCGTCGACCACGCCGGCCGCGATCTTCGTGCCGCCGATGTCGACGCCGATGGTGAGTCCCATGAATCCCTCAGTTTCGGTCGAGCCCCGCTAAGGGCAACCGTACCCGAGGCGGGGCTCAGTCCAGGTCGATCCGCTGGCTCCCGCCGGTGCCCTCGTCGCCCTCGTCACGGCCGTCCTCACCCTGTTCCCGCTGGTCGCGGGGGTCGCGGGAGTCCTTGGCGGCGGTGTCGCCGGCGGTCCAGCGGCGCTCCTGGTCCCGCACCGCGGAGCGGTAGGCGGCGAGGAGTTCGCCGCCGGCGGCCGCGAGGTGGTCGAAAACATCCGGATTGCGCTCGATGACCGGTTCGACGGCGGCCTTGGCCTGCTGGACGACCTGCCGGACCACCTGCTGGGCGGCCGGTCCGGCGAGCTGGCCGAGCAGCGGGGACTGGAGGCCGGTCAGCTTGTCGGCGACGGTGTCGACGAGCCGGCGCAGCTCGTCGGCGGCGGAGCCGGGCGGCGGTCCGTGCTGCGCGCGGCGGCGGGCCTTCTCGGCCTCCAGGTCCTCGGCGACCGCGGTCGCCCAGGCGTCGGCGTCGGCCGCCCGCACCTCGTCGGCGGCACCGCCGGTCGCGGCCGCACCGCCCGTACCGACCGTGTCGGCCTCGTCGGGGCGGGGTGCCTCGGACGGGGGGAGGTCTTCGCTCATGACGGACTCCTGACTACGGTTCGTCCCTACGACGTTACCCGAACCGGCCCGGCTCCCGGCGGTGTCAGCGCTTGTCCGGCCACAGCCGGGGGTCCGGCGCGAAACGGACGGCGAGGGTCCCCTCGCGCAGCGCGGCGCCGGCGACGGTGCAGCGGCGCAGCGCGGAGGGCAGCGGGACGATCCGCCGGAACGGCCCGGCGGCGACGGCCAGTTCGTCGCCGCGGCGGACCAGGTCGAGTTCCTCGCGTACGGCGCCGGGCAGCGGGAGGTGCCAGACCAGGACGCCGTCCTCGGCGAGCCGGTCGGCGACGGGCCACTCGACGGGGGCGGTGGACGGGTCGACGCCGGGGGCGGCGAGGGCGGCGAGGTCGTGGGTGCCGCGCGGGTCCCGGCCGAGGTGGGCGAGGGGGCGGACGTCGTGGGCGCCCTGCCACTCCTCCAGGGTCTTGCGCTGCTGGGCGACGGGTCCGGTGAGCCAGCTGTCGGCCGGGGTGTCGTCGGGGAGGACGCGGTTGGCGACGAGCAGCTCGGTGGGCAGGCGGCGCAGGGCGAGGCCGAGGACGGCGGTGCGCAGGGCGTCGGCGCCGGCCGGGCCGGGTTCGGCGACCAGGCGTACGGCGGTGCCCCGGTCGGCGAGTACGGCCTCGGTGGCGGCCAGTTCGAGGTCCCAGCGGGCGGCGGCCTCGTACAGTGCCCCGGCGGGCAGCGGGACGCCGGCGAGGCGGCCGAGGACGGGGCGCAGGGCGCGGGCGGCCTGGCGCTCGGGCGGGAGCAGGCGGCGCAGGGACCGGCGGAGTTCCTCGGGGGCGGCGAGCAGGGCGAGGGCGCGGGGGGCGGGCGGGAGGTCGACGACGAGGAGGTCGTGGGCCTCGGCGAGGGCGGCCTCGCGCAGGGCGCGCAGCAGGGCGAGTTCGTCGGCGCCGGGGAGGGGGGTGAGGTCCTCGGGGTCGAGGGGGGCGGCGCCGAGGAGGTCGAGGGCGGTGGCGGCGCGGTCCTGGAGGGCGGCGAGGGCGTCCCGGAAGCCCTGCGCCGCGTCGGGGCGCCAGGCGGTGAGGCCGGGTTCGACCTCGGCCGGGGTGGGGCCGGTGGGGATGCCGAGGGCGGCGCCGAGGGTGTCGTCGCGGTCGGTGCCGAGCAGGAGGGTGCGGGTGCCCTGGCGGGCGGCGGTGAGCGCGGTGGCGGCGGCGACGGTGGTACGGCCGGTGCCGCCGGGGCCCGTGATCAGGAGGGTGCGCATGGGGGTGAACGGTACCTGGGGCTCCGCCGGTTCTGCGGGGGCTCGGCGTGGGGGGCGGGGAGGTGCGGGGCGCTGGTGCGGGGCGGGGGTGGGTGTCGCTCGCCGGCGCCGGCCGGTGCCTCCCCCCAGTGCCCGGACGGCCTGGGAGGTACCCCCAGCGCCCACCCGTGCCGCCCCAGCGTCACGACTGCCCGCAGGCTGGGCGGAGGCGACTGCCCGCAGCGGCGGCGGGGCTATGCCTCCACGCGCTTCTTCAGGCCTGCCAGGGCCCTGTCGATGATGACCTTTTCCGCCTTGCGCTTGATCATGCCGAGCATGGGGATCTTGACGTCGACCGTGAGGCGGTAGGTGACCTCCGTGCCGGTGCCGGCCGGGCGGAGGAGGTAGGAGCCGTCGAGGGAGCGGAGCATCTGGGACTTGACCAGGGTCCAGGAGACCTCGTGGGCGCCGGTCCAGGTGTAGGCCAGCGTCTGGTCGTCCTTGATGGCGCCGGCGTCCATGACCAGCCGCACCTGCTCGGCGCGGCCCTGCCCGTCGGTCGCGAGGACCTCGGCCTCCTTCACCTCGCCGGTCCAGTCCGGGTAGCGGGCGAAGTCGGCGATCACCGCCATGACGTCGGCCGGGGCCGCGTCGATCGTGATGCTCGAGCTGGTGTTTTCCGCCATCGCCGTGGCTCCTCCGGATGCGGGCCGGTACTGAGGTCGTCGTACGCCGTCGTACGCCGTCGTGCGCACGTGGTGCCGCGTGCAGGCTACCGCGCACGGGCGGGGCCGATGTCACCACTCCAGCACCCACGGCCGTCCCGTCGACGCGAAGTGCCCCACGTTCACGCACTCGGTGGCGCCGACGCGCATCCGCCGGGCCAGCGGCTGGTGGACGTGGCCGAAGAGGGAGTACCGGGGCCGGGTGCGCCGGATGGCGTCCAGCAGGGCCCGGCTGCCCCGTTCGAAGCGCCGCGCGACCGTGTCGTAGACCAGCTCCGGCACCTCGGGCGGGATGTGGGTGCACAGCACGTCCACCTCGCCGACGGCCTCGATCTTCGCGGCGTACTCCTCGTCGCCGATCTCGTACGGCGTGCGCATCGGGGTGCGCAGGCCGCCGCCGACGAAGCCGAAGACCCGGCCGCCGATCTCCACCCGCTGCCCGTCGAGGACGGTGGTGCCGGCTCCGGCGTACTCGGGCCACAGGGGCGGCATGTCGACGTTGCCGTAGGTGGCGTACGTAGGGGTGGGGAAGGCGGCGAAGAGTTCGGCGTACTGCTTGCGCACCGCGCTCTCGATCAGCCGCGCGCTGTCCCCGCCGATGCCCGCCCACAGCCGCGCCCCCAGCTCCCGCGCCTCGGTGAAGCGGCGGGCGGTGCGCAGCTCGACGAGGCGGTCCGCGTTCTCGACGCCGAACAGGTCCGGGAAGATGCCGCGCGCGTGGTCGGCGTAGTCGAGGAAGAGGATCAGGTCGCCGAGGCAGACCAGGGCGTCGGCGCCCTCGCCGGCCCGGGCCAGATCGCGGGCGTTGCCGTGGACGTCGCTCACCACATGGACGCGCGTGGTCGTGTTACGGGGCGGTGTGGGTGCCATGACGATCAAGCGTAAGCAGCGCGCGCCTCTTGTGAACAGTGGCGTCCGGACCTGCGGTTACTGGCTGGTCGGTCGCGCCGTCGACTACTGTGCGCAAGGGAAACCCCGACCGTGTGACGGAGCGAACATCTCGCGGGGACCCCCTGTCGGAGAAGGCATACCGGCGGGTAACGTCCGGGCAGTCCAGTTGTGCTCAGGATTTCGACATGTGAATCGGCGTGAGGTTCAGCAGGTGGGGTTCCGAGTACGTGTCCGACCCTGGGACCGCACCGTCGCAGCACACGACGTCGTGGCGCCGGCGCCCTGTGAGGAGCAGCAGTCTTGCGCGAGTTCAGCCTTCCGGCTCTGTACGAGGTCCCCGCTGACGGGAATCTGACCGACATCGTCCGCAGAAACGCCGCGCAGCATCCGGATGTCGCCGTCATCTCCCGCAAGGTGGGAGGTGCCTGGCAGGACGTGAGTGCCCGCGCCTTCCTCGCCGAGGTGCGCACCGCCGCCAAGGGCCTCATCGCCTCCGGCGTCCAGCCCGGCGACCGCGTCGGCCTGATGTCCCGGACGCGCTACGAGTGGACGCTGCTGGACTTCGCGATCTGGAGCGCGGGCGGGATCACCGTGCCGGTGTACGAGACCAGCTCGCCGGAGCAGGTGCGGTGGATCCTCGGCGACTCGGGCGCGACGGCGCTGGTCGTGGAGTCGGCCGGGCACGCGGCCGCCGTCGAGTCGGTGCGCGAGCGGTTGCCCGCCCTCAAGCACGTCTGGCAGATCGACGCGGGCGCCGTGGAGGAGCTGGGGCGGCTGGGCCAGGACGTCACGGACGCGGCCGTCGAGGAGCGGGGCTCGATCGCCAAGGCCGACGACCCGGCGACCATCGTCTACACCTCGGGCACCACCGGCCGCCCCAAGGGCTGCGTGCTCACCCACCGCAGCTTCTTCGCGGAGTGCGGCAACGTGGTGGAGCGGCTGCGTCCGCTGTTCCGTACCGGCGAGTGCTCCGTGCTGCTCTTCCTCCCCCTCGCGCACGTCTTCGGGCGGCTGGTGCAGGTCGCGCCGATGATCGCGCCGATCAAGCTGGGCTGCGTCCCGGACATCAAGAACCTCACCGACGAACTGGCCGCGTTCCGGCCCACCCTGATCCTCGGTGTGCCGCGCGTCTTCGAGAAGGTCTACAACTCGGCGCGCGCCAAGGCGCAGGCGGACGGCAAGGGCAGGATCTTCGACAAGGCCGCCGACACGGCGATCGCGTACAGCAAGGCGCTGGACGGCCCGTCAGGTCCGTCCCTCGGCCTGAGGATCAAGCACAGGGTCTTCGACAAGCTCGTCTACAGCAAGCTCCGCACGGTCCTCGGCGGGCGCGGGGAGTACGCCATCTCCGGCGGCGCGCCCCTCGGCGAGCGGCTCGGCCACTTCTTCCGGGGCATCGGCTTCACGGTCCTGGAGGGCTACGGCCTGACCGAGTCCTGTGCGGCCACCGCCTTCAACCCCTGGGACCGGCAGAAGATCGGCACGGTCGGGCAGCCGCTTCCGGGGTCCGTGGTGCGCATCGCGGACGACGGGGAGGTGCTGCTGCACGGCGAGCACCTGTTCAAGGAGTACTGGGACAACCCGGCCGCGACCGCCGAGGCGCTGGCCGACGGGTGGTTCCACACCGGGGACATCGGCACCCTCGACGAGGACGGGTACCTGAAGATCACCGGGCGCAAGAAGGAGATCATCGTCACCGCCGGCGGCAAGAACGTCGCCCCGGCCGTGATCGAGGACCGCATCCGCGCGCACGCGCTGGTCGCCGAGTGCATGGTGGTCGGCGACGGGCGGCCCTTCGTGGGCGCACTGGTCACCATCGACGAGGAGTTCCTCGGGCGCTGGTGCGTCGAGCACGGGAAGCCGGCCGGGTCTACGGCGGCTTCGCTGCGGGAGGACGCGGATCTGCTGGCCGCGATCCAGGATGCGGTGGATGACGGGAACGCGGCGGTGTCGAAGGCGGAGTCGGTGCGGAGGTTCCGGGTACTGGGGGCGCAGTTCACCGAGGAGTCGGGGCATTTGACTCCGTCGTTGAAGCTGAAGCGGAATGTGGTGGCCGAGGATTACGCCGGGGAGATCGAGGCGATCTACGCCAGGTAGGGGCGCCTATCGGGGTGCCGGGTGCGGTTCGTCGGGCGGCTGCCGGAGCGTCGTGGCTGGTCGCGCCCACGCGGCGGAGCCGCACGATGTCACAGCCCCGCGCCCCTGGCCAGTGTGCCGTTGGCCGGCGTTCAAGGGCCCCCGCGCTACAGCAACGCCTTCAGGTGCTGGGCCAGCAGATCCCAGCGCCACTTCTCCTCCACCCATGATCTGCCCCGCTCCCCCATCCTCCGGCGCAGCTCCGGGTCGGCGAGGAGGGTGACGATGCGGTCGGCGCACTGGTCCGTGGAGCCGCCCGGCACCACCCAGCCCGTCTCGCCGTCGAGGACCGCGTCCGGGGCGCCGCCGGAGTCGCCGGCGACGACCGGGAGGCCGGTCGCGGAGGCTTCGAGGTAGACGATGCCGAGGCCCTCGACGTCGAGGCCGCCCCGGCGGGTGCGGCAGGGCATGGCGAAGACGTCGCCGGCGCCGTAGTGCGCGGGCAGCTCGGACCAGGGGACGGCGCCCGTGAAGCGGACGGAGGCGGCCACCCCCGTCTCCACCGCGAGGCGGCGCAGGTCCCGCTCGTAGGGGCCGCCGCCGACGATCAGGAGGACGGCGTCCGGCTCGGCGGCGAGGATGCGCGGCATGGCCCGGATCAGGGTGTCCTGGCCCTTGCGCGGGACCAGCCGCGAGACGCACACCACGACCGGGCGGTCGGTCAGGCCGAGGCGGGCCCGGACCTCGGCGCCGCCGCTGTCCGGGTGGAAGGTCTTCTCGTCGACGCCGGGCGGCAGTCGGACCATCCGCGCGGCGGCCTCGGGCGTGAGCGCGCTCGCGATGCGGGAGCGGGTGTACTCGCCGAGGTAGGTGATCGTGTCCGTCGACTCCCCGATCCGGCGCAGGAGCCCGCGGGCGGCCGGCAGCTGGGCCCAGCCCGCCTCGTGGCCGTGGGTGGTGGCGACGAGCCGCTCCGCGCCGGCCCTGCGCAGGGCCGGTGCCATCAGGCCGAGGGGCGCCGCCGCCCCGAACCACACCGCCGTGCACCCGTGCTCGCGCAGCAGCCGGACGGCCGTACGGGTCGCGCCCGGCGTCGGCAGCAGCATGGTCGTACGGTCGCGTACGACGGTGAAGGGCTGCTCGGCGTCGAAGGCGGCGGTGGCCTCGGCGCCCTCGCGGCCCCGCTTCCAGGTGGAGGCGTGGACGACCAGCCGCTCGGGGTCCAGGCGCAGGGCCATGTTGTGCAGGAAGGCCTGGATGCCGCCGGGGCGGGGCGGGAAGTCGTTGGTCACGATCAAGGTCTTGCGCATCGCCGCCGACCCTACCGAACCCGTGTCCTGTGGCACGCCCGCAGGTGCCCGGGTCATCATGGCCGCACGGCAGGGCGAGGCACGCCGGGGTGACGCACGGCAGGCCCTCGCACGGCACGGCAACGCACGGCACGGCAGGCGGGACGAGCGGGGAGCGCGTGGTGACGACAGACGCGAGGCGCCCACCGGTGTGGCTGCCGGCGGTCTGGGCCGCGACCCGGCTGGTGCTGCTGCTGTGCGTGTTCAAGGTCCTGGTGGTGCCGGGACCGGACGTGACGAGCGACGTGTCCGTGATCTACCGGGACTGGTACGAGGTCCTGCGCACCGGAACGTTTCCGCTGGACGACGTCACCTGGCAGTACCCGCCCGCCGCCGCCCTCGCGGTCCTCTCCCCCGCGCTGCTGCCCTTCCTGGAGTACGCGACGGCGTTCTTCGTCCTGGTCTGCGCGGTGGACCTGGCCGTGCTGGCCCTGCTGTGGCGCGCGGGGCGGGGGCCGGGGCGGTCGCCGCGCGGGGCGTGGGTGTGGGCGGCCGGGGTGCCGCTGCTCGGTCCGACGGTGTACGCCCGCTACGACGTGCTGGTCACCGCCATCGCCGTGGCCGCGCTGCTGGCCGCCGGGCGGCGGCCACGGGTGGCGGGGGCGCTGGCGGCGCTCGGGGCGCTGCTGAAGGTGTGGCCGGCGCTGGTGCTGCTCGGGATGCGCGGGCGGGCGCCCTGGCTCGCGGCGGTGCTGGGCGGTGCCCTGGCGGCGGCGCTGTTCGCGGTGACGATGCCGGGGGCGTTCGCGTTCCTGACCTTCCAGAGCGAGCGGGGCACCGAGGTGGAGTCGCTGGGGGCGCTGGTCTTCCATGTCGCCCGGCACTTCGGCTGGAGCGGCGGGGTGCTGCTGAACTACGGCTCGGTCGAGTTCCTCGGCCCGTACGTCGGCACCGTGAGCACGGTGGCGCTGGCGCTGAGCGCGGTGGGCTTCGGCTGGCTGCTGCGGTGGCGGCTCGCGGCGTCGCGGTTCGCGGCCCACACGGCGGCGGACGCGGCGCTGACGGCGGTGCTGGTCTTCACGGTGACGAGCCGGGTGATCAGCCCGCAGTACGCGGTGTGGCTGGTCGGCCTCGCGGCGGTCTGCCACTGCTTCCGCACGACCCGGATGCGGCTGCCGGCCTCCCTGGTCCTCCTGGCCTGCCCGCTGACCCTGCTGGAGTTCCCGGTCTACTTCGACGAGGTCGTCACCAGCACCCCGCTGGGCATGACCCTGCTGTTCACCCGCAACGCCCTGCTCCTGACCGCCGCCGTGCTCGCGGCCCGAGCCCTGTGGCGCGACACGGTGCCCCGCTCCGCCGCCGCCCCACGCCTCACCCCAACTGCACCCGCAGATACTTCTGCCACCGCATCGTGAACTCCTGAAGCGTCACCCCGAGCACCTCGTCGAGCGCCCCCTCCACGGACCCCGCCCGCTCCCCGTGCTCCCCGACGGCCCGGTAGAATTCCCCGAGCCGCCCCTCCCCCCACTCCTCCGCGATCATCCGGCACGCCAGCCACCCGCCCTCGTAGGCCCGGGCCAGTGCGTCCCCCTCGGCGGTGAACCCGAAGTCGTCGTCGGTGGGCAGCCCGGCGGGCACCCGCCCCCGGGAGACCGTCCGGGCCAGCTCCGGCGCCGCCTCGACGGCACCCCTCCCGGTGGCCCGGTACCCGACCCAGTCGGCGTACCCCTCGGAGAGCCACAGCGGCGTGGCGGCGGTCGTGTCGGCACGGGTGGCGACGTGGGTGGTCTCGTGGGTGAGCACGACCTGCTTGCCGAGCCCGCCGAGCAGCCCGTACGCGTCGGGGTTGACGATGATCCGGTCCGCGGGGGCGTTCTCCCGTCCGCCGGTCTCCCCGGTGGTGACGGCGGCGATGCCCCGGTAGGAGGAGGCGGGCGAGCCGAGGAGCCCCGCCATGCCCTCCAGGGACCGGGGGACGAGGGCGACGACCCTGCCGGCCCAGTCGCCGTCCCAGGCGTCGGAGACGGCCGGTACGGCCCGGTCGGCGAGGCGGGCGTAGCCGCGCAGGGCGGCGGTGGACTGCCCGACGCCGAGCACCAGGCTCTGCGTGCCCCGGACGGCCTGGACGGTGCCCTGGTCCCACGGCTGCTGGCCGGCCTTCTCGGCGGGGCGGTCGGAGTCGACGGACCACGGCCCGTGGGCGCTGTCCCGGCTCAGCCGCAGGGTGCGCCCGGTGGTGACGGGCCCCTTGTCGTAGCCCGCGATCCGGTAGCGCAGCTCGACGTCGGCGGTGGCGCTGTCGCCGCTGCGGTCGACGTCGCGGACGCGGTAGGTCCAGGAGGCCAGCGGGACGGCGCTCAGACGGCCGAAGGGGGCCGCGGCACCCGTACGGGCGTAGGCGGCGCCGTCGTGGTCGAGTACGGCCGCCGCGCGCCGGTCCAGCGCCTTCTGCACCTCGGCCCGGACAGGATCGGCGGTGGTCCGCCCGCCGCAGCCCACCAGAGCGACCAGCAGCAGGCACAGCGCCACCACGGAGGAACCCGACACCCGCCTTCGACCAGCCACGTTCCCGATCGTACGGGCGCGCCGCCGCGGAGGGGACCAGGAGCATCCCCGCCCCTGCCCCCGTCCGCCGCCGTCGCCGTCACACCCGTGTGATCGACGAGATCGGCATCATCCCGACCGGGTCGTACCGCACCGGCGCCCCCGGGTACGGCGCGTGGATCACCTGGCCGTTGCCCGCGTACATCGCGATGTGGCTGGCGTCGCTGCGGTAGGCGACCAGGTCGCCGGGGCGGGCCTCGGCGAGGGAGACCCGGCGGCCGGTGCCGGACTGGGCCTGCGAGGTGCGCGGGATGCCGACGCCGGCCTGGGCCCAGGACCACTGGGTCAGGCCCGAGCAGTCGAAGCCGGAGGGCCCGTTGGCGCCCCAGATGTAGGGCTTGCC
This sequence comes from Streptomyces sp. cmx-10-19, assembly GCA_049998335.1. Taxonomy (GTDB): domain Bacteria; phylum Actinomycetota; class Actinomycetes; order Streptomycetales; family Streptomycetaceae; genus Streptomyces. Next base: position 244,171 of record JAEBFB010000005.1, read on the forward strand.
GAGGGCGGAGCGGGCGGCGGCGAAGGCGGCGGCGGCGCGTCCGGAGGCGGGGGCGGCACCGCCGGCGAGGGCGGTGAGGTCGTCGCGGCCAAAACGGGAGCCCCGGCCGTAGGCGGCGCGGGCGTCGTTGGGGAGGGAGTTGAGCAGCTCGCGGGCCCGGGCGAGCTTGCGCTCCACGGTCTTCTTGTGGGCGGCGACCGCCTTGCGGCCCTTCTCCAGCTCGGCGAGCTTGCGGGTGGCCTCGGCGCGGTCCTGGGCGAGGTCGCGCAGGGTGTTGCGCAGGGTGCGCAGTTCGGTCGCCTGGTGGGTGCCGATGCGGTCGAGGGTGGCGGCCCGGTCGAGGTAGTCGTCCGGGTCGGCGGAGAGCAGCAGCGCCAGCGAGGGGTCGATGCCGCCCTCGCGGTACTGGGCGCCGGCCAGCGAACCCAGCGCGTCCCGGAGGGAGTTGACGCGCTCCTGCTGCCGGGCGATGGAGTCCTGGGCGGTGGTGACCTCGCCGCGCAGGGCGTCGGTGCGGGCGTCGGCCTTGTTGTAGGCCTCGGTCGCCTGCTCCGCCTCGGTGTACAGGCGGTCCATCTCCGCCCGCCGGTCGTCGTGCGGTGCGGCCGCGGCCGGTACGGCGCCCAGGACCGCGGCGGCGACGGAGAGCAGGCCGACGGCGGCGGTGGCGCCGCGGTCGAACCCGGTTGGTGCAAGGCGGCGATGGGACCCCACGGGAAGCCGCACTCCTTCCGCTGACGGACGGGAAACGCGGCAGACAGTAACCCCGGGGCGGGGCGCCGGCCAACGACCTCGCGGGGCGCGCGACACGAAGCCCCGCCGCTGACGCAGGTCACCGGCGGGGCGGGGGTCGAAGGACCCTGACGGGATTCGCCCGAACGGGCGGTACGGCGAAGTGGATCCGGGACCGGGTACGGGTCCGGGTCAGACCCGCACGCCGAACATGAACGGGCCGCCGATGGTGCTCATCGACTCGTAGCGCACGACCGTGCCGGTGCGCGGGGCGTGCAGCACCTGGTGGTTGCCGGCGTAGAGGCCGACGTGGTGCAGGTCGTTGAAGAAGAAGACGAGGTCGCCGACCTGGAGGTCGCTCTCCGAGTAGATGCGGGTGCCGTAGTTGGCCTGGGCCTCGGAGGTGCGCGGGATGCCGACGCCGGCCTGGCCGTACGCCCAGGAGGTCAGCCCGGAGCAGTCGTAGGAGGACGGGCCGGTGGCGCCGTAGACGTACGGCGTGCCGATCTTGGACTGGGCGGCGGCGAAGGCCGCGCCGGCCCGGCCGGAGGCGGGGGTGCTGGAGCCGGGGGCGCTGCCGGTGCCGCCGGAGAGGACCTCGCGCTCGCTGCTGCGGGTGGCGCGCTGCTCCTGCTCGGCGAGGGCGGCCTTCTCCTGCGCGGTGAGCGTGTTGAGGAGCTTCTGCGCGGCGGAGAGCTTGCCCTGGACTTCCTTCTTCTTCTTGCCCAGTTCGGTGCGGGTGGCGGAGAGGTCCTTGAGCTTCTCGGCGGCCTCGGAGCGCTGCTGGGCGAGGTCGCGCTGCTTCTCCTGGATCTTCTTCAGCCCGTCGACCTGCTGGGCGCTGAGCTGGTCGAGGGTGGAGGCCTTGTCCAGGTAGTCGTCCGGGTCGGCCGAGAGGAACAGCTGCACCGAGGGGTCGATCCCGCCCGAGCGGTACTGCGCGCTGGCCATCGAACCCAGGCCGTCCCGCAGGTCGTTCAGCTCCTCCTGGCCCCGGGCGACGTTGTCCTGGATCGTGGAGACCTCCTTCTGGAGCTTCTCCTGCTTCTCCTTGGCCCCGTTGTACTTCTCGGTGGCCTGCTCGGCCTCCTCGTAGAGCTTGTCGACCTTCGCCTTGACCTCGTCCTTGCTCGGCTTCTCACTGGGCGCGGCGTTGGCGGCCTGCGAGCTGAGAACGACAGCGGCGGCGGCAGCGGTGGTGAGCACGGTCACGCGCGCACGGCTCGGCTGCTTGGGACGACGATGGGACGCCACGGAGACGAGCTCCTTCTTGAGAGGGATCACCCGTTCGAGGGTTCGAAGGCAGACCCTAGTGACCCACTCGTGATCAGTTCAAATCCTCCGCCGAAAAATCCCGGTTACGCACCGCGTTCTTTGCCACAACTCACCAGCGGTAACCCCTGCTTGACGCTACGTCGCGTGACGGTTCCGTCAATTCAGGCATAGTCGGACTACGTTGTGATTGGTGCGAAAGTGTGCCTGGTGTCAGGAAAGGCGCTTGAGGAGCACCACGGACGCGACGGGGCGCGCGCCGGCGCGCGCCACCCCGTCGGCGACCTCGCGGTCGGTGGAGGCGACGATGACGGGCCGTCCCGGCGGCTCGGCGCGCACCAGCTGGCGGATCAGCTCGTCGGCGGTCACCCCGGGCCTGGAGAACAGCACCCGCACCCCGCGCGGCGGCGCGAGCAGCACCGGCGCGGCGAGTTCGGCGCCGTCGAAGACACAGGTCATCTCGGCGCCGGTCTGCGCGGCGAGCTGGGAGAGCTGGCCGAGCAGCCGCAGCCGCTGCTTCTCCAGCGGCATCTGCGGATAGCCGGTCTTGGTGACGTTGTAGCCGTCGACGACGAGGTGCGCCTGGGGCAGCGCGAGCAACTGGTCGAGGATGGCCGGGTCGTTCTCGGACAGGGCGCGGGCGGCGATGTCCTTGGGCGTCATCCGGCCGGGTTCCACCGCGTCCACGGTCTCGGCGGGCCGCACGGACACCGGGGGCAGGGCCAGTTCGCGGCGCAGCCCCTGGGTGGCGTCCAGCAGGGTGTCCAGGAGCAGCCGTACGCGCATGTCCTCGACGCTGCGGCCCTCGCGGGCGGCCTTGCGGGTGGCCTCCAGGGCGGCCTCCGCCTCGGCGAGCCGGGTCTTGAGCCGCCGGGTCTCGCTCTCGGCGGCGGACACCTGGGCCTGGGCCTCGGCGCGGGCGGTGTCCGTCTCGGCCTGGACCTTGCGCAGCGCCGCCTCGCCGCGCTTGACGTCGCTGAGGGCGGAGCGCAGCTTGCGGTGCAGCGACTCGCCCTCCTTCTTGGCGGCGTCCAGCTCGGCGCGCAGCCGCTCGGTCTCGCTCCTGGTGTGCTCCCGGGCCCGCTCCAGCTCCTCGTGCAGCCGCTCCAACTCGGCGCGGCTCTCCTCGTCGGCGCGCTCGGCGTCCGCGCGCTGGGCCTCCTCGCCGGCGGCGGTGACGAGCTTCACCCAGCCGTGCGGGCGCAGGACGTAGGCCGCGGCGGCCACGTCGAGCGGGTCGGCGGCGGGGGGCGGCGAGCCGGATTCCAGGGCGCCGGCCAGTTCGGGCTGGGCCTCGCGGAGCTTCTCGCCGATGCGCTGGCGGAAGAGGGCGTCGCCCTCCACGGCGGCGGCCATCGCGTTGCCGGCGAACTTGACCCTGCGGTTCGGCGCGAACCGGGCGTACTGTCTGAGCTGTCCGGGCAGCTCACCGAGGGTGAGTGCGCCGAAACCGTCGGACACGATCTGGACGACCCTGCGGCGCACGCCGTCGGGCAGCGGGCGGTCGAGCACCTCAGCGGCGCCGTCGCCCGGCTCCCCGCCCTGTGTCTCCACCATCCGTCACCCCAATGTCTCAGGGCGGCCCCGGCCGGGGACCGCCTCGTGCGGGGGCCGCTCCGCTCAGGAGGCGGCGCCCGGCCTGTCCACGAGTTCCACCTGGTCGACGGCGTTGCACCAGCGGCACCGCACCGACTCGATGGTCTCACTGAGCACCTCGCGCTCCTCGACCGTCGGCTCGCCGGCCAGGTCGAGGTGGAGGTACTCGACGACCTTCGAGGCCCGGGTCACGTCGAAGCGGGTGAGGTTGCCGCACAGGGTGCAGCGCCACCGTGTCGTGTCGGTCGGCAGGGGAACCGTCATCGTGGCTGTTCGCTCTCTTCCAGTGTCGGTGACGCGCCGGGGCCGCCCCGGTGCGTATGGCTCGTAACCCTACGGCCTGACCGCCGCGCCCCGCCCGCGTGTCCACGGCGGCGAGGCGGTCCGGGCGGTTGCGTCCCGTTACGTCATGCTCTGTGTCCATGATCCGCAACTGGAGCACGACGGTCCTCGGCAGGCTCAGGTCCCTCGGCACGGCCCCCTCGCCGCGGGGCCGGGCGGCGCCGGTGACGTACCTGCTGATCACGCTCTGCTGCGTGCTGTTCCTGCTCAGCCCGGCGGCCGGCCTCAATCCGGCGTACGGCACCGGCGACGGGCTGCTCGCCGCGCAGCGCGCCTACTTCCACCGCTGGGGCGTGATCCCCGCAGAACTGTTCGAGGACTCCCCCGGCTCCGCCCTCACCCCGGCCACGGCGCTCTTCGTCCACGGCGGCTGGGTGCACCTGCTGGGCAACATGCTCTTCCTCTACGTCTTCGGCGCGATGGCCGAGGAACGGATGGGCCGCCTCCAGTTCGCCCTGTTCTACCTGGGCTGCGGCTACCTGGCCCTGCTCGGTTACGCGGGCGCCAACGCCCACTCCCAGGAGTCTTTGGTCGGCGCCTCGGGGGCGATCTCCGCGGTCCTCGGCGCGTTCCTGTTCCTCTTCCCCCGCGCCCGCGTCACCAGCCTGCTGCCCTTCCTGTTCTTCCTGCCCCTGCGCTTGCCGGCCTGGGTCGTGCTCTCCTTCTGGGCGGCCCTGCAGTGGATGGCGGCGGGCCGCGCGGGCGACGGTCCGGGGGTCGCGTACCTGGCCCACCTGGTGGGCTTCGGCCTGGGCTTCGCCTTCGCCTGGGTGCGGTTCGGCTCTGGGACTAGAGTGAGGGGCGTTCCAGTGGCGGCCCCCGAGGGAGAGAAACAGCCGTGATCAGCGCGATCGTCCTCATCAAGACCAGCGTGGACCGGATTCCCGAGATCGCGGAGCAGATCGCCGCGCTGGAGAGCGTGACCGAGGTCTTCTCCGTCACCGGCACCTACGACCTCATCGCGATGGTCCGGGTGGCCCGGCACGAGGACCTGGCGGAGGTCATCCCCGGCCGCATCAGCAAGATCCCGGGCGTGGAGGGCACGGACACGCACGTCGCGTTCCGCACGTACTCCCAGCACGACCTGGAGGCGGCGTTCGCGATCGGCCTGGACAACTAGACGCCGGGTGCATGAGCGCCCCCAAGGGGCGCGGGGCTGTGCTGAATCTGCGGCTCCACCGCGTGGGCGCGACCGGCCGCCTCGGACCCGCGGTCGACCGATGACCGATGACGCCCCCGGATGAAGGCTTCTTCATCCGGCACTCATCGGAACTCCCGCGTTCCGCGCGCACGATGACCGCATGGTCTTCTCCCGCCGCCTGGCGGCCCTGGCAGCCGTCGTCCTGATTCCCCTCGGCATCGCCGCCACCAGCTTCGCCCTCACCGACACCCCGCAGGAAACCGGGTCCCGGCGAAGGTGGAGCTGGAGAGCGGCTCCCCCAGGCCCTCGCCCACGTCCACGTCCAGCCCCACCCCCACCCCCCACGTCCACGCCCAGCGACCAGGTGGTGACCCGGCCACCGGTGACCGACGGCTTCGAGGGGGACGACGACGATGACGACGAGGCCGGTACCGACGACGGAGCCGGCGACGACGAGTGACCGCCGCCGTGTCTCGGCCCGGGTCCGCATCCTGCTGTGGCTGCTCCTCGTGATGGCCGTCGCCCTCGCCTCGGTCGCCGCGACGACCCGTTCGATCCTGCTGCGCGACACCGGCCAGCGGATCGACGGCCTGCTCGCCCAGGAGGCCGGGGAGTTCGCCGACTTCGAGGAGCAGGGCTTCGATCCGGCCACCGGCCGCCCCTTCACCGACCCGGGCCGGCTGCTGCGGGTCTTCCTGGAACGCCAGTACGCCGACCTGGACGAGGAGTTGATCGGCCTGGTGGGCGAGCCGGGCGGCGGGCCCACGCAGCTCGTCCAGCAGCACGAGATCCCGGTCCCCCGGCCCCTGCACCAGGACGCGACGCCCGCCGCCGTATCCACGCCTCCCCCGGCTCCACGGCACCCTGCACCGCCCGGAGGGCGACATCCGCTGGGCGAAGGTCACCGTGGCCCGCTACGGCGGCGAAACCGGCGGCGGCGTTCGTGGTCGCCTTCCACCCGGGCCGCGAACAGGCCCGCGCCGACGAGGTGTTCCGCGTCCTGCTCGCCATCTCGGGCGTCGCCCTGCTGATGACGACCGGCATCGCCTGGGTCGTCGCGGGCCGCATCCTGAAGCCGGTGCGGCTGGTGCGGGCCACGGCCGCGCAGCTCACCGAGCAGGATCTGACCCGGCGCATCCCGGTGCGCGGCCACGACGACGTGGCGGCGCTGGCGGAGACGTTCAACGCGAAGCTGGACCGGCTGGAGCGCGCCTTCGCCACCCAGCGCCGCTTCGTGGACGACGCCGGCCACGAACTGCGCACCCCCATCACCATCGTGCGCGGCCACCTGGAGCTGATGGGCGACGACCCGGCGGAGCGCGAGGAGACCGTCCGCCTGGTCACCGACGAACTGGACCGGATGAGCCGCATCGTGGAGGACCTGCTGCTGCTCGACAAGGCCGAACGCCCCGACTTCGTCAGCCCCGGGCCGGTCCAGCTCGCCGAACTCACCGCCGACGTCTACGTCAAGGCCGCGCCCTCGGCGACCGGGACTGGGTGCCGGCCGAGGTCGCCGACCGCGAGGCGCGGCTGGACGCGCAGCGGATCACGCAGGCGATGGTGCAGCTCGCGCAGAACGCCGTGCAGCACACCATCCCCGGCCAGCCCGTCCGCATCGGCTCCCGCGCCGAGGGCCCCCGGATCGAGCTGTACGTCGCCGACACCGGCCCCGGCGTGCAGCCGCAGGACGCCGAGGTGATCTTCGAGCGGTTCCGGCGCGGCACGTGCGGGCGGCCGGGCTGCTCACGGACGCGGCGGAACGGGCGCCGCGGATGGTGCAGCTGGGCTCACGGCTGCCGGGCGGGGCGGCTCGGCCCGCTCAGGCGGCGGAGGCGCTGTCGGCCGAGGCGGTGTCGGGCACGCAACGCCCGTCCTCCGTGCGGTAGTTCCAGCGGGCGCCGTCGCTCACCAGCTCCCTGACGGCCGTCACGAACCGCTCGACGTGCTCGTCCGGGGTGCCCGCGCCGAAGGACACGCGGATGGCGTTGAGGGACTTCTCCCCGGGCGCCGCCTCGGGGGCACCGCACTCGCCCTGCGTCTGCGGGTCGCTGCCGAGCAGGGTGCGCACGAGCGGGTGGGCGCAGAACAGGCCGTCGCGGACGCCGATGCCGTACTCCGCGGAGAGGGCGGCGGCGAAGTGCGAGCTGTTCCAGCCCTCGACGACGAAGGAGAGGACACCGACACGGGGCGCGTCGTCCCCGAAGAGGGAGAGCACCCGCACCTCGGGCACCTCGGCGAGGCCCTCGCGCACCGTGCGGATCAGGTGCTCCTCGCGGGCGACGAGCGTGTCGAACCCGGCCTCGGTGAGCGCCTTGCAGGCCGACGCGATGGCGTAGGCGCCGATGACGTTGGGCGAGCCGGCCTCGTGGCGGGCGGCGCTGTCGTGCCACTGGACGTCCACGCCGCCGTCGGCGCGCCGGGTGACCTTGCGGCTGGCGCCGCCGCCCGCGAGGTACGGCTCGGCCTCGCGCAGCCAGTCGGAGCGCCCGGCCAGCACGCCGGAGCCGAAGGGCGCGTACAGCTTGTGCCCGGAGAAGGCGACCCAGTCGACGTCCAGGTCGGCCACCGACACGGGGTGGTGCGGGGCGAGCTGGGCCGCGTCCAGGACGATGCGGGCGCCGTGCGCGTGGGCGGCGGCGGCGAGTTCACGCACCGGCCACAGCTCGCCGGTGACGTTGGAGGCGCCGGTGACGCAGACCAGGGCGGGGCCGTAGGGGTCGCGGGCGGCGAGGGCGCGCTCCAGGGTCTCGACGGCGGCCGCCGGGGTGCGCGGGGCGTCCAGGTAGGTGACCTGGGCGTCGCGCCAGGGCAGCAGCGAGGCGTGGTGCTCGGTCTCGAAGACGAAGACCTGGCAGCCGGCGGGCAGCGCGGCGGCGAGCAGGTTCAGGGAGTCGGTGGTGGACCGGGTGAACACCACCTGGTCGCCCTCCCGGCAGCCGAGGAACTCCGCGACGGTCTTCCGGGCGTTCTCGAACAGGTCGGTCGACAGCTGCGACAGGTACCCGGCGCCGCGGTGCACGCTGCCGTAGTACGGGGCGTAGGCGGCCACGTCGTCCCAGACCCGCTGGAGGGCGGGCGCGCTGGCGGCGTAGTCGAGGGCGGCGTAGGTGACCTCTCCGCCGGTGACGAGCGGGACGGTGACATCGCGGCCGAGGACGGGCAGCGGGGTGGCGACAGCGGTGGGTACGGACATGGGGGACTCCCGTGAGGAACCAGCGCGCACGAGGGCGCTGTGAAAGAAGAGAAAGGGTGCGCGGAGGCGGGGCTCGGCGGCCCTATCGCATTCGGTGATTCACGGAAGGCTCCCTCGAAACGACCCAGGACCCCTGGTTTCGCGAGGGGTCCGCGCTTGCCGTGGACCTTGCTGTCCACGACCTGGTCTTCACCCGGGGCACCCCGCCACGGACGGAGGGTTGCCGGACAGTCGGCCGGGGCCTCATGACTGTCACTCATGACCTGAGTCAGAAATTAGGCGAAACGATCGTGGTCCCGCAACCCGTGTCCGGATCGCGGGACGCACCTCACATACCGGGGCGGCTACGCGTGGCTCGCGGCCACCCACCGCTCCAGCGCCCGCCGCGCCGCCCCCGAGTCGATCGCCTCGGCCGCCCGGTCCATGCCGGCCCGGATGCGCTCGGCCAGGGTGCCCGTGCCGGGCTCCAGGGCCGCCAGGGCGGCCGCCGAGTTCAGCAGCACCGCGTCCCGTACGGGGCCGCTCTCGCCGGCCAGCAGGCGGCGGGCGACGTCGGCGTTGTAGGAGGCGTCGGCGCCGCGCAGGGCCTCGACGGGCACCAGGTCGAGGCCGACCTCGCGCGGGTCGAAGACCTCCTCGCTCACCGCGCCGTCGCGTACCACCCAGACGTGGGAGGTGGCGGTGGTGGTCAGCTCGTCGAGGCCGTCGTCACCGCGGAAGACCAGCGACGAGTGGCCGCGGTCGGCGAAGACACCGGCGATGATCGGTGCCATCCGGGCGTCCGCGACCCCGACCGCCTGGGCCTTGACCCGGGCCGGGTTGGTCAGCGGGCCGAGGAAGTTGAAGACGGTGCGGATGCCGAGCTGACCGCGGGCCGCCGCCACGTGCCGCAGCGAGGGGTGGAACTTCACGGCGAAGCAGAAGGTGATGCCGGCCTCCTCGGCGACCTCGGCCACCCGCCTCGGCGTCAGCTCCAGATTGACCCCGAGCTTCTCCAGCACGTCGGAGGCGCCGGACGCGGAGGAGGCGGCCCGGTTGCCGTGCTTGACGACCTTCGCGCCGGTGCCGGCCACGACGATCGCCGACATGGTGGAGATGTTGACGGTCTTGGCGCCGTCGCCGCCGGTGCCGACGATGTCGACGGTCTCCCCCGGCACCTCGATGACGTTGGCGTGTGCGTACATCGTGCGGACCAGACCGGAGAGCTCCTCGACGGTCTCCCCCTTGGAGCGCAGGGCCACCGCGAACCCGGCGATCTGCGCGTCGGTCGCCTCGCCGCGCATGATCAGGTCCAGCGCCCAGGCGGTCTCGTCGGCCGACAGGTCGCGGCCGTCCAGCAGTCCGTTCAGCAGGGCGGGCCAGGAGCGGTCCGCCGCGGGGTCGCCTCCAGCGGGGGTCACAGCGCTCATAGCCGCTCCTGTGTCGTGTCTGTCGCGCCCGGTCGCGGGGCGGGGAAAGGTGCTGCCACCCTATCCAGCTCCGGGTACGGCGATGGGCCCCGTCCGAGAAACGGACGGGGCCCATCGAGCGTGGTGTGGCGACGCCGGAGGGTCAGTGGTGGCCGTGGCCGCTCGTGATCTCCTTGTACTCCTCGACGGTCGGCTTCGGAATCTGCGCGTCCTCGCCGTAGTACGCCTCGCTGAGCTTGGCGCGGAGCTTCTCGGTGCTCTTGGTCTTGCGCTCGACGCCGTTCTCGTCGACCGCGGGACCGATCTCGACCGGCTTGTACTGCTCGTGGGCCGTGAGCATGTGCAGCTGCTCCTGGCTGAGCGGCTCGTGCACCTCGATGAACTCACCGTGCGGCAGGCGCTTGATGATGCCCGACTCGCGGCCGTGCAGCACCTTCTCCTTGTCCCGGCGCTGGAGGCCGAGGCAGATCCGCTTGGTGACGATGAAGGCGATGACCGGGCCGACGAAGAACGCGACGCGGACGAACCAGGTGATCGCGTTGATCGACAGGTGGAAGTGGGTGGCCCACAGGTCGTTGCCGCCACCGATCAGCAGCACGAAGTACTCGGTCATCCACGCGACACCGAAGGCCGTGCGGGTCGGGGCGTTGCGCGGGCGGTCCAGGATGTGGTGCTCGCGCTTGTCGCCGGTGACCCAGGACTCGATGAACGGGTAGACCGCGATCGCCGCCAGGACCAGCGGGAAGATCAGCAGCGGGACGAACACGCCCAGGACGAGCGTATGACCCCAGAAGTTGATCTCCCAGCCGGGCATGACACGGATCAGGCCCTCGGAGAAGCCCATGTACCAGTCCGGCTGGGCGCCGGTGGAGACCTGGTCCGGCCGGTAGGGGCCGATGGCCCAGATCGGGTTGATCGTGGCGACGGCCGAGACCACGGCGATCACACCGAAGACCAGGAAGAAGAAGCCTCCGGCCTTCGCCATGTAGATCGGCAGCAGCGGCATGCCGACGACGTTCTTGTTGGTCTTGCCGGGGCCCGCGAACTGCGTGTGCTTGTGGTAGAAGACCAGGATCAGGTGGCCGACCACCAGGCCGAGCATGATGCCCGGCAGCAGCAGGATGTGGACCGAGTAGAACCGGGACACGAAGTCGTGGCCGGGGAACTCGCCGCCGAAGAGGAAGAACGACATGTACGTGCCGACGATCGGCACGGACAGGATCGCGCCCTCCATGAAGCGGATACCGGTGCCGGAGAGCAGGTCGTCCGGCAGCGAGTAACCGGTGAAGCCGGTGAACATGCCGAGGACGAGCAGCAGGAAGCCGAACAGCCAGTTGATCTCACGCGGCTTGCGGAACGCGCCGGTGAAGAAGACGCGCATCATGTGCACGAACATGCCGGCCAGGAAGATCAGCGCCGCCCAGTGGTGGATCTGCCGGATGAGCAGACCGCCGCGGACGTCGAAGCTGATGTCGAGCGTCGAGGCGTACGCCTCGGACATCATCTGACCCTGGAGGGGCACGTACGAGCCGTGGTACGTGACCTCGGTCATCGACGGGTGGAAGAACAGCGTCAGGTACACACCCGTGAGGATGATGATGATGAAGCTGTAGAGGCAGACCTCACCCAGCATGAACGACCAGTGGTCGGGGAAGATCTTGCGCATGTTGGCCTTGGCCAGGGAGTAGATCCCCAGCCGGCCGTCGGCCCAGTCGGCTACGCGCTCGCCGGCCGGTGCCTTCCCGCGCGAGCGGGCGTCGCCGTTGTCGTTAGTGCTCATCCGCGCTCCCAGAAAGCAGGACCGACGGGCTCTTCGAAGTCGCCGAGCGCTTCGAGGTAACCCTCGTCGTTCACGCCGATGCGCAGCTGCGGCAGGGCGTGTCCGGCGGGACCGAAGATCACCCGGGCGCCGTCGGCAAGGTCGAAGGTGGACTGGTGGCAGGGGCAGAGCACGTGGTGCGTCTGCTGCTCGTACAGGGAGATCGGGCAACCGACGTGGGTGCAGATCTTCGAGTACGCCACGATGCCCTCGTGCGACCACTCGAGCTCGCGCTTGTCCTTGATGGCCTCCGGCTCCAGCCGGACGATCATCAGGGCCGCCTTGGCGATCTCGTTCTGGAAGTCCTCGTCGTGCTCCTCCAGGCCCTCGGGCCGGGCGAAGGTGAGCGAGCCGACCGCGACGTCGGAGGCACGCAGCGGCTCGTTCGTGTTCTGGTTGACGAGGAGCTTGCCCTTGGACCACAGGGTGTGGCGGAGCTTGTCCTCCGGCAGCGGACCGAGGTCGCGCAGCAGGACGACACCGGAGAGCGGCACCAGGGCGACCGCGCCGAACATCGTGTTGCGGATCAGCTTGCGGCGCCCGATGACGGACTCCTTGGCACCCTGCTTGAAGTCCGCGTGGACCTTGGCGCGGACCTCGGGGTCGGCCTCGATCGGGTGCCGCTCGTCGGCGATCTCCTCGTCGGACATCAGGGTGCGGGCCCAGTGGACCGCGCCCGCGCCGATGGCGAACAGCGCGACGCCCAGCGTCATGCCGAGCGCGAAGTTCAGCGCGCTGATGTGACCGAGCGGGAAGATGTAGACCGACTTGTCGACGTCGATCGCCACGAACGAGGCGATGAAGCCGATGGTGGCCAGCATCGACAGCGTGAACAGCAGGGCGACCGTGCGCTCGGACCGCTTGGCGGCCCGCTCGTCGATGTCCTGGATCCGGTGCTCGTGGGGCGGGAGGCCCGGGTCGGCGAACGGGTTCTCGTCGTCCGCGACCCTCACCGCACCGTGCGCGGTGACCTGCTCAGCGGGCAGGTTCTCTTCTGGAATGTCTTGGCTACTCATGACTTCTTGGCCTTTGCGGTCCGAGCGGCGACCCAGACGGCGACGGCGATCAGTACGCCCAGTCCGAACACCCAGGCGAACAGACCCTCACTGACCGGGCCGAGTCCGCCGAGGCTGAGGCCGCCGGGGCTCTCGCTGTCGTCGCCGTTGACCGCGTCCAGGTAGGCGATGATGTCCTTCTTGTTCTGCTCCGACATGGTGGTGTCGGGGAAGGAGGGCATGTTCTGCGGGCCGGTCTGCATGGCCTCGTAGATGTGCTTCGGGCTGACACCTTCGAGGCTCGGCGCGTACTTGCCGTGCGTCAGGGCGCCACCCTTGCCGGTGAAGTTGTGGCACTGCGCGCAGTTGGTGCGGAACAGCTCACCGCCCTTGGCGATGTCAGCGCCCTCCGGGCCGTACTTCTCCCCGGTCGGGATGGCCGGACCGGCACCCAGCGAGGCGATGTAGGCCGCCAGCTGGTCGATCTCCGCCTGGGAGTAGACGACCTTCTTCTTCGGGATCTGCGCGCCGGGCTGCTGGGCCGGCATGCGGCCGGTGCCCACCTGGAAGTCGACGGCCGCGGCGCCCACGCCGGCCAGGCTCGGACCGTCGGTGGTGCCCTGACCTCCGGTGCCGTGGCAACTGGCACAGCCGACGGCGTAGAGCTTCTTGCCCTCGTCGATGGCGAGGGACTGGGCGGTTTCATCGGCCTGCGCCTTGCTCGCGGGTGCGAACGCGGCGTACAGCCCCCCTGTGCATGCCAGCGCGAGGAGTAGGACGACGAGCGCCGCCAGCGGATGGCGTCGTCGTGCGGAGAGCTTTTTCACGGATTACCCCGGTGTCAGGATCTTCTGCGTCGATGCTTCGGTAATGGGCGGGTGCGTGCCGCGACTACTGGATCAGGTAGATCGTGGCGAACAGGCCGATCCAGACGACATCGACGAAGTGCCAGTAGTACGACACGACGATGGCGGCCGTCGCCTGCTCGTGGGTGAACCTCCGGGCCGCGTAGGTGCGGCCGAGGACAAACAGGAAGGCGATGAGGCCGCCCGTCACGTGCAGTCCGTGGAAGCCGGTGGTCAGGTAGAACGCCGAACCGTACGGGTCGGAGGACAGCGAGAGGCCGTCCTTCTTGACCAGCTCGGTGTACTCGAACACCTGACCGCCGATGAAGATCGCACCCATCACGAAGGTGACGGTGAACCACATCCGGAGCTTCTTCACGTCCCCGCGCTCGGCCGCGAACACGCCGAGCTGGCAGGTGAGGGAGGAGAGCACCAGGATGGTGGTGTTCGTCGCGGAGAACGGGAGGTTCAACGCGTCGGCCTTCTCGGACCAGAAGTCCGTGCCGGTCACCGATCGCAGGGTGAAGTACATCGCGAAGAGGGCCGCGAAGAACATCAGCTCGGAACTCAACCAGATGATGGTTCCGACGCTGGTGAGGTTCGGCCGGTTGACCGACGGGTGCGCGTGCCCGGTTTCTACTGTCGTTGCTGTCGCCACGACCGACATTATGTCGGTCGCTTATCCCGCCCTCACCCCGGGGGGTGCCGTTCGGAGTGTTCCCCCCGTCTGTACTGCCCGTATGGCGCATCGAACGGCCCGTCGAAGCCGGGTGCCGACCGGTGTTGACAAGGAGTCCGAGGGAGTAGCATCCGGCGCAACGGGCTACGACAGTCTTCACCGCGTCTTCGGAGGAAGCATGCAGGCGACCGCCACGGTGCTGGTCTACAGCGACGACTCCAACACCCGCGAACAGGTGCGGCTCGCGACGGGCCGCCGGCCGGCGCCGGACGTGCCCGTGGTCGAGTTCGTGGAGTGCGCCACTCCGGCCGCGGTGCTCAAGGAGCTGGACCGGGGCGGGATCGACGTCTGCGTGCTGGACGGCGAGGCGGTGCCGATGGGCGGCATGGGGATGTGCCGGCAGATCAAGGACGAGGTGTTCCAGGCGCCGCCGGTGCTGCTGCTGATCGCGCGGCCGCAGGACGCGTGGCTGGCGACGTGGAGCCGGGCGGAGGCGGCGGTCGCCTTGCCGGTGGAGCCGGTGGAGTTCGCGTCCGCGCTGGCTTCCCTGCTGCGGCAGAAGCGGTTGCAGGGGGTCTAGCGCCGTCGGGGCGGGGGTGTGGGCTGTGTGGCGGGTGCGGCGCCGTCGTGGCTTGTCGCGCAGTCCCCGCGCCCCTTACGGCGTTGCCCCGAGGGGCGTTGTCATGCACTTTCCGGCCTCAGCCGGGCCTGTTCTCCGGTGCCGGCGTCTCCCGTGCCGCCCGTCAGGGCGCTGCCCGTGCGCCACTTCGCCCAGTCGAGGTTCCAGTCGCCGAAGCCGTTGCCGAAGGGTTCCATCGTCTCGCCGTCGGAGTTGACCACCTCGACGAGGTCGCCCTCCTGGACCTCGTCGAAGAACCACTCCGCGTTGCCGGTGCTCATGCCGACGCAGCCGTGGCTGACGTTGGCGACGCCCTGGGAGCCGACGGACCAGGGGGCGGCGTGCACGTATTCGCCGCTCCAGGTCACCCGGGTGGCCCAGTACACGGGCAGGTCGTAGGACTCCGAGGAGCCCTCGGCGATGCCGACGGTGGTGCTGCGCATCCGTACGAAGGGTTCCTTGCCGAGGACGACCTTGACGCCGTTGCGGGTGTCGAAGCCGGGCTTGCCGGTGGTGACCGGGATCTGCCGGACCTCCTCGCCGTCCTTGTAGAGCGTCAGCGTGTGCGCGGCGGCGTCGGTGACGGCCGTGACGCGGTCGTCGGTGGTGATCTTCAGGGGCTTCGCCCTGCCGCCCCACATCCGGTCGCCGATCTTGATGCCGTCGAGGGTGCTGCGGACCTGGACGGTGGCGTGTGCGGGCCAGTACTCCCGGGGGCGGTAGTGGAGTTTCTTGTCGTCCACCCAGTACCAGGCGCCCTCCACGGAGGGGGTGGAGTCCACCTTCAGGGCGCGCTCCACTATGGCCCGCTGGGCGGGGTCCGCGACCGGCTCGCTCAGCTCCGCCGTGACGGGCTGGCCGACGCCGTACGCGCCCGCCTTGGGGCCGAAGACGACGTCCAGGGTCTTCTTGGCGCGGGGCTCACCGGTCTCGAAGGTGAGGACCTTGCGGCCGGGGGCCCCGTCGCCGTCCTCGGTGCTGACCCGCACCGTGTAGCCGGCGTTGGCGGCCAGCGGTGAGGTGCTGTGCCAGCGGGCGCCGTCGGCGGACAGCTCGCCGGCGACGTGGCGTCCGGCGGCGTCCACGGCCGTGACGTCCGTGATGCGCCCGTCGGCGCCCTCGGCGGTGACCTCCAGGGGTTTGTCCGGGTCGGCCTTCTTCCCGGCGTCGGAGGGGCCGTTGAAGGAGATGTGGCCGGCGGCGTCATAGGGCGCCGCGGACAGCGGATTGTCGTCGTCGGTGCAGGCGGTGACGCTCGCGCCGAGGGCGATCACCAGCAGGGTGCAGCCGACGACCGTACGCCCCCGCGCCTGGAAGTGAACCGTGTTGCTCATGACCTCACGCTAGGGAGGGTCGCGGGCGGCGGCACGGCGGGTCATGCGGACGGGTGAGAGATGTGCGGCATACGAAGGGGCCCGGACGCTCCTGGCGGAGTGTCCGGGCCCCTCGGCGCTCGGCGCGTGCTACTGGGTGCGGTTCTCGCCGCGGTAGTACTCGAAGACCCAGCCGAACAGGCCGATCAGCAGGATCGGGGCCGAGAAGTACACGGCCCACCAGCCGACCGCGATCCCCAGGAAGGCGAGCGCGCCGCCGAAACCGAGGGCCAGCGGCTGCCAGCTGTGCGGGCTGAAGAACCCGACCTCGCCGGCCTCGTCCGCGACGTCGGCCTCCATGTCGTCCTGCGCGCCCGCGTCGACCCGCCGCGCCGTGAAGGCGAGGTAGAAACCGATCATGATCGACAGACCGAAGGCCAGGAAGAGCGCCGTGGTGCCCGCAGGCTCCTTCGACCAGTAGCCGTACACGATGGCCACCGCGAGGATGAAGACGCTCAAGAAGATGAACATCTTGCCCTGGATCTTCACTTCCCGGCCTCCTTGCCGCCGGCCAGCGCCTTCTCACCGTGACCGACGTTCTCCAGCTGGTCCATCGCGGAGATCTCGGGGTGGTGCAGGTCGAAGGCGGGGGATTCACTGCGGATACGCGGCAGCGTGAGGAAGTTGTGCCGCGGCGGCGGGCAGGAGGTCGCCCACTCCAGCGAGCGGCCGTAGCCCCACGGGTCGTCCACGTCGACCGGCTTGCCGTACTTGGCGGTCTTCCAGACGTTGTAGAAGAACGGCAGGATCGACATGCCGAGCAGGAACGAGCTGATCGTCGAGATCGTGTTCAGGGCCGTGAAGCCGTCGGCCGCCAGGTAGTCGGCGTACCGGCGCGGCATGCCCTCGGCGCCCAGCCAGTGCTGGACCAGGAAGGTGCCGTGGAAGCCGATGAACAGCGTCCAGAAGGTGATCTTGCCGAGGCGCTCGTCGAGCATCTTGCCGGTGAACTTCGGCCACCAGAAGTGGAAGCCGGCGAACATCGCGAACACCACGGTGCCGAACACCACGTAGTGGAAGTGCGCCACCACGAAGTACGAGTCGGAGACGTGGAAGTCCAGCGGCGGCGAGGCCAGGATGACACCGGTCAGACCACCGAAGAGGAAGGTGATCAGGAAGCCGGTGGACCACAGCATCGGTGTCTCGAAGGACAGCGATCCCTTCCACATGGTGCCGATCCAGTTGAAGAACTTCACACCGGTCGGTACCGCGATCAGGAAGGTCATGAAGGAGAAGAACGGCAGGAGCACGCCGCCCGTGACGTACATGTGGTGGGCCCACACCGTCACCGACAGACCGGCGATGGCGATGGTGGCGCCGACCAGACCCATGTAGCCGAAGATCGGCTTGCGGGAGAAGACCGGGATGATCTCACTGATGATGCCGAAGAACGGCAAGGCGATGATGTACACCTCTGGATGGCCGAAGAACCAGAAGAGGTGTTGCCACAGCAGTGCGCCGCCGTTGGACGCGTCGAAGATGTGCGCGCCGAACTTGCGGTCCGCCTCCAGCGCGAACAGGGCCGCGGCCAGCACCGGGAAGGCCAGCAGGACCAGCACAGCGGTCAGCAACACGTTCCAGGTGAAGATCGGCATGCGGAACATGGTCATGCCGGGCGCGCGCATGCAGATGATCGTGGTGATGAAGTTGACCGCACCGAGGATCGTACCGAAGCCGGAGAGGGCCAGACCCATGATCCACAGGTCGCCGCCGAGACCGGGCGAGTGCACCGCGTCGGACAGCGGCGAGTACGCGAACCAGCCGAAGTCGGCCGCGCCCTGCGGGGTGAGGAAGCCACCGACCGCGATGAGCGAGCCGAACAGGTAGAGCCAGTAGGCGAACATGTTCAGCCGGGGGAAGGCCACGTCCGGCGCGCCGATCTGGAGCGGCATGATCCAGTTCGTGAAGCCGGAGAACAGGGGCGTCGCGAACATCAGCAGCATGATCGTGCCGTGCATCGTGAACGCCTGGTTGAACTGCTCGTTCGACACGATCTGCAGGCCCGGGCGGGCCAGCTCGGCGCGCATGACCAGAGCCATGACACCGCCGATGCAGAAGAACGCGAACGACGTGACCAGATACAGCGTGCCGATCGTCTTGTGGTCGGTGGTCGTCAGCCACTTGATCACGACGTTGCCGGGCTGCTTGCGCCGTACCGGCAGCTCGTTCTCGTAAGAGCCTTCAGCTGCCGAGGCACCCTGGGGTTCGTTGAGGATGCTCACAGGTTGTTCGTCTCCCGGTTCTTCTCGTGGCTCGTCTGCGCGATGCCTGCGGGAACGTAACCGGTCTGCCCCTTCTTCGCGAGGTCCTGGAGGTGCTGCTCGTAGCGCTCCGGGGAGACGACCTTCACGTTGAACAGCATCCGGGAGTGGTCGACGCCGCACAGCTCGGCGCACTTGCCCAGGAAGGTGCCCTCCTTGTTGGGGGTCACCTCGAAGGCGTTGGTGTGGCCCGGGATGACGTCCTGCTTCATGAGGAACGGCACCACCCAGAAGGAGTGGATGACGTCACGCGAGGTCAGGACGAAGCGGACCGTCTGGCCCTTGGGGAGCCACAGGGTCGGGCCCGGGTTCTTGGTCTGCGGGTTCCGCGTACCCGGGGTACCGCAGTCGAACGCGCCGCCGGCGTTCGCCGGGAAGTCGTCCTTGAACCGGTCCGGGATGGCGGACAGTTCCTTGGAGGTCTTCGCGTCGCCGGTGGAACCCGCGACGTCCTCGACGTAGTTGAAGCACCAGCTCCACTGGAAGCCGACCACGTTGACCGTGACGTCGGGCTTCTTCTTGAGGCTGAGGAGGTCCGACTCGTCGCGGGCGGTGAAGTAGAACAGCACCGAGACGATGACGAGCGGAACCATGGTGTACAGCGCCTCGATGGGCAGGTTGTACCTGGTCTGCGGAGGGACCTCGACCTTGGTGCGGCTGCGCCGGTGGAAGAAGACACTCCACAGGATCAGGCCCCACACCAGCACGCCGGTGGCCAGCGCGGCGGCCCAGGAGCCCTGCCACAGGGAGAGGATCCGCGGAGCCTCTTCCGTGGTGGGGGTGGGCATGCCGAGGCGGGGGAAGTCCTCGTATGTGCAACCGGTGGCGGTCGCCAGGACCAGGCCCGCGGTCAGTGCCTGCAGCAGCTTCCGCCGCATCGGGCGCCGCGACGAGGGGGTACCGCCCGCGCCGCCCGCGGCGTGGGGGAGGTCGGAGCCGTTGGGACTCACGTAGCGCCTTCCCGAGAGTCTCGCCCGCGCGTGTTGGCTGCGGCCTGCCTTCTCGCTGGTCGGTCGCCGCCCTGCGTCGGGCAGGGGTTTGATGTTTATGCGGACCAAACCCTAGCCGACGCCCTCCGGGGGGTCGCGGGGAGGGTGGCATACGCGCCGGGGGTCACCCTGAAAAGGTGGGACGGGTCGCGTGCGCGGCGGGTGCGTGCGGTTTCGCCGGCGGGTGGCGGTGCGTCGTGGCTCGTCGCGCCCACGCGGCGGAGCCGCCTGTCGATACAGCCCCGCGCCCCTGTGGGGGCGCGTGCGTACCCGGCGTCATAGCGTTGCCGTGTGTCCTACTTCGATGCTGCTTCCGCTGCTCCCCTCCATCCCGTCGCCCGGCAGGCCCTGATGGCCTCTCTGGACGAAGGGTGGGCCGATCCCGCTCGGCTCTATCGGGAGGGGCGGCGGGCCCGGCTGTTGCTCGATGCCGCTCGGGAGGCGGCTGCGGAGGCCGTGGGGTGCCGGGCGGACGAGTTGGTGTTCACTCCTTCCGGGACGCGGGCGGTGCACTCGGGGGTGGCGGGGGCGCTGGCCGGACGGCGGCGCGTCGGACGCCACCTGATCGTGTCAGCGGTCGAACACTCCTCCGTCCTGCACGCGGCCGAGGCGCACGAGGGGGGCGGCGGGTCCGTCACCCGGGTCGCGGTGGACCGGACGGGGGCGGTGCACCCGGCGGCGTACGCGGGGGCGCTGCGGGAGGACACGGCGCTGGCCTGTCTCCAGTCGGCCAATCACGAGGTGGGCACCGTGCAGCCGGTGGCCGAGGTGGCCGAGGCGTGCCGGGCGGCGGGGGTGCCGCTGCTGGTGGACGCGGCCCAGTCGCTGGGGTGGGGGCGGGTCGAGGGCGACTGGTCGCTGCTCGCGGCCAGTGCCCACAAGTGGGGCGGGCCGTCGGGGGTCGGGCTGCTGGTGGTGCGCAAGGGGGTGCGGTTCGCGCCGCAAGGGCCCGGCGACGAGCGGGAGTCGGGGCGGGCGCCCGGGTTCGAGAACCTGCCGGCGATCGTGGCGGCGGCGGCGTCGCTGCGGGCGGTGCGGGCCGAGGCGGCGGCGCAGGCGGCCCGGCTGCGGGAGCTGACGGAACGGATCCGGGCGCGGGTGCCGGCTCTGGTGCCGGACGTGGAGGTGGTCGGCGACCCGGAGAGGCGGCTGCCCGGCGTCGTCACCTTCTCGTGTCTCTATGTCGACGGGGAGACCCTGCTGCACGAGCTGGACCGCGCGGGCTTCTCGGTCTCCTCCGGCTCCTCCTGCACGAGCAGCACCCTGACGCCGAGCCATGTCCTGAAGGCGATGGGCGTCCTCACCGAGGGCAACGTGCGGGTGTCGCTGCCCCCGGGCACCCCGGCCGAGGACGTCGAACGGTTCCTGGAGGTGCTGCCGGGGACGGTGGCGGCGGTACGGGAGAAGCTGGGCGCGCCGGTCGCCACGGGGGCCGTACGGGAGACGGCGGCCGAACGCGTCGTGGACGCGCTCGGCCGCCGCTGCCCCATCCCGGTGATCGAACTGGCCAAGGTCATCGGGGACGTCCCCGTCGGCGGCACCGTCCGCGTCCTCTCGGACGACGAGGCGGCCCGCCTGGACATCCCGGCCTGGTGCGAGATGCGGGACCAGGAGTACGTGGGCGAGGAGAGGGCGGAGAGAGGAACGGCCTACCTCGTCCGCCGGATCACCTGAGGTACCCCTGGACCTCCCCCGCGGCCTCATCCCCGTACGCCTTGGTGAACCGCTCCATGAAGTTCCCGCGCCGCAGCTGGTACTCCTGCGTCCCCACCGTCTCGATGACGAGGGTCGCCAGCATGCACCCCACCTGCGCCGCCCGCTCCAGCGAGACCCCCCAGGCCAGCCCGGACAGGAACCCGGCGCGGAAGGCGTCGCCGACGCCGGTCGGGTCGGCCTTGCGCTCCTCGTCCGGCACGCCGACCTCGATCGGGTCCTCGCCGGCCCGCTCGATCCGGACGCCCCGTGCGCCGAGCGTGGTCACCCGGTGGCCGACCCGGTCGAGGATCTCCGCGTCCGTCCATCCGGTCTTGGTCTCGATGAGCCCCTTCTCGTACTCGTTGGAGAAGAGGTAGGTCGCCCCGTCCAGCAGTATCCGGATCTCGTCGCCGTTCATCCGGGCGATCTGCTGGGAGAAGTCGGCCGCGAAGGGGATCGACCGCGTCCGGCACTCCTCGGTGTGCCGGAGCATCGCCTCCGGGTCGTCGGCGCCGATGGAGACGAGGTCGAGGCCGCCCACGCGGTCGGCGACGGTCTTCAGCTCGATGAGGCGGGCCTCGCTCATGGCGCCGGTGTAGAAGGAGCCGATCTGGTTGTGGTCGGCGTCGGTGGTGCAGACGAAGCGGGCGGTGTGCAGGGTCTCGGAGATGCGGACGGAGCCGGTGTCGACGCCGTGCCGGTCCAGCCAGGCGCGGTACTCGTCGAAGTCGGGGCCGGCCGCGCCGACCAGGATCGGCCGGGTGCCGAGCTGGCCCATGCCGAAGGCGATGTTGGCGCCGACGCCGCCGCGGCGGACGTCCAGCTGGTCGACCAGGAAGGAGAGCGAGACCGTGTGCAGCTGGTCCGCGACGAGCTGGTCGGAGAAGCGGCCGGGGAAGGTCATGAGGTGGTCGGTGGCGATGGAGCCGGTGACTGCGATGCGCACGGCGTGGACTCTCTCCTGGGGGGAGGTGGGCTGACAGTTCACGCTACCCGGCGCCGACGTCAGGTCGAAGCAGGCGAAACTACCCGGTAGTACAACTTTCTTCGCGGCCCGGGACGTGCCTACGGTGCCTTATGACCGACATGACGAGCACAACGAGCACGACGCACGCGAGGACCGCCGACCCCGCCCCTGCCGATCTGGACGGCGACCTGGCGTCGCTGCGCGGCGACTGCGCCCGGATGACCTCCCGCTGGTCGGTTCCCCGGGCCGGGTCCGCCCGTCCGGTGCCCGTCTCGCTCCTCCACGGGGTGCGGGTGCCGCCCGCCTCGGCCCGTCTTCTGGAGGCCATGTCGGAGTACGGCGACTGAGCCGTCCGGGCGACGCCCGCACGTCCCCCGGAACCGGATCCCGGCCCACCGCGTCCCATCGCTGTCCCCCGTCACAGGTGAAGGAGCGATGCGGTGAACACCGAACGACCCGACAACGACGACGCCCGCGCCGCCGGCGAGGCGGACGGCGGGCGTTCCGCGCGGCGGCGCCCCCGGGCGTTCGCGGTCGCCTCCGTCGCCGCCGCCGTGCTGCTGGTCGGCACCGGCGGGGCGTATCTCGCCACGTCCGCCTCCGACGGCGGCGGCCCGGACGGCGGCGGTACGTCGTCCGGCGCGTCCGGCGACGACACTCCCCCGCCGCTGGTCCTCGACGACCGCGGCGCCCCCTCCGAGGGCGGCCCCGTCGGCCCGAACGGCATCGCGCCGGGCGAGCCGAACCCGTACGGCGTCGTCTACCGGGCCGACGGCACGCTGCCGAGGGGCCCCGGCTCGGCGCCGGTGTACCGGGCGCAGGGCGAGGTCGGTGCGGTGGAGGTGGCCCGGCTGGCCGAGGCGCTCGGCATCGAGGGGGCGCCTCGGGTCAGGGGCGACGCCTGGCAGGCCGGCAACGCGAAGGACGGTTCGGGGCCGCTGCTGACGGTGGGCACCGAGGCGCCGGGCACCTGGACGTTCCGCAGCGGCGCGCCCGGCACGGACGACTGCGAGAGGGGCGCCGTGTGCAAGGCGCCCTCCGCCGACGGCGGGGAGCCGGTGAGCGAGGCGGTGGCGAAGCGGGCCGCGGCGCCGGTGCTGAAGGCGCTGGGCCAGGACGACGCCAAGGTGGACGCGGGCCAGGTGACGGGCTCCCGCCGGGCGGTGAACGCGGAGCCCGAGGTCGGCGGGCTGCCCACGTACGGCTGGACGACCGGGATCGTCGTGGACGCGCGCGGCGAGGTGGTCGGCGGCAGCGGCCAGGTGAAGGCGCCCCTCGCGCAGGACACGTATCCCGTGCTCGGCGCCCAGGAGACGCTGGCGCTGCTCAACACGCCGGGCGGCGCGGGCGCCGGCGGCTGCGCGAGTCCCGTGCCGCACGAGGAGCCGGCGTCGTGCGCGGCGCCCGGGGGTGCGCAGAAGCAGACGGCGACCGTCGAGGACGCGGTGTTCGGGCTGGCCGCGCACCCGGTGCGGGGGCGGCAGACGCTGGTGCCGTCCTGGCTGTTCGCGGTGCGGGCGCCGGGCGCGCGGGACGCCGTCACGGTCACGTATCCGGCGGTCGACCCGGAGTTCCTCGCGCCCGCCTCGCCGTCCCCGTCGGACGGGCCGTCGTCGGCGCCGGGTGAGAAGCGGGACGTCGAGGTGAGCGGCTACACGGCCGCCGGTTCCGAGCTGACCGTGCACTTCACGGGCGGGGTCTGCGCCGACTACGACGCGAAGGCGCAGGAGGGCGACGGGAAGGTGACCGTCACGGTGACCGAGACGCCGCACCCGGAGAAGGTCTGCATCCTGATCGCCAAGGAGTACGAGCGGACCGTACGGCTCGACGCGCCGCTCGGTGACCGCGCGGTCGTCGGCCCGGACGGCGAGCGGATCCCGCCGCACAAGCCGGGCGCGCGGCTGCCGGCACCGCCCGGGGTCCGCTGAGACCCGCAGGCAAGGCAGAAGGGCGGCGGCCCCGGGGATGGTCCCGGGGCCGCCGCCCTTCGCGTACGTCTCGGGCGCCTCGTGCGTCCGGCCGCGCGGCTCAGCTGAAGGAGTCGCCGCAGGCGCAGGAGCCCGTCGCGTTCGGGTTGTCGATCGTGAAGCCCTGCTTCTCGATGGTGTCCACGAAGTCGATGGTGGCGCCGCCCAGGTACGGGGCGCTCATGCGGTCGGTGGTCACCTTGACACCGCCGAAGTCCTTGACCACGTCACCGTCGAGCGAGCGCTCGTCGAAGAAGAGCTGGTAACGCAGGCCGGAGCAGCCGCCGGGCTGGACGGCGACACGCAGGGACAGGTCGTCGCGGCCTTCCTGGTCAAGCAGGGCCTTGACCTTGGCCGCGGCGGCGTCGGTCAGGATGATGCCGTCGGTGACGGTGGTGGTCTCGTCCGATACGGACATCTACATCTCTCCCGGGTTGTACGGAGACTGCTTGCCGACGGTTCCAACCGGCGGGGGCGCGGAGAAATTCCGGGTCCGGCCCGGCTCTTGCGCCGCGAGGGGGTTTTCGGCCTTCCTCTTCATGCTCGCACACGCCCCGCGGAGCGGACAGCGCCTGTGGACGGCGACCGGGGCACCGGGATTCACGTCACACCGACACAATCGGCATCGTCAAAGTGACGTGAAGCGGTTATGATAGATAACGTCAATTAGACGAAAAGTAGAAAGGGTGCGTGTCGTGACCACCGCCCAACCCCAGGAGCTCGACGTCCAGCCGACGCCCCTCGCCCTGCTGCTGCTCGGCCGTGAGGCCGATCCGAGGAGCGAGCGCGGTGTGGAGTGCCCCGGCGACCTGCCCTCCCCCTCCGACCCGGACCTGGTGGCGCGCGCCCGCGCGGCCAAGGAGAAGCTCGGCGACAAGGTCTTCATCCTCGGCCACCACTACCAGCGCGACGAGGTCATCCAGTTCGCCGACGTCACGGGCGACTCCTTCAAGCTCGCCCGGGACGCGGCCGCGCGTCCGGAGGCCGAGTACATCGTCTTCTGCGGTGTGCACTTCATGGCGGAGTCGGCCGACATCCTGACCTCCGACGACCAGAAGGTCGTCCTGCCCGACCTGGCGGCCGGCTGCTCGATGGCCGACATGGCCACCGCCGAGCAGGTGGCCGAGTGCTGGGACGTGCTGACCGAGGCCGGTGTCGCCGAGCAGGTCGTGCCCGTGTCGTACATGAACTCCTCGGCGGACATCAAGGCGTTCACCGGGAAGCACGGCGGCACCATCTGCACCTCCTCCAACGCCGAGCGCGCCCTGAACTGGGCCTTCGAGCAGGGCGAGAAGGTGCTCTTCCTGCCCGACCAGCACCTCGGCCGCAACACGGCGGTGCGGGACCTCGGCATGTCCCTGGAGGACTGCGTCGTCTACAACCCGCACCGGCCGAACGGCGGGCTGACCGCCGAGGAGCTGCGCGCCGCCAAGATGATCCTGTGGCGGGGCCACTGCTCGGTCCACGGCCGCTTCAGCCTGGACTCGGTCAACGACGTGCGCGAGCGCATACCGGGCGTCAACGTGCTGGTGCACCCCGAGTGCAAGCACGAGGTCGTCGCGGCGGCGGACCACGTCGGGTCGACGGAGTACATCATCAAGGCGCTGGAGGCGGCCCCGGCCGGTTCCAAGTGGGCCATCGGCACCGAGCTGAACCTGGTCCGGCGGCTGGCGAACCGTTTCGCTGCCGAGGACAAGGAGATCGTCTTCCTCGACAAGACGGTCTGCTTCTGCTCGACCATGAACCGCATCGACCTGCCCCACCTGGTGTGGACGCTGGAGTCCCTCGCCGAGGGCACCCTGGTCAACCGCATCGAGGTCGACCAGGAGACCGAGGCGTTCGCGAAGCTGGCACTGGAGCGGATGCTGGCGCTGCCGTAGCGGTTCGCCGCAGAACGGAATCGAGTGGGGCCCGGCCACGCGCCGAGCCCCACTCCGCGTTCACGCCCCAAAGAGCCTCGCGCCCCGGCTGGTGGCGACGCGCAGCGTGTCCGGAAGAGCCCCGGCGGGACGCACTCCCGCGAACCGCGGCTCCCGGCCCCCGTCCGCCGGTCGGCGAGCGACGGCCTCGCCCCGGGGCTCACCTCTGCCCACCGGCGCCGCAGCAGCTACAGCAACACCGACGGGGGTGAACGCGTCCGAGGTCACCGAGGACTTCCCCGGCATCGTCCCCGTACGCGACAGCAAGACGCCCCTCGGTCCCGCGCTGCTCCTGCCGGCCACCCGGCCCGTCCCGGAATCCCTCCGGGACGGGCCGTTCTCCGACCAGGTGAGGCGCCGGCTGCGCCGGGTCTCAGACCTTCGCCGGTTCCGGCGCGTCCGAGGCCGGGGCCTGCGGCGGGACGTCGCCGCCCTTCTTCGCGGCCCGCTTCTTCGCGCGGCGCTCCTTGCGGAGTTCCAGCATCGCGTAGAGCGTCGGGACCAGGAGGAGGGTCAGCAGGGTCGACGTGATCAGGCCGCCGATCACGACCACCGCGAGGGGCTGGGCGATGAAGCCGCCCTCGCCGGTGACGCCGAGCGCCATCGGGAGCAGGGCGAAGATCGTCGCCAGGGCCGTCATGAGGATCGGCCGCAGTCGGTGCCGGCCGCCCTCGATGACGGCCTCGACGACGCCGTGGCCCTGCCTGCGGTACTGGTTGATCAGGTCGATCAGCACGATCGCGTTGGTGACCACGATGCCGATGAGCATCAGCAGACCGATCATCGCCGGGACGCCCAGCGGGGTGCCCGTCACGACCAGCAGGCCGATCGCGCCGGTCGCCGCGAACGGGATGGACACCAGCAGGATCAGCGGCTGGGCCAGCGAGCGGAACGTGCCGACCAGCAGGATGAAGACGATCGCGACCGCCGCGAGCAGCGCGAGGGCCAGGTTCCCGAACGCGTCGTCCTGGTCGGCGGTGACACCGCCGATGGTGGCGCTGGCGCCGGCCGGCAGGTCCAGGGCGTCGATGTCCGACTGGAGCTGGGCGCTGATCGCACCCGTGTTGTCGCCGGTGGGGCGGGCGGTGACGGTGGCCGCGCGCCGGCCGTCGATGCGGGTGGTCGACACGGGGGCGTCCACCAGCTCC
Source organism: Streptomyces sp. cmx-10-19 (assembly GCA_049998335.1). Taxonomy (GTDB): domain Bacteria; phylum Actinomycetota; class Actinomycetes; order Streptomycetales; family Streptomycetaceae; genus Streptomyces. Next base: position 271,132 of record JAEBFB010000005.1, read on the forward strand.
ACGGTGGCGATGTCGCCGAGCTTCGCCGGGCCGAGGCGCAGCGCCTTCAGCTCGGCCAGGGTGGCGGCGGGCTTGGCCGGGGTGATGACGACGTCGTGCTCGGTGTCGTCCAGGACGGCCTTGCCGGCGGTGGTGCCGCGGACCGCCTGGGTGACGGCGGCACCGAGGGTCTGGTCGGTGAAACCGGCCGCGGCGGCACGGTCGTTGGCCCGGACCGAGATGCGCGGCACGCTCTGGGAGAGGTCGCTGGCGACGTCGGTGACGTCGTCCAGGCCGGCCACGGTCTTGCGGACCTGCTCGGCGGCGGTGCGCAGCGTCTCGGGGTCGGACGCCTTGACGACGACGCTGAGGTCCTGGCTGCCGAAGCCGTCGCCGGCGGAGACGGTGGTGGTGCCGATGCCGTCGAGCTTCTCCAGGCCGCTCTCGATCTCGTCCTGGACGTCTTCGAGGGACGCCGAGTCCTCCAGCGCGATCTGGTACGACGCCTGATTGGTGTCGGTGCCGCCGCCGAAGGCCGCCATCCAGCCGGAGGAGCCGACCGTCACCTGGTAGTCCTTGACGCCGTCGATGCCGGCGACGAGCTGCTCGACCTTCCTGGCCTGGGCGTCGGTGGCGGCGAGGCTGGTGCCGGGCTTCAGCTCCTGCTGGATGCTGAGGACCTCCTGATCGCCCTGGTCGAAGAAGTTCGTCTTCAGCAGCGGGGCCATGCCGAAGGTGCCGATCAGCACGACGACCGCGAGGGCCACACTGGTCAGGCGTCGGCGGGTCGCGAAGCGCAGGACGGGGACGTAGAAGCGCTGGAGGCGGCTCCTGCTCTCCTTCTCCTCCGCCAGGCGCCGGGCCTCGTCCGCGTCCTCGGGCGTGCCCTTGGGGGCGCGCACGAACCAGTACGACAGGACGGGCACGACCGTCAGCGACACCAGCAGCGAGGCGAGCAGCGCCACGGTGACGGTGAGGCTGAAGGAGCCGAAGAGCTGGCCGACGAGGCCGCCGACCAGGCCGATCGGCAGGAACACGGCGACGGTGGTGAGGGTGGAGGACGTCACGGCGCCCGCGACCTCGCGGACCGCCTTGAGGATGGCCTCCTGGCGCTCCTCGCCATAGCTGAGGTGCCGCCTGATGTTCTCCAGCACCACGATCGAGTCGTCGACGACCCGGCCGATGGCGATGGTCAGCGCGCCCAGGGTCAGGACGTTCAGGGAGAGGTCGCGCGTCCACAGGACGATCAGCGTCAGCACCACCGACAGCGGGATGGAGACGGCGGTGACCAGGGTGGAGCGGATCGAGACGAGGAAGACGAGGATGACGACGACCGCGAAGAGCAGGCCGAGCGCGCCCTCCGTGGTGAGACCCTCGATGGCCTTGGAGACGGCCGGGCCCTGGTCGCTGACGACGGTGAGGGCGGCGCCGGAGCCGAGCGTCTCGCGCAGGCCGGGGAGCTTGTCCTCCACGTCGTTCGAGACGGCGACCGCGCTGCCGTCGTGGTCCAGGGTCACCGAGACGGCGAGGCTGGGCTTGCCGTCGGTCCGGGTGAGGGAGTCGGCCTTGGCCTCCCGCTCCGCGACGGCGGCCACGTCGGCGAGCCGGACGGGCTGGTCCACGCCCGGCCCGGTGATCATGAGGTTCTTGATCTGGTCCAGCGAGGTGAAGCCGCCGCCGACCTGGACGGTGCGGTTGGCGCCGCCCTCGTCGAAGGAGCCGGCCGGGATGCTCGCGCCGCCCGCCTGGAGGGACTGGAGCAGGGTCTGGGTGCTGACGCCGGCGGCGGCGAGCTTCGCGTCGTCGGGGGTGACGGCGACCTGGACGTCCCGGACGCCGTCGACGGTGACCCGGCCGACGCCGTCGATGTCCTCCAGCTCGGGCACGACGCTCTTCTCGAGCTGGTCGGCGAGCGCCTGCTGGTCCTTGTCGGAGGTGACGGACAGGACGACGGTGGGGATGTCGTCGGTGGAGCCGGCCACGACCTGCGGGTCGACACCGTCCGGGAGCTGGGCGCGGGCCCGGTTGACGGCCTGCTGGACGTTGGCGACGAGCTGCTGGGTGTCGGGGCCGTAGTCGAAGGACGCCCTGAGGACGGCGTTGCCCTCGCTGGCCGTGGAGGTGACGCCCGTAACTCCGTCGACCGCTTCGAGGTTGTCCTCGATGGGCTCGACGATCTGCTTCTCGACCACGTCCGGAGAGGCGCCCTGGTAGGGGGCGATCACGGACACCACGGGCAGTTCGATGGTGGGCAGCAGCTGCTGCTTGAGCTGGGGGATCGCGATCGCCCCGAAGACGAGCGCGACGATCGACATCAGCCCTATCAGGGCCCGTTGCGCGAGGCTGAATCTCGACAGCCAGGACATGGGTCGGAGTCTCTCTTCTGTGGCCGGGCGGGGGACGGGGCACATCTGTACGCCCACCCCACACCCTGCGCCATCCGCACCCCTCGCGGGGTAACCCCCAGGTCCCAATTCCTTATCCGGCGCCTACTCCCACCGCAGTACACGCGGGTGGGGCTCACTCCACCCGTGGGCGGACCAGCCCCGACTCGTAAGCGATGACCACCAGTTGGGCGCGGTCGCGGGCGCCCAGCTTGGCCATCGCCCGGTTGACGTGGGTCTTCACGGTGAGCGGGCTGACCTCCAGCCGCTCGGCGATCTCGTCATTGGACAGGCCCCCGGCGACCTGGACCAGCACCTCGCGCTCGCGCACGGTCAGCGACTCCAGGCGCTCGGCGCGGGCGGGGTCGCGGTCGGTGTCGTCGGTGCCGGACTGGGCGAGGAAGCGGGCGATCAGGCCCTTGGTGGCGGCCGGGGACAGCAGCGCCTCGCCGCCGGCGGCGACCCGGATGGCGGCGAGCAGTTCGTCGGGCTCGGAGCCCTTGCCGAGGAATCCGGAGGCGCCCGCGCGCAGCGACTGCACCACGTAGTCGTCGACCTCGAAGGTGGTCAGTATGACGACGCGGACCTGGGCGAGGGCCGGGTCCGCGCTGATCATGCGGGTGGCGGCGAGGCCGTCGGTGCCGGGCATGCGGATGTCCATCAGCACCACGTCGGCCTGCCGTTCACCGGCCAGCCGGGCCGCCTCGGCACCGTCGGACGCCTCCCCCACCACCTCCATGTCGGGCTCGGAGTCGACCAGCACCCGGAAGGCGCTGCGCAGCAGCGCCTGGTCGTCGGCGAGCAGGACACGGATCGTCATACGGGGTCCTCCGCGGCTTCGGTGCGGCTTCTGACCGGAAGGATCGCATGGACCCGGAAGCCGCCCCCGAACCGGGGACCGGTGGTGAGGGTGCCGCAGACGGCGGTGACGCGCTCGCGCATGCCGAGCAGCCCGTGGCCGCCGCTGTGCGGCGCGTCGGCGGAGTCGTCGGCGGACGCCTCGCCCCCGCCGGAGCCGTCGTCGAGGACGGTGACCTCGATGTCGGGCCCCACCCGTACGACGCTGACCTCGGCCTTCGCCTGCGGCCCCGCGTGCTTGCGGACGTTGGTCAGGGCCTCCTGGATGATCCGGTACGCGGCCAGGTCGACGGCGGCGGGCAGTTCGGTGTCCGGGTCGGCGCGGGCCACCTCGACGTGCAGCCCGGCGTGGTGGAAGGTGCTGACGAGTTCGTCGAGGCGGGCGAGTCCCGGCGCGGGCTCGGTCGGCGCCTCGGGGTCGCCGGACTGGCGCAGCAGCCCGACGGTGGCCCGCAGTTCGTCCAGCGCGGACCGGCTGGCCTGCCGTACGTGGGCCAGGGCCTCCTTGGCCTGGTCGGGCCGCTTGTCCATGACGTGGGAGGCGACGCCGGCCTGCACGTTGACCAGGGCGATGTGGTGGGCGACCACGTCGTGCAGGTCGCGGGCGATGCGCAGCCGCTCCTCGGCGACGCGGCGGCGGGCCTCCTCCTCGCGGGTGCGCTCGGCCTTCTCGGCCCGGTCCTGAATGGCCTGCACGAAGGCGCGCCGGCTGCGGACCGCGTCCCCGGCGGTGGCGCCGATGCCGGTCCAGGCGACGACGCCGAGGTTCTCCTGCGCGTACCAGGGCAGCGGGCCGGCGAGTATGGCGGTGCCGGTAAGCACCGTCATGGTGAGCAGGCCGACCCGCCAGGTGGTGGGGCGGTCGGTGGCGGCGGCGACGGTGTAGAGGGCGATCACCGCCGACATGACGACGGGGGCGCGGGGTTCGCCGGTGACGCTCTCGACGACGGAGACGGCCCCCGTGACGACGAGGACCGTCAGCGGGGCGCGGCGGCGGAAGACGAGCGCGGCGGCGCCGGCCGCCATGAGGAGGAGGCTGAGCACGTCGAGGGTGCGCAGGCTCCAGGTGACGCCCTGGGGGCCGTGGGAGTCCACGAAGGAGCCGCAGACCATGCACGCCAGGACGGCGGCGGCGATGGTCGCGTCGAGGGCGAAAGGGTGTTCGTGGATGCCGTGGCGGGCGCGGGCGAGGGTGCTCACAGGGCTTTTCGGTGGCTGGGGCGACTGACGTGGCCGGAGTGGGTCGGAGCCGGGTGCTTCACGCGCTGTCCGGGATCAGGCCGCCGTCGCTCAGGAGCTCCCGGACCTCCTCCAGGGTGGCGTCCGGGGACGGAAGGATGAGGTCGGAGGGCTCCAGGGAGTCCTCCGGGAGGGGCTCGCCCAGCTCGCGGACCTTGGCCAGGAGGGCCTGGAGGGTCGCGCGGAAGCCCGGACCGTCGCCGTTCTCCATCTCGGCCAGGAGTTCGTCGTCCAGCCTGTTCAGCTCGGGCAGCCGGCCGTCGGCCAGGGTCAGCTGCCCCTCCCCCATGATCCGTACGATCATGTCGCCCTCCTCGGCGTGGGCTACTGCTTGTCGAAGCGCGGAGTGTCCTGCGGCTGCTGCTGGGACTGGCTCTGGCCCTGTCCCTGGCCGCCTTCGAGGGCCTGCCGGTCGGCGGAGGAGCCCCCGGCCAGCTCGGCCTTCATGCGCTGGAGTTCCAGCTCCACATCCGTACCACCGGAGAGGCGGTCCAGCTCGGCCTGGATGTCGTCCTTGTGCATGCCGGACTGGTCGTCGAGGGCGCCGGAGGCGAGCAGCTCGTCGATGGCGCCGGCGCGGGCCTGGAGCTGGGCGGTCTTGTCCTCGGCACGCTGGATGGCCAGGCCGACGTCGCCCATCTCCTCGGAGATGCCGGAGAACGCCTCGCCGATGCGGGTCTGCGCCTGGGCGGCCGTGTAAGTGGCCTTGATGGTCTCCTTCTTGGTGCGGAAGGCGTCCACCTTGGCCTGGAGCCGCTGGGCCGCCAGGGTGAGCTTCTCCTCCTCGCCCTGGAGAGTGGCGTGCTGGGTCTCCAGGTCGGTGACCTGCTGCTGGAGCGCGGCGCGCCGCGACAGGGCCTCGCGGGCCAGGTCCTCGCGGCCGAGCGCCAGCGCCTTGCGGCCCTGGTCCTCCAGCTTGCCCGACTGGGACTGGAGCTGGTTGAGCTGCAGCTCCAGGCGCTTGCGGCTGGTCGCCACGTCGGCGACGCCGCGGCGCACCTTCTGGAGCAGCTCCAGCTGTTTCTGGTACGAGTAATCGAGGGTTTCGCGCGGGTCCTCGGCCCGGTCAAGGGCCTTGTTGGCCTTCGCGCGGAAGATCATCCCCATACGCTTCATGACACCGCTCATGGGCTTCGCGCGCCCCCTTCTGGCCGACTCCAGCTCCAGCGACTACAACAGAACCCACAGTACGGGGCCTGCGTCCATTACCGCACTGTTCGGGGACGGATGCGCTCATCCCCAAGGACGACTGCGTACGCTCCCGGTCCGGCGCGAGGAGTAGGTGCTCCCCGGGGTTGCCCGGAATGACCCGTTCTTCTGGGCCGTACGCAACGTCCCCTCTGTCCCCCTAAAGACGTCCGGCGTTGCCGGATCGTTCCCCGCCGCAATGGGGTCCACACCCCGGCACCCCGTACCCTTGGGTCTTGTGTTCCGTAGCCGTGCCAAGGAAGAGAAGGCCCCGAGCGCCGTCAGCGCGCCGGTGACCGACTCCAAGCAGCCCCGTGACCCGCAGGCCCCGAAGGGGAGGCCGACGCCCAAGCGCAGTGCGGCCCAGTCCCAGCGCCGCAGCGTCGCCACCACGCCGATGACGCGCAAGGACGCCGCCAAGCGTTCGCGCGAGGAGCGCCGGACCGCGATGGCGCGGCAGCGCGAGGCGCTGGCGAAGGGCGACGAGCGGTATCTGCCGGCCCGTGACAAGGGCCCGGTCCGCAAGTTCGCGCGCGACTTCATCGACTCGCGGTTCAACATCGCGGAGTACTTCCTGCCGATGGCCGTGGTCATCCTGGTGCTCAGCATGGTGCGGGTGGGCTCGCTCCAGAACATCGCGCTGCTGCTGTGGCTGATCGTGATCGTCCTGATCGTGCTGGACTCGATCGTCAACGGCTTCCGGCTGCGCAAGCAGATCGCCCAGCGCTTCCCGGGCGAGCGCGCCCGCGGCGCGGTGGCCTACGGGCTGATGCGCTCCCTCCAGATGCGCCGGCTGCGGCTGCCCAAGCCCCAGGTCAAGCGCGGGGAGCGGCCCTGAGCACGACGCCTTTCACCGGGGGCGCGGCGGATGCCTGGCTGAACGGGCTGGGCGCGCTGCGGGACGTCGTACGGCAGGAGCTGGTGGCCCGGCAGCTCGACGAGCAGCTGGTCGGGCGGTTCCCGGTCGGCAGGCGGCTGCGGGTCCTGGACGTCGGCATGGGCCAGGGAACCCAGGCGCTGCGGCTGGCACGGGCCGGGCACCAGGTGACCGGGCTGGAACGGGACGCGACGATGATCGCCGCGGCGCGGGAGGCCCTCGCGGGCCAGCCGGAGGGCATCCGGGAGCGGATGCGGATCATCGAGGGCGACGGCCGGGACACCGGTGTGCACTTCCTGCCGGGCAGCTTCGACGTGGTGCTGTGCCACGGGGTGCTCATGTACGTCGAGGAGCCCGACCCCGTGCTGGCGGGGCTGGCGCGGATGCTGGCGCCGGGCGGCCTGCTGTCGCTGCTGGTCCGCAACGGCGACGCGCTCGCGATGCGGCCGGGGCTGTACGGGGACTGGGGCGGGGCGCTCGCCGCCTTCGACACGACGGCGTATCGCAACCGGCTCGGTCTGGACGTCCGCGCGGACCGGCTGGCGACGCTGACGGCGAAGCTCGCGGGGATCGGGGCGCCGTTGCACACGTGGTACGGGGTGCGGGTCTTCACGGACACGGCACCTGACGGCGCGCCGGTGCCGGACGACCTCGACGCGCTGCTGGCGGCGGAGGAACGGGCCGGGCGCACGGACCCGTACCGGGGGGTGGCGGCGCTGCTGCACCTGTGCGGGGTACGCGGCTAGCGGCCTGCGGCCGTCTCGGCCCACCCGCGCACCCGTCGACGTCGGCCAAGAGGTTGACTCGCCTGCGGGGGCGCCGCGCCGTCGGCGGCTTGTGGTGGGCGCCCGTTCGGGGGTTCGCAGGGGGCCGGAATGTCCGGGTGCCGGGAGACTCGGGGCATGAATCGCTTTCGGGTGCGTGTGGTCCTGGTGTTGGGGGCGTTGTCCGTCGTGGCCGGGTGTTCCGGGGCCGGTGGGACGGGTGGGCGGGGGACCACCGAGCGGGCCGCCGCGCCTCGGGCGGCGAACGAGCTTCAGGACGACTACGTGCGGGTCATCGAGGACGTGCTGCCCTCCGTGGTGCAGATCCAGGCGGGGGACTCGCTCGGGTCGGGGGTCGTGTACGACGACAAGGGGCACATCGTCACCAACGCCCATGTCGTGGGGGACGCCAGGAGCTTCCGGGTGACGACCGCGCGGGCCGAGGGCGATCTCGGGGCCAGGCTGGTCTCGTCGTATCCCGAGCAGGACCTCGCCGTGATCAGGCTGGACCGGGTGCCCGGCGGGATGAAGGGCGCCCGGTTCGGTGACTCCGCGAAGGTCGCCGTCGGGCAGATCGTGCTGGCGATGGGCTCGCCGCTCGGGCTGTCCTCCAGCGTGACGCAGGGCATCGTCTCGGCGACCGGGCGGACCGTCACCGAGGGCGGCGCGGACGGCGGGGGCGGTACCGGCGCCACCCTCGCGAACATGGTGCAGACCTCCGCCGCCATCAACCCCGGCAACAGCGGCGGCGCCCTGGTGAACCTCGACGGGCAGGTCATCGGCATCCCGACGCTCGCGGCGACCGACCCCGGCCTCGGGGACAGCGCGGCGCCCGGCATCGGGTTCGCGATCCCGGCGTCGATGGTGAAGACGGTCGCCGACCAGATCGTCAGGGACGGCCGGGTCACCGACTCGGGCCGCGCCGCGCTCGGCATCACCGCCCGCACGGTCGTCGACAACGGCTACCGGCCCTCGGGCGTCGCCGTCGTCGAGGTGAACGACGGCGGGGCCGCCGCCGACGCCGGGCTCCGGGCCGGGGACGTCATCGTCAAGGTCGGCGACACGGACATCACCACCATCACCTCCCTGGCCGAGGCGCTGGCGTCGATGGCGCCGGGCGACCGGACGAAGGTGACGTACACCCGTGACGGTGACCGTCGCACCGCCGAGGTGACGCTCGGCGAGCAGTGAGGGGATGACGGGGGCGCACCGGCCCCCGTCACGCCGGGGCGGGCGCGCCCCGGCCGCCGGTCAGGCTCCGGCCTCCTCGGCGTGCAGGCTCATCGGGCCGTAGATCTCGGTGGCGTCCTCGAAGAGCCGCACCTGGTCGGCGCCGCCCTCCTTGAGGTCCTTCCAGTACTCCCCGATCCAGGACTCGGCGTCCCCCTGCGTGGTGAACTCCTCGGGCTCCACCGCGGGCGGGACCTCCGTCCCGTCGGTCTTCTCGAACCGCCACGTCCATGCCGCCATGTACGCCTCCAAGCTGTTCCAAGCGGTGAGCACCTGCCGTGCGGGGCCGGGATCTTGGTCCGGTCCCCGCCCGCAGCCTATGCGCTGAGCGGGCCGCACCGTCGAAAGCCGGGAAGGACGGTGGGAAGGACGCGCGGGGGCTCGGGCGCGCACGTCACCCGGCGACCGGCGAAAATCGGTGCGTGGACGTGACTCTGCTCGGCACCGGTGCCCCCGCGGGACTCCCCCGCCCCGACTGCCCCTGCGCGGCCTGTGCCGCCGCCCAGGGCGAGAACGCGCGCGCGGCGACCGCGCTGCTGGTGGACGGGGCGCTGCTGCTCGACCTGACGCCCGGCGCCGCGTTCGCCGCCGCGCGGGCCGGGCACTCCCTGGCCGGCGTACGGCAGGTGCTGCTCTCCCACCCGCACGACGGGCCCGCCGTGGAGGTGCCGGCGGGGCTGCCACAGCCGGGCCGGGTGCCGGACGGGCGGGAGCTGGCGCTGCTGACCGGGCACCGGGTGCGGGCGGTGGCCCTGGACGCGCCGGGCACGGGGTACGCCGTGACGGGGCCGGACGGCGGCCGGCTGCTGTACGTGCCGCCGGGCGGCTCCCCGGCCGGCCTGGAGGAGCCCGCCGAGCCGTACGACCTGGTCCTCGCGGACGTGGTGGGGCGGCCGGACGCGCTGGCGAGGCTGCGGGCGGTGGGCGCGGTGGGCCCGACGACAGACGTCGTCGCCGTCCACCTGGACCACGACGTCCCGCAGGGCCGGGAGCTGGCCCGGCGCCTCGCGGCGGCCGGGGCGCGGGCGGTGCCGGACGGCACGACCCTGGCGGTGGGCGCCTACGAGGACGTACCGGACGTGCCGCGGCGCACCCTGGTGCTGGGCGGCGCCCGGTCGGGGAAGTCGGTGGAGGCCGAGCGGCGGCTGGAGTCCTTCCCCGGCGTGCTGTACGTCGCGACCGGCGGCTCGCGCGGCGGCGACACCGAGTGGGCCTCGCGCGTCGGCGCGCACCGGGAGCGGCGCCCGGGGTCCTGGCGTACGGCCGAGACCTGCGATCTGGTGCCGCTGCTGGAGGACGAGGGGCCGCCGCTGCTGATCGACTGCCTGTCGCTGTGGCTGACGGACGCGATGGACGCGGTGGGGGCGTGGGACGACGCGGAGTGGGCCGACGGGGGCGAACGGGCCCTGCGGGAGCGGGTGCGGGAGCTGACGGACGCGGTGCGGGCCACCCGGCGCACGGTCGTGGCGGTCTCGAACGAGGTGGGTTCGGGCATCGTCCCGGCCACCGCGTCGGGCCGCCGCTACCGGGACGAACTCGGGCGGCTGAACGCGGCGTTCGCGAACGAGTGCGAGCAGGTGCTGCTCGTGGTGGCGGGACAGGCGCTGGTGCTACGCGGCTGACGCGTCCTTGCGCGCGACGATGCGGTGGCTCCGGGCGCTGGTGAGCACCGTGCAGCCCTGGGCGGCCAGTTCGACGGCCGGGCCCGCCGGACGCGAGGGGCTGCCGGGGGGCGGGCCGCACAGGCGGCGCGGGTCGGCCACGTCGAGCAGGAGATGGCCGCCGGGGCGCAGCACCCGCAGCGCGGCGCGCAGTTCGGCGCGGGGGTCGGGGACGCGTTCGAGGTGGTGGAAGAGGCTGACGACGTCGTAGCGGGCCCGCAGCCGGGCCGCGATGTGCGGGTCCGTCAGCCGGCCGACGTACGCCTCCTCCACGCGCTCCACGGCCCGGGCGCGCAGGACGCGGTGGGTGGGGTCGAGGCCGTCGAAGGCGGTGTACGGGAAGTAGGCGCGGGCGGTGCGGGGGAAGTCGGCGTCGCCGGTGCCGACGTCGAGCCAGCTCTCGGGCTCGGGGCAGCGGCGGAGCATCGCGCGGGCGGCCGAGGCGTGTCTGAGGCGCACGCCGGCCCGGACCAGGGGGTGTTCGGGGCCGGGGGTGAGGGGCGGGTTGCGGAAGACGTGGCGGCAGTCGGCGCACCGTTCCAGCACGGACCGGCCGGGGTCGCCCTGGAGCGGCGCCTCGGGGCGCGGGCGGGGGCGGCCGCGCAGGCGCCGCGAGCCGCACCAGGGGCAGTCCGCGCGGCGCGGGCCGTAGCCGGGGACGGGCGGTACGGAGGGGGCGGGGGGAACGGAGGGGGACGGGGTGGGGGGTGCGGACATGGGTGGCTCCCGGCGTGGGCTTTGACGGCCTGTGGACAAAGCACGCAAAACGTTACGTACGTGAGCGCGTTCCGGGGTGCAACGACGCCGCCTTGGCGTGCTGCGGGCGGGCCCGCCGTGGTGTTCGACCGGGGCCGGTACTGTTCGGCGAATGAGCTCGCTGAATCTCGACGACTTCACCGATCTGATCGAGCGTCCCGACGGCGGGGTACGCCGCGACGCCGAGGCGCGCCGGGAGCGGCAGGCCGTGCCGCCCGGCGCGCTGGGCCGCCTGGACGAGCTGGGCGAATGGCTGGCCGCGGCGCAGTCCGCGGTACCGGTGCGGCCCGTCGGAAAGCCCCGGGTGCTGCTCTTCGCCGGCGATCACCGGATCGCCGAGCTGGGGGTGTCGGCCCGGCCGCCGAGCGGCGCGGTCGAGCTGGTGCGCGAGGTCCTGGAGGGCGGGCGTCCGGTGTCCGTGCTCGCCCGGCGGCTCGGGGTGCCGGTACGGATCGTGGACATGGCCCTGGACTGCGACCCGGAGGCGCTGCCGGCCGACGTCGTACGGCACCGGGTGCGGCGGGCGAACGGGCGGATCGACGTCGAGGACGCGCTGACCCTGGAGGAGGCCGAGGCGGCCTTCCGGGCGGGGATGGCGGTGGCCGACGAGGAGGCCGACTCCGGTACCGATCTGGTGGTGCTGGGCGATGTGAGCGTGGGCGGGACGACGGCGGCGGGGGTGCTGGTCGCGGCGCTGTGCGGGACCGACGCGTCGGTGGTCACCGGGCGGGGCGGGGCGCCGATCGACGATCTGGCGTGGATGCGGAAGTGTGCGGCGATCCGGGACGCGCTGCGGCGGGCGCGGCCGGTGCTGGGGGATCAGCTGCAGTTGCTCGCGACGGTGGGGGGTGCGGATCTCACCGCCATGACGGGGTTCTTGCTGCAGTGTGCGGTGCGGAAGGTGCCGGTGATTCTGGACGGGGTCGTGACGGCCGCGTGCGCGCTGGTGGGGCAGCGGGTGGCGTTCCGGGCGCCGGACTGGTGGCTGGCGTCGCACGACAGTGGGGAGCCGGGGCAGGCGAAGGCGTTGGACCGGATGACGTTGGAGCCGTTGGTGGTGCCGGGGGTTCGGGTGGGTGAGGGGGCGGGGGGTCTGCTGGCGTTGCCCCTGGTGCAGGCCGCCGCCGCGCTGGCGGCGGAGTTGCCCGTCCCTGGAGACGGTGCCGAGGCCGCGTCGGCCGGGTAGGCGCCCGGGGTCTGGGCTGGGCGGGGGTGGGTTCCGCTTGCCCGGCGCCGGCCGGGCGCCTCCCCCGGAGGGCCCCCAGCGCCCACCGGTGCCGCCCGGGGGTACCTCCCGGGCCGTTCCGGCACTGGGGGAGGCACGACTGCCCGCGGTCACGTCGGGGATGAGTCGTCCGGGCGGCCTGCGATCCAGTTCTGGAAGGTTCGGCGGGGGCCCGACCAGCGGCGGTCGTGGTGGTAGGCGCGGAGGCGGGAACGGGCCCGGGCGCGGGGGCGGCTGGTGTAGAAGCGGCGGTCCCAGGCCGAGCCGGGGCGGGCCAGGCGGACCGCGCCGATGACCGCGATCAGGGGGATGATCACGCCGAAGACCGCGAGCCGGACCTTGCCCTTGGCGAGGGCGAGCAGGGAGAAGACGAAGTTCCCGGCGACGGTCGTGATGACGTTGGCCCGGTCCTGCAACTCGTCCTGGGACATGCCGTCGACGCCGAACGGCGTGAACCCGGCGAGGACCAGGCCGACCAGGGCCGCGGTGACCACCACGACCTCCACGCTCTGCCGGCCCTCCTCGGTCCAGTAGACGTCGTCGAGGTGCAGGATCAGCGCGAACTCGTCGAGGACCAGGCCCACTCCGATGCCGAAGACCACCGCCGCGAGCGCGGAGCCGAATCCGTGCCGGCCGCCCGCGACCGCGCCGAAGCCGCCGACGACGGTGAGGAGAATCCCCGGGACGACGTGGTGGATGTGCACCCCGCCCGCCTTGACGTTGCCGAAGGGGCCCTTGCCGGCCCGGATCAGGCGGGTGATGACCCGGGTGATCACGAACGTCAGCACGAAGGAGGACAGTGCGAGGAGCAGGGGCAGCTTGCCCGGCTCCATGATGTTGCGCTGCCACCAATCTCCCATATGCGTACTTTATCCCCCGGTCCGGCGAACGCCCTGGTGACGCGGGGTAGTCTGCGCCGGTGTCCAGCACCCCCTCCCCCGCCCCCTTCCTCGACGGCCTCCGGTTCGCCTTCGGCACGCTCACCGTGTTCCCGGTCCGGGTGACCCGCTGGGACAGGGCGGCGGCGCGCGGCGGGATGCTGTGCGCGCCGCCGGCCGGGCTGGCCGTCGGCGCCGTCGCGGCGGGCTGCGGGCTCCTGCTGCTGGTGCTGGGCGCGGGGAGCCTGCTCGCCGCGGTCGCCACGGCCGCCGTACCGGCGGTGCTGACCCGCGGGCTGCACCTGGACGGGCTGGCCGACACGGCGGACGGGCTCGGCAGCGGCAGGCCCGCCGAGGACGCGCTGCGGATCATGAAGCAGTCGGACATCGGGCCGTTCGGCGTCCTCGCCCTCGTCTTCGTGCTCCTCGCCCAGGTGGCGGCCCTCGCGCAGGCCTACGACGCCTCCTGGACGCGGGGCGCGCTGGCCGCCGTGGTCTCGGCGACCGCCGCCCGCCTCGCGCTCACCCTCGCCGCCCGGTCCGGCGTACCGGCGGCCCGCCCGGAGGGGCTGGGCGCGGCGGTCGCCGGGGTGGTCCCGACGGGGGCCGCGCTGGGGGCGGCCGCCGCCGTCACGGTGGCCGCCGGGGCGGCGGGCGCGCTCCTCGGGCCGTACGACGCCCTGCGCTCGGGGCTCGCCGTGCTGGTCGCCGCCGGGGTCGCGGAGGTGCTGCTGCGGCACTGCGTGCGCCGGTTCGGCGGGGTCACCGGGGACGTCTTCGGCGGGGTCGCGGAGACGGCGGCGACGACGGCGCTGGTCGTGCTGGTGCTGGGCTAGCTGTGCCGAAACGTGAGGCTGGGGGCGCGCGCCGGGTGTCCGGGGCGTACTCCCTGCGGTCGAACCCGGCCCCGGCGGGCGGGAGTCGGCGCGGAAGCGGCCGATGGGCGGTTCGTGCCCGGCGCGGCGGACGGCAGGACCGGGCGGCGTCCCGTGCCGGGGATGACCTCAGTCGCCCGTCCCGTACGGAACCCCGGCCCCGTGGGCGAGGGCCGGAGCGGGCGCGAGCGTAGGCTCGTGGCGGGTGTTCGCCCCACCGGGCGGAGACCGCATCGCAGGAGGGATCCAGGGTCGGTTGTCGGACCCGGTCGACCCACCCGCATTCGGCCATCCAGGACTTCACACGGAAGCGAGATTTCACCACCGTGACTGCTCTCACTCTCTCCACCGCCGCGGTGCCCGGCCTGCGGGCCGACGCGATCGTCATCGGTGTCGCCAAGGGCGCGGCATCCCGGTCCGGGTCCCTGGTCGTGGCACCGGGCGCCGAGGCCGTGGACAAGGCGTACGACGGCCGGCTCGCCGCCGTCCTGGAGACCCTCGGCGCCTCCGGCGGTGAGGGCGAGGTGACGAAGCTGCCCGCGCCCTCCGGTTTCAAGGCGCCGCTCGTCATCGCGGTGGGCCTGGGCGCCCAGCCCGGCGAGGACGCCGGCTACGACGGCGAGGCGCTGCGCCGGGCCGCCGGTGTCGCCGCCCGCGCCCTGACCGGTGCGAAGAAGGCCGCCTTCGCCCTCCCCCTCGCCGATGCCGCCGACGCCGGCGCGGTCGCCGAGGGCGTGCTGCTGGGCGCGTACTCCTTCGACGCGTACAAGGAGACCGGCAAGGACGCCGGGGCCAAGAGCGGCAAGGGCCCGCTGGCGGAGGCCGCGCTGCTGGGCGGCAAGCCCCGCGACAAGGCGTACAAGGCCGCGGTCGAGCGTGCCGCGGCGGTCGCCGAGGAGCTGAACCGCGCCCGCGACCTGGTCAACACCCCGCCGAACGACCTCAACCCCGAGGCGTTCGCGGCCGTCGCGCAGGCCGCGGCGAAGGAGCACGGCATCAAGGTGCAGGTGCTCGACGAGAAGGCGCTGGTCAAGGGCGGCTACGGCGGCATCCTCGGCGTCGGCGCCGGGTCGGCCGCCGGGCCGCGGCTCGTGAAGCTGTCGTACACCTCGTCCAAGGCGACGAAGTCCCTGGCCTTCGTCGGCAAGGGCATCACCTACGACTCGGGCGGCATCTCGCTCAAGCCCGCCGGGCACAACGAGACGATGAAGTGCGACATGGCCGGTGCCGCCGCCGTGTTCGCCGCGGTCGTCGCAGCCGCGCGCCTGGGCCTGGAGGTCAACGTGACCGGCTGGCTGGCGCTGGCCGAGAACATGCCGTCGGGCTCCGCCACGCGTCCGGGTGACGTGCTGCGCATGTACAGCGGCAAGACGGTGGAGGTGCTCAACACCGACGCCGAGGGCCGGCTCGTGCTCGCCGACGCGCTGTGGGCGGCCTCGCAGGAGAAGCCGGACGCGATCATCGACGTGGCGACGCTGACCGGGGCGATGATGCTGGCGCTGGGCAGCCGGACGTACGGCGTCATGGCCAACGACGACGCGTTCCGCTCCGCGGTGCACGAGGCGGCGGAGGAGGTCGGGGAGCCGGCGTGGCCGATGCCGCTGCCGGAGCACCTGCGCAAGGGCATGGACTCCGCGACCGCCGACATCGCCAACATGGGGGAGCGGATGGGCGGCGGTCTCGTGGCCGGGCTGTTCCTGCGCGAGTTCGTCGGCGAGGGCATCGCGTGGGCCCACCTCGACATCGCGGGGCCGGCCTTCAACGAGGGCGGACCGTTCGGGTACACGCCGAAGGGCGGCACGGGGACGGCCGTGCGGACCCTGGTACGCGTCGCCGAACTGGCGGCCGCGGGCGAACTGGGCTAGGGGCGCCTACGGGGGTGGGGGCGCGGGTGAATGTGGCGAGTGCGGGTCCGTCGCGGCTTGCCGCGCCCACGCGGCAGAGCCGCGCGTCGACACAGCCCCGCGCCCCTGGCGGCGCTGCCGAGAAGTGGGTCGCACGGTGGGGGCGGGAAGGGAACGTGGGACGTCTCACACACCTGCCCCACGTCTCTTTCGACTCTCACAGGTGCGAAGATGGAGCCCGGCAGGACAGGGCCCACCCATAGGGCCGAGAACAAAGAGCGGCCGGACACCAGCCGCCGACCGGTCACTGGAGACCGGCGTGGCGCACATGCATGGAGGACGTGACGTGGCGAACGACGCCAGCACCGTTTTCGACCTAGTGATCCTCGGCGGTGGCAGCGGTGGGTACGCCGCGGCCCTGCGCGGGGCTCAGCTGGGCCTGGACGTCGCCCTGATCGAGAAGGACAAGGTCGGCGGTACCTGCCTGCACAAGGGGTGCATCCCCACCAAGGCCCTGCTGCACGCGGGCGAGATCGCCGACCAGGCCCGTGAGAGCGAGCAGTTCGGCGTCAAGGCCACGTTCGAGGGCATCGACGTGGCCGCGGTGCACAAGTACAAGGACGAGGTGATCTCGGGCCTCTACAAGGGCCTGCAGGGTCTCATCGCCTCGCGCAAGGTGACCTACATCGAGGGCGAGGGCCGGCTCTCCTCGCCGACCTCCGTCGACGTCAACGGCCAGCGCGTCCAGGGCCGCCACGTCCTGCTGGCGACCGGCTCCGTGCCGAAGACGCTGCCGGGCCTGGAGATCGACGGCGACCGGATCATCTCCTCCGACCACGCCCTCGTGCTGGACCGGGTGCCGAAGTCCGCGATCGTGCTGGGCGGCGGCGTCATCGGCGTCGAGTTCGCCTCCGCGTGGAAGTCCTTCGGCACCGACGTCACGATCATCGAGGGCCTCAAGCACCTCGTGCCGGTCGAGGACGAGAACAGCTCCAAGCTCCTGGAGCGCGCCTTCCGCAAGCGGGGCATCAAGTTCAACCTGGGCACCTTCTTCCAGAAGGCCGAGTACACCCAGGACGGCGTGAAGGTCACCCTCGCCGACGGCAAGGAGTTCGAGGCCGAGGTCCTCCTCGTCGCCATCGGCCGCGGCCCGGTCTCGCAGGGCCTCGGCTACGAGGAGGCCGGCGTCGCGATGGACCGCGGATTCGTCCTCGTCGACGAGTACATGCGGACCAACGTCCCCACCATCTCCGCCGTCGGTGACCTCGCCCCCACCCTCCAGCTCGCGCACGTCGGCTTCGCCGAGGGCATCCTGGTGGCGGAGCGGCTCGCCGGCCTCAAGACCGTCCCGGTCGACTACGACGGCGTGCCGCGGGTGACGTACTGCCACCCCGAGGTCGCCTCTGTCGGCATCACCGAGGCCAAGGCCAAGGAGATCTACGGTGCGGACAAGGTCGTCGCCCTGAAGTACAACCTGGCGGGCAACGGCAAGAGCAAGATCCTCAAGACCGCGGGCGAGATCAAGCTCGTGCAGGTCAAGGACGGTGCCGTGGTCGGCGTCCACATGGTGGGCGACCGCATGGGCGAGCAGGTCGGCGAGGCCCAGCTGATCTACAACTGGGAGGCGCTGCCGGCCGAGGTGGCCCAGCTCATCCACGCGCACCCCACGCAGAACGAGGCGATGGGCGAGGCACACCTGGCGCTCGCCGGAAAGCCCCTGCACTCCCACGACTGACCTCACCCGGTCACTGGGCGCGACGACACTGACTTTCCGCAATTTCGTAAGGAGCAACCGAAACCATGGCGGTTTCCGTAACCCTTCCGGCGCTCGGCGAGAGCGTCACCGAGGGCACCGTCACCCGTTGGCTGAAGGCCGAGGGTGAGCGCGTCGAGGCCGACGAGCCGTTGCTCGAGGTCTCGACCGACAAGGTCGACACCGAGATCCCGGCGCCCGCCTCCGGCGTGCTGTCCTCCATCAAGGTCGCCGAGGACGAGACCGTCGAGGTCGGCGCCGAACTGGCGCTGATCGACGACGGCAGCGGCGCCCCCGCCGAGGCCCCGGCCGCCGAGCAGGCCCCGCAGGCCGAGCAGGTCGCCGAGCCCGCCCCCGAGCCGGCCCCTGCCGCGCCGTCCACCGAGCAGGCCGCCCCGGCGCCCGCTCCCACCGCCGAGGCCGCCGCCGGCCAGAGCGGTGGCGGCTCCGCCGAGGGCACGGACGTGGTCCTGCCCGCGCTCGGCGAGTCCGTCACCGAGGGCACCGTCACCCGCTGGCTGAAGTCGGTCGGTGACAGCGTCGAGGCCGACGAGCCGCTGCTGGAGGTGTCGACGGACAAGGTCGACACCGAGATCCCCGCCCCTGCCTCCGGCACCCTGCTGGAGATCGTGGTCGGCGAGGACGAGACCGCCGAGGTCGGCGCCAAGCTCGCCGTCATCGGTGCCGCCGGTGCCGCGCCCGCCGCCGCCCCGGCCGCCCCCGCGGCCCCGGCCCAGCCCGAGCCCGCCCCGGCCCCCGCGCAGCCCGAGCCGGCCCCGGCTCCCGCGCAGGCCGCCCCGGCCCCGGCCCCGGCTCCGGCCGCCCCCGCCGCGCCGGCTCCGGCCGCCCCGGCCCCGCAGGCGCCCGCGGCTCCCGCTCCGGCTCCGGCTCCGGCCGCCGCCGCGCCCGCCGCCCCGGCCGCCGCGCAGCCGGTGGACGACGGTGCGTACGTCACCCCGCTGGTGCGCAAGCTCGCCGGCGAGAACGGCGTCGACCTGTCGACCGTCAAGGGCACCGGCGTCGGCGGCCGGATCCGCAAGCAGGACGTCATCGCCGCCGCCGAGGCGGCGAAGGCCGCCCCGGCCCCCGCTGCCGCCGCCGCGCCCGCCGCGAAGAAGGCCCCCGTCCTGGAGGCCTCCCCGCTGCGCGGCCAGACCGTCAAGATGCCGCGCATCCGCAAGGTCATCGGCGACAACATGGTCAAGGCGCTGCGCGAGCAGGCGCAGCTGTCGTCGGTCGTCGAGGTCGACGTCACGCGGCTGATGAAGCTGCGTGCCAGGGCGAAGGACTCGTTCGCGGCCCGTGAGGGCGTGAAGCTCTCGCCGATGCCGTTCTTCGTCAAGGCCGCCGCGCAGGCGCTGAAGGCCCACCCGGCCATCAACGCCAGGATCAACGAGGCCGAGGGGACCATCACCTACTTCGACACCGAGCACATCGGTATCGCGGTGGACTCCGAGAAGGGCCTGATGACCCCGGTCATCAAGAACGCCGGTGACCTCAACATCGCCGGTGTCGCCAAGGCCACGGCCGAGCTGGCGGGCAAGGTCCGCGCCAACAAGATCACTCCGGACGAGCTGTCCGGCGGGACCTTCACCATCAGCAACACCGGGTCGCGCGGTGCGCTCTTCGACACGATCATCGTGCCGCCGGGCCAGGTCGCGATCCTCGGCATCGGCGCCACGGTCAAGCGCCCGGCCGTCATCGAGACGGAGGAGGGCACGGTCATCGGCGTCCGCGACATGACGTACGTGACCCTGTCCTACGACCACCGTCTGGTGGACGGTGCCGACGCCGCCCGTTACCTGACGGCGGTCAAGGCCATCCTGGAGGCGGGCGAGTTCGAGGTCGAGCTGGGCCTGTAGTCCCCGCGCAGTCCTCGCGCCTTCGGGCCTGTACGGTGCCCCCGCCCGGAACCCTCCGGACGGGGGCACCGCCGCGTTTCGATCCGGGCACGCCGTGTAAGTCTCGTCTCACCTGCGTCAAAGCGCCCCCGTGCGCCCTGCCGGCTCGCGGTGACGGCCGTATTGTTTCTCAACGTCAGTCGCCCCAGGGGCCGTGAAGGGCCCCTCCCGAAGGAGCCCACATGACCGCCCCCGTCGTCCACTCGCTCCGCGAGCAGATCCGCGAGCACATCCTGGAGGGGATCATCAGCGGGCGCTGGCAGCCGGGCGAGCGGATCGTGGAGCGGCGGATCGCCACCGAGCTGGAGGTCAGCCAGACCCCGGTCCGGGAGGCGCTGCGGGAGCTGGAGTCGCTGCGGCTGATCGAGTCGGCGCCGAACAAGGGCGTCCGGGTGCGGAACCTGACGGCGGCCGACCTGGAGGAGAGCTACCCGGTGCGGGCCGGCCTGGAGGCCATCGCGGCGGAGCTGGCGGCGGAGCGGCTCGCGGAGGACTGCTCGGCGCTGGAGCCGCATGTCGCGGCGCTGTACGAGGCCGACCGGGTGTCCGACGGGACGGGGCAGGTGCGGCACACGGTGGGGTTCCACCGGGAGCTGGTGCGGGCCGCGGGCAACTCGGTCCTCCTGCACACGTGGGAGGGGCTGGGGATCGAGGTGTTCACGGCGCTGTCGATACGGTGGCTGGGGACGGTGCAGCAGTCGTACGCGGAGGAACACGAGGAGCTGGTCGCGGCGTTCCGCCGACGTGATCCGAGGATCCCCGAGATCGTGAAGTCCCACGTGCTCGGGTGTGCCCCGCGGCCCTAGCCGACCCTGGGGGCCGCGCCCCCAGACCCCCTGATCCTGCGGCAGTTCCCCGCGCCTCTGGAAGGGGCGCGGGGAACTGCGCGGTCAGCCACGGCGGACCCGCGGTGGCCACACCACCGAAGCACCCGAGCCCTACCGCGCTCACCTGCACGAACCGCCAACACCAAGGTCACCCCGTGCCACCGCCGGAGGCACCCCGTGCCGACTTTCTCGTGATCGAGAAGTTTTGCCCCTCAACCCTTTGATCGATCATCGATCAGGGAGTTACAGTCGCGGACGGGCCACGCGGCGGAAGCCGCACGGTGTCACAGCACCAGAGCCCAGCTGCCCTGTCCTGCCAAAGACCTAGGGCAACCCCCAGCACCCCTTGCCGATGAGGGAACCCCCTTCGACTGAGGAAGGCGGCGACATGACCGACCCCGAAGCCATCCAGCCGAGCGAGCTCGACCAGCTCCCGGACCGCGACCCCGAGGAGACCGCCGAATGGCAGGCCTCCCTGGACGCCGTCACCCAGGCGGCCGGGCCGCACCGTGCCGCGTACCTGATGCGCCGCACCCTGGAGCGCGCCGAGGGCGCCGGCCTCGCCCTGCCGAAGCTCCTGGAGACCGACTACGTCAACTCCATCCCCACCGCCGACGAGCCCGTGGTCGACGGTGACGAGGAGCTGGAGCAGCGGATCACCGCCTGGAACCGCTGGAACGCGGCGGCGATGGTGACCCGCGGCAGCAAGTACGGCGTCGGCGGCCACATCGCCACCTTCGCCTCCGCCGCCTGGCTGTACGAGACCGGCTTCAACCACTTCTTCAAGGGCAAGGAGGCCGACGGCTCGGGCGACCAGCTCTACGTCCAGGGCCACGCCTCCCCCGGCATCTACGCCCGCGCCTTCCTCGACGGCCGGCTCGGCGAGGAGCAGCTCGACAACTTCCGCCGCGAGGCCGGCGGCAACGGGCTGCCGTCGTATCCGCACCCGCGCCGGCTGCCGTGGCTGTGGGAGTTCCCCACCGTCTCGATGGGCCTCGGGCCGATCTCCGCGATCTACCAGGCGCGGTTCAACCGCTACCTGACCAGCCGCGGCATCAAGGACCTGGGCAACTCCCACGTGTGGGCGTTCCTCGGCGACGGCGAGATGGACGAGCCCGAGTCCACCACCGCGCTGACGCTCGCCTCCCGCGAGGGCCTGGACAACCTGACCTTCGTCATCAACTGCAACCTCCAGCGCCTCGACGGCCCGGTCCGCGCGAACTTCAAGATCGTGCAGGAGCTGGAGTCCCTCTTCCGCGGCGCCGGCTGGAACGTCGTCAAGACGCTGTGGGGCACGGCCTGGGACGAGCTGTTCCAGCTCGACACCACGGGCGCGCTGGTACGCCGGCTGCGCGAGGTACCGGACGCGCAGGTGCAGACGTACCAGACGCGCGACGCCGCCTACATCCGCGAGGACTTCTTCGGCAAGGACCCGGCGCTCGCCGAGATGGCGAAGCTGCTGAGCGACGACAAGATCCTCGAGTGCTTCCACTTCTCGCGCGGCGGCCACGAGGCCCGCAAGGTGTACGCCGCGTACAGGGCGGCGCTGTCCCACAAGGGCGCGCCGACCGTGATCCTGGCCCAGACGGTCAAGGGCCACACCCTCGGCGCCGGCTTCGCCTCCAAGAACGCCAACCACCAGATGAAGAAGCTCTCGGTGGACGAGTTCAAGGACATGCGCGACCTGCTCGGTCTGCCGATCAAGGACAGCGACTTCGTCGACGGCGTGGTCCCCTACGGCCACCCGGGCGCCGACTCCCCCGAGGTCCGCTACCTCCAGGAGCGCCGCGCCGCCCTCGGCGGTCCCGCCCCGGCCCGCCGGACGCACCCGCTGGCGCCGCTGCCCGCCCCCGCCGACAAGGCGTTCGCGTCGTTCGACAAGGGCTCCGGCACGCAGAACGTGGCCACCACGATGGCCTTCGTCCGGCTGGTCAAGGACCTGGTCCGCGACAAGGAGACGGGCAGGCGCTGGGTGCCGATCGTCCCCGACGAGGCGCGCACCTTCGGCATGGAGAGCCTGTTCCCGTCGCTCGGGATCTACTCCCCCAAGGGCCAGACGTACGAGCCGGTCGACCGCGACCAGCTGATGTACTACAAGGAGGCCCAGAACGGCCAGATCCTCAACGAGGGGATCACCGAGGCCGGTTCGATGGCCGACTTCATCGCCGCTTCGACGTCGTACGCGACGCACGGCGAGGCGATGATCCCGTTCTACATCTTCTACTCGATGTTCGGCTGGCAGCGTACGGCCGACCAGATGTGGCAGCTCGGCGACCAGCTCGGCCGCGGCTTCCTGGTCGGTGCCACGGCGGGCCGTACGACGCTGACCGGTGAGGGCCTCCAGCACGCGGACGGCCACTCCCCCGCGATCGCGGCGACCAACCCGGCGGCGCTGTCGTACGACCCGGCGTTCGCGTACGAGATCGCGGCGATCGTCAAGGACGGTCTGCGCCGGATGTACGGCGAGGCGGCCCCGGGCGAGGACCCGAACGTCTTCTACTACCTGACGGTCTACAACGAGCCGCTGCCGCAGCCCGCCAAGCCGGCCGCGCCCGGTGTCGACGAGGGCATCGTCAAGGGCCTGTACCGCTTCAACACGGCGGAGTCGGCCGGTCTGACCCCGGTCGCCAACGCCCCGCGCATCCAGCTGCTCGGCTCGGGTACGGCGATCCACTGGGCGCTCAAGGCGCAGAAGCTGCTCGCCGAGGAGTGGGGTGTGGCCGCCGACGTGTGGTCCGCGACCTCGTGGACGGAGCTGCGCAGGGACGCGATGGACGCCGACGCGGCGCTGCTGCGCGGCGAGGAGCGGGTGCCGTACCTGCGGCGCGCGCTCCAGGGTGCCGAGGGCCCGGTGCTGGCGGTCTCCGACTACATGCGGCAGGTCCCGGACCAGATCGCGCAGTGGGTCGAGCAGGACTACTCGTCGCTGGGCGCCGACGGCTTCGGTCTGTCGGACACCCGTGACGCCGCCCGCCGCCACTTCGGGGTGGACGCCGAGTCCGTCGTGGTCGCGGCCCTGGCCCAGCTCGCCCGGCGCGGCGAGGTCAAGGCGACGGCCGTGAAGGAGGCGCGCGAGCGCTACGGCCTGTAGGGCCGGGGACGGATTCCGGGAGGCCCCCGCTTCGGCGGGGGCCTCCCGCGTCCTCCTGCATGATGTGGGGCATGCGTGCTGCCCGCCTCATCAAGATGGTGCTGCTCCTCCAGTCCCGCCCGAGCATGACGGCCGCCGAGCTGGCCCGGGAGCTGGAGGTGTCGGAGCGGACGGTGACGCGGGACGCGCAGGCGCTGTCGGAGGCGGGCGTGCCGGTGTACGCGGAGCGGGGGCGGGCCGGGGGTTACCGGCTGATCGGCGGCTACCGCACCCGGCTGACCGGCCTGGCGCGCGGCGAGGCGGAGGCGCTGTTCCTGTCCGGGGTGCCGGGGGCGCTGCGCGAGATGGGGCTGGAGGACGCGGCGTCGGCGGCCCGCCTGAAGGTCTCGGCGGCCCTGCTCCCGTCCCTGCGGGACGCCTCCCGTACGGCGGCCCAGCGGTTCCACCTGGACGCCCCGACCTGGTTCCGCGAGCCCCGCACACCGGAACTCCTCCCGGCGATCGCGGAGGCGGTCTGGGACGACCGCCGCATCACCGCGCGCTACCGGCGCGGGGAGAAGGAGGTGACCCGCGACCTGGAACCGTACGGACTCGTGCTGAAGGCGGGGGTCTGGTACCTGTGCGCCCGGGTGGCGCGGAGCGGGGTGCCGGCCGTCGAGGGGCCGCACCGGACGTACCGCGTGTACCGGATCGAGCGGTTCACGGGCGTGACGGCGGGCGGGGAGCGGTTCGGGCGGGATGAGGGGTTCGATCTGCCGGGGTTCTGGGCGGAGCGGGCCGGGGAGTTCGCGCGGGCGATTCTGCGGGACCGGGTGGTGGTGCGGTTGTCGGCGGCCGGGGCGCGAAGGCTGCCGCACGCCGTGGACCCGCCGGCCGCGCGGGAGGCGCTGGACGCGGCGGGCGCGCCGGACGCGGCGGGGTGGGTGACGGTGACGCTGCCCGTGGAGTCCGAGGAGGTCGCGCACGAGCAGCTGCGGGTGCTGGGCCCGGAGGCGGAGGTGCTGGCTCCGGAGAGTCTGCGGGAACGGTTCGCCCGGGACGCGCGGCGGCTGGCGGAGCTGTACGCGGGCGCGGGTCCGGCCGGCGCATGACGATCCGCCGCCTCCGCGTGCGTCCCCCTGCCCGAGGGCCGATGCTGGACCCGTGATGGACGAGACGGAGTTCTGGGAGCTGATCGACGCCGCCCGCCGGGGCGCCGACGGCGACCCCGAGGAGCAGGCCGACCTGCTCGTGGAGCGGCTCCTCACGCTGGAGCCGGACCTGGTGCTCGACTTCGCCCGCCATTTCGAGGCCCGGTACAACCGCGCCTGCACCTGGGACCTGTGGGCCGCCGCGTGGCTGCTGCTGGGCGGGGCGAGCGACGACGCCTTCGACTTCTTCCGCTGCTGGCTGATCGGCCAGGGCCGCGAGGTGTACGAGGGCGCGGTGCACGAACCCGACGCGCTCGCCGAGCTGCTGGACGACTTCGACGAGGAACTGGACGGCGACGGCGAGGAGCTGGGGTACGCCGCCGACGAGGCGTACGAGCAGCTCACCGGCACGGTCGCGCCCGATCTGGGCATCGCGCCCGCGCCCCCGGAGCCGCTGGGCGCCCCCCTGGACCTGGAGGACGACCGGGCCCTCGCCGAGCGCCTGCCGCGCCTGTGGGAGCGGTTCGGGCCCGAGTGACGCCCGCCCGTTTCGGGGTGTGCGTCAGCCGGCGCGGCCCTGGAGGCGGGCCGCCGTGTCGCGGATGTCGCCGAGGCGGGCGCCGAGGGCGGTGCCGGGGCAGTCGGTCCGGTAGCCGTCCCGGTGGCCGGCCACGGCGGGCAGGGTGGCGGTGGCGCCGGCGGCGTACCGGCTGAGGCCGTTGCTGGAGACGAGGGCGACCTCGGCGCGCGGGTCGGTGTTCGTCTCGCCGAGTTTCCAGGCGGCCACGGCGGCGATCGCGTCGGTCAGGGCGTCGGGCACGGGCACCCCGGCGGCGAAGGTGCCGAGGGCGGCGATGCCGGTGGTGCGGTGGTTGAAGCCCTGGGTGTGGGCGCCGGTGACGGGGCGGTCGATACCGCCGGCGCGGCCCTCGTAGACGGTTCCGCAGCGGTCGACGACGAAGTTGTAGCCGATGTCGTCCCAGTCCCGGCCGTCGGTCTGGCCCTCGTACACGCCGCGCAGGATGTCCGGGACGTCGGCGCAGTCGTAGCCGTTGGGGGTGTCGGTGTGGTGGACGAAGACGGCGATGACCTTGTCGTCGTAGCGCGGCGGCGGCTGGCTGCGGGCGGCGCCGCCGAGCCACACCGACCGGGGCACGATCTCCGGGCGGGGCGCGGCGTACCGGTCGGCGGCGGCCGGGGCGGCGTCGGTCTCGGCGGCCTGTTCGACACCGTCGGCACAGAGGAACAGCGCGGCGACGGCGGCGAGGCCGGGCAGGGCGCCGAGCAGCGCCCGCGCCGGGGCGGGCAGCCGGGGGGCGCCGGGGGCGCGGGCGGTGGCCGCCCGGCGTCCTCGGGGCCCGCGCGGTCTCAGGACACGCATGGATCCACTGTCCGGCGGATCGGCGCCGGCCGCGAGGCGCGCTGTGCCAGTCGGGGCGTCGCGGGCCGGGGCCGCGGCCGGGGATCAGGCGGTGGGGGCCGGCTCGTCCGCTCCGGCGGGTGTGGTCAGGAACCGGCCCATCAGCACGTCGTCGACGTACGCGCCGTCGAGCCGGAACTCCTCGGGCTGGACGCCCTCGACGACGAAGCCCTCGGACTCGTACAGCTTGCGGGCGGCGGTGTTGTGGCCCAGCACGCGCAGGGTGAGGCGCCGGGCGCCGAGGCGGCGGGCCTCCGCGACCGAGGCGCGGACCAGGGCGCGCCCCACGCCGAGTCCGCGGGCGGCGTCGGCGACGGCGAGGCCGCGGATCTGGCGGACGTGGGCGTTGGCGGCCAGTTCCGTGGGGAAGCCGAGGCGGAGGTAGCCGACGACGGCGCCGTCGAGTTCGGCGACGAGATGGTCGGCGGGGCCCGAGAGGGGGCGGAAGAACGGCGCGTCCGGGGCGGGCGGGGGCGTGACGGCGTGCAGGGTCGACCAGGTCTCGCGGTCGAGCCGGCGCAGCGGCTCCTCGTCGTCGGGTCGGGCGCGGCGTATGTACGGGGCTGGCATGACGGCACTGTACGACGCGGGGCGGCGGCGGCCGGGTCCGAGGTTTTCCCGGGGGCGCGCGGCAGGATGGGAGCATGGCTGACATGGGTGGCTTGGAACGTTCCCGCATCGCGGTGGCCGGTGCGTCGGGTGTCATCGGCAGCGCGCTGGTGCGGTCCCTGACCGCGGACGGGCACGAGGTCGTACGACTGGTGCGGCGCGCGCCCGAGGGCGCGGACGAGGTGCGGTGGGACCCGGAGAACGGGCGGGTGGACGCGGCGGGGCTCGCCGGGTGCGACGCGGTGGTCAATCTGGCCGGGGCGGGGGTGGGCGACCGGCGCTGGAGCGACGCGTACAAGACGCGGATCCGCAGCAGCCGGGTGCACGGCACGACGGCGCTCGCGGAGGCGGTCGCCGCGCTGGAGCGGCCGCCGCGGGTGATGGTGAACGGCAGCGCGATCGGCTACTACGGCGACACCGGCGACCGGGCCGTGGACGAGGGCGCGCCGGCCGGGGAGGGGTTCCTGCCGTCGGTGTGCGTGGAGTGGGAGGCCGCGGCGGCGCCGGCGCGGGAGGCGGGCGTACGGACGGTGTTCGTACGGACGGGGCTGGTGGTCTCGGGCCGGGGCGGGGCGTGGGGGCGGCTGTTCCCGCTGTTCCGGGCGGGGCTGGGCGGGCGGCTGGGCGACGGGTCGCAGTACTGGTCCTTCGTCGCGCTGCACGACGAGGTGGCGGCGATCCGGCACCTGCTCGCCCGCGACGACCTGTCCGGCCCGTTCAACCTGACCGCCCCGCACCCGGTGACCAACCGCGAGATCACGGTGGCGATGGGCCGCGTCCTGCACCGCCCGACCCCCTTCCCGGTCCCGGCCCGGGTCCTGCGCGCGGCGCTCGGCGAGATGTCCGCCGACGTACTGGGCAGCGCCCGCGTCATGCCGGCCCGCCTCCAGGAGTCGGGCTTCCGCTTCGCGTTCCCGGAGATCGACGGGGCGATCAGGGCGGCGCTGTGAGGTGAGGTGCCGGGGGCCGTCACCCGTGGTCGCGCGCGACCGGAGGTGACCGGCATACGACCACGAGGCGTCCGTATGCGACCGCCGTGCGACCGTGCCCTGCCCCCGTGCCCTGCCCCCGTGCGACTCCCGCCGGTCGTCCCCGGCCCTAACCTCGACTCGAACTCGCGTATCCCTCAAGCGGGTTGGGGGCATGACGTCTCCAGCGGCCGCGCAACCTCGAGGAGGGCACGTGCCAGAGCCCGCGTATCACGTGGACGTGGTCGTCGTGGGAGCCGGCGTCGCCGGGCTCGCCGCGGCGCACCGGCTGACCGGCGCAGGAGTGACGACCACCGTCCTGGAGGCCGCCCGTACGGTGGGCGGCCGGATGGCGACGGAGAAGGTCGACGGCTTCCGGCTCGACAGAATCGGACAGCTGCTGTCCACGGCCTACCCGGAGCCGCGCCGCACCCCCGGCCTCGACGGCCTCGCGCTGCTGCCCTTCGCCCCCGGCGTCCTGCTGCACAGCGAGGGCCGCCACCACCGCGCGGGCGCCCCGGCGGGCCCCCGTGGCGCGAGGGGCGCCAGGGGCGCGCTTCACGTCGTACGCGCCCTGGCCAGCGCCCCTCGGTCGGCACCCGCGCCCCGGCGCCCGCTCCACACCCCCGGCGCTTCCGGGCGGACGGCCGTGCCCGCGACGCGTACCCGCGCCGGTGCCCCGCTCGGCACCGCCGTCGACCAGGCCCGGCTCGGCGCGGCGCTGACCCGTCTCGCGGGCACCCCGGCCGAACGGCTCCTGGCCCGCCCGGAGCTGCCCGCCGCCCAGGCGCTCGCGGCACGCGGACTGCCCGCCCGCACGATCGACGGCTTCCTGCGCCCGCTGCTCGCCGCCCTGCTGTACGACCCGGACCTCACGACCTCCAGCCGCTGCGCGGACCTCGCACTGCGCGCCTTCGCCACCGGACGCCTGGTCGTGCCGGAGGGCGGCGCGGAGGCCCTCCCGGAGCGGCTGGCGCGGCGGCTGCCCCCGGGCACGGTGCGCACCGGCGTCCGGGTCACCTCGGTGGCCACCAACGCCGTGACCACGGCGGAGCACGGCGTCATCCGCTGCCGGGCGGTGCTGGTGGCGACCGACGCCCGCGCGGCGGCCGGGCTGCTGCCGGGGCTCAGGGTGCCGGACTTCCACCCGGTGACGGTCGTCCACCACACGACGGACCAGCCGCCGACGACGGGGGCGTCCCTGCTGCTCGACGCGGACCGGGGCGGCCCGGTCGCCCACACGGCGGTGGTCAGCCGCGTCGACCCGTCCCGCGCGCCGGCCGGCCGCGCCCTGGTCTCCTCGACGGTCCTGGGCCCCTGCCCGCCCGACGTGGACGCCGCCGTCCGCATCCACCTCGCCCGCCTCTACGGCACGTCGACCGCCCGCTGGGAGACCCTCGCCGTGCACCGCACCCCCGAGGCGGTCCCGGCGATGCGCCCACCCCACGACCCGCGCCGCCCGGTACGCCTCCTGGCCGGCCTCTACGTCTGCGGCGACCACCGCGACACCAGCACGGTCCAGGGCGCCCTCCACTCGGCCCACCGCGCCTCGACGGCGATCCTGACGGACCTGGGAGCGAACCGCCCGATGCACACGGCGGATCCGGTACGCACGGCCCGGGCGGCGTGAGCCCAGGCACCCACCCGCCGCCGCAGCCGTGGGCGGGGCCACCGGCCGAGAACCGGCGGCCCCGCCCGTTCGGCCCCGCAGATCAGCGCCGGGCCCCCGGGAAGCCCCGCCGTCTGGGCCGGCACGTCCCATCCCGCCGGCCGGGCGGCCGGTCGTGCCCACGGCGCACCCTGGGCCGCCCCGTACCCCCCGCAGCACCTGACGCCCCGCAGCGGGTCCCAGTCCCCGGGCGACGCCGGATCGCCGACCCCGGGCCCGGTCCCGCACGACGGGCGGACGGTCCCCGTCGGCACTCCGTCCCGCCAGAAGACCCGGCGCCCGACCACCCGCAGCCCCGGCACACCGCCTCGGTCCCGAGCGAGCCGCAGGAGGCCCGCTCGGCGATCCGCCGGGCACGGTCGGCCGGCGGCGGCACCGGGTCCCGCCACACCGCGGGGATGTTCTCCAGTTGTCCGAGCACGTCCCAGTGGGAAGGGCCGCACGCCTTCCGGGGGCGGTGGCTCGGTACCGGTGCCCCGTGGCGGAACCCTCATCAGGGGAAGCCGCGTGACCGTCGCAGATCGCGCCGGTCGGCCGGCCGGCCTCCCGGAACCGCTCCGCGTCGTATCCGCACGTCCGGCGGAAGTCCTCGACAGCAGAGGCCCCCTCGTGCGGCGTCCATCGCCCCGGTCCTCGCGCCTGGAGGCCGTCGTCCGGTGTCGGACGGACCCGCGGGGCGTCCGCCCGCGGCCCTACCCCAGCGCCGCCACCTTGTCCCGGTAGCCGCGGACCGGGGCCGCGTCCTTGTAGGGCTCCAGGCGGCGTTCGAAGTCGCGGACGTACTCCGTCGCGCGGGCCGAGCGCATCTCGGCGGCCTGGGTCGCGGCCTCGGCGGCGAGCTGGCAGGCCTGGTCGAGTTCGCCGAGGCCGAGACGGGCGGTGGCGAGGACGACGCGGCAGAAGAGGCGGCTGCGGGCGTAGACGGGGGCGCGCAGTTGCAGGGAGCGTTCCGCGTGCTGGGCGGCGGCACGGAACTGCTGGAGGTCACGGTGGCAGTGCCCGAACTCGTCGGCGAGCTGCGCCTCGTCGAAGAAGCGCGCCCAGTGCGGCACCTCGTCGCCGGGCCGGGCGGCCTCCATCGCGCGCTCGGCCCGTACCAGCGCCGCCGTGCACGCCCGTACCTCCCCGAGGACGCCGTGCGCACGGGCCTCGGCCGCGTGCAGCAGGGTCTGCACGACCGGCGGCGCGGAGGTCCCCACCCCCTGCTGCGCCACCCGCGCGAGCTGCACGGCCTCGCGCCCGTGGCCCAGGTAGACGGCCTGCCGGCTCATGGTGACCAGGACGTAGGAGCCGTACGTCCGGTCCGCCGCCGCCTGCGACAGCCTGAGCGCCTGCACGAAGTACCGCTGGGCGAGCCCGTGCGCGGCGATGTCGTACGAGGTCCAGCCGGCGAGCCGGGTGAGATCGGCGGCGGCGGCGAACAGGCGGCGGCCGGTCTGCTCGCCGTAGGTGCCGCGCAGCATGGGCTCCAGCTCGTGCTCCAGGTACCGCACGAGCGCCTGGCGGGCGTGCCCACCGCCGTACCGGTCGTCCAGGCTGCGGAACAGCTCGCCCACCGAGCGCAGCGCCGCGAGGTCGCCGCCGGTGACCTTCTGGCCGGGGGCGCGCTCGGCGGGGGCCCGGCGGCGGGAGGGGTCGAGCGGGACGGGGCCCCGGGGCACGACCGGGCGGCCCTGCGCGGGGATGCGGACCGGCACCTCGGCGCGGCCCACCTTCTCGTCGGCGCGGCCGATCAGCCAGTCGCGGCTGGGCACGACGAGGCCGGCCGGGGTGAAGGCGATCTTCCGCAGCTCGGCGTGGCTGCCGGAGTCCTTGCGCCACAGCCCGCCGACGATGTCGACGGCCTCCTCGGGGCCCGCGGCGAACTCCAGCCCCGCGTACACGGGCGCGCAGGCGTCCAGGCCGAGGTCCTGGGCGGTGAGCCGGCGGCCCAGGCGCCGGGTGAAGACCTCGGCGATCAGGGCCGGGGTGGTGCCGCGTGGCTGCTGACCGCGCAGCCACCGGGTGACGGACGTCTTGTCGTATCTCAGGTCCAGGCCGTGTTCGAGTCCGAGCTGGTCGACGCGACGCGCGAGACCCGCGTGGGAGAACCCCGCTTCGGCGATGAGCGCGGCGAGCTGGCGGTTGGGGGTGCGCTGCGCGGGTCGTTCCGTCATGGTGCGGTGCGGTCTCCTGCCTTCCGGGCCGTTCGATGTGCCCGGAGCGCCTGTGAGCAGCCCTTATGGCCTCGTGAACGGCGTGAATGTAGCGGAGAGTAAGCGTCTGATCGCACATTTCCACCGGCATTCATCCGATCGTGTGAGAAATGTCCTCTCGGCTGACGCCACGGGGGCGGTCGTACAGTGGCGTGGGCACGGTTCGTGTCCGACGACCTTCCAGGGAGGCACTTGCCGTGAGTGAGCTGCGGTTCGTCCGGATGGGGTTCGGCGCCGGGCGCGTCGAGTACCAGGAGGCGTGGGACGAGCAGCGCCGGGTGCACGCCGCACGGTTCGCCGACGAGGTTCCCGACACGGTGCTGCTGCTCGAACACCCGCCGGTCTACACCGCCGGCCGGCGCACGGCGGACAGCGAGCGCCCGCTGGACGGCACGCCGGTCATCGACGTGGACCGCGGCGGCAAGATCACCTGGCACGGTCCGGGCCAGCTGGTCGGCTACCCGATCCAGAAGCTTCCCCGCCCGGTGGACGTCGTGGCCCACGTACGGCGCCTGGAGGAGGCCCTGATCCGCACCTGCGCGGAGTTCGGCCTGGAGACCACCCGCGTCGAGGGCCGCAGCGGCGTCTGGGTGCTCGGCGACCCGGTGGAGCGGCGCCCGGCGCTCGGCGGGCTGTCCCTGGACTTCGACCCCCGGCTGACCGACGACGAGTTCGACCCCCGGCTCAACGGGCCCGAGTACGCCCCCTCCAACGCGGGCCAGCGCCGCGAGGACCGCAAGATCGCCGCGATCGGCATCCGGGTCGCCAAGGGCGTCACGATGCACGGCTTCGCCCTCAACGTGAACCCCGACAACAAGTGGTTCGACAAGATCATCCCCTGCGGCATCCGCGACGCGGGCGTCGCCTCCCTCGCGGGCGAACTCGGCCGCGACGTCACCATCGAGGAGGTCCTCCCGGTCGTGGAACGCCACCTGCGGGACGTCCTGGAGCATGCCGACCTGAAGCCCCGCGAGATCGAGAAGACGCCGGCATAGATCCAGCCCGTCCGGTGTTTGAGGACGAGGCGTTCAGGCCGAAAGCGGGGCCTGGGGGCGGCAGCCCCCAGCAGGGCCGGCGCCCACGCCGACCCACAAGACAGCAGGCGTACGCTGATAAGCGCGCCGAAGAACCAATCGCTAGGGAGCCGGTCGTGTCCGCAGTCGCACCCGACGGACGCAAGATGCTGCGCCTCGAGGTCCGCAATAGCCAGACCCCCATCGAGCGCAAGCCCGAGTGGATCAAGACCCGGGCGAAAACGGGCCCCGAGTACACCAAGATGCAGAACCTCGTGAAGAGCGAGGGCCTGCACACGGTCTGCCAGGAAGCCGGCTGCCCCAACATCTACGAGTGCTGGGAGGACCGCGAGGCGACCTTCCTCATCGGCGGCGACCAGTGCACCCGGCGCTGCGACTTCTGCCAGATCGACACCGGCAGGCCCGAGGCGCTCGACCGCGACGAGCCCCGCCGCGTCGGCGAGTCCGTCGTCACGATGGACCTGAACTACGCCACCATCACCGGCGTCGCCCGCGACGACCTCCCCGACGGCGGCGCCTGGCTGTACGCCGAGACCGTGCGCCAGATACACCAGCAGACCGCCGACCGCGAGGCCGGCCGCACCAAGGTCGAGCTGCTCGCCCCCGACTTCAACGCGGTCCCCGAGCTGCTCCAGGAGGTCTTCGCCTCGCGTCCCGAGGTCTTCGCGCACAACGTCGAGACGGTCCCCCGGATCTTCAAGCGCATCCGCCCCGGCTTCCGCTACGAGCGCTCCCTGAAGGTCATCACCGAGGCCCGCGACCACGGCTTGGTCACCAAGTCGAACCTGATCCTCGGCATGGGCGAGACCCGCGAGGAGATCAGCGAGGCGCTGAAGCAGCTGCACGAGGCGGGCTGCGAGCTGATCACCATCACGCAGTACCTGCGCCCCTCCGTGCGCCACCACCCCGTGGAGCGCTGGGTCAAGCCGCAGGAGTTCGTCGAGCTGAAGGAGGAGGCCGAGCGGATCGGCTTCTCCGGTGTGATGTCGGGCCCGCTGGTCCGCTCCTCGTACCGGGCCGGGCGGCTCTACCAGATGGCGATGGAGCAGCGCCGTACGCCGGCCGCTCCGACCGCCGTGTGAATTCACGCACAAGGACCTACCGGCCAGTAGCGGCCGGTTCCGCGCGGCTCCGACCGTCCTCGCAGCTGAGGGCACCGGTCGGGGCCGCGCGGCCGTCGCGGGGTCCGGCATCGGGGCTTCATGTCCGTTTGACCGGCGGGTCACGCCCTGGTAACACCAGTCAGTGACCCTGGAATCACGCCACGTACACCCGTCTCCGTGCCCGGAGCCGTACCGAGGGGGGACCTCCACGATGCAGGCCGCGCCCGTCCGCGCCACCGCGATCCCGTCGTTCACCACCGCCCTGCGGGCCGTCGAGTCGCTGCTGATGAGCAGCGGCCAGCGCACCGCCCGGCGCAACGCCTGGAACTCCGTACTGGAGGACCGCCGCCGCGCCAAGGACCGCATCGAGACCGAGCGCGTCCTGCGCCAGTCCGTCGCCGGCCGGCCCTGATCCCCTCCCGGCCACGGACGCGCGCCCTCTCCCCCGGCACTGCCGTCGTCCGCGCTTCCGGGGGCACGTAGACTTCCTGGCATGGCGAGGAAGGAACCCGCAGCGGACGCTGCGAACCCCGGGCGACTGAAGCAGATCGCTCTGACCTACAAGATGACCCGCAAGGCCGACAAGAAGATCGGTCTTGTGCTCGCGGGTGTCGGCATCGTCGTCTTCGGTGTCCTCCTCGCGATCGGTTTCCTGATCGGTCACCCCATCTATCTCGGCATCCTGGGCGTGCTGCTCGC
This sequence comes from Streptomyces sp. cmx-10-19, assembly GCA_049998335.1. Lineage (GTDB taxonomy): Bacteria > Actinomycetota > Actinomycetes > Streptomycetales > Streptomycetaceae > Streptomyces. The sequence continues at coordinate 305,289 of JAEBFB010000005.1, forward strand.
CTTCCTCGCGACGGCGATCGTCTTCGGGCGCCGGGCCGAGCGGGCGGCCTTCGGCCAGATGGAGGGACAGCCGGGTGCCGCGGCGGCCGTGCTGGACAACATCGGCCGGGGCTGGACGACCACCCCCGCGGTGGCGATGAACCGCAACCAGGACGTCGTGCACCGCGCGGTCGGCAAGGCAGGCATCGTGCTGGTGGCGGAGGGCAACCCGAACCGGGTGAAGACCCTGCTGGCGGCGGAGAAGCGCAAGATGAACCGCATCGTGGCCGACGTGCCGGTGCACGACCTGCTCGTGGGCGACGGCGAGGGCCAGGTCCAGCTGAAGAAGCTGCGCACCACGATGCTCAAGCTCCCCCGCGTCCTCAGCGGCCCGCAGGTCACGGTGACCAACGACCGGCTGCGCGCCCTGGGCGACCTGATGAGCAACATGCCGCTGCCCAAGGGCCCGATGCCGAAGGGCATGCGCATGCCCCGCGGCGGCAACCCCAGGCAGCGCTGACCCGGACACCGGCAGCACCAGCGGTACGACGAGGGGGGCGCCCGGATCACTCCGGGCGCCCCCCTCGTCGTACCGCTTCCCGGGTCCCTCAGACCCGGACCTCCACCGTGCGGGCCACCCGGTCGTGCAGGCCGCGGCCGTCGCGGTCCCAGATCAGGGCCGGGAGGGCGAGGCAGAGCAGGACCGTGCGGAACAGGGTGCGCGGCGGGCTCGGGCGGCCGGTGGCCAGGTCCACGACGCGCAGGCCGAAGAGGCGCTTGCCGGGGGTGAAGCCGACCGTGCCGACGGTGAGCAGGCTCATCACGAAGAAGATCAGCAGCGCCCAGTTGCCGGACGACTGCCCGTAGCTGCCCGTGACCAGGCCGTATGCGATCAGGGAGCACAGGGCCCAGTCGACGGCCAGGGCGCCGATCCGCCGCCCCGGGCGGGCGATGGAGCCCGGTCCCTCCTCGGGCAGACCGAGCTGCTCCCCCCGGTAACCGAGATCGGCCCCCGAGTCCTCGATGGCGGCGCGGGGGCCGGACAGCCACGATCCGATTGCTTGCCTGTTGTCCACCCGAACACGGTACTGCGCCCGTATACGTCCCGGACACGGCGGGGTGTGGCGGGCCCCGATCGGGCCTACGCTGGGGGCGTGCGCCGGTTAACTTCTGCGAAACAAATGGGTCACGCCCGAGAAATCACCCGTCCCTAGGGTCGGAGAAGCGTGTGCCACCCGCACTGGCAGCACGGACGATTACCACCCCGGCGGGACGGTCGGGAGTAGGAGGAGCTGGATGTTCCAGAACGCCGACGAGGCCAAGAAGTACATCGCGGACGAGGACGTCAAGTTCGTCGACGTCCGCTTCTGCGACCTGCCGGGCGTCATGCAGCACTTCACGTTGCCCGCCGCGGCGTTCGACCCGGACGACGAGCAGGCCTTCGACGGCTCCTCGATCCGCGGCTTCCAGGCCATCCACGAGTCGGACATGGCGCTGCGGCCCGACCTGTCGACCGCGCGCATCGACCCGTTCCGCCGGGACAAGACGCTCAACATCAACTTCTTCATCCACGACCCGATCACGGGCGAGCAGTACTCCCGCGACCCGCGCAACGTGGCGAAGAAGGCCGAGGCCTACCTCGCCTCCACCGGCATCGCCGACACCGCGTTCTTCGGCCCGGAGGCGGAGTTCTACGTCTTCGACTCCGTCCGCTTCGCCACCAGCGCGAACGAGTCCTTCTACCACATCGACTCCGAGGCCGGCGCCTGGAACACCGGTGCCCTGGAGGACAACCGCGGCTACAAGGTCCGCTACAAGGGCGGTTACTTCCCGGTCCCGCCGGTCGACCACTTCGCCGACCTGCGGGCCGAGATCTCCCTGGAGCTGGAGCGGTCCGGCCTCAAGGTCGAGCGCCAGCACCACGAGGTGGGCACCGCCGGCCAGGCCGAGATCAACTACAAGTTCAACACGCTGCTCGCCGCGGCCGACGACCTCCAGCTCTTCAAGTACATCGTGAAGAACGTGGCGTGGAAGAACGGCAAGACGGCGACCTTCATGCCGAAGCCGATCTTCGGTGACAACGGCTCGGGCATGCACGTGCACCAGTCCCTGTGGACGGGCGGCGAGCCGCTCTTCTACGACGAGCAGGGCTACGCCGGCCTCTCGGACACCGCCCGCTACTACATCGGCGGCATCCTCAAGCACGCCCCGTCGCTGCTGGCCTTCACCAACCCGACGGTGAACTCCTACCACCGCCTGGTGCCGGGCTTCGAGGCGCCGGTGAACCTGGTGTACTCGCAGCGCAACCGCTCCGCCGCGATGCGCATCCCGATCACGGGCTCGAACCCGAAGGCCAAGCGCGTCGAGTTCCGCGCCCCGGACGCCTCCGGCAACCCGTACCTGGCCTTCTCGGCGCTGCTGCTGGCGGGCCTGGACGGCATCAAGAACAAGATCGAGCCGGCCGAGCCGATCGACAAGGACCTCTACGAGCTGGCTCCCGAGGAGCACGCGAACGTGGCGCAGGTCCCGACCTCGCTCGGCGCGGTCCTGGACCGCCTGGAGTCCGACCACGAGTTCCTCCTCCAGGGCGACGTGTTCACGCCGGACCTGATCGAGACGTGGATCGACTACAAGCGCTCCAGCGAGATCGCCCCGCTCCAGCTGCGCCCGCACCCGCACGAGTTCGAGCTGTACTTCGACGTGTGATCCCCGTCGTGTGATCGACAGACCCTCCAGCGGGTCGTGCACGCCCCCGTCGCCTCTCGCAGGCGGCGGGGGCGTCGTCTTACCCCGTCCCGGGTGGCCGGAACCCTTCACAGGGTGGGGGCGGGACGGGAGGATGTAGGTGACACGGTTGTTCGAGTCAGGGGGTCGGGGAGAGTGCCGGAGATGTCCGAGCGGGACGAGCGGGAGCAGGAGTTCGATCTGAGGTGGGCGGACGGGGCCGCGCACAAGGAGCCGTCCGCGCGGGCCCGGATGCTGGCCGCGCGCTGGAAGGAGAACCCTCCCGGACCGGTGCCCTTCCGTGCGGACCCCGAGTACGCGGGGTCCCGGCGCCGCTCGTCGTGGGTGTCGACCGCGATCGTGCTGGGCTGTGTCGCCGCGGTGATCGTCCTGCTCGGGTACGTCGACTTCCAGGCACCCCGCTAGGCACGCGGCAGGAGCCCTACCGGGCGGTACGGAAGGCGGTGCGCCGGGTGCACACTGGACAGCGGGACGAGTGCCCGACTGCGAGGTGATGCGAGATGGCGAGCCGCTTCCGGAGCGACCGGCGGTTGACCGTGCGCATGGGGATCACGCTGTTCCTGCTCGGACTGCTGTACGTGGGGTTCGTCGCGGCCCTGATCGTGCTGGTGAAGTCCTGGGTGCTGGTCGCGGTGATCGTGGCGGCGGTGTTCGGGGCGCAGTTCTGGTTCTCCGACCGGATCGCGTTGTTCGCGATGCGCGGCCGGGTGGTGGAGCGGGACGAGTATCCCGAGCTGCACGGGGTGGTGGACCGGCTGGCGGCGATGGCCGACATGCCGAAGCCGGTGGTCGCCGTCTCCGAGATGGACATGCCGAACGCGTTCGCCACGGGGCGGAATCCGGACAACGCGGTGGTGTGCGTCACCTCCGGGCTGCTGCGGCGGCTGGACGCCGCCGAGCTGGAGGGGGTGCTCGCGCACGAGCTGTCGCACGTGGCGCACAAGGACGTCGCGGTGATCACGGTCGCGTCGTTCCTGGGCGTGATCGCGGGACTGGTGGTGCGGTTCGCCTTCTACTCGCAGCTCCTCGGCGGGCGGCGCGACCAGAACACGATGGCGGTGCTGGCGGTGGTGATGGGGGTGTCGGCGGCCGTGTACGCGCTGAGCTTCCTGCTGATCCGGGCCCTGTCCCGGTACCGGGAGCTGGCCGCCGACCGGGCCGCCGCGCTGCTCACCGGGCGCCCCTCGGCGCTGGCGGCGGCGCTCACCAAGGTCACCGGGGACATCGGGCGCATCCCGACCAGGGATCTGCGCACCGCCCAGGCCTTCAACGCCTTCTACTTCACGCCCGCGCTCGGCGCCGAACCGACCTTCGCGCGGATCTTCGCCACCCACCCCAGCCTGGAGCAGCGGCTGGAGCAGCTGGGCCGGATCTCCGCCGAGCTGGGTGAGGCGGCGGCGCCCGGGAAGGGCTGAGGGCCGTGGGGCTGCTGGACATCCTGCTGGGCCGTTCCCGGCCCGTGGGCCCCGACCTGGACCGGCTCTTCGCGCTGCCCTCGGCGGCCGTGGGCCTGGAGGCCGCGACGGGTCTCACCTCGACCGGACAAGGGGCGGTGTGCTTCGCGACGGTCGAGGGCGCCGCCTTCGGGCAGGCGCACCGCGAGGTCCGCGCCCTGCTGGACGCGGACGCCGACCGGACCCCGGTGGAGCTGAGCCGGGACGCGTACGGCTACTCCTGGCTGGTCTCCCATCGCTCCCCCGGCGAGCTGCCGCTGCTCGTCAACGACCTGCACGCGGTGAACACCGCCCTGGAGTCGGGCGGCTTCGGCCCCCAGCTGCTCTGCTCCCTCGTCGCCTTCCGCGACGCCGACGACCGGCGCCTCGCCCTCGTCTACCTCTACAAGCGGGGCACGTTCTACCCCTTCGCGCCCCTGCCCGGCGACCGGCGGCAGCGGGACAACGCGCTGGAGCTGCGTGTACGGGCCGTACTCGCCGGGGAGCTGCCGGTCGAGGGGGACCTGGGCCGCTGGTTCCCGGTGTGGGGCGCGCCGGGGCTGTGACCGGCGGGGCCCGGCCGTTGTCAGTGGGCTCGGGCAGGATGGCCGTACCGAGGACGTGACGGACGGGCGGACGGGCGGAGGCTGGGATGGCCGGGATGGCCGGGACGAGTGACGGTGGGGGACGGTACGTCGGGGTGGCGGAGCGGCGGCACCGGCTGGCGCTGCGGCAGCGGCTGGCGGGCGGCGCGCGGGCGGGCAGCCCGGAGGAGGTCGCCGGCGCGCTGGTCGCGCTGCACGGCTCCGACCCCGCGACGGTGCACCTGGCGGTGGGCGCGCGGCTGGCGGACGCGGCGAAGACGGTGGGCGAGACGGAGCGCGCGCTGTACGAGGACGGCACCCTGGTCCGGATGCACGGCATGCGGCACACGGTCTTCGTCTTCCCGACCGAGCTGACGGCGGTCGTGCACGCCTCGACGGGGCTCGCGGTGGCGGCCCGGGAGCGGGCCTCGCTGATCAAGAGCATGGCGGACGCCGGGGCGCCGGACGCCGCCTGGCTCGCGGAGGTCGAGGAGGCGACGCTCGCCGCGCTGGCCCGGCGCGGCGAGGCCACGGCGGCCGAACTGGCGAAGGACGAGCCGCGGCTCAGGGAGCGGTTCGTGTACGCGGCGGGGAAGCCCTACGAGGGGGTGCACGTCGTCTCCACCCGGCTGCTGAGGGTGCTCGGCGTGGAGGGCAAGGTGGTCAGAGGCCGCCCGCTGGGTTCGTGGACGTCCAGCCAGTTCCGCTGGGCCCCGGCGCCCGCGCACCCCGAGCTGGACCCGGCCGGTGCGCAGGCGGAGCTGCTGCGGCGCTGGCTGGAGGCGTGCGGTCCGGCGACCGAGGAGGACCTCAAGTGGTGGACCGGCTGGCGGGTCACCGAGGTACGCCGGGCGCTGGCCGCGATCGGCGCGGAGCCGGTGTCCCTGGACGAGGGCACGGGGTACGTCGCCGCCGGTGACGCCGCTCCCGTCGCCCCGCCCGCCGAGCCGTGGGCGGCACTGCTGCCGGCCCTCGATCCCACGGCGATGGGCTGGCGCCGACGGGACTGGTACCTCGCCTCCGGCCTGCGCGCCCCGCTCTTCGACCGCAGCGGCAATGTCGGCCCCACGGTGTGGTGGAACGGCCGCGTGATCGGCGGCTGGGCCCAGCGGGCGGACGGCGAGATCGTGTGGCGGGTGCTGGAGGAGGGCGGCGTCGGCCGGGAGGCGGAGGCCGCGATCGGGGCGGAGGCGGCACGGTTGGCGTCGTGGCTGGGAGACACCCGGGTGACGCCGCGCTTCCGGACGCCGCTGGAGCGCGAGCTGTCGGCGTGAGAGGGCCCCTTGCCGAGGGCTCCTTCCGACACCGGCCCGCTCGCACCCTCAGCCCGTCCGGGGGTATCCCCTCCGGGGGAATTCGAGGACGAGGCCGTTCAGGCCGAAGCGGGGGTCTGGGGGGGGGCAACCCCCCCAGCGAGCGGTACCGAAACGCCGGGCACCGCCTGAGAGGCGGCACCCGGCGCCCCGTCACCGCGAGTACCGCATCAACGCCCGCACCATGTGACACGTCGTGTCCGACGGCGGGTGAACACCGATCACCTCCGCCGCGCTCCGTATCCGCTCGTCGCGCGCCTGGTGGGGCAGGTACACGCCGGAGTCGAGCAGGGCGATGGCGAGCCGCATCGCCTTGAGCCGGCGGTTGTGCGTGACGTACCACTCGCGGGGGCGGCCCGCCGGCAGCGGACGCTTCTCCACGGGCTCGTAGGGCAGGTCGAGCAGGACGGGCCGCTCGGCGGTGGACCGGGTGGGCTTCGGCTTCAGTGCGGCAGCGGGCATGGCATCCTCCTGTCGCGGTCAGGGCGCCGTCCGGACCACCCGGCGACACCCTCGAACACTGCTTCCATTTTACCGCCCCCCACTGACAAAAGCCCCTGGCCACAAGGGCTTTCGGGGTGGGTGTGGCGCACGGGGAGAACGGGTTCGCGCGCCCCTCGGGCTACCGTGTCCGGCATGGAGATCTGGATCAATCCGGCCTGTTCGAAGTGCCGCGGCGCGATCAGCCTGCTCGACGCCGAGGGCGCCGACTACACCGTCCGCCGCTACCTGGAGGACGTACCGAGCGCGGACGAGATCCGCGAGGTGCTGACCCGCCTCGGCCTCGAACCGTGGGACGTCACCCGCACCCAGGAGGCCGCCGCCGAGGAACTCGGCCTGCGGGAGTGGCCCCGTGACGAGGCGTCACGCGACCGCTGGGTCGCCGCGCTCGCCGCGCACCCGAAGCTGATCCAGCGCCCGATCATCACGGCGGACGACGGTACGGCGGTGGTGGGCCGCACCGAGGAGGCGGTCCGGGACGCGCTGTCCCGCCAGGACCCCCGCTGAGTCGTCCCCGCCCGGTGTCCCGTACATAGCCGCGTACGCTCCCCTACCTCTTCAGGAGACGCGGATGTCGCGCAGGAGAACTCTCGGCACGAAGAAGAAGGCCGCGCTGCTGGCGGCGGCCGCGACGGTGGCCGGCGGCGGCGCCTTCGTGATGGCGAACGCCTCGAACGCCGCACAGCCCGCGGCGAACGCGCGGGACTCGACCGTCTGCCAGGGCCTGGCCACCGCGCTCGGCAGCAACCAGCGGTTCATCGACGGCCAGCGGGCCGCCCCCGACGCCCAGTCGGAGGCCCGGATCGCCAACCGAGAGGCGGTCATCGCGCAGATCCGGCTCCAGCAGAGGGCGTCCGGCTGCGCCGCCGGGGAGCCGGCACCGGGCGCCCAGCCCGAACAGCCCCCGCAGGCCGCGCACCCCCCGCAGACCGCCCGGCCCCCGCAGGCCGGGGAGCCGCCCGCGGAACAGCCCGCCCGCCAGGTGTGCGACGGCTCCACCGTCACCCTCTCCGGCGAGGCCGGCGCCCCCGCCGCCTCCAGCAACCAGTTCCCGGCCGGCACCCGGCTCAAGGTGACCAACCTCGACAACGGCAGGTCGACCACCGTCGAGGTCACCTCGGTCTCCGGCAGCTGCGCCCTCCTCAACAACGCGGCGTTCGAGCAGGTCCGCGAACCCGGCAAGTTCCTGATCCGCCGGGCGGTGATCGAGCGGGTCGGGTGAGGCGTCGGGTGAGGCTCAGTCACCCGCCCCGGTGAGGAAGTCGCCGAGGAGCCGCCCGAGTTCCGGCGGCGCGCACTGCGGCAGCGCGTGATGGGACACGCCCGGCGTCGTACCTACCGCGAGCGCTCATCGGCGTACCCCTGTCGTGTCAAACCTCGCGTATTCTCTCGTTCGGCGAGATGCTTGCCGTACGAGATAATGGCCGAGCGAGATGATAGCCCCGGGAGGCGCCCCATGCCCGAGCAGGGACCGGAGATGGAGATCGTCCACCTCCTGCGTGCCGTCACCGTCGAACTGGGCGCCCACAGCGCGCGGTTCGCGCAGCGCCACGGCATGCACCCGACCGACGTGCGCGCGCTGATCGTGCTCATGGACGCCGCGCGGGCCGGGGAGCCGGTGACCGCCGGGCGGCTCGGTGCCGTGCTCGGGCTGAACTCGGCGGGGACGACGGCACTGGTGGACCGGCTGGAGCGGGCCGGACACGTACGGCGGGTGCGCGACGGGCGGGACCGGCGGCGGGTGACCGTCGAGGTGACCGAGGGCGCGGTCACCCTCGGCCGGTCCCACTTCGGCCCGCTGATCGGGCGGGCGGTGGAGCTGCTCGGCGGGTACGACGAGCGGGAGACGGCGGCGATCCGGTCGTTCCTGACGGGCGTACGGGAGGCGGCGGCTGCGCCTGAGTGAGAGTCGCACCACACCGCACCCGGGTAACACGGGGTTCACACACGGGCAACGGTCGGGAAATCGCCTGTTGACACGCTGCACGGCAGGAGAAGCGACGCCCCAGTGCCGCAGCGCCGCAGCACCCGCAAGTGCGCCCAGACCCACCCCGAAGGATGTGTCCCCCGTGACCTTCAAGGCCGAGTACATCTGGATCGACGGCACCGAGCCGACGGCCAAGCTCCGTTCCAAGACGAAGATCATCACGGACGCGCCCGCGGGCCTGGACGCCCTGCCGATCTGGGGCTTCGACGGCTCCTCCACCAACCAGGCCGAGGGCAGTTCGTCGGACTGCGTGCTCCGCCCGGTCTTCTCCTGCCCGGACCCGATCCGCGGCGGCGACGACATCCTGGTGCTGTGCGAGGTCCTGGACACGGACATGACGCCGCACCCGTCCAACACGCGGGCCGCGCTGGCCGAGGTGGCCGGCCGGTTCGCCGCGCAGGAGCCGGTCTTCGGCATCGAGCAGGAGTACACCTTCTTCAAGGGCGCCCGCCCGCTCGGCTTCCCCGAGGGCGGCTTCCCGGCCGCGCAGGGCGGCTACTACTGCGGTGTCGGCTCGGACGAGATCTTCGGCCGCGAGGTCGTCGAGGCCCACCTGGAGAACTGCCTCAAGGCCGGTCTCGGCATCTCCGGCATCAACGCCGAGGTCATGCCCGGCCAGTGGGAGTTCCAGGTCGGCCCGCTGGCGCCGCTGGAGGTCTCCGACCAGCTGTGGGTGGCCCGCTGGCTGCTCTACCGCACCGCCGAGGACCACGACGTCTCCGCCACCCTCGACCCCAAGCCGGTCAAGGGCGACTGGAACGGCGCGGGCGCGCACACCAACTTCTCCACCAAGGCGATGCGCGAGGGCTACGACGCGATCATCACCGCGGCCGAGTCGCTCGGTGAGGGCTCCAAGCCCCTCGACCACGTCAAGAACTACGGCGCCGGCATCGACGACCGCCTCACCGGCCTGCACGAGACCGCGCCGTGGAACGAGTACTCGTACGGTGTCTCCGACCGCGGTGCCTCGGTGCGCATCCCGTGGCAGGTCGAGAAGGACGGCAAGGGCTACATCGAGGACCGCCGTCCCAACGCCAACGTCGACCCGTACGTGGTGACCCGCCTGCTGGTGGACACCTGCTGCACCGCGCTGGAGAAGGCCGGCCAGGTCTGATCCGCCCGCACCCGTCCGAAGGGGCGCCCGCCGTCACGGTGGGCGCCCCTTCGCGTGCGCCTTCCGCCCCTTCGCGCGCGTTCTCCGCCCCTTCGCGAGCTTCCTCCGCTCTTCTCTTTTGCGTGTGCGCCCGCGCGCGGCCGCCGGGGCGTCCGCTTCCGGCCAGTCGACGTCCACGCAGTGAGAGGAGGCTCCTCTCCCCGGCCCGCGTCTGCTTCAATGGGCGCATGGCCAGCTTCCGGAAGTACGCAGCGACGGGTCGCCATGACCTCGAGCCCTTCTGGCCTTCCCGTCAGCACGACGACTTCGACCGGGTGTGTTGCCGCGCGACGACCGCGCCGGCCCGCTAGAAGCCGTACCACCCCGGGCTTCTGCCGCCGCGCACGACGTACGTCCCGCGACGCGCCCGACCACGAACTCGCGCGCGTCGCCCTTCCCGACGAACCTCATCGCGCGAAAGAGCTGACGTCTCATGGCGACCACCCGTTCCCTCTCCACCGTCACCCTCGACTCCCCCGCCCCCGCCCCGGCACTCCCCGGCGGCGGCCCCCGGCACCGGCTGCGCGCCGTCGACCGGGACGAGGTGGTGGACGTCGCGGACCTGCTGCCGCCCGGCGCCACCTGGCTGCCCGCGCCGGCGCACGCCCTGCCGGCGCTGCCCGGCCGGCCGCCGATGGTCGGCTACCTGGTCCTCGTCCCGGCCGACCAGCAGCCGCCGTTCCCGCCGCTGGGCGTGACCGCCCCCGCCCTCCAGGACGACCGGCGCCTGCCGGGCGGCGCGGACGGCACGGACGGCGGCGACCGACTCGTCCGGATCGACACCGCGCGGCGCGTCGCCGTGGTCGACGGGCGGGAACTCGACCTCACCTACCTGGAGTTCGAGCTGCTCGCCCATCTCGTCACCAACCCGCACCGGGTGCACACCCGCGACCAGCTGGTCACCACGGTGTGGGGCTACGGGCACGTGGGCGACGGCCGTACCGTCGACGTCCACGTGGCCCGGCTGCGCCGCAAGCTGGGTGCGGAGCACCGCCGGACGATCCAGACCGTGCGGCGGGTCGGCTACAAGTACACGCCGCCGACGGGCCGCTGACCCTCTGCCGTCGGCAGAGGGCCGTTCCCCGCGGATGCCGTGGCGGGCACAGTGGTGGGCATGAGGCTACTGGTGCTGGGCGGTACGGAGTTCGTGGGGCGGGCCGTGGTCGAGGCGGCGGTCGGGCGCGGCTGGGAGGTGACGGTCTTCCACCGCGGCCGGCACGCCCCGCCGCCCGGGGTGCGGGCGCTGCACGGCGACCGCACCGCGCCCGACGGGCTCGCCGCCCTCGCCGCCTTCGCCGAGGGCACCTGGGACGCCGTGGTCGACACCTGGTCGGCGGCGCCCCGCGCGGTCCGGGACGCGGCGCGGCTGCTGGCCGGCCGGGCCGGGCGGTACGTGTACGTGTCGAGCCGCTCGGTGTACGCCTGGCCCCTGTCCGCCGGGTCCGCCGAGGACGCCCCGCTGGTCGGGGGTGCCTCGGCGGACGCCGGGGGGCTGGACTACGCCCGGGACAAGCGGGGCGGCGAACTGGCCGCCGAGGACGCCTTCGGCGCCGGCCGCTCGGTGTTCGTGCGGGCCGGGCTGATCCTCGGCCCGTACGAGAACATCGGCCGGCTGCCCTGGTGGCTCAACCGCATCGCCCGCGGCGGCCCCGTCCTCGCGCCGGGGCCCCGGGACCTGCCGCTCCAGTACATCGACGTCCGCGACCTCGCCGACTGGACGCTCGGGGCGGTGGAGCGGGAGCTGAGCGGGCCGTACAACCTCGTCTCCCCGCCCGGACACACCACGACGGGCGCCCTCCTCGACGCCTGCGTCCGCGCGACCGGCGGCCCCGCCGAACTGCGCTGGACCGACCCGGAGACCGTACGCGCCGCCGGCATCGAACCCTGGACACAGCTGCCGGTATGGACCCCGCCGGGCAGCGACCTGTACGACGCCCTGCACCGGGGAGCCGTCTCCCACGCCCTCGCCACGGGCCTGGCCTGCCGCCCGGCCGAGGCCACCGTCGCCGACACCTGGGCCTGGCTGCGCACCCTCGACGGCATCGCCCCCCAGCGCCCCGACCGGCCCGCGGTGGGCCTGGACCCGGAGACGGAGGCGAAGGCGCTGGCCGCCCTTGACGGGGGCTGACGGGGGTCGGCGGCGCGCGGGCGCGGGCCCGGGTCCCGGGGTCGCGGCGGGCCGGGCACCGCACGGGGCGTCCGACGCCTGCCCCGGGACGCGGCGCCGGGGGCGACGAGGCGGCGGCGCCGGGCGCGACGCGGTCGCCGTGCAGCGCCCGAACCCGGGCGGCGGGGCGGCCCACGCACGCGAGGCCCGGATCCGGGGGTGGCGCGGAGCGTGCCGGCAGCCACTGCCGGCCCCTGGAGGGACCGTGCCCCGGTGCGGGGGTGTACCTGGCATCACCCCCGTACCGGGTGTTCGGCCCAGTGACCCCGCCCAGGGGCTCGGACAGACTGGCCCGCATGAGTATCGAGGCGAAGAGTGGCGGCCGGGCGGCGCGGGTGCGGGGCGTGGGACTGGCGGCCGGGCGGGGGCTGGCGTTGGCGTCGATCTCCCTGCCAGGCGCGGTGGTGTGCTTCTGCCTGACCCTGGTCTCCGTCGCCCTCGTGCCGATCGGCGTCGGCATCGTCACGACCCCCTGGGTGCTGACGGGCGTACGGGCCTTCGCGGACCGGCGGCGGCTGCTGGCCGCCGAGTGGGGCGGGGTGCGCGTCCCGCGGACGTACCGGCCCCTGCCGGCGGACGCCAACCCGTGGGCGCGGACCTTCGGGATGCTCGGCGACCCGGCGACCCGGCGGGACCTCCGGTGGCTGCCGGTCGACATGACGGCCGGGTTCGTCACCGCGCTGCTCGCCTTCGCGCTGCCGTTCTACCCGCTGGAGGGCCTCGTGATCGGGGCCGGCCTGTGGCGGGTCCTGCCCGACGGGTACTGGTACGGCTTCGTGCACGTCACCGGCCAGTTCTCCGCCCTCGGGGCCGCCGCGCTCGGCCTCGCCCTCCTCGTCCCCGCCCTCTGGCTCGCCCCCCGCCTCCTCGACGCCCACTTCCGGCTCACCGGCGCGGCCCTCGGCGGCGGCGACGGCCGACTCGCCGAGCGGGTACGGGTGCTGACCGAGACCCGGCGCGACGCCGTCGACACCTCCGCCGCCGAACTGCGCCGCATCGAACGGGACCTGCACGACGGCGCGCAGGCCCGCCTGGTCGCGATGGGCATGGACCTCGGCACCATCGAGGCGCTGATCGGGAAAGACCCCGACAAAGCCCGGGAGCTGCTCGCGCAGGCCCGCCGCTCCTCCGCCGACGCCCTGACCGAGCTGCGCGAACTGGTGCGCGGCATCCATCCGCCGGTGCTGGCCGAGCGGGGCCTCGGGGACGCCGTACGGGCCCTGGCGCTGCGGCTGCCCGTGCCCGTCGAGGTCGGGGTGGACCTGCCCGGCCGGGCGGACGCGCCGGTGGAGTCGGCCGCGTACTTCGCGGTGAGCGAGGTCCTCACCAACGCCGTGAAGCACTCCGGCGCCGGCCGGGTCTGGGTCGATCTGCACCACGACGGGGCCCGGCTGCTCGTCTCCGTCACCGACGACGGCAAGGGCGGTGCCGGCATCGGCGCCGGGTCGGGGCTGGCCGGGGTGGAGCGGCGGCTCGGTACGTTCGACGGCGTCCTGGCCGTCAGCTCGCCCGTCGGCGGTCCCACCATGGTCACCATGGAGCTCCCTTGCGCGTTGTCCTAGCCGAAGACCTGTTCCTGCTGCGCGACGGACTGGTCCGGCTCCTTCAGGCCCACGACTTCGAGATCGCGGCGGCCGTCGGGACCGGCCCCGAGCTGTCCCGGGCGCTGGCCGAACTGGAGCCGGACGTCGCCGTCGTCGACGTACGCCTGCCGCCGACGCTCACGGACGAGGGCCTCCAGTGCGCCCTGGAGGCCCGCCGCGACCGCCCCGGGCTGCCGGTGCTGGTCCTCTCCCAGCACGTGGAGCAGCTCTACGCCCGGGAGTTGCTCGCCGACGGCACCGGCGGGGTCGGGTACCTGCTCAAGGACCGGGTGTTCGACGCGGAGCAGTTCGTGGACGCCGTACGGCGGGTCGCGGCGGGCGGTACGGCGATGGACCCGCAGGTCATCCAGCAGCTCCTCAGCCGGCGCGCGGCGCAGGACCGGCCCCTGGAGCGGCTGACGCCCCGGGAACGGGAGGTCCTGGAGCTGATGGCGCAGGGCAGGACCAACGCGGCGATCGCGGGCCGGCTCGTCGTCACGGAGCGGGCGATCGCGAAGCACACCGCCAACATCTTCGCCAAGCTCGGCCTGGAGGTCTCGGACGACGACAACCGCCGTGTGCTGGCGGTTCTCGCCTATCTGGACCGCGGCCGCTGACCCGCCGGCCGTCCCTCACGCCTCACGGGACACATTGATTTCCGAGACGGCTGAACATCGTCGGAGCGGCTCCCGTAATCAAGGGAGCCGCTCCACTCGGGTCGGGCGCTCAGCGCCCGGTGCTCCTCAGCGACGTGAGTCAGAGGAGTTCCGTGACTCCGCCTCCGCCGAACGCGGTGGCTTCCGGCCCGAAGGCCGCGGTCCGGCCCGAACCGGCCCCTCGCGGGACAACGGACACATCACCAGAGCACTGGGAAGCCTCCTCGGCCACGGCCGAGCGCCCTCGCTAGGAGACAGATGGCACGCAACACGAGAAAACGCCGTACGCCGCTGGCCACCAAGGTCGTTGCCGGGGCGGCGGCCCTGGCGGTCGGCGGGGGCGGACTGGTGTGGGCCAACTTCTACGCCTCGGCGCACGAGCCGGGCCCCTCGCACGACCGGACCCGGTCCGCGGGCGCGCAGGTCGCCACGATCAAGTGCCCGGACATCGGCCAGCGGCTGCGGAACGTGCCCCGGGGCGCGCGGGCCGGGGTCGACAAGGAGCTGGCGAAGCTCGACAAGCAGATCACCGAGGCGTACGCCCGCCTCGCGTCGACCCGCGGGGCCCAGTCGGGCGACCCGGCCTTCGTGGAGAACGCGATCCTCGGGCCGCTGAAGTCCAAGCGCACCGCCGCGCTCGACCGGATCGGCGTCAACATCCGCCGGGTGGGCGGCAAGGCCCCCGGCGGCCTCGACCGCTTCGCCCGCTGCCAGGGCATGGTCGCCGAGCAGCCCAGCGGAGGCGACGCCGGGAACGGCGGCGCGGGCGGCGGTCAGAACAACGGCGGTGACGACAACGGCAACGGCACCGCGGGTCCCGTCGCCGAGGACTTCGTCGACATCGCCGACGTCCGGCCGAACAGCCGCGCCAGCCGCAACGGCCTGGCCGCGAACGGCGACGGCGGCTCCACCGGCAGCTTCACCACCGAGTGCGGGGTCAACGAGAACAACCTCTTCAACAGCGACAACCTGATCGCCGCCCCGGGCGTCGACAACGGCGCCCACCACACCCACGACTACGTCGGCAACCAGGACAACGACGCCTTCTCCAGCGACGAGGACCTGGCCAACGCCGAGACCTCGTGCCAGAACCCGGGCGACAGGTCCACGTACTACTGGCCGGTGCTGCGGCTCCAGGACGGCACGGCGGAGTTCGACGCGGCCGACCAGGGCGGTGGTGCCGAGGGCAACGTCGGCAAGATCCTCAAGCCCGCCTCGGCGCGGCTGAAGTTCGTCGGCAACCGGCAGGGCGACGTGGTCGCGATGCCGAAGTTCCTGCGCATCATCACCGGTGACGCCAAGTCCTTCACCAACGGCGACGCGAACGCCAACAGTTCGTGGAGCTGCTCCGGCTTCGAGGACCGGCAGGTCACGGACAAGTACCCGCTGTGCCCGGAGGGCAGCCAGGTGGTGCGCACGGTCAACTTCCAGAGCTGCTGGGACGGTCAGAACACCGACAGCGCCAACCACCGCACCCACACGGCGTTCGTGGACGAGAACGGCGCCTGCCCGCAGGGCTTCCAGGCCATCCCCCAGCTCCAGGTCCGGCTGGCGTACGACATCCCCGCCCCGACCGTCGAGAACGGCCAGGTGCGGAACCCGTACGCCGTGGACAGCTTCCCCGAGCAGTTGCACAAGCCGATCACCGACCACAACGACTTCATCAACGTCATGGACGAGGACCTGATGAACCAGGTGGTCGACTGCGTCAACCGCGGTGAGGACTGCGAGTAGACCGGCAGCCAGGAGGGCCGGTGGCGGAGTGGGTCCCGCCACCGGCCCTCCGCGTGCCCCGTCCGCCGCTCAGCCGCCGCCGTGCCCGGCGTGACCACCGCCGCCGTGCTGGGCGCCCTGCTCCAGGGTGCCCCCGAGCCGGCCGCGCAGCCCGGCCACCACGTCCTCGTGGCCGACGGCGACCCATTTGCGGCCGACGAGGTAGTAACCGCCGTAGTCCTTGGCCGTGTCGATCCACTCGCGCTGCCCCCGGTCGGTGGAGAAGGTGGCGAGGACGTACTTCTGGTCGCCCTGCCCGCACAGGGCCTGGCGGATGGTGTCGGCGTCGGTCTGCATGTCCGGCGCGCACTTCACCTCGGCGGCGAGGTGCTCCAGGCTGCCGGTCGCCGTCGGCGGCACAGCGGCCCCACCGGCCCCGTCGCCCCCGGCCCCGCCTCCGTCCCCGTCGCCGCCGCAGCCGGTCAGCGCCAGTCCCAGCGCGGTCGCGGTCGCGGCCAGCGCGAGCATCGGTCGGGTCAGCCTCATGTGTTCCTCCGGTCGTTCCGGCGACATGCCGCATCGAGCCCCGGCTCGGGGGCTCCCGCCTTCGATACGGGCGCGGGGCGTGAAGTACTCAAGAACCGGCGTGACCTCGCGGGGCAGGCGTGCGACAGTGACGCGGTGGACCAGGACTGGGAAGACCGTGTGACCGCGGCGTGGGCTGCCTTCGACGCCTACGCCCCGCAGGACGCCGCCGATTTCCGCGCGGTGATCGACGCCCTCGCCGACGAGCTGCCCCCGGACAGCCCCCTCGGCCTGTTCGAGCGGGCCTGCGCGTGGGACTCCACGGGCCACTCCGACCGGGCCGTGCCCCTGTACCGCGAGGCCCTGGAGCGCGGGCTCGGCGAGGTGAGCGCCTACAAGGGCCGCCGGGCGAAGATCCAGCTCTCCAGCTCCCTGCGCAACACCGGGCACCCGGAGGAGGGCGTCAAGCTGCTGTCGCCCGAACTGGTGGCACCCTCCGACGAGTTGGACGACGCGGTACGCGCCACGCTCGCCCTGTGCCTGTCGAGCCTGGGCCGGGACCGCGAGGGCCTGTCCCTGGTGCTCGGCGCGCTGGCACCCCATCTGCCGCGCTACCAGCGCTCGATGGCCGACTACGCCCGCCTGCTGGTCGAGACGGAGGACTGACCGGCGCGCGACACCCGTCCCGGCACGGTGACCAACCACCGATTCGCTCGTTCTGCTGAACGTGCAGCCACAGGATGTCGCCCCGCGCCCCGCACCGCCCTCCGCCTCCCCCGCCGACCCGGTCGTCGACGTCGAGCAGGCCGAGGCCGCGCTCGTCGAGCACTACCCGCGTCTGGCCCGGCTCGCCTACCTGGTGCTGCCGCCGGGGCTGGGGCGCAGCCGCCGCGTCCTGACCGCGCATGCCCTGACCCAGCGCGCGCTGCCCCACAACCGCACCACGAGCCCGGTGATCCCGGCCCAGCAGACCGGCCGCGAGGTCGACCCCGGCTACGCCCTGATCCGCCTGCGGGTGCTCCGTACGGCGCTGGAGGCGGGCCTGCCGCTCAGGCGCCGCGCGTGGCCCCGGCGGTCGCAACTGCCGCCGCTGCTGCCCCAGGTGCGCGGCCTGAAGCTCTTCCCGCGCTCGGGCGGCGCCGACGAACTCGCCCTGGACCAGCGGCTGTCGACGCTGACCGGTCCGGCTCGGGCGGTGTACGTGCTGCGCGGTCTGGAGGGGCTGTCCGACGACGGCGTACGGGAGGTGCTCGGCGCCGCGGGGGTCGCCGGCGCCGAGGTGGAGGCCGCGCTGCGGGAGGCCGGCGAGGTGCCCGGCCCGTACGCGCTGCTCACCTCGCCCGAGTTCGACCCCTGTTCGCTCCAGGCCCGGCCGACCGATCTGATGCGCCGCCGCCAGCACATGAAGGCCGCGCTGGTCGCCGGGGCGGCGCTGGTGGTGTGCGGGGCGCTGCTGGGCCTGCCCGGCGACGGCTGGGGCCCCGACGGCGCCGCCGCCCCGCCGTACGCGCGCAACCCCGCCGCCGAGGCCGCGCTCGACCCGGCCGACCTGACGAGGATCGCGCCGACCGCGTGGGAGTCCTCCGCGCGCACCGACTTCTCGGTGTGGCCGGCGCGCGGTGACCTCACCGGCGACAAGGAGCTGCTGCGCCGCGCCCTCGCCGTGTGGGCCCGGCCCGGCGAGAGCGTGGGCGTGTCCGCGACGCCGGGGACGGCGACCGGCGCCCCGGCGGGTCCGCCGCAGCTGCTGTACGCCGGGAACGTGGACAGCGCGCGCGTGGTGATCCTGCACGACGGTCTGCGCCTGGTGCGGTACGCCGAGCCGAGGGACGGCGCGACCGGTGCCGCCCTGGACTTCGCGCGGACCGACGGCGCCGGACGGGCCGAGGCCACCGCCGTGGTCCTGGGCCGGGCCGACGGCAACGTCCGCTATCTGACGGCCCCTTGGGTGACGAAGGCCGCCGGGCGGGACCTGGTCGAGCCGCACGCGGAGGCCAGGGAGCTGACGCTCACCGACGGCGTGACGTCCCCGCTGGCCAGCCCGGTGCAGGAGCAGGCCGGCGGGTGCTCGTCCTGGAACGTGCTCCAGCTGACCGACGGCTCCGGCACCCGTACCGTCTCCGACCTCGGCGAGCTGGTGCCGGCCCGGCTCACCACCGGCCGCCCCGGCGCGGCGAAGGACGCGGCGGACGGGGAGGCGCCGGACGCCTGGGCGCCGTACGCCTGCTCGCTGGGCGCGGTGCGCGGGCAGGGGGTGCGGTCGGTGAACGCCTGGGAGTTCGCGAAGCAGCCGCTGCCGGACGCGACCGGGTCGGGCACCTGGGTGTGCACGCGGGCCGAGACCTGGCGCGGTGACGGGACCCGGGTGCTGGCGCAGTTCCGCACGCCGGGCGGCGCGCAGGGCGCGGTGGCGGCGAAGGCGCAGGACGTGCCGGCGTGCGGCGCGCGCGACCCGCACGTGCTGGCCGGGGTGCTGTGGAAGTCGGAGGGCGGGCACTGGTACCTGCTCGCCGCCGGCAGCCGGGGCACCGAGTCCGTGGAGGCGACGGGCGGCATCACCGGCCACGCCGACGGCAACCTGCTGACGGCGAAGGCCGAGCAGGGCGCGCGGGCCGAGCTGAAGGGCACGCTGGAGGGCGGCCGGACGATCGGCGGGCTGCGCTAGGGCCTGTACTCCACAGGTGAACACCGATGCCCGGTCCGGCCCGTTCCGGGGCCGGAACCGATCGGTAAGGTGTTCGTATGAGTACCGGGGTGCGCCGCAGAATGGGCGTGGACGAGCGGCGGCAGCAGTTGATCGGCGTCGCGCTCGATCTGTTCAGCCGCCGCTCGCCCGACGAGGTCTCCATCGACGAGATAGCGTCGGCCGCCGGTATCTCGCGCCCGCTGGTGTACCACTACTTCCCCGGCAAACTCAGCCTCTACGAGGCCGCGTTGCAGCGCGCTTCGGACGATCTGGCGGCCCGGTTCGCGGAGCCGAGACAGGGCCCGCTGGGGGCGCGGCTGCTCAGGGTCATGGGCCGCTACTTCGATTTCGTGGACGAGCACGGGCCCGGTTTCTCGGCGCTGATGCGCGGCGGCCCGGCGGTCGGCTCCTCCACCACCAACGCGCTGGTGGACGCCGTACGGCAGGCCGCGTATGTCCAGATCCTTTCGCACCTGGACGTCACCGACGCGCCCGCGCGCCTGGAGCTGGTGGTGCGGTCGTGGATCTCGCTGGCCGAGTCGACGGCGCTGATCTGGCTGGATGGACGGCGCATCCCGCGGGCCGAGCTGGAGCGGCAGCTGGTGCACGACTTCGCCGCGCTGACGGCGGTCAGTGCCGCGCACGACGAGGAGATGGGCGCCCTGCTGCGCCGCGTCCTCGCGGACGAACCGGCCGACGGCCCCTTCGGGGAGCTGGTCGGCCGGCTCGTCGCGCTCGTGGATCAGGCGCCGGACGCCCGGTAGGAGACCTCCAGGTCGCGCGCCTCGGCCGAGGCGTGCAGGACGCGTCCGTCGGCCGGCTTCACGTGCCGGCGCAGCAGGTCCAGCGCCGTGGTGGTGAGCCGGGTCTTGGTGTCGTCGGTGCGGCCGAAGAGCAGCGCGATGTCGATGTGGACGAGCGCGTGCCCCTCGGTGTCGGGTCCGACCACGACGTCCTCGACGCGGCGGAAGCGGGTCTTGCACGCGGGCGGCCTGGCGTCCGCGATGTCGGCGAGCACCGTGTGCAGGGCCCGCGCGAAGGCGGGCCGGTCGAAGTCGTCGGCCAGCTCGGCGGAGTAGTCGACGGTGATCTGCGGCATGAGCCCTCCCGTTGCGTGAACAACTGCGTGAACAGCAGGGCCCACCCTAGCCTCAGCCCTCGAACACTCATCCGGCCCGGGTGAACACGGCGACCGTGCGCGGCGGCACGGTGAACGTGCCGGTGCCGGCCGCCGAGGCGATCCGCTGGTCCTGCCGCTGGGGTGTGGCGTTGAGGACGACCACGAGGTCACCGGGGTGCAGGGTGATCACGCCGGGTGATGGTCGACGTCGGAGCCCTTGACCTGCTTGCCCGCGCTGTCGGTGAAGGCGTGGTGGGCGAGGTTGCCGGTCAGGCCGACCTCGATGAGGTCCTGGCAGTGCAGCAGACGGGCCCTCTGCTCGGCCTCGGTGCCGCCCGCCGCCGAGGAGTCGGGGTCGGTGCAGAGGCCGGAGGCGAAGCCCTGTACGCCGGGGTCCGCGTCGAACTTGCCGTCTACGCCGTCCTTGTCGAGGGTGAGGGCGTCGAGGGCCTTGCGGCGAGGGATGACGGACGTGCCTCTGGGCGTACCCCGCCGGCGGCGGGCCGGGGTCAGGCGCGCGACCACCACACCGTCGTGTCCGCCGGCACCGTCGCCTCGCCGGTCGCCTCGCCCGCCGTCTCCGTGACCTCACCGCTGGCCAGGAGCACCCGCCCGTACGCCGGGACCGCCACCGCCGCGCCCGTCGTGTTGGCCACGCACACGAAGTCGCCGCGGCGGAAGGTGAGGACGCCGTCGGGGGCGGGGAGCCACTCCACCGTGTCGCCCGCGCCCAGGTCGGGGTGGGCGCGGCGGGCGGCCAGGGCCGTGCGGTACAGCTCCAGCGTGGAGCCGGCGGCACCGGTCTGCGCCTCGATGCTCAGGTCGCCCCAGTCCGCCGGCTGCGGCAGCCAGCTGCCGCCGGCACCGAAGCCGTACGACGGTCCCGTCCGCGTCCACGGGATCGGCACCCGGCAGCCGTCGCGGAAGCCGTCCTGGCCCGCGCCCCGGAAGTACGCGGGGTCCTGGCGGACCTCGTCGGGCAGGTCGACCACGTCGGGCAGGCCCAGTTCCTCGCCCTGGTAGACGTAGGCCGAGCCGGGCAGGGCCAGCATCAGGAGGGTGGCCGCGCGAGCGCGACGCAGCCCCAGTTCCCGGTCGCCCGCCAGGCGGATCTGGGTGCCGAGCCCGGCCGGGTTGGCGAAGCGGGTGGCGTGGCGGGTGACGTCGTGGTTGGAGAGGACCCAGGTGGCGGGGGCGCCGACCGGGCGCATGGCGTCCAGCGTGCGGTCGATGACCGTGCGCAGTTCCTCGGCGTCCCAATGGGTGGCCAGGTACTGGAAGTTGAACGCCTGGTGCAGCTCGTCCGGGCGGACGTAGTTCGCCGTGCGCTCGACGGTCGGCGTCCACGCCTCTGCGACGAAGATGTGCTCCCCGCTGTACTCGTCCAGGATGAGCCGCCACTGGCGGTAGATGTCATGGACGCCGTCCTGGTCGAAGAACGGCATGACATCGTTGCCCAGCAGTCTCAACTGGTCGTGGTTTCCCAGGTCGGGCAGGCCCTCCGCCTTCACCATGCCGTGCGCGACGTCGACGCGGAAGCCGTCCACGCCCATGTCCAGCCAGAACCGCAGGATGGAGCGGAACTCGTCGCCGACGGCCGGGTGCTCCCAGTTGAAGTCGGGCTGCTCGGGCGCGAACAGGTGCAGGTACCACTCCCCCGGCGTGCCGTCGGGCTCGGTGACCCGGGTCCAGGCGGGGCCGCCGAAGATGGACTCCCAGTCGTTGGGCGGCAGTTCGCCGTCCTTCCCCTTGCCGGGGCGGAAGTGGTACCGGTCCCGGGACGGGGAGCCGGGCCCCTCGGCGAGGGCGCGTTTGAACCACTCGTGCTGGTCGGAGGAGTGGTTCGGCACCAGGTCCACGATGATGCGCAGGCCCAGCCCGTGGGCGTCGCGGATCAGCGCGTCGGCGTCCAGGAGGGTGCCGAACATCGGGTCGACGGCCCGGTAGTCGGCGACGTCGTACCCGGCGTCGGCCTGCGGGGAGGCGTAGAAGGGGCTGAGCCACACGGCGTCCACGCCCAGGTCGCGCAGGTACGGCAGGCGGGTGCGGACCCCCTCCAGGTCGCCCATGCCGTCGCCGTTGCTGTCGGCGAAGCTGCGCGGGTACACCTGGTAGATCACCGCGTCCCGCCACCAGTCGCGGTGTCCGGTGGCGGTGGCGCTGGCGGCGGTGGGGGCCGGTGCGGCGGAGTGCTGCTGGCTCATGACGTCCTTGGTACGTGACGGAGTTGCGGTCGGACAGGCGTGGAGGGGGCCGGACGTGTTCCCCGCCCGGTCCGGACCGGACCTGGGGCGGCTCAGCCCTTGGTGCCGCCGGCGGTGAGGCCGGTCACCAGATTCTTCTGCACCAGGTAGAGGAAGGCGGAGACGGGTATCGCGAGGAGCACGGCGGTGGCCGCCATCAGGTTGCGCTGCGCGTCGTGCTCGCTGACGAAGCTCTGCAGGCCCACGGCGAAGGTGTACTTCGTGTCGCTCAGCATGAACGTCGAGGCGAAGGCGGCCTCGCCGAAGGCCGTGATGAAGCTGTAGAAGCCGGCGACCGCGAGGCCCGGCCCGGCCAGCGGCAGGATCAGCCGGAAGAAGGTGCCGAAGGGGTTCAGCCCGTCCACCCGCCCGGCCTCGTCGATCTCGAACGGGATGGTGTCGAAGTAGCCCTTGAGCAGCCAGGCGCAGTACGGCACCGCGGTCGAGCAGTGGACGAGGATGAGGCCGAAGTAGTTGTCGATGAGCTGGAGTTCCGAGAGGATCTGGTACATCGGCACGATCAGCACCGCGATGGGGAACATCCGGGTGACCAGCAGGACCCACCTCAGCTTCCTGTAGCCGGGGAAGCGCATCCGCGAGACGGCGTAGCCGGTGGTGGCGGCGACCAGGACGCCGATGACCGTGGTGCCCAGCGAGACGATCAGGGAACTCTTCAGCCAGTCGAAGAAGTTCGTGTCCTGGAGCACGAAGGAGTAGTTGTCGAAGGTCATCTTCGACCAGATCCGCCCGGGGCGCAGATAGTCGTCCTTGTCCGGGCCGAGGGACAGGAAGACCAGCCAGGCGATCGGGAAGAGCGCGATCAGGCTCGCCAGGGTCAGGATGCCGTGGGAGGCCAGGGACGCGGCGCGGCTGCGTTCGCCGCGCCGGCGGACGCGGGGCTGCTTCGCCGCGGACCTGGCGGCCGGTTCCGCCGGGGCGGTGGTCGGCGCGGTCGTGGTGCTCATGGTGGCTCCCGCCTCAGATCGCGAGCTGCTGGTCGTTGCGGTTCAGCCAGCGGCGGTAGAAGGAGGTGAAGACGATCAGGATGGCCAGCAGCAGGATGCCGTAGGCCGCGGACTGCGCGAAGTCGCGCGGCTGCTGCCCGAAGCCCAGCTGGTAGGCCCAGGTGACGAGGATCTGCGCGTCGGGGGCGGTGTAGCCGAACAGCAGGAAGATCACGGCGAACTGGTTGAAGGTCCGGATGAGGCCGAGCAGGACGACGGTGGAACTGACCGGCCGGAGCCCCGGCAGGGTGATGTGCCGGAAGCGCTGCCGGGCGTTGGCGCCGTCCATCTCGGCGGCCTCGTACAGGCTGCCGTCGAGGGACTGGAGGCCGCCGAGCAGGGAGACCATCATGAACGGCACCCCGCACCAGGTGTCGACCATGATGGCGGCGAACCGCTGCCGGAAGACGTCCTCCAGCCACAGCGGCGTCGGCAGGTGCGCCCAGTCCAGGGCCGCGTTGATGACGCCGCCGTCGGCGAGCATGAAGCGCCAGCCGAAGACGGTGACGAAGGTCGGCACGGCCCAGGGCAGCACCAGGATCAGCCGGCAGAAGGTGCGGCCGCGCAGCTTCTGACGGTGACCGGTCCGTCCGACTCGCCGCCGCTGTCGCCGTCTCCGCCGCACGCCGCCGCCGCCAGGGCGAGGGACGCCACCAGCGCGGTGGCCGCTATGCCACGCCGCATGAAGTTCTCCTTGAGGGTGAAAGCCCGTGTGGTGCGGGGTGCGGGCCCGTCCGCGCCCCTGCCGACACCGACCGCGTCGTCGCTGCCGTCGGGCGAACGTGAACGTAACAGCGATGTAAGCGTGACGAAAAGTCTTGCTGCAAAAAATTGCAAGAGATCTTCGAAATTATCCGTGCGTGACCTTCTGACGACCGTGGTGAGACGCTTGTTTACAAGGGGCGAGCGGTATCCGGCCGGCTGCGCAAGGCTCTGCAAGCCCTTGCCGCCGCATTCTTGAGGGAGCCCGATGACGCAGCAGCCCGCGCCGGGACGTCCGGGGCGTCCACCAGGCCGTCCACGGCGCCCGATCCGTGGGCAAGGCGGCGGCCTACAGGTACAGTCCACCCCTGTGACCACACGGCTTGCCGACATCGCCGCCCAGGCGGGGGTGAGCGAAGCGACCGTCAGCCGCGTCCTGAACGGGAAGCCGGGCGTCGCCGCCACCACCCGCCAGTCCGTACTCGCCGCCCTCGACGTCCTCGGCTACGAGCGGCCCGTACGGCTGCGGCAGCGCAGCGAGGGCCTGGTGGGTCTGATCACCCCGGAGCTGGAGAACCCCATATTCCCGGCGCTGGCCCAGGTCATCGGCCAGGCGCTGACCCGGCAGGGGTACACGCCGGTGCTCGCCACCCAGACGCCGGGCGGCTCCACGGAGGACGAGCTGACCGAGATGCTGGTCGACCGGGGCGTCGCCGGCATCATCTACGTCTCCGGTCTGCACGCCGACACCACCGCCGACATGGAGCGCTACGAGCGGCTGCGCGCGCAGGGCGTGCCGTTCGTCCTCGTGGACGGCTTCTCCTCGAAGGTGCAGGCGCCCTTCATCTCCCCCGACGACCGCGCCGCGATGGGCCTCGCGGTCACCCACCTCGTCTCGCTCGGGCACACCCGGATCGGGCTGGCGCTCGGGCCGAAGCGGTTCGTGCCGGTGCAGCGCAAGATCGAGGGGTTCGTGCGGACGGTCCAGGACCAGCTGGGGCTCGGCGCGGAGACGGTCGAGAGGGAACTCGTCCAGCACTCGCTCTACACCCTGGAGGGCGGCCAGGCGGCGGCCTCGGCCCTCATCGGGCGGGACTGCACGGCGGTGGTCTGCGCCAGCGACATGATGGCGCTGGGTGCCATACGGGCCGCCCGGCAGCACGGCCTGGACGTGCCGAAGGACGTCTCGGTCGTCGGGTTCGACGACTCGCCGCTGATCGCCTTCACCGACCCGCCGCTGACCACCGTCCGCAAGCCGGTCCCGGCGATGGGGCAGGCGGCGGTGCGCACGCTGCTGGAGGAGATCGGCGGGACGCCCGCGCCGCACAGCGAGTTCGTGTTCATGCCGGAGCTGGTGGTGCGGGGATCGACGGCGTCGGCGCCGGGCGGGCGGGGCCGTTCCTGACCGCGTTGCCGGTGCGCGGGTGCGGGCCGCACCCGACCGGGGGATGATCGGTCGAAGAGGGCTTTTCTGGCAGACTTGATGCCTATGGGTGACGCGACCGTGAGGACTCGGGAACGCCTGGAGGACGGCGTTCCGCACCCCGTCCCCGGGAGGACGGGCGCGGGTCTCCTACGCCGTCCGCGGGCCCCGCGCCGGCCCCGGCTGTGGTTCGAGATCATCCTGATCGGGCTGAGCTACTGGACGTACTCCCTCGTCCGCAACGCGGTCCCCGAGCAGCGCGGGCAGGCGCTGCGCAACGCCGACTGGATCTGGCGGGTCGAGCACCAACTCGGGATCGCCGTCGAGGAGTCGGTCAACCACGCGGTGAACTCGGTGACCTGGCTGGTCGTCGGCATGAACTACTACTACGCCACGCTGCACTTCGTGGTGACGCTGGGTGTCCTGGTGTGGCTGTTCCGCAGTCATCCGGGGCGGTACGCGGCGACACGGCTGGTGCTGTTCGCCACGACCGGTGTGGCGCTGGTCGGTTACTACCTGTATCCGCTCGCGCCGCCGCGGCTGATGAACGGGGGGTCGTTCGTCGACACGGTGATGGCGCACCAGACGTGGGGGTCGATGGCGTCGGGCGACCTGAAGAACATGTCGAACCAGTACGCGGCGATGCCGTCCATGCACATCGGGTGGTCGGTGTGGTGCGGGGTGACGATCTTCGCGTTGGCCTCGGTGCCGTGGGTGCGGGTGCTGGGGCTGGTGTATCCCGCGCTGACGCTGGTGGTGATCGTGGCCACGGCCAACCACTTCTGGCTGGACGCGGTGGGGGGTGTGCTGTGTCTGGCGTTCGGGTTCGGGGTGGCGGTGGTGTGGTACGGGCGGGTGCCGTACGCGTTGCCGCGGCGGGTGCCGGGCGGGGGCGGGGGTCGCTTGCGCCGGCCCCGCTGAGGGGCGCAGCTCCTAGGCGTAGAACAGCTCCTCCACCACCGTTCGCGCCCTGCGGGCCGTTCTGCGGTAGGCGTCGAGCATGCCGCCCGCGTGGCCAGGGGCGTGGCCCAGGTAGCGGCCCACGGCGGAGAGTTCCCGGGGGTCGGTGGGGAACGTGTCACCCGCGCGGCCCCGGACGAGCATGACGGCGTTGCGGACGCGGGTGGCGAGGACCCACGCCTCGTCGAGGGTCTCGGCGTGGTCCTCGGAGATCAGACCGGCGTCGCGGGCGGCGGACAGGGCGGCGCGGGTCCTCGTGGTGCGCAGACCGGCCTCGGCGTGCGCGTGCCGCAGCTGCGTGAGCTGGACGGTCCACTCGACGTCGGACAGCCCGCCCGGCCCCAGTTTGGCGTGCAGTTTCGGGTCGGCGCCGCGCGGCAGCCGCTCGGACTCCATACGGGCCTTGAGCCGCCGGATCTCCCGTACGGCGTCCTCGTCCAGCCCGTCCGCCGGGTACCGCAGCGGATCGATCAGCTCGGTGAACCGGCGCCCCAGGTCGGCGTCCCCGGCGACGAACTCGGCCCGCAGCAGCGCGTGCCGCTCCCACACCAGCGACCAGCGCCGGTAGTACGCCTCGTACGACTTCAGGGTGCGCACCGTCGGCCCCGAGCGGCCCTCGGGGCGCAGGTCGGCGTCGATGAGCAGGGGCGGGTCGGCGCTCGGGACCTGGAGCAGGCGGCGCAGTTCGGCGACGACCTTGTTGGCCGTGTCGGCGGCCTCGCGCTCGCCGACCCCGTCGCGGGGCTCGTGGACGAAGAGGACGTCGGCGTCGGAGCCGTAGCCCAGCTCGTGCCCGCCGAAGCGGCCCATGCCGATGATCGCGAACCGGGTCGGCAGGGTGTCGCCCCACCCCTCCCGTACGACCGCCCGCAGGGTCCCCGCCAGGGTGGCCGCCGTCAGGTCGGAGATGGCGCCGCCGACCCGGTCCACCAGGGCGCCCTGGTCGGCCTCGGCGGGCTGGGCCTCGGTGCCGTAGGAGCCGACGATGTCGGCGGCGGCCGTACGGAACAGCTCCCGGCGCCGCACGCCGCGCGCGGCGGTGACGGCCTGGACGGCGCCGTCGGAGCGGCGGACGGCGGCGAGGATCTCCTGCTCCAGCTGGAGCCGGCCGCGCGGGGCCAGCCCGCCGCTCGCGCCGTCGCCGAGCAGGGCGACGGCCTCGGGTGCCCGCATCAGCAGGTCGGGGGCGAGGCGCCCGGCGGAGAGCACACGGGCGAGGTTCTCGGCGGCGGCGCCCTCGTCGCGCAGCAGCCGCAGGTACCAGGGCGTGGTGCCGAGGGCGTCGGAGACCTTGCGGAAGTTCAGCAGGCCGGTGTCGGGGTCGGCGGAGTCGGCGAACCAGCCGAGCAGCACCGGCAGCAGGGTGCGCTGGATGGCCGCCTTGCGGGTGACACCGGACGCGAGGGCCTCCAGGTGCCGCAGCGCGGCGGCCGGGTCGGCGTACCCGAGGGCGACGAGGCGCTCACGGGCGGCGTCGGGGCTGAGCCGGGTCTCGCCGGGCGCGAGCTGGGCGACGGCGTCGAGCAGCGGCCGGTAGAACAGCTTCTCGTGCAGCCGCCGTACGACGGAGGCGTGCCGCCGCCAGGCGCGCAGCAGTTCGGGGACCGGGTCGTTGCGCAGGCCCAGGGAGCGGCCCATGCGGCGCAGGTCGGCCTCGTCCTCGGGGACCAGGTGGGTGCGGCGCAGCCGGTGCAGCTGGATGCGGTGCTCCATCGAGCGCAGGAAGCGGTACGCCTCGTCGAGCTGGGCGGCGTCGGCCCGGCCCACGTACCCCCCGGCGGCGAGGGCCTCCAGCGCGTCCAGGGTGGTGCCGCTGCGCAGGGAGGTGTCGGCGCGCCCGTGCACCAGCTGGAGCAGCTGCACGGCGAACTCGACGTCCCGCAGGCCGCCGGGGCCCAGCTTGAGCTGGCGGTCGACCTCGGCGGCGGGGATGGTCTCCACCACCCGGCGGCGCATCTTCTGCACGTCGGAGACGAAGTTCTCGCGCTCGGCGGCCTGCCAGACCAGGGGCTGGAGGGCGGCGGCGTACTCGGCGCCGAGTTCGGCGTCGCCGGCGACGGGGCGGGCCTTGAGCAGGGCCTGGAACTCCCAGGTCTTGGCCCAGCGCTGGTAGTAGGCGAGGTGGCTGCTGAGGGTGCGCACGAGGGGGCCGTTGCGGCCCTCGGGGCGGAGGTTGGCGTCGACGGGCCAGATGGAGCCCTCGACGGTGGTCTCGGAGCAGATCCGCATCATGTGCGCGGCGAGTGAGGTCGCCGAGCGCAGCGCCTTGGTCTCGTCGGCCTCGGGCACGCCGTCGGCGGGTTCGCCGACGAAGATGACGTCGACGTCGGAGACGTAGTTCAGCTCGTGGCCGCCGCACTTGCCCATCGCGATGACCGCCAGCCGGCACCGGGAGGCGTCCTCGGGGGCGGCGGCCTCGGCGAGGGCCAGGGCGGCGCGCAGGGTGGCGGTGGCGAGGTCGGCCAGTTCGGCGGCGGTCTCGGCGACGTCGATGGTGCCGCAGACGTCGCGGGCGGCGATGGACAGCAGGCAGCGCCGGTAGGCGACGCGCAGGGAGACGGGGTCGGTGGCCTCGGCGAGCCCGCGTTCGAACTCCTCGACGCCGCGGTGCAGGTCGCGCGGCTCGTACGTGACGAGGGCCTGCCAGTCGCCGGAGTGCCGGGCGAGGTGGTCGGCGAGGGCCTCGGAGGCGCCGAGGACGCCGAGGAGGCGGTCGCGCAGGGGCTTGGCCGCTATCAGGGTGTCCAGCAGCTCCCGGCGGGCGGCGGGGGCCGGCTGGGCCTCCAGGAGCCGCACCAGGCCGTGCAGGGCGAGGTCGGGGTCGGCGGTGGCGCCGAGCGCCTCCAGCAGGACGGGGTCGGCGCGCAGGCCCGTCAGCTCCTCGCCGTCCAGCAGCCGTTCGGCGGCGGACGGGTCGGTGAAACCGTGCCGCAGCAGCCGCGTGAAGGTACTGCTTCTGCGCCCCGGCGCCGTCATCTCGGCCTCCTGTCGGACCTGCGGCCCCTGCGGGCCGCGGGATCAAGGTCGTACGGGCTGAGCGTAACCGGGGATCGCCGCGCGGGCGCCGGGGCGTCCCGCTCCCGGGCTCCGGTGGAGCCTCCGGTGGACCGGCTTGGACTCGTACGATATCTTGTACAAGCCGAGGAAGGGAGGCACTGGTATGTCCATCACCGCCAGCGAGGCCCGTCAGAACCTGTTCCCGCTGATAGAGCAGGTCAACGAGGACCACGCCCCGGTGCACATCACCTCCCGCAAGGGGAACGCCGTGCTGATGTCCGAGGAGGACTTCACGGCGTGGACGGAGACGGTGCACCTGCTGCGCTCGCCCAGGAACGCCCGCCGCCTGCTCGACTCCATCGCGGAGGCCGAGGCGGGCGACGCCCGGCGGCGCGAGCTGATCGACCCGGACGCGGAGCGGGCGTGAGGATCACTTTCACGTCCCACGGCTGGGAGGACTACGTCCACTGGGCCGAGAGCGACCGGAAGGTGACCAAGCGGATCAACAGACTGATCTCCGACATCGCCCGTGACCCGTTCAAGGGCATCGGCAAGCCGGAGCCGCTCAAGGGCGACCTGTCGGGCTACTGGTCACGGCGGATCGACGACACCCACCGTCTCGTGTACAAGCCGGCCGACGACGTGCTGATCATCGTCCAGGCGCGCTACCACTACTGATCACCGGACCACCCCGACCGACACCGCGATCGACTGACGCTCGAAGGAGTCACGACATGGACTTCACGCTCGAAGTCATCCCGCTGCCCGTCACCGACATCGACCGCGCCCGGGACTTCTACCGGGACAAGGTCGGCTTCCACGTCGACATCGACCAGGAGGTCATGCCGGGGATGCGCATCGTGCAGCTGACGCCCCCGGGCTCCGGCTGTTCGCTCGCCCTCGGCGACGCCATCTGGGACATGGCGCAGGGCCGGACCAAGCCGGAACCGGGCTCGTACCAGGGCCTCCAGCTGTGCGTCGCCGACATCAAGGCGGCCCACGCGGAGCTGACCGCGCGCGGCCTGGAGGTCTCCGAGCCGGTGGAGTACGCCCCGGACGACGGCGCCACCTTCATGTACTTCCGGGACCCGGACGGCAACGGCTGGGCGATCCAGGAGTACCGCCGCCGGGTGGCGGAGCCCCTGCACAAGGTCCTGGCCGACCTGAAGGGGCAGGACTAGGGCCTGTCCGTTCGGCCGCTCTCCCGCCAGCGGTTGGTGACGGGCAGGCGGCGGTCCTTGCCGAAGCCCTTGGCGGAGATCTTGGTGCCCGGCGGGTACTGGCGCCGCTTGTACTCGGCGGCGTCGACCATGCGCAGTGTCCGCGTCACCAGCTCCCGGTCGTATCCGGCGGCCACGATCTCGTCGGCGCCCCGGTCCCGGTCGACGTACAGCTCCAGGATGGCGTCGAGGACCGGGTAGTCGGGCAGGGAGTCGGTGTCCACCTGGCCGGGGCGCAGTTCGGCGCTGGGCGGCTTGGTGATCGAGTTCTCGGGGATCGGCGGGGTCTCGCCGCGGGCGGCGGCGGCCCGGTTGCGCCACTCGGCGAGGCGGAAGACGGACGTCTTGTACACGTCCTTGATGGGCCCGTAGCCGCCGACCGAGTCGCCGTAGAGCGTGGAGTAGCCGACCGCCAGCTCGGACTTGTTGCCGGGGGCGAGGACGAGGTGCCCCTCCTGGTTGGAGAGGGCCATCAGCATCGTGCCGCGCAGCCGGGACTGGAGGTTCTCCTCGGCGAGGCCGGTGAGGTCCAGGGCGCTCATGTACGCGTCGAACATCGGCTCGATCGGCACGGTGCGGTGGTGCAGGCCGGTACGGCGGGCCATCTCGGCCGCGTCGTCCCTGGAGTGCCCGGAGGAGTAGCGGGAGGGCATGGAGACGCCGTACACGTGCTCCGCGCCGACCGCGTCGCAGGCGAGGGCGGCGACGAGGGAGGAGTCGATGCCGCCGGACAGGCCGATCAGCACCGAGCGGAAGCCGTTCTTGGCGACGTACGCGCGCAGGCCGCAGACGAGGGCGGAGTAGACCTCCTCGTCGTCGTCCAGCGGCTCGGCGCACCCGGCGGCGAGCGGCGCTCCCTGCGCGGGCACGGGCTCCCCGGACAGGACGACCCGGTCGATGCGCAGCCCGTCGTCCACCACGCCGGTGGGCGCCTGCGGCTCGGCGGCCGGCAGGTCGAGGTCGAGTACGACGCACTGCTCGGCGAACTGCGGGGCGCGCGCCACGACCTTGCCGTCCCGGTCGACCACGATGGAGTCGCCGTCGAAGACCAGCTCGTCCTGCCCGCCGGTCATCGCGAGGTAGGCGGTGGTGCACCCGGCCTCCCGGGCGCGCCGGCGCACCAGCTCCAGCCGGGTGTCGTCCTTGTCGCGCTCGTACGGGGAGGCGTTGACGGAGAGCAGCAGTCCGGCGCGGGCCGAGCGGGCGGCGGGCACGCGGCCGCCGTCCTGCCAGAGGTCCTCGCAGATGGCGAGGGCGACGTCGACGCCGCGCACCCGTACGACGGGCATGGTGTCGCCGGGCACGAAGTAGCGGAACTCGTCGAAGACGCCGTAGTTCGGCAGG
The DNA here is from genome assembly GCA_049998335.1 of Streptomyces sp. cmx-10-19. Taxonomy (GTDB): domain Bacteria; phylum Actinomycetota; class Actinomycetes; order Streptomycetales; family Streptomycetaceae; genus Streptomyces. Next base: position 337,327 of record JAEBFB010000005.1, read on the forward strand.
TGGTGCTTGGCGAAGCTCAGGGCGACCTCGCCGCCGTGCAGTACGGCCGCCGCGTTCTGCGGGGCGCCGGCGGGCTGGCCGTACTTCGGCTGGGCGGTCGCGGAGCGGTCGAGGTAGCCGACGACCACGGGCAGGTCGCCGAGGCCCTCGTCGGCGAGGCGGGCGGCGAGGGCGCGCAGGGCGGTGCGGGACGCCTCGACGAAGGACGACCTCAGCGCGAGGTCCTCGACGGGATACCCGGTCAGCACCATCTCGGGGAACGCCACCAGGTGCGCTCCCCGCCCGGCCGCGTCCCGGGTCCGGCGGACGACCGACTCCGCGTTGGCGGCGATGTCGCCGACGGTGGCGTCGATCTGGTTGAGGGCGAGTCGTAGTCGGGGCACGGGTGCCAGTGTAATCGTCAGAACGACGCGATGGGGTGACGCGCCGATGTCCGTCCCGTTTCCACGGGGCTCGCACCTCGGGGGCTCTACTCCCGGGGCTTGGCCCCGCGCTCCGTCAGCAGGTCGGCCATCAGCCGGATCTCCGACTCCTGGGACTCCACCATCCCCCGGGCCAGCCGCTTCTCCGCGCCGACCGCGCACCTCTCGACGCAGCCGCCGGCCATGTGGACGCCGCCCTTGTGGTGCTCGGTCATCAGCTGGAGGTAGAAGATCTCCGCCTGCTTGCCGTTCAGCGTCCCGAGCCGCTTCATCTCGGCGTCGGTGGCCATGCCCGGCATCAGCGAGCCCTCGCCGGCGGAGGGCGCGTCGCCCATGCCCATCCAGGTCATCGGCGGGTCGGCGGACACCTTGGGCAGCCCCCACAGGTCGAGCCAGCCGAGCAGCATGCCGCGCTGGTTGGCCTGGGTCTGCGCGATGTCGTACGCGAGCCGCCGCACCTCCTCGTCGTCGGTGCGGTCGCGCACGATGTACGACATCTCCACCGCCTGCTGGTGGTGGACCGACATGTCCCGGGCGAAACCGGCGTCCGCGGAACCGGCGGCCGGGACGCGGTCGCCGCCGTCGTCACCGGCGACCGCGTAGCTGATCGCGCCGGCCGCGACGAGCGCCCCGGCCGCGGCGCCCGCGATCCAGCCGACCCGCCTCCGGGTCACTGGGAGAGCCCGTTGGTGCACGCGGCCCCCGGCTCGGGGGTCTGCTCACCCTGGACGAACTTCTCGAAGAACTTGTCCACGTTCGGGTCGTCGGCGCCCGTCACCGTGCGCTGGTGGCCCCAGGCGGTGAGCATGATCGGGTCCTTCTGCTTGTCGTCCGGGCTCATCAGCGAGTACGGCGTCTTCCTGACCTTCGCGGCCAGCTTGTCGACGTCGGCCTTGGCCGCCTTGTCCGTGTACGTCACCCAGACCGCGCCGTGTTCGAGGGAGTGCACGGCGTTCTCGTTGTCGAGCGCCTTGGTGTAGACGTCGCCGTCGCAGTTCATCCACACCTGGTTGTGGTCGCCGCCGACGGGGGGCTCGACGGGGTACGCCACCTTCTTGGTGACGTGGTTGCGGGACAGCGTCCCCTTCCAGGTCCGTACGCCGTCCGCGCCGTCGGTGAACTGCCCCGAGGTCTTGCCGTCGGAGGCGGCGGTGTCGGAGGAGTCGTCGGACTGCGAGCGGACGAGCACGACCCCGCCGACCACGAGGCCCACGACGATCACGGTGCTGACCGCGATCGTCAGGATCCGGTTCCGGCGGTCGCGCGCCTCCTCGGCACGGCGCATCTCGGCTATACGGGCCTGGCGCGCCGTGTTGCTGTTCTTCTTGGCGGAACCCATGACGTGGTGCCCTTCTGGGGTGGTGGGGCTGCGGACGGGGCTCTGGGGCGGGGGTGGTGACTGGGGTGGTGAAGTCCGCTGATCGTAATAGCGCGGGGCGGCTCCTTCGTAGGGTGGGCACAGGTTCCGGTCCGGTGGGAGCCCAGGAATGGCCCGATCGAACACGCGGCCTCTACGCTGCGGGTGAGCGGTGCGCCCGGTCGAGGTCCGCAACGCGGACGAAACGGTGCTGTGGTGTGATGCTCAGGTGCCCGACCGCCTCCCGCCCTACCGGAGGCAGGCGGCCTGACCAGCAAGGATGGGGAAGCGGAAGATGGACAAGCAGCAGGAGTTCGTGATCCGGACGCTCGAGGAGCGCGACATCCGGTTCGTACGCCTGTGGTTCACGGACGTTCTGGGCTTCCTCAAGTCCGTCGCCGTGGCCCCGGCCGAGCTGGAGCAGGCCTTCGACGAGGGCATCGGCTTCGACGGCTCGGCGATCGAGGGCTTCGCCCGGGTCTACGAGTCCGACATGATCGCCAAGCCGGACCCGTCGACGTTCCAGGTGCTGCCCTGGCGGGCGGAGGCGCCCGGTACGGCCCGGATGTTCTGCGACATCCTGATGCCGGACGGATCGCCGTCCTTCGCGGACCCGCGCTACGTCCTCAAGCGCGCCCTGGCCCGGACGTCGGACCTGGGCTTCACGTTCTACACGCACCCGGAGATCGAGTTCTTCCTGCTGAAGGACAAGCCGGTCGACGGCTCGGTGCCGACGCCCGCCGACAACTCGGGGTACTTCGACCACACCCCGCAGAACATCGGCATGGACTTCCGCCGCCAGGCGATCACGATGCTGGAGTCGATGGGCATCTCGGTGGAGTTCTCCCACCACGAGGGCGCCCCGGGCCAGCAGGAGATCGACCTGCGCTACGCGGACGCCCTCTCCACGGCGGACAACATCATGACGTTCCGCCTGGTGATGAAGCAGGTGGCGCTGGAGCAGGGCCTCCAGGCGACGTTCATGCCGAAGCCGTTCTCGGAGTACCCGGGCTCGGGCATGCACTCGCACCTCTCCCTCTTCGAGGGCGACCGCAACGCGTTCTACGAGTCGGGCTCGGAGTACCAGCTCTCCAAGGTCGGCCGCTCCTTCATCGCGGGCCTGCTGCGGCACGCGGCGGAGATCTCGGCGGTCACCAACCAGTGGGTGAACTCCTACAAGCGCATCTGGGGCGGCACGGAGCGCACGGCGGGTGCCGGCGGCGAGGCGCCCTCGTACATCTGCTGGGGCCACAACAACCGCTCGGCGCTGGTCCGCGTCCCGATGTACAAGCCCGGCAAGACCGGCTCGGCCCGCATCGAGGTCCGCTCCATCGACTCCGGCGCCAACCCGTACCTGACCTACGCCGTCCTGCTCGCCGCCGGTCTCAAGGGCGTCGAGGAGGGCTACGAGCTCCCGCCGGGCGCCGAGGACGACGTCTGGGCCCTCTCCGACGCGGAACGCCGTGCCCTCGGCATCGAGCCCCTCCCCCAGAACCTGGGCGAGGCCCTCACCCTCATGGAACGCAGCGACCTGGTCGCCGAGACCCTCGGCGAACACGTCTTCGACTTCTTCCTCCGCAACAAGAAGCAGGAGTGGGAGGAGTACCGCTCCCAGGTGACGGCGTTCGAGCTGCGGAAGTCGCTGCCGGTGCTGTAGCGACGACCCGCGCCGGTGAGGGCCCGACGGTCACGGACCGCCGGGCCCTCGGTGCGCCCGCTCGGCCAGCTCGGCCTGCCACGGATGCCCCGGATGCGCCCGCTCCAGCCAGCCGCTCAGGGCCGCTCGCCGGGTGCGGTTCAGCAGGGGCAGGGCCGTGTCGAAGTCCTTCTGGTCCTTGGGGCGTGGTGCCTTGGCCTTGAAGAGGAGTACCAACTCCGGGATCAGGTACGGGATGCCGTCCGCCGTGTGCTCGATGATCTCGTCGTACGGCAGCCGGAGGGCGGGGTGGCGGCGGCAGATCCAGGTGCGGGCCTCGTGGGGCTCGCGGAAGACGTCGAGCAGGAAGCGGCCGGTCGCCGGGTCCCTGAGCCAGGTCTGGAACGTCGCAGACAGGGCCTCGGGGCTCGCCCCCGGACGGATCCGGCCGTTGCCCACCGCGTCGAACTGGTACTCGGGGAAGCGGGCCCGGATCTCCGGGAACCCGGCGGCCGGTACGGCGATCTCCAGGTCGCCGTGAGGGCGTGACCGCGCGCCGCGGAACAGGTCCAGCGCCCAGCCCGCCACCACGCACCAGGGGGCCTCGACACCGGCCAGCCGTTCGGCGGCCTGGGCCGGGCGCCAGGCGTGCGACCAGCGGGACCTCAGGTCGGCGGGGTCGGGTAGCTCGGTCATGGGGTGGAGCGCAGGGGGGCGACCGGCCAGGACATGGTCGGGGGCTGAAGGAGGGGGGGAGGGCTCGGGGCCGGGGTCGGGGGCAACTTCAGTTGGCGCCCCACCGTGGCGAGGACGGCCAGACCCCACTCGTCATCAGGGTCAACTTCCCACCCCGGCTCGTCCACCGACATCCGCACCCCTCCGCCCAACCGCGACCGACCCGCGTCACGCTAAGGGCCTCGGCGGGCCCCGCGCCCCGGAACCGGGCGCAGCGCACGCCTACGGGTGGCGTACCGTCTCCGCCGCCCCTGGCACGTGGCCCGCCACGACCCGGCGCGCGGAGGGGATGGGAGCCCGGCGCCGGTCCACCGCGTACGCCGTCCCCGCCACGCCCAGCCCCAGGACCGCGAGCCCCGTTCCCGCCACCGCCGGGGATGTCGCGCCGTAACCCGCCGCGAGGATGAGGCCGCCGAGCCAGGCGCCGCCCGCGTTGGCGAGGTTGAAGGCGGCCTGGTTGGCGGAGGAGGCGAGGGAGGGGGCCGCCGTGGCCTTCTCCATGACCATGAGTTGGAGGGGGGAGCCCGTGACGAACGCCGCCATGCCCAGCAGGGCCAGGGACGCCGCCGCCGTCACCGGTGTGCGCATCAGCAGGGGGAAGAGGGACAGGACCACGACCAGCGAGGCGAGGCCGCCGAAGAGGGTGCCGCGCAGGGAGTGGTCGGCGAGGCGGCCGCCCAGGAGGTTGCCCGCGGTGGCGCCGACGCCGAAGAGGGCGAGCAGCACCGTCACGCTGGACTCGGCGAAGCCCGCAGCGTCCGTCAGCATCGGCGTGATGTAGCTGTACGCCGCGAACAGCGCCCCGAAGCCCGCGACCGTCGTACCGAGGGCCAGCCAGACCGGCAGGGAGCGCAGGGCGGCCAGTTCGCCGCGCAGGCCCGTGGTTTGGGCGGGGGCGTGGTCGCGCGGGATCAGGGCGGCCAGCGCCGCTATCGCCGCGACGCCGATCGCGCTGACGCCGAGGAAGGTGGCCCGCCAGCCGAGTTGCTGGCCCATCGCGGTGGCCGCGGGGACGCCGACGATGTTGGCGACGGTCAGGCCGAGGAACATCAGGGACACGGAGCGGGCCCTGCGCTCCGGCGCGACCATCCCGGTGGCGACGACCGCGCCGACGCCGAAGAACGCGCCGTGCGGCAGCCCGCTGACGAAGCGGGCGGCGAGCAGGGAGTACTCGCCGGGGGCGAGGGCCGACAGGGCGTTGCCGGCCACGAAGAGGGCCATGAGGCCGATGAGGACGGTACGGCGGGACAGCCGCGCGGTCGCCGCCGCGAGCAGCGGGGCGCCGATGACGACGCCGAGGGCGTACGCGGAGACCAGGTGGCCGGCCGTGGGGATGGAGATGCCCAGGTCGTCCGCGACGTCGGGCAGCAGGCCCATCATCACGAACTCGGTGGTGCCGATGCCGAAGGCGCCCACGGCGAGGGCGAGCAGGGCCAGGGGCATGAGGGATCTCGCCTTTCGAGAGCGGGGGCGTACGGAACGGGGACGACAGCGGGGACTGTATGTTTCCGTACGGAACAAAGGCTCTCAGGGCGGATGTTCCCCAGGCGAATTTCAGGAGGCCGTTGTGGCGACCTTCACACGCGCGGCGATCGGCAGGTGGTCGCTGCCGGTGGCCGGGAGGGTCCAGCTCGCCGTCGGTTCGACGCCGGAGACCAGGATCTGGTCGATACGGGCCATCGGGAAGGACGCCGGCCAGCTGAAGCCGAAACCGCTGCCCACGGCGCCCTGCGGGGAGCGCATCTGGGAGGTGATCGCGGTGAGCGAGCGGTCGTTCATGGTGCCGTTGAGGTCGCCGAGCAGGATCTTGCGGGGCAGCGGCTCGTCGGCGATGGCCTCGCCGAGCGCGTCGGCGCTCTTGTCGCGCTGCCGCGCGGTGAACCCCGCCTCCAGCTTCACCCGGACGGAGGGCAGGTGCGCCACGTACACCGCGAGCGGCCCGGACGGGGTGGCGACGGTGGCCCGCATGGCGCGCTTCCAGCCGAGCCGGATGTCGACCGCCTTCACGTCGCTGACCGGGTACTGGCTCCACAGCCCCACCGTGCCGACGACCGCGTGGTACGGGTACGTCGCCGCCAGCGCCTTCTCGTACGTCGGGACGGCGGACGCCTTCAGCTCCTCCAGGGCCAGGACGTCCGCGCCGGACGCGGCGACGGCGCGGGCGGTGCCGGCGGGGTCGGGGTTGTCGGCGTTGACGTTGTGCGTGGCCACCGTGAGGTCGCCGCCGGTGCCGGTCTTGTCGAAGAGCAGGCCGCCGAAGGCGCTGAACCACACGCTCACCGGCACCACCAGCGCGATCAGCGCCGTCGCCGACTTACGGACCAGGGCGATCACCAGCAGCACCGGGACCAGCAGGCCGAACCAGGGCAGGAAGGTCTCGGTGAGGCTGCCCAGGTTGCCGATGCGGTTGGGGATGTGCGAGTGGGCCGCCATCACTCCGGCCAGCAGCAGCGCGACCACCGCGGTGACCACGCCCCGGCGCCAGATCCGCCGGTCGCCGCGCCAGCCGGTGACCGCCCGGTCCCACAGGCGCCGAAGCCGGGTCTCCCGGCGGTCGGGACCCGAGCCGCCGTTGTCCGTCTCCGTCATGTACGCCTGCTGCGCCATACCGTCGCCTCACTGCCTGCTGTGCACACCGTCGCCCCCTGTGACTCAGCACCCTAGGGGATGATCGGTTCTCATCCTGCCGTCCCTCGACGGCCCGTACGGGCACGAGGACGTACGAGTCGCCGTACGGAGTTCCAGGCAGCCCGCGAAGGACGCACTCTGTGACACAACGGGCACATTCCGGCCCCCGGCGCGTGGGGTGGTGACACGTGACGGGAGTCCCCTAGCCGTCGGGGCGGGCGGAGTGCCACCATGGAGGGGAGTCCGGGGACGCCGTGAGGGTGCCTCGAGATGACATGAAGGAGCCGTCGCCATGACGCAGCTTTCCGCTGCCCCGACGTCGCAGGGCAGGCCCGCCGACGCGAGCAAGGCGCTGTACGGGGGCAAGGGCAACCGCCGTGTCACCGTCCGGGACATCGCCGCCGCCAAGGAGCGCGGCGAGAAGTGGCCCATGCTGACCGCCTACGACGCGATGACCGCGTCCGTCTTCGACGAGTCCGGCATCCCCGTGATGCTCGTCGGTGACTCCGCGGGCAACTGCCACCTCGGCTACGAGACCACGGTGCCGGTCACGCTGGACGAGATGACCATGCTCTCGGCCGCCGTCGTACGGGGCACCAGCCGCGCCCTGATCGTCGCCGACCTGCCCTTCGGGTCGTACCAGGAGGGGCCGGTGCAGGCGCTGCGCTCGGCGACCCGGCTGGTCAAGGAGGCCGGGGTCGGGGCGGTCAAGCTGGAGGGCGGCGAGCGGTCGCACCGGCAGATCGAGCTGCTGGTGGAGTCCGGTATCCCGGTGATGGCGCACATAGGGCTCACCCCGCAGTCCGTGAACGCGATGGGGTACCGGGTGCAGGGGCGGGGCGAGGAGGCGGCCCAGCAGTTGCTGCGGGACGCCAAGGCGGTGCAGGACGCGGGTGCCTTCGCGGTCGTGCTGGAGCTGGTGCCGGCGGAGCTGGCCGCCGAGGTGACGCGGAGTCTGCACATCCCGACGGTGGGGATCGGGGCGGGGGCGGAGACCGACGCGCAGGTGCTGGTGTGGACCGACATGCTCGGTCTGACCGGGGGGCGGATGCCGAAGTTCGTGAAGCAGTACGCGGATCTGCGGGGGGTGATGGGCGCGGCGGCGAAGGCGTTCGCCGAGGACGTCGTCGGGGGGGCGTTCCCGCAGGAGGAGCACTCCGTCCACTAGTAGGCCATCGCGGTACGACACCGGCCCCGCCGATCTTCCCCCGTCGGCGGGGCCGGTGCATGTGCGGGGCGCGGGTGGGTGTCGCCGCCCGGCGTGGTCGTACGGCCCCTTCCCGGGCCCCGGCCGGGTGCGGCCCGCTCCAGCCGGCCGGGGAGCGTATCGCAGCCCGGCGTGCGCGCGTAGCCGCTCCTCACCCCGGGGACCCGGCCGAGTGAGGCCCGCTCCAGCCGACCGGGGGGCGTCTCGCAGCCCGGCGCGGCGGGGTGCCGCTGCGCCCACCCGTGCCGCCCCAGCGGCACGACTGCCCGCAGCTATGGGGGCGGGGGCGGGCGGTTGCGGCGGCGCGGTCGGCCGCTGCTCTGGGGCTGTCGGTGGGGTGTCGGTCGGATGTCGGTGGTTTGTCGGTGGGGGGTGTCAGAGTCTGCGGCATGAAGCGAATCGACGGAACTCCCCCGGCCGCGGGCAGCGCGGTCACCGTGCGGGGGCTGGTCAAGCACTACGGCGAGACCAAGGCGCTGGACGGCGTCGACCTGGAGGTGCGCGAGGGCACCGTGATGGGCGTGCTCGGGCCGAACGGCGCCGGCAAGACCACCCTCGTGCGCATCCTGTCCACCCTGATCACGCCGGACGCCGGCGAGGCCCGCGTGGCCGGGTACGACGTCGTACGGCAGCCCCGGCAGCTGCGCCGGGTGATAGGGCTCACGGGCCAGTACGCGTCCGTGGACGAGAAGCTGCCCGGGTGGGAGAACCTCTACCTGATCGGGCGCCTGCTCGACCTGCCCCGCAAGGAGGCCCGCGTACGCGCCGACGGGCTGCTGGAGCGGTTCTCGCTCACCGAGGCCGGCAAGCGGCCCGCGGGCACCTACTCGGGCGGCATGCGGCGGCGCCTCGACCTCGCCGCGTCCATGATCGGGCGCCCGGCGGTGCTGTACCTGGACGAGCCCACCACCGGTCTGGACCCGCGTACCCGCAACGAGGTGTGGGACGAGGTCAAGCGGATGGTCGGCGACGGCGTCACCGTGCTGCTGACCACCCAGTACATGGAGGAGGCCGAGCAGCTCGCCTCCGAGCTGACCGTCGTCGACCGCGGCAAGGTCATCGCCAACGGCGGCATCGAGGAGCTGAAGGCGAAGGTCGGCGGCCGCACCCTGCGCGTCCGCCCGGCCGACCCGCTGCAACTGCGCCCGCTGGCCGCGTTCCTGGACGAGCTGGGCATCACCGGCCTCGCCGACTCCACGGTCGACGCGCAGCGCGGCTCCGTCCTGGTGCCGATCCTCAGCGACGAGCAACTGACCGCCGTGGTCGGCGCGGTCACCGCGCGCGGCATCACCATCGGCTCCATCACCACCGAACTGCCCAGCCTGGACGAGGTCTTCCTGTCCCTCACCGGCCACCGCGCCAGTGCCCCGCAGGACGCCGCGCCCGCCGAAGCCCGCGAGGAGGTCGCCGTATGAGCGCCGCCACTCTCACCCCCGAGGCACCCGTCAGCCCCGTCACGCCCGACGCCGGGATCGGCCTGCGCGCCCATCTGCGGCACACCGGCGCGCTGGTCCGCCGCAACCTGCTGTGGATCAAGCAGGACCCGGAGTCGATGTTCGACGCGGTCCTGTTCCCGATCATCTTCACGCTGCTGTTCGTGTACGTCTTCGGCGGCTCCATCGGCCAGTCGCTCGGCGGCGGCCAGCAGGCGTACGTGCAGTACGTCATCCCCGGCCTGATGGCCATGATGGGCATGAACATGGCCCAGGGGGTGGGCACCGGGTTCAACCAGGACTTCAACTCCGGTGTGATGGACCGCTTCCGGTCGCTGCCGATCGGCCGTGGCTCGGTGCTGTTCGCGAAGATCGCCGTGGAACTGCTGCGGATGCTGTTCGCGACCGCCGTCCTGATGGTCGTCGCGCTGCTGGTCGGCTTCGACATCACCGACTGGGGCGGTCTGATCGCCTCCGTGGGGCTGTCGGTGGTGTTCGGCTCGGCCCTGATGTGGGTGTTCCTCACGCTCGGCGTGGTGATGAAGAGCGCGCAGTCCGTGCAGGCGATGGGCTTCCTGGTGCTGATGCCGCTCCAGTTCGGCTCGTCGATCTTCGCGCCGACCGACTCGATGCCGGGCTGGCTGCGGTCGTTCACCGACTACAACCCGCTCTCCGCGCTCGCGGACACCGCGCGCGGGCTGATGCTGGGCGGTCCGGTCGCGCACGACCTGTGGGTGACGCTGGCCTGGTCGGCGGGGCTCACGGCGGTGATGGCGCCGGTCGCGATCCACAAGTTCCGTACCAAGAGCTGAGGCACCCGCGCTGATCGGCGTGCGTACGCGTCAGACGAGGGCGGCGGCCTCCTCCGGGGAGAGCCGGCCGCCCTCGGCGTATGCCGCCTCGTACGCCTCGGGGGTGAGCGCCGCGCGGGCCCGTTCGCCGGCCCGCTCGCGCGCGGCCCGCTCCATGCCGTTCGGCACGTGCCCCGGCGGCAGGGTCGCGTCGGCGTTGCCGAGGCAGCGGGCGGCGTCCGGGGCGCGGCGGCCGTCGTCCACGCGGGCCAGGGCCAGCGCGGCGACGGTGAGGAAGATGGAGCGCATGTGCGGGGCGATGGCCTTGGACAGCGGGTCGTCGGCGTGGGCCAGCGAGGTGCGGATCTTGGTCAGGCACTCCTCGTGCCGGTCCTCCAGCGTCTCGGTCCATGCCTCGGAGGCGAGGATGAAGGCGTCGAAGACGACGAACTGGGTGAGGATGAACTCCTCGCGCAGCAGCCGTAGTTGCTCGCGCGCCTCGGCGGTCCGGCCGGTCGCGGCGAGCCGGCCGACGAGGGAGAGCCGGGCGGCGGGCAGCGCGGCGTTGTGGTGGCCCCCGCCCGCCGTACGGGCGATGACGTCGCGCAGGATGCGCTCGCCCTCCTCGGTGTCGCCCGCGTCGGTCAGCACCCCGCCGAGCCGGGCGGCGAGGACGTCGACCTGGGCGTGGGCGCCGAGCCGGTCGGCGAGTTCGGCGGCGGCGCGGTAGTCGGCGGCCGCGAGCCGGTACTCGCCGCTGCGTTCGCGGGCCTCGGCGCGGCCGGAGAGGGCCTCGGCGGTGCCCCAGTCGTCGCCGAGGCGGCGGAAGATCTCCAGGGACTCGTCGGCGTCGCGGATGGCGTCGCCCGCCCAGTCGGTGCGGTTGGCGAGCATGTTGGCGCGCATCTGGAGGGCGCCGGCCAGCTCCCACTCGTAGCCGGGGGTGGTGCGGCAGGTGCGCACGGTGGCGTCCATGATCTCGCGCAGCCGCTCCACGTCGCCGCTGAGCATCACGGCGTAGAACCAGAACAGGCCGGGGCTCGCGCAGGTCTGCGGCAGGCCGGGCTCGTAGGTCCCGGCGATGGCGCGCAGCTTGCGTTGGCGCTCCGGGCTCTGCCATGCCTCCAGTTCGGTGTCCATGCAGGCCACGTGGGCGAGGTGGACGCCGCGCCGGGCCTCGGCGAGGTGCTCGCCGGTGAGCGGGGGCGGGTTGTCCGTGGCCCGGCCCCACACCGGCTGCGCGCGGCGGACCGGGCCGGCGAAGGGGTCGGGGCCGAGCGCCATGACCTCCTTGAGCCAGCCGCGGGCCTCTTCGCGCTGGTCGCGCATCTGCCAGTACCAGACCAGGGACAGCGACAGGCTGAGCGCCTCCTGCTCGTCGCGGGCGGCGAGGGCGTGGCGCAGGGCGGTGCGCAGGTTCTCGTACTCGCGCTCCAGCCGCTCTATGGCGGCCAGTTGGGAGCGGCCGCGGAGCAACGGGTCGGCGGTGCGGGCGAGTTCGCGGTAGTACGTCAGGTGCGCGCGCTCGGCGGCGGGGCGGGTGCCGGTCTCGTCGAGGCGTTCGGCGGCGTACTCGGCGACGGTCTCCAGGAGGCGGTAGCGCATGCCGTCGCCGTTTACCCGGTCGGGTACGAGGGCGGCGACGACCAGGGACTTGTCGACCAGGGAGCCGAGGGCGTCCAGGGCGGCGGGGCCGCAGACGGCCTCGGCGGCGGCGAGGTCGCAGCCGCCGGCGAAGACGGAGAGCCGGCCGAGGACGTCCCGCTCGTCGGCGTCGAGGAGGTCCCAGGACCAGTCGACCACCGCCCGGAGGGTCTGCTGGCGGGGCAGGACGGTACGGCTGCCGGAGGTGAGCAGGCGGAAGCGGTCGTCCAGGCGGTCGGCGATCTGGCGGGGGGTGAGCATCCGGAGCCGGGCGGCGGCGAGTTCGATCGCGAGGGGCAGGCCGTCGAGGCGGCGGCAGATCTCGGCGCAGGCGGCGGCGGTCTCCTCGTCGGCGTCGGGGCGGAAGCCGGGGCGGGCGGCGGCGCCTCGGTCGGCGAGCAGGCGCAGCGCGGCGGGCTCGGGCAGCGGCTCGACGGGGCGCAGTGCCTCGCCGGGGACGCCGAGGGGTTCGCGGCTGGTGGCGAGGACGGTCAGGTGGGGGCAGCGGGCGAGGAGTTCCTCGGCGAGGCGGGCGGCGGCCTCCACGACGTGCTCGCAGTTGTCGAGGACGATCAGCATGCGGCGCCGGCCGCAGTGCTCCACGAGGCGCTCGACGGCGGTGGCCTGCCGGTCGGCGGCGGCCCGCAGCTCCTCGGCACCGGCGCCGTACAGCACGGTCTCGCGGGCGCCTACGGCGGTCAGGACGGCCTCCGGTACGGCGCGGGGGTCGTCCACGGGGGCGAGTTCGGCCAGCCATACGCCGTCCCGCGCGGTGTCCCCGGCCCCCTCGGCGACCTCCTGCGACAACCGGGTCTTCCCGGCACCGCCGGGCCCGAGAAGGGTCACCAGCCGCGTGCTGCGCAACTCGGCCCGCAACGCCTCCACGTCGGCGTCCCGACCGACGAAGGAGGTGAGCCGGGCACGGAGGTTGCTCCGGGGGCGGGGTGCGGGTCCGTGGTGCACCTCCGTGCCGGAGGCCGAGAGGGCGCCGGGCGCCGGGATGCATGGCTCTTCGCCGAAGGCGGGGGCGGAACCGGGTATGGGGGCGGGCCCGTGCGCGGGGACGAAACCGTCCGCGGGGGCGGGCCCGTGCGCGGGGACGAAACCGTCCGCGGGGACGAAACCGTCCGCGGGGACGAAACCGTCCGCGGGGACGAAACCGTCCGCGGGGACGAAACCGTCCGCGGGGACGAAACCGTCCGCGGGGACGAAACCGTCCGCGGGGACGAAGCCGTCCGCGGGGGCGGGCCCGTGCGCGGGGACGAAGCCGTCCGTGGGGGCGGGCCCGTGCGCGGCGACGAAGCCGTCCGTGGGGGCGGGCCCGTGCGCGGGGGCGTGCCCGGATGCAGTGCCGGCCCCGGACGGCGTACCGGGCCCCGGCGCCGTACCCGACCCCCGCGCCGTACCCGGCCCCGGCGCTGTGCGCGACCGGCGCGCCGTGGCGGGCCCTCCCGCCGCCCCCGGCGCCGGCTCCGACGGCTGGAGCAGTTCCGCGTGGAGGGCCCGCAGGGCGGGCCCCGGGTCGGTGCCGAGCCGCTGCGCGAGCAGGCGGCGTACGGCCTCGTAGGCGGCCAGGGCCTCGGCGGTGCGGCCGGTGTCGCGCAGAGCGCGCAGCCGGAGTGCCTGGAGGAGCTCGTCGAGGGGGTGGCCGTCGCACAGGGCGGTCAGCTCGGGCAGGGAGTGCTCGGCCTCGCCGAGGTCCAGGGCGGCGGTGTGGCGGGCGCGCAGCGCGTCGAGGTGCCGGGTCTCCCAGCGGGCCGCCTCGGCGGCGCGGTCGGGCAGGTCGGCGAGGACGGGGCCGCGCCACAGGGCGAGGGCGTCGTCGAGCACGACGGCCGCCTTGTCCGGGTCGCCGTCGGCCAGCGCGCGGGTGCCCTCACCGGCCAGCCGGTCGAAGCGGTGCAGGTCGACGTCGTCGGGGGCGGCGGTGAGCCGGTACCCGCCGTCGGCCGAGGCGACCGCGTCCCCGCCCAGGGTCCGCCGCAGCCGGCCCACCAGCGCCTGGAGCGCGCCCGGCGCGTCGGCGGGCGGGTCGCCCTCCCACACCTCCGCCACCAGCACCCGGGCGGGCACGGACCGCCCGGCGCGCAGCGCGAGCACGGTCAGCAGCGCGCGCAACCGCGCCCCGCCGAGCGGGACGGCCGTGCCGTCGGGGCGGAGTGCCTGCGTGGTGCCGAGGATGCGGTAGCGCACGGGCCCATTGTCCCCGCTGCCGTGTCGGCCGGTCACGGGGATTACGCGGCGCGGCGCCGCCCCCGCGGGAGGGCCCCCGGACCCGGCTGCTGCCGGCGACCGCGTGGCCGCCCCGGAACCCGACGCCGGCCCCGGTCGATGCGCCGACGGCGTCCGCACCCGGAACCGCCCCCACCCCCGGAACGTTCCCCGCATGTGCCCGGTACCGTCGGGCAGTCGCGCGGATGTACGCGTGTACGCCGCCGTCCGTCGACCGAGGAGCCCCATGACCACCGCACCAGCGCGCCCCGGTGACCGCCGGATCAGTCCCGTCTTCCTCGGGATCCTCGCCGTCGGCGCGGTCACCGGGTGGGCGGTGTGGACCGGCTTCGCCGAGCAGCCGGGGCTTGCGGTGTTCCTGTTCGTGACGGCGGCATGGGTCGTGTCCCTGTGCCTGCACGAGTACGCCCACGCGCGCACCGCGCTGCACGGCGGCGACATCTCGGTGGGCGCGAAGGGCTACCTCACGCTGAACCCGCTGAAGTACACCCACGCCCTGCTGAGCATCGTCCTGCCGGTGGTGTTCGTGATCATGGGCGGGATCGGTCTCCCCGGCGGCGCGGTCTTCATCGAGCGCGGCCGGATCCGGGGCCGCTGGCGGCACAGCCTGATCTCGGCGGCCGGCCCGCTGACGAACGTACTGTTCGCCGTCGTCTGCACCGCCCCGTTCTGGCTGGACGCGCTGGACGGCGTACCGACCGACTTCCGCCTCGCGCTGGCGTTCCTCGCGCTGCTCCAGGTGACGGCCGCGATCCTGAACTTCCTGCCGGTGCCCGGCCTGGACGGCTACGGCGTGATCGAACCCTGGCTGTCGTACGACGCGCGGCGCCAGGTGGAGCCGCTCGCGCCGTTCGGGCTCCTGATCGTGTTCGCGCTGCTGTGGATCCCGGCCGTCAACAGCGTGTTCTTCGACGCGATCGACGCGATCCTGCGCGCCCTCGGCATCGACGAGGCGGACACGTACTGCGGCTTCGAGCTGTACCGCTTCTGGCAGACGAACCCGCTGTGCACGCCGGGCGGCTGACCCCGCTCAGGACGCGGCGGACGTGGAGCGCCGGGTGTCCCGGCCGCGCTTGAGGTAGTACCAGCACATGTTGGACGACAGCCCCGACAGCAGCACCCACACGACGCCGATCAGCACGCTGCCCTGCACGAAGGAGACGACGGCGGCGGCCACGGCGAGGAGGCAGACGACCAGGGCGTAGAGGGCGAGACGGGGCATGGTGCGGGCTCCTGTCGGGGGGACACTGATGCCCACCAGTGTCCCCCATCGCCTCATACGTCCGTGACGCGGAGCCCGGCGTGGGCCTTGTAGCGGCGGTTGACGGAGATCAGGTTGGCGACCAGGGACTCGACCTGGTGGGCGTTGCGGAGCCGTCCGGCGAAGACGCCGCGCATGCCGGCGATGCGGCCGGCGAGGGCCTGGACGATCTCCACGTCGGCCCGCTCCTCGCCGAGGACCATGACGTCGGTGTCGATCTCGTCGATCTCCGGGTCCTGGAGGAGGACCGCCGAGAGGTGGTGGAAGGCGGCGGCGACGCGGCTGTCCGGCAGCAGGGCGGCGGCCTGCTCGGCGGCGCTGCCCTCCTCGGGCTTGAGGGCGTAGGCGCCCTTCTTGTCGAAGCCGAGCGGGTTGACGCAGTCGACGACGAGCTTCCCGGCCAGCTCCTCCCGCAGGGACTCCAGGGTCGCGCCGTGCCCGTCCCACGGCACGGCGACGATCACCACGTCGCTGCGGCGCGCCGTCTCGGCGTTGTCGGCGCCCTCGACACCGTGCCCGATCTCCTCCGCGGCGGCCTGCGCGCGCTCGGCGGCGCGGGAGCCGACGATCACCTTCTGGCCGGCCTTGGCGAGGCGGTAGGCGAGGCCCTTGCCCTGGGGGCCGGTACCGCCGAGCACGCCGACGACCAGCCCGGAGACGTCGGGCAGGTCCCAGGGGTCCTTGGCGGGGGCCTTCTGTGCAGCACTGTCGGTAGAGGTCATGTGGCCGACTGTACGTGCGCCCCGGGTACCGCAGGAGTACGGGTCCCGCCCCGGGGAGAGGCGTTGCCCGGTCGGGTGAACCGGCGCCGAACGGCGTGTGGCACGGCGGGGGTTGCGGCAGGATGCGGCCGCATGGACGCCGTACGGGTCGCGCTGCTGCGGGAAGTGCTCGCCGGGACCGAGTGGCTGGGGGCCACCCGGAGGTTCGCGGGGGCGCTGCGCGGGTCGGTGGTGCCGCACGGGGGCGGGCTGCTGCTGGTGGGCACCGCCGAGCACGAGCCGTGGCATCTGGCGGCGCACCTGGTGGACGAGGCCGCCTGGTCCGGTACGCCGGAGCTGGCGCCCACCCTGGTACGGCACGCCGCCCGCCCCTCCGACCCGGCGCACCTGGCGGTGGGGCTGGGGCGGCTGTCGGCGGTGCGGCGCGGGGAGACGCTGCTGGTGGTGGCGCCGGGCGATCCGGGGGCCCCGCTCCTGGAGCGGGTGCACGACGCCCGGCGGGCCGGTGCGACGGTGCTGGCGCTGGGCGGCGACGAGCGGGAGCTGACGGCGATGGCGCACGAGACGCTGGCCGTGCCGGACGGCGCCGAACTGGACCTCGACACGGTGCAGCACCTGGTCAGCGCGGCGGCCGGGGAGAACGCCGGGCCGCCGCCCCGCGGCCGGGGCCGCTTCCGCGACCGCCTCTCCCGCCTGGCCGACCACCTGACGGCCCCGCCGCCGTCAGGCTGGTGACATCCGGCGTTCCCTCAGTCCTCGTCAGTCCTCGTCAGTCCTCGTCAGTCCTCGTCAGTCCTCGTCAGTCCTCGTCAGTCCTCGTCAGTCCTGGTCAGTCCTCGTCAGTCTTCGTCAGTCCTGGTCAGTCCTCGTCCGCGCGTCCCGCGGAGGACGAGTCGTGCCACTTGGGGTCGTTCTCCCATTCGAGGTCGCGTTCGCGGGCCGTCTGCATCGCGTGTTCGGCCTCGGCGCGGGAGGCGTACGGGCCGAAGCGGTCCTTGGCCGGGCAGTCCGGGCCCTCCTCGACCTTCTTGTGCTCCAGGCAGTAGTACCACTCGCCCGGCTTGCCGACCGTGCGCTTCTTGAACAGGGCCATGACCAGCTCCTCTCGCCACCGACATGTTCCCCCATGACCGCTGGTTAGACTCGCCGGTATGTCTGGCCAGTCGCTGCTCGTCCCAGGGGAGCTGTCCCCCACCCGTTCCGTGCCCGGAAACATCCGGCGGCCCGAGTACGTCGGCAAGCCCGCGCCGACGCCGTACACCGGTCCGGAGGTGCAGACGCCCGAGACCATCGAGGCGATGCGCGTGGCCGGGCGGATCGCCGCGCGGGCGATGGAGGAGGCCGCCAAGGCCATCGCGCCCGGTGTCACCACGGACGAGCTGGACCGGATCGCGCACGACTACATGTGCGACCACGGCGCCTACCCGTCGACGCTCGGCTACCGCGGTTTCCCCAAGTCCCTGTGCACCTCGGTCAACGAGGTCATCTGCCACGGCATCCCGGACTCCACGGTGCTGCGCGACGGCGACATCGTGAACCTCGACGTGACCGCGTACATCGGCGGGGTGCACGGCGACAACAACGCGACGTACCTGGTCGGCGACGTGGACGAGGAGAGCCGGCTGCTGGTCGAGCGGACCCGCGAGTCGCTGGCCCGCGCGATCAAGGCGGTCCGGCCCGGCCGGCAGATCAACATCATCGGCCGGGTCATCGAGTCGTACGCCAAGCGGTTCGGGTACGGCGTGGTGCGGGACTTCACCGGTCACGGGATCAACTCGTCGTTCCACTCGGGGCTGATCGTCCCGCACTACGACAGCCCGCACGCGACGACCGTCATCCAGCCCGGGATGACCTTCACGATCGAGCCGATGCTGACCCTCGGGACGCACGAGTACGACATGTGGGACGACGGCTGGACGGTCGTGACGAAGGACCGCAGGCGGACCGCCCAGTTCGAGCACACGCTGGTGGTGACGGACTCGGGGGCGGAGATCCTGACGCTGCCGTAGCCCGCCCCGCCGTTTCCCTGTCAGAGAAGGCCCGCCCTCTTCGGAGGGCGGGCCTTCGCATGTGTGGGTACGGTCGGGGTACGGCTTTACCGACAGGGCGTCGGAAAGCTACCGACTCAGGTAGCAGTGCAAGCGCGCCTTCGCGTTGAACACGGCGGTCTTCCGGGGGCGGGGCGAGGAGTTCCCGCTCTCCGCCCGAGCGGAGAAGCGGAAGGGCGCGCCCGGAGCGGTGGCCGGTGCCGTCACCGCTCCAGGCGTACCCGGCCGCCGATCTCGACCCAGCCCTCGGGCTGCGGGGCGGTGAGGATCTGCGAGCCGACGCCCTGCGTGATGTTGAGGGCGCGGCCGAGCCGGTCGGTGAGCAGCAGCGCCGCCGCGCCCGTCGCCTCGTCCTCGTCGATGCCGTCGTCGCGGCCCGGGAAGGCGCGGGCACGGATCCGGCCCGCCGCCTCGTCCTCCCAGGCCCAGGCGTAGATCCACTCCCCCTTGGGCGGCACGGCCAGGTCGTCCACTTCGGCGACGGTGGCGTACTGGCGCAGGGTGCGCGGCGGGGCCCACTCCGGGCGGGCCTCGATCCAGCTGAACTCCCCGTCGAGCCGGGCGCCCGCCACCCCGGCCGGGGTGACGAGTTCGGGCACGTCGAGCAGCCACGCGGTGCCGACGCAGGGGTGCCCGGCGAAGGGCAGCCGCAGGGTCGGCGTCCAGATGTCGATGACGCCGCGCTCGGGGTCGTCCACGAACACGGTCTCGCTGAAGCCGAGTTTGGCGGCCAGCTCCTGCCGCCGCGCGGGCTCCGGCAGTACGGAACCGTCCCGGACGACGCCCAGTTCGTTGCCGTAGCCGCCGTTCGGCGCGCAGAAGACGCGCAGTACGTCGTAGTCGGTCACCGGGGCATTCAAGCACTGCCCGGGTACCGGGCGCGCATCTCGTCCCCGGCGGCCGGGCCCGCGGTGAAGACGAACCGGGGGTCGGTGACGGGCAGTCCGGTGCCGGGGTCGATCACGGCCGGTTCCACCTCGCGCCCGGTCTCGGCGCCGACGAGGATCGACGCCCGCTCCTCGGAGGCGAGTCGGGCGTTGCGCCAGGCGGCCATCGCGACCAGGGTGCCGGCGATGGCGGCGGCGGGGCGCGGGGCGATCGTGCACGGGGCGTCGATCCAGGCGCGGATGCCGCTGTGGGACGGCACGCCGGCCTGCGCGGCGGCCAAGGCCACCCTGCGCACGTACGGCAAGGGCCCGGCGGGCCGGCTCGCCCCGCACGGCGTCCGCGTCGGCACGGTCTCGCCGGGCGGTATCCGCACGGAGGCCGCCGAGCGGCTCGGCCCGCGTCGCGCTCGCCCGCGTCCTCGCGCAGCGCGCGCCGCCGCTCCTCCTGGACGAGCCGACGGCCGCCCCCACCTGCGCCACCAGGAACTCGTCCTGCGCCTGTGCCGGGAACGGGAACGGGCACGGGCCGGGGACGCGGTGGTGGTCGTCCCGCACGATCTGGCCCTGGCGGCGGCATACGCGGACCGGGTGGCGGTCCTGCGCTCCGGCCGCGCCGCCGCCGAGGGAACACCGCCGGAGGTCTTCACGGCGGACCCCCTGCCCGAGGTCCACGACCAGCCGGTGGGGGTCTTCCCCCACCCCCGCGCGGACGCCCTCCTGGTCGTCCCACGGCGTGAGCCCTGACGGCAGGTCACGGTGTGGCTGCTGTCCCCGGGCCCCGCGTTCGGTGTGTGCGGTGGCCCGGTAGGGTTCGGCTCCGGGAAGGGGGAGGTGACGGCAGCTGATGAGCAGGGATCAGGGCTCGGGGCGGCTCGGCCGGCGGCTGGCGACGGCGGCCTCGATGGCCGTGTTGTCGTTGGCGGCGAGCGGGTGCGTGGTGGTGCACGGTGAGCGCGAGGTGCTTCCGGCGGCCACCCGGGCGGAGGCCGCGCAGGCCCTCGCAGCGTTCACCTCCGCCTACAACGAGGCCGACAAGGCGTACGACGCCTCCCTGGACGCCGACCACACCACCGGCGCGCTCGCCGCGATCGACGCGGCGCGGCTGAAGGCGGGCCACACCAACCACCCCGGCGGCAACCCGGCGCACACGCCGCTGGAGCTGACGGACGCGAAGTACACGATCCCGAAGAAGGCGGGCTGGCCGCGCTGGTTCGTCGCGAACACCAAGGCCAACAAGGGCGGCGACGCCCGCTGGCTGCTGGTGTTCACCCGGCACGGCCTGGACGAGACCTGGCAGGCGGCGTATCTGACGCTGGTCGCGCCGGAGAAGGTGCCGGAGTTCAGGACCGACGCGGACGGCTGGGCGGAGGCGGTCCCCGCCGACGCCGCGGACGTGGCCGTCGCGCCCGGTGAGCTGAGCGGGAGCTACACGGCGTATCTGAAGGAGGGCGGGAAGGACTTCGCGGACGGCGTCCACACCAGTGACTGGCGCGCGTTGCGCGAGAAGCGGGCGATCCGGCCCGGCCTGGTCACGCAGTACATCGACGAGCCGCTGACGTCCGACGACTACGCGCCGCTGGCGCTGCGGACGAGGGACGGCGGGGCGGTGGTGTTCTTCACGACCCGGCACTTCGAGAAGCAGACCGCCGCCCGGGGTACGTCGGTGCCGGCGCCGAACCAGGACGTGCTGGCGCTGACGGACGGCGAGATCAAGCAGTCGCTGACGATGGAGTTCGTGTCCAACCAGATCGCGCTGGACCCGGCGGACGGGACGGCGAACGCCCGGGTGTCGATACTCGGGCGGGTGCAGGGCCTGACGTCGGGCAAGGGCGAATAGGCGGCTCCGTCCCGGGGTTCAGCGGCGCAGGGGCCAGGCCGTGCCCGCCGCCGCGTCGCTCTCCTCGCCGCTGTGCCGGGCGCCGGAGTCGGTGAGGGTCTCCAGGAGGGTCAGCGGGTCGGGCAGCGGATGCTCCAGCCCGCGCACCCAGTGCACGGTGCGGTCCTCGCCGGGCAGCCGGGCGGGCGGCACCAGTACGTACGAGCCGCGGCAGTGCCAGCGCAGGCCGGGGTGCTCGTCCATCGTCTCGGGGTGGCAGTCCAGCTCGCAGGGCCACCACTCGTCCTCGTCCTCGGGGGTGCCGCGGGTGAGGGTGAAGAAGAGCATGCGCCCGTCGTCGCTCTCGGCGACCGGGCCGACGTCGATCCCGGCGTCGAGCAGCCGCTGGAGCGCCTCGCGCCCGGCCTCCAGGGGGACGTCGAGGACGTCGTGCACCATGCCGGTCGCGGTGATGAAGTTGGCCTCGGGATGGTGCCGGGCCCAGCGCTCGATCTGGCCGCGGTCGGTGGTGGACTGGGTCTGCCAGGCGAAGGAGACGGGGTGCCGGGCGGGGGTGGGACAGCCCACGCGGTCGCAGGAGCAACGGTATCCGGCGGGGTGAGCGGCGGGCGCCAGGGGCAGTCCGGCACCGGCGGCGGCGAGCAGCAGATCCTCCCGGCCACCGTCACCGGCGGCCTCCTTGGGGCGGCGACCACGCAGCCACGAGGAGAGTTTGCCCTGCCGACCGCTCCGACCGCCGAACTCCGCGCTCATCTATCCCCTCGCCTCGCCGTCGTGCGCCCCAGCATGCCCTATGGTCGCACCATTCCGCGCTTCGGGGTCGCGAAGGGACGAACTCCCCTGGTCACCCCTCCCCGGTCACCTCGGAGCCAGCCCGTGGAGGGCGTAGTCGACGAGGGTGTCCGTGTACTCGTACGAGATGGGTCCGGTGTGCTGGAGCCAGCGCTGGGCGAGCGGGGAGACGAACAGCTCCAGCGCGATGCGCGGATCGATGTCCGGCCGTACGTCGCCGGCGGCCTGGGCGGCGCGCAGCCGCTCGGCGTAGAGCTGGAGCGAGGGCTCCAGGAGCTTGGCGACGAACTCCCGTCCGAGCTGGTCGTTGACGAGGCCCTCGGCGGCCAGCGCGCGGGAGGGGCCGTCGAACGCCGGGTCCCGCAGCTCGTCCACGGTGGCGCGCAGCACCAGCTTGAGGTCGGCGGCGAGGTCGCCGGTGTCGGGGAAGGCGTACGCCTCCTGCCCGGCGGCCCGCGCGGTGCGCTCGCCCATGTCCACGAAGGCCTCCAGCAGCACGTCGGCCTTGGAGGACCACCAGCGGTAGATGGTCTGCTTGCCGACGCCGGCGCGGGCGGCGATGCCCTCGATGGTCGTCTTCGGATAGCCGACCTCGGTGACGAGGGCGAGCGCGGCGTCGTAGATGGCCTGCCGGGAGCGCTGACTGCGACGAGTGGCGTCGGGGTGCGGCCTCTCGGAGGCGAGGGGTTTCTCAGCGGCCATGCGCCGAATCTACCACCCGGACAAGACGCGGCGTCTCGCCTGGGGTGTCAATCCCGTCGCGGGGCGGGCCAGTCGTCGCCCCACTCCGCGTCGCGGGCCGCCTTGTACAGGTCGCCGTGGCGCTTGGTGACGGTCCGCCGCCGGATGTGCTCGTCGGTCTCGCACAGGTCGAGGAGCACCTGCCCCTTGCGGAGCTGGGGCCGCCGTACGACCCGGGAGGGTGCGGGGGTGACGGGGAAGCGGGCGGCGGCGACGTAGCTGAACTTCTCGTCCTCGTAGGCGAGGGAGCCGCTCTTGACCTGCCGGTGCAGGGAGGAGCGGCTGACCCGGGCCGCGAAGTGGCACCAGTCCGTGCCGGGCACGAGGGGGCAGGCGGCGCTGTGCGGGCAGGGCGCGGCGACGTGGAACCCGGCGTCGACCAGCCGCCGCCGGGCCTCGATGACGCGGGCGTGGCCGGCGGGGGTGCCGGCCTCGACGATCACGACGGCCTGCGCGGCGCGGGCGGCGGCGTCGACGAGGACGGCGCGGTCGTTCCCGGTGAGTTCGTTGAGGACGTACGAGACGGTGACGAGATCACTGCTCTCGACGGTGAGCTGTGCTCCGATACGAGAGCGCTGCCAGCGGACGTCGCGCCGCAGGTCGGGGTGGGCTGTGGCGATCTCCCGCCCCAGGGCGAGCGCGGGCTCGGCCCAGTCGAGCACGGTGACGGGCCGGGTACCGCCCCAGGTGTCGCTGACGGCCCAGGTGGCGGCGCCGGTCCCGCCGCCGACGTCGACCTGGCTCGCGGGCGCCCACCCGGGCACGGCCTCCGCGAACGCGGCCAGCGCCGACCGCACGGCCGCGAAGGTGGCGGGCATGCGGTAGGCGGCGTAGGCGACGACGTCGGCGCGGTCGCGGAGGATGGGGGCGTCGGTCGGGGTGACGCCCCGGTAGTTCGCGATCAGCCGCTCCACCGCCTGCGCGGCCTGCCGCGCGGGGAGCCCGTCGACGAGGTCGGCGAGGGCGGTGCGGAGGCTGTCGGCGGGGGCGGGGGCGTTCACCCGGCGAGTGTACGGGGTGCCGCTCCCGGGGCACCCCGCCGTCACCCGCCCTCGCCCCGCCCCTCCTGGCCCCTCCTGGCCCCACCCGGCCCCGCCCGGCCCCGCCTGGCCTCAGCGGCGGTGCCCGAAGACCTGCCGCTCGGTGCCGAGGTCCAGGAAGACGGTCTCCCCGGTCGCGTCGTCCAGGCCGTCGTTGTCGGTGACGGCGTACACATGGCCGTCGCCGCCCACCGTCAGCCCTTCGAGCTTCTCCTGCGTCCAGCCCTTCGTGGCCCGCAGATCGGGCAGCACGTCGTGCGCGAGCCGCTTCGGCAGCACCGGGAGAGCTCCCGTGGGCGCCGCCCGGTCCGGCAGGTCGACGGTGTAGATCCGCTTGACCTTGGCGGCCGGGCCGTTGAGCTTGTCGCGCTCGATGACCGCGAGCCGGTCGCCGACCACGGTGATCTCGGAGAGCCCCAGCCAGTCGCCGGAAGTGGCGGTGGTTTCGAGCCGGTAGCCGTACCAGCTCCAGGTGCCGTCCGCCACGTCGTACCGTCCCAGCCGTACGGTGCCCGCCGGGTCGCCCTTGACCTCGCGCTGGAGCGCGGCCCAGACGATCTCGTGGCCGCGCCGGTCCGTGGTGGCGGTGACGCCCTCGAAGCCCTGCTTTCCGAGCCCCGCGGCGACGTCCGCCGGCAGCGGGACGGTCTGCCGGGTCACACCCCGCGCGTCGAGCCGGACGAGCTGGTTGCCGGCGCCCGTCCCGCCCTCGACGGCGAGCCAGAAGCCGCCCTGCGGCCGGGCGTGGATGCCCTCGGCGTCGTAGCCCGCGGGCCGCCCGCCGGCGTCCTTGACGGTCAGCTCCCGGGTGACGACGGCGGGGCTGCGGGAGGTGTCGACGGTGAGGACGCGGGTCGTGGAGTACGCGGCGTCGGTGACCGTGTAGAGCTGGTGCGCCCTGCCCGGTACGGCGGACAGCGCGCCGAGCGCCCCCCAGCCGATCGGGGCGCCCTCGGCGTCGTCGGCCGAGACGATACCGGGGAAGGAGGGGGCGTGGCCGGTGCCCCGGCCCAGGCGGAACAGGCTCACGGAGGCGCGTACGCCCGCCTCGGCGTCGTCCTCCTCGCTGGAGACCGCCAGCAGTCCGCGCGAGGGGATGGGCAGGATGCCCTCGGGGCCGTTGGTGGCGGGCAGCAGCTGGCGGAAGGCCGGGTGGGTGGGCCGGCTGACGTCGTAGACCGCCACGAAGTTGTCGCGCTCCGAGCCGACGAAGGCGTACGGCACGCCGTCGTACTCGGCGATCGCGACGCCCTCCGGCTCGGCGCCCTTCTTCCCGGCCCGGCCCTCGTCGTGCAGGCCGTGGCGTACGGCGAGCCGCTCGAAACCGTTGCCGGCGTCCCAGGCGGGCTCGCCGGTGCGGCTGTCGAACACGGACCAGCCGCGGGTGCCGCCGTGCCAGTCGCCCTCGTTGGCGGTGGCGAGGTAGCGGTCGTCGATCCAGCCGACGGCGTCGGGCTCGCGCGGGGTGTCCTCGATGGCCCCGGTCTGGTCGACCACCCCGTCGTCGGCGGTGTCGATGCCGCGCACCGTGGCCGTACCGGCGCTGAACGCCTTGGTGATACGGCCGGTGGGCAGGTCGACGAGGACGACGCCGTTGTTCTCCTGAAGGGTCAGCGCGAGCTGGTTGCGGCCGTTGACGGAGACGTACTCGGGCTCCGGGTCCGTGGGTTCGGTGATGCCGGCCTCGGCCAGCACGGGCAGCGCGCGGCCGTCCGGCTGTGTCAGCGGCACCTTCCGGGTCTGCCACTGCGCGGGGGCGGCGTTCCGGCCCAGGTCGAGGATCTGCACGAAGCCGGCCGGTGCCTGCGGCAGGTCGCCCTCCTCGCGGCCGGGCGGGGTGGCCTCCTCGTCGCGCTCGTTCTCGATCGCGACGGCGGCGTACCGCTTGTCCTTGCTGAGGGCGATGGAGTCGGGCTGCCCGCCGAGGTCGAAGCTCGCCACCCGCTCGCGGTCGCGCAGCGAGACGACGTCGAGGCGTCCGGAGGGCTGGGCGTAGCTCGCGCTGGTGTTGACGACGACCAGGACGTACGGGCCGACCACGGTCACCGAGGTCGGCTCGTCCTCGGCGTCGCCGAGCCGGTCCAGCGCCAGGGTGCCGAGGCCGCGCGGGCGGTCGGGGTCGGCGATGTCCAGGAAGCCGATGCGCCGGGCCACGGCGTCGGTGTGGACGAGGGTGCGGCCGTCCTCGCTGACCGAGGAGATCTCCGCGACGGTCCCGGCGGCGGGGTCCGCACCGGCCGGACGGTTCCGGAAGACCGGGTAGGTGGCGGTCCGTTCGAACTGGCCCGGCCGCCGTTGCTCGTGCCGCTGCCCGTGGTCCGGCTGCTCCGCGTGCGCCGCTCCCGTGGCCGCCAGGCCGCCGGCGGCCACCACCAGGGCGGCCAGTGCGGCGCGGGTTCTCCTGCTCTTGGGCGACATCGTTCCTCCGGTCCGCTCCACTGCGTCGCCGAACGGTGGCAGCCCCGGGCGAGTGCCGTGCGGACGGCGGGTGAACGCCGGACGAAGTCCTGGCGGTCGAGCGCCGGGCCCCGGCGCGGCCGGCGTAGGGGATCGGACCGTTCCTCCCGGCGACACGCCGTCCACATGGCGCGCCGCCTGGGAGGAACCGTCCAATCCCCCCGCTCGACCGCCCCCCCGGCACCCCGTACCGCCCGCGGGCGGCCCGCGCGGACACCCACCACGCGGCGCCCGCCATCCGGTTCAGCCGCCGCAGGTACTCCGCTCAACCGGCCCCGGCGCCCCGTACCGCTCGGGCCACTCGGGTGCAGACCGCTGCGCGCGGGGCGTTGACCGGGGGGCGGCGGTGGGGGTGGACCGTGTTGGCGAGGAGGATCGCGAAGGTGTCCGTGGCGCGGTCGAGGGCCAGCATCGTGCCGGTGAAGCCGGTGTGGCCCGCCGCGCCGCGGCCGGAGAGTTCGCCCATGAACCAGGGCTGGTCGAGGGCGAAGCCCAGCCCCGGCGGGGCCAGCATCAGCTCGACGAGGTCGGGGCCGAGGATGCGGGCCGGCCCGTGGCCGCCGCCGGCGAGCAGGGTGCGGCAGAACACCGCGAGGTCGCGGGCGGTGGAGAAGAGGCCCGCGTGCCCGGCCATCCCGCCCAGCGCCCACGCGTTCTCGTCGTGGACGAGGCCCCGCAGCATCCCCCGGTCCGCCTTGGCCCACGGCCGTCGCTGGTCCTCCGTCGCCGCCGCCCCGGGGCACGGCCCGAAGCCCGTCGCGGTCATGCCCAGCGGCCGGGTGATCCCGTCCCGGACGAGGACATCGAGACCGCGCCCGGTGACGCGTTCCAGGACGTGCTGGAGGAGCAGCAGGTTCAGGTCGGAGTAGCAGTACGTCCCCGGCACCCCCACCGGCGGCTCCGCCCGCAGCCGCCGCAGCCGTTCCTCGTCGTCGGCGCAGTCGTAGAGGGGGAGTTCGGGCCGCAGCCCGGAGGTGTGGGTGAGCAGTTGGCGTACCGTCACGTGGTGCACGGCGGCGGCCCGGAAGTCCGGCAGGTACGCGCCGACCTCCGCGTCGATGCCGAGCGTGCCCCGCTCGATCTGCTGCACGGCGGCGACGGCGGTGAACAGTTTGGTCAGCGAGGCCAGGTCGAAGGGCGTGTCCACCGTCATCGGCACCCACTCCTCCACCGGCAGCTCCACCCCCGCGCCGGCGACGGGGTCGTAGGCGGCGTACCGCACCGCCCACCCCGCCGCCTCCTCGACCGCGAGCACGGGCCCGCGCCCGACGGCGACGACGGCGCCGGCCGTCCAGGGCCGCTCGCCGGTGGTGAGGTCGCGCACCTCGGCGACGAGCCGGCGCAGCTGCCCGGGGTGGAGCCCGGCCCGTTCCGGCGTGTCCGTACGCAGCCTCGGCGTGCGTCGGGGCGTACTCAGAGTTCCGCTCCCCGCCCGCCGCCGCGCCCGGCCGGGGGGCGGCACATGCCGGCGAGGAGCCCGAGCGCGACGACCGCCGCCACGAGCTGGACCACGGCCATCGGCACGGCGGTGTCCTCGCCCGCGATCCCGACCAGCGGGGAGGCCACGGCGCCGACCAGGAACGAGGTCGTGCCGAGCAGCGCCGAGGCGGACCCCGCCGACCTCTTGACCCGCATCAGCGCGAGCGCCTGGGTGTTCGGCATGCTGATGCCCATCGCGGACATCAGCACGAACAGCGCGGCGGCGACCGGCACCAGCCCGACCTCGCCGAAGACGCCGAGGGACATCAGCAGCAGCGCGGTCGCGGCGGCGATCACGATCAGCAGCCCGGTCACCAGCACCCGGTCCAGCCGGACCCGGCCGACGAGGACCTTGCCGTTGATCTGCCCGACGGCGAGCTGGCCGAGGGCCATGCCGGCCAGGCAGGCGGTGAGCGTGAGCTGCACGGTCGCGGCGGGCGCGTGCAGGGACTCGGTGACCGCCGGCAGCGACGGGAGGTACATGCCCAGGGCGAGCGGCGGGGTGGCGGTGAGGGCGCCGAGGAGGAACGTGACGAGCAGTCCGGTGCGGCGGGCTGCCGCCCTCGACGCGAGTGCGGTGGCGCTCGGTGCGGTGATCTTCGGTGTGGTGTCCGGTGCGGTCTTCGTGTCCGGTATGGACGGCCCGCGCTCGGGCATGTGCCCTCCCTCTTCTGCAGATCCGCCACCTATGCTCTCAGCTCGTACGGATGTGGACGAACAGACTCGAACGTTCCTGGACGAGGGTGGGGCAGGGTGTCAGCGGTGACCGGGCAGAAGGTGCGCTGGGGGATTCTGGCGACCGGCGGGATGGCGGCGACGTTCACGGCGGATCTGGTGGATCTGCCGGACGCGGAGGTCGTGGCCGTCGCCTCGCGGACGGAGGTCTCGGCGAAGGCGTTCGCGGAGCGGTTCGGGATACCCCGGGCGTACGCCGGCTGGGAGGCCCTGGCGCGGGACGAGGACGTCGACGTGGTGTACGTCGCCACCCCGCACTCGGCGCACCGCGCCGCCGCCGGCCTGTGTCTGGAGGCGGGCCGCAACGTGCTGTGCGAGAAGCCGTTCACGCTGAACGTGCGCGAGGGGGGCGAACTCGTCGCCCTCGCCCGCGAGAACGGCGTCTTCCTGATGGAAGCGATGTGGATGTACTGCAATCCGCTGGTGCGGCGCCTGAAGGCGCTGGTGGCGGACGGGGCGATCGGCGAGGTCCGCAGCGTCCAGGCGGACTTCGGGCTGGCGGGCCCGTTCCCGCCGGCGCACCGGCTGCGGGACCCGGCGCAGGGCGGCGGCGCGCTGCTCGACCTGGGCGTGTACCCGGTGTCGTTCGCGCAGCTGCTGCTCGGTGAGCCCGCGGACATCGCGGCGCGAGCAGTGCTCTCCGAAGAGGGCGTCGATCTCCAGACGGGTGCACTGTTCTCCTACGAGAGCGGTGCTCTCGCTTCGGTGCACTGCTCCATCACCGGTGGTACGCCCAACTCCGCCTCGGTCGCCGGCACCCACGGCCGGATCGACGTCCCGGACGGCTTCTTCTCGCCGGACCACTTCGTACTGCACCGGGACGGCCGGGACCCCGAGGAGTTCCGGGCCGCCCCGGCCGACGGCCCCCGGGCCAGCCTCGCGCACGAGGCCCGGGAGGTGATGCGGGCCCTGCGCGCCGGGGAGACCGAGTCGCCGCTGGTCCCGCTGGACGGCACGCTGGCCGTGATGCGGACGCTCGACGCGATCCGGGACCGCGTCGGCGTCCGCTACCCGCAGGAGACGGGCGAACCGGCCGTCACACCGGCGCGAGCCACAAGCTCCCCCGCCCGCGTCACGCCGGCTTGAGCCCCTGGTCGCCCACCTCCGTGACGAAGGAGGCGGCGGTGGTGAGCGGCGCGCCCTCGGTGGTGACGCGAGAGACCGTCTTGAAGTCGGCGCGGGCCAGCTCGCGGCCGAGGGAGACGGTCGCGTAGCCGCGCAGCCCGTTGAAGAACTTCAGGTGCGGGTTGGCGGTCATCATCGTGTTCCAGTTGGACGGCTTCGCGGAGCCGTTGCCGCCGCTGGTGATGGAGCTGGTGACGATCTCGGTGCCCAGGGTGCGGGAACCGGGGTCGTCGAAGTCGCGCTTGATGTCGAAGCCGTAGTGCACGTGCACGTCGCCGGTGAGGACCATCAGGTTCTCGACGCCGGCGGCCTGCGCCCCGGCCAGCACCCGGTCGCGGGAGGCCGGGTAGCCGTCCCAGGAGTCCATCGAGACCTGGGACGGCACGGCGGTGGAGTTGTGGCGGCGGGCGAAGGCGACCTGCTGGGGCACCACGTTCCACAGGGCGTCGGACCGGCGCCAGCCGTTGATCAGCCAGCGCTCCTGGGCGTCGCCGGTCAGTGTGCGCGCGGGGTCCTCGGACTCCGGTCCGGGGAACTGCCAGCCGTCGCCGTACGCCTGGTCGGAGCGGTACTGGCGGGTGTCCAGCACGTCGAACTGGGCGAGCCGGCCCCAGTGCAGGCGGCGGTAGAGCTGGAGGTCGGGGCCCTCGGGGAGCTGGGGCCGGCGCAGCGGCATGTTCTCCCAGTAGGCGCGGTAGGCGGCGGCCCGGCGCAGCAGGAACTCCTCCGGCGGGACGCTGTTCTCGGGGGTGTCGTCCGCGTAGTTGTTCTCGGTCTCGTGGTCGTCCCAGGTGACGACGAAGGGGTGCGCGGCGTGCGCGGCCCGCAGGTCGGGGTCGGACTTGTAGAGGGCGTACCGCAGGCGGTAGTCCTCCAGCGTCACCGTCTCGTGGTCGAAGAGGGCCGGCAGGGTGCCCGCGGGGTAGGCGCGGGAGCCGCCGACGGCGCTGACGGCGTACTCGTAGAGGTAGTCGCCGAGGTGGAAGACGACGTCCACGTCGTCCTCGGCCAGGTGCCTGTACGCCGTGTAGTAGCCCTGGTCGTAGCGCTGGCAGGAGACCAGGCCGAAGGTGAGGCCGGAGACCCGGCTGTGCTCGGCGGGGGCGGTGCGGGTGCGGCCGACGGGGCTGATGAAGCGGCCGGCGCGGAAGCGGTAGTAGTAGACGTGGCCGGGCGCGAGGTGGTCGACCTCGACGTGCACGGTGTGGTGGAACTCGGGGTGGGCGGTGGCGGTGCCCCGTCTGACGATCCGGCGGAAGCGTTCGTCGAGGGCGATCTCCCAGCCGACGGCGACGCGTTGGGCGGGCAGTCCGCTGTCGGCCTGGTACGGGGTGGGGGCCAGGCGCGTCCACAGCAGCACGGAGGCGGGCTCCGGGTCGCCGGAGGCGACGCCGAGGGTGAAGGGGTCGGCGGTGAGCTGCGCGGCGTCCAGTTCGGCGGCGCTCGCGGTGCCGGCGGCCGGCAGGTTGACGGAGAAGGCGAGCGCGGCGGCGGCGCCGGTGACGGTCAGGAAGCGACGGCGGCCCAGGTGCCGGGCGGCGGCGCGCAGTTCGGTCGCGTACGGGGTCTGGGCCTGGTGGTTCGCGGGTGTCATCCGTTCCTCCCCTTACGGTGGGTGCAAGGGGCATTCGAAGCGCCGGGGACGACACCCTCTTGGCGCGGGCATGGCGACCCCATGTCGGAATGATGAGTTCCGCATGATCCGCGGCCCGTACGCTGCCGACTCATGAACACCGTGAGAACCACCGGCGGGAAGACCGTCGGCACACAGCGGACCGGCACGCAGCGGATCGCCGTCGTCACGGGTGCCGGGTCCGGCATCGGCCGGGCCGTCGCCGTCGAACTGCTCACCGCGGGCTGGGCGGTGGCCCTGGCCGGCCGCCGCCCCGAGCCCCTGGCGGAGACCGCCGCACTGGCCCCCGCGGACGCCGCGACCCTGACGCTACGGGCCGACGTCTCCCGACCGGCCGACGTGGACGCCCTGTTCACCGCCGTACGCGAGCGCTTCGGCCGTCTCGACCTGCTGTTCAACAACGCGGGCACGTTCGGTCCGGGCGGCGTGCCGGTGGAGGACCTGCCCTACGAGGCGTGGCGGCACGTGGTGGACACCAACCTCGACGGGGCGTTCCTGTGCGCGCAGGCGGCGTACCGGCGGATGAAGGAGCAGCGGCCGCAGGGCGGGCGGATCATCAACAACGGCTCGGTCTCGGCGCACACGCCGCGCCCGCACTCGGTGGCGTACACGGCGACGAAGCACGCGCTGACGGGGCTGACCAAGTCCCTGTCGCTGGACGGCCGCCCCTACGGGATCGCGGTCGGCCAGATCGACATCGGCAACGCGGCGACCGACATGACGGCGGGGATGCGGACCGGCGCGCTCCAGGCCGACGGGGAGACGGCACCCGAGCCGGTGATGGACGTGGCCGACGTGGCGCGTACGGTGCGGCACATGGCGGAGCTGCCGCTGGAGGCGAACGTGCAGTTCGCGACGGTCATGGCGACGGCGATGCCGTACGTGGGACGCGGCTGAGGGGAACCCCGGGCGGGGCCCCGCGCGGACCGTTCCTAGATTCACACCATCGGAATGTCAACGTCCGCGGTATTGCGGCCGGCGACGGCCGTGTACTCAACTCTCCTTCACCAGAGCTTCACATCTGGGGCATCGGACTCCGCGAGCCATCCCGAGGGGGGAGGCGGCAGCCGTCCCGCCGCACCGGCTGGAAGCGGATCCCGCGTGGGACCGCGGGAGGCGCACCGGCGCGGCGGGACGGCTGCCGCGCACATCCGCACCCGGGGTCACGCCTGCCCGGTCTCGAACCGCGCGATCCGTCCGTCCTCGCCCACGGTGAAGTCCCACCGGGTCCGCATCTCGCCCCAGGCGTCGTTGCGGTAGCGGGCGAGCAGGGCGCGGCCGCCGTTCGACTCCTTGTCGACCTCCAGGTGCCCGTGGGAGCTGAAGATCTCCTGGTCGATCCACTGGGCGAGGTCCCGGTCGCTCCCGTCGTCGGCCATCGTGGCGTCCGGCGCGAGCAGCGCGAGGAAGGCCTCGCGGTCGTGGGCGTTGACGGCGGCGACGAAGGCGCGGACGGCCGGGTCGCTCAGTCGCGTGGTCTGAATCGTCATGCCGGTCAGCGTCACACCGCCCCCGCACCCCCGCCACCCGAACGGCACCCGTGGCGGGCCCCGGCGGCGCGGACGGGCGACGGTGGGAGGGAGGACCGGCCCGCACACCGCCCCCGAGGGAGTCGACGTGAACTGCTTTGACCGACGTGACATCGGCCTGCTGCTGCTCCGGCTGGGCACCGGGGGCGTCCTGGCCGCGCACGGCGCGCAGAAACTCCTCGGCTGGTTCGGCGGCGGCGGGCTGGAGGGCACCGGGCAGGCGATGGAGGCGATGGGCTACGTGCCGGGCAAGGCCAGCGCCGCGGCGGCGGGCCTCGCGGAGGCGGGCGGCGGCACGCTGCTGGCGCTGGGCCTGGCCACCCCGGCGGCGGGCGCGGCGGCGGCCGGCGCGATGGCGGGCGCGGCGGCCGTGCACGTGCCGCACGGCTTCTTCGCCCAGGGCGGCGGCTACGAGTACGCGGCGTCCCTCGGCCTGACGGCCGCCGGCCTCGCGGTGGCGGGCCCCGGCCGGCTCTCCCTGGACCACGCGCTGGGCCACGCGGTCAACCGGAGCTGGATGGTCCCGGCCGCCTTCGCGGCGACGGCGGCGGCCACGGCGATGATCGTGGGCGCCCGCAACAAGCGCGTCCGCAAGGCGGCGGAGGGCGAGCAGGAGCCCCTCTTCGACTGACGCACCGGTGCCGGCCGCCCCGGCCCACGTGGCAGGCTGCCCCGCATGAGCGAAGACCGCGGCGGCACGACCCCGGACCTCTGGCACACCATCGACGACCTGTGGAAGTGGCTGGAGGCGGAACAGTCCGTCGGCGGCCGCGAGGGCCTCCTCCTGCGCGTGCTGAAGCTCTCCGAGGAGGTCGGCGAGGTCGCCGAGGCGGTGATCGGCGCGACCGGCCAGAACCCCCGCAAGGGCACCGACCACACCTGGGCCGACGTGGAGGCGGAGCTGTGCGACGTCGTGATCACGGCGATGGTGGCACTGCGCACGCTGACCCCCGGAGCCCGGGAAGTCTTCGAACGGCACCTGATCCGGGTGGCGCGGCGGTCGCTCCCCCAGGACGGGTGAACGGACGGACGGGGCGCGGGCGGGGAGTACAGTGCGCGGTCCCGGAAGACGCCTGTGGTTCTGGAGCGGACGTGACCGGAGTTCCTGTACCGGCGGCGGACGGCGCGACGGTCACGGTGGGCGACACCACGCCGCCCGCCCCCACGACGTTCCAGGTCTCCCCGGGTGAGCTGTGGTGCGTCATGGCCTGGCAGTCCGACGGGCTGGTCGCCCTGGTGGCCGGGGTCGCGGTGGTGAACGCCGTCCCGTCGGCGCCCGGCGCGGCGGCGCTCGCCGTCCGATTGGCGGCCTGCCGCGTCTGGGCGGGCCCGCGCCGCACGGGCCGGGCGCACCGGGGACTGCTCCGCCGCTTCGGGCGGGCCTGACCCGGGCGCCCCGGACGCTCTGCGCCGGCCGCCCGCCCGCGCTCAGCTCGCGAACGGCACCTGCGACGAAGTCCCCTGCTGGGCGGCCTCGTTCGGGTGCCGCCACAGTCCCTGGGCCGCCAGGCGGGGCAGGACGCCCTCGCCGAACCAGTACGCCTCCTCCAGGTGCGGGTAACCGGAGAGGACGAACTCGTCGATGCCGAGGGCGTGGTACTCCTTGATCCGCTCGGCGACCTCGTCGTGGCTGCCGACCAGGGCCGTGCCGGCACCGCCGCGGACCAGGCCGATGCCGGCCCACAGGTTGGGGTGGATCTCCAGCCGGTCGCGGTCGCCGCCGTTGTGCAGGGCGAGCATCCGCCGCTGCCCCTCGGACTCGCTGCGGGCCAGCCCGGCCTGGATGGTGGCCACGGTCTGCGGGTCGAAGCCCGCCAGGAGCCGGTCCGCCTCCGCCCACGCCTGCTCGGAGGTGTCGCGGGTGATGACGTGCAGCCGGATACCGAAGCGCAGGGTACGGCCCTCGCGGGCGGCCTCCGTCCGGACCTTGGCGATCTTCTCGGCGACCTGCGCGGGCGGCTCGCCCCAGGTGAGGTAGACGTCGGCGTACCGCGCGGCGACGTCGACGGCGGCGGGTGAGGAGCCGCCGAAGTACACCTCGGGCACCGGCTCGGGCACCCGGGCGAGCGCGGCTCCCTCGACACGCAGGTGCTCCCCCTCCAGGTCGACGGTCTTGCCCTCCCACAACCCCCGTACGATCTCCAGGAACTCGCCGGTACGGCGGTAGCGCGCGTCCTTGTCCAGGAAGTCGCCGTAGGCCCGCTGCTCGTGGCTCTCGCCGCCGGTGACGACGTTGAGCAGCAGCCGGCCGGGGCTCAGCCGCTGGAAGGTGGACGCCATCTGGGCGGCGAGGGTCGGCGAGACGGCGCCGGGGCGGAAGGCGACCAGGAACTTCAGGCGCTCCGACACCTGGGAGACCATCGCGGTGGTCAGCCAGGCGTCCTCGCACCAGGCGCCGGTCGGGGTGAGCGCGCCCACGAAGCCCAGGTCCTCGGCGGCGCGGGCGATCTGGCCGAGATAGGCGACCGTCGGCCGCCGGTCCCGCCCGAAGGCCGTGGCCGGGGTGCCGTGGCCGCCGCCGACGACATGGCGGCTGTCGCCGTTGGTGGGCAGGAACCAGTGGAAGGTGAGGGACACGTCGGGTCTCCAGTCGGGCGAGGGGGCGGTCGGCGGGGAAGGCCGGCATCGTCGGGCCATGCGTCGAAGCAGGCCATGCCATGCGTCGAAGCAGGCCGTGCCGTGGCTCAGAGCAGGCCGTGGCGGGGTGGGCGGGTGCCGGTGAGGACGTGGCGGCCGAGGTGCTGGACCTTCCAGCGGGCCGGGTCGTGCAGGGTGTGGGTGCGGGCGTCGCGCCAGTGCCGGTGCAGGTTGAGGGAGTCCTGGGCGGCGCGGGTGCCGGCCACCTCGAACAGGGCGCTCGACACCTCGACGGCGGCGCGGGCGGCCTGCACCTTGGCGGCGGCCACGGCGAGGGACGCCTCGGCGGCGGTGTCGTCGGTGAGGTCGGCGGCGGCCGTGTCCACGCGCCGGGCGGCCTCGGTCAGCAGCGCCTCCGACGCCCGTACCCGGAGGTCGAGTTCACCGAAGCGCTGGACGAGCAGCGGGTCCTCCACCGCCGTCTCGCAGCCGCTCTCGAACCACGGCCTGCTCTTCGTCCGCACGAACTCCGCCGCCTCCGCCAGCGCCCCGGCCGCTAGCCCGGCGTCGATCGCCGCGTGCAGCAACTGGGCGACGGCTCCGTGCAGTTGCGGTCCCTCGAAGGTGAGGTGGTGCGGCAGGACCCGGTCGCCGGGTACGGCGACGTCCGCCAGGCGGACGGTGCCGCTGGCCGTCGTACGCTGGCCCAGGCCCTCCCAGTCGTCGATCACGGTCACCCCCGGGGCGTCCCGGGGCACGTAGGCGACGTGCAGCTTGTCGTCCTCGGCGCGGGCCAGCACCGGGATCCAGTCGGCGAACAGGGCACCGGTGGAGTAGTGCTTCACCCCGTTCAGGGCGTACGAGCCGTCCGGGTGCCGTTCCAGGCGGGTGCGGATGTCCTGGACGTGCTTGGTGCCGGCCTCGGACTGGGCGTTGCCGAAGCGGCGTCCGGCGAGCAGTTCGGCGAAGAAGAACTTCCGCTGCTCCTCGGTCCCCTGCCGTCGGATGACGTTGACGTACGCGAAGTGGCTCTGCGGGATCTGGGCGAGGCTGCCGTCGGCGGTGGCGAGCAGCCGGAAGACCTCGGCGAGGGTGACGGCGCGGACGTCCGCTCCCCCGTACTCGGCGGGGACGGTGACGGCGAGCAGTCCCGAGGCGGCGAGCTGGTCCAACTCGGCGCGCGGCAGGCGCCGTTCGGCGTCGCGCGCGGAGGCTCCCGCGCGGAACTCGTCGGCCAGGGCGGCGGCCACGGCGAGGGCCTCGGCGTCGTCGGCGATGACGTGGGCGGTGGCGGTCATGGCGGTCAGCTCGCCGCGCTCAGGACGGGCGCGCGGCCGGTGCGGTCGTCCAGGGCGGCCGAGAACTGGTCGACCACCCCGGACAGCGCCTCCGCGGCGGCCGGGGCGACGGTCACGGACCCGTCCTCGTGCGCGGTGATGTCCTTGTCGAGGGTGAACCAGCCCGGTACGACGTGGGTGGCGCCCATCGAGGTGAGGACGGGGCGCAGCGCGTAGTCGAGGGCGAGGACGTGGGCGACGGAGCCGCCGGTGGCGAGCGGCAGCACGGTCTTGCCGGCCAGGGCGTACTGCGGGAGCAGGTCGAGCAGCGCCTTGAGGACGCCGGAGTAGGCGGCCTTGTAGACGGGGGTGGCGACGACGACGCCGTCGGCCCGCGCGACCAGGCGGGTGGCCTCGACGATCGCCGGGTGCTGGAAGTCGGCGCCGAGCAGGGCCTCGGCCGGGACGGTGCGCACGTCGAGGGGGATCACCCGGTGGCCCTGCGCGGTCAGACGCTGGTCCAGGTGGCGCAGGAGGCGGTGGGTGCGGGAGGAGGGGGAAGGGCTGCCGGAGAGGGACAGGATGCTGGCCATGAATCCTCTTTCGGAGGTCTTTCAGAGGTCTTTCGGAGGGCTTTCGGAGGGAGAGGGCGGCGGGACGTCGGCGTACCGGACGCCGCGGGACGGCGGTGTCAGTGCTGCGCGACGGCGCCGGACCGCGGCTCCTCGTCCGGGAGTCGGGCCTCCAGCTCGCGCACCTCGGAGCGCCGGCAGCGTTCGTCGTGCTCCAGCCAGGGCTCGCCGAGGGCGGTGAACTCGCCCTTGAACCAGCCCGGCACGACGTTGCCGGCGCAGCGCCCGCCGGAGAGGTGGTCGGCGGTGGCGCCGAACCCGGCGAGGACGCCGGGGTGCCGCAGCCCGGGGTGGACGGCGGGGATGACCTTCAGCCGTTCGGTGGCGAGCAGCAGGGCGAGGCTGGAGCGGGTCGACGCGTGCTGGGGTTCGGCGCCGTAGCCGGCCATGTAGCGGACCTGGCCGAGGGCGTACTCGAATCCGTCGTTCACGGCCAGGACGGCGAGTTCGCGATTGTCGTCGTATCCCCAGTCGGTGCGCTGCTCGATCTTGCTGGTGACCAGGCCACCGCTGACGCCGGGGACCCTACAGGCGAATTGCGCGGGCGCTGCGGACATGCGTACTCCTGTTGCGGGGACGTCCCGGAGAACGGAGGAACGCGGAATTCGACGCGCCTGCGGAGGCACGGAATTCAGCGGCGGGAAAGGGGAGAACGGCGGACGAACCCGGAGCGAAGGAGAGGCCGGGGGCCGGAAAGAGGAAGACGGCGACGGCGGACCGGCGAAGGATCAGGCCGTGGCGCGACAGGAGGCGCTGGCGACGCGCGCGAGGTCGACATGGCGTCGCCGCGTGAGTTCCAGTCGCATCTTCATACGTCAGATCGTGACAGTGCCCGCGCGCGGCCGTCAAGGTAAACCCGATCGGTCTCGCATCACGGACCATTGGATTTCACGAGTACGTGACAGGTGAACCCTTGAACCGGTGCCGGACCGGCCCCGATTCTGGAGCGGTGCGTACCGAACAGCTGGAATACGTCGCGGCCGTCACCCGGCTCGGCTCGCTGCGCCGGGCCGCCGAGGAACTGCGCCTTTCGCAGCCCGCGCTGAGCGAGACCGTGCGGAACCTGGAGCGGGAGCTGGGCGTCGACCTGCTGGACCGCAAGCGGTCGGGGGCGACGATGAGCGCGGAGGGCCGGGAGCTGCTGCCGCACATCGTACGGGTGCTGGAGGCGGTGGACCGGCTGCGCACCGCGGCCGGCGAGCAGCACCGGGTGAGCCGGATGGTGCGGGTGGGCACGGTCAACGCGGCGACGGTGCCGCTGGTGGTGCCGGTGGTGCGCGAGTTCCGGGACAGGCATCCGCTGACGCAGGTGGAGGTGGTCGCGGCGCAGCAGGCCGACATCCACCGCGCCCTGGCGGAGGGCGGCTTGGACCTCGGCCTGGTCAACCACCTCGACGGCGACGACATGCCGGCCGGCCTGGACTCCACCGAGCTGCTGCGGGGCCGTCCGGTGGTGTGCGTACGCCCCGACAGCCCGCTCGCCGCGCTGCCCGCGGTGTCGGCGGCCGACCTGCTGGACCATCCGCTGATCGCGATGCGCACGGGTTACGTGATGCACCGCTACGTCCACCGGCTCCTCGGCGGGCACGACCCGTCCTTCTCGTACTCCACCGACGGCGCGGAGATGGGCAAGCTGATGGTCGCGGAGGGGTTGGGCGCGACGGTCCTGCCGGACTTCAGCGTCGTCGGCGACCCGCTGGAACGGCTCGGCACGATCACGTACCGCCCGATCGCGGGGGACGCGACGGAGGTCCTGCTGATGCTGCGCCGCCGCCGCGCGGACTCCGTACCGCGGGCGGCGAAGGACCTGCACGGGGTGTTCGTACGACGGGCCCGTGAGCTGGGCGGGGCGCGCAGGAGCTGAGGCGCCGTCATCACGCCGCGCGCCGGGTCTCCCGGCGCGTCTCGTCGGACGACCGGGGGCCCGGTGGACGGGGGCGGCGGGGGCGGCGGGGTGAGGAGACGGATGCGGTCGGTGAGGTCTCCGGTGGCGGCGGCGGTGCGGAAGGCGGTGACGAGGCGGCGGTGGGACTCGGCGGGGACCGGGCATTCGCGGCCGTCCGCGCCGGCCTGCGGCCCGAGCACTCAGTCGAGTGCGGCTCCGCGGCCGGTGACGACGATGAGCGGCACACAGCTGACGACCGTGTCTGCGCGGCCCTCCCGCCAGGGACTCGGCGTCGGCGGAGTCGCTCCGCACCAACAGGACCCGCCGGCCGCTCGCGGCGCCGGGCACCGTCCGCGCCGGTCAGCACGCGACACCGCGGTGCGGCCCCGGACCGGCGAGCGGTACGGCGGGGCGGAGGAGTCGGCCCGGGGAGTGCCGGGCCCGGGTGGGTGGGAGCGCGCGCGTAGAGGAGGCGGCGCTGCCCGGGGCCTCAGACCGCCCGCAGTGCGCCCGGCCAGCGGCCGGTGAGGTGGGCGAGGGCGAGGGCGGCGGCGTCGTCGGCCGGCAGGTGGACGACGAGGTGCTGGTCGTCGTCGGCGGGCAGGTCGAGCGTCTCGTACGCCAGCCGCACCTCGCCCACCTGGGGGTGGACCATGCGCACCACCCCGTTGGCGCGCGGCAGCCCCGGCCGGGTCCGCAGCCGGCCGGCGAACGGTTCCCCGCAGGACACCGTCAACTCGTCCATCAGGGCGCCCACATGGACGTCGGTCTGCCCCGGCCCCTGCTTGAGCGCCGCGACCTGTTCGTCGGCGACGGCGTCCCAGTCCGGGTAGACCGTGCGCGCCCGGGGGTCGGTGAAGACGAAGCGGGCGAGGCTGGGCCGGACGCCGTCCAGCAGGCCGAGCGGTTCGGCCAGCCGCCGGTACCCGTCCGTGCAGGCCAGGATCTCGCTCAGCCGGTTCGCCAGCACGGCCGGCGCCGGCTCCAGCCGCTCCAGCAGCGCCCGTACGGTGGGCCTGACCGCCCGGCTGGGCCCCGCGCCGCCCCGGCAGCTGAATCCGGGGTCGGCGCCCTTGGCGAGCCGGTGGAGGTGCACCCGTTCCCCGGGGGTGAGCCGCAGCGCGTCGGCGAGGGCGGCCAGCACCTGCACCGAGGGCCTGCGGTCCCGCCCCTGCTCCAGCCTGGTGACGTACTCGACGCTCACCCCGGCGAGCGTCGCCAGTTCCGCACGGCGCAGTCCCGGCGTACGGCGGCGCGGCCCGGCGGGCAGTCCCACCTCGGCCGGTGCGAGGGCCTCCCGGCGCAGCCGCAGGAACAGGCCGAGCTCGTTGTCGCGCATCCCGCGAACGTAGCACCGGCCGCCGGGGCGGATCGTGGCCCTGTCCCTACCACCCTCCTTCCGGTCTCCCTCGGCCGGCACCCGCCCGGCACGGTGGAACGCACGCCCCGGTCCGGAGCGATGTCGACCTCTTCGTAACCGACCTTCTGGTAACCGCTTTCCGTAACCGACCTCTTCCTGGGAGCAGCCCCCCATGTCCAGCTCACGACTGAATCTCGCGGTGATCGTCGGCAGTGTCCGGGAGGGCCGCTTCGGTCCGGTGGTGGCGCACTGGTTCGCCGAACAGGCCAAGCGGCACGACGAGTTCGCGATCGACCTGATCGATCTGGCGGAGGCCGACCTGCCGCTCGCGCTGCCGCCCACCCCGCCTGCCCTGGAGCCCGACCTGCCGCGCCCGGAGGGCATGGCGGACCTGACCCGGCGGCTCGACGCCGCCGACGCGTTCGTCATCGTGACGCCCGACTACAACCGCAGCTTCCCGGCGTCCCTCAAGGCCGCCATCGACTGGCACCACACCCAGTGGAAGGCCAAGCCGATCGGCTTCGTCGGTTACAGCGGCCTCAGCGGCGGTCTGCTGGCGATCGAGCAACTGCGGCAGGTCTTCGGCGAGTTGCACGCCCACACCGTGCGCGACTACGTCGCCTTCCCCAGCTACTACCTGCTCTTCGCCGAGGACGGCACGCTCCGGGACCCGCAGCGCCCCGAACAGGCCGCCCGGGCCATGCTCGACCAGCTGCTCTGGTGGGGTTCGGTCCTCCACGACGCCCGCCGCGACCGCCCGCAGATCGCGAACCGGTAGCCGCCCCCCGCCCCGGCGGCGGGGCGGAGCGGCAGACGAGTCGAGCTGTACGCCGGGTTCTGTTCCGGCGGGTCCTCGCGGGCCCGCCGGCGACGGCCATCCATCTAGGACCGGCCCCTGATCTGCAATTTCCTAATTCCTTTGACTGCCTGCGACTGCCTTTGGCTTTGG
>JAEBFB010000006.1:0-347507 GCA_049998335.1 Streptomyces sp. cmx-10-19
GTCCTCGCCGCCTACACCCTCGCCGTCGGAGTCAAGGGCCTGCAACTCGCCGGCCTCCCCATCTGGATCCCCGACCTCTTCAACGGCACCGCCCTGCTCGCCGCCGTCGGCCTCGCCGCCTGGCGCAGGACACCCACCACCCGCAAGACCGGACTCGGGCGTCTCTGGCGTCCGCGGCCCGCAGCCTCGCAGCCGACCTGAACCGAACGCAGGCGTTCCGGTGCTTCCGGAGCGCCTGCGGAACCACAGCAGTTGAAGGAGACCTCATGTCCGGGGCCGTTGACTCCGCGCAGTTCCGCGAAACGCTGGGACACTACCCGACCGGAGTGGCCGTGGTCACGGCGGTGGCCGAAGACGGCCGCCCCGCCGGCATGGTCGTCGGGACGTTTTCCTCCGTGTCCTTGGACCCACCGATGGTCGCGTTCTTCCCCGCCGTCGACTCCAGGAGCTTCCAGCAGATCCGGACCGCCCGGGCCTTCTGCGTCAACGTCCTGGCGGCGGACCAGGAGGCCCTGTGCCGTCGCTTCGCGACCGGCGGGGTGGACAAGTTCGAGGGCGTGCGCTGGCGGCCCGGTCCGCTGGGCGCGCCCATCCTCGAGGACGCCGTGTCCTGGGTCGAGTGCACGTTCCAGGACGTCCGGGAAGCGGGCGATCACTTCATCGTCCTCGGGCTCGTCCACGATCTGGCCGTCGAGCGATCGACGCTTCCACTGCTGTTCTTCCAGGGCGGATACGGACGGTTCTCACCCGGTTCCCTCATGGCCACTCCGGATCCCGAGCTGATCCAGGCGGCGCAGCTGGCCGAGACGATCCGGTCCCAGGTCGAGGACCTGAGCACGGAGCTGGGGGTCGACTGCGGTGTTCTGGTCAAGATCCGTGGGGATGCGGTGCAGGTTCTCGCCGCGAACGGGGGGCCGGTGGCCGAGCCGTTCCCCCTCGGACACCGGCAACCGATCGTTCCACCGCTCGGCGCGGTCTTCATGGTGGACTCCTCGACCGAGGACATCGAGGAATGGCTGCAGCGCGCCCCGGACGACGATGGCGGCCGCCGCGACTTCTACCGCGCGCGCCTCGACAAGGTACGCGAGTGCGGCTACTCCCTTCTTGCCGCCGAGCCCCGCCTACTCCGACGTCAACAGGATGCTCTGTCCGCGTTCGAACTCTCCGACCGCCTGCCTCGGCACGAGCGCGAGGTGCGGCAGGCGACCTCCGAACTGGCCGAGCTGTTCTGCCCGGACCTCGTGCCAGGCGAGTTCTACTCTCTCGCGTCGATCGTCGCCCTCATCCCCACCGACGCGGAACTCCCCCCGATGGCGATCCGGATGACCGGCATGCCCACCGCGGTGTCGGCGGAACAGATCGAGTCCTGGGTCCACCGGCTCAAGCAGGTCGCGACGGCCGCCGGCGCGACCATGACCGGCACACGGGCGACGGCCACAGGCGACAGTCCCGCCCGGGGCGACTGAGGGATCCACCGTACCGGGCTGTCCCCGGCCCGCGGAAAGCCCGGCGGTGTCCGACTGCTCGGGCTTTTCGGTGTGCACTCCGCGTCCCGCACGCGTCTGCTGTCGACCCGATCGCCTTCGGCCGCGGTGGGCGCACGACTGCTGTCACAGACACCGTGTGCGTGCGGTCTCGCCGGACATGCATCCGGTCGGCACCGCCGTCCCGTATGCCGGGCCCGGCTTGGACGACTACGCGGTCGGGCGCCGAGTTCTACGACGTCC
The DNA here is from genome assembly GCA_049998335.1 of Streptomyces sp. cmx-10-19. Classification (GTDB taxonomy): domain Bacteria; phylum Actinomycetota; class Actinomycetes; order Streptomycetales; family Streptomycetaceae; genus Streptomyces. The sequence goes on from JAEBFB010000006.1 coordinate 1,728, forward strand.
TCCAGGCCCGGCAGGACGCGGCGCGGGTCCGGCCGGTCCACGCGCGCGACGCGGTCCGGGCGCGGGTCGGTGTGCTCGACCTCGGCACCGGGACCGGGCGGGTGACTCCGGTGAGCCTCGCGACCTCCGCCGTGGACGTGCCCGCCGTGGAACCGGCGCGGGCCGTGCGCGCCCCGCTGATGACCCGGCCGGCGTCGCTGCCGGCGCGCTGCGGGAACGGGTGAACGTGTACCCGGGACGCTGGCGGAGGTGGGGCTGCGGGGCGTCGCGGACCTGGCGGTCCGCCACAGCACGGTGGCCTGTCTGGATCCCCGGCGCACGGGACGCCCTGTGGCCGGCGGTCGCCCGGTCCCTCGTCCCCGGCGGCGTGCTGGTCCTCCAGCTTCCGCCCGGCCGCCCCCCGCCGACACCGTCCGAGAGTTCCCGGTGCGGCGGATCGGCCGGAGCACGTACGGCGGGCACACGGTGCTGTCGGCCGACGCGGGCCGGATCTGCACTCGGTGCCGCACTGGGTGCGCGGCCCGGGGACCGCACCGCGCGGGCACACCGAGACCTTCTGGATGTGGCCGGCCACGCGCACCGGCCTGCGCGCCGCCCTGGCCCGGCAAGGCTTCTTCCCGCTGCCCGGCGAGCGCGAACCGGCGTCCTCGCGGTGGCCCCCGGGGGCTGACCGGCGGCCCGAGCGGCGGACCCGCCGACGGGCCGACCGGTCGACCGGTCGGCCGGTCGACCGGGAACACACCGAGTGACACTTTTCGTCCGGACAGAGTGTGACTGTCCGGGGAGCCAGATGTCCTTTCACCACCGGCTGTAGCATGAGACGAGGTTGGGACGGAAGGGACACCGCATGCACACCGGGGACGAAGTCGACTCCATCGACCGGGCCGCACGGGAGTTCGTCTCGGCGCGTCCGCGGCTCTTCGGCATCGCCTACCGCGTGCTCGGCAGCGCCGTCGAGGCCGAGGACGTGCTCCAGGAGGCGTGGGTACGGTGGCAGAACACCGACCGCGCGCGCGTCGTCGAACCGGCCGCCTTCCTCACCACGGTGACCACCCGCCTCGCCATCAACGTCGCCCAGTCCGCCCGCGTACGGCGGGAGTCGTACGTCGGCCCGTGGCTCCCCGAGCCGGTCGACACCCGGCCCGACCCGCACATGGGGGCCGAGCGCGCCGAGGCCGTCGAGCTGGCGGTGCTCATGCTGCTGGAGAAGCTGAACCCGGTGGAGCGGGCGGCGTACGTGCTGCGGGAGGCGTTCGACTATCCCTACCGGCAGATCGCCGAGATCCTGGAGACCGGCGACGCCAACACCCGCCAGCTGGTGAGCCGGGCGCGCAAGCACCTGGCCGCCGAGCGCCGGGAACCGGTGAGCCGGACCGAGCACCGGCGGCTGCTGGAGGTGTTCCTCAGCGCGGCGCAGACCGGTGACCTCAAGACGCTGGAGAACGTCCTCGCCGCCGACGTGGTCTCCTACTCCGACGGCGGCGGGATCCGCGGCGCGTCGAAGCTCCCCGTCGTCGGACGCCCGCACGTCTCCAAGTACCTGGTGGCCTTCGCGCCCCGGTTCTGGCCGCAGGCGGAGACCGACTGGGTGGAGGCCAACGGCCGCCCGGCCGTGCTCGTCCGCGCCGGCGGACAGGCCGTGGCCCTGCTGTCGGTGGACGTGTCGGAGGACGGCATCGACCGGATCATGTGGGTGATGAACCCGGACAAGCTCTCCCCCTACGCGGCGTCCCTGGCGGGCTGACCGGCCCCACGGGGCGGTCCCGGCGCCGGCGGTGTCACAAGGGCACCGCCTGCCCGATCACCCGGTCGGCCGGACATCCGGCTGCCGCGCCTCTCCGTGATCCGAAGGACGAACGACGTGACCGAGCCCATCAAGCCGCCCGACCTGTCCACCGACAAGGGCTTCGACCGCGACGCCTTCTCCGCCCTCTGCACGACGACGGTGACCGTCAGCGGCGGCGGCGCCGCCCACGGGCGGGCCTGGGGACGGGCCCGCTCGGACGACGGCGTCCTCGACCTGGACCTGCGGATGCGGAGCAGCTCTTCGCCGCCGGTTCCGCGGCCTGCTTCCACCCTCACCGGGGACGTGTCCGTGATAACCTTACCCACTCTGGCCCCGGGGCCCCGCGACCCGGCGGCGGCCTGACCGGGTCGGCCGGGGACCACAGGTCGGCGTCGACCGCCGCCGCCTTGCGGACGGCGAACGCGGCAATCTCCTTCTTCCGCTCCGTGGTCTGCGGGGCAGCCCGGCGACGAGAGGGGGTCGCCGCCGCCGGCCTGGAAGTACTCGGCGTTGACCGCCTGGTAGGGGACCCACCGCTCGGGCGGGTCGTCGTCGTGGAAGTTCGCCTCGACCGGGCAGACCGGCTCGCCGGCATGACAGGTCCTCCTGCGGCGTGCGCGGGGAGTTCACCGGGGCCCGGTCGGCGCGGTGCTCCTGGCCGGTCGTATGACCGGACGGAAACCCATGTTGTGACAACGTCTGCCCCTGCCCGGCCGCAGAGGGCTCTGTCACAGGGCGAACGGCCCTACGGTCCCTTCTGGCCGTCAAGGGGCATCAACGCGGCCCTGGCCACACCCCCCGTGCCTCGGCCACGGCCGCCGCCGAACGGGGCTGCGCGGTCAGGCCCCGCGAAGAGGCGGCGGCTGCCTGTCCCGTGATGCGGCCGGAGACCAGCAGCTCGATCAGGCTGTTGCCGCCGAGCCGGTTGGCGCCGTGCAGACCGCTGGACGCCTCACCGATCGCGTACAGGACGCGTACGTCCGTGCTGTGGTCGTCGTGCCTGACCCACACCCCGCCCATCGAGTAGTGCGCGGTGGGCGCGATCTCGATCGGATCGGCCGAGATCGACGACCTGCTCGCCGCCGACGGGCCGGAGAACGTGCGGGCGCTCCAGCGGGCGGTCCGCAACACCATGACCGAGCACGCGGGCGTGGTGCGGGAGGAGGAGGGGCCGCGTACCGGCCTCGACGAACTCACGGCGATCGAGAAGCGGATGGCGGACGTCGGAGTCCACCCCGACATCGCCGGGTTCCAGGACCTCGCGCACGCCTTCGACCTCAAGTCCGCCGCCCTCGCGGCCCGCGCCACGCTGGAGGCGGCGCTCGAACGCCGGGAGACCCGCGGCTGCCACAACCGCAACGACTACCCGGACATGGACCCGGCGCTCCAGGTGAACCGGGTGTGGTCGCCGTCGACCGGGGTCACGCGCGAGAGCATCCCCCCGATCCCGGACGAGATCGCCGCGCTCATGGAAGACGTCTCGACCGACGGAAAGCTTGCGCAGTAGTTCCGCGATCCGTCCCGGTGGCGTGTCACAAACACCGGCACCGTCCGGTCATCCTCGATGAAGCCCCATGAAGACACCCTTGCCGAGAGGAACCATCATGAAGGTCGTAGTCATCGGCGGAACCGGACTCATCGGCTCGAAGCTGGTCGCGAAGCTGGGCGAGCACGGCCACGAGGCGGTGCCGGCCGCACCCAACACCGGCGTCAACACGCTCACGGGTGAGGGTCTGGCCGAGGTCCTGGAGGGCGCGAACGTCGTGGTCGACGTCTCGAACTCCCCCTCGTTCGCTAACGACGCCGTACTGGAGTTCTTCCGCACGTCGACCACCAACCTGCTCAAGGCGGAGGCGGAGGCCGGTGTGACCCACCACGTCGCGCTCTCCGTGGTCGGCACCGAGCGGCTCCAGGAGAGCGGCTACTTCCGCGCGAAGCAGGTGCAGGAGCAGCTGATCAAGGAATCCGGGATCCCGTTCTCCATCGTGCACGCCACGCAGTTCTTCGAGTTCCTGAAGGGCATCACGGACTCCGCGACCGAGGGTGACACCGTGCACCTGGCCCCGGTCAAGATCCAGCCCGTCTACTCGGACGACGTCGCCGCCGCCGTGGGCCGTACGGCCGTCGGCGCGCCGGTCAACGGTGTGGTCGAGGTGGCCGGTCCCGAGGCGTTCCAGCTGGACGAGCTGGTCCGCCGGGCCCTCGGCGCCAAGGGCGACCCGCGCGAAGTGGTGGCCGACCCGAAGGCGCCGTACTTCGGTGCACAGCTCCAGGAGACCACCCTGCTGCCGGGCCCGGACGCGCAGCTCGCCGAGACGCGCCTCGCCGACTGGTCCGCGCGGCAGCGCTGACCGCCGTACCTCCGGGGTGGCCCCTGTCTTCAGGGGCCACCCCGTTCTTCTTTCCCCACCGCACGCTCCCCTTCCTTGAATCACCAGCACACGAAGGAAGTGACCCGTCATGCCCAGGAAGCGCTCGCGGCAGAGCCTCACCGACGTCGGCCCCTGCGAAGGGGTCTCAAGCTGGACGGAGCCATTCGACTCGGCGGCCTTCCCGCTGATGGCGTTCCGCTCCACGGGGATCGTCTCGCGCGGGGACGACGTGTTCGGACGGCCGGGCTGCTCAAGATCAAGGACATCGAGCTGCCGGTCGAGCGCAGCACCGGGTCGGTTTCGGGGGCCGGGCGACCAGCCAGCGTTCCGACTGGGGGCTGACCTGGAACGCCGGGCTGGAGACGGGCGGGGTGCTCACCGGTGACAAGGTGACGCTGACGCTCGACGTCTCCGCGGTGCGTCAGGAGCCGGCGGCCGACGCCGCCTGACGGCACACGAAAGGAAGGGCGGGGTGGCGCCGTGGCGCCACCCCGCCCGATCAGGTGGGGGATCCTGATCTGTTCCTCCGCGTAGCGCCACCGCCGCGCGGCGGTGGGACTCCCAGTAGAGGAAGCCCTCGATGTCGGTGAGGTCGCGTTCGGCCTCGTAGCTCGCGCCCACGGTGTGCTAGGACGTGCTGACCCGCTTCACCGCCTCCCCCGACGGCGACACCCACGCCCGCTCAGACAGTCCTCACACCGGCACCGGCACCGCATATTCCGCACCCCGCGCCCGCCCGCCGGGCACCGCGCCGGGGCGGTGGCCTGCGCCGAGGCACCGCCTTCGCCTGCATGACAGTCACTGTCCTACCGTAGAATCCGCACCATGGGTCGATGGGAGCCGAACGCGCGTGGCCGGCTGCAGCAGGCGGCATTGGAGCTGTACGTGGAGCGCGGGTACGAGCAGACCACGGTCGCGGAGATCACCCGGCGGGCCGGGCTGACGGAGCGCACCTTCTTCCGGCACTTCGCCGACAAGCGGGAGGTGCTGTTCGCCGGGTCCGAGACGTTCGCCGAGGTGTGCGCGGACGCCGTGCGGGCGGCCCCCGAGGGCGCGGCGCCCATCGACGCGGTGGCCGCGGCCCTGGACGCCGCCTGCGCTGTGTTCGAGGAGCGGGCCGAGGTGGTCCGGCGCCGCCAGTCCGTCATCGACGCCAACGCCGAGCTGCGGGAACGGGAGCTGATCAAGCTCGCGTCGCTGTCCCAGTCGCTCACCGACGCCCTGCGCGGCCGGGGCACGGACGAGCTGACCGCACGACTGTCAGCCGAGGCGGGGATCGCCGTGCTCAAGGTGGCCTACGGGCGCTGGATCGAGGGCCCCGAGGGGAACGGAATGCGGCTCGTCGTCGCGGAGTGCCTCGACGCGCTCGGCACACTGACCGCACGCGCCTGAGCCGGGGCCCGTCCTGGCAACCAGTGCCACAGAAAAGGGTGTTGGGTCGTAGGTTGTGGGCAGACATGCATGCCTCTGCGGAAAGACGGATCCCACCCATGAGCGAGTCAACGGCGGCACCCGGCCACGCGGAGCAGCAGAAGATCGACACCTCGGTGCCGCACTCCGCGCGCATCTGGGACTACTGGCTGGGCGGGAAGGACAACTACCCGGTCGACGAGCAGGCCGGCGACGCCTACACGGCCGTCTTCCCCGGCATCGTCACCATCGCCCGCAGCAGCCGCGCCTTCCTGCGCCGCAACATCACGTACCTCGTCGCCGAGGCGGGCATCCGGCAGTTCCTGGACATCGGGACCGGGCTGCCGACCGCCGACAACACCCACGAGGTCGCCCAGCGCATCGCACCCGAGACCCGGATCGTGTACGTCGACAACGACCCGATGGTCCTCGCGCACGCCCGCGCGCTGCTCTACTCCACGCCCGAGGGCGCGACGGCCTACATCGACGCCAACGTGCTCGACCCGGACACCGTCCTGGCGGCCGCCGCCAAGACGCTGGACCTGGACCGGCCCGTGGCCCTGATCCTCAGCAACATCCTGGGGCACATCCCCGACTACGACCAGGCGCGGGCGGTGGTCGCCCGGCTGATGGACGCCCTGCCGTCCGGCAGCTACCTGTCGGTCAACGACGGGTCGCGGGGCGTGGACCCGGAGTTCGAGCGGGCGCAGGACGGCTACAACGAGAGCGGTGCCGCCCCGTACATCCTGCGGACGGTCGACCGGATCACGGCGTTCTTCGACGGCCTGGAGCTGGTCGAGCCGGGCGTCGTGTCCGTGCCGCTCTGGCGTCCGGAGGCCGACTCTCCGAAGGAGATCGGCGAGCACGGCGGCCTCGCGCGCAAGCCGTGACCACACCGCACATGCCACAAGGCAGGGCGCCCGGGAGGCGAACGCGTCCCGGCCACCCTGCCCTGTTCGGCGATCTCTCGATCAGCCCCGATCAGGCGGGGGTGATGTTCTCCGCCTGCGGGCCCTTCTGGCCCTGGGTGATGTCGAAGGTGACGGCCTGGCCTTCCTGAAGCTCGCGGTAGCCCGTCGCGTTGATGTTGGAGTAGTGCGCGAAGACGTCGGGGCCGCCGCCGTCCTGCGCGATGAAGCCGAAGCCCTTTTCAGAGTTGAACCACTTGACGGTTCCGCTGGCCATGCCTTTTGCCTTTCAGCCGATATCGGATCCGCACCGCGCGAACCCGGAGGTGGTCGTCCTGGTCCTCCGGCATTGCACAGCAAACCGCCCGCACTCCGGCGCGGGCGGTCTGGGCGAACCACGACATCTGCTACTGACGCTACACGGCATGTCCGAGCCTCACCAGTGAGTAAGGGGTGTGAGCGGGAACGATGTTGCGATCCTGAGCCGGTCGGGACGTCCGGAAAGCCGGTTGTGCGCATCCCGCCCCGTTCCGCGCGTGCGCCATCCGGGGGAGGCGGCGGGCCTCTCGCACAACCCGGCCCCCCGCGTGGTCTAGCTATGAGTAGTCCCCTCAAGTGAGACCCCACGCGAGACCCCCACGCAGGTACCCCCACGGAGTCGGAGATCGATATGACCGTCAGGAAAGCCCTGGTCCTGGTGATCGGCGCTGTCGTGTGCACCGGCGTGCTGGGGACCGGCTGCGCCCGGCAGCACGAGGTGACCGCCCCGGACACGCAGCCGCCCGGCACGTCCGCGCCGCCCTCCGCCCCCCGCGCCGCTCCCCCGCGCTCGTTCCTGCGCCCGCTGCCCGGCATCGGACCGGCCATGCGGGCCCGGATCCCGGACGCCAGCCGGCAGGCCCTGGTGGTCACCGGCGGCGGCGCGGACTCCTCCGAGGCGCGGGTGGTGCTCTACGAACTGGACCCCGCCGAGGGCTGGCAGGCGATCACCGGTCCCTGGGCCGCCCACAACGGCCTGCGCGGCTGGACGGACGACCACTGGGCGGGCGACCTGCACTCCCCGATCGGCGTCTTCCGGCTCAGCGACGCGGGCGGCCGGCTGCCCGACCCGGGCACCCGGCTCCCGTACGACGAGGACCCGGAGTTCTCCGTGGAGGGCACCGGGTATCTCGGCGAGCCGCTGGAGGGGTCCTTCGACTACGTGATCGCCATCGACTACAACCGGGTCCCCGGCACGACCCCGCTGGACGAGACACGCCCCCTGGGCGAGGGCCGGGGCGGCGGGGTCTGGGTGCACGTGGACCACGGCGGGCCGACCAACGCCTGCGTCTCCCTGAGCGAGGAGCACATGCGGACGCTGCTGACCGCGCTGGACCCGGAGCAGGAGCCGGTCATCGTCATGGGTCCCGAGGATGTCCTGGCCCAGTAGCCGGCCCTCCCTCGCGCGTCCTCCCGCCGTGGACGCCCCGGCGCGGAACGGCACCGGAAGCCCGACGTCCCCCGGTCGGTCCGGGCGGACCTGTTCGGTGCACCCGGGGTTGACCGTGCGGGGTGCCCTCGGCCCACTGGAGGGGCGCCCGGGTCTCCGCGGGGGAATGGTCCGGTCGCGGCCCGCGGACGGGCCACGCCGTGACGCGGGACGGGGGTCCGACAGTGCGGCGTCGACGGGCAGCGGCGGCACTCCTGCCGGCGTGGGCGCTGCTCCAGCTCCTCGTACCGCACCCCCGCCGCCCTCGCCGAGCCGCCCACGCCCGCCGCCACCGCGACGACGGCGGCGACGACGAGCGCCGCCGTGGCGGCGGGCGAACCCACCGCCCCGGGCGAGGACGAGCCCGCCCCGCGTCACCCCGCCGACCGCACCACGCGGACCGCCGGCCCGGCGGGTACCGGCCCCCCATGCCGCAGGCACCCCGGCGCGGGACCGCACCGCCCGGCGGGACCGCACCGCCCGGCGCGACGGCACCGTCCTCCACCGGCCCGGCACCGCCCACGGGCCCGGCGCGGCCCCGCCCGCTCCCGCCGTGGCCGTGGCCGTGGCCGTGGCCGTGGCCGTTGGTGAGTTTGCCGAACAGGCCGTCGTGCGCCGTCCGGAGCGCAGCCAGTCGTTGCGGCCGTGATTGCAGTTCGCCGACAGGAGCAGGTGTCTGCGGGTGCGCCCGGAGGTGTCGACGAGGTCCCACAGCCGGCGCGGTTCGGTCGCGATGGGCAGTTCCACCACGGCGTGCCGGCCGCTGCGCAGCGCATCCGGACGTAGGAGTCGGTGGAGCCGCCGTACTCGGCGGGGCGCGGGGTGCCCTTGTTCTCCAGGCGGTCGGCGGCCGTCTACGCGCGCTCGGCGCGGATGTCGCAGACGGCGGTCACGGTACAGCCGGGTACGGCGGCCCAGCCGGTGATCATGCCGCCGCCCCGGTCGCCGAGGCCGATGACGCCGACCCGGACGGTGCGGTGTGCGTCGAAGGGCACACCGGCCATCGGCTTCCGGCCGGACCGGCGGCGGGGTGCCTGGCCGGCCGCCGGGCCGGACGCGGCGGAGGCGGGGTTCCCGGCGGCGAGGACGCCGGAGGCGACGGCCGCACCCAGGAGGAGGCGACGGGAGACAGCGGGTGTTCGGGGTATGACGGCAACGCGCCCCGGAGGCGGTCGGCAGCAGGGTGGGGGCGCTCTCGGGCACGGTCGGGCGGTGCTGCGTCACGGGAGGGGGACATGGGCGGACACGGTCGGGCACTGTCGCGGACACGGTCGAGCACTGTCACTGCATGACCCTGGAGGGGCGCTACCGAGCTATGTCAATACATGCTCGATATACCGCGGTGCCGAGCACCTCCGCGCACTGCGAGGGCCGCCCGCGGGCCGTCAGCCGCCGTCCTGGACGACCCCCCGCGTCGAAAGCGTGACCGGGTCGCCGTGGGTGGAGTCGCCCGGCGGGAAGCCCGGGTGGTGGCCGCCGGTCGGGGGCGGGGCCTGGTCGCGCGGGCCGAGGGTGAGCCGGGAGACGATGCGGTAGCGGTCGCCGCGGTAGAGGGAGTGCACGTACTCGACGGGGCGGCCCCGGGTGTCGGTGGTCAGGCGCTCGAAGAGCAGCGCCGGGGAGAGTTCGGGCACGTCGAGCAGGTCGGCCTCGGCGCGGGTGACCACGGTGGGCTCGATGGACTGCACGGCCTCGCTGACCCGGACGTCGTGCCGCTCGGCGAAGTGCTCGTAGAGGTCGCCCTGTTCCAGTTCCTCACTGGTCAGGTCGGAGACCAGATCGGCCGGAACATGCAGGTACTCGATGGCCATCGGCGCGCCGTCGACCAGCCGCAGCCGCACCACGTAGTGGATGGGCGCCACCGGTGACATGCGCAGCTTGCGGCCCACCCGGGCGCCGGCGGGCAGGGTGCGGACCTCCAGGAGCCGGCTGGTCCAGACGCCCGACGGCGGCGCGAGACTGAACGCCCGGCGGTCCGAGACCAGTTCCTGGGTGATCTTCTCGGCGGCGACGAACATGCCCCGCCCGTGCTCGCGCACCAGGAGCCCGGCGACGACCAGTTCGTCCACGGCCGCCCGCAACGTGGGCCGGGAAACACCGAGTTCGGCACAGAGGGTGCGCTCCGAGGGGATCGAGTCCCCGGGACTGCGGTCCTCGATCAGCTCCCGGATGGCGTCGCGGACGCGCTCGCGCTTGAGCACCGCACCGGAGGCGGCGGGGTCGATCTCCATGCGGTACTCCCCGTGACTGGTCTGCTGGTCAGCCGACCTTACCTGTCCACCTCGGCGTGATCCAGCCATCCAAGGCCCGCCGGGGCGGCCTAAAACTGTTTACACACAGGGGGTTGACGCTCCCATTGGTCTATGCCACCTTCAACCAACGCTCACTGGTTAAGTGAAGCGCTCCTTACTGGTCAAGTGTGGACGCGACTCCACCGGCTCGGCCCGTTCTCAGCTCAGCTCAGCTCAGCTCAGCTTCTTCCAGCTCTCCCAGAGGTGAACCGTGAAGTACCGTTCGCTCGCGCTGCTCTCCACGCTGGTGCTCGGCGCCGGCCTCGCCGGCTGTTCGTCCTCCGACGACTCCTCCGACGACGCCGGTGGCGGCGGCGGCAAGACCGTGCTGGACGTGTGGCTCATGCGCGACAGCGTCTCGGCCGGCTTCCAGCAGGAGTTCGAGACGGGCTTCGAGAAGGCCCACCCGGACATCGACGTCAAGATCCAGATCCAGGAGTGGGAGGGCATCGGCGAGAAGGTCACCGCCGCCCTGGCCAGCAACGACGCCCCCGACGTCATCGAGGTCGGCAACACCCAGGTCGCCCAGTACGCGCAGAGCGGCGGTCTGACCGACTTCTCCGACCGGGTGGACGAGTTCGGCGGCGCCGCCTGGATCAAGGGCCTCGCCGAGCCCGGTGAGTACGACGGCAAGCAGTACGGCATCCCGTACTACGCCGCCAACCGGGTCGTCATCTACCGCACCGACCTGTTCGAGCAGGCCGGGGTGAACGCCGCCGAGATCAAGACCCGCGACCAGTGGCTGGCGGCCACCCGCAAGCTCAACAAGGGCGGGACGCAGGGCATCTACCTGCCGGGGCAGAACTGGTACGCCTTCTCCGGCTTCGTCTGGGACGAGGGCGGTGACCTGGCCGTCGAGTCGGGCGGGAAGTGGAAGGGCGGCCTGGACAGCCCCGAGGCGCTCAAGGCGATGGACTTCTACCAGGATCTCCAGGCCCTCGGCAAGGGCCCCAAGGACTCGGACGAGGCGCAGCCGCCGCAGGCGGAGGTGATGGCGAAGGAGCAGATCGCGCAGATCATCGCGGTCCCCGGCGGCGCCAAGGTCGTCGAGGAGAAGAACCCCGAACTCAAGGGCAAGCTCGGCTTCTTCACCATCCCCGGCAAGACCGCCGACCAGCCGGGCGCCGTCTTCACCGGCGGCTCCGACCTGATCGTCCCGGCCGTCGCCAAGCACCAGGAGGAGGCGTTCACCTTCTTGCGTGAACTGGCCGGCGACGCCTGGCAGAAGAAGCTCGCTGTGGCCATGAGCTACGTGCCGAACAAGACCACCCTGGCGAGCGCCGTCGCCGGCGACCCGGGCACCGCGGCGATGGCGACGGGCGCCGCGAACGGCCACGCCACGCCCAACACCCCCGAGTGGGCGGCGGTCGAGGGCAAGAACCCGATCAAGGAGTACATGACGGCCGTCCTCACCGGCAAGGACGCCGCGGCCGAGGCGGCGAAGGCGTCCGAGACCATCACCGACACCCTCAACAGCGGCTCCTGACCGGCCCCGACCGTGCGAGGAACCACTCCCGAGGACCAGGACCGAGGATCAGGAGGCGACGTGTCGACCGTCCGTGAGCGGAGCGCGCCGCGCAAGACCGGCCGCCGCCCCGCCCCGCCCGCCGCGAAACAGCCGGCCCGCCGACGGACCGGGGCGGACCGGGGAACGCCGTGGCCGTACCTGCTGATCGCCCCCGCGGTGCTGGGCATGCTCTACCTGCTGCTCTATCCGCTCGCCCGCGCCGTGCTCATCTCCTTCCAGGACTTCCGGCTGCGCCAGCTGATCCTCGGCGACGCCGAGTTCGTCGGACTGCGCAACTACCGGACGCTGCTGGGGGACGCGGAGTTCTGGGAGGTGGTGCGCCGCACCTTCGTGTTCATGGCCGTCAGCGTGGTCGTGATCATGGTGCTGTCGACGCTGGTCGCGCTGATGGTCGAACGGCTGGGCCGGGTGCTGCGGACGGTGGTCCTCAGCTCGCTGGTGCTGGTGTGGGCCGTGCCCGTGGTCGCGGCCACCACCGTCTTCCAGTGGCTGTTCCACTCGGAGTTCGGCATCGTCAACGAGACCCTCACCCGGCTCGGTTTCGAATCCTACGAGAGCTATCCCTGGTTCGCGGACGGCACGGCCGCGTTCGCCATCGTGGTGGTCCTGATCGTCTGGCAGTCGGTGCCCTTCGCCGCGATCACGCTGTACTCGGCGCTGGTCACGGTGCCGGCCGAGCTGTACGAGTCGGCGCGGATGGACGGGGCGGGCGCCACCCGCCTCTTCCGCTCCGTCACCTTCCCGCTGATCCGGCCGATCTTCATGCTCGTGCTCTCCCTCGAAGTGATCTGGACGTTCAAGGCGTTCGTGCAGATCTGGGTGATGACCCGGGGCGGGCCGGGCGAGGCCACCACCATCCTGCCGGTGTACGCCGTGCAGACCGCGCTGGCCGGCCAGCGCTACGACCTGGGCTCCGCCGCCTCGATGCTCACGCTCCTGCTGATGAGCGGCGTCCTCGTCCTCTACTTCCGTCAGCTCTTCCGTCAGGAGGGTGAGCAGCTGTGAGCGTCTCGCACCCGCCGGTCCGCCGCAGGCCCCGACGCCGCGCGCTGCGCCGCCTCCCGCTCAACGCGGCCGCCGTACTCACCGTCGTGGTAAGTCTCTTCCCCGTGTACTGGATGGTCACGACCGCGTTCAAACCGTCCACGGACATCCAGTCGTACGACCCGCAGTTCTTCCCCCGGACCTGGACGCTGGACCACTTCCGGAAGGCGGTCGGGGCCGACGGGTTCGCGCTGTTCTGGCGCAACAGCATCCTGGTGACGCTGAGCGCGGTGCTGCTGGCCCTGGTGGTGGCGCTCGGCGCGGCCTACGCGGTGGCCCGGATGCGCTGGCGCGGGCGCCGGCAGTTCATGCTGGCGGTGTTCATCGCGCAGATGGCGCCCTGGGAGTCCCTGATCATCCCGATCTACATCATCTCCCGCGACACCGGCATGCTCGACCGGCTGCCGACGCTGACCCTGATCTACTTCATGATCACGCTGCCGTTCACGGTGGTGGTGCTGCGCGGCTTCATCGCGAACATCCCGCCGGAGCTGGAGGAGGCGGCGCAGGTCGACGGCTGCACCCGGGCCGGCGCCTTCCGCAAGGTGGCGTTCCCGCTGCTGGCGCCGGGGCTGATGGCGACCTCGCTGTTCGGGTTCATCACCGCCTGGAACGAGTTCACCTACGCCAACTTCCTCATCATCAAGCAGCAGGACAGCCGCACCCTGCCGGTCTGGCTCTCCTCGTTCCAGTCGACCTTCGGCACCGACTGGGGGGCCACGATGGCGGCCTCCACCCTTTTCGCGCTGCCCGCGCTGATCATCTTCCTCGCCCTGCAACGGCATGTGACCGCCGGCCTGGCCTCGGGAGGCGTCAAGGGCTGACCTCGTACGCCCGATCCGCCCCGCCCTCCCCCACCACCCGCCCGCCGCGCACCGCCGATCACCGGAGCCGCCCCGTGGATGTGCCACGCCCCGAACTGGCCCTCGTCCCCCGCCCCAGCCGCCTGTCCACCCGCTCCGGCCGTTTCCGCCTCGACGCCGCGACCCGGCTGCGGGTCACCCCGGGCGCCGAACCGGCCGCGGCACTGCTGCGCACCCTGCTCGCCCCGGCGACCGGGCTGCCCCTGGAGACCTCCCCCGACGGCACGTTCGTCCTCGCCCTCGATGCCGCGCTGGGCGGCCTGGGCGAGGAGGGGTACGGCCTGACGGTGAGCCCGCAGGGGGTGCTGCTGCGCGCCGCCCGCCCGGCCGGGCTGCTGCGCGGGGTGCAGACCGTGCGGCAACTGCTGCCGTACGAGGCGCTGTCGGGGCGGCCCGTGCGCGGGGTGGCCTGGGACCTGCACGCCGTGGAGATCACCGACGTGCCCCGGCACTCCTGGCGCGGTTCGCATCTCGACGTGGCCCGGCACTTCCAGCCGGTGTCGTATCTGCGGCGCCATGTCGACCTGATGGCCCTGCACAAGCTGAACGTCTTCCATCTGCACCTCACCGACGACCAGGGCTGGCGGATGCCGGTGGCCGCCTACCCCCGGCTCACCGAGGTCGGCGGCCGGCGGGCGGAGTCGATGGTCGGCCCGGCGGGCAGCGACCGCTTCGACGGCGTGCCGCACGGCGGCGCGTACACCGCCCAGGAGCTGCGCGGGCTGGTCGCGTACGCGGCCGAGCGCGGTGTGACGGTGATGCCGGAGACCGGGGTGCCCGGCCATGTCCGCGCCGCCCTCGCCGCCTACCCCGAGCTGGGCACCGACCCCTCGCGCGGACTCGGCGTGTGGACCGAGTGGGGGATCTGCGAGAACGTCCTGGGCACCGGCGACCACGTCCTGGACTTCTTCCGCACCGTCCTGGACGAGGTGATGGATGTCTTCGACTCGCCCTATGTGCACATCGGCGGCGACGAGTGCCCCACCACCGAGTGGGAACGCAGCCCGGCCGCCCGGGCACGGGCCGCGCGCGAGGGGCTGCCGGGGCCGCAGTCGCTGCACTCCTGGTTCCTGCGCGCCATGTCCGGGCACCTCGTGCGCGCGGGCCGCCGGCCGGTCGTCTGGGCCGAGACCGGCGTCCCGCTCCCCCGGGAGTGCACGGTGATGAGCTGGCTGGAGCCGGGGGGCGCCCGCGCGGCGGCCCGGCGCGGCCACCAGGTCGTGCAGGCCGATCACCGCGCCACCTACTTCGACTACGCGCAGCGCCCCGGCCCCGGTGAGCCGCCCGCCCAGCCCGGGGTGATCGTCGACCTGCGCGCCGCGTACGACGTCGACCTCGCGCCGGCCACCCCGGAGCCGGAGGTCGCCGCCCGACTGCTGGGCGCCCAGGGCCAGTTGTGGACGGAGTTCGTGTCCACGCCCGAGCACATCGAGTACCTCCTCTACCCCCGTCTGTGCGCGCTCGCCGAGCGGGTCTGGGACGGCACGGCCGGCCTGGGGAACTTCCTCGCCCGGCTGGAGGGGCACCGCGCCCGCCTCGACGCCCTGAACGTCCCGCACGACCTGCCGCCGGCCCTGCTGCCCGCGCCGCCGCACCTGGACGGCGTCCGCTGAGCGTGCCGCTCCCCCGGCCCTCTCCCCTACGCCCCGCACCGCCCACCGACGCTTCCGCGTCCGCGGAAGTCCTGCCGAAAGGAACCCGGATGAGATCCCGAACCACCCCCGGCCGTGCCCGTCTGGCGCTCGCCCTGGCCGCCCTCCTGGGCGGCGGTGCCCTGACCGCGCTCCCGGCCCAGGCCGCCCCGGCCGCCGCCGCCGGCGGCGTCAGCGTGCAGTACCGCACCAGCGCGAGCGGGGCCACCGCGGACCAGACGGAGCCCTGGCTCAAGGTCCGCAACACCGGCACCACCGCCGTGCAGCTGAGCCAGGTGAAGGTCCGCTACTACTTCAAGGCAGATTCGCCGAACGCCTCGTACCGCTTCGCCTGCTCCTGGGCGGTCAAGGGGTGTTCCGTCATCACCGGCACGTTCGGCACCCTGAGCAACCCGACCTCGACGGCCGACCGCTACCTGGAGATCGGCTTCACCTCGGCGGCCGGTTCCCTGGCGCCCGGCGCGGACACCGGGGACATGCAGCTGCGCTTCTACCAGAGCAACTGGCAGACGCTGCGGCAGAGCGACGACTACTCGTTCAACGGCGCCCAGACCTCGTACGCCAACTGGGACAAGGTCACCGCCCAGCTCGCCGGCACCACCGTGTGGGGCACGGCGCCCGAGGGCAACGACCCCACGGACCCGACCGATCCGACCGACCCGACGGACCCGCCCGGGGACGGGAAGACCCTGTTCGACGACTTCAACTACAGCTCGCACACGGACCCGGCGATCTCCGCGCACGGCTGGAGCGTGCGCTCCAACTCCGGCGGTCCGGGCGTGCCCGGCGCCACGTGGGACCCGTCCAAGGTGACCTTCGTGTCCTCGGGCGGCAACTCGGTGATGAACCTGGAGACCTCCACGGCGGGCACCGGCGCGTCCACCACGCACACCGAGGTCCTCACCAAGGACATGAAGTTCAGGAACGGCACCTACGCGGCCCGCGTGAAGTTCTCCGACGCGCCCAAGTCGGGGCCCGACGGGGACCACCTGGTGCAGACGTTCTTCACCATCAACGACCTCAAGGCGCCGATGGCCGACGACTACGCCGAGTACGACTTCGAGTACCTGCCCAACGGCGGGTGGGGCGAGCAGTCGAACATCCTCTACACGACCTCGTGGGAGACCTACAACCCCGAGCCCTGGCAGGCCGTGAACCAGCACTCGGAGTCCCGCACCAGCTACGCCGGCTGGCACGACCTGGTGGTGACGATCGACAACCGCGCCATCACGTACTACGTGGACGGCCAGGTCTTCGGCACGCATGACGCGCAGTACCTGCCGGAGCGGACGATGTCGATCAACTTCAACCAGTGGCTGATCGACACGAACGGGCAGACGTCGACGACGCCGCGCGCCTACGACCAGCAGGTCGACTACGTCCTGCACGTCAAGGACCAGGTGCTGACCCCGGCGCAGGTGGCGGCGAAGGTCGCCGGGTTCCGCACGGCGGGCACGTCCTTCGTGGACGAGGTCCCGGCCTCCTGATCCGCCCCGGCGGGGACGGTCAGAACAGCCGCTCCTCCTGGGCGGGTGCGGACCGTCTCCGCCGGCTGCCGCCGCGGCGCGGGGTGCCGCGCCCGGGTGCCGCCTCGCCGAACAGCGGGGCGGTGCCGTACTCGTCGGGCTCGGCCGGGACGGGGGCGGGCCCGGTGCCCACGTTGAGGACCAGCGGGGCGTCCCGGTCGAAGTCGCCGGGGGTCATCGCCACCCACTGACGGTCCTGCCGCTCACCCACGCACCGACACCTCTCTCGCGCCGCCCGCCGCGACCACGCGACGCTACCAGCCCCGGAAGGGGTTTGATCCGGCGGATCGTGCCGAGGGAGAGAACATGACCCAGTCGAAGCGCGAGACAGAGCGTAAGTACGAGCCGCCGGCCCGGGGCGCCGACGGGCTGCCCGACCTCACCGGCACGGGCCCGGTCGCCTCGGTGACGGCGGCGGGGCCCGTGGAGCTGGACGCGGTCTATCACGACACCGCCGATCTGCGGCTGGCCGGGGCTTCGGCGGCCCTGCGGCGCCGGACGGGCGGGCCGGACGCCGGCTGGCATCTGAAGCTGCCGCTGACCGGCGACACCCGGGAGGAGGTGCAGGCCCCGCTCTCGGACGAGGTGCCGGAGGAGCTGCGCGAGCTGGCCCTGTCCCGGACGCGGGGCGCGGAGCTGCGTCCGGTGGTGCGGGTCAGGTCCAGCCGTGTCCTGCGGGAGCTGCGGGACGCGGAGGGCGGGGTGCTGGCCGAGCTGAGCCTCGACGAGGTGCGGGCCGAGTCGCTGCTGCCGGGCGGCGGCCGGGCGCGGTGGGGCGAGCTGGAGGTGGAGCTGGCCGACGGGGTGGACGCACGGCTGCTGGACACGGTGGAGAAGAAGCTCCGCAAGAAGGGGATCGTCCGGGCCGACAGCCCGTCCAAGCTGGCGCGGGCGCTGCGGGAGACGGGGGCGGGCGACGCGGCCGGGCCCTCGGGGCCGCAGGGGGTCGAGGCGGCGTCGCCGGGCGCCTACGTGCTGGCGTACGTGCGCGAGCAGGTGGGGCTGCTGGTGGCGCTGGATCCGGCGGTGCGCCGTGATCTGCCCGACGCGGTGCACCGGATGCGGGTCACGTGCCGCCGGCTGCGGAGCTGCCTGCGGTCGTACCGGTCGGTGCTGGACCGGCGGGTGACCGATCCGGTGCGGGCGGAGCTGCGGTGGCTGGCGGGTGAGCTGGGGGTGGCCCGGGACCAGGAGGTGCTGCGCGAGCGCATCGGGGACGCCTTGGCGGAGCTGCCGAGTGACCTGGTGCTGGGTCCCGTCGCGGCCCGGCTGCGGGTGTGGGACGTGTCCCGGGGCGACGACGCCCTGACGCGGACGCGGGAGGCGCTGGCCTCGCCCCGCTATCTGCGGCTCCTGGACGCGCTGGACGCCCTGGTGCGGCGGCCGCCGCTGCGGAAGAGGGCGGCGGGCAGGCCGGCGCGGACGATGGCCCGGGCGGTCCTGAAGGAGTACGGCCGGCTCGCCGGACGGATGGAGCACGCGCTGGCGCAGCCGCCGGGGCCGGAACGGGACGCGGAGCTGCACCGGGCGCGCAAGGCCGCCAAAAAGGTGCGCTACGCGGCCGAGGTGGCCCGCCCGGCACTCGGCAAGCCGGTCGCCCGGCTCGGCGAGCGCGCCAAGGCGGCGCAGAAACTCCTGGGCGACCACCAGGACGCGGTCGTCGCCCAGGACACCCTGCGCGCCCTGGGCGTGGCGGCCCACGCGGCCGGCGAATCGGCCTTCACCTGGGGCCTCCTCCACGGCCGCGAACGCGCCGCCGCCGAGGCCCGGCAGTCGGAGCTGCCCGAGGTGTGGCAGGCGGCCTCGGACCCGGCCCTGCGCGCGGCGCTGGAGCACTGACCGCACGGAGTCGGTCAGTCCTCACGGTCCGGGTGGATGCCAGGGCCGTTGCCGTGGCCGGCCAGCGGGGTCGGGGAGAGGTCGGCCGGTTCCTCGTCGGCTTCGAGGAGGGTGTCGGCGGCGCCCACGATCAGGGGGTCGGGGCTGCCTATGGCGTCCCGGTCCTTGGCGGGGTAGTCGCAGCGGTCGAGCAGGCTGCGCATGGCCTCCAGGCGGCCGCGGCGCTTGTCGTTGTTCTTGACGACGGTCCACGGCGCGTGCGGTGTGTCGGTGGCGCGGAACATGTCGACCTTGGCGGCGGTGTAGTCGTCCCAGCGGTCCAGGGAGGCGAGGTCGGTCGGTGACAGCTTCCAGCGGCGGACCGGGTCGACCCGGCGGATCGCGAACCGGGTGCGCTGCTCGGCCCGGGAGACGGAGAACCAGAACTTCACCAGCAGGATGCCGTCCTCGGTGAGCAGGCGCTCGAACAGGGGCGCCTGGTGGAGGAACTCCTGGTACTCGGACTCCGTGCAGAAGCCCATGACGCGTTCGACGCCGGCCCGGTTGTACCAGGAGCGGTCGAAGAAGACGATCTCGCCGCGGGCGGGCAGATGGGCGACGTAGCGCTGGAAGTACCACTGCCCGGCCTCGCGCTCGGTGGGCCTGTCCAGCGCGACCACGCGGGCGCCGCGCGGGTTGAGGCGCTCGGTGAAGCGCTGGATCGTGCCGCCCTTGCCGGCCGCGTCCCGGCCCTCGCACAGGACGACGACCCGCTGCCCGGTCTCCTTGACCCAGCGCTGCATCTTGAGCAGCTCGATCTGCAGGACCCGCTTCTGCCGCTCGTACTCGGACCGGCGGACCTTGCGGTCGTAGGGGTGGTTCTCCCGCCAGGTCTCGATGGGGGCGCCCTCGGCGTCGAGCAGGATCGGTTTCTCGGGCCTGCGCTCGTCGATGCGCAGGCCGTCGAGGAGATCGCCCTCGGTGGGGGTGGTCCCGGACGCTTCGCGCGGCTCCCGCGCCGCGTCCTCGTGCTCGCTGTGGCCGGAGTTCACCGGAGCCTCCTCGCTCACGCCGCACGCACCACGCGCGGCCGCTGCGGCACCGGGCGCGCGGGCGGCGCCGGGGTGTGGGCGGCGCGGACCCGGTACGTGGTCCGGGCCGGGTCGGCGAGGGGGTCGCCGAGGGTGAGCCGGCCCGCCGCGTGCAGCGCGTCGCACTCCGCGGTCGGCAGCGCGACGTAGCAGCCGCCCCGGCCGGTGGCGGAGTCCAGCGGCCGCCAGTAGCTGTATCTGCGGCGGCCGTCCGCGCGCACGGTGACGAAGACGGGGGTACGGGCGTCGGCGACGATCCGCAGCACCTCGGCCTCGGTGGGTCCGAGCGGACCCCAGGAGCGGGATGTGCGCAGGACGGGCGCGGGCCGGGCGCCGGCGGGATCGACGGCACCGAGCCGTGCGCGGCGCCCGGTCGCACGGGTCTCGGCGGTCTGCGGGTGGACGGCGGGCATGGGCGGCATCGGCATGGCCTTTCCAGGTCAGTGACTCGAGACCGCCTACCCGGTCCGGCCGGAGTTGATCTCGCTCGCCCGCATTCTTCACCACGGCACTGACAATCCCGTCGGCGGCGCCACGGGGACCGGCCGGCTCAGCGGGCCTGCTTCCGCCGCAGCGGATGCGGGTTGAGCTGGGCGAAGCCCTCCTGGCGCTCGTAGGGGAAGTACGGGTAGGGCGCGGCCTTGGCGCTGGCGGCGTCGAGCCGGGCCACCTGCTCCTCGGTGAGCGTCCAGCCGACGGCGCCGAGGTTCTGGCGGAGCTGTTCCTCGTTGCGGGCGCCGATGAGGACGGAGCAGACGGTCGGGCGGCGCAGCAGCCAGTTGATGGCGATCTGGGGCACGGTCCGGCCGGTCTCCTCCGCGACGGCGTCCAGGGCGTCCATCACGGAGTACAGCAGGTCGTCGTCGACGGCGGGCCGTAGCCGACGGTGGCGTGCAGCCGGCTGCCGGCGGGGAGCGGGGTGCCCCGGCGGATGCGGCCGGTGAGCCGTCCCCAGCCCAGGGGGCTCCAGACGACGGCGCCGACGCCCTGGTCCTGGGCGAGCGGCATCAGCTCCCACTCGTAGTCGCGGCCGACGAGGGAGTAGTAGACCTGGTGGGCCGCGTACCGCTGGTAGCCGTGGGTGTCGGCGTCGGCCAGGGACTTCATGAGCTGCCAGCCGCTGAAGTTGGAGACGCCGGTGTAGCGGAGCTTGCCGGCCCGGACGAGGTCGTCGAGCGTGGCGAGGACCTCGTGCACGGGGGTGCCCGCGTCGAAGGCGTGCAGCTGGAAGAGGTCGATGTGGTCGGTGCCCAGCCGGCGCAGGGCCGCGTCGACCGCCCTGATCAGCCGGGCCCGGGAGGTGCCGGCGTCGGCCGGTCCGTCGCCGGTGGGCAGGCCCGCCTTGGTGGAGAGGAGCACCTGGTCGCGGCGGCCCTTGACCGCGGCGCCGAGGACTTCCTCGGAGGCACCGGCGGAGTAGACGTCGGCGGTGTCGAACAGGTTCACCCCCGCCTCCAGGCAGATGTCGACCAGCCGCCGCGCCTCGGCCGCGTCGGTGTCGCCCCAGGCACCGAAGAGTTCGCCGCGCCCGCCGAAGGTGCCCGCGCCGAAGCCCAGCGCCGGGACCATGAGTCCGGACGTGCCCAGTCTCCTGTATTCCATGACCGCATCCCCTCGTCCTGCCGCCCCGCTCGTGCCCGCACCGGGGACGGCCTCCTTTAACGGGACTTCTGTTCCGTTAAGATGTCCATACGCTAGCACCGACGACCCACTAATGGAACCGGAGTACCGTTATGACGTCCGAGAGTGTGGATCCCGGCACCGTCCGCCCCGGTGGCCGCACCGCCCGGGTACGGGCCGCCGTCCTGCGGGCCGCCGGTGACGCGCTGGCCGAGCACGGCCTCGACGGCCTCGACCTCGCCGACGTGGCCCGCCGTGCCGAGGTCGGCCGGACCACCGTCTACCGCCGCTGGGGAACGCCCGCCGCGCTGGTCGCCGACGTGCTCCAGGACATGGCCGAGCAGTCGCTGCCCCGCACCGAGACCGGCTCGCTCGCCGGCGATCTGCGGGCCAACGCCCGGCTGGTGGGGCGGACCCTGGCCGATCCGCGCCAGGGCGCGCTCTTCAAGGCGGTGATCGCCGCCGCCGCCTGCGACGCGCAGGCGGCCGCCGCGCTGCGGCGCTTCTACGAGGTGCGCGTCGCGGAGTGGGAGCCGTGCGCCCGGCAGGCGGTGGAGCGCGGCGAACTGCCCGCGGGCACGGACACCCGCGAGGTGATCCGCGCCGTCTCGGCCCCGCTGTACTACCGACTGCTGACCACGGACGATCCGCTCGACGAGGCGGCGGCGGACCGCGCCGCGGCGGCCGCCGCGGCGGCGGCCCGCGCGGGCGTCTTCGTGGCACCGGGAGCCTGAAGCGGCACCGGCGGCGGGGAACCTGGCGCGAAACTCCTCCCGCAACTCTTGTGCGGACTCTTGCCCGATCGATGCCTCACCTCTTAAATCACACCGTGAACTAAGCCGTCGCGCAGGCAAGTCCGTCCCTGCGCGCGCTGTCCGGCACGTCGGCACCGGGCCGCGGAGGCCAGGTGCCCCGCCCTGTCCGCACCCGCAGAAAGCGCACACATGAGACTCAGATCCCTGGGTGTCGCGCTCGTCGCCACGGCGGCGCTCGTCACCCTGCCCGCACCGATGACGGCCACCGCGGCCGACCCCGACCTCTCCCAGGGCCGCCCGGCCACCTCCTCCTCGACCGAGAACGGCGGCACACCCGCCGCCAACGCCGTCGACGGCAACCTCGGCACCCGGTGGTCCTCGGCCGCGGCCGACAACCAGTGGCTCCAGGTCGACCTCGGCGCGACCGCCTCCGTCACGCAGGTCGTCCTCAACTGGGAGACGGCCTACGGCAAGGACTACAAGATCCAGCTCTCCCCGGACGGCAACACCTGGACCGACGTCAGGACCGTCACCGGCGGCGACGGCGGCACCGACACGCTGGACGTCTTCGGCCAGGGCCGATTCGTCCGGCTCCAAGGCGTCCACCGGGCCACCACCTGGGGTTACTCCCTCTGGGAGTTCCAGGTCTTCGGCACCACCGGCGGCACGACGCCGGGCGGCTCCTGCGACACGGCGAACGCGGCGCGCGGCAAGGCTGCCACGGCGTCCTCCGTGGAGAACGGCGGGACCCCCGCTTCCGCCGCCGTCGACGGCGACCCGGGCACCCGCTGGTCCAGCCAGCCCTCCGACCCTCAGTGGCTGCGCGTGGACCTCGGCGCCGTACGGGACCTGTGCAAGGTGGACCTGGACTGGGAGGCCGCCTACGGCAAGGACTTCCGGATCGAGGCGTCCCCGGACGGGCAGAACTGGCAGACGCTGAAGACCGTCACCGGCGCGACCGGCGGCAAGGCTTCTTACGACGTGAGCGGTTCGGGCCGCTACGTCCGCGTCCACGGCACCGCCCGCGGGACGGGCTACGGCTACTCGCTGTGGGAGTTCGCCATGCACACCGGGACGACGGGCACGCCCCCGATCCAGGGCGGCGGCGACCTCGGGCCGAACGTGATCGTCGTGGACCCCTCGACGCCGAACCTCCAGCAGAAGTTCGACCAGGTCTTCACCCAGCAGGAGTCGAACCAGTTCGGCAGCGGCCGGTACCAGTTCCTGCTCAAGCCGGGCACGTACAACGGGATCAACGCGCAGATCGGCTTCTACACCTCGATCTCCGGTCTGGGGCTCAACCCGGACGACACACAGATCAACGGTGACGTGACCGTGGACGCGGGCTGGTTCAACGGCAACGCCACGCAGAACTTCTGGCGTTCGGCCGAGAACCTCGCCATCCGGCCGGTCAACGGCACCAACCGCTGGGCGGTGGCGCAGGCGGCCCCCTTCCGCCGCATCCACGTCCAGGGCGGGCTCAACCTCGCCCCGAACGGCTACGGCTGGGCCTCCGGCGGCTACATCGCCGACTCGAAGATCGACGGCACCGTCGGCCCGTACTCCCAGCAGCAGTGGTACACCCGCGACAGCTCGGTCGGCGGCTGGACCAACGGCGTCTGGAACATGACGTTCACGGGCGTCGAGGGCGCGCCGGCGACCAACTTCGCGACCGGCCCGTACACCACGCTGGACACCACGCCGATCTCGCGCGAGAAGCCGTTCCTCTACCTCGACGGCAACGAGTACAAGGTGCGGGTGCCGGGCAAGCGGACCAACGCGCGCGGTGTCTCCTGGCCGGCGAACGCCGGTGGCACCTCGCTGCCGCTGAACCAGTTCTACGTGGTCAGGCCGGGTGCGACGGCGGCCACCATCAACGCCGCGCTGGACCAGGGGCTCAACCTGCTGTTCACGCCCGGTGTCTACCACATCGACCAGACCATCGACGTCGACCGGGCCGGCACCGTCGTGCTGGGCCTCGGGCTGGCCACGATCATCCCGGACAACGGCGTCGACGCCATGCACGTGGCCGACGTCGACGGCGTGCGCCTGGCGGGTTTCCTGATCGACGCCGGTCCGGTGCGCTCCGACGCGCTGCTGCGGATCGGGACGCCGGGCGGGAACGCCGACCACTCCGCCGACCCCACGACGATGCAGGACGTGTTCATCCGCATCGGCGGCGCGGGTCCGGGCAAGGCCACCGACTCGGTCGTGGTGGAGAGCGACGACGTCGTCATCGACCACACCTGGATCTGGCGCGCCGACCACGGGGAGGGCGTCGGCTGGGAGACCAACCGCGCCGACTACGGACTGCGGGTCAACGGCGACGACGTGCTCGCGACGGGTCTGTTCGTCGAGCACTTCAACAAGTACGACGTGTACTGGGCCGGTGAGCGCGGCCGGACCATCTTCTTCCAGAACGAGAAGGCCTACGACGCCCCGAACGCCGCCTCCATCACGCATGACGGCATCGTCGGCTACGCGGCCTACAAGGTCGCCGACTCGGTGAACACGCACGACGCGGTGGCGCTGGGCAGTTACTGCAACTTCACCTCCGATCCGAGCATCGTCCAGCACCACGGGTTCCAGGTGCCGGTCAGACCGGGCGTCCAGATGCGGCACCTCCAGGTGATCTCGCTCGGCGGCATGGGCCAGTACCGCCATGTCATCAACGACACGGGCGCGGCGACG
The DNA here is from genome assembly GCA_049998335.1 of Streptomyces sp. cmx-10-19. Taxonomy (GTDB): domain Bacteria; phylum Actinomycetota; class Actinomycetes; order Streptomycetales; family Streptomycetaceae; genus Streptomyces. The sequence goes on from JAEBFB010000006.1 coordinate 26,551, forward strand.
TCGGGCACGAGCACGGTGCCGTCGAAGGTCGTCCGGTTCCCGTGACGGACGTGACGGAGCGGCCGGCCCGACCGACATGACCGGCCCGACCGACGTGACCGGCACAACCGACGTGACCGGCTGACCGGCGGCCGGGCGGGCACCCGGAATCCGCCATTGCCGCCGGCACGTCCGGCCGCCCGTCCGGTGCGGCGGGGTCGCTCAGGCGCCCCCGCCGCATCCTCGTCCTTGCTGCGTGAACGCCCGCCACCACGGGCTGTGACGGCGCCGTCACACTTCCTTCACCCGGCGCGCACTTCCGGCCGGGCCCCGCTCCGGGCGCTCCGGGCGGGGCAGACGGTGCGCGGGGGCCGTGCCTAGTCTCCCGGGCCATGCGATCCACACGAACGAGACACTTCGCGCTCGCCGCGATCATCGCCCTCGCCCTCGCCCTGTTCGGCCTGGCGCCCTCCGCGAGCGCCGCCGACCCCGCCCCGGCCGAGCTGACGTTCGCCACCGACACGGCGACCACGCAGCCGGGCGGCACGGTGAACCTGTCGATGACCCTCACGAACCACCACACGTACGACGTCTGGTTCGTCTACCAGACGATCGACCCGACCTGGCTGACCACCCAGCGGCCCGATCTGAAGTACTCGTTCACGGGCTGCACGCTGGCGGGCGCCACCGGTGCCGTCCCGTGCGCCGGGACCGGGCCGGCCGACCTCGGCGGCAACTACGGCGCGACGGTCCCGCCCGGCCAGAGCCGCACCGTCACCCTGACCCTCCAGGTCGCCGCGGACTCCGGCTGCAACGGCAACATCGGCTTCTACTCGTACTACTACGCGGAGTTCAGCGACAGCACGAGCGTGAGCGGTGGTCCGGTCTACACGCCCGAGACCCGCGTCCTGTGCGCCTGATCGCACATCCGTACCCGCGCTGACCTCCCGGCGGCGGACGGTCCTCCACGGACCGGCCGCCGCCGGCCTCGGTGCGGTGGCGGACGGGGGTGACCTGATCTCGCTCCCGGCCCGCTCGGCGCACTGGTCGAGACCAATGACGCGCAGGCCCGGCGGACGTCGGCATTCCGCGGCCGACGCCTCTCGACTCGCCGCAGGACAGGTGCCAATCAGCGCGGTTCCCGGCCCAACGACCGCCGGGAGAGCGGGCGTTCGGATCGTGCACTTCCCGACCAAATGGACACATACGCTTTTCCGTCAAGTTGCGCAGCAGGCACACAAAAGCTCCACGCAGACCTCACTATGTGACGCGACGGAAACGTCGACGACCGGCGTCTCAGGGGGGCGACGGCGTGGTCGTGGGGTGGGCGGGCTCCGGGGAGGAGCGGGTCCACTCCTGCCCTGGGGAGGGAATCTCACCGCATGAAGCGGACCATTCGCACCACCGCGCTCGCCACGGGCGCGCTGTTCGTCTCACTCGCCCTGCCGGCCGGACCGGCCCACGCCGACGCCGACGCGCCCGAGCCGCGCGTCGACCTGCGGGTGCTGGTCGTGAGCGACGGCGGACCGGCCACCGACGCCATCGCGGCGGCACTGGAGACCGCCGGCACCCCGTACACCGAGGTCGACCTGCTCGACACCGGACGGCCCGTGATCGACGCCGGGTTCCTGGCGGATACGGTGGACGGGCGCCCGCGCGCGAAGTTCCAGGCCGTGGTGCTGCCCAACGACAACCCGTTCCCGGCGGCCTCCACGGAGATGACGGCCCTCGCGTCCTACGAGCGGACGTACGCCGTCCCGCAGGTCGACGCCTACACCTACGCGCGTCCCGAGGTCGGCCTCCAGTACGCCGTCGGCACCGGGTACGCGGGCAGCGTGGACGGCGTCGAGGCGGAGGTGACGGCGGCGGGGCTGGCCGGGCCCTTCGGCTACCTGGACGGCACGGTGCCGTTCGAGGACAACTCCCCCACCGTGGGCGAGTCCTACGCCTACCTCTCGACGCCCGCGCCGGGCGCCGACTTCACCCCCCTCGTGCAGGCGGCGATACCCGGCCGGTCCGCCAAGGGCTCCCTGGTCGGCGAGTACCGGCACGACGGGCGGCGTGAACTGGTCGTCACCTTCGTCTACAACGGGCGGCAACAGCAGTTCCGGCTGCTGGCCCGGGGCATCGTGGAGTGGATGACCGGCGGCGTCCACCTCGGCGCCGACCGCAACTACCTCGCCGTGCACGTCGACGACGTCTTCGCGGCCGACGACCGCTGGGACACCGAGCTGAACTGCACGCCCGGCGACGTGGACTGCCCGCCAGGCGAAGGCACCCCCAACCCCATCCGGATGGTCCCGGCCGACGTCGACCACGCCGCCGCCTGGCAGGCGAGCCGGAACTTCACCCTCGACCTGGCCTACAACGCCGCCGGCACCGTCGACCAGCGCGAGGACAACGGCGGCGCCGACCCGCTCGCCGACAAGCTGGTCGCCGACCGGAACGACTTCCGCTGGATCAACCACACCTACACGCACGCCTTCCTGGGCTGCCGCCAGGACGTCACCGTGGTCCCGTGGAAGTGCGCGACGAACCCGGACGGCAGCACCCAGTGGGTGAGCCGGAACGAGATATCCGACGAGATCGCCACCAACCGCGTCTGGGGCCAGAACGCCGGACTGCCGCTGGAGAACGACGAGTTGGTGACCGGCGAGCACTCGGGCCTGAAGGTCACGCCGCAGCAGCCCGCCGACAACCCGAACCTCGGCCCCGCCCTCGGCGACAACGGCGTCACCTGGCTCGCCTCCGACAACTCCCGCGACCCCGTCCAGCGGCAGGTCGGCGGCGCCACGACCGTCTCCCGCTACCCGATGAACGTCTTCTACAACGCCGGCCGGGCCGCCGAGCAGGTCGACGAGTACAACTGGATCTACACCGCGCGGGCCCAGGGCGGCAGCGGCATCTGCGAGGACAACCCCGCCACGACCACCTGCCTGCCCGCCCCGCTGGACACCGCGACGGGCTACACCGGGCACATCGTGCCGCTGGAGACGCGGATCGCGCTCGGGCACGTCCTCGCCAACGACCCCAAGCCGCACTTCATCCACCAGTCCAACCTCGCCGAGGACCGCATCGCCTACCCGGTACTGGACGGCGTACTGGACGGCTACGACGCGCTGTTCGCGGCCGACACCCCGGTGGTCAATCTCCGCATGAAGGACATCGGCGTCGAGATGACGCGCCGCGCCGCCTGGCGGAACGCGGTGGACGCCGGGCAGGTCACCGCCTACCGCGTCGGTGACACGGTCACCGTGCAGGCGCCGGCGGGCACGACCGTGACGGCGACGGTCCCGACGGGCACCGTGCAGGGCGGCGCCGCCTTCGGCACCGCCTACGCCGGGGCGCGTTCCGGCTGGGCGCCCGTGTCCGGCGGGTCGCTGACGCTCACGCTGCCGGCTTCGGCGACGGCGACCGTGCCCGCCCCGGACGCCTCGCCGAACACCCCGGCTACGGCCCCGGTGCCGCCCGCCGCGCCGCGCACCCGCGTCCCGGCCGGGGTGAGCGAGCCGGTGCCGTACGGCGCCGGGCGCTGAGCGCCGTACCACCACCGCAGGTCCCGTCATCCTCACCTCGGCCGTGGAGCACCTCCATGCACGTTCCCCGCGGCACGCGTCGCACCGGCGCGGCGCGCGTCACCCTGCTCACCGAAGGCACCTATCCGCACTCGCACGGCGGCGTCAGCGTCTGGTGCGACCAGCTCGTCACCGGCATGCCCGACCTGGACTTCGAGGTCCTCGCCGTCACCGGCACCGGGCGCGAACCGCTCGTGTGGGACCTGCCCGCGCACGTCGGCCGGGTCGTCTCCCTCCCCATGTGGGGCCCCGCCCCCGAGGGGCGCGCGCCACGCGGGCGGGCGGCGCACCGGCTCGCCGCCGCCTACGAGCGGTTCGTGACGGCGCTGCTCGACCCGGCCGCCGAGGACGGCTTCGCGCCCGCCCTGTACCGGCTGGCGGGGGCCGCCGCGGACGGCGGGCTCAGCCCGTTCCTGCGCGGCGAGCGGGCCCTGGACATCCTGACGGCGGTCTGGAGCCGGCCGGGCCTGCCCGTGCGCGAGGCCCGGCCCACCCTGCACGACGCGGTGACCGCGACCGCGCTGCTGGAGCACGCCCTGCGCCCGCTGGCGGCGCCCGGCCCCGAGTTCGGCGTGGCGCACGCGGTCAGCGGCGGGGTGGCGGTGCTGCCGGGCCTGGCCGCGCTGGAGCGGCACGGCGTTCCGCTGCTGCTGACCGAGCACGGCGTGTACCTGCGCGAGCGCTACCTCGGCTACCGCACCGCGCCCTACCGCTGGCCGGTGAAGGCGCTGCTGCTCGGCTTCTTCCGGCTGCTGGCCGAGGAGACCTACCGGCGGGCCGCCCTGATCACGCCGGGCAACCGCTACAACCGGCTGTGGGAGGAGCGGGGCGGTGCCGCGCCGGAGGCCATCCGCACCGTCTACAACGGGGTGGACCCGGCCGCCTTCCCGCCGGCCGGGCCCGAGCCCGAGCAGCCGGTGCTCAGCTGGGCCGGGCGGGTCGACCCGATCAAGGACCTGGAGACCCTGATCCGCGCCTTCGCCCGGGTGCGGGCCGAACTGCCCGCCGCCCGGCTACGGTTGTTCGGCGGCACCCCGCGCGGCGGCGAGGGGTACCGGGAGCGCTGCGAGGCGCTGGCGGCGGAGCTGGGCCACGGCGACGCGGTCACCTTCGAGGGCCGGGTCGACGACATCAAGGACGCGTACGCCGCCGGGAACGTCGTGATGCTCTCCAGCATCAGCGAGGGTTTCCCCTTCACCCTGATCGAGGCCATGTCCTGCGGCCGGGCGACCGTCTCCACGGACGTCGGCGGCGTACGGGAGGCCGTCGGCGACACCGGCCTCGTGGTGCCGCCGCGCGATCCGGGCGCGATGGCCGCGGCGGCGCTGGAACTGCTCGGGGACGCCGGGCGGCGCCGGGCGATGGGCGAGGCGGCCCGGCTGCGGGTCATCGAGCAGTTCACGCTCCGCCAGACCATCGACACCTTCCGGTCCATCTACCTGGAGCTGGCGGCCTTCGGCGGCACGCGAAGCACCCACGCCGCCGCCTCCGTCCCCGCCCCCGCCGGGGCGGCGGACCCGCTCGCCGCGGCGGGCGGTTCGCCGGTGAGGAGCGCGACCGGATGAGCGGACCCCTGTCCCTGGAACCGGGCGGCGCCGAGCAGGACACCCTGGCCCTGCGCCTGTCCGACGACCGCACCCTCGCGCTGCGCACGCTCGCCCTCGTCCGACCCGGCCACGGCACCCGGCAGGACGCGGTCGACCGGTTGGCCGCCGACCTGGCCGACCGGATCGCGCCCGCCGTCCACCCCTACGAGGTGGCCGCGCTCCTGGAGTCGGAGGGACTGACCGGCGAGGTCATCCGGGAGCGGTACGGGCACCCCGACCTGTTCTCGCTCGCCGAGGCGCTGTACGCCCGGGTGCCGCGCACCTTCCCGGACCCGCCGCGCCCCGTCGACCCGTGGCGGCCCGACCATGTGCGGTGCGCGCTGCGGGGCGCCCTGTTCGCGCTGCCGGGGCTCGCCTACGCGCTCGCCGGACGCCTGCTGACCGGGGACGGCGCGGTGCGGGCGCTGGTGGTGGCGGGTCTGCTGTCCTGGGCGTGGAACCAGGCGCTGGGCCACCGGGCGTACCTGCGCCTGGCGACCGGGCGGCGGGAGGCGGGCCGCACGCTCCTCAAGGGGGCGCCGCTGGGTGCGCTGCTGGCGGGCGCGGCCGGCGTGCCGCTCGCCGGGTCCGGGGGCGCGGCGCTCGCCGTGGCCGTGCAGTCGGCGTACCTCGCGGCGGCCGGCGCGCTGCTGGTGCTGGGCCGGGAGCGACTGCTGCTGGCCGCGCTGACGCCGGTGATCGCCGGTGCGGCGGCGCTGCCCTGGTGGGAGCCGGGGACCGCGCCGCGGGCGGGCCTGCCGCTGCTGGCGCTGCTCGGCACACTCGCCGCCGCCGGGTGGGCGCTGTACGGCACCCGTACGGCGCCGCCCGTGCCGGAGGCCGTACGCCCGCCCGTACTGCGGTCGTTGCCGTACGGGCTGTTCGGGCTGGCGGCCGGGACGCTGGTGTTCCTGGCGGGGCGGGAGCAGCCGTGGGCGGTGATCGTGCTGACGCTGAGCATGGGGCCGGCGGAGTGGCTGCTGTACCGCTACCGAGGGCTGTCGGTGGCGGCGCTGCGGGCCACCTCCTCCCTCGCCGGGTTCCGGCTGCGGTCGGCCGCCGTGCTGGCGGGCTGCCTGCTGGTGTACCTCGGTCCGCTGCTGCCCGCCGCGCTGCTCGTGGACGCCGACCCGGTGGCGGTGGCGACGCTCGCGGCGCTGCTGTGGACCTCCCTGCTGCTCCAGGCCTTCGGCGTGGCCTGGCTCCCGGCCGCGCTGTGTCTGGCGGCGGCCGCCCCGGCCGGGCTGGCCTCGGGTCCGGCCGCCGCGCTGCCGCTGTGGTGCGGGGCCGCCGCGCTCTGTCTCACGGTGTGCGTACTGCTGCTGCTGGGCCGCCCGGCGGCCCACGCCTGACGGGCCGCCGGCTCGCCCGCCCCTCACCACCACTCACCGCGTACCACTCCACCGACCGGAAGGACCCCGCGTGACCGTCACACCGCTCGCCGCCGTCACCGGAGCCGAGGGCTTCATCGGCTCCCACCTCACCGAGGCGCTGGTCGCCTCCGGGTACCGGGTGAGGGCGATGGCGCAGTACAACTCCTTCTCCTCCTACGGCTGGCTGGAGACCCTCGCCCCCGACGTCCTCGACCAGGTCGACATCGTCCTCGGCGACGTCCGCGACCCCGGCTCGGTGCGCGGGCTCGTGGAGGGCGCCGACTGCGTCTACCACCTGGCCGCGCTCATCGCGATCCCGTACTCCTACCAGGCGCCCCACTCCTACGTGGACACCAACGTCACCGGCACCCTCAACGTGCTGGAGGCGGTGCGCGCCCTGGGCACCCCGCGCCTGGTGCACACCTCGACCAGCGAGACGTACGGCACCGCGCGGACCGTGCCGATCACCGAGGACCACCCGATCAACACCCAGTCGCCGTACGCCGCTTCGAAGGCGGGCGGCGACAGGCTCGCCGACAGCTACCACGCCAGCTTCGACACCCCGGTGGTGACGCTGCGGCCCTTCAACACGTACGGGCCCCGGCAGTCCATGCGGGCGGTGATCCCGACCGTCATCGGCCAGGTCGCCGCCGGGGAGCGCACGATCACCCTCGGGGACCTGCGCCCCACCCGGGACTTCACCTTCGTCCGGGACACGGCGCAGGCGTTCCTCGCGGTCGGCACCGCGCCCGCCGAGCGGGTGGTGGGGCGGACCTTCAACGCCGGTACCGGCGGGGAGATCTCCGTCGGCGACCTGGTCGCGCTGATCGGCAAGGTGATGGACACCGCGCTCGACGTGCGGGAGGACGCGCGGCGGCTGCGGCCCGCGAACTCCGAGGTGATGCGGCTGGTCGCGGACGCGACGCGGCTGCGGGAGGCCACCGGCTGGAGCCCGGCGCACGACCTGGAGCAGGGTCTCGCGCACACCGTGGGGTTCTTCCGCGACCCGGCGAACCTCGCCCGCTACAAGACCGGCATCTACAACATCTGATCCGGAACACCTGCTCCGGCACGGCACGTGAGCACCACGAACATCCCGACCAAGCCCGGCACGTGAACCGAGGGAGAACCTCATGCACGCAGTGATCCTGGCCGGCGGCAAGGGCGTCCGGCTGCGGCCCTACACCACCGCGCTGCCCAAGCCGCTCGTGCCCATCGGCGACCAGCACGCGATCCTGGAGATCGTGCTGCGCCAGCTCGCGTCGGCCGGGTTCACCGGCTGCACGATCGCCATCGGCCACCTCGGCGAGATCATCCGCGCCTATGTCGGCGACGGCACCCAGTGGGGCCTGAAGGTCGACTACGCCACCGAGGAGAGCCCGCTCGGCACCATGGGGCCGCTGCTCACCATGCGCGAGCGGCTGCCGGAGCACTTCCTGGTGATGAACGGCGACATCCTCACCGACCTCGACTACGCCGACGTCCTGCGCCGGCACACCGCCTCCGCCGCACCGCTGACGATCGCGACGTACGCGAGAAAGGTGCACATAGACTTCGGCGTCCTGACCACCGACGCCAGCAAGGTCGTCGCCTTCACGGAGAAGCCCAGCATGGACTACCGCGTCTCGATGGGCGTGTACGGGCTGTCCCGGACCACGCTCGACGGCTACACGGCCGGACTGCCGCTGGGCTTCGACGAGTTGGTGCTCGACCTGCTGGGCGCCGGGAATCCGCCGCACGCCTACGACTTCGACGGCTACTGGCTCGACATCGGCCGCCCCGACGACTACGACCGGGCCAACGCGGAGTTCACCAGCCGCAAGTCCCTGCTGCTCAAGGGAGCCTGAGCACCGCATGCGCATTCTCGTCCTGGGGCACACCGGCTATCTGGGCGCCCACGTCGCCGAGCGGCTGCGCGCCCTGCCCGGCGCGCGGGTGCTCGGCGGCGGCCGGGCGCCGGGTGCCGACGTGCCCGTCGACCTGGCCGCCGACCCGGCCGAGCGGCTCGCCGGCGTCCTGGCGTCGGCGGCCGTCGACGCGGTCGTCAACTGCGCCGGCGCGACCGGCGGCGACCCGGTGACGCTCGCCGAGGCCAACGCCCGGGGGCCCGCCGTCCTGTGCGCGGCGCTGTCGCGCTCCCTGCCCGAGTGCCGTCTGGTGCACCTCGGTTCGGCCGCCGAGTACGGGCCGGGCACGGGGGGGGTGCGGGTGGCGGAGTCGGCGGCCGCCGCGCCCGTCACGCCGTACGGCGCCACCAAGCTCGCCGGCACCCTCGCGGTCGCCGGCAGCGGTCTGGACGCGGTGGTGCTGCGGGTCGGCAACCCGGTGGGGCCCGGCGCGCCGGCCGCCGGTCTGCCGGGCCGGGTCACCGGTCTGCTGCGTGCGGCGGGCGCCGGCCCAAAAGCGGTGCTGCGTCTCGGCGACCTGTCGGCGTACCGGGACTTCGTGGACGTCCGGGACGTGGCGCGGGCGGCGGAGCGCGCGGTCACGGCGGCCGGTCCGCTGCCGCGCGTCCTCAACGTCGGTGGCGGCGGGGCGGTTCCGGTGCGCCGCCTGGTGCGGACGCTCGCGGACATCGCCGGCTTCCGCGGCCGGATCGAGGAGGAGGGCAGCGGCTCGGCCCGCTCGGCCGACGTGTCCTGGCAGTGCTCGGACATCGACGCGGCCCGCACGGCACTGGGCTGGCGCCCGTCGTACTCGCTGGACGAGTCCCTGGCCGCACTGTGGTCGGCCGGGCTCCGGGCAGCGCCGGAAGAGGCGGGCGCGTCGTGAGTCTTCTGGTCCCGCTCTACGTCCATCCGGCCGAGGACCCCGGCGCCTGGCACCAGTTGATCTCGGCGGCGGACCGGGTGTACGGGGTCGTCCTCAACCCCGCGAACGGGCCGGGCGACGCGCCCGATCCGGCGTTCGTCGCGGCGGCGGGGGCGCTGCGGACGGCGGGGGCGCGGTTGCTCGGGTACGTCGACACGGACTACGGCACGCGGCCGGCGGCCCAGGTCGCCGCGGACGTGGCACGGCACCGCGCCTGGTACGCCACCGACGGGTGCTTCCTGGACCGGGTCACCTCGGCGGCGTCCGAACTGCCCGCCCACCGGGCGCTGGTGCGCGGGCTGCGACGGGACGGTACGGCGCCGATCGTGTTCAATCCGGGGGTGCACCCGGCGCCCGGGTACGCGCGGCTCGCCGATCTCGTCGTCACCTTCGAGGGCGCCTGGCCGGTGTACGTGTCGTCCTTCACCCGGCCGGACTGGACGCTGCGGGTGCCTCCGGAGCGGCTCTGCCATCTGGTGTACGGGGTGCCCGAGGCGCTGATCCCCCTCGCCGTGCGCACCGCGCGGGAGCGGGGTGCGGCCGTCTCCGGGCCCGTCACCGGGCACCCGCCCAATCCGTGGGCGCGGTTGACGCCGGTGCTGACGGGGGCGGGGCAGTGAGGCGGTGCGGGCCGCGAGGGTGGGCCGCGCTGCTGACCGTCCTGGCCGTCGCGGTGGTGGCCGGCTGTTCCGGCGGTGACGGCCCGGCGCCGCCGGAGCCGTCCGCCGGTACGGTGTGGCAGCCGCGTCCGGGGCTCGCCTGGCAGTGGCAGCTCGACGGCCCGGTGGACGCGTCGGTGGACGTGCCGGTCTACGACATCGACGGCTTCGAGAACGACGCCGAGGACGTGGCCCGGCTGCACCGCGCCGGCCGCAAGGTGATCTGCTACGTCAACGTCGGCGCCTGGGAGGACTTCCGGCCGGACCGGGACGACTTCCCCCGCTCGGTGCTCGGCGGGCCCAACGGCTGGGAGGGCGAGCGCTGGCTCGACATCCGCCGCCTCTCCGTGCTGCGGCCGATCATGGAGCGTCGGTTCGACATGTGCCGGGACAAGGGCTTCGACGCGGTGGAGCCCGACCTGGTGGAGGGCTACGCGAACCGGACCGGGTTCGAGCTGACCGCGCGGGACCAGCTCCGCTACAACCGGATGATCGCCGAGATCGCGCACGCGCGCGGACTGGCGGTGGGCCTGAAGAACGACCTGGACCAGATCCCCGAGCTGGTCGGCGTGTTCGACTTCGCCGTCAACGAGCAGTGCGCCGAGTACGGCGAGTGCGCGCGGCTCACCCCGTTCGTGGAGGCGGGCAAGGCGGTCTTCCACGTGGAGTACTCGGGGACGACCGGGAGCTTCTGCCCGCAGGCGCGCGAGCTGCGGCTGTCCTCCATGCTGAAGCGGCCGGAGCTGGACGTCTGGCGCCGGCCCTGCTGACCGGCTGTCCCGGGCGCTACGGTCCGAAGTGGACGTGCGAGGCCCAGGCGAGTGGGGCGTCGGGGGCGCGGCGGCGGGCCGCCAGGACCGCGTGGTGGAGGGCCTGGGGCGTACGGGCGGGGTGGATGCGGCCCCCGGCGTCGCCGAGTCGCGCGTAGAGCTCGTCGGTGAGGGCGCGGGCGCTGTCGTCGCCGATGGGCCACAGGGTGGAGATGACGTGCCGGAAGCTGCCGAGGAGCAGGGCCGCCGCGAGGTGGATGGCCTCGTCGGGCAGTTCGGTGCCGCCGACGGCCGTCCGGCAGCCGGACAGCACGGCCAACTCCGGGGTGGCCAGGTCGAGTCGGGCCAGGTCGGTGACGGTGAGCGGCCGGTCGTGGAGGTAGAGGGCGCCCTTGCCGGGGTCGGCGAGGTTCTGTCCGGCGTGGCAGGCGAAGTGGACGCAGGTGTGGCCGTCGAGCAGGTGCAGCGCCTGCTGGGCGGTGGCGGCCGCGTCGAGCCGCAGCGTGTGCCGGTCGGGGAAGCGGCGGCGCAGCGCCTCGGCCTCGGCGCGGGCGCCGGGCAGCGGGGCGAGGTGGGCGGCGTACGGCGGCGGGGCGCCGAGGGCGAGGATCAGCAGCCGGCGTACGGGGTCGGGCGGCGCGGTGGGGCGCCGGGCGCGCAGCAGGCCGCGCAGGGTCGGCATGTAGGAGGAGACCACGCGGGCCAGGACGGCGTCGTCCTCGCGCTCGTCGTCGGGGTCGTGGTACCCGGCGGCGTGCAGGGGCAGCAGGGCGAGCGGGCCGGTCGCGCACCACCACACGCGCCCGCCCCGCCGGGACCGGGCCGGGTCGGAGTCGAGGACCGGGGCGGCGACGGCGTCCCACAGCCACTCCAGGGTGCCGAGCACGGCCTGCTGGGTGGGACCGGTGGGTGTGCCGGGCTCGTCGAGGCGTTCCAGGGCGGCGAGGTAGTCGCTCGCGCGGCGCTGTGCCGCCGGTGCGGTCAGCCGGGGCAGCCGGACGAGGTCGACCCGGCCGGGGGTGACCACGAGGGCGTCGCAGCGGAACCGGCTGACGTTGACCAGGATCATGGGGCCGTCGGCGGTGGCGGCGGAGAGGTCGGCGAAGGGCAGCGGCTTCAGGAAGTGCCGGAAGCCGGGCAGTCGCCGGATCTCTTCGAGCAGGGTGTCCCAGGCGCGGGCGAGCCGACGCCGGTGCTCGGGGTCGTCGCCGGGCCGGACCGGGCCGTCGGGCAGGTCGTCCAGGCCCGACCGCCGCTCCTCCAGCCGGGCGGCCCGCTCGGGGTGGGCGGTGCGGAGGGCGGTGAGGTCGGTGCGGGTGTCGAGGACCTGGCTCCACAGCACGGAGCGGCCCTGGTCGAGGAGTTCGACGGCCTGTTCGGGCCGCCCGGCGAGGATGGCGCAGGCGGCGGCGTCGCTGGCGAGGTGCGCGTACGGGGCGAGGCGGCGTTCGCGGTCGCCGCGGGGCAGTCCGCGCCAGGTGAGGAGGGCGAGCAGGTCGACGGCGACCGCGTGGGCGTCGGCGGCCTCGGTCCAGTCGCCGTCCCCGCCGGCGGCGCGGGCGGCGGCGAAGTCGGCCCAGGCGACGGCGGCTTCGAGGCGCTCGGCCGGGGGTGAGGTGTCGGTCCGGGTGGCGGCCTCGCGGGACAGGGCGAGGCATCGGGCCGCGTCGTCGGGGCGGGCGGCGGCCGGTCCGGCGAGGCTGCGCTGGCCGAGCATCCGGGCGAGGGTGCGCAGGACGTGGGCGCGGCGCGGGGACGCGGGGTGCAGCGCGTCGGCGACCGTGCCGGTGAGGTCGATCGCCTCGTCCAGGTCGGCGGCCCCGCCGTGCCGGGCCCAGCGGTCCCACAGGGAGAGGCCGAGGTTGGTCAGGAGGTACTCGTCCCGTGTCCCGGGCGGTTGGAGCCCTACGGCCTCCCGTCCGGCGGTGACGGACTCCTCCAGGTCGTCGCCGTCTTCGGTGAGCAGGTAGCGCATGCGCAGGCGGTTGCACAGGGCGGTGAGGGCGCCGCGCCGGTGTTCGCCGGGCGGGCCGCCGACGATGTCGTCGGTGAGGGCGAGGACGGCACGCCCGGCGTCGACGCACTGGTCGAGGTCGGTGCGGTGCCCGGTGTGCCGGTACCGGCTGAGCAGGACGAGGCCCAGCATGGCCTGGCGGTCGTGCAGGTCGACGGTGCTCTCGGCGGGGGTCGTCTCGACCGCGCGGCGGGCGCAGGCGACGGCTTCCTCCAGGTCGTCGGCGGCGCCGTCGCGTTCGAAGCGGCGGACGAGGGCGCCGGCGAGGTGGGCGAGTTCCTTGCCGCGTCCGCCGGTCAGTTCGAGGACGCCCGCGAGCGAGCCGCCGGTCATGCGGTCGAGTTCCTCGGCGGTCAGGTCCTGCCGGCCCAGCTGGTTGCGGAGTTGCTGGACGGTGGCGTCGGGGCCGTGCGCGCCCAGGCGCAGATGGCCGACGGCGGCGTCGAGGTCGCCGGGGTCGCCCTGGTGTTCGAAGCGCAGCAGGAGTCCGGTGCCCAGGTCGTTGTGGACGAGGGCCTGGTAGGGGTGGGTGTCGGGCATGCCGGCGAGCAGGTGGCGGCTGATGTCGACGCCCTCCGTGAGGGCTTCGGTGTCGCCGGTGCGGCGGAAGTGTCCGTAGAGGGTGTTGACGCGGTTGCTGTGCCGGACGACGGAGCTGAGCTCGCCGGGGTCGGCGCCCGCCCGGTCGGCCGGGACGGCGGGCGGGTCGCCGGGTCCGGTGACGAGGGTGCTGGAACGCAGCACCGGGGCCGCCTTCTCCTCGTGCCGGGTGTGGACCTCGCGCCGGCGTACGGTCACGGCGGCCAGCAGCTCGCGGGCGCGGGTGCGGCGGGGGTCGCCGAGCGGGAGGCGCTCCCGCGCGGCGGTGAGGCGGGAGTGGGCCTCGTCCAGTTCGCGTGCGGTGCCGGAGTGTTCCTGGCGGCGCAGCAGGGCGGCGGCGAGGTCGAGGGCGACACCGGCGTGTTCCTCGCCGGCGGGGCCGGCCGCGTCGAGGGCCTGGCGCAGGGCGTCGACGCCTTCGTCCAGGTCGGCGAGGGCGCCGGTGTCCTCGTGGCGGGCGACGAGGTGGGCGCCGAGCCGGTGCAGGGTCCGCAGCCGGTATCCGGGCAGGTCGAGCGGCCGGGACAGCAGGTCGCGCCAGCGCCGCACGGCCGCGTCGCGGGTCTCGGGGGTGCCGAGGCGCACATGGCGGGCGTCGGCGATCAGGGCGAGCAGGGTGCGGAACGGCACCTGGTTGTCGTCGCCCTCGGGGCAGAGCCGGACCGCGTGCCGGACCGTCTCGTCGGCCGCGTCGAGGTCCGCCGCGTCCTGTTCGGCCTCGTAGCGGTTGAGCAGCGCCTGACCCAGGTAGGCGGCGTAGGGCGCGCGGTCGGGGAAGTCCGGGGGGAGGTCGCGCAGGGCGCCGCCGAGCAGTTCGATGCCCTGGTCCAGGTCGAGCGGTCCGCCGCCGAGCGGTGTCTGGGAGCGGTCGACGAGGGTGCGCCCCTCCTCGGCGCGCTGGTGGGGTGTCGGCGGGCGCCGGGACGGCCCGCGGGTCGCGTCCACGGCCCGGCCGGAGGCGTACTCCCTTTCCAGCGCGGCCAGTTCGGTGCGCAGTGCCGTAGCCGCCTTTGGGGCGCCGCGCGCGGCGGCCGTGGCGGCGGCCTCCGCGATCGCGCCCATCGCCTCGTGCAGGTCATCCCCGGCGTGCTCGCGGACATAGCGGTCGTACATCGTCGCCGCGAAGCTCCTGAGCTGTTCCGGTGTCGGGCCGCCGCCCGCGCGCCGGGCGTCGGCCACGGCGTCCCGCAGCACGTCCACCGCCTCGTCGAGGTCCCGCCGGGCCCGGGTGTGGGCGTGGCGGACCTTGAGGGTGGTGCCCAACGAGAAGCGGACGGCCAGGTGTTCGCCCTCGCCGGGCGGTACGGCGGCGAGGTACTTGCGGCACATCCGCACGGCGGCGCCCGCGTGGGCGGCCGTGTCGTGCCGGGCCGTCTGACGGGTGAGGGTGGCGACGAGCGCGTGCAGGGCGGCGACGCGCGCCGGGTCGTCGGTGGGGGTGAGCGCGAGGGCGGCGCGTCCCCACTGCTCGGCGTGGTCGAGGTCGCCCGCGTCCTCGAAGGTGCCGTCGCGTTCGAGCCAGTGGACGGCGAGGAACAGGGCGTAGGGGCACAGGCGGGGATGGTCAGGAGGCAGGTCGGCGACCGCGTGTTCGAGGGCGACGAGGAAGGCGAGGGGGTCGGCGCCGCCGTCCTGTTGGGACTGCGCGAACGACGCGGCGGTCTCGGCGCGGGTGGCGGGGTCGGCGCCGAACTCGACGGCCAGGTCCCACAGCGGCGCGGGGAGCGACTGCGGCTGAGCGTCGTGCAGCAGGCCGAGGGCGGCCGCGATGTGGGAGGGCTCGGGGAGTACGGCGCCCTCGCGCAGGCCCAGTTCGCGGGCGAGGTAGAGCAGGCCCACCAGCCGCAGCACCCGCTCCCGGGCGGGTGAGCGGGGCGGCTCGCCTGCGACCTGGGCCAGCAACTCCTCGGCGTCGCGCAGCAGTCCGGGCCGGGCGACCGCGGCCGCGCGTCCGGTCCTCAGGTACCGGGTGACACCGTCCTCGATCCGCCGCCCCGGATCGCCCCAAGCCCGTAACCTCATCCCCGCTCCACCCTTTTCCCTGCCGTCGCCCGCCTGCCCTGTGGCACCCTGACGGCACGGTCGACACACAACGATACGACCGGCCACCCCAGAGTGACCAATCTCGTACGGAGGGTCCATGACGTCCGAGGAACCGACCGAGCCCGAGGCGCTCGCCCTGTGGTGCGACCGCCTGCCGGGGCTGCGGGAGCAGGCGCGGCGGACGGGGGTCGGCGAGCGGCTCGACCGGGACGTCACACGGGTCCGGGAGGGCGGTTCGGCGGTGCGGGCGGTGCGCAAGTGGGTACGGGAGGGGGAGCCGGAGGACGTCCGGGTCTGGTCGGGCCGCGACGTGCTCGGCCTGGTCGGCTTCCCGGGCGCCGCGCGGGCGACGCCGGTCGGCGCGGGCACCTACGGCTGCCCGCGCGAGCGGTGCGACCGGGCGGCGGGGCGGGACGCGCAGGGGCATGTGCCGGTGTGCCACGCCTTCGGCGCCGCCATGCGGCCGACGGCGTGACACGCGATGGTCACGGGCGTACTCGCCGAACTCAACCGGCATGTCAACAGCCGCTGGTTCACCGCCGTGCTGCTGCCCGGCCTGCTGCTGGTCGCCGTCGCGGTGGCCGGCCGGCACCTCGGGCACCACGGGGCGCTGAGCGCCGACGGGTTGCGGACGTGGGCCGCCTCGGTGTGGCGCGGCTGGCGCCGGGAGCCGTCCGGGGCGGCGGTGGACGTCGGGCTGGCGCTGCTCGCGGCGGGGGTGGTGGGCGCGCTCGCGGGTGAACTGGCGGGGGCCGTCGAGCGGTGGTGGCTGAGCGACGCGCCCTCCGCCGGCGGGCGGCGGCGCCGCGGGGCGGTGCGCGCGGCCGAGCGGGACGGGGTGGCGACCGTGGCGGTGTACCTGCCGTGGCGGCGGACCTGGATGAGCGACCGGGTGCGGCTGGTCGAGGTGCGGACGCGGGCGCAGTACTGGTTCGACGCGTCGGCGGCCTGGCCCCGGCTGTGGCTGCTGCTGGGCGACGAGGCGCGCCGGCCGGTGACGACCGCGCGGGCCGCCTTCGCGGACGCGGTGTCCCTGGCCGGCTGGGGCTGCCTGTACGCGCTGGTGGGCATCGTGTGGTGGCCGGCGCTCGTGGTCGGGGCCTGCGTCTTCCTCACCGGGTGGCGTCGGGCGCGGACCGGGCTGGAGGAGCTGGCGACGCTGATCGAGTCGGTGATGGACGTCCATCACCGCACGCTGGCCGAGGCGTTGGGCGTGCCCCTGGGCGAGGAGGGGATCGGTGAGGCGGAGGGCGCCCGGATCGACGACATGCTCCGCAAGGGCGGTCCCTGAACCGGCCGGTGGGCACGCCCCGACGCGCCCCGCCGGGAGGTGCGGGGCGCGTCGGCGACGGTGCGCGCGGATCAGGCGAGTTGGACGAGCAGGTCGCCGCCCTCCACCTGCTGGATGCGGTGGATGGCGAGCCGGGAGACCGTGCCGGACTTCGGGGCGGTGATGGCGGCCTCCATCTTCATCGCCTCGATGGTGGCCACGGTGGCCCCCGCCTCGACCGTGTCACCCTCCGCGACGGCGAGGGTGACCACACCGGCGAACGGGGCCGCCACCTGGCCGGGGTCGGAGCGGTCGGCCTTCTCGGTGACCGGGGCGTCGGTGGCCGCCGACCGGTCGCGGACCTGGATGGGCCGCAGCTGCCCGTTGAGCGAGGACATCACGGTGCGCATGCCGCGCTCGTCGGCGTCGCCGACCGCCTGGAGTTCGATGAGCAGCCGGACGCCGGGGTCGAGGTCGACCGTGTACTCGGTGCCGGGACGCAGCCCGTAGAAGAAGTCCTTGCTGTCGAGGACGCTGGTGTCGCCGAACGAGGAGCGGTGGGCGTCGAACTCGCGGGCCGGGCCGGGGAACAGCAGCCGGTTGAGGGTCGCCCGGCGGTCCTTGGCGAGGCCGGTGCGGTCGTCGGCGGACAGTTCCGGC
Source organism: Streptomyces sp. cmx-10-19 (assembly GCA_049998335.1). Taxonomy (GTDB): domain Bacteria; phylum Actinomycetota; class Actinomycetes; order Streptomycetales; family Streptomycetaceae; genus Streptomyces. The sequence goes on from JAEBFB010000006.1 coordinate 43,891, forward strand.
AGCGGCCTGGCCTCGGCCCGGCCGCGCAGCGCCTTGCCGCGGAACGGCTCGGGCCAGCCGCCGGGCGGGGTGCCCAGCTCGCCGCGGAGGAAGCCGATGACCGAGTCGGGGATGTCGAACCGGTCCGGGTCCGCCTCGAAGTCGGCCGGCGGGACATTGGCGCCCACCAGGTGCAGGGCCAGGTCGCCGACGACCTTGGAGGAGGGGGTGACCTTCACCAGGCGGCCCAGCATCCGGTCGGCGGCGGCGTACATCGCCTCGATGTCCTCGAAGCGTTCGCCGAGGCCGAGCGCGATGGCCTGGGTGCGCAGGTTGGAGAGCTGGCCGCCGGGGATCTCGTGGTGGTAGACGCGGCCGGTGGGTGAGGCGAGGCCCGCCTCGAAGGGGGCGTAGACCTTGCGGACGCTCTCCCAGTACGGCTCCAGGTCGCCGACGGCCTGGAGGTCGAGGCCGGTGGGGCGCTCGGTGTGGTCGGTGGCGGCGACGATCGCCGACAGGGAGGGCTGCGAGGTGGTGCCGGCCATCGAGGCCACCGCCCCGTCGACGGCGTCGGCGCCGGCCTGGATCGCGGCGAGGTAGGTGGCGAGCTGGCCGCCGGTGGTGTCGTGGGTGTGCAGGTGCACCGGCAGGTCGAACTCCCGGCGCAGCGCGGACACCAGTGTCGCGGCGGCCGGGGCCCGCAGCAGCCCGGCCATGTCCTTGATCGCCAGCACATGGGCGCCGGCGTCCACGATCTGCTCGGCGAGCCGCAGGTAGTAGTCGAGGGTGTAGAGCCGCTCGGCGGGGTCGGACAGGTCGGCGGTGTAGCAGAGGGCGACCTCGGCGATCGAGGTGCCGGTCCGCCGTACGGCGTCGATGGCGGGCCGCATCTGGTCGACGTCGTTGAGGGCGTCGAAGATGCGGAAGATGTCGATGCCGGTGGCGGCGGCCTCCTCCACGAAGGCGTCGGTCACCTCGGTCGGGTAGGGGGTGTAGCCGACGGTGTTGCGGCCGCGCAGCAGCATCTGGAGGCAGATGTTGGGCACCGCCTCGCGCAGCGCGGCCAGCCGCTCCCAGGGGTCCTCGGCGAGGAAGCGCAGGGCGACGTCGTAGGTCGCGCCGCCCCAGCACTCCAGCGACAGGAGCCGGGGCAGGGTGTGCGCGACCTGCGGGGCGACGGCCAGCATGTCCTTGGTGCGGACCCGGGTGGCGAGCAGCGACTGGTGGGCGTCGCGGAAGGTGGTGTCGGTGACGCCGATGGTGGGCGACTCGCGCAGTCTGCGGGCGAAGCCGTCGGGGCCCAGCTCGGCGAGCAGCTGCCGGGAGCCCGCCGGGGGCTCGCCCGTGGGCACCGCCGGGAGCTTGGACAGCGGGTCGACCAGGACGGGCCGCTCGCCGTGCGGCTTGTTCACGGTGACGTCTGCGAGGTAGGTGAGCAGCTTGGTGCCGCGGTCGGCGGAGTGGCGGGCGGTGAGCAGGTGCGGGCGCTGCTCGATGAACGAGGTGGTGACCCGCCCGGCCTGGAAGTCGGGGTCGTCCAGGACCGCCTGGAGGAACGGGATGTTGGTGGCCACGCCGCGGATGCGGAACTCGGCCACCGCGCGCCGGGCGCGGTTGACGGCGGTGGTGAAGTCCCGGCCGCGGCAGGAGAGCTTCACCAGCATCGAGTCGAAGTGGGCGCTGATCTCCGTACCGGCGTGGGTGGTGCCGCCGTCGAGGCGGATGCCGGAGCCGCCGGGCGAGCGGTAGGCGCTGATCCGGCCGGTGTCCGGGCGGAAGCCGTTGGCCGGGTCCTCGGTGGTGATGCGGCACTGGAGGGCCGCGCCGCGCAGGGTGATGTTCTGCTGGGCGAGCCCGAGGTCGGCGAGGGTCTCGCCGGAGGCGATGCGCAGCTGGGCCTGGACGAGGTCGACGTCGGTGACCTCCTCGGTGACCGTGTGCTCGACCTGGATGCGCGGGTTCATCTCGATGAAGACGTGGTTGCCCTCGCGGTCGACCAGGAACTCCACGGTGCCGGCGTTGCGGTATCCGATCTGCCGGGCGAAGTTCACTGCGTCGGCGCAGATCCGCTCGCGGAGCGCGGGGTCGAGGTTGGGGGCGGGTGCCAGCTCGATGACCTTCTGGTGGCGGCGCTGGACCGAGCAGTCCCGCTCGAAGAGATGGATGACGGTGCCCTCGCCGTCGGCGAGGATCTGCACCTCGATGTGGCGGGGCTCCACGACGGCCTTCTCCAGGAAGACGGTGGAGTCGCCGAAGGCGGAGGCGGCCTCGCGGGAGGCGGCCTCGATGGACTCGCGCAGCTGGGCGGGGTCCTCGACGCGGCGCATGCCGCGCCCGCCGCCGCCCGCGACGGCCTTGACGAAGACGGGGAAACCGATGCCGTCGGCGGCGGCGACGAGTTCGTCCACGTCCGTGGAGGGCGCGGAGGACCCGAGGACGGGTACGCCGGCCTCGCGGGCGGCGGCCACGGCGCGGGCCTTGTTGCCGGTCAGTTCCAGGATCTGGGCGCTGGGGCCGACGAAGGTGATGCCGGCCTCTTCGCAGGCGCGGGCCAGCTCGGGGTTCTCGGAGAGGAAACCGTAGCCCGGGTAGACGGCGTCGGCCCCGGCGCGGCGGGCGGCGCGGACGATATCCTCGACGGAGAGGTACGCGCGCACCGGATGCCCCGGCTCCCCGATCTCGTAGGCCTCGTCGGCCTTCAGCCGGTGCAGCGAGTTGCGGTCCTCGTGCGGGAAGACGGCGACGGTGCGCGCGCCGAGTTCATAGCCCGCGCGGAACGCCCGGATCGCGATCTCACCGCGGTTGGCGACCAGCACCTTGCGGAACATGGGGGTTTCCCTTCAGCCGGCGGGTGACCTGACCATGTTGTCGGTGCCACCTGCGGTACGCCATGTGAGCGCGCCCGCCCACGGCCTCGCGCCGTCGCGGCCCGGTGCCGTCACCGCCGGAGCCGTCGCCGGCCGGGTCAGAGGTCGGAGTCGATCCCGGTGACCACGGAGGGTCCGAGGGGTGCGCTGTCGCGGTCGATCCCGGCGGCGTGCAGGGCGGAGTCGGCGACCTCCTGGGCGCGCTCCTCGGCGTGGGCCGCGGTGTCGGCCTCGACGGTGAGGCGGATGGTGAAGGTGCCGTCCTCGTTCACCGAGAGGGCGTCGAGGTCCTCCTCGTCGCCCAGCTGGGTGCGGTGCGGGTCGTCGGGGCGCAGGGCCCGGGCCAGCTCGTCCCTGGTGCCGTCCGGTACGGAGCCGGTGAAGGTGCCGGGCACCGAGATGACGTACGTGGTCATGGCGATCCTCCTTCGGATGTCCTCTTCCCCTACCCCGCGACCGGCTCCTCACCTCAGCGGACTTTGGCCGCTCTCTTAAGACATTCTGAAGTTGACCTTCGAACGGCCGTTTCCCCGCCGGGTGCGGCCTAGGCTCTCGGACGCCCCCCACGGTCCCGGTGGGCGCGTGCGCGTCCACCGGGTTGCGGGTACGGGGCTCCGACCGCCTACCGACAAGCCGAGGTGTCCTGCGTATGGGTTCCCGCCGAGCCGCCCGCCCGTCCCGCTCCCACGCCCGCCCCCGCGGCGGGCTCCGGTCCCGCGGTACCGCGCTGGTCCTCGGGGTCGTCACCGTGACGGCGGGCGTCGGGATCACCCTGGCCGTCACCGACGGCGACGAGGGCGGGGCCTCGGACCGGGTCACCGCGGACGAGGCCCTGGACGCCTCGAACGCCGAGGACGCGGCCGGCGGCGCGATACCCCTGGCGTCCGCGTCGGTGAGCCCGAGCGCCACGGTGAGCGGCACACCGAGCCCGAGCGCGAGCACGAGCACTCCGCCCGAGAACAAGAAGCCGGTGAAGTCGCCGAGCCCGGCCGCCAAGGCGGCCAAGGCGCCCGTGCCGGCCTCCAGCGCTCCCGAGAGGACGACGACCCGGAGCGGGAGCGGCGGGTCGACGGGCGGGAGCGGCGGGTCGACGGGCGGGAGCGGCGGGTCGACGGGCGGGGACGGGGGCGGCGGCAGCGACACCGGGTCGGGTTCCGGCGGAGGCTCGGGTTCGGGTTCCGGTACGTCGGGCTCCGGATCGGACTCCGGCTCCGCCGGGCTGAGCGGCGCCGAGGCGCAGGTGCTGGCGCTGGTGAACCAGGAACGGGCCTCGGCGGGCTGCGCGCCGGTCACGGCGAACGACAGCCTGACCCGGGCCGCCGACGACTACAGCGACGTCATGGCGGACAGCAGTGTGATGTCCCACACGGGCCCGGACGGCTCCACGATGACCAGCAGGGTCGAGGCGGCGGGTTACCGGTGGTCGACGCTGGGCGAGAACATAGCCCGCGGTCAGGCGGACGCGGCCTCGGTGATGGAGTCCTGGATGAACAGCCCCGGCCACCGCGCGAACATACTGAACTGCTCCTTCAGGGAGCTGGGCGTCGGCGTCCACTTCGGCGACGGCGGCCCCTGGTGGACCCAGGACTTCGGCGCGAGCCGCTGAGGCCCGTCAGCACCGGGCCCCGTCGGCGCTGACCCCCGTCACCGCCGAGTGCCCCCGCCGCCGCCCGCCAGCGCGAACGACACCCGCACCCGCGCGCCCCCGAGCGGCGCCCGCCCGATGGTCAGCTCGCCGTCGGCCGTACGGGCCGCGCGGGCCACGATGTCCAGGCCGAGCCCCGTGGAGCCGCCGACGCTCACGCCCCGGGTGAGGGCCGCCGCCGGGTCGGCCACGCCGGGCCCGGCGTCGTCGACGGTGAGGAACACGTACCGGTCCTGCCGCTCCACGCGGACGGCGAAGGCGGTGCCCTGCACGGTGTGCCGGAAGACGTTGCCGATCAGGGCGTCCACGACGGCGGCGAGGTCGTCCTCGGGGAAGGCCACGGGCGCCGGGCGCGGGGTGAGGGAGCGCTCGCACAACCGCTCCTGCTGGGCGGCGAGGACCGACCAGAACTCCAGCCGCCCGGCGACCACCTCGGCGACGTCGCAGGGCTTGCCGGCGCCGGCCCCCGACCCGCCGTGCTGCGCCGGGGCGAGCGGCGTGCGCGCCGCGGCGATGATCGAGTCCAGCTCGCTCTCCAGTTGGGCGGCGGCCTCCGTGACCCGCCGGGCGCCGGGCGTCGCGCCCATCCGGTCGGCCTCCAGGTAGAGCGCGGTCAGCGGGGTCCGCAGCCGGTGCGAGAGGTCGGCGACCAGTTCGCGCTCGACGGCGAGGAGGTCCACGACCCGGTCGGCCATCGTGTTGAACGCCACACCGGCCTCCTGCAGCTCCGGCGGCCCGTCCGGCTCCACGCGTACGTCCAGGTCGCCCGAGCCGAGGGCGAGCGAGGCGCGCTTCAGTCCCCGGGAGGAGCGGACGACGCGGGCGCCGAGCCGGTCGGCGACCAGCACCGAGCCGCCGACGAGGCCGAGGGCGAGCAGCGCCATCACACCCCAGGAGGCGGCCACGCCCCGGGTGAGGTCGGCGGCGGGGACGTACGCCTCCACGACCGCGACGCGGTCGCCGCGCAGGACGACGGGCTGGAGGTAGACCCAGCCGTCGTCGGTGTCGACGGCGAGGGTCTCGCGTCCGCGCACGGCCCGGCCCAGCGCGCTCTCGGGCGCGTGCGGGGTGCCGACGAAGCCGCCGTCGGGCAGCCGTACGGCGAGTCGGTCGGCGGAGCCGAGTTCGGTGACGGCCTGCTGCACGTCGGCGCGCCGGGTGGTGAGGGCGAGTACCGGGGACAGGGCCGAGGCGCGTTGTTCGGCGGCGGTGGTGACCCGGTCGCGGGCCTGCTCGCGGACCAGGAGGGCGAGCGGGACGAGGAAGGACAGCGCCACCATCGAGGTGACGGCCAGGGCGATGCCGGCGAGGGCGCGTCTCATGGCGAGCTGACCAGCTTGATGCCGATGCCGCGCACGGTGTGCAGATAGCGGGGTTTGCGCGCCTTCTCGCCCATCTTGCGGCGGAGCGCGGAGAGGTGGACGTCGACCGTCTGGTCCTCCAGATACGGCTGCTGCCACACCTCGGTGAGTATCCGCTGCCGGGAGACGACCTGGTCGGCGTTGGCGGCCAGGTAGGCGAGCAGGTCGAACTCGCGCCGGGTGAGGGGCAGTTCGCGTCCGTCGAGATGGGCGGTGCGCGCGGTGGGGTCGACGCGCAGGTCCGCGACCCGGAGGACGGGGGCGCGGGCGGCGCGGACGTCGGCCGGTACGGAGCGGCGCAGCACGGCGGCGAGCCGGGCGGCGAGCTGGCCGCCGGAGAAGGGTTTGACCAGGTAGTCGTCGGCACCGGCGTTGAGCAGCCGGATCATCTCGGTCTCGTCGTCGCGGGCGGTGGCGACCAGCACCGGGATCCGGGAGACGCCGCGGATCATGCGCAGCACGTCGAGCCCGTCGAGGTCGGGCAGTCCGAGGTCGAGCACGACGATGTCCGGCGGGGTCTGGGTGATCTCGCGCAGCGCCTCGAACCCCTGGTGGGCGGTCCTGACCGCGTAGCCGTGTCCGGACAGGACCTCGATCAGCGCGGCCCGGATCACGGGGTCGTCCTCGACGACAAGTACGGAGGCCATGAGCAGGCACGTTAGCGGGTCCGTCACTATGGTGTCGTGTCCCGCCTCCTGCGCTACCTGATCATCTGGCTGTCGTGCACGGCGGCCAGTGTGACGGCCGTCATCCTCACGATCCACTTCGTGGTGGGTTCGACCCGGCCGACGGCACCGGTCGCGCAGTCGGCGCCGAGGGAGCCGCCCGCGCCGCCCGCGCCCACCGCGTCCGGGACCGAGCGCCCCTCCCCCGGCCCGACACCGTCCGCCACCCGCGAGCCCAGCCCGCCGGCCCCCTCCCGCACGACCGCGAGCGCGAGCGCGAGGCCGACCGGGCCCGCCCCGGACCCGACGCCGAGCGCGCGCAGCACGCCGCCCCCGCGACCGTCGGCGAGCGGCGGAGGCGGGGGCGGCGATGCCGGGTGCGAGGGCGGCGCGGGCGTCTACACGGTGCCGTCCGAGGGCGGCAAGGCGACCGTGCGGTTCGGCGCGTCCGCGGTGTGCCTGATCTCGGCGGTGCCGGACCAGGGCTTCACCGCGAGCACCGCCCAGGACGGCCCGCGGACACTGACGGTGACCTTCTCCGGGCCCCGCCACCGCTCGGAGATCACGGCGACGACCGAGCCTCGGAGCGGGGCGAGCGTCCGCGAGGTGTCCTTCTGACTCAGGGCAGGGTCCACTTCTGGTTGGCCCCGGTGTGGCAGCTCCACAGGTGGACCGGCGTGCCGTCGTCCCAGCTCCCGCCGGACGCGTCCAGGCACTTGCCGGACTGCGGGTTGCGGACCGTCCCGTCGGACTGCGCCGCCCACTTCTGGGCGCCGGTGCCGTTGCACGTCCACAGCTGGATCCTCGTACCGTCCGCCGTGCCGCCGCCGGACACGTCCAGGCACTTGTTCAGCGCCTTCAGCGAGCCGTCACCGCCGACCGTCCACGCCTGCGCGGTGCCGTTGTTGCAGGACCAGAGCTGCACCCTGGTGCCGTCGGCCGTGGCTCCGCCGTCCACGTCCAGGCATTTGCCGTTCACGCCCTTCACCGGTCCGGTCCGGGGGCCGGAGGGGTTCCCGGCCTTCTTGACGCGAATGTTGCGGAAGGACACGTCGTCGCCGTCGCCGTGGTTCTGGAGCCCGATGTGCCCCTGGGCCAGGCTGCGCGCCGGGTCGGTGTTGGTGAAGTCGTTGATCTTCACGCCGTTGAGGAAGATCTCCAGCCGCTCACCGGTGACGCGGATCTCGTAGGTGTTCCACTCCCCCGGCGGGTTCAGCGCGCGGTCGCGGGCGGCGAGGTCGGCCGACTTGAAGCCGTAGACGGAACCGGTGGTGCGGTCGGCCGCGTCGGTGGCGTCGATCTGGATCTCGTAGCCGTTGTCCACCGCCGACCAGGGGTCGCTGGAGGCGGGGAAGCCCACGAAGACACCGGAGTTGTCGTCTCCGGCGGCCTTCCAGTCCAGCTTGAGGGAGTAGTCGCCGGTGAGCTGCTCGGCGGAGTACCAGAGCAGTCCGAGGCCGCCCTGGGAGGTGAGGGTGCCGTCGGCGAGGGTGAACCCGCCGGGGCCCGCCTGCTGCCAGCCGGTGGTGCCGGTGCCGTCGAACAAGGAGGTGTAGCCGGTCTCCGGACGGCAGTCGGCGTCGGTCATCCCGGCCGCCCAGCGGATGCCGCCGAGCAGGTGCCGGCGGAAGGCGGGGTCGGCGTAGGACTCGGCGGTGTGGCCGCCGCCGGTGTAGAAGGCCCGGGCGCCCTGGTAGTCCTTGCACCAGGCGATGGGGTGGTCGCCGCTCATGTTCCCGCCCGAGTAGCTGGACTCGTCGAGCGAGGCCAGGACGCGGGCGGTGGTGCGCGGGTTGGTGCGGTAGTTGTACCACTCGTCGGTGCGCTGCCAGGTGCGGCCGAGGTGCGCGGTCGCGTCGTGCGCCCGGTCCTCGACCCTCACGGTGGCGGGCTGGATGGCGGGGTGCGAGTGGAACAGCGCCCCGGCCAGCCCCTCGTAGTAGGGCCAGTCGTACTCGGTGTCGGCGGCGGCGTGGACACCGACGTAGCCACCGCCGCCGCTGAGGTACTGCTGGAACGCGTTCTGCTGGGCGTCGCCGAGCACGTCGCCGGTGGTCGACAGGAAGACGACCGCCTTGTACTGGGCGAGGTTGCCGGTGGTGAAGGCCGCCGGGTCCTCGGTGGCGTCCACGGTGAAGTCGTTCGCCGTGCCGAGGGCGCGCAGCGCGGTGATGCCCTCGTCGATCGAGTCGTGCCGGAAGCCCGCCGTCCGGGAGAAGACGAGGACCTTGTACGCCGGGTCGGCGGCGGCCACCGCCTCGGCGTCGGTCCTGACCCCGACCGCGGTGTCCGGGGCCGCCTGGGCGGTGGTGCGTACGGTGTCGCCGGCGGCGACGCCGGGGAGTGCCGTGGCCTGGGGGGCCACGCAGAGCAGGGCACCGGCGAACAGGCCGAGGGCCGCTTTCAGTCGGTTGCGCATGACGGTCGCCTCCTTCCTACGGCAGGGTCCACTTCTGGTTGGCTCCGGTGTGACAGGTCCACAGGTGGACCGGTGTGCCGTCGTTCCAGGTCCCGCCGGACGCGTCCAGGCACTTGCCGGACTGCGGGTTGCGCAGGGTGCCGTCGGCCTGTGCCGACCACTTCTGCGCGGCGGTGTTGTTGCACGTCCACAGCTGCACCCTGGTGCCGTCCGCGGTACCGCCGCCGGAGATGTCCAGGCACTTGCCCAGCGCCTTCAGCGAACCGTCCCCGGCGACCGTCCAGGTCTGCGCGGCGCTGCCGTTGCAGGTCCAGATCTGGGCCTTCGTACCGTCGGCCGTCGCCCCTCCGTCGATGTCCAGGCACTTGCCGCCCACGCCCTTCACGGGGCCGGTGCGGGTGCCGCTGAAGGAGAACTCGTCCACGTCGAAGAGGGAGCCGGCGCCGCCCTTGAAGACGAGGTAGAGGGTGGTGGTGCCCGCCGGCTGGTTGCTCAGGGCCGCCGACACGTCCTGGAAGGTCTCCCAGTCGCCGGTCACCGGCACGGTCGCCGTGCCCAGCAGGGTGCCGGTGGGGGAACCGGCGCGGACCTCGATGGTGCCGCCGGTGCCCGCCGAGGAGACCCGGGCGGTGAACCCGCCGAGCCCCGCGAGGGCGTACGGCTGGAAGGAGATCCAGTCGCCGTTCTCGATGTGCCCGACCGTCCTGCCGCCGTGCGCCGGGGCGTGGCTGACGACCTCGACGCCCGAGGAGTTGCCGTAGTGCTCGGCCTGCCGGTGGCTGGGCTGGGTGACGTGCTGGTCGTGGCTGGTCAGGGCGGGCTGGCCGTTCGCGCCCTGGTCGGTGTACTCGGCGTCCAGGACGCCGAAGATGTTGGCGTTGGGGTCGTGTTCGCCGTCGGCCAGGGTCTGGAGGGTGCCGGAGCAGCCGGTGGCGGAGGTCTGCGGGTGGCCGTGGCTGTCGTGGCCGATGATGAAGGTGACCTTCACCTTGGCGCAGTCGATCGTGCCGTCCTCGGGGTCGGTCACCGTCACCCTGAAGGGGATGGCGGAGCCGAAGTCGTACACGCTGCCGTCGGCCGGCAGGTCGAGGCGCACGGTCGGCGCGGTGTTGCCGACGGTGACCTGCACGGAGGCGGTGGCCGACTTGCCGGTGCTGTCGGTGACCTTCAGCGTGGCGGTGTACTGGCCGTTGGCGGTGTAGGTGTGCGACGGGTTGGCCTGGGTGGAGGTGGCGCCGTCACCGAAGGTCCAGGCGTAGCTCAGGGCGTCGCCGTCGGGGTCGGAGCTGCCGGCCGAGGAGAAGGCGACCGCGAGGGGGGCCCTGCCCGAGGTGGTGTTCGCCCTGGCCTGGGCCACCGGGGCGCGGCCGCCGGTGACGTGCTCGATGCGGTACAGGGCGGAGTTGGCGTCGCCGTTGAAGTAGCCGGTGCCGTAGTCCAGGACGTAGAGGGCGCCGTCGGGGCCGAAGGCCATGTCCATCACCTGGGTGCCGCTCCAGGGGAAGGCGTTGATGGACTGCACGGTGCCGTCGCCCGCCGCCTCGACGCGCTTGATCCAGCGGCGGCCGAACTCGCCGGCGAAGAAGTCGCCGTCGTACTCCTGCGGGAACTTCACCTCGGAGGTGGAGTTCGCGTCGTAGCGGTAGACGGGTCCGCCCATCGGGGACTCGGAGCCGCCGCCGAACTCCGGTACGGAGCCGCCGTCGTAGGGGATCCAGGCGGGCTGCACCGGGGGCAGGTCGGTCAGGCCGGTGTTGCGCGGTGAGGTGTTCCTCGGGGCGGCGCAGTTGAAGGCCGAACCGGAAGCACCGGTGGCGAAGTCGTAGTCGACGTAGGCGTCGTTCCTGCCGGTGCAGTAGGGCCAGCCGAAGTTGCCGGCCCTGGTGATCCGGTTGAACTCGACCTGCCCGGCGGGGCCGCGGGTGGCGCTGGCGGTGCCGGCGTCGGGGCCGTAGTCGCCGACGTAGACGGTGCCGGTGGCCTTGTCGACGCTCATCCGGAAGGGGTTGCGGAAGCCCATCGCGTAGATCTCGGGCCGGGTCCTGGCGGTGCCGGGCGCGAAGAGGTTGCCCGAGGGGATGCCGTAGGTGCCGTCCGCGTTGACCTTGATACGCAGGATCTTGCCGCGCAGGTCGTTGGTGTTGCCGGCCGAACGCTGGGCGTCGTAGGCGGGGTTGCGCGAGGCGCGCTCGTCGAGCGGGCTGTAGCCGTCGGAGGCGAAGGGGTTGGAGTCGTCGCCGGTCGACAGGTACAGGTTGCCGGCCGCGTCGAAGTCGATGTCGCCGCCGACGTGGCAGCACAGCCCACGCGAGGCGGGCACGTCGAGGATCGGCCTCTCGCTGGCCAGGTCCAGGGTGTTGTCGGTCTTCAGGACGAAGCGCGAGAGGCGGTTGACGCCGTCGAACGGAGTGAACGCGGAGGCCGGGCCGTCGGAGGGGGCGTCACCGGACGGGGTGCTGAGCTTGGGCGCGTAGTACAGGTACACGAACCGGTTGCTGCTGAAACCCGGGTCGGCGGCGACGCCCTGGAGGCCCTCCTCGTCGTGGCTGTACACGTCGAGCTTGCCGGCCACGCTGGTGGTGCCGGCCGCGTCGGTGCGGCGGAGCGTGCCGTCGCGCGCGGTGTGCAGCACCGAGCGGTCGGGCAGCACGGCGAGGGTCATGGGCTCGCCGGTCTCGGCCACGCCCTTGGCGAGGGTGACCTGCTGGAAGTCCTCCGGAGCGGCCGCGGCGGCGACCCCGGCGGCGGCCCCGGCCGCGGCCGTGGTCCTGGCTCCGTCGTCCGGGTCCGCCGGGGCGGCCGCCGCCGGACCGGTCGGCAGGGCCAGGGCCAGGGCGCAGGCCAGGGCCGGCAGGAGGAAACGGACACGTCTGTGTCCGGGGGGTCTCGTGCGCACAGAGTTCTCCCGAGCGGTGTGGGGTGGCGGCAGAGAGCGGAGTCCTGCCGTGAAGGGAGTACGGGCGCGCGCCGTCGCGCCGTCGAGCCCCGGTCGTCGGAGCCCCAAGACCGTTGTGTTTCAAGGAAGTTAGCGGGACGTGTCCGGGGGCGGTAACCCCTTTGCCGCAAGATCTCGAAACTTTTTCCGCCGAGGGGACAAAGTGGCGGGGGCACCGATCGGCCGTCGGAACCGGGTCTCGGGGGAGCGCTCTCCAGGTCAGTCCACCGTGACCACGACGGAGTGCCACCCGGAGGCGCCGTCGGGGACGGTCCCGGTCCGCCGCTCGGTCTGCGTCTCGCCGGTCCGGTCGGTGGCCCGCACGGTGAGGGTGTGCCCGCCCTTGCCGGCCCGCCAGGCGTACGACCACTGCCGCCAGGTGTCCCGCGACGCCTCGGGCGCCAGGACGGCCTCCTCCCAGGGGCCGTCGTCGACGCGGATCTCGACCTTGTCGATGCCGCGGTGCTGGGCCCAGGCGACCCCGGCGACCATCACCGCGCCCGCCTTCGGCCGGGCGAAGGGTTTGGGTGTGTCGATCCGCGACTGGGTCTTGATCGGGCCCTCGCGGGCCCAGTCGCGGCGGACCCAGTAGGCGTCGTAGGCGTCGAAGGTGGTGAGTTCGAGCTCCTCGATCCATTTGCAGGCGGACACGTAGCCGTAGAGGCCGGGCACGACCATGCGGACCGGGAAGCCGTGGTCGAACGGCAGGGGCGCGCCGTTCATCCCGACGGCGAGCAGCGCGTCGCGGCCGTCCATGACGTCCTCGACGGGGCTGCCGAGCGTCATGCCGTCCACGGACCGCGCCACCAGCTGGTCGGCGGGCCCGCCGGCCGAGGGCGGCCGCACCCCGCACTCCGCCAGCAGGTCGGCCAGGCGTACGCCGATCCAGCGGGCGGTGCCGGCGTAGGGGCCGCCGACCTCGTTGGAGACGCAGGTGAGGGTGATGTGCCGTTCGATCAGCTCGCGGCGCAGCAGGTCGTCGAAGGTCAGGGTCCGCTCGCGGGCGACACCCTTGCCGTGGACGCGCAGCCGCCAGGTGCCGGCGTCCACCTTGGGGACGACGAGGGCGGTGTCGACGCGGTAGAAGTCGCCGGTCGGGGTGAGGAACGGGCTGACCCCGGCCACCCGCACCTGGGCGCGCCGGGGCAGGGCGGGGGCGGGTGAGCGGGGTGCCGGAAGTGTGAGGTCCCGGCGGGAGGCGACGGCGTCGCGGGCGGCGGTGCCGTTCAGTGCCCGGCCCAGGACGCCGGCTCCGGCGGAGGCGGCGGCCGTGGCGGTCGCGGCGATCAGGAAACCGCGCCGGTCCCAGCCCTCGCCCCCGGTGGACGCGGCACCCTTCGGGAGCCGGCCGGCGAGGACGTGGAGCAGGACCGCGCCGGCGATCGCCCCGAGGACGGAGGGGAGGGCGTCGGTGGGGCCGGTGGAGTCGGGCCGGTTGAGTGCCGCCGCCGCGCCGACGACGCCGAAGAGGAGTACACCGGCGGCGGCGGTACGCCGGTGGCGCAGGGCGAACACGCCGAGTGCCGTCGCGAACAGGGCGAGGACGGCGAGGATGCCGAGCTGGAGCACCAGCTTGTCGTTGGTGCCGAAGGAGCGGATCGCCCAGTCCTTCACGGCGACCGGCGTACGGTCGATGGCGGCGCCGCCGACCGCGACGACCGGGCCGGCCTGGGGGCGTACGGCGACGGCGACCAGTTCGGCGACGGCGAGCGCGGTGGCGGCGGCGAGGAGGCCGGTGAGGGCGGCGAGGGCCGCCCGTGTCGTCGTCGCGGGTTTGCTGGGCTGTTTCTTGTCGTCGCTCACGTGGGTGATTCGGGGCGGGGGTGGGGGGTGGATTGGTGTCCCGGCGTCGCGGGCCGGGCGAGTCCGGCGTGGGTCAGTACCGCTCGCATCGCCTGTCGCAGGGCCTCGCGTGTCCGGTCCGTCGGGTCCAGCGTCTCGAAGGAGTGGTGGCCGTCGGGCACATCGACCGACTCCACGTTCACCTTGGCGTCTTCGGCCGCCGTCACGAACTGCTGCACCGTCGCGGCGATTTCGGGCATCTCCCGTCCCACGCGGGTGAGGACGATCGGGAGGGCGCCCGCGTGGGCCACGGCCCGGGCCGGTTCGAAACGGGTGCCGGTCAGGCCCCAGTTGGGCAGCGGGGCGAGAACGGGGTACGTCGCCGCCAGGCAGCGGAGCCACGGCGGTGGGGCGGCGAGCCAGTCGGCCGTGAGCAGGCCCCCGCCCGAGAAGAACCAGAGGGCGATCCGGTCCGGGTCCACCCGGGGGTCGGCCCGGAGGAGTTCCACGGCGGCGGCCACGTCCTGGGCGGCGCGCGGGTAGTCGGCGAGGTCGTGCAGGCGGTGGTCGAGGACCGCGCCCACCGCGCCCTCGGCGGCGGCGTACCGGGCGTAGCCGACGAGGACGGGCCACTCCCTCGGCGTCGGCCGCGCGCCGGCGGGGACCGGGCCGCCGTGCACGAACAGCACGGCCGGCCGGGGCGGGGCGGAGTCCTGGAGGTACAGGTCGACGTTCCCGTGCCGTTCCCTGGCCAGGTCGGGGACGTCCAGCGGGAACGGCCGCAGGTGCGGGGGCGTCTCGGCGGGCTTCAGCCGGTGCCCCTCACCGGCGGCGGCGCGCAGCAGGACGTCGGTGAGCGCGTCGGGGGCGGAGAGCATCGGCCAGTGTCCGGTGGGGAGTTCGAAGAAGGTCACCCGGGGGTCGGTCAGCTTCTGGAGCGCGGGGTCGCCGAGGCCGACGAGCGTCTGGACCAGTTCGATGCTGCTCCCGTTGCCCGTGCACAGCACGCCGGTGGTGGGCACGCGGTCCACGGCTCCGGTCAGGCGCAGGGGTGGGAGCAGGGTGCCGAGGGGATGGGGGGCGGCGAGCGCGGTGAGCCGGTCCAGGGCGGCTTCGGGGACGCCGTCGGTGCTCCCCCAGCGCGCCCACTCCGCACGGCCGGAGGGGGCCGGCAGGACGCCCCCGGCTCCCTCGGCGCCCGCCAGCCGCTCCCGCAGGGAGTGGTCGGGTACGGCGGCCAGGGCGGGGACGCCGTCCCGGGGCAGCCCCGAGTCCAGGTGGACGATCCGCTCGACGCGCCCGGCACGCCGGTCGGCGGCGCCGACGGCCGGGTGGATGCCGTGGCCGTGCCCGACCAGCACGACGCCCCGGTCCGTGTCGACCGCGTCGATCACCGCGAGGACGTCCGCGATGTGGGTCTCCAGGTCGACGCCGCTCCCCCGTGCCGGGCGCGGCCCGTCGAGGCCGGTGAGGGCGACGGGGTACGCCTCGGCACCGGCGTCGGTCAGCCGCGCGGCGAGGTCCTGCCAGACATGGGCGCCGGTGAACATGCCCGGCACCAGGACGAACACGGTCATGGTCTCTCCTAGGTGGGTCGTACGAGCCGGGACGGCCCGCTCGCCGGGCGGCCCCTGGTCGCCGGTACCGTAGGAACTCCCGTAGAGGGAGGTTCAAGTGGTCGCCTCGTACGAGGGCCTGTGCGGCATCGGTGAACTCGCCGAGCGGGCCGGGGTCACCGTCAAGACCGTCCGCTTCTACTCCGACGCCGGTCTGCTGCCGGAGGCGTCGCGCAGCGCGGGCGGGCACCGGCGGTACGGTCCCGAGGCGCTGGACCGGCTGCGCATGATCCGCTCCCTGCGCGCCCTGGACCTGCCGGTGCCCGAGGTGCGGCGGATCCTGGAGGAGGAGTCCGGGGCGGGCGGCGGCGCGCTGGAGGACGCGGTCGCCGGACGCCTCCGCGAGCTCGGTTCGGAACTGCGGGCGTTGCGGTGGCGGGAGGCGGCGCTGCGGCTCGTGCAGGAGTGTCCGCCGGGCGAGCGGGCCGGGCGGCTGCGGCTGATCGGCGCGGTGCCGGTGCCGCCCAGCACGGCGCCGCTGGTCCGGTTCTGGCGCGGCTGGCTGCCCGCGCGGATGCCGGCCCGGTCGACGGGGGCGTTCCTGGACGTGGCGGTCCCATCGCCGCCCGACGATCCCACCCCGGCCCAGGTCCTGGCCTTCGCCCGGCTCAACGCCCTGACCCTCGCCCCCTGCCCGGGCGGCAGCGCCGGACCTCAGCCCGAGGCCCACCGTGCGGCCGGGGCGCGGGGTGCGGCCGTGCTGTACGCGGGGCTGGCGGAGGCGTACGAGCTGGCCGCGGTCGCCATGCGCCGGGGCCGGGAGCCGTACGCGGGCGAGGCGCTGGACGGTTTCGTCGCCGCGTACACGGGCGCGTACGGCGTCCGCGACACGCCCGGCTTCCGTCGCCGGCTGGCCGGGCAGCTCGCGGCCGACCCCCGCCTCGACGGCTACTGGGAGCTGGTCGCCGAACTGATCACCGCCCCTGGCGCCCGCCCGGAACCGACCCCGGGCACGGCCCACGACTGGCTGCTCAGAGCCCTGACCACGCAGACCGGCGGCGCTCCCCCCACCCCCCGTCAGGGCACGTCCCCCCGCCAGTCGAAGCGCCGGGGATCCCCGGCCCGGGGCCCGTACGCCGAACGCCCCCCGGAGCCGTAACGCCCTATCTCCGTGGCCAGCGACACCCCGCGCTCCCGTTCCCCCTCCCCGAGCTCCGTGACGTCCAGCAACAGCCCGTCCAGCGGCCCACCCACCAACTGCACGTAGACCCGCCCGGACCGCGGCCCGGGATCATCGTGCTCGGCCCCGTAGACCCGCCCCCGCATGAACTCCACCTCATCCATGCCATGCAGCCTCGCATCCGGCACTGACAACGGCCCGGGGACCGGCCCTTCTTCAGAACGGTGGGTCGTCGAGCAGTTCCCGCAAGCAGCGCGCGCCCGCCAGGGCCGTCGCGGCACCGGCGGGGCCGCGGGCCGCGGTGGGGAAGAGCCTGCCGTAGGCGGCGGCGCGGGTCAGGGCGCCGAGCCGCCAGGCCAGGCGCACCGCGCGGCGCAGTTCCGCCGCCGAGTGGCCGCCACCCGTCCAGGGTTCCAGGTAGGCGTCGCGCAGACGGGGCAGCACCTGCGGCCCGTAGCGCTCCCGGGCCCGGCGGGCGGGGACGGTCAGGCTGGAGAAGGGGTGGCCGACGACGGCGTCACCCCAGTCGAAGAAGGTGAACCGGCCCGGGGCGGGGTGGAACAGCTGGCCGTCGTGCAGGTCGGCGTGGTCGAGGGAGTCCGGGATGCCCAGGGCCGCGAGTTCCGCACACCAGTTGGACAGGCGGGGGCGCAGGTCGCGCAGGGCGCGCCGTTCCTCCGGGGGCAGCGGGGTGGTGTCGAGCCGGTCGAAGAGGCCGGGCAGCGCGGCGGGGGGCATGGCGGGGACACCCAGGCGCCGGATCTCCGGGGCGTACGGGACGAGGGCGTACTGCACGGCCGCGTACTGGCGCAGGAGTTCGGCCCAGGTGTCGGGGCCGGCCGGCCGCCGGTCGAGTACATCGCGATGGGGTACCGCGAGGTCGGGTACGGCGCGGTCGAGCACGTCGCGGAAGAGGGGTCCGCCGTCCGGCAGCAGCGACCAGCCCCGGTCGGCGTCCACGGCCAGCGGCTCCAGCACCTGGCGCGGCACCCAGCGGGCCAGGGCGGCGGTCAGCGGTCCCTCGAAGGCACTGGCCGGCGGATTCGCCTTGAACCAGACGGTGCCGCCGTCCTTCAGGGGCAGCCGCGCCAGTACGGACCACGGCCGCAGCCGCACCCGCCACTCCCCCGCCGGACGCAGTCCCCGCACGGCCGACGCGTCCCGCAGCCAGTCGAGGGCGGCGGTGCGCCAGACCGTGTCCTCCCACGGGGTCACGGCGTCCGGGTGGCGCCCCCGGTCCACGGCGGACGGTGCGTCGCTGAGCATCCCGCCATTCCAGCACCGCCGGGCGCGGGCGGCCACCGTGTTTCGCCGCGTCCGGACCGGTCACGACCGGCCACGATCCCACGGCGTCCGGGCGGGCCGACGAGAGCCGGTCCGCCCGGACGCGGAGACGCTCAGGCCAGGTCGAACCGGTCCAGGTTCATGACCTTCGTCCAGGCGGACACGAAGTCGTGGACGAACTTCTCCCCGGCGTCGTCGCTCGCGTAGACCTCGGCGAGGGCGCGGAGTTCGGAGTTGGAGCCGAAGACCAGGTCGGCGCGGCTGCCGGCCCACTTGACCTCGCCCGTGGCGGCGTCGCGGCCCTCGAACACGGTCTGGTCCTCGGAGGTGGACTTCCACGTGGTGCCCAGGTCGAGCAGGTTGACGAAGAAGTCGTTGGTGAGGGAGCCGGGCGTCTCGGTGAAGACGCCGAGCCGGGACTGGCTGTGGCCGGCGCCCAGCACCCGCAGGCCGCCGACCAGGACGGTCATCTCGGGCGCGCTGAGGGTGAGCAGGTTGGCCCGGTCCAGGAGCAGGTACTCGGCCGGAAGGCGGTTGCCCTTGCCGTGGTAGTTGCGGAACCCGTCGGCGGTGGGCTCCAGCGCCTCGAAGGACTCGGCGTCGGTGTGCTCCTCGGTCGCGTCGACCCGGCCCGCGGTGAAGGGGACCTCCACCTGGACGCCGGCCTCCTTGGCGGCCTTCTCGACGGCGGCGGAACCGCCGAGGACGATCAGGTCGGCCAGGGAGACGTGCTTGGCGCCGGCACCGGCGTTGAAGTCCCGCTGGACGCCCTCCAGAACGCGCAGCACCTGGGCCAGCTCGTCGGGCTCGTTGACCTCCCAGCCGCGCTGCGGCTCCAGGCGGATACGGGCGCCGTTGGCGCCGCCGCGCTTGTCGCTGCCGCGGAAGGTGGAGGCCGAGGCCCACGCGGTGGACACGAGCTGCGCGACCGACAGACCCGACTCCAGGAGCTTGGTCTTGAGCGTCGCGACGTCCGCGGCGTCGATGGTCTCGCCCTCCGGCTCGGGGAGCGGGTCCTGCCAGAGCAGGGTCTCCTCGGGCACCTCCGGGCCGAGGTACAGGGACTTCGGGCCCATGTCGCGGTGGGTCAGCTTGTACCAGGCGCGGGCGAACGCGTCGGCGAACTCCTCCGGGTTCTCGTAGAACCGGCGCGAGATCGGCTCGTAGATCGGGTCGAAGCGCAGCGACAGGTCGGTGGTGAGCATCCGCGGGCGGTGCTTCTTCTCCGGGTCGTACGCGTCCGGGATGATCTCCAGGGCGTCCTTGGCCACCCACTGGTTGGCGCCGGCCGGGCTCTGCTCCAGCTCGTACTCGAACTCGAAGAGGTTCTTGAAGAAGCCGTTGCCCCACTGGGTCGGGGTGCTGGTCCAGGTGACCTCCAGGCCGGAGGTGATGGCGTCGCCGCCCTTGCCCGTGCCGTGGGTGCTCTTCCAGCCCAGGCCCTGCTGCTCCAGCGGGGCGGCCTCGGGGTCGTCGCCGACCGCGTCGGCCGGGCCGGCGCCGTGGGTCTTGCCGAAGGTGTGGCCGCCGGCGATCAGCGCGACGGTCTCCTCGTCGTTCATCGCCATGCGGCGGAAGGTCTCGCGGATGTCGCGGGCGGCGGCGATCGGGTCCGGGTTGCCGCCCGGGCCCTCCGGGTTGACGTAGATCAGGCCCATCTGCACGGCGCCGAGCGGGTTCTCCAGCTCCCGGTCGCCGGTGTAGCGCCGGTCGTCGAGCCAGGTGGTCTCGGGGCCCCAGTAGACGTCCTCCTCGGCCTCCCACACATCCGCGCGGCCGCCGGCGAAGCCGAAGGTCTCGAAGCCCATCGTCTCCAGCGCGACGTTGCCGGTGAGGACCAGCAGGTCGGCCCAGGAGAGGTTCTGGCCGTACTTCTTCTTGACCGGCCACAGCAGACGGCGGGCCTTGTCGAGGTTGACGTTGTCGGGCCAGCTGTTGAGCGGGGCGAAACGCTGCTGGCCGGCGCCGGCGCCGCCGCGGCCGTCGCTGATGCGGTAGGTGCCGGCGCTGTGCCAGGCCATCCGGATCATCAGCGGGCCGTAGTTGCCGAAGTCGGCGGGCCACCAGTCCTGCGAGGTGGTCAGCACCTCGGCGATGTCCCGCTTCACGGCCGGCAGGTCGAGGGCGGCGAAGGCCGCGGCGTAGTCGAACTCCTCACCCAGCGGGTTGGCGACGGCCGGGTTCTCGGCGAGGATCTTGAGGTTGAGCCGTTCGGGCCACCACTGGCGGTTCCCGCCACCCTGCGTGGGGTGCGGGGCGCGGCCGTGGGCGACCGGGCAGCCGCCCGACTCCTCGGTCTTCGCGTCGGTCACGATCGCGTCGTGGTTCTCGGACATGGACATCCTTCCGAACGGGGCGGATCAGGGTGCTTGGCCCACGGCACGGTCGAGTGCACCGCTCGCGCCACGGGTGGCCGGGTTCCGGGAGGACCGGGGTGCCGCCGTACCGGCGAACCTACTCCTGCGGACGCGAACGACTCAAGGAAACGACTGAGTCCAATTCTGGTGTCCTTCCAGGACCGGCTGTCCGGGTGGGAGGCGATGCGCGTGGTAGACAACCTGCGGGGCGGGCACCGGCATGGGGTGCCGACCCGCACAGCGCGACGACAGGAATGAGTGGCAAGTGCTTCTGAAGACGTTCCGCTGGGCTTTCGCCGTCACCGCCCTCGGCCTCGCCGCGGGTGTGCTGTACGACGGCTGGACCGCCCTCGGCATCGTGGCGATCCTCTCCGTCCTGGAGGTGTCGCTGTCCTTCGACAACGCGGTGATCAACGCCGGGATCCTGAAGAAGATGAACGCCTTCTGGCAGAAGATCTTCCTCACCGTCGGCATCGTCATCGCCGTCTTCGGGATGCGGCTGGTGTTCCCGGTCGTGATCGTGGCGATCAGCGCCCGGCTCAGTCCGTGGAACGCGGTGCACCTCGCGCTCACCGACAAGGACCGCTATCAGGAGCTGGTGACGGACGCCCATCCGTCGATCGCCGCCTTCGGTGGCATGTTCCTCATGATGATCTTCCTCGACTTCGTCTTCGAGGACCGCGACATCAAGTGGCTGACCTGGCTGGAGCGGCCGCTGGCCAAGCTGGGCAAGGTCGACCTGCTGTCGGTGTGCATCGCCCTGATCGTGCTGCTGGTCTCCGCGATCACCTTCGGCGCCCACGCCCACCAGCACGGCGGCACGCACGCCGACAAGACGGAGACGGTGCTGCTGGCGGGCATCGCCGGTCTCATCACCTACATGGTCGTCGGCGGCCTCTCCGGCTTCTTCGAACAGCGGCTGGAGGACGAGGAGGAGCGCCAGGACGAGGAGGAGCGGCGGGCGGAGCGCTCCGGCCGGTCGGGGGCACCGGTCGAACTGGCGGGTAAAGCCGCCTTCTTCATGTTCCTGTACCTGGAAGTGCTCGACGCCTCCTTCTCCTTCGACGGCGTGATCGGCGCCTTCGCCATCACCAACGACATCGTCCTGATGGCCCTCGGCCTCGGCATCGGCGCCATGTACGTCCGGTCGCTCACCGTCTACCTGGTCCGCCAGGGCACCCTCGACGACTACGTCTACCTGGAGCACGGCGCCCACTACGCGATCGGCGCCCTGTCGGTCATCCTCCTGGTGACCATCCAGTACGAGATCAACGAGATCATCACCGGCCTCATCGGCGTGGTGCTGATCGGCGCCTCCTTCTGGTCCTCCGTACGCCGCAACCGCGCGCTGAGCACCGGCGCTTGAGCGGCCGAACGGGTGCGCTACATTTTGCAGCGCCTTGACCACGATCACCGCGATCACCGCGATCACCCGTGATCATCACCGTTACGGAGCCGGGTATCCCATGAGCGACATCGTCAACGGACTCGGCCGCGCCTCCGCGTACGGCGCCCTCGGTCTGGTCCTGCTCGTCCTAGGCATCGTCCTGGTCGACGTGCTGACGCCCGGAAAGCTCGGCCGGCAGATCTGGGAGGAGCGCAACCGCAACGCCGCGGCGGTGCTCAGTTCCGCGCTGCTCGGCATCGGCGGCATCGTGTTCACGTCCATCTGGACGACGTACGAGGACTTCGGCAAGGGCCTGGCGTCCACGGCCGTGTTCGGCGTGCTCGGCCTGGTGATGATGGCCGTGGCCTTCCTGGTGGTCGACCTGATCACGCCGGGGCGCCTGGGCGCGACGCTGGTCGAGCCGGAGCCGCACCCGGCGGTGTGGGTGACGGCGTGCTGCAACGTGGCGGTCGCCGCGGTCATATCGGCGTCCATCGCCTGAGCGCCGGCCCGCCCCTCGCCGAGGGGCACCCCCTCTCTCTTGATTTCGCGTACATGACAGGTTCGTTGACAGGTCGTCAACACCCTTGTTCCGCCCCGGCGGACACCCGAGGCTGATCCACGGCCGGGAACGGAACGCAACGCTCCCGGCCAGGGTGCGCGATCCCGCGCACGCCCCCACAGTCGCGCGCCCCACCCGGGCGCGCGCCGCCTGGAGGAGGACTCCCTCGTCATGGCACGACTGCGTAGCAAGAGACTCCGGTTCGCCGCGCTGACCGGTGCGGCGGCCCTCGCCCTCACCGGCGGGCTCACCGCCCTGCCCGCCCAGGCCGCTCCGGCCGAGGGCACCGTCCTGGCCGCCGGCTCCCCCACGGCCGTCAAGGACAGCTACCTCGTCACGCTCAGGAGGGACGCCGGTCTCAAGGCGTCCTCGAGCGCCGGCAAGGACCTCGTCGAGGAGTACGGCGGCACGGTCCGCAGGACGTTCCGCAGCGCCCTGAACGGCTACACCGCCACCCTCTCCGCCGCCGAGGCCCGGCGTCTGGCCGCCGACCCGGCCGTGGCCTCCGTGGAGCAGGACCAGCGCGTCGGCGTCGCCGACACCACGCAGACCAACGCCCCCTGGGGCCTGGACCGCATCGACCAGGCGTCCCTCCCGCTGTCCGGCACCTACACGTACCCGGACAGCGCGGGCACCGGCGTCACGGCGTACGTCATCGACACCGGCGTCCGCATCACCCACCAGCAGATCAGCGGCCGTGCCTCCTACGGCTACGACGCGGTCGACGGCGACACGACCGCCGCCGACGGCAACGGCCACGGCACCCACGTGGCCACCACGATCGCGGGCACGACCTACGGCGTCGCCAAGAAGGCGCAGGTCGTGGCCGTGCGGGTGCTCGACAACAACGGCTCGGGCACCACCGCCGGCGTGATCGCCGGCGTCGACTGGGTGACCGCCCACCACTCCGGTCCCTCGGTCGCCAACCTCTCGCTCGGCGGCGGCGCGTCCAGCACCCTGGACACCGCCGTCCGCAACTCCATAGCGAGCGGCGTCACCTACGCCGTGGCGGCGGGCAACAGCAACGCCAACGCCTCCTCGTCCTCCCCCGCCCGGGTCACCCAGGCGCTCACCGTCGGCGCCACCACCAGCACGGATGCCCGGGCCAGCTACTCCAACTACGGCTCGGTGCTCGACCTGTTCGCACCCGGCTCGTCCATCACCGCGGGCTGGCACACCAGCGACACCGCGACCAACACCATCTCCGGTACGTCGATGGCGACCCCGCACGTGGCGGGGGCGGCCGCGGTCTACCTGGCCGGCCACACCTCGGCCACGCCGGCCCAGGTGGCCACCGCCCTGGTGAACGGCGCGACCACCGACAAGGTGACCGGCCCGGGCTCGGGCTCACCCAACCGGCTGCTGCGGCTCGTGCCGTGACCGCGTGACGCGACCGCGTGACGTGATCCTGTGACCTGTGCCCCGGGGCCGCTGCCGCCCCGGGGCACGGGTGCGTGGGGTCAGCTCGTGCGGGCCGCGCTCCACAGCGGCACGCCCGCGAAGAAGTCCACCGCCTCGGCCCGCCAGCGCGGGCGCCAGCCCTCCGCCACCTCCCGGGCCTGCTCGGCGTACCGCCGCATGTCCGCCTCCAGCAGGGCGGGGACGCCGTGCCGTTCGCCGATCGCGCGGATCTCGTCGACGGTCCCGGGCGGGCAGGAGGGGTCGCCGAGGGCCCGCTCCACCAGCGCGCGTTCGGCGCCGCCCACGGTGGCCAGCAGCCGGGCGACGGCGTAGCTGCGGCGTCCCTCGCGCAGGTCGGTGCCGGTCGGCTTGCCCATCACGGCCGCGTCGCCGAACAGGTCGAGGTGGTCGTCGCGCATCTGCCCGCAGATGCCGACCAGCCGAGCGTAGCGGCGCAGTTCGGCGTCGTGGTCGTCGGGCCGGGCGCCCGCCGCCAGCAGTCCGAGGCGGATCGGGGCGAGGACCGAGTAGCGGGCCGACTTGTGGTCGGCGACGTCGTGCAGGACCGCGTCGTCGGGGACCTCGGCGGTGAAGTCGCGTTCCAGGTCGACGATCTGGCCGACGAAGGTGTCGGCGGCGGCACGGGTCTGGACCTCGACCATCGCCTGGCGCAGCGCGAGGGGCAGCTCGGCGTCGAGGAGGACGCGCAGGGACAGGGCGAGGGCGAGGTCGCCCGCGAGCACGGTGAGGCCGAGGGCCGCCCGGGGGTGGCCGGGGAAGCGGTCCCGGTAGGCGTAGTAGGTGGTGGGGCCGCCCCGGCGGGTGGGGCTGTCGTCGATGAGGTCGTCGTGGACCAGGCCGTGGGTCTGGAGCAGCTCGACGCTCAGCGCGGCGGCGTCCAGTCCCGCGACGGGCCCGTCGGTGACCAGGCGGGTGGCCTCGTGGAGCAGTACGACCCGCATGCGCTTGCCGCCCCGCAGGGAAAGGTCGCGCAGCAGGCGGAGGCACTCGGGGGTGAAGCGGCTGAACGACGGCGCGTCCAGCGTGGCGCCCAGGGTGTCGAAGTACTCCGTGAAGAGCTGGTTGAACCGGCGCTCGGAGCGGGCGACGCGGTCCTTCAGCCGCTCGATGATCACGGAGTCCTCCTGGGAGCGGTGCGGATGCACGCCCAGAAGTGTGTCAGGAGGCCCGGCCGCCGGGCGGGCGGGCCGGGCCTCCGAGAACGCCGGTGTCTCAGCCCTGGCGGGCCTTGAAACGCGGGTCCTTCCGGTTGATGACGTACGTCACGCCGCGGCGGCGCACGACCTGGGCGCCGGGCCTGGCCTTCAGCGCGCGCAGGGAATTGCGTACCTTCATGGGCTGCTCCTCACTCTCGGCGCCGGTCAGCGTTCCTCGCGGAACGCCACGTGCGCGCCCGCCACCGGGTCGTACTTGCGCAGCACGAGCCGGTCGGGGTCGTTGAGCCGGTTCTTGCGGGTCACGTAGGTGACGCCGGTGCCGGCCGTCGACTTCAGCCGGACGACCGGGCGGGTGGTACTGCGGGCCATGCGGTGACTCCTTCCGACCGCCGCGCGCGGATCTTCCTGACCCGCGCATGTCAGTCACCCCCTCAACACCGTCCCGCACCGGCGCATTCCCTGCGCCCGGTCCGGGGGGTCTGTCGGGGGCGGCCCGACGTCAATAGCCTGGTGCGGTAAGGCCGTTGTCGACCGAGGAGCCCCATGTCCACCGCGCAGCAGGTCCCCGACATACTCTCCCCCGAATTCGCGGCGAACCCGTATCCGGCCTACCGGGCGATGCGGGACAGCGCCCCGCTGATCCGGCACGAGGCCACCCAGAGCTGGATCGTCTCCCGCTACGAGGACGTGGAACGCGTCTTCAAGGACCGCGACGCCCAGTTCACGACCGACAACTACGACTGGCAGATAGAGCCGGTGCACGGCAGGACCATCCTCCAGCTGAGCGGCCGGGAGCACGCGGTGCGGCGTGCGCTGGTCGCCCCGGCCTTCCGCGGGGCCGACCTCCGCGAGAAGTTCCTGCCGGTGATCGAGCGCAATTCGCGCGAGCTGATCGACACCTTCCGGCACACCGGGAGCGCGGATCTGGTGGCGGACTACGCGACCCGCTTCCCCGTCAACGTGATCGCGGACATGCTGGGCCTGGACAAGGCCGACCACGACCGCTTCCACGGCTGGTACACGTCGGTCATCGCCTTCCTGGGCAACCTCGCGGGCGACCCGGAGGTCGCGGCGGCCGGGGCGCGGACCCGGACCGAGTTCGCCGAGTACATGATCCCGATCATCCGGGAGCGCCGGGAGAACCCGGGCGAGGACCTGCTGTCCACCCTGTGCGCGGCCGAGGTCGACGGCGTGCGGATGAGCGACGAGGACGTCAAGGCGTTCTGCAGCCTGCTGCTCGCGGCGGGCGGCGAGACCACGGACAAGGCGATCGCCAGCATCTTCGCCAACCTCCTGGCCCACCCGGAGCAGCTCGCGGCCGTCCGCGAGGACCGGAGCCTGATCCCCCGGGCGTTCGCCGAGACGCTCCGCTACACCCCGCCCGTGCACATGATCATGCGGCAGACGGCGACGGAGGTCACGCTCAGCGGTGGCACCATACCGGCGGGCGCGACCGTCACCTGCCTGATAGGCGCGGCGAACCGGGACGAGAGCCGCTACCGCGACCCGGACCGCTTCGACATCCACCGCGAGGACCTGACCACGACGACCGCGTTCTCGGCCGCCGCTGACCATCTGGCCTTCGCCCTCGGCCGGCACTTCTGCGTCGGCGCGCTGCTGGCGAAGGCCGAGGTCGAGACCGGGGTCGGCCAGTTGCTGGACGCCATGCCCGATCTGCGGCCGGCCGAGGGGTTCGAGGCGGTGGAGCGGGGCGTGTTCACCCGGGGTCCGGAGTCGCTGCCGGTCCGGTTCACCCCTCGCGCGGGCTGAACCGGACCCGGACGGACCGACGAGGCGGCGCGGGCGTCAGACCACGATCGGCGTGAACAGCGCCGGCAGGCTGGTCAGCCCGCGCATCCAGATCGAGGCACGCCAGGTCAGCTCCTCGGGCTCGACCGCGAGGACGAGGTCGGGGAGGCGTTCCAGCAGGGTCTCGACCGCGGTGCGGGCGATGACGTCGGCGAGCAGCGGCGCCGGGTACGGGCACCGGTGCTCGCCGTTGCTGAAGGACAGGTGGGCGGAGTTCTCGGCGCCGACGTGCGCCTCGGGCCACAGCTGCGGGTCGGTATTGGCGGCGGCGAGGCCGAGGACGACGCAGTCGCCGGCCCGGATGTGCCGGCCGCCGAGCTGGGTGTCGTTGACGGCCCAGCGGCCGATGAAGTTCTGTGTCGGGGTGTCCAGCCACAGCACCTCGTTGAGCGCCTCGCCCACGCTGAGGCGGCCGCCCGAGACGTTGACGGCGAAGCGTTCGTCGGTGAGCAGCAGCCGTAGGGTGTTGCCGATCCAGTTGGCGGTGGGCTGCTGGGCGCCGGCGATGACGGAGATCAGGTCCTGGACGACCTCCTCGTCGGTCAGCCCGGCCGGGTGGATGAGCATCCGGGAGGTGACGTCGGGTCCCGGATGCTCCCGCTTGTGCTTCACCAGCTGGTGGATGCGCTCGCCCACCCGCGTGTAGGCGGCGACCGGGTCGTCGCCCTCGGCCGCGTCGAGCGAGATGCGCAGGTCCTCGACGAGTTCGCCGGTCTCGGCGCCCGCGTGCGGCACCCCGCACATGCGGACCGCGGCGCGCATCGGCAGGGCGTGCGCGTAGTCCCGCATCAGTTCGGCCCGGCCGCTGCCGGCGAAGGCGGCGATGAGCGCGTCGGCGAGGTGGCGGCAGTCCCGGGCCAGTTCGAACTGGTCGACGCCGCTCAGCGCCTCGGTGATCACGCCGGCCCGCCGCCGGTGCTCCTCGCCCTCGGCGAACAGGACGGACGGCTGGTGGCCGACGTAGGGCATGAGCGGCCAGTCGGGCGGGATGCGGTCCCACTGGTTCCAGCGCCGCGAGTCCCGGGCGAACAGCTCGTCGTGGCTGGTGACGTAGCTGACCTCGGGATAGCCGAGGACCAGCCAGGCCGGGATGCCGCCGTCGAGGAGGACGGGGGCGACGGCTCCGTGCTCGGCCCGCAGTCCGCGGTACAGCTCCGACGGCGTCTGCTGGTACGCCAGCCCGGCCAGCGGTACGGCGCCGGGGTGGGCGGGGCAGGACGGCGGGGCGGTGGGACGGGGAGCGGGGTCGATGTCGGTCACGGTGTGCTCTCCTGGGCCAGGGCCAGTTGGTAGAGGTGGTCCACGAGGGTGACCAGCACGTGCTTGCCCGAGGTCCGCACCCGCGCGTCGCAGTCGATCAGGGGGACCCGGTCGGGCAGGGCGAGGGCGAGGCGGATCTCGTCCAGGGAGTGCCGGGCGCCGTCGTCGTCGAAGCGGTTGACGGCGACCACGAACGG
The DNA here is from genome assembly GCA_049998335.1 of Streptomyces sp. cmx-10-19. Classification (GTDB taxonomy): domain Bacteria; phylum Actinomycetota; class Actinomycetes; order Streptomycetales; family Streptomycetaceae; genus Streptomyces. The sequence continues at coordinate 71,715 of JAEBFB010000006.1, forward strand.
GGTCCGGTGGTGTTCGAGCCGGTCTATCGCGTACCAGGAGTCGTCCATCCGGCGGGTGTCGACGAGGACGACCGCGCCGAGGGTGCCGGAGAACAGGCGGTCCCACAGGAACCAGAAGCGCTCCTGGCCGGGGGCGCCGAAGAGGTAGAGGACCATGCGGTCGTTGAGGCTGATCCGGCCGAAGTCGAAGGCGACGGTGGTGGTGGTCTTGCCGGTGACGGCGCCGGTGTCGTCGACGCCGACGCCGGCCTGGGTCATCACCTCCTCGGTGTTGAGCGGCCGGATCTCGCTGACGGAGCGGACGAGGGTGGTCTTGCCGACGCCGAAGCCGCCCACGACGACGATCTTCAGCCCGGTCTCCGCGGCGTCGGTCAGCGGGGTGCGGCCGGACGCCGGGGCGGTGTCGGGGGTCGTTTCAGAGGTTGCGGAGCCCATGGAGCACCTCCTGGAGCAGGGCGGTATCGGCGTTCGGCGCGGTGGTGGACCGTCCCGGGCGCGGGGGGTGGCGGGCGGTGATGCCGCCGGTGACGAGCAGGTCGCCGAGCAGGATGCGGACCACGGTGATCGGCAGTCCCAGCTCGGCGGCGATCTCGACGACGGCGGTGGGGTGCCGGCACAGGTCGAGGATGCGGACGTGCTCGGACTGCATGCCGGGCGTCGGCCGGGATTCGGCGACCACCAGGGTGACGAGGTCGAACGAGTCGTCGGCGCGGCTGCGGCCGCCCGTGACGGTGTAGAGCCGGTCGGGTGCGCCGGTGTCCACGGGCCTGCGGATCACGACGTGCTGCCCCCGGGGACGGCGTGGCGCGGCTCGGCGCGCAGGTGCTCGCCGATCTGCTCGACCAGCTCTGTCATCTGGTGGCCGACCACGCCGGGGTCGGCGTCCTCGACGGCGACGACGGCGAGGTGCGCGCCCTGGCCGGCCTCGACGATGAACAGCAGTCCGCCGTGGAACTCGGTCATGGAGTGCCGTACGCCGCCGGTTCCGTTGCCGAACTCGACGGAGGCGCCCTGGGCGAGGGCCTGGATGCCGGAGCAGATGGCGGCGAGCTGGTCGGCGCGGTCCAGGGTGAGGTGTTCGGTCCAGCAGAGCTTGAGTCCGTCGCGGGAGAGGACGAGGGCGTGCCGGGTGCCGGGGGTGCGCTCCAGGAGGTTGGTCAGGAGCCAGGTCAGGCTGTTGTCGGTGGTCTGCATGATGGGTGCGGGGACGGTGGTTCCTGATTCGGGGATCACCGGCCCGTTCCTCCAATCTCATGAGCTGTGGGGGCGGGGGGCGCCGTCGCGCGGCTGCGGTGGGAGCGGTCCAGGGCCTGTGTCGGGTTCCCCGTCGTCCGCCCGGGGGGCGGGCGCAGCGGCGGTCGCGGTGCGTGCGATCGGCGTGCGGCGGTCCGGATCATGTGGCGGAGCCACCTGTCCTGGACCACCGTGCGGCGAGCGTGCGTGCCGGGCGTCGGGGCGCGGACGCGGAACTCGACACAGGCCCTACCCCGACGCGGGCGGCTCGGCCGCCGGTGCCCCGCCGGTCGCCCCGGAGCGGCGTCCGCGGTGGAAGGCGCCGAAGCTGGAGCCCGCGTCGCGGGGCGGGGACGCCGGCCGCTCGACGGGCTCGCGCCGCTGGTCGCGGCGTTCCCGCTCGGCCTCGGCCATCGTGCGGCCCGGTGCGCGCATGGGCAGCCCGCCCGGTGTCGCGGCCACCGGGGCGCGGGTCGGCGGCGCCGGCGCGGGCGGCTCCGGCCGGACGTCCGGGACGCGCCGCGCGAGGACCGGGACCGAGGGCTCCACGGCGGGGGCGGGGCCGGGCACGGGAACGGGGGCGGCGTCGCCGAAGGTGCGGCCGGCGGCCGGCGCGGGCCCGGGGCCGCGCTGCTGGGCGAGCAGCTGCGGGGGCACCAGGACGACCACGCCCGTGCCGCCGCGCGAAGAGGGCCGGTAGCTCACGCCGATGCCGTACTTGGCGGCGAGCCGTCCGACCACGGCGAGGCCGAGGCGCGTGCCCTGGAGCGAGGCGAGGTCGGTGGTGCGGCCGGAGACGGCCTCCTCGGCGTGGCGCATGGCGGCGTCGGCCATCTTCAGGCCGCTGTCCTCGATGGTGATGACGATTCCGGCGGTGCGTTCCTCCACGTAGACGTGGACCTCGTCGATGGGCGGCGAGAAGTTCGCCGCGTTGTCCATCAGCTCGGCGAGCAGGTGCATGACGCCCTCGGCCGCGTAGCCGGAGATGGCGGCGCTGGTGGAGCAGTGCATGCGGACCCGCTGGTAGGCGGCGATGCGGCCGACGGCGCCGCGCAGGATGCTCTCCATCACGATCGGCTTGTTCCAGGCGCGGCTGGCGCGGCCGCCCATCAGGAGGGCGAGGCGGTCGGTGATGAGGCCGAGCTGCGAGGTGCTGTGGTCCAGGCGCAGCAGGTCGCCGAGGACGTCTTCGCCGTGCCGGTCCTGCATCTCCCGCAGGTCGGCGAGCATGCTGACGGCCTTGGCCTGGACGCGGCTGAGGGATTTGGCGGAGGCGGCCTCGGCCGCGGCGGTGCGCCGTTCACTGTACGCGAGTTCCCGGACGAACAGCTCGGCGCAGGCACGCACGTGCGGGTGGTGCGGCCGTTCCAGCTCGGCGAGGACGACCTCGGCGGAGGTGCCGTCGCGCAGCTTCTTCACGACGGCGGGCAGGGTGGCGGCCGTCAGGTGTTCCAGTTCGGCGGTGGTCCGCCGGGTCTCCTCCAGGGCCCGGCGGTGCCGGGACTCGGCGTCCGCGGCGGTGCGTACGGCGTCCTCGGCGAGGACGGCGAAGCTGTGCGCGACCTGGCGCAGATGCGGCCCGGACGCGGATACCGCCTCGGCGACGGCGGCCTCGGCGCCCGTGCCGTCGCGCACCTGCTGGGCGATGCCGGGCAGCGCGACGTTGACGAGGTGGACGAGGCCGGCGTTCTCCTGGGCGAGCCGGGCCTTGAGCGTGCCGATCTCCGCTCTGCGGTCCGCGGAGGTCCGGCGGGCCCGTCCGACCAGGAGGGTGGCGAGTACGACGGTGACGGCCACGCACAGCCAAGAGGTCAGGGCGAGGGTCGCGGTCCAGCCCCGGGCGTCCTGGGGCGCCGCCGCCCAGGCGGCACCGGCGGCCGCCGCGGCGGCGGGCAGCACGATCAGGGGAACGGCGGGTGTGGAGCGGGGGGCTTTCTGCGTCCGGGGTGGGGTGGGGGGTGCAGAGACTGACATTCCGCGGTCCCTCTGGTCCTCGAGAGCGGGAAATGGCCGAACGGGCATGCGTCGGCCGCGGGTGGGAGCCGTACCGCCGTACGGATGGTGATCGCTCCGGCGGACGTGTCGATCATGGTAGTCACCACTTCGGGCGAACGGGCCGCTCTGGCCACAGACCCCACGGAGGAGCGAACTTGGGCCGTTTAGCACCAATCGAACGCGCCGATGTGATACAGGCGTTCAGGGTATGGCTGATGCGCCCGGTGTGACTGGTGGAGTGGATCGACTCGGGCGGGTTCTCCGATCCGGAGGCGGCCAAGGAGACGCTGCTGCGCCAGTTCGCGGACTGGGACGCGAGCCTGACCGGCCTCGTGCGGGACGCCGACGGCCCGCTGGTCCCGCGCGAGCTGTACGCGCCGCCGGTGGAGCACCGGTGGCCGCGCGTGCCGGGTGTGGCGCTGCTCGGCGACGCCGCGCACCTGATGTCGCCGTTCGCCGGCGAGGGCGCCGACCTTGCCATGCTCGACGGTGCCGGACCGGCGCCGGCGATCGTCAGGCACCGGGACGGCACCGAGAAGGCCCTCGCGGCGTACGAGGAGGCGCTCTTCCCGCGCGGCGTCGAGAAGGCGGGCGAGACCGCGGGGAGCCTGGAGATGCTGTTCGGCTCGGAGGATCCGGTCGCCGGCCTGGTCTCCCTGCGGGCGGACGCCCCGCAGGAGGGCTGAGTCCGCGTCATACGTCCCGGGGTGACGCGCCCATGTGCGCACGCGTCCCGCCGGGGGCCCGTCGGTACCCCGATCGCGGCCGGGCACACCGTCTGGGTGAGCGTGGCGTGCGGTGGGGCGCGGCAGCGGATCGTATGGGTGCCATGCACAGACCCATAGCCGTGGCATCGAGCCACCGTCGCCTGCTCGCGTCAGGCGTCCTCCTCGCCGCCCAGTCCCTGCTCCTGACCCTGCCGGCGGTCCCCGCGTCGGCCGACGACTCCGGTACGCCCGCCCGCGGTTCGGCCTACATGGGCCGCGGGGTGCTCGCCCACGAGGGCGTCCAGGGCGAGCCCCTCGGTACCCGGGCCGCCCAGACCGAGGGCGTGGACGTCTCCAGCCACCAGGGCAACGTCGCCTGGCCGACCCTGTGGAACAGCGGGGTCAAGTGGGCCTATGTGAAGGCCACCGAGGGCACCTCCTACAAGAACCCGTACTACACCCAGCAGTACAACGGCTCCTACGACGTCGGCATGATCCGCGGCGCGTACCACTTCGCGACCCCGGATACCGCCGGCGGCGCCGCGCAGGCCGACTACTTCGTCGACCACGGCGGCGGCTGGTCCAAGGACGGCAGGACCCTGCCGGGCGTCCTCGACATCGAGTACAACCCGTACGGGGCCACCTGTTACGGCCGGACGACCAGTCAGATGGTCAGCTGGATCCGCAGCTTCCTGGACCGGTACAAGGAGCGCACCGGCCGCAGCGCCGTCATCTACACCTCCACCAACTGGTGGACGCAGTGCACCGGCAACTACAGCGGCTTCGGCGCCACCACCCCGCTGTGGGTCGCCCGGTACGCCTCGACCGTGGGCGCCCTGCCGGCCGGCTGGGACTTCCACACCATGTGGCAGTACACGTCGACGGGGCCGACCGTCGGGGACCACGACAGGTTCAACGGCGCGCTGGACCGCGTCAAGGCGCTGGCGACCGGCTGACGTCCCCGTCTCAGCGGTCGGCGAGGGAGTCCAGGACGTGGGTGACCCGTTCCCGCACCACGTCCCGGGCTCCCGCCGGCAGTGCGGCGAGGTCCGTACGCTCCAGCGCGTCGAGGGCCTGGGCGGCGCCCGCGTCGCCGGGCGCGCTCTCGGCGATCACGTCGTAGCCGTCGCGGACGGCGACCCGCACGCGCCGGCCCTCGGCGTCGGCGTGCACGGCGGTGGCGACCACCAGGGGCGGCGGTCCGCCGGCCTCGGCGGGCTCCTTGCGGTAGGCGCTCGCCACGGGGGTGCGCCAGTGCAGCCCCAGCAGCAGGTGGCGCTTCGCCGTCACCTCGGCCAGATCGGTCTCGTAGACCCGGTCGGGGCCGAGCACCTGTGCCCGCGCCTCCAGGACCAGGGCCGCGGGCAGCAGACAGCGCAGGCTGCTGCCGACGAGGTTGCCGCCGACGGTGGCGGCCCGGCGGACGGCGCCGGTGCCGACCGAGCCGGCCGCCGCGCGCAGCACCGCGGGGACCCGGTCGTCTATCCGGTGCAGCACCACGGCCGCGCCGAGGGCCTCGGCCGCGAGGACGTTCGCCTCGGGCACGTCGCGCAGCGACATCGCCAGCTCCGGGAAGCCGTCGCGTTGCCAGGTCGCCCAGACGAGGGTGGCGCCGCCGATCGGGATCGCGCCCTCCGCCAGGTACCGCCGCGCTTCGGACACGGACTTGGGCAGTCGCAGCAGCATGGTGACCGACCTGCCTTCCCCTGGGATCGGCGGTCGGACGACACCGCGTCTCCCGCCGGGTGATCACGGCCACTGGGCATTGTCCGTTCGCCCGAGGGGGCGCGTACAGGGCTCACACACACTCCCAAGATGCGCTGCCTGCGCGCCGGTTCACTACGTGTCCGCTCCGTCCACCCGCGTGGCGAGGAACTCCGGCAGTACTGCGTTGCACCGCTCGGGCTGCTCGACGCCGGGGAGGCGGCCGCCCCTTCGACGACGGCGAGGGCGGCGTGCGGAACGAGGCGGTGCAGGACCTCGGACTCCGCGACGGGGGGGGTACGCGTCGTCGGCGCCGACGACGATCAGGACGGGCGCCCGGACGGCGGCCAGGACCTCCCGGTAGTCGGGGCGTTCGGCCCGTCCGCGCAGGGCGGCCGCGGCGCCCCTGGGGTCGGTGGTGCGCATCAGGGCGAGGACGCGGGCGGCCACATCGCGCATCGCGGTGACGTGGTACGCGGCGAACATCTTGTCGATGACCTCGTGCGCGTAGCCGTCCATCCCCTCGGCCAGGAGCCGGTCGGCGAGCCGGTTGCGGTACAGCCTGCCTTCTCGGTCTCGGCGGGGGCGGAGGTGTCGGACAGGACCAGGGCCCGGACCCGTTCGGGGTGGCGCAGCTGGGACTCCACCGTGATCGGGCCGCCCATCGAGACGCCGCCGACCACCGCGCGCCGGATCTCCAGGTGGTCCAGGAGGGCCGCGAGGTCGTCGGCCAAGTCGGCGAGCAGCACCTTGCCCTGGGTTACGGCGCTGCGGCCGTACCCGCGCAGGTCGGGGGTGACGACGCGGTACCCGGCCGCCGCCAGCGCCTCGGCCCGGGGTGCCCACAGGGCGCGGTCGAAGGGGTGGCCGTGGATCGGGAAGACCAGCAGGCCGGCCGGGGTACCGGGACGTCGTGGTCGAGGGTGGTGCCGCACACGGCGATCGAGCTCATTCGCCGCACCCGGGGCCCTGTCGTACTCCCGTCGTGCGCCCGGAGGGCGGGCCTGGCGGCGCCAGGTGCGTGCTCGGCACGCGGGGCCCTGCCCCTCTCGTACTCGATGCACTCGGCTCAGAGTCCCGTGCGGCGAGAGTGCGTGCATGGCGTCACCAGGCCGACGGGCGTCTGACGACAGGGCCCAGTGGTCAGGGACGCGGCCCGCACCGCCCTCTCCCGACCGGCCGCGCGGGTGAACGGTCCCGCGCCTCCCTGGTCGGGGAGCGCTGTTCGGGGAACAGCGACTGGCATGCGCGCACTCGTCATCAACTGCACCCTCAAGCCCTCCCCCCAGCCGTCCAACACCGAGGCACTCGCCGCCACGGTGATCGCGGCGCTCAAAGGCCACGGGGCGGAGGTGGACGTCGTACGGGCCGTCGACCTGGATCTGAAGCCGGGGGTCGAGACCGACATGGGCGACGGGGACGACTGGCCGGCCGTGCACGAGAAGCTGCTGGCGGCCGAGATCCTGATCATCGCCTCCCCCACCTGGCTCGGCCGCCCCTCCTCCGTGGCCCAGCGCGTCCTGGAACGCATGGACGCGATGCTCTCCGAGACCGACGACGAGGGCCGCCCCGTCGCCTACAACCGGGTCGCCGGGGTCCTCGTCACCGGCAACGAGGACGGCGCGCACCACGTCATCAGCGAGATCAGCGGCGCCCTCGCCGACCTCGGCTACACCATCCCCGGCCAGGCCTGGACGTACTGGCACCTCGGCCCGGGCCCCGGGCCCGACTTCCTCGACGACGAGCGCGGCCACGACTGGGCCCTCTCCACGGGCCGCGCGATGGCCTCCAACCTCGCCCACGCCTCCCTCGCCCTCACCAGGTCGCCCCTGCCGGCTCCCCCGTCCTGACGCCGGCCATGTCTGGCCGCGCCGATTCGGGGCAGTCGGGGACGTGCAACGACGTACGCGACGCATGAGGAGCTGAGGTCCGCCATGACGCACGACCTGACCCCGAAGTACACGGTCCCCGGCATCGAGCGGGAGGCCGCCGGACGGCTCATCGGTGTGCTGCGGCTGCGCCTGCACGCGCTCAACGACCTGCACCTGACCCTCAAGCACGTGCACTGGAACGTGGTGGGTCCGCACTTCATCGCCGTGCACGAGATGATCGACCCCCAGGTCGACCAGGTGCGCGAGATGGCCGATGACGTCGCGGAGCGCATCGCCGCCCTCGGCGGGGTGGCCCAGGGCACGCCCGGTGCGCTGGTGGCCGAGCGGAAGTGGGACGACTACTCGATCGGCAGGGCCGACGCCATCGCCCACCTCGGGGCGCTCGACGTCGTCTACACCGGTGTCGTCGAGGGCATGCGGGCGGCGGTCGAGGAGGCCGGCAAGATCGACACGGCCACCGAGGACCTTCTGATCGGCCAGCTCAGGGACCTGGAGCAGTTCCAGTGGTTCGTGCGGGCCCATCTGGAGAGCGCCGGCGGCAGCCTGGCGACGGGCGGCGCGCACTCCGAGTCGGAGGGCGCGGAGCGCGGCGCCGAGGTGTCGTAGCCGTCGCGGCCCACGCAAGGCCGCGGGGCCGACCGGACGCCGGTGGAGGCGTACGGCCGGCCCCGCGGCCTTGTCCGACCGGCCCCGCGGCCTTGCCGGGGAGCCGGGCGGTTCAGCGCCGGCCGAGGCGGCGTTCGCCGCGGCTGCCCTGTTCGTAGGGCAGGTGGTAGTGGGCGAAGACCGCGCCCTCGTCCTCGGCGGCCAGCTCGCCGTCCGGGTCGATTCCGGGGGCGTCCTTGACCAGCGACTTGTCGTAGGTGACCTTCAGGTACTCCGGTCCGACGGTGGCCTTGTCCACCGGGACGAAGACGAGGCGCCGGCGGGTCGGCAGGCCGACCGTGACCGTCGCGAAGGCAGGGCGGTCGGTGAGGGTGTCGAAGTAGATGGACTCCAGGGTTCCGATCTTGCGGCCGTCGTAGTCGACGACGTCGTGGCCACGCCAGTCACGGATATTTTCGGCTTCAAACATGTACGGTCTTCCCTTCCGGCCTTCCGAGGACGCGCTTCTCCTCTAGTTCCCCGGTTCGCCGGGCTGTCGCATGACCTGTCGCCTCACCGGCCCCGTCCTGTCCCGCCGCGATAGGCTGCCTGGCCGGAAGAGGTTCCCGGGGCGTACGGGACACCCCGGGCGGACGTCCGAAGGAGACCGAGTGTGGATGCCGCAGGTGCCGCGGGCGACCCGTCCAGGGTGCGCGGCGGGCCGGTGCTGGAAGTGGGCCCCTTGACGGGCCGTCCCGGCATCCGGGCCCGCGGAGAGATCAGCGTGATCACCCGGCCGTCCTGGGAGGACGCCCTGAGCGAGCTGTCCCGGCGCCACGCGGACGTGTCCTACGTGGAACTGTCCGGGGTGCGGTTCGTCGACGTCGCCGGGGTCGCGGCGCTCGCCGTCACCGCCATGAACCTGCCCGCCGGCCGCGTGGTGGTGGAGCGGCCGCCGCCCCAGCTCCCGCGCGTACTGGAGCTGTTCTGGCCGTCCCTGCACCGGATCGAGGTGGCGCCGCGATGACGACGGACGAAGTGTTCGCGCACCCGGCGCTGTTCTACCGCTCACCGGACGAGTACGCCGACCGGACGGTGACGTTCGTGCGGGAGGGGCTCGCCGCGGGCGAACCGGTGGCGGTGGCCGTGCCCGCGCCCAACCTGGAGCTGGTGAGGTCGGGGCTGGGGGCGGACGCGCGGGAGGTCACGTTCCTGGACATGGGCGAGGCCGGGCGCAATCCGGGGCGGATCATCCCCGGCGTGCTCCGGGCGTTCGCCGACGCCCACGCGAGGACGCGGGTCCGCATCATCGGCGAGCCGGTCTGGGCGGGGCGCAGCTCCGCCGAGTACCCGGCCTGCGCCCAGCACGAGGCGCTGATCAACGCGGCCTTCGCCGGGCGCGCGGCGACGATCCTGTGCCCCTACGACGAGACGCGGCTGGACGCGGACGCCCTCGCCGACGCGTGGGCCACCCACCCCACGGTCGTCGCCGGGGGCGAGGAGCGGGTCAGCGCGAACTACGACTGGGCGGCCGTGGTCGCCCGTTACAACGAACCGCTGAAGCCGGCGCCGGACGCGGAGGTCCTCGCCTTCGGGCCGGGTGAACTGCCCGAGGCACGGCGGTTCGCCGTCGGCCGGGCCGCCGCGCTCGGGCTGGGCGGGCGCCGGCTCCAGGACGCGGAGCTGGCGGTGGCCGAGCTGACCACCAACAGCGTGGTGCACGGCGGCGGGCACGGCACGCTCGCGGTCTGGACCGCGGGCGGCCAGGTCGTGTGGGAGGTCCGGGACACGGGGCGCCTCACGGACCCGCTCGCGGGCCGACGGCCGCCGGAGCGGGGGCAGATCGGCGGGCGCGGGCTGCTGCTCGTCCACTACGTCGCCGATCTGGTGCGGGTGCACACGGCGGCGGACGGCACCACCGTGCGCTTTTTCATGGACATTTGATGCCATATCGGACAAAGGATGCCCCGTTCCGCTGCCCGGAGAAAATACTTCTGCATCGGGCAGGTGTGCTGTGCCTGACCCGGGGTAGGCGGAGCTTCGTCGGCCGAGAGGGTGACACAGACGGGGCCGGACATATGGGAGGGCACATCATGGCGACGACGACCGCTCAGGTCACCGAGCACACCACCACGAGGATCCCGGAGATCGCGGACCCGTCCAAGGTGGCGCCCAAGGACGCGCGGGAGTTGTCGAAGCTCTTCTTCGAGCAGCTGACGGTGCTAGAGGAGGGCACGCCCGAGTACCAGTACGCGCGCAACACCCTCATCGAGATGAACATGTCCCTGGTCCGCTTCGCGGCCGGCCGGTTCCGCAGCCGGGGTCCGGAGGAGATGGAGGACATCGTCCAGGTCGGCATGATCGGCCTGATCAAGGCGATCGACCGGTTCGAGCTGACCCGTGAGGTCGAGTTCACCTCGTTCGCCGTGCCGTACATCGTCGGCGAGATCAAGCGCTTCTTCCGGGACACCTCGTGGGCGGTGCACGTGCCGCGGCGGCTCCAGGAGGCGCGCGTCCAGCTGGCCCGCGCCACCGAGGAGCTGCGCAGCCGGCTGGGCCGCAACCCCACCACGCAGGAGCTGTCGGAGCTGATGAGCCTCCCGGAGGACGAGGTCGTCGAGGCCCGTCTGGCGGCCAACGGCTACAACTCCGCCTCCCTGGACGCGGCCATCAACGGCAGCGAGGACGGCGAGTCCGCCCTGGCCGACTTCATCGGCACCGACGACGCGGCGCTGGCCCTCGTGGACGACTTCCACGCGCTGGCCCCGATGATCGCCGAGCTGGACGAGCGCGACCGCCAGATCATCCACTGGCGCTTCGTCGAGGAGCTGACCCAGAAGGACATCGGCGAGCGCCTCGGCGTCTCCCAGATGCACGTCTCCCGCCTGATCTCCCGCCTCCTGGCCCGCCTCCGCGAGGGCATGCTCAGCACCAGCTGAACCCCTTCCACCGCCGAGAGCCGCCGCCACCCTCCCCGGGTGCCGGCGGCTCTCGGCGTGATCGACGGCGGCCGGGGCCACTGGCGGGCCGGCGCGATGCCCACACCCGGAAAGGCGGCCGGGGTCGCCGTCCTCGACCCGTCGGGGTCGGTCTTCATGTTCCGGTACGACAACGAGGAGGTCCGCGTCCACTGGGCGATGCCCGGTGGCGGGCCGGACCCGGGGGAAACGCCGCTGCGGGCGGCCGTGCGCGAGGTGCGCGAGGAGACCGGGTGGACCGAGGTCGGGCTGGACGGCTCGCTGCTGTGTCTGTGGGAGCACGACTTCACCCGGGCCGGGGTGCCGGCGCGGCAGCACGAGCATGTCTTCCTCGCGCACGGCCCCCGCCGGGACCCCGTCGGCGACCTCGCGGCCGCGCACGCCGCGGACGGGATCCTGCACGGGCGCTGGTGGTCGCCGGCCGACCCGTCCACCGGTGGTGAAGCGCTGTGGCCGCCGCGGCTGCCCGGACTCCTCGCCGACGTACGCGCGAACGGCGTACCGAGGTCGCCGGTGGACCTCGGTCATGTCCCGAACGGGTACGTCCGCGGGGCGGGGGCGGTGCGGGCCGAACAGCGGGGGGTCCGCGCGCGGATCGGGCGGGGGCGGGGTTCCCTGTGTGGTGGGACGGCCGGGGCGGCCGGACCGTCGGCACGAAGAAGGGGCAGCGTCCATGAACTGTCAGGTGAAGGCGATCACCCGTGAGGAGCATCTGCGCTTCGTCGCGGGCCGGTCGTCCGTGAGCCATCTCCAGATTCCCTCGTGGGGCGGGGTGAAGCCGGACTGGCGGGCGGAGAGCCTGGGCTGGTTCGACGGGCGGGGCAGGCTCGTGGGCGCCGGGCTGGTGCTGCTGCGGCCGCTGCCGAGGCTGAAGCGGTATCTGGCGTATCTGCCCGAGGGCCCGGTCATCGACTGGGACGCGGCGGGCCTGGAGAGCCGCCTCGCGCCCATGCTGGCGTATCTGAAGGGGCGCGGGGCGTTCTCGGTGAGGATGGGGCCGCCGGTGGTGACGCGGCGCTGGAGCCCGGACGCCGTCAAGGCGGCGATCGCCGATCCGGACGCCCGGCGGCTCGGCGACGTGGAGCCGACGGTGCGGGAGGCCGGGGCCGACGCGGTCGCCGAGCGGCTGCGCCGGTCGGGCTGGCGGCGCGCCGAGCCGGGCGGCGAGGACGGCTTCGCCGCGGGCCAGCCGCGCTACGTGTGCCAGGTGCCGCTCGCGGGCCGGTCGCTGGACGCCGTGCAGAACGCCTTCAACCAGCAGTGGCGCCGCAACATCAGGAAGGCCGAGAAGGCGGGCGTCAAGGTCGTCCGGGGCGACGAGACGGACCTGAGCACGTTCTACGAGCTGTACGTCGAGACCGCCGAGCGGGACGGGTTCGTACCGCGCCCCCTCGCCTACTTCAAGCGCATGTGGTCCGCGCTGACCGCCGAGGACCCCGACCGCATGCGGCTCTACCTCGCCCACCACGACGGGGACGTGCTCGCCGCGGCCACGATGCTGACCGTCGGCGACCACGTCTGGTACTCCTACGGCGCCTCCACCTCCCGCCGCCGAGAGGCGCGGCCCAACAACGCCCTCCAGTGGCGGATGATCTGCGACGCCCACGAACAGGGCGCGGCGGTCTACGACTTCCGCGGCATCACCGACACCCTCGACGAGGACGACCACCTGCTGGGGCTGCTCCGGTTCAAGGTCGGCGCGGGCGGCCAGGCCGTCGAGTACCTGGGCGAGTGGGACTACCCGCTCAACCGGGTGCTGCACAAGGCGCTGGAGCTGTACCTGTCCCGGCGCCGCTGAGGCCCCCGTTCATCCGGCGGGCTTCTCCCACACCGAGACATGGCCGCGGCTCTCGTGGGTGAACGGCTCTCCCTTCCACCCCTCCCAGCGGTCGCGCAGCCGCATCCCCGCGAGGCGGGCCATCAGGTCGAGTTCGGCCGGCCACACGTAGCGGAACGGGATGGACCGGTGTCTCGCCCGTCCGTCCTCGATGGTGACGTAGCTCGAACTCATCGCCTGCGTCACGGTGTCGTACGTGTCGAACGCCCACTCGCTCGGGCCGATGCCGAACGGTACGGCGGCCTGCCCGGGCGGCAACCTGCGCAGTTCGGGTACGCCCACCTCGACGACGAAGCGGCCGCCGGGCGCCAGGTGGGCGGCGGCGTTGCGGAAGCAGTCGACCTGGGCGTCCTGGGTGGTGAGGTTGTTGATGGTGTTGAAGACCAGGTAGGCGACCGTGAACGTGCCGGGCACGCGGGTGGTGGCGAAGTCGCCGATGGTCACTCCGACGGCGTCGCCGCCCGGCTTGGCGGCCAGCCGGGCGGTCATGGCCCGGGACATGTCGATACCGTGCACCGGGACCCCGCGGGCCGCGAGCGGCAGTGCGAGGCGTCCGGTGCCGACACCGAACTCGAGGGCGCGCCCCGCCCCCGCCAGTTCGGCCAGCAGGTCGACGGCGGGGTCCACCTCTTGCGGTGTGAACCGGTCCGCCGACGACGCGTCGTAGCGCGCGGCGACCTCTTCTCCGAAGTAACCGTCCTCATCAGGCATGCGGAGGACCGTACCGCCGGGCGGGACGTCAGCGCCCCCGGATATCGAAGACGCCGCGCGCGGCGAAGACCCGCTCGGCGAAACGCTCGCCGATCCGGCGGTGGGTCGCCGCGTCCGGGTGGAGGCCGTCGGGCAGGGGCAGTTCGGCGGTGTCCGCCTCGCCGTACAGCTCGCGGCCGTCGAGGTGGTGCAGATGCGGGTCCTCGGCGGACCGCTGGTCGACGATGCGGGCCAGTTCGTCCCGGATGACGTTCAGGGTCAGCTTGCCGCTCGCGCGCTCCGCCGGGTCGCCCCCGGCCACGAAGCGCAGCCGCCCGTCGCCCACGCCGGAGAGGTCGGGCAGGCTGGGGCCGGGGGTGTCCTCGTGCATGGGGCACAGGATCGGCGAGACGACCAGCAGGGGCGTGGTGGGGTGCCCCTCGCGGAGGGTGTCGAGGAAGCCGTGCACGGCGGGGCCGAAGGCGCGCAGGCGCATCAGGTCCTGGTTGACGACGTTGATGCCGAGCTTGACGCTGATCAGGTCGGCCGGGGTGTCGCGCAGGGCGCGGGCGGTGAACGGGTCGAGCAGGGCGCTGCCGCCCAGGCCGAGGTTGATCAGCTCGACGCCGCCGAGGGACGCGGCGAGCGCGGGCCAGGTGGTGGTGGGGCTCTCGGCGTCGGAGCCGTGGCTGATGGAGCTGCCGTGGTGCAGCCAGACCTCGCGGCCGGGGTCGGGGGCGGGCTCGACGGGGGCGTCGGTGCGCAGGGCGACGAGTTCGGTGGTCTCGTTGTGCGGCAGCCAGATCTCGACGTCCTTGACGCCCTCGGGCAGCCCGTCGAAGCGGAGGGTGCCGACCGGGCCGGGCTCGAATCTCGTGGCGCCGGTGGTCATGTCGAGGGTGAGGGTGTTGCCGCCCGCCACGCTGCCCCGGCCCGCCGGGCGGCCCTCGACCAGCAGGTCGTACACGCCGTCCGGGCGCGGCGGGACGCCGGTGTAGGCCCGCTTGGTGGGCAGGGTGTCCAGTTCCAGGACGGTGGCACGGGTGCGGAGCGCCAGGCGGACGCCGGAGGGCTGGGACTCGGCCATCGCCAGTTGCGCGTCGGTGTTCTGGGCGCGGGCCCTGGCGGGCAGCCGGTGCGGCAGCAGGCCGTGCTCGGTGCGCTCGACGTCGAGGGCGCCCCGCAGGAGGTCCGGGGTGAGGGGCGTGGTGTGCATGTCGGCTCCGGGTGGGACGGGCGGGGGTGCGTGGGTGGTGGGCTGGGGTGACTGGCGCCATGACGCCTATAGAAATTACGCGTTTTCCTAATGATATTAGGCTAGTGGCCCGGAGGCATGAGTACGGGCGGCGTGGGGACCCCGACGGCATGGCCCAGGCCCCTCTGGTCACGTTCGGACACGGCACCGCGGGCCGCGCGGAGCTGGTGGAGCTGCTGCGCGGGGCCGGGGTCGCCTCCGTCGTCGACATCAGGACCGCGCCCGGCAGTCGGCGCGAACCCGAACTGCACCGGGACCGGGTGGCCGAGTGGCTGCCGGAGGAGGGGTTCGGGTACCGGTGGGAGAAGCGCCTGGGCGGGTTCCGCAAGCCCGCGCCGGACTCACCCGACGTGGTGTGGCGCAACACCTCCTTCCGGGGCTACGCGGCACACACCCGCTCCGCGCAGTTCGTGGCCGCGACGGACGAGTTGCTGGAGCAGGCGGCGCGGGAGCGTACGGCGGTGATGTGCGGGGAGGCGGTGTGGTGGCGCTGCCATCGGCGCCTCGTCGCCGACTTCGCCGTACTGGCTCGCGGCACACCCGTCGAGCACCTCATGCCCGACGGCCGCCTGACGCCCCACTCCCCCACCCCGGGCGTGCGGCTGCGCCCGGACGGGCTGCTCGTGTACGACGACGTGGAGGCGGCGGCCGCGAGCACGGCCGCGTCGGGACGGTCACGGCGGACGGGGTGAGGGCGGAGGTGCGGGACATGCAGCGCAAGGGCGGACGGCGCCGGACGTCCGGCGGGCACGGGGACGAGTCGGCCGACGCCGTGCTCGACCGGCTCTACACGACGCCGCCGGCCGACTTCGTCCCCCTCCGGGAGGAACTCGCCGCCGCCGCCCGGACCGCCGGCCGCAAGGACGACGCCCGCCGCATCCACGCCGCGCGCAGGCCGACCCTGGCCGCCTGGGCGGCGAATCTGCTGGTCCACTCCCAGCCCGAGGAGACCCGGCGGTTCCTGGAGTTGGGACAGGCACTGCGTGAGGCTCACCGCACCCTGGACGCGGCCGGCCTCAAGGACCTGTCGGAGCAGCGGCGGCACATCGTCGCGGTCCTCGCCGCACAGGCGGCTCGGCTCGCCGAGGCGGCCGGGCACCGGTTGTCGCCGGCTGCGTCGCGGGACGTGGAGTCGACGCTGCGGGCGGTCCTCGCCGACCCGGACGCCGCCGGCCGATGGGCGGACGGGCACCTGGAGAGCGCCCTCACCCCGCCGTCGGGCTTTCCCGCGCCGGCGGCCGCGTCGGTACCGGCCGGGTCCGCGCCGAGCGGGCGTCCGTCGCCGTCGAAGTCGCCTCGTGCCGGGGCCGGCGGCCGGGCCGGGGACGACCTCGCCGAGCGGCGCCGCAAGCGGGAGGAGGAACGCGCGCGGGCCCGGGAGGAGCGGGAGGCGGCGGAGCTGCGCCTGCGGGAGCGGCTCGCGGAGCGGGAGGACGCCGAGGAGGCCCTGCGGCAGGCGGACCAGGAGCACGACCGGGCGGGCGGGGCGGTGGCCGCCGCCGAGGAGCAACTGCGCCTGGCCCAGGAGGAGTTGGACCGTATCGAGCGGGTACGGAGGGAGGCCGGGGGACGGAGCCGGGCGGCCGCGGCCGCGGTGGCCGGGGCCGAGCGGGAGGCGCGGACCGCCCAGCGCCGGGTGGACCGTCTGAGTACCCGGGGCGGGTAGTACCGGGGCGTCGAGCGAGTACCCGTACTCATGCGGGGCCCGCCGACGCCCGGGAGGCTGGCTCCACCGAACCTTCCGAGGAGTCAACCATGCGTGTGATCTCAGCAGTTCTCGCCTGTGCGGCCGCCGCCGCGGTCCTGTCCGGCTGCTCCGTGCGGGAAGCCGTCTGCTCGGACGGCGAGTACCCGGTGCTCAGCGTCGGCGGCACCGGCAGGGCGTGCATGCCCGACGACGAGGAACCGTCCCCGGGTTACACCCGCTACCCCGAGGGCAAGGTGCCCGAGCACGTGGACGACGAGTGGGACGTCTACTGGCGGACCCACACCGTCGACGAGGACGGCAGGTCCGTAAAGGTTCCCGAGAACACGTGAGTCGGCAGGTGCGCGTGCTCCGAACACGCGCACGGTGGCGGGGCGGCGCGTACCACGACGGGGGCCATACGTGGTATACCGGCCCGGCAGCAAACAGGGGAACGATCGGCGCTTCGCATGTCCCGCGCCTGATGTCCCGCCGTTCCTGCCGAGCCTTCACGGCCGCGAATCGAGGAGAGTCCACACCATGTCCGAGAGCACGATGCAGGCCGCCACCGAACTGGCCTCGCAGTACAGCGTCCAGGTGACCGAGGACCTGGAGCGCAACGTCAAGGAGCAGGAACGTGTCAGCGCGGAGATCACTGCCCTCCAGCAGCAGTTGGCCGGTCTCCAGCACGATCACGCGCTGCTGGTGAACATGCAGCAGGCGCTCGGCATCTCCGCGCCCGCCGCCCCCGCCACCACCCCCGCCGCCGAGCCCGTGTCCGACGCGGCCACCGTGCCCGCTCCGCGCGACGGCGCGGAGGAGGACGGCAGGACCGGCAAGGCCGGCAAGGGCAGCAGGGCCGCCGGCACCGCGAAGCGCACCACCGCGCCGAAGCGGACGGCCAAGACCGCCGCCGAGCCCGCCGTCACGAAGCCCGCGACCAAGCCCGCCGCCACCAAGACACCTGCCGCCCCGGCCCAGGCCACCAAGTCCGCGACCGCCAAGTCCCCTTCGAAGCCCGCCTCGAAGCCCGCCTCGAAGCAGGCCGCCAAGAAGACCGCGAAGGCGACCGCCACCAAGGCCGCCGCGGAGACGAAGGCCCCTGCCGCCAAGGCCACCACCACCGCCACCAGCACCACCGCCACCACCACTCCCACCGCCGCCAAGCCGGCCGCCAAGAAGGCGCAGGCAAAGTCCGGCGAGGCCGCCGCGCAGCCCACCCTGGTCGAGCTCGTCCGGAGCCACCTCGCCGAGCAGTCCGAGCCGCGCTCCGCCGCCGAGGTCGCCACCGCCCTGGGCGAGGCGCACTCCGGGCGCACCATCCGGCCCACCGTCGTCCGCACCACGCTGGAGGGACTGGTCGCCAAGAACCAGGCCCAGCGCACCAAGCAGGGCACGTCGGTCTACTACACCGCCGCCGAGGCGCCCGCCGCGGTGCCCGCCGACATGTCGGCCGGGACGCAGGCCGGGACATCCGGCGCCCAGAGCGACGCCTGAGCGCGGCGGCGCGCGGCCCGGGGGAATCCGGGTGAGGATCGGTGGATGGCTTTCGTCCTGCCGGTGCTCTTCGCCCTCCTCGCCGCGTTCAGCAACGCGCTGGCCACTGTGCTCCAGCGGCGTGCCGCGCTGAGTGTGCCGCAGTCCCAGGGGTTCCGCCCGGGGCTCATCGTCGATCTGCTGCGCCGTCCGGTGTGGCTCGGCGGGATGCTGGCCGTCGTGGTGGCGGGGGTGGGGCAGGCGGTGGCGCTGGCGACGGGGCCGTTGTCACTCGTCCAGCCCCTGTTCGTACTGGAGCTTCCGCTGGCGCTGCTGCTGGCGTCGCTGATGACCGGCCGCCGTATGCCCGACGCCATGTGGCTGGCGGTGGGCGGGGTGGTCGTGGGGCTCGGCGTCGCGCTGGCGTCGGCCGCTCCGGACGGCGGGTCCGCCGAGGTCCCGCTGGCGCGCTGGGTGCCCGCGCTGGCGGCCTGCGCGGGGGCGGCCGTACTGCTGGCGGCGGCAGGAATCAAACGCCCCGTCGGCAAGGCGCGCGCCGGCTGCCTCGGCACGGCCACCGCCGTCTGCTACGCGCTGACGGCCGGTCTGATGAAGGACTCGATGCGCGTCCTGGGCGACGACGGCGTGCCCGGCTTCCTCACCACCTGGCAGACGTACGGCTTCGCCGCGGCCGGGGTGTGTGCCGTGCTGCTGCTGGAGCACGCCATGCAGGGCGGCCCGCTGGTCGCCTCGCAGCCCGCGCTGACCCTCGGCGACGCGACGGTGAGCCTCATGCTCGGCGTGGTCCTCTACCAGGAGGACGTACGGGCGGGCTGGTGGGTGCTGCCGCAGTTGCTGGGTGTCGCTCTCGTCGTCGTGGGCGTGCTGAACCTGGCCCGGCGCGGCGTGGACCTGCGCACCGGTCAGTGAGCGGTCCCTAGGTCGTCGACGAGGGCACGACCCCCTTCGTGGACGTGGTGGCCAAGGCGCTCGGGCTGCCGGCGCTGCGGGTGGTGGAGACGGGCGGCGACGCCGACGCCTCGGAGCGCCAGCAGTGGGACGGCGGCAACAACGCCGTCGCCCTGGAACCCGGCGCGGTGTTCACCTACGACCGCAACACCCTCACCAACGCCCTGCTGCGCGAGGCCCGCGTCGAGGTCGTCACCATCGTCGGCGCGGAACTGGGCCGGGGCCGGGGCGGCGGACACTGCATGACCTGCCCGCTGGTGCGGGACCCGGTCGACTTCTGACACAGGCGGCGCGGGCCGTGCGCCGGTCGCGGTGCCGCTCCGTCCGAGTGGTGGGTTCACGTACCCGGTCGTACCGTCGGAACGAAGAACCGCGCGACGCGGTTCCGGAGCGGCGAAGGGACGGAGAGCGGAGACCAGGGACCCCGAGACGGCCGGGAGCAGACATGGGCAGGAACCGCAGGAACCCGACGCGGGCGGCGGTCACACTCGGTGCCGCCGCAGCGCTCGCACTACCCCTCAGCACGGCCTGGGCGGCGCCCTCGGCGCAGCCCACGGCGCGCACGCAGCAGTCGCAGCCCACGGCCCGGACGCAGCAGACCTCGTCCGATCCGGTGCTGGTCGACTGCGCCTCGCAGCCGCAGGTACGGCCGGGGTCCTTCCTGCTCGCCTGCGGGGACGGCAACAGCCGCCTGGTCGCGCTGCACTGGCCGCGCTGGGACGCGAGCGGCGCGGTCGGCCGGGGCACCAACGCCGTCAACGACTGCGACCCGTACTGCGCGGTCGGCGCCTTCCACTCGTACCCGGTGACCGTACGGCTGTCCGGGCCGGAGCCCTGGGCGGCGGACCCGGGCGAGCAGCACTTCACGCGGATGACGCTGACCTACACCGACGGCAGGCCGGACGGGTCGCCGCAGGTGGTGACCTACCCGCTCTGGAGCTGACGCCGGACCCGGTGTCCTCCGTCAGTCCGGGAGCACCAGCCGGCAGGGGTCGCCGGGCCGCGGCCTCACCTCGCGGTCCGGCGGCCGGATGTCGATGGGCAGCGGGCCGGTCGCCGGCACCGCGATCGTCGTCCCAGAAGACATGGCCGCGGTACGCCTCCCCGTGCAGCCCGCGGGCCGGGACGCCCACGTCGAGGCCGGTGCGTCCGCCGTCGTGAACTCGGCGCGCGGGGCGGCGAGATGGGGGCCGGCCATGTGGACCAGGCGCAGTCGGCGCACGGCCCGGACGCGTCCGTCGCCGAGCCCGAAGCGGGTGCGGCGCTCCAGCAGCCCGACTCCGGGTGGACGGTCTGGCGGTGGACGAGGACCTCGGTGGTGTCCGGGGTGAGCCAGGCGCCGCCGACGGGCCGGAAGCGCAGGGGCAGTCAGTCGGGCAGGTTGACCATGTCCTCGTTCCCCACCTCGCGTCCGGCGACGGTGGAGGTGAGGCGGTTGTGGCAGCCGGCGGCATAGGTGCCGGGGTGGTGGACGTCGTCGGCGGCGCACTCGGGCAGGGCGCCGCGGGTGGCGAAGTAGCCGTTGCCGAGCGTGCACAGGGACTCGCGCAGCCGCTCCTCGGCGGGGTCGTAGTGGACGTAGTCCCAGGTCGAGGGGGTCGCGGTCACCGCGGTGGCTCCTTTCGCGCGGGTGCCGGGCACCGGCGGGCGGTGCCGGTGCCCGGCCGGTGCGTCAGCCGTCCCAGGACCAGTCGGCGACCTCCGGCAGGTCGACGCCGTGTTCGCGGATCCAGTCGTGGTGGCGCAGCCGCGCGTCCTCCATCCGCTGCCGTACGGCCGCCGCGCGCACGGCGAGGCCGGGGACGCGGTCGATGACGTCCATGACGAGGCGGTAGCGGTCCATGTCGTTGCCGAGGACCATGTCGAAGGGGGTGGTGGTGGTCCCGATCTCCTTGTAGCCGCGTACGTGCAGGTGGGTGTGGCCGGTGCGGCGGTAGGCGAGCCGGTGGATCAGCCAGGGGTAGCCGTGGTAGGCGAAGATGACCGGCCGGTCGACGGTGAACAGCCCGTTGTACTCGAACTCGCTCATGCCGTGCGGGTGTTCCCCGCCGGGCAGCAGCCGGGCGATGTCGACGACGTTGACCACGCGCACGGCGAGGTCGGGCAGGTGGCGGCGGATCAGCTGGGCGGCGGCCAGTATCTCCTGGGTGGGGACGTCACCCGCGCAGGCGAGCACCACGTCGGGTTCGCGGCTGCCGTCCTCGGTGCCGGCCCACTCCCAGATGCCGGCGCCGCGCGCGCAGTGCACGCGGGCCTCGTCCATCGAGAGCCAGTCGAAGCAGGGCTGTTTGCCGGCGACGATGACGTTGACGTAGTCGCGGCTGCGCAGGGCGTGGTCGGCGACGGAGAGCAGGGTGTTGGCGTCCGGCGGGAAGTAGACCCGTACGGCCTCGGGGCTCTTGTTGAGGATGTGGTCGACGAAGCCGGGGTCCTGGTGGGAGAAGCCGTTGTGGTCCTGGCGCCACACGTGTGAGGTGAGCAGGTAGTTGAGGGAGGCGATGGGGGCGCGCCAGGGCAGGCGACGGGTGACGCGGAGCCATTTGATGTGCTGGTTGACCATCGAGTCGACGATGTGGACGAACGCCTCGTAGCAGGAGAAGAGTCCGTGCCGGCCGGTGAGGAGGTAGCCCTCCAGCCAGCCCTGGCAGGTGTGTTCGGAGAGGATCTCCATGACCCGGCCGTGCGGGTCGAGGTGTTCGTCGACGGGCAGGGTGCGTTCCTGCCAGGCTTTGCCGCTGGCGTCGTACACGGCTTGGAGGCGGTTTGAGGCGGTCTCGTCGGGGCCGACGAGGCGGAAGTCGCGCCGGTCGGCGGTGCCGGCCATGACGTCCCGGAGGACGTCGCCGAGGACCCGGGTGGGTTCGTGCAGGGTCGCGCCGGGTTGGTCGACGGGGACGGCGTGCTTGTCCAGCGGCGGCAGCGGCAGTTCGCGCAGGAGCAGGCCGCCGTTGGCGAAGGGGGTGGCGCCGAGGCGGCGCGGGCCCTCGGGGACGCCGGCGAGGACGGCGGGGCGCGGGGCGCCGGTGTCGTCGAACAGCTCCTCGGGCCGGTAGGAGCGCAGCCACTGCTCCAGCTGGGCGAGGTGCTCGGAATGGGTGCGTACGGCGGACAGCGGGACCTGGTGGGCGCGCCAGGTGTTCTCCACGGGCAGTCCGTCGACCTCGGCCGGCCCGGTCCAGCCCTTGGGGGTGCGCAGCACGATCATGGGCCAGCGGGGGCGGTCGGTGGCGCCCTTCTCGCGGGCGGCGCGCTGGAAGGCGGCGATGCGGTCCAGGGCGGTGTCCATCGCGCGGGCCATCGCCCGGTGGACGGCGGCGGGGTCGTCGCCGGTGACGTGGATCGGGTCGTGGCCGTAGCCGCGCAGGAGTTCGTCGAGTTCGGCCTCGGGGAGGCGGGCCAGGACGGTGGGGTTGGCGATCTTGTAGCCGTTGAGGTGCAGGATCGGCAGGACGGCGCCGTCGTGGACGGGGTCGAGGAACTTGTTGGAGTGCCAGGAGGCCGCCAGCGGGCCGGTCTCCGCCTCGCCGTCGCCGACGACGCAGGCGACGACCAGGCCGGGGTGGTCGAAGGCGGCGCCGTACGCGTGCGAGAGGGCGTAGCCGAGTTCGCCGCCCTCGTGGATGGAGCCGGGGGTCTCGGGGGCGACGTGGCTCGGGACGCCGCCGGGGAAGGAGAACTGCTTGAACAGCCGGGTCATGCCGGCCCCGTCCCGGGTGATGTCCGGATACGTCTCGGTGTACGACCCCTCCAGCCACGCGTTGGCCAGTACGGCGGGCCCGCCGTGGCCGGGGCCCCACACGCACAGGGCGTCCAGGTCGCGGGCCTTGATGACGCGGTTGAGGTGGGTGTGGACCAGGTTGAGGCCGGGCGAGGTGCCCCAGTGGCCGAGCAGGCGGGGCTTGACGTGCTCGGGGCGCAGGGGTTCGGCGAGCAGCGGGTTGGCCAGCAGGTAGATCTGGCCGACGGCCAGGTAGTTGGCGGCGCGCCAGTGGGCGTCCAGGGTGGCGACTTCGTCGTCGGTGAGCCCCGGGGGCGCCTGCTGCGTGTCGACGGACATCGTGGGTCCTTCCGGGTCGGGACAGCGATCGGGCCGCATGGGCGCGCGGGCGGCCGGTGCATCTCCGGGGTGACCCCCCGTGCACATCCCAACCCTGCGCCGCCGGACCGGTTACCCGAGAGGGCCGTTCGGGTCACTTCGGGGGCCGCCGGGGGAAGTGTCCCGGCATGCCGTGAGTGGCGGGAGAACAGCACGGCCGTCACCGGCGCCGACCCCGGCATCCCCGCGGTGCGGCTCGCCGCCGAAAACGGGGCGGAGAAGGTCACCGTCGAGGCGATCAGCGCCGCCGCCGCGCGACCTCCGTGCTGTCCTTCATCCGCAGCATGGGCGGCACCATCGGCGTCAGCGTCCTCGGCGTGATCCTCGCCAGCCGGGTCGCCACCGAGACGGCCAAGGGCCTGCGCGACGCGGGCATCGCCACGCCGGGCGGCGACTCGGGCGGCGGTGTCCCCAACATCTCCATGCTGCCTGCCCGCGCCGATGCGGGCCGTCGTCCAGCACGCGTACGCCGTGGCCACGGCCGACCTCTTCCTCGTCGCGACGCCGTTCGCGGTGCTCGCGCTGGTCGTCGTCGTGTTCCTGAAGGAGAAGCCGCTGAAGACCACCAGCGGTACGGAGCGCCTCGCCGAGGAGTCGGGCGAGGCCGGTGGAGCCGTTGAGGCGGATGGGTCCGGTGAGGCCGATGGGTCCAGTGAGGCCGATGGGTCCAGTGAGGCCGATGGGTCCAGTGAGGCCGATGGGTCCAGTGAGGCCGATGGGTCCAGTGAGGCCGATGGGTCCAGTGAGGCCGATGGTTCCGGTGGGTCCGGCGACGACGCCGTTCCGACGGACAAGGGCGTGGCACCGGTCGCGTAGCCGCCGAGCTGTCCCGGACGGGGGCGCACCGACCGCACCGGTCGGCGCGCCCCCGCCGTGCGTCGTGGGGAGGGTCAGATCCCGAAGGGCGCCGCATACCGGACGGTGCCCGCCGGCAGCGGGTGCGCGTCGTCCAGGGCCAGGGCCATCAGCGCCTCGTCCGGTACGTCGATGGTGAGGCCGATGCCGTGCGCGGAGGCGCGGGTGAAGCCGAACCGGGGGTAGTACTCCGGGTGTCCGAGGACGACGACGTACCGCTCCCCCAGGTGCCGGGCAGCGCGTACGGCCGCCGCACCGGCGCCGGTGCGCTGCCGCTCGGGCCGTACGGCGACGGGGGCGAGGCAGAGCGCGGGCACGTCCCCGATGTGGCAGCGGGTCAGCAGGGCGTGGCCCACGGGCCGGTCGTCGTCGTCCACCGCGACGAGGGACAGCCCCTCGATCCACGCCCCGGGGTCGGCGCGGAGCGCGTCGACGAGGTCGGCCTCGGCGGCGGTGGGGAAGGCGGCGCGGACGGTCTCCCGGACGGCGGCGGCGTCGGCGCCGGTCTCGGCGCGGGTGGGCCAGGTGTGGGACACGGTGGGTACGGGCCTTCGCTGATCGGACGGGTACGGCGGGGCGGGTGCGCGGGTACGGGCTGCGCGGGTACGGGGTGCGCGGCCGCCCCGCTCCGGCTCGGGCGGCGGACAGTGTAGCCGCGCCCGGCGGTGACGGGCGGCGTGGGAGGGTGGGCGTCCTCCGGTCCGCACGCGCGGGCCCGCCCCCGGCACCGGGTGGGCTTCCGGACCAATCCGCGGGCCGCGCGGCCCCGTATTACGCGGGGACACCCCGCTCGTCGCACTCCCTGGGAGACACCCTCGTGAAGGAAGCCGTACACATCGGCAGAAACCCCTCGGCCCAGCCCGATCTGCAACAGCTCATTCGTGAGGTGGCCCTCGGCGACCAGGACTCCTTCGCCGCGGTGTACGACGCGGTGGCCGGGTCGGTGCTGGGGGTGGCCCGCGCGGTGCTGCGCGACCGGGCGCAGTCGGAGGAGGTCGCGCAGGAGGTGCTGGTGGAGGTGTGGCGCACGGCGCCGCGCTACCGGCCCGAGCGCGGCACGGTGGTGAACTGGATCCTCACCCTCGCCCACCGGCGGGCCGTGGACCGGGTGCGGTCGGTCGAGGCCGCCGCGGCCCGCGACCACCGGGCCGCGCTGCTGGAGCGTACGCCGGAGTACGACGAGGTGACCGAACAGGTGGAGACGCGGCTAGAACAGGAGCAGGTACGGCGCTGTCTGCGCACCCTGACCGAGATCCAGCGGCAGTCCGTCACCCTCGCCTTCTACCGCGGCCTGACCCACCGGCAGGTCGCCGAGGCACTCGCGCTGCCGCTCGGCACGGTCAAGACCCGGCTGCGCGACGGCCTCATCCGACTCCGCGACTGCCTGGGGGTGAGCGCGTGACGCGCACCGAGGATCCGCACGGGCTGACGGGCGCCTACGCCCTGCACGCCCTGTCCGACGACGAACGGGCCGCGTTCGAACGCCACCTGGCCGGGTGCGACGCCTGCGCCCAGGAGAACCGGGAGTTCGCCGCGACGGCGGCCCGGCTCGGGCTGGCCGCTACGGTCACACCCCGTCCCGTGCTCCGGGACCAGGTGCTGCACCGCATCACCACCGTGCGCCAGGTGCCGCCGGACGGCGGAGCGGTACAGCGCGCGCACCGCGGCGTGTCCGGCGAGCGGAGCCGGGGCCGGGGACTGGCCCGGTGGGCGCTGGCCGCGTGTGTCGCGGTGGCGGCCGGGCTGGGCGGCACGGCGGTGTGGCGGCACGACCAGGCGCGGGACGCCGACGAGCGCGCGACGCGGGCGGAGCAGCGGGCCGACGAACTGGCGGCGGTGCTGGCCGCCCCCGACGCCCGGTCCCGCACCGCGCGCCTGGCCGGCGGGGCGAGCGGCACGCTGGTGGTCTCCGCGAACCAGGACCGGGCGGTCTTCCTGGCCTCCGGCATGTCCGAGCCGCCGCACGGGCACGTGTACCAGCTCTGGTTCGACGACCACGGCACGATGCGCTCGGCGGGCCTGATGAACCCCTCCCGCACCAGCCAGGCGGTCCTGATGTCCGGCACCGTGGACGACGCGGCGGGTATCGGCATCACGGTCGAACCCACCGGCGGCTCCCGCGCGCCGACGACCGAGCCGATCGCCGCCCTGCCGATGCCGGCCTGACCGGGACACGGCCGGCGTCGAGCGCGGGCTGCGCGGCCGGGAGGCGACGGCCGGTGGGCCCAAGGCGATCGGCGGGCGCTGCGGGCGAATCAGCCGGGCGCGGCGTCGGGTTCCTGGCCGGGCGTCGGGATTGGTTCGCCAGCAGCACCCGAGGCCGGGGCACAACCCCACACCCGGCGCCCGGCGCGCCCCGCGTTGCGTCCGCCCGCCCACGGCACGCTACGAAGTGTGGCCACCTTGCTGATCGGTCGTCACACGCCGTCGCCGAACTGTCAGGCGAAGGCGATGCTGGAAGCCGTCGTTTCCGGGGCGCTGCCGGTGTACGCGCCGACCGGGGCGGTGTCCGTGGCGTGGGTCGACACGTCGGCCCGCACCGTCCTCGAACCCCAGGAAGTCCCCGTGGGCGTGGTCACCTCGCTGATCGGCGTCCCCGCCTTCGTCCTCGTCCTGTACCGCACCCGGAGGACACGGTGACCCTGAAGCCGAGCGGGTCTCTGGGCGCCGAGCTGGGCGAACCGCTCGCGGGTGGCCACGCCGCCGGTGCCGAGGGTGGAGGCGGAGGAGGCGGCGACGAAGTCGGGTTCGGTGTCCAGGACCGCCTCCAGGGCCGGCATGTCGTCGGCGAGGCGGGGCACGCCCGAGTCGGCCTTCTCCAGCCCCTTCATGACCGGGTCGGTCCTGGTGGCGGTGCCCGCCATGCGGCCGGCCGACCCCAGCGAGAGCAGGATCTCCGTGGTGCCCTGGTTGAGCGAGACCGCGCGCTGCGGCGCGGCGGCGACCTTCACCTCCTGCCCGCGGTTCTCGACGGTACGGGGGTGCCCGGCGCCCCCCTTCGCCGGCGCGGCGGGGTCGCTCGCACTGCCCCCGGAGCCGCAGCCCGACACCAGCAGGGCGCCGGTCAGCGGCAGGACGCCGCCACGCAGGGGGCGGTGGCGGAGCAGGCGGGCGGGACGGAGGGCGCGGACGAGGCCGGCGCGGCGTGCCGCGGGCAGGGAAGATCCTCTGGCGTCGAGGGCTCATGCGCGAAGCCCGTCCGTACGGTGGGGCCCGCGCCGTGCCGAGGCGCGGGTGCCAGCAGGTCCTCGGACTCGGGTTCGACCGCTCGGGACGCTTTCCCGGACGGGGTACGCCGACCAGTGGCCCGTCTCCCGTCCGTCCCCCTCACCGCTGCGCGTCAGCTCCGGATCCGCACCGGATTCCCTGACCCGTCAGGCGGGTTCGACTGGCTTCCGCAAGCTGTGACGGGGCCTTCACGCCGTCGGGGGCGGCCGTCTGCCTGACCTCCCCCGACGCCCTGGCGCCCGCTCGGGCGTCAGCTCTGCGGCATGAGGACGGTGTCGATGATGTGCACCTCGGCGTTGGCGGTCTTCACGTTGCCGCAGACGACCTTCGCGGAGTCGTTGACCGTGTAGGACTCGCCCGAACCGGACGTGGTCAGCTTCGACTTCTCCAGGGTCTCGAAGGAGCCGTTCCCCAGCTTGTCGGCGGTCAGCCGCTGGCCCACCACGTGGTATGTGAGGATCTTGGTGAGCTGCGCCTTGTCGTTGAGGACCTTGTCCAGGTCGGCCTTCGGAATCTTGGCGAAGGCGTCGTTGGTCGGCGCGAACACGGTGATGTTCTGGGCGTTGTTGAGGGTGTCGACCAGACCGGCCTTCTTCACGGCGGTGACCAGCGTGGACAGGGCCGGGTTGTTGGAGGCAGCCGTGGCCACCGGGTCCTGGGCCATGCCGTCGAAAGAACCGGCACCGTCCTTGGGTACCGAGACGCAGCCCGGGCCGAAGGGCTCGTCCGAGTCGGACATGCCGCCGGAGGTGTCGGCCGACTGGTCGCCGGCCGAGGCGGGCGCCGAGGACGCGGCCTGGGCGGAGTCCGAGGACCCGCTGTCGTCGGCGTCGGAACACGCGGCCAGGGACAGCGGCAGGACGGCGGCCGCGGTGACGGCGACGGCGGTGCGACGGATTCGGGCGTTCATGGGATCTCCCGGAAAAGGGCAGCACGAAGACTGCTTCGGCACAGGCGGATGAGGAAAAGGGCGCTCGGAGCGCCGCGTCACGCGTACTCGGGGACCGAGTGCCGCGGTGTCACGAACTGCTCCGTTCTCGTCTCACAGAGGGAATCCGGAGCCGGTCGGGATCCGGATGGGTCCGGATCGCTCCCTCACCCGATCGAGTGAGCCGAGCCGCTCGGAGCGGGGTCGCTCGGCGCCGGGTGGCTGAGATCCGGGCCGCTCAGAGCGGGGTCGCGGTGCGCAGGACGAGGAACGCAGGACCAGCGGCAGGACCAGCGGCAGGAAGACGAAGACCCCCATCCGGTGTCAGTCGTCCCCCGCGTCGCCCGCCTGCCCCAGCAGGTCGCGCAGCAGTCGTTCGTCGTCCGGGCCGAGGCCGCTGACGAAGCTGGCGAGCACCGCCTCCCGGTCGCTCTCGGCGTCGAGCACCTTGCGCATCTTCCGGGCGGCGAGGCCCGCCTGGTCGGAGGCGGGGGTCCAGGCGAAGGACCGGCCCGCGCGCTCGCGGCCGACGGCGCCCTTCTCCAGGAGGCGGGTGAGGATCGTGATCACCGTGGTGTAGGCGAGGTCGCCGCCGAGGTGCTCCTGCACCCAGCCGGCGGTCGCGGGGCCGTCCGCCTCGCGCAGCGCCGACAGCACCAGCGCCTCCAGCTCGCCCTGCCCCCGCCGCCGTGGACGCCGGTGATCCGTCACGACCCGCCTCCTTCCGCCGCCGTGCGCCTGCCCAGGGCGCCATCGTACGGTCCCGTCCGGGGCGCGGCGGACACCGTCAGCCGTGGTGCCGCGTGCCGCAGCAGCCGGCTTCGGTGCCGGCGGCGCCGACGGGACCGGTGCCGGCGGCGGGGCCGGTGTCGAGGCGGCAGAAGCAGGACGCCTCGACGGGGACGTCCGCGAGCGCGGTGGCGAGGGTGAGCTGCTGGGCCACGATACGGGCCTCCCCCGGCCGGCCGAGCCGGACCAGGCACTCGTGGAGGCCGTGCAGGGCCCAGACGTTGCCCGGGTGCTGGAGGGGGCGGGGCAGGCTGTCGTCCAGGCCGAGGTCGGCGCGGTAGACCGCCTCGGCCTCGGCGACCCGGCCCTGTTCGAGGAGGAGGGCGCCGTACGCGTGCCGGGTGGGCTGCATCCAGCCCCAGGGTTCGTCGTAGGGGAGGCCGTCGTCCAGCTCGATCGAGCGTTCCAGGGCGGCGAAGGCGGTGGCGAACGCGCCCTTGCGGTACTCCAGTTCGCCGTCGAGCATCGCGGAGGCGATGGCGAGGAGGTCGGCGCAGGTGTTGTTGAACAGGGTGCGGGTCTCGGGGACCCGGGCGGCGGCCTCGCGGAACAGGGCGCGTTCGGCCTCGGCCTCGGCGATCCTGCCGGTGGCGGAGAGGGCGACGCCGCGCGCGTAGTGGAGCATCGCGGTGGTCACGCAGTACAGGCGCGGGTCGGCGGGGAACGGGAGGCGGAGGATGTCCGCCCAGCGGCCGAAGCGGATCAGGACGTGCACCCGCATGGCGAGGAAGCCCTCCAGCCAGTCGGCCATCGGCGGGCTCTCCACGCGCAGCAGTTCCTCGGGGATCGACGCCTCCAGCGCCTCGGCCGTCTCCAGGGCCACCCGTGACTGGCCGAGGAACATCGCGCCGTAGATGCGGAAGTGGTAGTTGTGCGAGCGGTACAGGGTGTAGAAGTTCATCGCCCCGGCCCGCGCGCGGTACTTCTCGTCGGCGGCGATCGCGGCGGTGTTGTCGGAGACCACGTGCCGGTAGTCGCCGCACAGCACTTCGAGGTGGGACGGCATGTGCAGGAGGTGCCCGGCGTCGGGGACCAGGCCGCGCAGCCGGTCGGCGACGGTGAGGGCGGCCTCGGGGGTCGGGGACATCTCCATCAGGTGGACGTACAGGTGCAGGACGCCGGGGTGGTCGAGCCCGCCGTCGGCCGCCAGGGCGCGGTCTAGGACCGCCTTGGCCTCCAGAATGCGGGCGCCCTCGGCGGGCCGTCCGGTGCGCAGGTCCCACAGCTGCCAGGGCGTCAGGTTCATCAGCGCGTCGGCGTAGAGGGCGGCCACGTCGAGGTCGTGCGGTGCCAGTTCATGGGCGGCGCGCATGCTGTCGGCGTACGGCGCGTTCCACACCGAGCAGTCCTCGACGGCGTTCGCCTGCGGGTAGCGAGCGCGCAGGGCGCCGATCAGGGCGCGTTCGACGGGCGTGGCGCCGGCCGCCTTCTCGTGGGCGCGTTCGACGGCGGCGTGGGTGCGGTCGACGGTCCGGGTCAGCTCCTCGGCGTCGAACGCCTCCCACGGCTTGTTGTAGTTGGGGCCGAGGGCGTGGGCGATGCCCCAGTGGGCCATCGCGCAGTCCGGGTCGGCCGCGGCGGCGGCCTCGAAGCAAGCGACGGCCTCCTCGTGGTGGAAGGCGTACGTCCACACCAGCCCGCGGTCGAACCAGCGCTGGGCCTCGGGGGACGAGGTCGTCACGGGGCGGCCGTGGGTGCCGAGGTCGAAGTAGTCCATGCGGCGACGTATACCGCACCGCGGCCGTCGCCGGGGCGGTTCGCGGGACCGTCTCACCCTGTGCGACACGCGACGGACGGGCGGGGTGCCTCCCCCGCCCGCCCGTCTTTCACGACGCCGTCATCGTGCCGTCACAGCGCGCGCCGCCGGGAGCGGATCAGCAGCACGCAGCCGCCGGCGAAGAGGACGCCGCCGAGTGCGGCGGGCCACAGGCCGAGGCTGTTGCCGGTCTCGGCGAGGCCGCCCTGCGGCTCTGCCTGGGCCTGCGCTTGTGTCTGGCGCTGCGTCTGCGTCTGCGTCTGCGGGGCGGGGGCCGATCCGGCGGCCGTGTCTTCCGTGCCGGTGCCGGTGTCGGTGTCGGTACCCTCGGCCGGGGTGGCCGTCGGTGCGGCCGCGGACGTGGTCGCGGACTTCGGCTCGGCGGCCGGGGCGGGGTCGGCGCCCTGGTCCTTTGCGGGGGGCGCGGCGGTGTCGCCCTGACCGCCGTTCTGCTCGGGGGACTTGCCGTCGTCCTGACCGTCACCCCTGTCGTCGTTCTTGCCGTCGCCGCCCGGCTGCTCGGTTCCGCCGTCGCCCGGCTGCTCCCCGCCCTGGCCGTCGTCCTGGCCGTCGTCAGGAGCCTCGGTCCCGCCGGGATTCTCGGTCGCGCCGGGGTTCTCGGGCGCGCCGGGGTTCTCGGGCGCGCCGGGGTTCTCGGGCGCGCCGGGATTCTCGGTCGCGCCGGGATTCTCGGTCGCGCCGGGGTTCTCGGTGGGCTGCTCCTGCGGGTCCTCACCCTGGCCCGCGCCGCACGTACGGCCGGAGTTGATGCAGTCGACCATCTCCCGCATCAGGCCCTCTTCGAAGACGTTGATGAAGTCGCTGTGGTCGGTGACCGGCTTGTGCAGCTGCTCCGGGAAGGAGTCCACGGCGAACAGCGGCACCGTCTTCCCGCCGTCCTGGAGACTGGGCGCGTCGATGTCGTACACGACGCGCTGCACCAGGCGCGGGATCGCCTTGAAGCCCTCGGGGCAGGCGCCGTCGGCGGCGGCGAAGGCCATGTGGGTGCGGTGGTTGGCGCTGTCGATGTTGCGGCCGTCCCAGCAGCTCTGGAAGGTGAAGGTGCGCACCACGTCGCTGCCGGACGGGCACAGCGGGTACTTGTCCTTCAGCTGCCGGTCCTCGAACCCGGTGCAGCTCCAGGAGGCGTTGGCGTTGGCGGGGCCGTTGACGAAGGACTTGGCGTCGCCGGTGATGATGCGCAGCAGCCGCGGCATCTCGACGACCTTGTCCCGCTCGTTGCCCTGGAAGGTGAGCGTGACCTCGGCCGGGGTGACGATCTCGCCGGCGTTGCCCTCGATGCCGCCGCCGGGCGACCGGGCGTCCTGCTCGGCGGCGCCGTTCTGGAGCCGGACCACGGGCCAGTAGTACGAGGACTTGTCGCCCTTGTCGGCGCAGGTGGTGTCGGCGGCGGCGAGGTCGTCGTCGCTGGAGAAGGCGTCGTTGTCGAGGTTGCCGACGTAGTCGTGGAAGTGGTGGGCACCGTTGCCGACGCCGGGGGCGGCGATCAGGTTGTCCGAGTTGAACCGGCCCTCGGCGTTGACACCGCAGCTGGTGACGAAGGAGCCGCGAGAGGCGTTCTCCTGCTCGGGTGCCTCGGCGGCGCCGGGCTGGACGGACGTGATGTCGGCGTAGTCCGCCGCGACGGGGCCGTTCCCGGCCTGTCCGCCGTTGCCGGGCTGTTCCTGCCCCGTCCCCCCGGCGTCTTCTCCCCCGGCGCCCTCGCCCTGACCCTCCTGGCCTTGTTCCTGCCCCTGCTCCTGGCCCTGGCCCTGGCCGCCTTCCTGCCCCTCCGGGCTGCCACTCCCGCTGCCGTTCTCTGTCGCGACCGGTGTGACCTCCGTGCGGCGCAGGGTGCACTCCGCCAGTGTGTCGAGTCCTCCCGGGCGGTCGCCGGCCTTGTCGATGGCGGCGGCGATGCGCTCGATCGTCGCGGCCCGGTCCTTCTTCAACGGGTCGAGAAGGCCCGCCTCGTCGAGCTTGCCGTCGTCGGCGGTGCGGGCGGCTTCCTGGAGCCGCTGGTAGGCGGTGGCGACCTGCGCGTCCAGCTCGGCGAGCAGCGGGTCGACCTCCGGCCGCGCCGCCTCCGGTACCGCGGTGAGCCGTTCGGCGAGGTCGGGGCAGTCGACGGTGGCCGCCACGCCGGAACTGCCCAGGGGGACCGCGGCGTTGCCGGACTCGGTCGCGGAGGCGATGACGTTCACGGCCACCAGGCCGCTGCCTCCCAGTATCAGCGCCACCGCTCCGAAGGTCGCGCGTCGCGCCCCCGTCGGGCGTCTGCGCCTGTTGTGTCCCAAGGCGTGCTCCTGCTGTCGTGACGGACTCGGACATGAACTGCCCCGGCTCCATACGGAGTCGGGGGCCGGAGCGTTCAACCGCCGCGCGATCGAGGCCGATCGCTCACGTCACGGGCGCAGGATGAGCCGGACCGAGCGGTCCTCCTTCTTCTCCAGCCGCGCGACCGCGTCGGCGGCATCAGCCAGCGGGAACACCCCGCTGATGGAGCCGGAGAAGTCGAGCCGTCCGCCCTGGATCAGCGCCAGGATCCGGGGCGCGGCGACGGGCGTGTCGGAGCCGTAGTGGCCGAGGATCCGCTGCTGGAGGTAGCTGAGGCGGGTCCCGTCGGTGAGGGTGAGCGGCCGGTTCGTCAGGCCCACCAGGACCAGCCGCCCCTTCGGCCCGAGGACGGACACGGCCCGCTCGCGCACCGCCGGTACGTCCGCGAAGTCGAACGCGGCGCCGGGTCACGCCCCGCCGGGCAGGGCGCGCACCGCGTCCCGCAGAGCGGGGTCGGCGGAGTCGAGGGCGAGGTCGGCACCGGCCGCGAGGGCGCGTTCGCGGGCGGCGGGGTCGAGGTCGACGGCGACGACCGGGCAGGCCCCGACGGCCCGACGGCCCGCAGCACCTGCACGGCGTGCACGCCGAGACCGCCGACGCCCCACACGCCGACCGCCTCGCCGGGCCGGACGCCGCCGGTGTCGGTGGTGGCGCCCCAGGGCGTGGACACGGCGTCCGGGATGATCGCGCCCTGCTCGAAGGGGATGGCGTCGGGCAGTGCGGTCAGGGCGCCGGCGGCGGACAGGGCGTACTCGGCCCAGCCGCCGTCGTAGTCGACGCCCCGCGTGTAGGTGCCGCCGTCGCGCGACTCACCGGCGTACAGCACGACCCGCTGCCCCGGTGTCCAGGCGGTGACGCCGTCGCCGACCTCGGCGCGGTGCCGGAGACCTCGTGGCCGAGGGTGACGGTGTCGCCGGGCAGGAGCAGCGAGGTGAGGGTGCCGTCGACGAGGTGCACGTCGGAGAGGCACACCCCGGGCCGCCTCGACCTTGACCGGGATCTCGCCCGGGTCCGGTTGCGGGCGGGGTACCTCCTCCAGCCGCAGTGTGCGGCTCGGGACGTGCAGGCGGGCGGCGAGCATCCGCTCCATGACGGGACCTCCACGGTACGGTCGGCGGGCCGGACGGGCCGGACGGGCCGGACGGGCCGGACGATCCATCGCAGGACGACTTGCGTCAACCGCACACCTGACGCAGGACGACTCGCTTCAAGCGGATGCGATGACCTCTCCGGATCCCGTCGCCCCGCCCCTGCGCCGCCGTGGGGAGAGGATGCGGCGGGCCGTGCCGGACGCCGTGCTGGCGGCTGGCGGGCGTGACCGTGGGCGCCGTCGCCCGGCGGCGGGTGTGCACGAGACGTCCGTGTACCGCCGCTGGGGCACGCGCGAGAACCTGATTCTGGACGCGCTGACCACCGAACTGGACGCCGCCCGCCGGTCCCGGACACCGGGCGGGTCCGGGACGACCTGCTGGCCTTCCTCTCCGCACTGGTCCGGCTCCTGGGCACCGCGCAGGGCCGGGCGCTGCCGCGGCTGAGCGTCGAGTACGACGACACCCTGGAGGACCGGCGCGGCCCGTACCGGAGCGAGCGCCTGGACCGGGCCGTGGTGATGGTCCGGCGCGGTGTCGAGCGCGGCGAGCCGGCCGTCGGCACCGATCCGGGGCTGGTGGTCGAGGCGGTCAGCGGGCCGCTGTTCACGCGGGTGCTGCTCAGCGGGGCGCCGCTGGACGACGTACTCGTGCGGGGGCCGGTGGATCTGGGGCTGGAGGGGGCGCGTCCGCGCGACATGTGAACACCGGTCCGGCCGCGTCACGCGTGTGTACCGGTTCGGCCGCGTGACGCGTGTGTACCGGTCGGCTGCGGGCGCGGGTGTACCGGTCGGCTGCGTGACGCGTAGGGCCCGGTCCTGTTGGACGCCGGGATCCGGGGAACCCGGGCTGCCGGGCACGACGGGCCGGACGGAGGAGTCATGGACGACAGCAGGCCGCTCGCCCTGGTCACCGGGGCGTCCAGCGGCATCGGGTACGAACTCGCCGCGCTGTTCGCCGGGCACGGTTACGACCTCGTGGTCAACGCCGAGGACGAGCGGCTGGAGCACGCCGCCGCGCGGCTGCGGGAGACCGGCGCCGAGGTGCGGGCGGTCCGCGCGGACCTGCGGACGGCCGCGGGCGTGGATCACCTGGTCGCGGCGCTGACCGGGCTGCCGGTGGACGTGGCGGCGCTCAACGCCGGGGTGGGGCAGGGCGGCGCCTTCGTCGACACCGACCCGGCGGACGACCAGTCCGTCATCGACCTCAACGTCACCTCGACCGTGCGGCTCGCCAAGCCGCTGCTGCGGGACATGGTGGCGCACGGGGTGGGGCGGCTGATGTTCACGTCCTCGATCGCCTCGACGATGCCGGGGTCCTTCCAGTCGGTGTACAACGCGTCGAAGTCCTTCGTGCAGTCCTTCGCCCAGGCGCTCCAGGAGGAGGTCGCGGACACCGGCGTCACGGTCACCTCCTTCATGCCGGGCCCCACCGACACGGACTTCTTCCGGCGGGCCGGTATGGAGGACACGAAGGTCGGCACGATGCCGAAGGACGACCCGGCGCAGGTCGCGCGGCAGGCGTTCGACGCGGTGATGAAGGGCCGCGGCAAGCTGGTCACCGGCTCGGCGAGGACCAGGGCGCAGGGGGTGGCGGACAAGGTGCTGCCGGACCGGATGAAGGCCAAGGCCCACCGCCGGATGGCGGAACCGGGGACGGCGCCGGACGACGACGCGTAGCCGCGCCCTTGCCGGGCCCGGTACGCGGCTGAGAAGGCGTTCGCCGGGTCGAAGGCGCACCGGCGCTCTCTGGACTGGCTGCTCGCGCGGCTCGCGCCGGGCAGCCGGGTGCTGGACGTGGGCAGCGGCACCGGCCGCCCCACCGCCGAGACCCTCGCGGACGCCGGGCACGAGGTGCTGGGCGTCGACGTCTCCCCCGTCATGGTGGAGCTGGCGGCACGGCAGGTGCCGGGCGCCGCCTTCCGGTGCGCCGACATCCGGGACGTACCGCTCGCGGAGGGCTCCTTCGACGCCGTCTGCGTGTACTTCTCGCTGCTCCAGCTGGACCGGAAGGAGCAGACCGACCTCGTACGGCAGCTGGCGCGGCTGGTGGCACCCGGCGGGTTCCTGGTCCTGGCCACCGTGCCGCTGGACGTGGAGGGCGTCGAGGCCACCTTCATGGGCCAGCCGGTGCGCGTGACCAGCTTCCCCACGCAGGACCTCACCGACCTGGTGGAGGGGGCCGGCCTGGAGGTGCTCGCGCAGGAGGCGACGCTGTTCACGCCCACCCACCCCGAGGCGCGCCCGGAGCCGCAGCTCTTCCTGCACTGCCGCCGCACCGGCGCCTGACACCGCCCGGCCACCCCGGATGGGGTAACTGAGCACGCGCGGGCCGGGGCCCGCGGCCAGAGTGGGCAGCATGACAGAACCTGGCGAGCTGCGGCGCCGCACGACGTCCACGACCACGCGCGAGCGTGGCGTGCGGGGCGCCCGGGACGCCGCCCAGCGCGCCGCCGACGCCCTCGACGAGCTGATCCGGCACCGCCTGGAGGGCGTCTCCGCGGTGTGCCGCCGCGAGGACGGCGGCTGGATCGTCAACGTGGACGTGCTGGAAGTGGCCCGCATCCCCGACACCACCAGCCTTCTCGCGACCTACGAGGTCGAGCTGGACGCTGCGGGCGACCTGGTCCAGTACCGCAGGGTCGCGCGCTACCGGCGCGGTGCCCAGGACCAGTGAGCCGGCCGTGACACCCGCCCCCGGAAGGACAACCCCCGCATGATCACCTACGACGACGAGGTCGTCTGCGCGCCCCGCGCCGGAACCCTCTACGACGTCCTCGAACTGATCCTCGACCGCGGCATGGTGATCGACGTCTTCATACGCGTCTCCCTGGTCGGCATCGAGATCCTCAAGATCGACGCCCGCATCGTGGTGGCGAGTGTCGACACGTATCTCCGGTTCGCCGAGGCGTGCAACCGCCTCGACCTGGAGCACGACGTGCGCTCCAAGACCGTACCCGAGATGTTCGGCAGCCCGGTCGCCAAGACCGTGGGCCGCGCGGGCGCCAAGCGGACGGCGCGCTCCCTCACCGACAAGGTGCGCGACATCCTCACGCCCGAGGAGGAAGAGGCCGAGGAGCCGGAGGACGAGCGGGAGCGGCCCCTGGAGCGCGCCGAACGCGGCCGCGGTACGCAGCGCCCCCGCAGCCGCCCGGCCGCACGCTCCCGTGACGAGGACGACCGGCCCCGCAGCCGCCCCCGCCGGCGCACGGACACGGAGGACGAATGAGCGCCCCCACCGCCCCCACCGCCCCCACCATCGACGCCGTCACCGGCGCCGGCGCCGGCGGGGCCCTGTACGTCTACGGCATCACCCCCGCCGGCACCACCACCCCCCGCTCACCGGGCGTCGACGGCGCCGAAGTACGGCTCCTCACCGGGTCCGGGCTGTGCGCGGCGGTGTCGGCGGCACCCGAGAGACTGCGGCCCCGTCGCCGGGACCTGCTCGCCCACCAGGCCGTCCTGGACGAACTGGCGGCCCAGGGCCCCCTGCTGCCGATGCGGTTCGCGGTCCTCAGCCCCCGCGCCGACACCCTCCTCGCCCAACTGCGCGACGAGGCGGACCACTTGGCTGGGCAGCTGGAGGCGGTACGGGGCCGTGTCGAACTCAACGTCAAGGGCACCGTCGTGCCGGGGCACTTCGCCGATCTGGTACGCCGGGACGAGAAGCTGCGGACCCTCGCCCTGCGCACCCGGCGGCGGCCCGACTACGAGGCCAACGTCCGGCTCGGCGAGGCCATCGCCCTCAGTGTGCGGCGCGAGGCGCGGCGCGCGGCCAGGGACGTCCTGGACCGGCTGACGCCGCTGGCCGTGCGCACCGTGCGCGGCACGACGGACGACGAGCAGGTGCTCAGCGCCTCGTTCCTGCTGCGCACGGCCGACGAGCGGCGGTTCCGGGCGGCCGTGGACGCGGGCGCCCGGACCTGCGGGGACCGGCTGGCGCTCAGCGTGACCGGCCCCCTGCCCTGCTACAGCTTCGTGGAACCGCACCCCGCACCGGCCGGCCGGTGACCGGATGGGCATCGTGAGCGGTCTCCTGCTGCTGCCCCTGGCGCCGGTGCGCGGTACGGCGTGGATCGCCGACCACCTCCTCCGGGAGGCCCGGCGCCAGACCCATGACCCGCGCGCCGTCCAGGCGCGGCTGGCCGCGCTCAACCGGGCCCTGGACGAGGGCACCATCGGCGAGGCGGCCTTCGAACGAGAGGAGGAGCGCCTGCTCGCCCTCCTCGAACGCCCGGCCCGGCGCACGGGCCGCACGACCACCGTGGAACCGACGCAGAGAAGGCACGTATGAACGACAACAAGGCGGCCCTGGCGGCGGCCGTGGCGGGCGGGTATCTCCTGGGCCGCACCAAGAAGGCCAAACTGGCCTTCGCGGTCGGCTCCTACCTCGTGGGCCGGCGTATCGGCCTCTCCCCCGCACAGGTCCTCTCCCAGGGGCTGGGCGGTCTCCAGCACAACCCGGCGGTGCGAGAGTTGTCCGACCAGGTGCGGGACGAGCTGGTGACCGCGGGCCGCGCGGCCGTCAGCGCCGCGGCGAACCGCCGGCTCACCGGCCTCGCGGACCTCCTGCGCGAACGCACCGACGCCCTCGCCGCCGAGAACGGCCGGGACGAGGACGACGACGGCGGGGACGACGAGCACCGCCGCGACGGCGAGGACCGCGGCCGGGACGAGGACGACTACTTCGACGAGGAGGACGAGGAGGAGGACCGCGAGCCCGCGCCCGTGCCGCGCAAGCGCACGGCCGAGAAGGCGCCCCCGCGCCAGGCTCCGCCGCGCAAGGACGCGCCGCCCGCGAAGAGGACGACGAAGAAGGCGGCCAAGAAGGCCCCGGCGAAGAAGGTTTCTGGTTCCGGCGGCAGGTCAGGAGGTGCGCACCGATGAGTCCCGACCGGCAGGACAAGGACAAGGACAACGGCAACGGCAACGGCGGCGACGGGGGGCAGTCCCCCTTCGGCGACCTCAAGAGCGCACTCGGCGGATACCTCACCGCCTCGGGGCACAGCCTCGTCGGCAAGGCGGGCAAGCGGATCGGCGGCCTGACCGACAAGCTCACCCCGGGCTCCGGCGACGGCGACGACGACGGCGGTTCCGGCGACGGCGGCTCAGGCAAGGGCGGCAACGGCAAGAGCGGCGGCAAGCAGGGCGGGGCCGGCGGCGGCAGCGTCAAGGCCACGCACATCTTCGAGACCGTCGACGTCGGCGTCCCCCTGCGCACCGCCTACGACGCGTGGACGCAGATCCAGGACTTCAGCGGCTTCACCAAGGGCGTCCAGAGTGTCAGCCCCAACGACGAGGTGGAATCGGACTGGACTGTCAAGATCGCCTTTTCCAGCCGCAGTTGGAAGGCGAAGGTCCAGGAGCAGGTCCCCGACGAGCGGATCGTGTGGACCTCCGAGGGCGCCAAGGGCAGCACCCGCGGCTCCATCACCTTCCACGAACTGGCACCCCGGCTGACCCGGATCGTCGTGGTCGTCGAGTACTACCCTTCCGGCTTCTTCGAGAAGACCGGCAACCTCTGGCGCGCCCAGGGACGCCGGCTGCGTCTGGACCTCAAGCACTTCGTCCGGCACGTGACCCTCATGGACGAGGAGGAGGTCGAGGGCTGGCGCGGCGAGATCCGCGACGGCGAGGTGGTCAAGAGCCACGAGGACGCGATGGACGAGGAGAACGCCGACGACTCCGGGGACGAGGACGGCCGGGAGGACGACAGCGAGGACGACAGCGAGGACGACAGCGAGGACGACAGCGAGGACCAGGACGAGGACGGTGCCAACGACGACGGCGAGGACCAGGACGAGGACGGTGAGGACGACGACGAGGAGGAGGACGATGAGGACGAGTACGACGACGAGGACGGGGACGAGGGCGACGAGGGTGACGAGGGTGACGAGGACGACGCACCCGCACGCCGTCGCCGTCGTCGCTGATCCCTCCCGGAGCCGGCCGTGACCGACCTCGACCAGCGCTACGCGCCCCTGGGCACCGAGGCGTACGCACCCGCGGCCGGCAGCCTCGCCGACCTCCTGGAACGGGTCCTCGACAAGGGCATCGTCATCGCCGGGGACATCAAGATCGACCTGCTCGACATCGAACTGCTCACCATCCGGCTGCGGTTGTTCATCGCCTCGGTCGACACCGCGAAGAAGGCGGGCATCGACTGGTGGGAGACGGACCCCGCGCTGTCCTCCCGGGCCGCGCGGGACGCCCTCGCCGAGGAGAACGCGCGGCTGCGGGAGCGGCTCGGCGAACTGGAGTCGGCCGCCGACGAGGAGCCGAGGGAGGCGGTCCGATGACCGGCGCCGAGGCGCACCCCGTGGCGGACCGGAATCTCGTGTGCGCGTTCGCCGTCACCCGTACCCCGCCCGGCCCCACGGCACTGACCGGTCACGAGGAGGGCGGTCCGCTGCGGGTGCTGGACGCGGGCGGCGGCCTGCGCCTCGTCGTCCAGGACGTACCGGCGGAGCTGTTCGGCGAGGCGGCGCTCGCGGAGCGGCTCGACCGGCCCGCGGACCTGGAGCGTTGCGCCCGCGCCCATCACCGGGGCGTCGAGGCGGCGGCGGCCGGGCCGGGTCCCGTCGTGCCGTTGCCGATGGCGACCCTGTACCGCGGCGACGCGACGGCGGTGCGTGCCGTCGCCGCCCGGCGCGCGGAGCTGGAGGCGCTGCTCGACCGCCTCCGGGACCGCACGGAATGGGCGGTGAAGGTGCACGCCACCGCGAGCGCGCCGGAATCCCCGACGGACTCCCCCGCCGAGCCCGTACCCCGGGGCCGCGCCTACCTCAGCCGGGCCAGCGCCCGGCGGCGCGACCGCGAGGACGCGCACGCCAGGGCCCGTACCGAGGCGGAGGCCGTCGACGCGGAACTGCGCCGGTACGCCGTCGCCGCCACCCGGCACCGCCCGCAGAGCGAGCGGCTGACGGGACGTCGCGCACCCCAACTGCTCAACGCCGCCTACCTGGTGGCGGACACCGACCGGGCCACTTTCACGCGCGCCCTCGACCGGCTCACCGCCGAGGGCGCGCGTCCGGCCGTACGGGTGGAGGCGTCCGGCCCCTGGATCCCGTATTCCTTCGCCCGCCTGGAGGAACCGGCCGCCGAACCGTCGGCCTCCCCGGAGACGGACGCCGTCCCCGGCCCGGAGGTGCCCGCATGACCCTCCTCGACCCCCGCACCCCGGGCCCGGCGCCCGTGCCGTGGGACGGGCCGGAGCCGTACGCGCCCGCCGGGGTGCCCCTCGTCGACCTGCTCGACCGGGTGCTGGCGGCCGGTGTCGTGGTCAGCGGCGATCTGGTGCTGGCCATCGCCGACGTGCCGCTGGTGCGGATCTCGCTGCACGCCCTGCTGTCGTCGGTGAGCGAGCGGATGCCCGCCCCCTGGGCCGACAGCGGCCCGCTGTGACCGCGCCCCGGGCCGCGCACGCCCTCGACCTCGACCCCGAGCGGGTCACCAACGACCTGGCCGCCCTGGTCCTCACCGTCGTGGAGCTGC
The DNA here is from genome assembly GCA_049998335.1 of Streptomyces sp. cmx-10-19. Classification (GTDB taxonomy): domain Bacteria; phylum Actinomycetota; class Actinomycetes; order Streptomycetales; family Streptomycetaceae; genus Streptomyces. The sequence goes on from JAEBFB010000006.1 coordinate 113,290, forward strand.
TGCGCCAGCTGATGGAGCGGCAGGCCGTGCGCCGCTTCGACGAGGGAAGTCTGAGCACCGAGCAGGAGGACCGGCTCGGCACGGCGCTGATGCTGCTCGACGAGCGGATGGACGACCTGTGCGCGCAGCACGGTCTGCGCCGCAGCGACCTGAACCTCGACCTCGGCCCGCTGGGCCCGCTCCTCGCGAGCCCGGAACCGTAGACCCGACCGGTCCCGAACCCCCTGCGAGCGATCGCAGTGATGAACCGGAATCGCTCAAACGAACCCCGTGTCCCAAGGAGTCGTGTCCGCGTCGTCGCGGGCACACAGAGCCGCGGGAGGCGCCATGCCCGGACGACCAGACGCACACCGGGTGGGCGACCGGCCCCGGCGAGCCCCTCGCCACCGTCCTGCACGGACTGCACGGCCGGCACCCGGAGGCGGAGACGGTCCGCGCGCCGCGGGGCACGGCGTACGTGCCGTGGGCCGAGCTGCCCCGGCTGACCGGGGCGGCGGGCGGCGGGCGGCGGGCGGCGGGCGGCACGACGCTGCACGTCAGCCTGGCCGCCCTCACCGGCTACCCCGGGTCCGTGGTGGCGACGGAGGCCGTGGCGCGGGTGGTGGCCGACAGGGACGCGGTCGAGGTGGTGTGGGCGGACGACGGCGCGCGTACCCGCGTGCCGTTCGAGCCGGTGGGGGTGACGCACACGGCCGGCCAGCACGTCCGGCGTTGGTGTGTGGGCCCCGACCGTCACCCCGGTCGGGGCCCTCCCCCGTGCGCGTCCCTCCGGTGGCGGGCGGCAGGCGGTGCGGTGACGCTGGTACGGCACCGCTGAGAAGGAGCCCTCCCCATGCGCCTGTCGTCGTGGCCCGTGATCGCGGCCGCCGTGGCCCTCCCGGCCTTGTGCGCCGTCCCGGTCCTGGGCGCCGTACCGGTCCTGGGCGCCGTACCGGCCCGGGCCGCCGTGGCGGCCAGCCCGCTCCTGCCGGCCGACGTGACGGCGAGCCAGTGCCTCGCGGGCGGCGGCGTGATCGTCGTGTCGGCCGGCGGGGACGGGACCGGTCCCCTCACGGCGCGCTGCCGGGGCGGCGCCCACGACGGGGAGAGCGTCATCTGAGCCGATCCGCTCTCCCCTCCCCCACACCCATGCCTTGAGTTCCGGACGCTGGGTACGCGGTCACGGCCCACCACGGCAGTCGGTACCGGAATTCGCCCGGCCGCGCGCAGCGGCCGCCCAGAACGGAGTAAGGCTGATGAGCGAGGACAACCCCCTCAAGCGAGCGGCCCACAAGGTCACCGAGACCCTGCGCGGCGAGGGCGGCGGACCACCCGACGGCATCCCGGGCCGCCCCGGACCCGAGTCGCCGCCGGTCGCCGAACCCACCGAGCCCCGCGAGCCGCTGCCCCCGAAACCGGACCAGAGCGGCCCGGACACCGTCTCGCCCACCGGCCAGCCCACGGGCGCCGACCAGGCCCGGGTGGCCCAGTCCGGCGCCTACCTGACGAACGCCCAGGGCACCCGGCTGTACGACACCGACCACTCGCTGAAGGCCGGGCCGCGCGGGCCGGTGCTGCTCCAGGACCACCATCTCCGCGAGAAAATCATGCACTTCGACCACGAGCGCATCCCGGAGCGCGTGGTCCACGCCCGGGGCGCGGGCGCGCACGGGGTGTTCCAGAGTTACGGCACGGCGGCCTCGGTGACCAAGGCCGGGTTCCTGGCCGCGGACGTGGAGACGCCGGTCTTCGTACGGTTCTCCACGGTCGTCGGCTCGCGCGGCTCGGCGGACACGGTGCGCGACACCCGGGGTTTCGCCACGAAGTTCTACACCAGCGAGGGCGTCTTCGACCTGGTCGGCAACAACATCCCGGTCTTCTTCATCCAGGACGCCATCAAGTTCCCGGACGTCGTGCACGCCGCGAAGCCGCACCCGGACCGGGAGATCCCGCAGGCGCAGAGCGCCCACGACACGTTCTGGGACTTCGTGTCGCTGCACACCGAGGCCACCCACCACACCCTCTTCTTCATGGGCGACCGGGGCATCCCGCGCTCCTACCGGATGATGGAGGGCTTCGGCGTCCACACCTTCCGGCTGGTCGACGCCGAGGGCGGCACCACGCTGGTGAAGTTCCACTGGAAGCCCAAGCTGGGCGTGCACTCCCTGGTGTGGGACGAGGCGGTGACCATCAACGGCGTCGACCCGGACTTCCACCGCCGGGACCTCGCCGACGCCATCGAGGCGGGCGCGTACCCGCAGTGGGAGCTGGGCATCCAGACCTTCCCCGACACCCCGGAGCAGACCTTCGAGGGCATCGACCTGCTGGACCCGACCAACCTGGTGCCCGAGGAGCTGGCGCCGGTGCAGCCGGTCGGGCTGCTCACGCTGAACCGCAACCCGTCCAACTACTTCGCCGAGACCGAGCAGGTCGCCTTCCACGTCGGCCACCTGGTGCCCGGCATCGACGTCACGGACGACCCGCTGCTCGCGGGGCGGCTGTTCTCGTACCTGGACACGCAGATCACGCGGCTCGGCGGGCCGAACTTCCCGCAGCTGCCGATCAACCGGCCGCAGGCGCCGGTCAACGACATGCTGCGCGACGGCATGCACCAGACGGCCGTGCACCGGGGCGTCGCGCCCTACAGCCCCAACTCCCTGGACGGCGGCTGTCCGTTCACGGCGGGCGCGGACATGAGCGCCTTCGTCGAGGCGCCGGTGCGGGTGCCGGAGGCGACGAAGGTGCGCGAGGCGCCGGAGACGTTCGCCGACCACTTCAGCCAGCCGCGCCGGTTCTGGCTGAGCATGAGCCCGGTGGAGCGCGAGCACATCATCGGCGCCTACACCTTCGAGCTGGGCAAGTGCTACGAGCAGGCCGTCCGGGAGCGGACGCTCCAGGTGCTGGCCAACATCGACCCGGAGCTGTGCGCGGGCGTCGCCGAGGGCCTCGGCCTGCCCGCCCCGCAGCCCACCGTGCCGCTGGCCGACGTCGAGCCCAGCCCCGCCCTGTCCCAGGTCGGGGGCGTGTGGCCGCTGGACGGGCGGGTCGTCGGCATCGTGACCGGCGGCGCGGACCTGGCGGGCGTGGCGGCCGTGCGCGAGGCGGTGCTCGGCGCCGGGATGGTGCCGCTGATCGTGGCGCCGACCGGCGGGGTGCTCGGCTCGGGCGAGGAGGCGCTGACCGTGCAGCGCAGCTATGTCACCGCGCGGTCCGTCGAGTTCGACGCCGTGCTGCTGGCGGGCGCCCCCGACATGGGCGGCGACGCGTACACCCCGCGCGACTACAAGGCCGCCCCGGCGCCCGCGGGGGCGGGGACGATCGACCCGCGGGTGAGCCTGCTGGTGTCGGAGGCGTACCGGCACGGCAAGGCGATCGGGGTCTGGGCGGGCGGCGAGAGCGCGCTGGCGGCCTCGGGCGTCCCGGCCGACGCGCCGGGCGTGATCGTCGCCGACTCGGGCACGGCCGCGCTGGAGCAGGTCACCGAGCTGATGGGCGCGCACCGGGTGTGGGAGCGGTTCACGACCGGTCGTTCCTGAGCGGCCGCAGCAGGCGAGAGGCGCGAGGGCCCGGAGACGGACGCCGGGCCCTCGCGGCATGCTCGGGCCCGCTTCAGGCCAGGACGCGCAGGGCCCCGGGCAGTATCCGGGCGGTGACGGGGAGGGCGGCCTCGACCTCCCCGTCCGCGCCGTAGGGGACGGGACGGTCGGCCTCGATGCGGACCTCGCGGCCGCGCAGGACGCGTACCTGGGGGCGGCGGACGTGGGCGCCTGAGCCCAGCTCGTTCATGATGGCGAAGAACAGCAGCCGGGACACTTCGTGGATCATCACGACCTCCAGCAGGCCGTCGTCCACCTTCGCGCCGGGGGCGATGCGCCGATCGGAGCCGTAGTAGCCGGAGTTGGCGGCGACGGTCGTGTAGCCGGTGAAGGCGTGCTCCTCGCCGTCGACGGTGACCCGGTAGCGCGTCGCCCGCCAGCCGGCTACGGCGCGCAGCGCGCCCGCGTAGTAGGAGGCCCGGCCGCGCAGCAGGCGGGCGTGGTTGGCGTGGTGGTTGGCGAGCGCGTCGACCCCGGCGTAGACGCTGCCGAGGACCACGGTGCGGTCATGGACGGCCGAGGTGACCTCGAGGGTGTCGACGGCGCGGGGCTCGCCGTCCAGCAGGACGCGGGCCAGGGCGGCCGGTTCGGTGGGCAGGTTCAGGGCGCGGGCGAAGTCGTTGCCGCGTCCGGCGGGGACGAGGCCGAGCACCGTCCCGGTGCCGCTGAGGGCGCCGCCGATGCCGCCGGCGATGCCGTCGCCGCCGACCGCGAGCACCACCCGGCCCCGCTCGCCCGCGCGCACGGCGAGTTCGCGGGCGTGGGCGAGGCTGTCGCTGTACTCGGTCTCCAGCCCGGCGCCCGCCTCCCGCAGCAGCCGGGCCACCCCGGGCAGCGCGGCGGCCGAGGTGGCGCCGCCGGCGGTGGGGTTGACGACGGCGGTGAACTGACGCATCGATGAGCCTTTGGACTGGCGGATGGTGCCGCACAGTTCTCTCACGGGGCACTCGCGCGCACTACGGCGGGGTCCGGGCTCAGCTTCGGCGCAGACGCCGTGGTGGTGAGTTGTGGTGCCGCCCGCGGCGGGGTCGCCTCGGCACGGCTCGACGTCGACCACGAGAGCGCGGTGGAGCCGGGGGCTGGTGAAGCGCACGGCGCCCCGTCCGGAGCGGGCGCGGCCGTTCGTGCGGCGGGTGACGCGGCTGGTCGGGCGCGAGCGGCCGACGCCGGCGTGGGCCGGGTTCCGGGCCGCGGACACGCCGCGCACGTCCGAGCCGCGCCACGGGCACCTCGCCGCCTGGTCCGCACCCACGGCACCGTGGCCCCGGCCGTCCGGGCCCGCGCCGCCCGCATCGCCCGCATCGCCCGCATCGCCGAGCGTGCCCTCGCCGGCCACCCCGTCACCCGCGCCGGGCTCGTCCGGGCCCTCCGGCACCAAGCCGACCGGCCGGGCGTCCCCAGGGCACGGCCGAACGCCCCGGGGGCCGGAGGCCGGGGGCACCGGCCTCCGGCCCTCTCCCCCGGGACGCCCGTTCCGGCACCCCGCCCTCGCTAGGACCCCCCGCTTCCTTCCTGCACCGCCTCGCGCAGCGCCGCTTCGAGCTTGTGCTGGGAGCCGACTCCCTCCTCCTTGACGTACTCCGCCATCGCGCTGCGCGCGTCCCGGTCCAGGTCGCGCCAGGCGCGGACGGCGGTCTCGTACGTCTGGGACTGCCGCTGGGTCCATCGGTGCTGTGTGGGAGGCCCGTACGAGTCACGCAGCTCCTCGACCCGGCGCTGTGCCAGGTCCGCCGTGCGACGCTTCTGTACCAGCTCCTCGAATGTGTGATCCACCACACTTCGACCGTAGTCAGCGCGGCGCCGTCGCGCGCGTCGAGCCCGCCCCGCCCGGCACCCACCGCCGGCCGCCCGCGCGGGCACCGCCCCCGGTCCGCACAAGTGGCCCACGGAATCCCCGAAGGGCCTTAACATCTAGCCACCGACGACGGCCGGGCATATGCGAGAAGTGAGGACAGCGTGGCGGACATCGAGGGAGCGGCGGTTCCGGAGCGGCTCCTGATCACCCGTACCACCACGGGCGGCGGCGTCAGCGTCGTCACCCTGTCCGGAGAAGTCGATCTGGACGGCAGCAGCCAGCTCCGCGACGTCCTGCTCTCCTCAGTGCAGTCCGCGCCGGGCACGGTGGTGGACTTCGGCGAGGTGGCCTTCCTGGACTCCAGCGGCATCAACGTGCTGATCTCCGCCCACCAGGCCGCCGAGGCCCGCGGCGTGTGGTTCCGCCTCGCCTCGCCCCAGGACGCCGTGGAGCGGGTGCTGCGGCTGGTGGGCGTGGACGCGCTCATCGCCTGTTACCCGAGCGTGGAGCAGGCCCTGGCCGCCTGAGCCGACCGGACCGGGCCCGCTCAGGTCAGGTCACGTCAGCGGCAGGCGCGCGGACACCGTCTTGCCCTTGGCGTGCGGCTTGGTGATGACCTCGTCGCACAGCCGGGTCACTATCTCCAGCCCGTGCCGCCCGACCCGCCGGGGATCGGGGGGCAGAAAGGTCGGGAAGGCGTCCCCCGTGTCGGACACGGCGATCTCCACGCCGTCGTCCACCAGCGTCAACCGGAGCCGGCACGGGCCGGGCGCGTGCCGCACCGCGTTGGTCACCAGTTCGCTGGCGACCAGCCGGGCCGCGTCGAGGAAGCCGTCGCCCGGCTCCACGCCCCGCTCGCCGAGCCGCGCCACGAAGCCCTGCACGACGTCCCGGGCCGCCGGGATCATCGCCGAGCCGCCCCTGAACTCGACCACGGCGGAGACGACGGAGGCGTCCGCGGCGTCGGATCCGTGCGCCGGAGTCATACAGAGCCTCACCGTCCGGTCCGGGGCCGAGTAGGGGAAGCGAAGACCCCGGCCCTCACGATACGCACCGGCACGGATTTCACGATCCCTTTGCCCCAACTTCCGCCGGACGCGCCGTCTTTTGGCCGGGCGCGGGCACCAAGTACGCCCCGAAGATCGCCGTACCGGCCGGTTCGCACCCAGGCCCGGAAGTGGGCGGCGACTGGTACGACGTCGTCGCCTCCGGGGACGGCATGGCTCTGGTCATCGGCGACGTGCAGGGGCACGGCGTGCAGGGGCACGGCGTGCAGGCGGCGGCCACGATGGGGCAGCTGCGCAGGGCGGTGCGGGCCTTCGCGCTCGGCGACCGGGCGCCGGACGAGGTGATGAGCGGCGTCAGCCGTCTGCCGGCCGACCTGGACCCGGGCCTGTTCGCGAGCTGCTGCTACATCCGGCTGGACCCGGCCACCGGGCGCGCCCGCGCGGCCCGCGCCGGTCATCCGCCGCCGCTGCTGCGGCACCCGGACGGACGCACCGAGGCCCCGGCCCGGGCCGGGGCGCCCGCCGCGCGGCACGGCGGCCGGGCGCCGGCGGGCGTCGCCGACCGGCTCCTCGTGACCGCCCGACACGGCCCGGACCGCCCCGACGGCATCGCCCTGCTGCTCGCCAGCCGCCGCGCACGCCCCCGGAGCCCCCGGTGAAGGCGCACGCGGACCGCGTGCCGTCCCACCGGGTGCCCCTCGCCTCCTGTGGCCCGACAGTGTAGACATGGGCTCATGGTCCGACTGAGGGGTCGATCGGGAGAGCGGGCACCCCGTCGTCCCAGCGGCCCGTCCGCCCGACGCCGGGCGGCGGCGGACCGGTCACGACGGGGAGCGGACGTGGGGCGGCGCGGCTCCGCGCTGCGCTCGGCGCTGTCCGGACGCAGCGTCGCCGGCCAGGTCTTCGCGATGAACGTGGTCATCGTGCTGCTGCTCGTGGTGGCCGCCGCCCTCGCGCTGGTGCTCCAGGTACGGCACGACAGCACGGTGGAGGCCCGTAACCGGTCCGTCGCCGTCGCCGCGTCCTTCGCCGACTCCCCCGGCATCGTCGAGGCGCTGCGCGGTCCCGATCCCACGGCGGTCCTCCAGCCCCGCGCGGAGGCGACCCGCGAGGCCACGGGCGTGGACTTCGTCGTCGTCACCAACGCGGACGGCATCCGCTACACCCACCCCAAGCCCGACCGCATCGGCAAGAAGTTCGTCGGGAACATCGCCCCGGCGCTGGCCGGGAGGACGGTCACCGAGGAGATCGAGGGCACCCTCGGCCCGCTCGTCCAGGCCGTGGTGCCGGTCAAGGCGCCCGACGGCAAGGTGGTGGGCCTGGTCTCGGCCGGCATCACGACGGAGAACGTCGGCGGCCTGGCCGACCGGCAGCTGCCGCTGGTGCTGATGGCGGCGGGCGTCGGCCTCGCCCTCGCGACGGCGGGTACGGCGCTGGTGAGCCGGCGGCTGCTGCGCCAGACGCACGGCCTGGGACCGCACGAGATGACCCGGATGTACGAGCACCACGACGCGGTCCTGCACAGCGTCCGCGAGGGCGTCCTCATCGTCGGCCCGCAGGGCGGGCTGCTGCTCGCCAACGACGAGGCGCGGCGCCTGCTGGACCTGCCCGCCGACGCCGAGGGCCGGCAGGTCCCCGCGCTGGGGCTGCCGGACGACATGGCCGAGCTGCTGTCCTCGGGGCGGGTCGCCACCGACGAGGTGCACCTGGTGAAGGACCGGCTGCTGGCGGTCAACCAGCGGCCCACCGACGTACGGGGCGGACCGGCCGGCAGCGTCGCCACGCTGCGCGACTCCACCGAGCTGCGGGCCCTGTCCGGCCGGGCCGAGGCCTCCCGGGAGCGCCTGGAGATGCTGTACGACGCCGGGGTGGGCATCGGCACCAGCCTGGACGTGACCCGGACCGCCGAGGAACTGGCGGAGCTGGCCGTGCCCCGGTTCGCGGACTACGTGAGCGTCGACCTCTTCGACACCGTGCTCGCGGGCGGCCAGCCGGAGAGCGTGACGCCGCTGCGCCGCACCGCGCTCAGCGGCATCAGCGACGAGGTCCCGCTGTACCCGGTGGGCCGGCACCTGCGCTACGTCGCCTCCTCGCCGCAGGGCCGGACTCTGGAGACGGGCCGGCCCGTACTCGAACGCCGGCTCGGTGAGGCCGAGGGCTGGCACGCGCAGGACTTCGAACGCTCGGCGCAGGTGATGGAGTACGGCGTCCACTCGCTGATCACCGTGCCGCTGCGGGCGGGGACGCTGGTGCTCGGGGTGGTCAGCTTCTGGCGTTCGGAGAAGCCCGAGCCGTTCGACGCGGACGAGCGGGCGCTCGCCGAGGAGCTGGTGGCGCGGGCCGCGGTCTCCATCGACAACGCGCGCCGCTACACGCGCGAGCACAGCATGGCGGTGACCCTCCAGCGCAGTCTGCTGCCGCGCCGGATGCCCGACCAGAACGCCCTGGACGTCGCCTACCGCTACCTGCCCGCGCAGGCGGGGGTCGGCGGGGACTGGTTCGACGTACTGCCGCTGTCGGGGGCCCGGGTGGCGCTGGTGGTCGGGGACGTGGTCGGGCACGGGCTGCACGCGGCGGCGACGATGGGGCGGCTGCGGACGGCGGTGCACAACTTCACCGCGCTGGACCTGCCGCCCGACGAACTGCTGGGACTGCTGGACGAGCTGGTCGGCCGGATCGACCAGGACGAGGCGGCCGACGACACGGCGCCGGTCACCGGGGCGACCTGCCTGTACGCGATCTACGACCCGGTCGCCGGCACCTGTGTCATCGCGCGGGCGGGGCATCCGCCGCCGGCGCTGATCCGGCCCGACGGGAGTGTGGAGTTCCCCGAGGTGCCCGTCGGGCCGCCGCTGGGCCTGGGCGGCCTGCCGTTCGAGACGACGGAACTGCGGCTGGCCGAGGGCAGCCGGCTGGTGCTGTACACGGACGGGCTGGTCGAGGACCGGTCGCACGACATCGACGTCGGTCTCGACCAGCTGCGCAGGGCGCTGGAGACGGCGGGCGAGACGCCCGAGGAGACCTGCCGGACCGTCCTCGACGCCCGGCTCCCGGACCGGCCCGGCGACGACATCGCCCTGCTGGTCGCCCGCACCCGCACCCTCGGCGCCGACCGGGTCGCCGAGTGGCAGGTCCCGAACGATCCGGCGGCGGTCGGCGAGGTGCGCGGCAAGGTCACCCGGCGGCTGGCCGAGTGGGGGCTGGACGAGCTGGCGTTCACGACGGAACTGATCCTGAGTGAGCTGGTCACCAACGCGATCCGGTACGGCGGGGACACGGTCCAGGTCAGAATGGTGCGGGACCGGAGCCTGATCTGCGAGGTGTTCGACAGCAGCAGCACCTCGCCGCACCTGCGGTACGCGGCGATGACGGACGAGGGCGGGCGCGGGCTGTTCCTGGTCGCCCAGCTCGCCGAGCGCTGGGGGACGCGGTACACGCCGGCCGGCAAGGTCATCTGGGCCGAGCAGCCGATCCCATGAGCCGCCCCCGTCCCGGCCTGCGCCGCCGTACCGTTCTCACCATGTCCTTCGTGTCCTTGACCCAGCTCTTCTCCCGCTCCACGCCCGTCCGCGCGGCGGGGTCCTCGCGCGGGCTCGACGACCCCGCGAAGAAGGAGATCGCCATGCGGCTGGTGGCGAGCGCGGAGAACTCCACGCTCGACTGGACGGCGCAGTACGGGTACGTCGAGGACATCGGCGACGGGCGCGGGTACACGGCGGGCGTCATCGGCTTCTGCTCCGGCACCGGCGACCTGCTGGCCCTGGTGGAGCGGTATACGGCGGACACGCCCCGCAACGCCCTCGCGCCGTACCTCCCGGCGCTGCGCGCGGTCGACGGCACCGACTCCCACGAGGGGCTCGACCCCGGCTTCCCGGACGCCTGGCGCCGGGCGGCGCGGGACCCCGGATTCCGCCGGGCGCAGGACGCCGAGCGGGACCGCGTCTACTTCGGCCCGGCCGTGCAGCGCGCCAAGGCGGACGGCCTCGGAACGCTGGGCCAGTTCGCGTACTACGACGCCTACGTCATGCACGGCGAGGGCGACGACCCCGAGAGCTTCGGCGGCATCCGCGCCCGCGCCCTGTCGGCGGCCCGGCCCCCGGCGCGGGGCGGCGACGAGGTGACGTACCTCCACGCCTTCCTCGACGCCCGCGTCCGCGCGATGCGCCAGGAGGAGGCCCACAGCGACACCAGCCGCGTGGACACGGCCCAACGCCTCTTCCTGAACGCACACAACCTGAACCTGGACCCCCCACTGAGATGGCGGGTGTACGGCGACCACTACGAGATCCCCTGACACCCCCGCCCTACCACCGGAAACACCGACCAGCGCCGACGGCCGGGCCCCGGATCGGACGGAAGACGGAGGCCACCGGACCCCGCACCCTCCGCGGGACGGGAACCGCCAGGGCCCCGAACCTGCCGCCGGACCGTCCAGCCACCGAGCCCCTCGCCGGTCAGAAACACCGAACAACGGGGACCGCCAGACCCCAGGCCGGAGGCGGGGACCGCCGAGCCCCGGACCGGCGGCGGAGACCGCCGCCGGTCCGGAACCCTCCCCGGGGGGCAAGTGCCGCCAGGGCCCCAACCCTGCCGCCGGGTCGCCCACCCGTCGGCCCTCTCGCGTGAGGAAAAACCAGTCAGCGGGAGCCCCAGGCCCCAGGCCCGCACGGGAGCGGGAGCCGCCAAGGCTCCGGGCCCGCACGGCCGTTTCCAGGGCCCGCCAGGCCCCCGGCCCGCACGGAGGCGGGAGCCGCCAAGGCTCCGGACCTGCCCCGGGCCGGAGGCGGGGGCGCCCGCGGCTTCGAGACCCAGCCGAGGGCACTGGCCACCGTGGCTTCCGGACCGCCCGAGGCCTGGCCGCCAGGGCCTGCCCCGGGCCCCCGGACCCCCGGGCCGCCGGGCCGCCGGGCCGCCGGCAGGATCATCGGCGCCGGGGCGGTGGCATGCCGCGGGCCGCGCGGTCGACCGTGGGTCGACCGCGCGGCCCGAAGGGGAGCGGGTCAGTGGCGGAAGGCGTCCTTGCCCTTCTCCTTGGCCTGGCGGATGTCGCCCTTGGACTGCTCGGCGCGGCCCTCGGCCTCCATGCGCTCGTTGCCGACCGCCCGGCCGGCCGCCTCCTTGGCCTTCCCCTTGGCCTGCTCCATCTTGGCCTTGGACTTCTGATTGCCGGCCACAGTGACTCCCTCACGCCGTCGGCTTGCGATGTCGTGCTCTGCGGGTCGCCGCCGACGGCCAAGTCAAACCTGCCGCGTGCGTCCGGTCACGCGGGGTAAGAGGACGGCAAGGAAACGACTCGTCGCCTCGGAGGACGTCATGGCCGGAATGCTGGACCGCATCAAGACCTTCGCCCGCAGCCCGCAGGGCCGCCGAGCGACGGAGCAGGTACGGCGCGCGGCCGCCGACCCGCGCCGGCGCGCACAGGCGCAGCAGATGCTGCGGAAGTTCGGCAAGCGCCGCTGAGGCTTCTCAGCTCTGCCCGGCGTGGGTGTGGCTGTGGGAGGTCTCCGGCGGGCACCGCCGTTCGGAGGGGCGGTCCCGGCGCCAGTCGCGGACCGCCACGGTCAGCGCGCACAGCATGGCGGCCACCCCGCAGCCCACCGACAGCGCCACCGCCTCCTGGTAGTCCTTTTGGGTGGCGTTCAGCGACAGGTAGAACAGCCCGGGCAGCGCGGCCGTACCCACGGCGCCGCCCAGCCGCTGCCCGGTCTGGAGGGCGCCCCCGGCCGCGCCCGCCATCCGCACCGGCACGTCCCGCAGCGTCATCGTGATGTTCGGGGAGATGACGCAGCCGCTGCCGAGCCCGCCCAGCAGCAGCGCCGGCGCCGCGAACCACGCGGCCCGTTCGGCGGGCGCCAGCCACAGCACCAGCGCGGTCGTACCGAGCCCCACCATGACGGCGATCAGGCCCCACACGGTCAGCAGCCGCCCCAGCCGCTCGACCAGCCGCCCCGCGACGGCCGCGGCGACCGCCGAGCCCACGGCGAACGGCGTCACCGCGAGGCCCGACCGGAGCGGCGAGTAGCCGAGCCCGTTCTGGAAGAAGAGGGCGAAGACCAGCCACACCCCGCTGAACCCGACGAAGTACAGGGCCGCCACCCCGGCGCCGGTGGCGTAGCCGCGGGTCTCGGTGAGCAGCGCCGGGTCGAGCAGCGGCGACCCGCCCTCCCGGGCGACCCGGCGTTCCCAGCGCGCGAAGCCGAGCAGGACCAGTACGCCGGCCGGGAACAGCCACCACACCTTGGCCACCCCGCCGCCCTCCGCGAGCACCAGCGGCAGCATCAGCGCCAGGATGCCCAGGCCGAGGAGCCCCACGCCCACCGGGTCCAGATGCCCGCGTCCGCGAGGGGCCACCCGGGGCAGCAGACGGAAGCCGAGGACGAGGGCGAGGACGCCGACCGGGACGTTGACGTAGAAGATCCACCGCCAGCCGTCCGGGCCGGCCAGGGCGAGGATCAGTCCGCCGACGACCGGGCCGACCGCGCTGGAGACGCCGACGGTGGCGCCGAAGAGGCCGAAGGCGCGCCCGCGCTCCGCACCCTGGAAGAGCTGCTGGATCAGCGCGGAGTTCTGCGGTGCGAGACAGCCCGCGGCGACGCCCTGGAGGAGCCGGGCGACCACGAGCAGTTCGATGCCGGGCGCGGCCCCGGCCGCCGCGCTGAAGAGCACGAACGCGGCCAGCGCGGCGAGGAAGAGCCTGCGCCTGCCGAACGCGTCGCCGATCCGCCCGGCGGTCACCAGGGTCAGGGCGAACGCGAGGGCGTATCCGGAGACCACCCACTGCACGGACGCCGGTGAGGCGTGCAGTCCGCGCTGCATGGAGGGCAGGGCGACGGCGACGATGGTCACGTCCAGCAGGGTCATGAACCCGGCGACCAGGGTCACCCACAGCGCCCGCCACCGCCGGGGGTCCGGGCTGTCGTCGTCGGGCCGGTCCACAGGGGCTCCCCTCGTGAGATGAGGTCACAGGGGGCGCGTACACCGGCGCCCCACGCCTGCGTCACCCGCCACCGGGGGTTCAAACCCCATCCAAGCGCGCCCGAGGACTGCCATAAGATGTGCTTATGACCTCATAGACCGGACCCGCGTACCGACTTAGGCTTGCCTCAGCTTAGGCTTCCTCGAGAGTCGCTCTGTCACCGCTCGAAGGGAACCTGATCATGCCGCGCCCCCTGCGGGTAGCCATCGTCGGATCCGGCCCGGCCGGCATCTACGCCGCCGACGCCCTGCTCAAGTCCGACGTGGCCGCCGAGCCCGGTGTGTCCATCGACATCTTCGAGCGCATGCCCGCCCCCTTCGGTCTGATCCGGTACGGCGTGGCGCCCGACCACCCGCGGATCAAGGGCATCATCACCGCCCTGCACCAGGTGCTGGACAAGCCGCAGATCCGCCTGTTCGGCAACGTGAACTACCCGACCGACGTCAGCCTGGACGATCTGCGCGCCTTCTACGACGGTGTGATATTCGCCACCGGCGCCACGGCCGACCGCGCGCTGCCGATCCCGGGCATCGAGCTGGACGGCTCGTACGGCGCGGCCGACTTCGTCGCCTGGTACGACGGCCACCCGGACTTCCCCCGCACCTGGCCGCTGGAGGCGGAGAAGGTCGCCGTCCTCGGCGTCGGCAACGTCGCCCTCGACATCGCGCGCGTCCTCGCGAAGACGGCGGACGAGCTGCTGCCGACCGAGATCCCGCCGAACGTCTACGAGGGCCTGAAGGCCAACAAGGCGCTGGAGGTCCACGTCTTCGGCCGCCGCGGCCCGGCGCAGGCGAAGTTCAGCCCGATGGAGCTGCGGGAGCTGGACCACTCCCCCAACATCGAGGTCATCGTCGACCCGGAGGACATCGACTACGACGAGGGCTCGATCGCGACCCGCCGCGGCAACAAGCAGGCCGACATGGTCGCCAAGACCCTGGAGAACTGGGCGATCCGCGACGTCGGCGACCGCCCGCACAAGCTGTTCCTGCACTTCTTCGAGTCGCCCGCCGAGATCCTCGGCGAGGACGGCCAGGTCGTCGGCCTGCGCACCGAGCGCACCGAGCTGGACGGCACGGGCAACGTCAAGGGCACCGGAGAGTTCAAGGACTGGGACGTCCAGGCCGTGTACCGGGCCGTCGGCTACCTGTCCGACCAGCTCCCGAAGCTGCCCTGGGACCTCGACTCGGGCACCGTCCCTGACGCGGCCGGCCGGGTCCTGCAGGAGTCCGGCGAGCACCTGGCGTCGACGTACGTCACCGGCTGGATCCGGCGCGGCCCGATCGGTCTGATCGGCCACACCAAGGGCGACGCCAACGAGACGGTGGCCAGCCTCCTGGACGACTACGCGAACGGCAGGCTCCAGACGCCCGCCTCGCCCGCCCCGGAGTCCGTGGACGCCTTCCTCGCCGAGCGGAACGTCCGCTTCACCACCTGGGACGGCTGGTACAGGCTCGACGCCGCCGAGAAGGCGCTGGGCGAGCCGCAGGGCCGTGAGCGCGTGAAGCTCGTCGAGCGCGAGGACATGCTGCGGGAGAGCGGCGCCTGAGCCGCTCCGCGACGGACGGGCGCGGGCCCGGCGGGGAAGATTCCCCGCCGGGCCCGCGCCCGGTTCCGTGCCCGTCGGCGGACGGTCAGATCTCCAGCTCGGTCTCGATCCGGCGCAGCTGGTGGCGGGCCATCGCCAGGTTGGCGCGGCTCGCGTCGAGCACCAGGTAGAGGAACAGGCCGTTGCCGCCGCGGCCCTTGAGCAGGCGGATCATGTGGTACTGGGTGCTCAGTGTGATCAGGATGTCCTCGATCTCCTCCTTCAGACCGAGGAGTTCCATCGTGCGGAGTTTGGAGCGCACGACGTCCGTGTTTCCGGCGGCGGCGACCTCCAGGTTGAAGTCCTTGCCGCCGCCCAGGGTGCCGAGCGCCATCCCGCTGGTGTAGTCGACCAGCGCGACGGCGGTCGCTCCGTCTATGGAGCTGAGGCATTCCTTGAGGGAGGTCTCCAGGTTGGCCATGCGTGGGTTTCCTTTCGGGACGTGATCGGTACGTGTGCCGCGTACGTGATCGGTCGATCAGGTGGGCCGGCGGTGACCGCCGGTGGGGGGAGCGGGCTGGTGGGCGGGGCGCTGCGGGGTGCGCACCGGCAGGGTGCCGATGGGCCGGGCGGCGTCCGCGGGGGACGGGGCGACGGGTGGGGCGGCGGCGGACCGGCCGAGGCCGGGGCCGAGGCCGACGGCGACCAGTTCGGCGATCCGCGCGCCGCCGCGCCGCCCCTCCAGGTGCAGCCGGCCGACGTTGACCCGGCCGTCGGCGAGCAGGGTGAGGACGGCGGCCGGTCCGGCGGCGTACGTGGCGACGTAGCCGTCGGCGCCGCGCAGCAGGAGTTCGCGGAAGCCGCCGCGGGCGGTGGCGGCGGCCGTGCGGTGGGCGACGCCGAGGGCGGCGGCGGTGAGCGCGGCGAGGCCCTCGGGTTCGGTGCCGGGCGCGTCGTGGGCGAGGACCAGCCCGTCGACGGTGGCCGCGAGCGACCCGGTCAGCTGGGGGACCCGGTTGCGCAGGCGGTGCAGTTCGTCCAGGACGTCGCTCTCGACGGCCATGAGCAGTCTCCTTTCGTCACGTCGGCGGCGCGCGCGGATCACAGGGCCTCCAGGGCGTCTCGGAGCCGGCGCAGCAGGGCCGTGTCCGGGTCGTCCCACACGACGTCGCGCGGGTGCGGGCCCGGCGCGGGGGCAGCGGGGGGTGCGGCGGTGACGAGGCCGGCGGCGGCCAGGCGGCGCAGTTCGACGAGGGTGTGGTACGTGCGGCAGGCGAGGGCCGAGGCGATCTCCGCGGCGGTGCGGACGCCGTCGACCTGGGTGAGGGTGCGGCCGCGGCGCACGGGCAGGTCGGCGGTGTCGGCGTCCGGTACCCGGGTGAGGGGGACGGTGTCGATGGCGGGGTCCGGCCAGATGCGGTCGAGCAGGGCGCGCCGGCGTCCGGACTCGCGGACGACGACGTCCACGGGTACGGAGCGGACCGCGCCGAGCCAGTGCACGGCGCCGGGGCGGAAGCGGTGGGCGCGGGCGTCCTGGGCGAGGACGAAGTACGCGGCGTCGAAGAGGGCGCCCAGGTGGCAGACCTCCAGCGCGCCCTCGGCGAGCCGGCCGCTGTCCACCAGGCGGTGGCCGACCCGGTGCTGGGTGCCGCCCCGGTCGACCGCGTCCCACCAGCCGTCGGTCGGGACGGCGCCGCTGCGGGTGAGCAGCGCGCCGAGGTCGGGGGTGAGCGCCGACTCCACGTGGACGACGCGGCCGGCCGCGAGGTAGACGATGCCGCGCTCGCCGGACAGGGCGCCGGTCGCGCCCTCGGCCGCCAGGGCGCCGAGCGCGGCCGAGGTGGTCTCGTGCGTGGTCCAGGTCGTCGTCACCCGGGTCATCCGAGCACCAGTCGGTCGGCTATCTCGGCCAGCCGGATGCGGGCCAGGGCGAGGTTCCCGTCGTGGCGGCCGAGCCAGAGGTGGAGGAAGACGGTGCTGTCGAACGGCGTGCTGACGAACCTCAGCAGGTGGTAGGCGTCGGTGGTGGTGGCGATGAGGTCCTCCACCGGGGGTTCCTTCCCCGGGGGTTCCTTGCCCGCGCCGGCCGCCGCGGAGGACGTCGCGGCCAGGGAGGCGCTCTCCGCCACGTGCCTCGCCAGTTCCGCGGTCTCGGCCGCGGTCGCCTCCCAGTCGCCGCCCGGCGCGTCGCCCACGGCGCCCAGCGCGAGCCCGCTGATCCAGTCGACCAGCGAGGCGCCCCGGGCGCCCGGCAGTCGCATGGTTTCCAGCAGACTCTCGTCGATTCCGGGCACGCCGGATCCCCTCCCCCACACGGCTGTACCGCGAACGTGACCTTGAGACTACGGACAGTGCGCGGATGCGGTGAGCGCTTTGGCATTTTCCAGAGGAACGTGCGCGCGCTGCGCCATACTGAGGTATTTCGGCCACGGCCGATGCCGACCCGTGCGCCGCCCCGGCACGGGTGAGGGGCGTCCGTGGGGGCGTTGTCCGGGCGCCCCGTGTGTTCGGGGCGAGACGGGCAACCCGCAGGGGCATGGCCCGACTGCCCCTCCCCCATCGCGGGAAGCACACGAACGACGACCCGGCCGACGAGACGGCGCCGGAGGACTTCGGTCCCGACGCGTCCACCGAGCGTGCCGCCCCCGACTCCCCCACCGAACTGCCCACCCACTCCTGGTTGGCGCTGCTGCGGCGCGTGGTCCGCGAGTTCCAGGACGACGAACTGACCGACCGCGCCGCCGCGTTGACCTACTACGGCGTGCTGTCGATGTTCCCGGCGCTGCTGGTGCTGGTCTCCCTGCTGGGCATCGCCGGGCAGTCCGCGACGCAGGAGGTGCTGGACAACCTCCAGAAACTGGCGCCCGGTTCGGCGCGGGACATCATCTCCGACGCGGTGCGGCAGTTGCAGGCCAGGGCGGGTCTGGGCTCGGTCCTGGCGGTGGTCGGCCTGGTGGCCGCGGTCTGGTCGGCGTCCGGCTACGTCGCCGCGTTCATCCGCGCCGCCAACGCGGTGTACGACGTGCCGGAGGGCCGCCCGGTGTGGAAGGTGCTGCCCCTGCGCGTGGCCCTGACGGTCGTCCTGCTGGTGCTCGCCGTGGTCAGCGCGCTCATCGTCGTGTTCACCGGCAGCCTCGCCCACCAGGCGGGCACCGCGCTGGGCATCGGCGACACGGCCCTGACGGCGTGGTCGATCGCCAAGTGGCCGGTCCTGGTGCTGCTCGTCACCTTCATGATCGCGATCCTGTACTGGGCCACGCCCAACGCCCGGGTCAAGGGCTTCAAGTGGATCTCCCCGGGCAGTGTGGTCGCCCTGCTGATCTGGCTGGCCGCCTCCGCCGGGTTCGCCTTCTACGTCGCCAACTTCGGTTCGTACAACAAGACGTACGGCACCCTCGCGGGCGTCATCGTCTTCCTGGTGTGGCTGTGGGTGACCAACCTGGCGATCCTCCTGGGGCTGGAGTTCGACGCCGAACTGGCCCGGCAGCGCGTCATCGACGGCGGCTACCCGCCCGACGAGGAGCCGTACGTCGAACCGCGCGACACCCGGGCCTGGGACGAGGCCGACCGCAAGCGCGCGGCCCCCGAGACCTGAGACCGCGCACGGCACCCGGCGCGGCTACGGCAGGATCGAGTCGACGTACCCCCCGTCGACCCGGACGGCCGCGCCGGTCGTGGCGGACGCCTGCGGGGAGCTGAGGTAGACCACGAGGTTGGCGATCTCCTCGGGCTCGATGAGCCGCTGGAGCAGGGACTGCGGCCGGTGCTCGCGCATGAAGGCGCGCTGCGCCTCGTCCCAGGGCAGGTCGCGGTCGACCAGCTGGTACACGAAGTCCTCGACGCCCTCGGTGTGGGTGGGCCCGGCGGTCACGCAGTTCACCGTGACGCCGCTGCCCGCCGCCTCCTTGGCGAAGCCCCGGCCGACCGCGAGCAGCGCCGTCTTGGAGACGCCGTAGTGGATCATCTCGGCCGGGACGGCGACCGCCGAGTCGCTCGCGATGTACAGCACGCGCCCCCAGCCGCGGTCCCTCATCCGGGGGAGGTGCGCGCGGGTGAGCCGGACACCCGCGGACGTTGATCTCGAAGTAGCGGCGCCATTCGTCGTCGCTGATCTCCAGCGCGGGCACGGCTCCGAAGACGCCGAGGTTGTTGACGAGGACGTCGACGTCGGGCAGCGCCTCCAGCGCCCGTGCGGCGCCCTCCTCGGTGCCGAGGTCGGCCGCGACCGGCACGAACGCGCCGTCCGGCACCTCGGCCCGCGGTTTCGCGACGGCCTCCTCCAGTCGTCCGGCGTCGCGCCCGTTGACGCCCACGGTGGCGCCCGCGCGGGCCAGACCGGCGGCGATCGCCGCGCCGATGCCCTGTGAGGAGCCGGTCACCAGTGCGGTACGCCCGCCGAGGCCGAGGTTCATCGGTTCGCTCCTTGTCGTGCCGTACGGTCGGTCGCGGTGCTCCTGCCCAGCCTCGCCCACGACGCACCCGGCCTCCGGCCGCCCGCACCGCACCACGCCGGGCTCGCCCGGCCGGCGGACCCCCGGGTGCTCCGGGCTGACCTGCGGAGTCGATACTTGCTGTGTCCGTGCCCCTGCTGCCCGATGGACCCATGCCGACCTCTTCCACCGCCCCTGTGCCGACCCCGCCCACGCTGTGGGCCGCGCGCGGCCGCCATGTCGGCTCCGGCGCCGAGGACACCGTCCGCGCCACCTTGAGGCGGCTCAAGGACGCCGACGGCCTC
Source organism: Streptomyces sp. cmx-10-19 (assembly GCA_049998335.1). GTDB lineage: Bacteria > Actinomycetota > Actinomycetes > Streptomycetales > Streptomycetaceae > Streptomyces. The sequence continues at coordinate 132,903 of JAEBFB010000006.1, forward strand.
GACGACTTCCAGGAGCTGCCCGCCGAAGCGGGGGCCGACGCGGCCGGCGGTCCGCTGGTCTTCGAGGCGCGCTGGAAGGCCGTCGGGCCCGTGACCGTACGGGCCCGGCTGACGCTGGAGCGCCACTCGGCGGGCGGGCAGGACTGGCTGCTGCTCGCGGAGGCCGAGGAGCCCTGGGACCTCGGCTGGCCCTCCCCCGCCGGCATGTTCTGGCCCGGCGACCCGGACATCACCTGGGACCGGGACACCGCCACGGGGCTGCGGCTGCGGGGCATCAACACCCTCCCGGACGACGACAAGGCCGTACGCCGCCTGCTCAAGGACGCCGGGCGCAGCCCGTGGAACATCCACGTCGTCGTGCACGAGGCGATGACCCCTGACCACCGGGGCCGGGTGCCGCTGACCCGGTGGCTGCCGCCGGGTCTGCGCCACCGGGTGGTCGAGCACCGCGCCGCGCCGCAGCAGCTGCGGGTGGTGAACTGGGCGCTGGCGGACTTCGGCGTCCAGGTGCCGCGCGGCGGCGCGGTGGTCCTGCCCGGCACCCCGGCCCCGGACGGGTACGACGCCGACGCCTTCTCGGTCCGCAGCGTCTTCCTGGACGGCTCCGAGCCCGCCGCCCTGGTCGCCGCGGTGACCGCCTTCGCCGCGCTGGACCGGCCGCTGCCCGAGGACGCGGCGCGGGCGCTGACCGGCCTGCGGGAGGACTGGCGGCTGCTGACACTCCAGGAGGAACTGGAGCGCCAACGCGCGCTGGTGACCATGTACGCCGAGGCGCTGGAGGCGATGACCCGCTCCCGCGACCTGTACCGGGAGGCGGCCGAGCAGGCCGCCGAGGCCCTCGCCGCCTACCGCGAGTCCGTCGGCGCCCCGCCCGCCCGGCCGACCGCCGACGGCCCGCCCTCTCCCCTGCGCGGCCTGGCCCGCACCCTGGAGCGCTTCAGACCCGGCCACCGGTCCGCCCGTCCCGGGCCCGAGCCCGAGGAGCGGCGGGAGACCTGACCGGGCGGTGCGGCGGGGTGAGGTGAGAGGTGGCACCACCCTCACGTGTCATCCGGTGCGAGGTGGATACGCGGAGCGGACAGCGTACGGCCCGTCCCGGAAGGTCATCGACGCCATGGACCGCCAGCACCCCCCGGAGTCCGCCACCTCGCAGACCACTCTGCGCGTCAACGGCAAACCGCACACCCTCGTCGTCGACCACCGACGCGTCCTGCTGGACCTCCTGCGGGAGGAACTCGGGCTCGCCGGCGCCAAGAAGGGCTGCGACCACGGGCAGTGCGGCGCCTGCACGGTCCTGGTGGACGGGCGGCGCGTCAACAGCTGCCTGCTGTTCGCGGTCGCCCTGGACGGCTGCGAGATCACCACCGTCGAGGGGCTCGGCGGGGACGGCGAGGAGCTGCATCCCCTCCAGCGCGCGTTCCTGGAGCGCGACGCGTTCCAGTGCGGCTACTGCACGCCGGGCCAGATCTGCTCGGCCGCCGGTGCGCTCGCCGAGGCCGCGGCCGGCCACCCGTCCCATGTGACCGACCCGGCGGCGCCCCCGGGTGAGCCGGTGCCGCTGGACCGGGACGAGATCCGGGAGCGGCTGAGCGGCAACCTGTGCCGCTGCGGGGCGTACCCGCGGATCGCCGACGCGGTCGAGGACGTGGCCGCGCAGGACGGCTTTGGGGACGCCGTCGTGGAGGTGACCCCGTGAAGTCCTTCGCCTACGTCCGCGCCGGCTCCGTCGCCGAGGCCACCGACGCCTTCGCCGCCCACCCCGGCGCCCGCTACCTCGGCGGCGGCACCAACCTGGTCGACCTGATGAAGCTCGGCGTGGAGACGCCGGGCACCCTGGTCGACGTGTCCCGGCTGCCGCTGGACTCCGTGGAGGAGCTGCCGGACGGTTCGCTGCGCGCGGGCGCGACGGTCCGCAACAGCGACCTGGCGGCCCACCCCCTCGTCCGCGACCGCTACCCGGCGCTGTCCCAGGCACTGCTGGCGGGCGCCTCGGGGCAGCTCCGCAACGCCGCCACGACCGGCGGCAACCTGCTCCAGCGCACCCGCTGCCCGTACTTCCAGGACGTCTCCAAGCCCTGCAACAAGCGGGAGCCCGGCACCGGCTGCGGCGCCCTGGAGGGCGTCCACCGCGACCACGCGGTGCTCGGCCACTCCGAGCAGTGCGTCGCCACCCACCCCTCCGACATGGCGGTGGCGCTGGCGGCCCTGGACGCACGCGTCGAGCTGCACGGCCCCGACGGCACCCGTGCCGTCCCGGCCGCCGACTTCCACCGGCTGCCGGGCACGCACCCGGAGCGGGACACCGAGATCCACCCCGGCGAGCTGATCACCGGCATCACCCTGCCGGCCTCCACCGCCGGGCTGCCGTCGGCCTACCGCAAGGCGCGGGACCGGGCGTCGTACGCCTTCGCGCTGGCCTCCGTCGCCGTGGTGCTCAAGGTGACGGACGGAGTCGTCGAGCGGTCCGGGATCGCCTTCGGGGCCCTGGCGCACCGGCCCTGGCGGGCGCGGCGGGCCGAGGACGCGCTGGTGGGCGCGGCGCCCACGACGGCGGCGTTCGAGCACGCCGTCGATCTGGAACTGGCCGCCGCCGAGCCGCTGCGGGACAACGCCTACAAGGTGCCGCTGGCCCGCCGGCTGGCCCTGCACGTCCTGGGCCGGCTCGCCCCGCCCGCCACCGCGTGAGCTGCGGCCGCCACGTGAACCGCGAGGAGGACTCCATGACCGGCACCGAAACCGTCCTGGGCGCTCCCGTCGAGCGCCGGGAGGGCCGGGAGAAGGTCACCGGCACCGCCCGGTACGCCGCCGAGTACGACACCGTGGGCCGCGCCCAGGCCTGGCCCGTGCCGGCGACGGTCGCGCGCGGCCGGGTGACCGGCGTCGACGGCGCCCCGGCGCTCGCCCTGCCCGGTGTGCTGGCGGTGCTCACGCACGAGAACGCGCCCCGGCTCGGCGACCCCGACGACCCCGTGCTGTCCGTGCTCCAGAGCCCGCGCGTCCCGCACCGGGGCTGGTTCGTGGCGCTGGTGGTCGGCGAGACGCTGGAGGCGGCCCGCGCGGGTGCCGCCGCCGTCCGCGTCGACTACGACACCGAGGACTTCGACGTCACCGTCAGTGCCGGCCATCCGGAGGCGTACGTCCCCGAGTCCGCTAACGGCGGCTTCCCGTCCGTCACCGAGCACGGCGACCCGGACGGCGCCCTGGCCGCCTCGGCGACCCGGCTGGACGTCGCCTACGCGGTGCCGCCGCTGCACAACCACCCGATGGAGCCGCACGCGAGCACGGCCCGCTGGGACGGCGACCGGCTGACCGTGCAGTCGTCCAGCCAGGGCACGAGCGCCGTACGGGCGGAACTGGCGCGGCTGTTCGAGCTGCCGGAGGACGCGATCACGGTGCGTGCCGAGCACGTGGGCGGCGGCTTCGGGTCGAAGGGCACGCCCCGTCCCGACGTGGTGCTGGCCGCGCTGGCGGCGCGTGCGACCGGCCGCGCGGTGACGGTCGCGCTGCCGCGACGGTATCTGCCGGCCGTGGTCGGGCACCGGGCGCCGACGCTGCACCGGCTGCGGCTGGGCGCGGGCGCCGACGGGCGGATGACGTCCCTGGTGCACGAGGTGACGACGCACACCTCCCGGGTGAAGGAGTTCGTGGAGCAGGCGGCGGTCCCCGCGCGTGTCATGTACGCCACGCCCGCGCTGCGGACCGTGCACCGTGTGGTGGCGCTGGACGTGCCGACGCCGTCCTGGATGCGCGCGCCGGGCGAGTGCCCCGGGATGTACGCGCTGGAGTCCGCGATGGACGAGCTGGCCTTCGAACTGGGCGTCGATCCGGTGGAGCTGAGGGTCCGCAACGATCCGGAGACCGAGCCGGACAGCGGCAAACCGTTCAGCAGCCGGCATCTGGTGGAGTGCCTGCGCGAGGGCGCCCGCCGCTTCGGCTGGACGGGGCGCGATCCGCGTCCGCGCTCCGGGGCCGCCGGTGACCTGCTGATCGGCACCGGGGTCGCGTCGGCGACGTACCCGGTGCTGGTGTCGCCGTGCGCGGCCTCCGCGCGGGCGCTGCCCGACGGCCGGTTCCTGGTCCGGGTCAACGCCACCGACATCGGTACGGGCGCGCGGACGGTCCTCGCGCAGATCGCGGCGGACGCGCTGGGCGCCCCGCTGGAGCGGGTCCGGATCGAGGTGGCCGACAGCGGCATCGGGTTCGCGCCGATGGCGGGCGGTTCCTCGGGCACCGCGTCCTGGGGCTGGGCGGTGCACGAGGCGTGCGACACGCTGTCCGGCCGGCTCGCCGGGCACTCCGGGCCGCTGCCGGACGAGGGCCTCGCCGCCGACGCGGACACCTCCGGGAAGGCCGGCGCCGAGAGCCCGTACGCGCGGCACGCGTTCGGCGCGCACTTCGCCGAGGTCGCCGTGGACACGGTGACCGGTGAGGTGAGGGTGCGGCGGCTGCTGGGGGTCTTCGCGGCGGGGCACATCCTCAACGCCCGTACCGCGCGCTCCCAGTTCATCGGCGGGATGACGATGGGCCTGGGCATGGCGCTCACCGAGGACAGCACGATGGACCCGGTCTTCGGCGACTTCGTCGAACGGGACCTGGCGTCCTATCACGTGCCCGCGCACGCCGACGTGGACGACCTGGACGCGTACTGGGTGGACGAGGAGGACGACGGCCTCAACCCGATGGGCAGCAAGGGCATCGGCGAGATCGGCATCGTCGGCACGGCGGCGGCCATCGGCAACGCCGTCCACCACGCCACCGGCATCCGCTACCGCGAACTCCCCCTCACCCCCGACCGCGTCCTCACGGCCCTCCTGAACACGAACACCCGGCGGGCATGCTGGGGGTCTGACCCCGGACGTACGCGCGCGCCGGCCCTCACGCTGCCGCGCCGGGCCCCGACGGACCGACGACCGAGGCACACAGGGCCCGCGTTCGCCGACGCTCCCCCGGCCGCATCCACGAGCCTGCTCGAACACGAGCAGACTCGTGGAGGCCGGGCCCCGACCACGTACGCGCGCCGCCCGGCACGGGCCGACCGGCGCCGGCCGGACGTGCACGGGTGACCCGCACATCGGCGTGCCGCCGCCCCTCGGTCGGCCTCGCCACCCGCCGCAGCCGTCGACCGACCCGTCCGGCACCGGGTGGCAACCGACCCGCGCGAGGCGCACGCGCGTGCGGTCCGCGACGGGAGGTCTCCCCCGGCGCGGACCACACGCGGTTTCGGTGGGGCTCAGTCGGCCGTGCCGCTTGCCGCGGTCATCGGGCGGGGCGGGCGGCGGCGGGCGGGGGCCGGCTGTGCGGAGGCCACCCGGACGCACAGGGCCGTCAGGGCGACCAGGGCCGCCGCGACGGCCACCGCGACCGCGGCCCAGGAGGGCGCCAGCGTGAGGTCGGTGACGTGGGACAGGCGGGCCGACGGGATGGCGTCGCCGTAGAGCTTGGCCGCGGCCAGCGCCGCCGGTCCCACGACCGCCACCGCGAGCAGTGGCACGGCGGGTCGCAGGGTCAGCAGCAGCGCCAGCAGCAGGCAGAGCGCGGTCAGGCCGAGGGCGACGCCGTAGGCGGGGGCGGGGGCGTCGGCGCGGTGCAGCGGGAAGAACGCCACCCCGCAGCCGGCCAGTACGGCCACGGTCAGCCAGGCCGGCCAGGCCGGGCCCCGGGCGGTCCCGCGCGCGGCCCGGTCGCGGTCCCGCTCACGCCGGTCACGTTCACGTTCACGGCCCCGGTTCCGGTTCCGGTTCCGGTCACGGTCGGCGCCCCGGTCGCGGTCGCGGGTCAGGCGCGTACGGGCCGGCTCGCGGTCCCGACGGGCCGGGCGCGGGGTCCGGCGGCGTCCGCGGTCCGCCGCGGCCGCCCGCTCCGGGCGGGCGGATTCCGGTGCGTCGCCCTCGTCCTCGTCGGCGGCGAACGGCTCGCGGTCCCGGCGTCCGTGACCGCTCTCGGCGAGCCGGCCGATCAGCTCGACCAGTTCCTCGACGGGGCGCCCGGTCGCGGCGGCGCGGACGGCCGCCCGGCCGCAGTGCGGCTCCAGGGGCGTGCGGTGCAGCAGGGCCATCAGCCGGGTCACGTCCTCCACGGAGCGGCCCTCCGCCGCGGCCCGGATGGCCTCGTCCGCGCTGTCCCGGCTGCGCGGCGGCCGGGTCAGCAGGCCGACCAGCCGGGTGACGTCCTCCACCGACCGGGTCACCCCCACCGCGCGGAGCGCGTCGACGGTGGCCTGCGCGTACTGCGGGGACTGCTCCAGCGTCGTGATCAGGTCGACGACCTCCTCCAGCGGGCGGTCGGCGACGGCGGCGCGTACGAGGTCGCCGACGGGGTCGCCGTACGCGCGGGACGCGTCCCCGCGGGAGGCGGCGGTGCGGCGGCGGCCGGGGGCCTCGGGGCCGGGTTCGTCCAGGTCGGGATCGAGTTCGGGGAGGCCGGCGTCGAGGCCGGCCTCGACGGGACGGGTGCCGTCGAAGGCGGCGCCGCCGAAGTCCGCCTCCCGGGCGTCGGGTTCCGCGCCCGGCGGCCGCACCGTGTGCGTACCGGTGCCGGTGGTGGTCTCCCCCGTGGGGAGGTCCAGGGCGGATATGGCGTACTCGGGCGAGCGGGGTGATGAAGAGCCGGTGGTCATGATCTCTCCGTGTGGTGGGGGTGCGGCCGCCCTGCGTCCCCGACATGCGACACGCGCTGTGTGGTGACCATTACTAAGCACGTCCACCGCCCGCCGCCACTCGGGTGGGCCGCCGGGATGAGAGGCCCGCGCACAGGTCTGGCCCGGGCCCCGAACGGGCATCCGGGAGAAGGGGCGCATGCCGTGCGCCGCAAGGAGGGGACCCGGTGGATACGACCACAGTGGTGATCGTGGTGGCGGCGCTGCTCGCGGCGGCCCTGCTCGCGGCGGCGGTCGCGGTTCTCGTACGGCTGGTCCGCACCCGGCGTGATCTCCGGCGGGCCGGGCTGCCCACGGGCCCGCGCTGGGTGTTCTGGGGCGCCGTGCTCTATCTGGTGCTCCCGGTGGATCTGTTGCCCGACCCGGTCTATCTCGACGACGTCGGCGTCCTGCTCCTCGCCCTGCGCTCCACGCGCGGCGCGCTCGGCGGGCGGCGGCGCGCGGAGGACCGGGGGCGGGGCGCGCGTTCGCCCGGTGATTACGCAGCGTAAGGAAACCAATCACCCGTTCGATTCGTATAAGTCTCTGGAAGCCGAAGGAAGTCGGCGGACCAGGTGCCGGCACGAAGGGCCGCCACCTGATCGGCGCAGCACCGACTAGGGAGAGACGATGCAACCGTTCGCGCTCAACTACGCACGGCCCGCTGTGGAGTCCGAGGCCACGACTCCGTACGTCTACGACTCCGGACTCCAGTTGAACGTGCTCCGCGACGGGCGGCCGGCCGCCGGCGACCACGGGCTGCTCAGAGAACTGGGGACCACGACCTCCACCGCGGGGTCGAAGACCCATTTCGACGACTGACCACGGGCCGGCCGGAATGACCGTGTTGATCCTGACCAGTGAAGAGGACGTCACGGCGGACATGGTGGTGGTGCACCTGAACGCGTCGGGTGTGCCGGTGGTCCGTCTGGACCCCGCCGATCTGACGGACACCGTGGCACTCTCGGGCGAGTTCGCGCACGGCTCCTTCCGGGGCCATCTCTCCTCCGGCGGCCGGCTGGTGAGCATCGGGGCGCTGCGGTCCGTCTGGGTGCGCAGGCCCGGCGGCGCGGCCACGCGGGCCGCCGAGCCGTCGGCGTGGCTGACGGAGGAGTCGGGGCAGGCGCTGTACGGCATGCTCCGGGACTGCGGGGCGCGCTGGATGAACCAGCCGGACGCCGCGCACCGGGCCCGGTACAAGCCGTGGCAGCTGCGACTGGCGCAGCGCTGCGGGCTGCCGGTGCCGGCGACGCTGATCACGACGTTTCCGCCGGCGGCGCGGGACTTCGCCGAGCGCTATCCGGATCTGGTGGTCAAGCCGGTCTCGGGAGCGCATCCGCAGGACCCGCCGCGGGCGGTGCCGACGAGCAGGGTGTCGCCGGAGGCGGACTTCTCGGCGGTGGCGCACGGCCCGACCCTGCTGCAGCGCCGGGTCCCCAAGCGGGCCGACATCCGGCTGACCGCCGTCGGCGACGAGCTGCTGGCCGCCCGGAAGACGACGTCGGCGGGTCCCGACCCGGCCGAGGTGGACGTCCGTTTCGCGGCGTCCGGCGAGCCGTGGCGGCCCGCCGAGGTGCCGCCGCGCGTCGCCGAGGCCGTCCGGGCGTACCTGCGCGCGGCGGGGCTGGCCTACGGCGCCCTCGACTTCGCGGAGGACGGGGACGGCACCTGGTGGTTCCTGGAGTGCAACCAGTCGGGGCAGTTCGGCTTCGTCGAGGTGGACACGGGTCAGCCGATCGCCCGCACCATCGCCGAGTGGCTGGCCCGCCCCCGGCACGGGGACGCGGTGGACGCGGGCGGTCCGCACACGGCCTCCGCCGGGTGAGGGCCGCCGCGCGCGACGGGCCCCGTCAGTGCTGCGGACGGGGCCCGGGCAGCAGGGCGGTGCGCTGCCAGCCGGCGCCCGGGGCGGGCCGGCGCTCGGGGCCGGGGAGGTGGCCGGGAAGGTGGCCGGGCGAGCGCAGCGGGCGCATGACGACCTCCAGCTCCCTGTGCACGCGCTCGGCGTCCCGGCGCACCTGCTCGGGGACGTCACCGCGTTCGGCGACGAGTCGGTCGTAGATGGGGGAATCCTGGAACACCCGTCAACGCGCCTTTCGTGTCGTCCGCCTCCGTACGGAGGCGCGACTGAGAAGTCTAGGCGTCCGTTCACCCGGTGGTGCCCATTCCGTCGAGGAGGTGACGAGGACTCAGGCACCGGTGGTCGATCCGGGGCGGACGATCATGAGGACGGTGACGGTGGCCCAGAGCAGGTTGAACAGGCCGGTGAACATGGCCAGGCGGGCCGTCAGGGCCCGTTCGACGGGCCGCCGGCCGCTCACCTCCGCCAGCATCTCCTCCTGCCGGGGCAGGACGAAGGCGAGGAGAAGCCCCGCGGCGGCCGCTGTCAATGTGACGGACGCGACGAGCCAGGCGTCCCCGAGGACCCCCATCGCGAGCGCGGTGGCGAGCCCGAGCACCGGCACGGCGACGCCGATACCGGAGTAGACCCGGCAGATCCGGTGCAGCAGCCGCACCGTGCTCACGCCCGCGCTCCCGTCCCCGTCGTCCGTCCCCGCCCGCCGCACGGCCGCCGGGAACATGCTCGCCGCGACGGTGACGGGCCCGACCGCGAGGATCGCGGCCAGGACGTGGAGGGACAGCAGGAACTTGGTCATCGGGGGTACTCCGCAGATCGACATCGGCCGCCGAGGCGCTCGCCCCCACGCTAGAAACCCGGCCGAAGATCACCCAGAGGCGAAAACGCCACCTTCCGACGGATTCCCGCCAGCCCTAGAGTGGCCGTCATGCACTCCGTGGCGATTCTGGTCCTCGACGACGTGGTGCCGTTCGACATGGCGGCGCCGATGCAGACCTTCGACTGGACGCGGCTGCCCGACGGGCGCAGCCCCTACCGGGTGACCCTGTGCGCGGAGTCGCCCGAGGTGCGCACGCGGGGGCTGGGCCTGCGGATCGACCAGGGTCTGGAGGCGCTGGAGTCCGCCGGCACGATCATCGTGCCGGGCCGCACCGAGGAGCACGGTCCGCCCTCGGAGCGGGTGCTGGCGGCGCTGCGCCGGGCGGCCGGTGCCGGGACCCGGATCGCGTCGGTGTGCGCGGGCGCCTTCGTGCTCGCGGAGGCCGGGCTGCTGGACGGGCTGCGCGCGACCACGCACTGGTTCGCCGCCGACGAGCTGGCCCGGCGCCATCCGCGGATCGAGGTGCTGCCGGACGTGCTCTACGTCGACAACGGGCAGATCCTCACCTCGGCGGGAGCCGCCGCCGGGCTGGACATGTGCCTGCACATGATCCGCCGGGACTTCGGCTCGGCCGTAGCCGCGCAGGCCGCCCGGATGTGCGTCGTGCCGCTGGAACGGGAGGGCGGCCAGGCCCAGTTCGTGGTCCACGAGCGTCCGCCGGTGCCGCAGGGCTCGGAGCTGGAACCGCTGCTGGAGTGGCTCGAGGGGCATCTGGCCGACGAGATCACCCTCGGGGTGATGGCGGCGCGCGCGGGGATGAGCGAGCGTACTTTCGGCCGCCGGTTCCGCGAGCAGACGGGCACGACACCGTTGCAGTGGCTGCTGCGGGCGCGGGTGCGGCATGCCCAGTACCTGCTGGAGAACGGCGACGACCCGGTCGAACGGATCGCGCGGCAGGCGGGGTTCGGATCCCCCACGGCCTTCCGGGAGCGGTTCCGCCGGGTGGTCGGGACCACGCCGTACGCCTATCGCGCGGCGTTCCGGGGCAGGCCGGTGCCGGTGGCGGAACACCCGTAGGGGCCGCGGTCGCGGATCAGGCGCTCGGCCCGTGGTTAGCGACCGCGGCCCCGGTGGGGTGGTGTCATACGGCGAGGGGCAGGCCGGGCTCCTCGTCGGGGCCCAGGACGTGGGCCTCCTGTCCCGTCCGTGCCTTGGCGAGCAGCAGTGCGTCCGCCTTGGTCACCGCGTCGTGGATGCTGGTGGTCGCCATCATCACGCACAGCGTGTAGCTGACGTCCGCCAGTTCCCGGGCCGTCGTCGGCCTCTCCCGCTCCGCCTGGGCGATCCGCAGCGATGCGTACCGCGTCAGCAACTCCCTGACGACCTTCGGGTCCGGTTCGAGCACGAAGCGCCCCTCTCTCGATTTTCGCTGCGTATGCCCGACCCCGACGTAAGCATGCACACCATGCGCGTTACTGGCCGCAATTGACCGAATATGTTCGGTGTCAGAGCAGGTGGAGGGGGTGGTGGCCGACCAGGATGAACAGGATGATTCCGGTGCTGGCCCACAGGTCGCCGATCGGGCCGTGCTCGACGACGGTGTCGATGATGGACGCGGTGATCAGGGGCAGCAGCCAGATGGGGCTGTGTTTGACGGTGAACACCGCGACCCCGGCGGCCAGTCGGCGGCGGTCGGCCCGCAGCAGGTAGGCCAGGGTGCGTATCGGGTGTTCGCCCCGGTAGCGGTGGTCGAGCGGTTTTTCCCACGACGACGCCATCGGCGTGGTCCTCCTGGTGACCGAGTGGGGCAGAAAGCTGCCGCTTTCCTACCCCTTCGGCGACCGGTGTGCCACACCGTCCCGCGCCTCGGAAGGAGACCCGCGCCTTCTCCCCCGTGGAGGGCGCGGGTCTCGGTCTCCGAGTGTGCGGGGCTCAGTCTCCGACTGGGCGGGTTCAGTCTCCGAGTGTGCGGGCGAGTTCGCTCGTGGCGCGGGTGATCTCACTGTCGTCCTCGGCCAGCAGCCGCTCCAGATCGTCGCGCCGGGCGCGGACCGCCTGCCGTGCCGCGCGCTCCCAGGCCACCGGGTTCTCCCGGTGGTTGAGCAGCTTGGGATAGGCGGTGGCGGTGGTCTCCCACTGGCGGGCGTCGGCGATGTTCTTGAGCAGTTGGATGATCTGCGCGCGGCAGCTCACCTGGGGCCGCTGGGCCAGGTCCCAGAGGAAGGGGACGGTGGCGGCGGTGGCCTGTTCGACGACGAAGCCGTACTGGCAGATGCGTTTGCGCAGATCGCCGAGGGCGGTGCGGGCGGTCTCGGCGTCTCCCCAGGCGACCTTGCGGAGCAGGCGGGGGATGGCCGCGGCCGAACCGCTGGAGTCCTGGATCTCGCTCCAGGGGACGCCGTCGAGTCCGGCGAGCGGGGCGGGGGTGCGGGGCGAGCCGGCCGGCTGCGTCTGACGGTCGGCGCGCTGGGTGCTCGGCTCGGGTGTCGGAGCGCTGCGCATGGTGGGGGCCCTTCCGCGGCAGTCGGGTCAGGTGAGGGGACGGGTGGACAGCTTGGCCCACACCGTCTTGCCCGCCGGTGGTCTGGGGGTCCAGCCCCACTCGTCGGCGAGTGCGTCGACGATGCGCAGACCGCGGCCGTGCTCCTGGAGCGCGGCGTCGTCGGGCGGGCGGAGTACGGGTACGTCGTCCCCGCCGTCGGAGACGGTCAGCATCAGGTGGCCGGGGCTCAGGGAGAGTCCCAGTCCGACTTCCGGTGTGCCGGCCGCCGTCGACGGCACCGCGTGGGTCACGGCGTTGGAGACGAGTTCGGTCATCACGAGGACGGTGTCGTCACGGCGGTGGTCGAGGGACCAGGCGCGCAGGGTGTCCCGGGCGAAGGCCCGGGCCCGGGCGAAGCCCTCCCCGCTGCACGCGACGCGCAGCACCGCCGAGGCGGGCCGGCCGGCGGTGCGCGTAAGGCCTTCGAACCGGTACGCCGCGCCTGCCACCGACACGGTTCCGCCGGGTGACCGGAGCGTTGGTTGCGCAGGTAACGGCACTGCATCTCCCTGATGCGACGTCAGGACGGGACGCCGACCGAGGGGTTGACGCCACGGCTATTATCCACGCTGAGAGCGCTCGCGTGCAATTGCACGAGAAATTGCGCGAAAAAAATCGGTTGGGAGCGTTCGGGGACCGACAGGGCTCGGTCCGCTCCCCCGAACGGCAAGGAGAACGCGGTGCCATCAGTGCGCAACGGAGTGCAGGCCAGCTCGTTGGACGCCTGCTGGAAGAAGAGTCGGCACAGCAACGCCGAGGGCAACTGCGTCGAGGTCGCCCTCGTGGACGGAGGCGTCGCGATGCGCAACTCCCGCTATCCGGACGGTCCGGCGCTCGTCTACACGCCCGCGGAGGTGGCCGCGTTCGTGGCCGGGGCGAAGGAGGGCGAGTTCGACCACCTCCTGTGAGGCGCCTCCCACGAGGCGCTCCCACGAGGCGCTGCCGTGTGGCGCCTGTCGCGCGAGACGTCTTCCGTGAGGCCGGGCGCGGCGGGAAGCGGAGCCCAACTACCCCTTTTCTACGGGCGGATGCGGTGTGCGACACCGGGATGAGATAGTCTTTTTTCAACTCTGCCGGTCTGCTGGGAGTCAGGATGTCCGCCGCGTCGCCTCGCCTCTCCCGTCTCGAACCGTATCTGGACCGGGTCGAGCCGGCCCCGACTCTGCTGAAGATGCTCGTCGGCGTCCAGCTCGCGGGTTTCCGCGAGGACGCCGGCCTTTCCCAGGACCAGGCGGCCCGCGCCCTCGGCTTCAGCGCGGCGAAGCTCTCGCGCATCGAGTCGGGCAAGGGCCGCAGGCCCCCCTCGGAGACCGACGTCCGCGCCCTGCTGGAGCAGTACGGCACCGATGCCTACGAGGCCTCGGTCCTGCTCAAGCTGTTGCGGCGGGCCGGTGAGCCCGGCTGGTGGCAACGGTACGACAAGCGGCTGATGCCGGAGTGGTTCGAGCGCCTGGTCGGCCTCCAGGAGGCCGCCGCGGTCATCCGCACCTTTGAGATCCAGTACGTCCCGGGCCTGCTCCAGACGGAGGCGTACACCCAGGCCGTGGTCGAGCGCGGCCTGCCGAACGCGCCGGCGGCCGAGGTCCGGCGCCGGGTCGAGCTGCGCAAGCGCCGCGCGGAGCTGCTGGACCGCCGGGACGCGCCGCAGCTGTGGGCGATCATAGACGAGTCCGTGCTGCTGCGTGTGCTGGGCAGCCGCGAGGTCATGCGCGAGCAGCTGGAGCACCTGGTCGCGGTGGCCCGGCGGCCCCATGTGACGCTCCAGATCGTGCCGTTGGACGTGACGAACGCGTCGGCGCCCGCGATCCCGGTCACCTATCTGCGCTTCGGCGGCACCGACCTGCCCGACGTGGTGTATCTGGAGCACATCAAGAGCGCCAACTTCCTGGAGGACCGGGACGAGACCGAGGAGTACCGGGTCGCCCTGGACCGGCTGGCCGACGAGGCGCTGACCCCGCGCGAGTCGCTGGAGCGGCTGGAGTCGACGATGGCGGAGCGCTACGCGAAGTAGCGGCACCGGCCGGGACGTACACGCGGAAGGAGGGGGCCGCCCTACGCGGCCCCCTCCTTCTGCGTGTCTCGTGTACGTCCTAGACGATGCGTCCCAGGCCACCGAACTCGATCCATTCCTTGGTGAGCTGGCGGGGGGCGACCTCGTTGTCCGGGCGCCAGGTGGAGACCTCCACCAGGCCCGGGTCCAGGATCTCCATGTCCTCGAAAAGCGCCTCGACGTCCTTCGCCTCGCGGACCCGGCCCCAGTTGCCCTGCGTCGCCTGGTCCATGAACTCCGTCGCGGCCCGGCGCACTTCGGCGTCCTCGCTGACCAGCTGGCACATGACCGCGTAGCTCCCGGACGGCAGGCGCTCGGTGACGCGGCGGACGACGGCCCGGGGGCCGTCGGTGTCACTGTCCGGGATGCAGTGGAAGACCGAGTTGAACAGCACGGCCACCGGCTGTGTGAGGTCGATCAGCCGCTTGGTGTCGGGGTGGGAGAAGATCTCCTCCGTCGCCCGCATGTCGGCGTGTATGACGGCCGTCCGGTCGTTCTGGTCGAGCAGCGCGCGGCCGTGGACCAGGACCATCGGGTCGTTGTCGACGTAGACGACGCGGGACTCGGGGTCGATGCGCTGGGCGACCTGGTGCACGTTGTCCTGCGTGGGCAGGCCGGAACCGTGGTCCAGGAACTGGCGTATGCCGTACTCCTCGGCGAGGGTCCGCACGACGCGCTGGAGGAAGCGCCGGTTGTTCAGCGCGAGGCGGCGGGTGCTGGGGACGACCTTGTCGAGTTCGTCCACGGCGGCGCGGTCCGCCGCGTAGTTGTCCTTGCCGCCCAGGTAGTAGTCGTACATCCGTGCGGCCGTGGGTACGTTGGAGTCGATCTCCTTGGACAACCGTTTCTCTGCTTGCATCGTTCCCCCAGCTCTGTACGCGCCAACTGCGTTGGCCTGACCGAGAGTACATCCTAGGGACCTGGTGTTCAGGGGAACCAGAGGGAGGACGGGGCGGGCCGACAGGACTACTCCCAGGCTGTGTTGACGAACCGTCATCCTCTTTTTCCCAACCTCTCGGTCAGCCGCGCTCGGTCAGACACGGGTCCACTCCCGGTGCCTGGTGCGCCTCCTCCAGACCGACGAGACCACCGAGCGCCTTGGCGTCGGGCTTGAGCACGTACGTGGACCTGCTCGCCGGGGCGGAGACGTCGGTGAAGTCCTGCGGGGAGCCGAGGCCATTGTCGACGTTCCTCTGGGCGCGGTGCGCCTTGAACACCAGGAGCAGCGCCGGGCCGCGTCCCGGGCGCCGCGCGGGTCGAGCAGCGAGGTCACGCTGTGCCGCAGGGAGCGGTGGACCTTGTGCCAGGTGACGGCAGAGTCCTGGGTAAGGGCGGTGCGGTACGCCGGTTACCGCTCCCCCAGCAGGGCCACCGGCCGGTCGGTCAGGGCGGGCAGGTCGTCGAGCAGGGCGCGGGCGGCCCGGTGCAGGACCCGCAGGGCGTCGGCGTCGATCAGCGACGTGACGCCCGGTGTACGCGGGCGGGGCACGGGCGTCAGCCCGGTGCGGAGCGCTGCTCGTGACCGTGCGGCGTGCTGCATCGCGGCCTCCCGGGGCAGGGCTTGCGGAGGCACCGGCCCGCGACCGGCTGTCCGCCCCGCGCCGGGCACGGCCCCGACCATGCGCCGAAGGGGCGTCGTCGTGTGTGCGGGCATGCGGGACCCCCCTACAGCACGGTCAGGCTGTCGATGTTCGGGCTCTCGGACTGGGTGAGCACCGCGCGGACGGTGACGTTCTGTCCCTGGGGGAGGTCCGCGGTGAGCGTGGCCGTTCCCCAGGTGTCCCAGCCGCCGGTGGGCGGCATGGCGAGGGTGCCGGCCTTCGTGCCGTTGACGTCGATGTCCAAGGGGCGGTCCCGGTCGCTGCCGTTGGCGTAGCGGACGCCGAGCTGCCGCCGGCCGGCCGTGGCGACGGCCACCGTCCAGGCGAGGGTGGACCCCGTCGCCGAGGCCGCGGTGGAGTCGGCGTAGCCGGTGCCCGTGTAGCCGGGGTGGCGGGTGTCGACGGCGAAGGCGCTGTCGAGCCGCGCGTTCTCGGCCTGGTACACCGTTCCTCCGCCGACCGCGGGGAAGGCGCCGCCGCTGGGTTCGACGGTGACGGCGTTGCCGCCGTTCCCGCCGACGGGCACCTCCGGGGTGATGACGCTGAGGATCTTCGCCGACGCGTTCCACACGCAGCCCGCTCCCCGCCCGCCGAGGAGGGCCGCGGCCTCGCTGGTGAAGGCCGGCACGGTGGCACCGCCGTCGACCCGCATCCCCACGGCTCTCGCCAGGCCGTGGAAGCGGACGACGTACCGGCGCGCGGCGGGCGCCCCGTCGTAGGTCCCCCGGGGGTGCGCGATGACGACGCGGGTGGCGGCGTCGGTGTAGGTGAGGCGGGTGACGCTGGTCTCCCGGCGGTTCCGGTACGCCTCGGTCACCCCGTCGTCCTCGACGAGGTGGAATACGCCGTCGGCCCCCGTGTAGACGTCCAGCTCCAGTTGCCGCTTGCTGAGATGGGCGGTGCTCTGCGCGTACTGGTACCTGGGCAGGATCGCCCCCGCCCTGACGAACAGCGGCGTCTCGCCGGTGCGGGTGGTGCAGGGGAAGTCCCCGCTGTCGGACCCGGTGTGCTTGATGTCCGCCCAGAAGTCGTACCAGGTGGTTCCGGCCGGCAGCCAGATGTTCTGGACGCCGCCGCCGTCGGAGGTGAGGGGGGCCACCAGGAGCGAGGGGCCCCACATGTACTGGAGGTCGTGGGTGTAGGCCCGGGGCCGGTCCTGGTACTCGATCACCATGGCCCTCGCCATGGGCATACCGGTGGCGGCGGCCTGGTGGGCGAGCGTGTAGATGTACGGCATCAGGCTGTACCGCAGCCGGCCGTACTTCGCGAAGTCGGCCTGCGCCTGCGCGCCCTGGTCGAGCGGCCAGCGTGACGCCCGCCTGCCGTGGTCCTTGACCGCGGCGGAGGTGTGCGGGCGCCAGACGGGGGCCAGGCTGGACCAGGCGACCGGCCAGTTGCGGTAGAAGGCGTCGGAGACAGCGCCGCCGTCGAAGCCGCCGCCGTCGATGTTGGCGAAGGGGAAGCCGCCGAGGCCGGCGGTCTGCATGCCCCGGATCTGGTTCCGCATCTCGTCGTAGGTCTGGCTGATGTCGCCGGTCCAGTAGTGGCCGTAGCGCTGCTGGCCCGCGGTGGCGCCGCGGCTCCAGGTCCACGGGCGCTTGGCGGAACCGATGTGTCCGCTCCCCTCGGGGTCCCAGCCCTCCGCGCCGACCCCCTTGTGCAGGTTCAGGAAGTAGGCGTTGCGCCCCTCGGCCCACGTGCGTCCGTCCGCCGTGCGCGCCGTGTACGGGATCCCGCCGAGGTCGTCGGTCTCGTCGATCCACAGACCGTCACCGGGGAATCCCAGCGCCGGGTCGAGTGCCTTGTCCCAGAAGACCTTCCAGACCCAGGCGCGGGTGGCCGGGTTGCTCCAGTCGGGGACGGCGTCGTTCTCCTTGACGTCGGTCAGATCGGCCGCGGCGAGGCTGTAGCCGGGCGGCGGGCCGCCCTTCCAGCCCGCCATCTCGTCGGTGTTGTTGCGGTTGTAGTCCAGGGTCACGGTCACGCCGTTGTCGGCGGCCCACTTCCGGTAGCCGGCCGGGTCGGGCCAGCGCTCGGGGCTGAACTCGAACCACGACCCGGACCAGGATCCCGAACCCGCGCGCCAGCGGTTGTCGTTGACCTGGTGGTCGAAGGGGAAGCCGGCCGAGCGGTGCTCGGTGATCTTCTGGCGCCACCAGTTCTGGTCGCTCACGTCGGGGAAGCTCTTGTCCGACATGTGGAGGCCGAAGACGGACTGCCGGGGGAGCCGGGGGCGCCCGGTGAGCTGGGTGTAGCGGTCGAGGAGCTGCGCGAACCGGGGCCCGTTGATGAGGAAGTAGTCCAGCTGGGGGCGGACGCCCCCGGCGTCGTGCCCGTCGGCGAGGAACCCGTACCCGCCCGCGCCGCCGAAGCTGAAGGTCGTGTCGAAGGTGGTGTTGAAGAACACCCCGTAGCCGTTGCCGGACAGGTAGAACGGCACGATCGCCGGTGCCTGGTTGTCGGGGTTGTGGGCGGCGGCCTCCGCGTCGGCGTAGTTGTGGGAGACCGTGTCGCCGGTGCGGTCGAGCCGCGGTGTGCGGCCGAGTACGCCGTGGCCGCCCTTGAGGAAGTGCTCGCCGGCGGACGGCGGGACGAACGCCTCCGCGACGACGGTGTCGTTCGCACCGCCCCAGGTGATCCCGCGCGTCGCGTCCTCCTTCGCCAGCAGGGCGCCGGTGGCCCGGGCGTAGAACTCCAGCCGCAGCGGGTTCCTTCGCAGGACGACGCGCAGACCGTCCGCGGCGCCGGTGCGCAGCTCCAGGGTGTCCGAGCCGACCGTGACGCTCAGGCTGCCGCCCATGCCGGTGTGGTTCCGGGGCTCCACCATCTCGTAGCGGGTGTCCGGGAAGAAGTCCTCCCCCGCCCGGACCGCGCGCACCCTCACCATCTGCTCCCCGTACGCGGTGACGCGCAAGCGCTGACCGGTCGTGCTGGTGACGGTGACGCTGCGGCCGTCGGTGGTGTGCGAGGCGTAACCGGCGAGTCGCTCCTGCTCCCCGGGGGCCGCGTACGCGCGCTGCGGCACTGTCGAGACCACGCCCGCGGCCAGGGCACCGGCGGCTGTCGAGAGCAGGGTTCTGCGTTTGATCTCATCGCGTTCCATGGCGTCTCCAGTGCGTGGGGCGGTGTGGGGGAGTGCAACGTCCTTTGCACATGCACCGCTTCACTGAGTCACGTACATGAATGATGGATGCCCATATGAACCAGCGCGGATGCCGACGCTAGGTCAGAGCCGATGGCAGGGTCAACCCCGCTGCACGCGCGACGACTTCAGCCGATTGCGGCACACCGCGCCCACCAGGCCCGTCACGTGGCCGACCCCGAGCAGCACACCCGGATCGGCCCGCCGGCGGCTTGTCCCGCGGTCCGAAGTGGTTTGTGGCCGGGAACGCGGACGCGGTCGCAGGACGGGCGTGGAACTACGGCTGCGATCGGTCGCGTCGCCGATTGGCGGCTTCTGTCGGAGACGGTCGAGGCGGATCCGTCGACCCCGGCCCATGCCGACGGATCAGCCGCACCGTGCGCTCGGCGAAGACGTCCCGCACGGCACGCAGGCGCTCGACCGCGGCGACGACGGTCGTGCGGGTCGGGTCGTCGAGGGCGGCGAGGTCCGGCATCCTGCGGCGCGCGGGCGAGGCGGTGGGCGTCTCGTACGGCATGGCCGCTCCTCACCCTCTCCGGTGTTCAAGCATGGGCACGGTGGCAGGTGGCACCTCGCCATACTCGGGGTGTACGCCGCCGGTCCAGCCGGCACCGCCGCGCCGGCGTTGCCGCCGCCCGCGAGACGGGCGATCGCGAGAACGGGCGATCGCGCCCAGGGTGACCAACGCCCGCGACCCGGGCATCGCCCCGCTGAGCACGGACTTCACCTTCCCGGGCGGCAACGCGGGCCCCGGCGTCCACCTGCGCCGGCGCGACGTCACGGCCGCCTCCGCGGATGTCGACGTGACAGTGAAGCTCTTCGACAACCACACCACCCGCCGCACCGTGATCGTGCGCACGGTCCTCACGGACGCGGGCGGCACGATCGTGGCCGGCCGCAGCAGCGCCCGGCAGACGGTGGCGGCCACCAGCGGCCGGAACCTGACCCGGTCACTCGGCCTCACCGACCCGCGCTGCTGAAACGGCCTGAGCGACCCCCACCGCTACAGCGCCCACGTCGAGACCCCGGACGCGGTCGGCAACGACGCCCGGGGGCCGACACCGTCACCGTCACCGCCTCCATCGACGGCGCCGCACACCGACCTCGTCACCTGGATCCTGGCCGAGGGCTGACCCCCGCCGCGCCGGCGCCGGCATCACACGCCCCAGCGCCCTGTCCCCGGCCCCCGTCGATGTGAAACGCTCGGCGTCGGCCGCACCGGCACATGCCGGGCGGTGGGAAAGATCGTCGGCGGGCCCGGTGGCGGGTCCGGCAGCGTGGAGAGGCGACGGCATGCGTATCGGACTGCTCGGCACCGGTCCTTGGGCGGACATAGCCCATGCCCCCGCCCTGGCCGGGCACGACGCCCTGGACTTCGTGGGCGTCTGGGGGCGCCGCCCGGAGGCCGCCAAGGATCTGGCGGAACGGCACGGCACCCGTGCCTACGACGACGTGGACGCCCTGCTCGCCGACGTGGAGGCGGTCGCCGTCGCGCTGCCCCCGGCCGTGCAGGCCGACCTGGCGGCGCGCGCGGCGCGGGCCGGGCGCCATCTGCTGCTCGACAAGCCGCTCGCGCCGACGGTGGCGCAGGGCCGGGCCGTGGTGGAGGCGGTGCGGGCGGCCGGTGTCGCCTCCGTCGTCTTCTTCACCACCCGCTTCCAGCCCGAGACCGAGGCGTGGATCGCGGAACAGTCGGCCGTGGAGGGCTGGTTCACGGGGCGCGCGGAGTGGCTCGGCGCGGTGATCGGAACCGACAACCCGTTCGCGGCCTCGCCGTGGCGGCAGGACAAGGGCGCCCTGTGGGACGTGGGTCCGCACGCCCTGTCCGTACTGCTGCCCCTGCTCGGCGACGCGCGCCGGGTGACGGCGGCCGCGCCGGGCCCCGGGGACACCGTCCACCTGGTCCTCGACCACGTCGGCGGGGCGTCCAGCACGCTCACGCTCAGTCTGACGGCACCGCCCGCGGCGGCGGGCGCCACGGTGGAGCTGCGCGGCGGCGCCGGCGTGACCCGCCTCCCGGCGACGGAGGAGGGGCCGGTGTCCGCCCTGCGCCGGGCCGCGGACGCGCTGCTCGCCGCCGCGGACTCCGGACGCCCGCATCCGTGCGACGTCGCGTTCGGGCTGCGGGTCACCGAGATCCTCGCCGAGGCGGAGACCCTGCTGCCCGACCGGCGCTGACCCCGGTCAGCCAGCCACGGTCAGCCGCCCGCGCCGGGCCGCTCCGCAGGCTCGTCGCTCCACCGGAACCACGCCCGGTCGCCCTTGATGTGCAGCAGGAACTCGGCGACCGGGCCGTCCGGTGACACCAGCCGCACCCGCCGCTCGATCTCGGCGTAGACCTGCTCCCATCGCGTCCAGTGGTCCGCCTCGTCCCGCTCGGCGAGGGCGAGTTCGTCCGCGAAAAGGTCCCGCACCCCCTCGAACCCCGGCCCCGCGCGGAACCGGCCCGCCAGCCAGGGGAAGTCGGCCTCGTCGACGACGATCTCCCCGATCTGCCCCACCTCCCCGGATCCCTCCCCCCTCGCCCCCGGCGCACCGCGCACGTACCAGGTCTCGCCCTCGAACCCCATCCCGCCTCCGCTGCCCGCACGTTCGATCACTGTGTGTGACAGCATGCCATCCGCCGCTGACACTGACACTGACACCGGCACTGGCCCTGGCACCGGCACCGGCACCGGCACCGCCGAGAACCGTGAAAACCGTTCGACGGGCCCGGCAGCAGGCGTCATGATCCGCACTCGTGACGACTCCGCAGCAGTTCCTGGTCCGGGCCGCCGCCCGCAACAACGCCGAGTGGTGCGCCGCGATGTGCCGCTCGCACGGCCTGACGGGCGCGTTCGGGGCGCAGTCCTGGAGCGCCCCGTCCCGCACCCCGCTCTACTACCCCGACGCGGTGACGCTCGTACCGGACACCGATCCGGCCGAGCTGACGGCGCGGATCGACACCGGCGCGCCCGGCGCCTCCGTCAAGGACAGTTTCGCCGACCTCGACCTGACGGGGGACGGCTTCCGGGTCCTGTTCGAGGCGCGCTGGATCCACCGCCCGGCGGGCGCGCCCGCCCCCGCGTCCGGCCTCCGCTGGGACGTGGCCGGCGACCCGGACGCCCTGCGGGAGTGGGCGCACGCCTGGGACGGCGGGAACGGCGACGCGCACCTCTTCCGGCCCGCGCTGCTCGACGACCCCTCCACCCGGGTGATCGCCGGGCGGGCGGACGACGGCCGGGTGGTCGCCGGAGCGGTGGCGAGCCTCGGCGGCGGCGTGGTCGGGGTGTCCAACGTCTTCGCGCGCGACGGCGGCGCCGACGCGGCCTGGCCGGTCGTGCTGGAGGCGGTGAACGGGCTGTTCCCCGCCCTGCCCGTGGTCGGTTACGAGCACGGCGACGCCCTGGCGGCGGCCGTCCGTCACGGCTTCGGGCCGGTCGGTCCGCTGCGGGTATGGCTGCACGAGCGGTGACCCGCGCCGTCCGGCGTGCGCGGGGCGGGGCGGCGTAGGAGCGTGGGGGTGTGCGCAAGGTGTCCGGCCCGCCACCCCTGGACGGCGACGACCGGCGGAGCTGGCTGAGCGGGGCCCCACCGCCCCGCTGGGTACGGTTGCTGCCGCCGGTCCTCGTCGCGGCGATCTGCGCGGCGACGCTCATCAGCCACGTCCCCCTGGAGATCGGCTTCCTGCTGGGCGCCATCCCGCCGCTGGCCGTCCTGTCGTACGGGCCGCTCGCGACCGCTCTGCTGGGCGGGGTGGTCATCGCGCTGCTGCACATCCCGGCGCTCCAGCTCGACCGGCCGGGCAACGCCGACCTGCTGACCATCGTCTTCGTGGCCGTGCTCAGCGTCTTCGTGTCCTTCGTGCGCAGCCGCCGGGACGCCCAGCTGGGCCTGGAGCGCACGGTCGCCGAGGCCGCCCAGCGGGCCGTAGTGCCCCCGCTGCCCGAGCGGGTCGGCGCGGTGCGCTGCACGGGTCTGTACCGGGCGGCGCAGCGCGGGACGCTGGTCGGCGGCGACTTCTTCGACGTACGGGACGGCCCCTTCGGCGTACGGGTGGTGACGGGGGACGTGCAGGGGCACGGGCTGTCCGCGGTGGCGACGGTCGCCTCGCTGCTGGGGGCGTTCCGGGAGGCGGTGCTCGACCAGCCGGACCTGGCGTCGGTGGCCGCGCGGCTGGACCGCAGGCTGCTGGTGGACTCGGCGGACACCCGGCACGCGGAGCTGTTCGCGACGGCCGCGCTGCTGGAGTTCTCGGCCGACGCCCGCCGGGTGCGCGTGGTGGTCTGCGGCAACCCGCCGCCGGTGCTGCTGCGGGGTGCGGAGGCCACCGAGGTGGAGGTGGCGCCGTGGACGCCGCTGGGGCTCGGGCTCGCGGACGCCGGTGCCATCGAGACGTGCACGGTGGAGCTGCGTCCCGGGGACCGGCTCTTCCTCGCCTCGGACGGTGTGGTCGAGGCCCGGGACGAGGACGGCGGCTACTATCCGCTGGCCGAGCGGCTGGCCGCCTTCGCGGACGTCGGGTCTCCCGGGCTCCCCGAGCGGGTCTGGGACGACCTGGTGCGTTTCGCCCCCAGGGTGGAGGACGACGTCACGATGCTCGTCCTCACCCCTTCGCCGCCGGCCGCGGACTGACGCCCTCCGCGTCGATGTGCGACAGCAGCCGCCCCAGCCACCGGGGCGTCCACCAGGCGTACCGCCCGAGCAGCGTCATTACGGCGGGCGGGCACGAGCAGCGGGCGTTCGTGCGGTGGCGTCGACCAGGACGCTGACGGCGGGGCCGAGTCCGAGTCCGAGTCCGAGCATCTTGACCATGATGTTGTCGCCGACGACGAACGCGGCGGAGACGCTCACCATGATCAGGGCCGCACAGCTGATGACCCGCGCGGTGATCTCCAGCGCGTGGGCCACCGCACCCCTGGCGTCGCCCGTGCGCAGCCACGCCTCGGAGTTGCCGGAGGTCGCCGACGGTGGTGGACAGCTGCGAGCCGAGCGACGACAGCGCCTCGTCCTCGTCGTGCACCCCGATCTGGCCGCTGTAGCCGCCGGCCGCCGGGTCGGGCCGCTGGAGGATGTCGAGGCCCTGCTCGGACTGGGCGCAGGGCACGGCGGAGTCGTCCGAGTGGTCCCCGCCGTGGGAGCGGTCGCGCAGGGTCAGCGCCACCAGGGCGGCCGGCCACACGACGACCACGGTCGCACCGTGGCGGGCGCACCATTGGGCCCAGCCCCGCAGGCCCCCGCTCCCCCGGCGCCGGTGCGCCTGCGTGCCATGACCGTGGTCCTTCTGCCTGGCCGGACCGCTCGAAAAGGCCCGTTACACGACGGGCGGTTCCATCGGGCACTTCGGACGCGGCCGTTCCGGATGCGTCGTCCGTTCCCGCATTGAATGGTGGTATCGGGATATTCGGGACCGACAGCAGGCCGGTGTCAGCCGATGCCGGCCGGCGACAGCACGGCACCGAAGCAGCGATCCGGATCCGAGGAGCACTGATCATGACGACGTCACAGCCCGACGCCTCCCGTCCCTCCGGAGCCGGCGCAGAGGACCGCGCCACTCCGGACGACCTGCTCCACGCCCGCACCGGCACGGACGTCTCCCCGGAGGACGTCGTCCTGGCGGCCGGCCGGGACATCACCCCGGCGAACCTGGAGTGGGCGCGGCGCAAGCTGTCCGAGGAGGGCCCGGCGGCTCTGGACAAGCTGCTGCCCTGACCCTCCGGGCCCCGCCCACGCCCCGGCCGGTCAGCCGGTCCGGCCGGGGCCCCGCGGAGGTCCGTCGTCCAGATAGCCGTCGTCGCCGTCGCCGGAGTCCGGCAGCGCCGTCTCGTCCTCCACGACGTGCATGGCGGCCTCCTCGGCCCCGGCGGCTCCGCCGTCGATGCCGACGTCCTCGGCGACCGTCTCCTTCGTCGTGTCCTCGCGTACGCCCTCGTCGGGGGCGACCAGGCGCCCCGAGCGGTCGGTGCCCGCCTCCGGGTCGACGGGTTCGCCCTCGCCGTCCGGCTCGTCGCCCACGTCGTCTCCGTCGGGCGGCGTCACGTCGGGCACCTCCTCGGCGAGGCGCTGGTCGAGGCTCTCGCCCTCGTGCTGCTCGGCGGCCGTGGTGCCGTACCGGTTCACGCCGAGGGGCTTCTCCGGCGGGGAGTAGCCCTCGTCGAGCGTGTCGTCGTAGGTCCGTTCGTCGACGGCGTCCTGGAGGTCGAGGGGAGCGGCGTCCGCCTGCTCCTCGTTGGTTCCGGTGGGCTGGTAGGCGTCGTCGGCCATCGGGTCCGTGCCCATCGCTGCCTCCTTCTCGCGCTGCGTCGGCTCGGTGGTCTCGCTGTCCGCTGTCGCGTTTCCCGATACGCGATCTCTAACCGCGGTCCCCCACCCGGGGGCGCGGCACCTCTACTCCGGGGGGCGCGGCACCTCTGCCCCAGGGGCGCGGCACCTCTACTCCGGGGGCGCGACGCGGATCTCCAGGCCGGCGACCCGGTGCGGGGTCCAGTCGCGGGCGTATCCGGGCGGGTTGCCGCCGGGACCGGTGACGGCGGCGACGCGGTGCCGGCGGGCGGTGTCGAGGATCTTGGCGGCGGTGGTGTTCTCGTTGTTGCCGCTGACCGCGCCCGAGGAGCAGCCGGTGTAGTAGCCGATGGGGATGGACTCGTGCCCGGTGACCAGGCAGGGCGGGCGGACGCCGAGCCGGTGCAGTTCGCCGGCGATGTCGGCCCACTGGCGGCGGCTGTCGACGTTGCGGTCCACGGTGCCGACCAGGACGGCCGTCTGGACCGCGAGGTGCCCGGCCAGGGCGAGCGCGACCAGCGGCGCGGCCACGGGCCGCCACCGGCCGCCCGGGGTCCTGGCCAGGTGCCACAGCACGTCGGCGACCGGAACGGCGAGCAGGGCGTAGGCGGGCTGGAGGAAGCGGGGCGCCGCGTAGCCGATGAGGAAGAGGTACGGCACCGCGGCGGTCGCGGCGCAGGCGAGCGGGACCAGTGTGCGGGCGGCGCGCCGGGCCCGTACCGCGACGACCGCGGCGACGACGGCGAGGACCGGCAGCAGGAGCCACCACACCTGGACCACCGGGTGCGGCATCGGCCCGGTGCACGGGCGGCACAGGCCGCGTCCGCCGAGGCTGCGCAACTGGTCGTCGACGGCGAGGTTCAGCCCGAGGCGGCCCTGGATCTCGGAGGCCCGCTCCAGCCGTGCGCCGAGGCCGCCGTACCAGGCGTACGCCTCGATCACCCACTCGGCCGCCCCCGCCACCAGGCCGCCCAGCAGGGCGAGCAGCAGCGGCCGGTGGCGGCGCGGGAGGGCGAGGAGGAGCAGCGGGACCGTGACGTAGACGGCGTCCGTGGGGCGCATCAGGGCCATCAGCGCGGCGCCGGCCGCCACGCCCCACAGCGGGGTCCGGCCGGCGTCCGACCGCCGGGCGCGCAGGAAGGCGCCGACGCAGATCAGGGCGCCGACGGCGACCCAGTAGTTCGGCATGGCCTGCGGGCCGTAGAAGAGGGTCACCCACAGGGTGGCGAAGAAGGCGCCGGCCGTGGCCAGGACCCGGGCCGGGAACAGACCCCGCCAGGCGCGCAGGGCGAGATACAGGCCGGCGCCCGACAGGACGGCGAGGTGGACCCGCAGCAGGGCGGTGGAGTCCGACCAGGAGGCGACCGGGGCGACCAGCAGGGTGACGCCCCGGGCGCGCGGGGCGCTGAAGAAGGCCGCGGGTTGGTGGGTGGAGACCTGGCTGACGTAGACCGTCTCGTCCCAGCCGAGGCCCATCCAGGGGTGGACGAGGAGGAGTTGGGCGAGGACGAAGGCGGCGGCCACCGCCGCGAGCGGGAGGTCGGCGCGCGGGCGCCGGGAGGTGCCGGGGGCCGGTGCCGTCCCGCCGCGCCGGACGCCGCCGAGCAGGGCGTTCACGCCGTCGGCCATCGTGCACCCCCTCACCCCCGCCGGTCGCGGGACCGCTCGGCCCTCACCTCCTGCCGCCCGTGGCGGGAGCCCGGAGAACCGGAGAACCAGGAAACCCGGAGGACCCGGAACCCGGAGAACAAGGTCAAACTAACCCGGAAGCCGCCGCTCCGCAGGGGCGAACCCGGCCACCCGGGGCACCTCCCGTCCGCCCCCGCTCGCCCCTCCGGCGGGCCCGCCGGGCCCGTCGGGCCCGCCGGTCAGCGGGCGTTCGGGCGGCGGGACGGAGGCTGCTCGGGCGTGGGGCGCCGCTTGGGCGGCGGGACGGCGAGGGTGACCGGGCCGCCGTTCATGCGGACCTCGGCCCCGTGGTGACGGATCGTCAGCGGGTCCCCGGACAGCAGCGTGTACGTCGCCTTGTCGGCGCCGATCTCCACCCGCAGGCACCGCCCGCGGAACTGGAGCCGGAAGGCGAGGCGGCTGAACTTCTCCGGCAGGCGCGGCGTGAAGCTGAGGCTCTCGCCGTCCCGCCGGGTGCCGCCGAACCCGGCGACCAGCGCGATCCAGGTTCCGGCCAGCGAGGCGATGTGGAGGCCGTCGCGGGTGTTGTGCTCCAGGTCGGCCAGGTCCATCAGGGCGGCCTCGGCGGCGTAGTCGTAGGCGAGCCGCAGATGTCCGGTCTGGGCGGCGACGACGGCCTGGCAGCAGGCGGACAGGGAGGAGTCGCGAACCGTCAGCGGCTCGTAGTAGGCGAAGTTGGCGGCGATCTGGTCGTCGTCGCAGTGCTCGTCGAACCAGTCGCCGCAGGTGTACATGGCGAGCACGAGGTCGGCCTGCTTGACGACCTGCTTGCGGTACAGGTCGAAGTAGGGGAAGTGCAGCATCAGCGGGTACTGGTCGGCGGCGGTTGCGGCGAAGTCCCAGCGCTGGTGGCGGGTGAAGCCGGCGGCCTGCTCGTGGACGCCGATCCCTTCGTTGTAGGGGATGTGCACGGACTCGGCGGCGTCGCGCCAGGCGGCGCTCTCCTCGTCGTCGACGCCGAGCCGGGCCGCCTCCTCCGGGTGGCGCTCGCACACGTCGGCCGCCGCGAGGAGGTTCGAGCGGGCCATCAGGTTGGTGTACGTGTTGTCGTCGGCGATGGCGCTGTACTCGTCGGGCCCGGTGACGCCGTCGATGTGGAAGACGCCGTGGTGGTCGTGGTGGCCGAGCGAGCGCCAGAGCCGGGCCGTCTCCACCAGGAGTTCCAGGGCGGTGTCGCGTTCGAAGTCGGTGTCACCGGTGGCGGCCGTGTAGCGCACCGCGGCGTGCGCGATGTCGGCGGCGACGTGGAAGGCGGCGGTGCCGGCCGGCCAGTACGCCGAGCCCTCCGAGCCGTCGATGGTGCGCCACGGGAAGGCGGCACCTCGCAGGCCCAGCTGGGCGGCGCGGTCCTTGGCGGCGGGCAGGGTGCCCTGGCGCCAGCGCAGCGCCTCGGCGACGGCCCGGGGCGCGGTGTAGGTGAGGACGGGCAGCACAAACATCTCGGTGTCCCAGAAGGCGTGCCCGTCGTAACCGGAACCGGTCAGCCCCTTGGCCGGAATCGCACGCTGCTCGGCGCGGGCGCCGGCCTGCAGGACGTGGAAGAGGGCGAAGCGGACGGCCTGCTGGATCTCCTCGTCGCCGTGCACCTCGACGTCCGCGCGGGCCCAGAAGTCGTCCAGGTAGGCGCGCTGCTCGGCGACCAGGCCGTCCCAGCCGCCGTGCGCGGCGGCGGCGAGCGCGGCCTCGACCTGGTCGCTCATCGCGGGCCGGGAGCGGGCGCCGGACCAGCCGTGGGCGACGGTCTTCTGCACCCGCAGCCGCTGGCCGGGCTCCAGGACGGAGGTGACGGTCAGCCGGGCCACGTCCACGTTGCTCTCGGAGCTGGTGGTGGTCCCGTCCGGGGCTTCGACGACGTGGTCGGCGGCGACGGCGACCCGCAGGCCGCTGCGCCGGGTGCGGTGGACCAGGCGCAGCCGGGAGCCGATGGCAAGGTGCTCCTCCGGTTCCAGCGGCGACTGGAGGGCCCTGGCGGTGCGGGGGTCGCCGTCGGGGTCGGGCAGGCTCTCGTTGGCGACCAGTTCGGACTGGATGACGACCCGGGTCCGGCTGTCGAGGGGCTCGACCTCGTACTCGACGGCGGCGATGGCACGCTGGGTGAGGGAGACGAGGCGGGTGGAGCGCACCCGGATGGTGGTGCCGGCCGGGGAGGTCCACTCGCAGGTCCGCTCCAGGACGCCGCGCCGCAGGTCGAGGGTGCGTTCGTGCTTGACGAGGCGTCCGTAGCGCAGGTCGAAGGGCTCGTCGTCCACCAGCAGCCGCAGCAGCTTGCCGTTGGTGACGTTGATGGCGGTCTGCCCGGACTCGGGGTAGCCGTAGCCCGCTTCGGCGTAGGGCAGGGGGTGCAGTTCGTAGACGCCGTTGAGGTAGCTGCCGGGCAGGCCGTGCGGTTCGCCCTCGTCGAGGTTGCCGCGCCAGCCGACGTGCCCGTTGGACAGGGCGAAGACGGACTCGCTCTGGGCCAGCAGGTCGAGGTTGAGGGCGGTCTCGCGGACCTGCCAGGGCTCGACGGTGTACGTCCGGTTGGTGATCACGCGTGGCCTCCCAGCTCGGCGAGGTCCTTGACCACGCGGTCGGCGCCGTGGGCGTAGAGGGCGTCGGTCTGGCCGACGCGGTCGACGCCGACGACGTAGCCGAAGTGCCCGGAGCGGCCGGCGTCCATGCCGGCCAGCGCGTCCTCGAAGACGGCGGCGCGGGACGCCTCGACGCCGAGGTCGCGGGCGGCGGCGAGGAAGGTGTCGGGCTGTGGCTTGCCCGGCAGTTTCCGCTCCCGGGCCACGACGCCGTCGATCCGTACGTCGAAGAGGCGTTCGGCGTCGATGGAGCGCAGGACGTCGCGGGTGTTGGCGCTGGAGGAGACGATCGCGGTGGCGAGGCCGGCGGCGCGGACGGCGTCGATGTAGCGCAGGGTGCCCTCGTACGGTTCGACGCCGTCGGTGCAGATCTTCGCCAGGACCCGTTCGTTCTTGCGGTTGCCCACGCCGTTGACGGTCTGCGCGTCCGGCGGGTCGTCCGGGCCGCCCTCGGGCAGTTCGATGCCGCGCGAGGCGAGGAAGGAGCGGACGCCGTCCGCGCGGGGGCGGCCGTCCACGTACTCGTCGTAGTCGGAGTCGGTGAAGGGCCGGAAGTCGTCGCCGTCCCGGTCGCGCAGGAAGGCGTCGAACGTCTCCTTCCAGGCGGCGGCATGCACCACCGCGGTCCTGGTGACGACCCCGTCGAGGTCGAAGAGGCAGGCCTGGATGGAGTCGGGGAGTCCGAGGTGCGTCGTCATACCCGACACAGTTCCCCCTCGGGACAGATCCGATCGGGTGACACACTGTTCGGTGTGTCACTGATCTTCGCCGACCTCGTCGCCCGTGCCCACGCCCTGCCCCGAGGCGACCGGCGGGCGGTACTGGGCATCGCTGGCGCCCCCGGCTCCGGGAAGTCGACGCTGGCCGAGCGCCTGGTGCGGGAGCTGAACGGCGGCGTCGATCCGTGGGTCGCGTACGTCCCGATGGACGGCTTCCACCTCGCCGACGCCGAACTGGACCGGCTCGGCCGCCGGGACCGCAAGGGCGCGCCGGACACCTTCGACGCGGCGGGGTACGCGGCGCTGCTGCGGCGGCTGCGCCAGGAGCCGGACGGCGAGACCGTGTACGCGCCCGGCTTCGAGCGGGTGCTGGAGCAGCCCCTCGCCGGTGCCGTGCCCGTCCCGCCCTCGGCCCGGCTGGTCGTCACGGAGGGCAACTACCTGCTGCTGGGGACCGGCGCGTGGGGGCGGGTGAGGCCCGCGCTCGACGAGGTGTGGTTCTGCGAGGTGCCCGAGCAGGAGCGGATCCGGCGGCTGGTCGCCCGGCACGAGCGGTTCGGCAAGTCCCCCGAGGCCGCCCGCGCCTGGACCCTCGGCCCCGACCAGCGCAACGCCGACCTGGTGGCGAGGACCCGGCTCCGGGCGGACCTGGTGGTGCCGGTGGAGACGCTGTCCTTCGGCTAGGGGGTGCCGTCTGGATCAGGCCGACTGCAGCACCGGTGGCTCTTGGCCGACCCGAGCGGGGGCGACGGGGGCCCCTCCCGCGCGAGCGCGACCCGGGCGTGGGGGAGTGCGTGCCAGGGCCCGCGACGCCGGCAGGATCCGAACGACACGCCCTAGACCGGAGCGAAGGCTGCGGCGCTCACGTGGGGGGACACCCGGCTGGTCACCCGGTAGCGGCCGTCCGGGACGTCGTCCGCGCGGGTGACGTGCACGGCCAGCGGGCCGGCCCACTCGTACCCGTGCCGTTCGGCGTGGCGGACGAGGGTGTCGGTGAGGACCTGGCCGACGGGGGCGGAGCGGCGGGTCAGCTCGTCGTGGACGACACCGGTGAGGGCGACTTCGTAGGCGTTGGGCACCATGACGCGGCCCGCCGGGGACACCACGGCGTTGCTGTCGCACTCGCCGCGCAGGGCGTCGAGGAGTTCGACCGGGTCCCGGTCGAAGACCCGCGCCCAGAGGGCGTCCCAACGGTTCTCCAACGTCTTCTCGAACGCGCGCAGGGCGCCCATACGTGTCACCTGCCGGGGTTGCTCGGGCCGGTCCCCGCCCGGGGCGCCGGCGTCAGTCGGACGTGGGGTCGTCGTGGCGCGCGGGGCGCCCCGGGTCACTTCTGGTCGTAGTCGTCGGGGCGGACGTGCGCCTCCTCCAGTGCCTCGCGCAGGGTTCGGCCGGTGCCGCCCGGCGGGCGGGGCGCGTCCTCGCCGCGCCGTTCGAGAACCTCGTCGGTGGTGTCGGTCTTCGGCCGGTTCTCTTCGGGGACGGTCATGACATCGGCTCCTCGTGCGTGTGTTCGGGGTTCGTCGGGTTCTCGGCGGTCCTTCGGGGTGTGCTCCCTGTGGCGGCGGGTTCCCGGTCGGCGCGCGCCTATCCCCGTCCGGGACGGGGAGGTCGTACGCCCTTGCCGGCACCGGGGGGTGGGCTATGTTGACCTTCGTGGGAGACAAGGGAGGCGCGCCCGTGCCATCGCCGCAGCAGGCACGCGCGCAGGCATCGGCGATCACCTCGGGACGGGCGGCTCCGGAGGCCGAGGTCTCCCCCACCTCCCGGCTGCGCACGATGTTCGACCGGCCCCGGCTCTCCCCCGGGCAGCGGCGCATCGCCCAGTACCTCATCGAGCACCTCACCGAGGCGGCGTTCCTGTCGATCACCGACCTCGCCGACCGGGTCGGGGTGAGCCAGCCGTCGGTGACGCGCTTCGCCTCTGCGGTCGGCTTCAGCGGCTACCCGGCGCTGCGGGAGCGGCTCCAGTCGATCGCGCTGAACACCCGCGGCACCGCGGCCGAGGAGTACGGCGGCAACGAGCTGCAGGCGGCGGTGGACGCCGAGATCGAGAACCTGGAGAACCTGCGGCGCGACTTCGCCGACGCCGACCGGGTCATCGACATCGGCCGCAAGCTGGCCGCCTCGACACCGCTGACCGTCCTCGGCCTGCGGATCTCCGTCTCGCTCGCCGAGTACTTCGCCTACGCCGCCCGCCGCGTCCACCCCGACGTGCGCCTGGTCACCCGGGGCGGCAGCTCCGCCTACGACGCCCTGCTCCAGTCCCGGGAGGCCGGCGGCACCTGGGTGCTGGCCTTCTCGATGCCCCGGCACGCCCACGAGACGCTGGGTGCCGTGCGGGTGGCGCGCGGCGCCGGGCTCAAGGTGGCGCTGATCACCGACCTGGCGCTCGGTCCCGTCGTGGACGAGGCCGACGTCACCTTCGCCACCGGCACCGGCTCGCGGCTGGTCTTCGACTCCTACGCGGCGCCGGGCGTGATGTGCGCGGCGCTGCTCCAGGCCATGACGGACGCCGATCCCGAGCGGACGCAGGCCCGGCTGGAGGAGTACGAGCAGATCGCCGAGCAGCACCAGTTCTTCCTGCGGGACTGAGGACCGGGACCGAGGGCGCGGCCCCCGTGCCGGAATTCCCGTATCACGCCTCTGTACCGCAAGAGGGTATGAATGTTTTCATACGTCTTGCAAAGGCGATGGCATATATAAATACTTCTCACGGACAGCGACCCGGCCGCCCCGGAGCGCGTCCGCACCCACGCGAGCATCTCCGGCCGCCGATTCCTACCCATTCCGGCGCCCCCGGGGGTGTTCCGGTCGGGCATCGCCTGCGCGAGCGCCCGCGGCGGTCCCGGTCATCCCCTGGTCCGGGACCGCCCCCACCCCGTCGCCCACCCCCACCCCGTCGCCCGCCCCCGCCGACGCCGCACACCGGAAGCGATGACCATGCCCCAGACGACCACGCGCCTCAGCCCGGACTGGCCCTGCCAGGTCAAGACCCCCGGCAGCTACGACTGGGAGCGCTCGGCGGCCAAGTGGCTGCGCGAACTGGTGCCGGCCCGCTACGCCGGCTACCCGGCGCTGATCCGGCACCCGGTACTGCTCGCCCGCCACGCGCAGATCCAGGTCCAGCACGAGATCCGGGTGGCCCGCACCGCCCTGCAGACCGCGCGGGCCGACCTGCCGCGGCTGGGGCTGCACGAGGGGGTCATCGAGCACACCATCAAGCTGTACGCGGCGGAGGTTCTCCAGCTGCAGCACATCGCGCGCAGCGTGCGGGCGGTCACCGAGGCGCTGGTCGAGCGGAGCACGGCGGGCCGTTGACTCCGTGGCGGGGGCGGGCGGCCTCGGCGAAGGGAATAAGGTGGCCTTCGGCCGACGTGGATGGCCTCCGCGTGTGCGATGCTCATCGCGTGACAAGCGAGAACGTCACGCCGGCCGGGGCCGGCGCCGCGCCCGGCCTGACCGCACCGGAGCAGGCCGTCACCGGGCAGCGTGCCGAGCTGGACCGGCTGCGTGACCTGGCCGGGACGACGGCTGTCGTGGAGCGGGCCAAGGGCGCGGTGATGGCACTGACCGGCGGCTCCGCCGCAGCCGCCCTGGAGACGCTGGCCCGCGGCGCCCGGGCGGAACGGCGGACGCTGCTGGAGGAGTGCTGGATCACACTGGGCTCCCTGGTCCCACCGGTACGCGGCGCGGCCCCGATGCCGGAGACGGCACCCTCGCCCCGGCCCCCGTCCGCCGGAGACCCGGCGCCCACCGCCGCACCCCCGGACGCCGGGTCCGCGGTGGCCGGTGTGCGGGTGAACACCTCTCCGGCGCCGGACGTCGTCGAGGGCGGTGGGGACCGGTACGCCGTCGCCTCGGCGCGGCTCGCGGCGGCGCTGGTGCGGATCGGCTCGGCGCGGGAGCTGGCCGCGTGCCTGGTGGAGCGGCTCGCGCCGGCGGTCGGCGCCGAGGCGGTCGTGCTGTACGCCCGCACGCCCTCGGGCGGCCTCGTCCTCACCGGTCACGCCGGGCTCGACGCCACGCTGGCCGCCCAGTGGCACCGGGTCCCGGCGGCGGCCGGGGTCGCCGCGCTGGACGCGCTGCGGGCCGGGGAGCCGCAGTGGCTGGAGGACTTCGAGCGGGACAGCGAGCGGTATCTGCTGATGGGCGATCCGCCCGGCCGCTGGCGGTCCCGGGCCTGGCTGCCGGTGCCGCCCGGCCCGACGGCCGACCTGTGCCTCGGCGTCCTGCGGCGCGGCGGCGGACCGTTCCCGGCCGACGTACGGGCGTTCCTGCGGACCGTGGCGCGGCTGTGCGCGGGGCGGCTGCGGGCGTTCGACACCCCGCCCGCGCGCGTGTCGGAGCCGCCGTCGGACGGTGCCGCCGACGCCGTACAGCGGACACTCGACGCGCTGCCGGTCGCGGCGGTGCTGCTGACGCCCGTACGGGAGGCCTCCGGAGAGGTACCTGACTTCCGGATCGACGCGGCGTCTCCGAGGGCGGCCGACCTGCTCGGCGAGCGCGAGCGCGGTCCGGTCGGCGGGCGGCTGCTGGAGTGCGTACCGGCATCGGCCGCCGAGCCCCTGCTGCGGGGCTGCCTGCACACGCTGCGCACCGGTGAGCCGTACGAGGGCGAGCTCGTCGCGCGCCCGGACGAGCCGGCCGGCGGCGAGGAACCGGCGGCGTACTCGGTGCGGGTGGCGGCGCTGGGCGGGGGGCTGCTGCTGACCTGGGAGCGGCACGCCTCCTCCGACCGGGGCGAGCGGCGGCTCGCGGACCTCCAGCGGCTGGGGAACCTGGGCTGGGTCACCTGGAACCTGATCACCGGCGAGGCGTCCTGGTCGGCGCAGGTCTTCGCCATCTTCGCCCGGGACCCGGCGCGCGGCCCCCTCGCCCTGACAAGCCTCTCCGGCCTCGCCCTGCCCGACGAGGCGCCCGCGCTGGAGCGCGCCGTGCGGGCCCTGGTGGGCGAGGGGCGGTCGTGCGACGTCCCGTTCCGGGCCGGGACCCCGGCCGGGGTACGGCATCTGCGGCTGGTCGCCGAGGCGTCCACCGGCGCCGAGGGGGTGCCGGTGGAGGTGCACGGCTTCGTGCAGGACCTCACCGCCCGGCGGCGCGCCGAACTCGCCCTGGTCGAGAGCGAGCAGGCGATGCTGGACCAGAACGACGTGCTGCTGGCCGAACGGACACTGGCCGGCCGCTTGCAGGACGCGCTGCTGCCGCTGCCCCGGGGCCCGGTGCGGCTGGCGGGGCTGCGGGTCGAAGTCGCCTATCTGCCCGCGCAGTCGGGGGTGCAGGTCGGCGGCGACTGGTTCAGCGCCATAGAACTGCCGGGCGGCGACGCCCTGTTCGTGGTCGGCGACGTGGCCGGACACGGGGTGGACGCGGTGGCGACGATGGCGCAGCTCCGCTTCACCGCCAAGGGCATGGTCGTCACCGGCTCCTCGCTGACCAGCGCGCTCGCCCGGCTCAACACCCTGCTGCTGCACTCCCGCGGCTCCCACGGCACCGCCACGCTGGTCCTCGCCCGCTACGAACCGGCCCGGCGCCGCCTGGTGTGGGCGCAGGCCGGTCATCTGCCGCCGCTGCTGCTGCGCGACGGCACCGCCCGCTACCTGGAGCGGCCGAAGGGGGTGCTGCTGGGCGCGAGCACCACGCCGGTCTACGCGGAGGCCGAGTGCCTGCTGGAGCCGGGCGACCGCCTCGTCCTCTACACGGACGGGCTGGTCGAGCGGCCCGCCGAGGGCATCGACCGCGGCCTGGACCGGCTCGCGGGAGCCGCCGCCGCGCACCACGCCGACGAGCCGCGCTTCCTGGAACCGCTGCTGGCCGACATGCTGGGCACCAGCCTCCGGGACGACGTGTGCGTCCTGGACATACGCGTGCCGCCCGACGGCGCCCCCGCCTGACCCCGGCACGCCCCGGACAGGCCCGGCACGGGTCAGTCCACCGGGTGCCCCGGGCTGATGGTGAGGGCGTCGGAGAGCCGCAGCAGCGGCACGTCGGAGCCCTCGCGCCCGCCCCACTCGACCGGTTCGAGGACGAACCCGAGATGGTCGCCGCCGCTCAGCCGCTCCACCACCCGGCCCACGAACCACGCCTCGGCGTCCTCCAGGACGACGGCCCCGCCGTACCCCTCGCGCCAGCGGGCCCGCGCGAACTTGTCGACCTCGTCGCCGGTCCGCCCGCCGAACAGCCCGGCCGTCGCGTGCTGGTCGCGGGCGAGGAGGTGGACCGCGAGGACGTCGGCGGAGCGGGCGACCCGGTAGGTCCGGTTGACCTCGGAGAGCCACACGGCGAACCGCACGGGTTCCATGGAGCACTGCGAGGCGAAGCCGACCAGGCAGCCCGCGCGCTCCCCTGCGGCGGCGGCCGTCACCACGCACATGTCCGGGTCGAGCCGGTCGAGGAAGACGTCCATGACGGCCATGCTAGGCAGGGAGGCTACATGCACCGACGGGACCCCCGGCCTGGGGTGAGGCGCACGAACCGGAGCGAAAGGGGTCATGACGTGCGGATCGCAGTCGTCGGTGGGACGGGGTTCGTCGGAGCCCGGCTGGTGGAGGAGCTGAAGGCGGTGGGCCACGAGGTGTGCGCCCACGCGAAGAACACCGGCCTCGACCTGCTGACCCGTCAGGGCCTGCCCGGGGCGGCGGACGGGGCCGAGGTGGTCGTGAACACGATCGGCGCCCCGTCCTTCGACGCCGCGGCGACCCCTTTCTTCCGCTTTCTTCCGCACCACGACGCAGAACCTGTGGACGCCGCCGAGGGGGCCGGGGTGGAGCACCTTGTGCTGCTGTCGATCGTCGGGACCGACCGGGCTCCCCGAGTGGACTGCCGATAGGCGGAGATCGCCCAGGAGGAGGCGCTCGCGGCCGGGTCCGCGCCCTTCTCCATCGTCCGCGCCACGCAGTTCACGGAGTTCGTGCCGGACATCATGTCGTGGACCACCGACGGCGACACCGTGCGGCTGCCCACTACGCCGCTCCAGCCGGTCGCCGCCGCCGAGGCGGTCGACGCGCTGGCCGACGTGGCGACCGGCAGCCCCCTCAACGGCATCCTCGACGTCGCGGGCGGGCGGACGGCATGCGGGGCTCCTCGGGCTGACCGGAAGTAACCGTATGCGACCAACTACCGGGTGACGAGTGCCGTCGGAGGGCACTCAGTCCCCCCATTTCACTGCACTGAGTGCCACGAAGCCGGTGAGCTGCTACGTTCTCCCCCCATGAGCTCCAGCAGTGCGGCGCCCCGCCGCGAGGACGGTACGCGGGCGGGCGGACGGCCGCCGATGCGGGAGGCGCTGATCGCGGCGGCCTTCCGGCTGTTCCTGGAGCGGGGGTACGAACAGACGACGGTGGACGACATCGTCGCGCTCGCCGGGGTCGGACGGCGTTCGTTCTTCCGCTACTTCCCGTCCAAGGAGGACGTGGTCTTCCCCGACCACGAGCGGTGCCTCGCCGACATGGAGGCATTCCTCGACGCCTCCCCCGGCGACGCCGACCCGGTGCGGCGGGTGTGCGACGCGGCCCGCATGGTGCTGCGCATGTACGCCGAGAACCCGGCGTTCTCGGTGCAGCGCTACCAGTTGACCAAGAAGGTCCCGGGGCTGCGCGCCTACGAGCTGTCGGTGGTCTGGCGCTACGAGCGTGCCCTCACCGCGTACCTGCGCGGGCGCCTCGGCGGCCCGGACGGGTTCCTGCGGGCCGACGTGATCGCGGCCGCGGTGGTGGCGGCGCACAACAACGCCCTGCGGGCGTGGCTGCGTTCGGAGGGGCGGCTCGACGCGGGCGCGGCCGTGGACCACGCGCTGCGGTACGCGCAGTCGACGTTCGGCCAGGCTCCGGCGGCGCCGCGCGCGGAGGCGCCCGAGGACCTCGTGGTGGTGGTCGCGCGGCGCGGGACGCCGCTGTGGCAGGTGGTCCGGGAGGTCGAGACCGCCTTCGCGGCCGACTGACCGGCGCGCGGCCGCAGCCGCCTCCACACCCGGACCCGTACCCGCCCCGTGTGGCGCGGAGGATACATGCAGAACAAATCCAGGGTACGCAGTACCTTTACGGGTGACACTGAGTGCCATACGCTGAGGGTGTGCGCGGTGGCACGGTGCGCCGCGCGGCCGCGTGACCGGCCGACCGCGCACGTGGGATTCCGGGCCGAGTGCAGGGAGTTGACCAGCGTGTA
This sequence comes from Streptomyces sp. cmx-10-19, assembly GCA_049998335.1. Lineage (GTDB taxonomy): Bacteria > Actinomycetota > Actinomycetes > Streptomycetales > Streptomycetaceae > Streptomyces. The sequence continues at coordinate 170,952 of JAEBFB010000006.1, forward strand.
CCACTCTTCAGGAAACGTCGCTCAGCAGGCGGCCGGCGCCGCGACGGGCGTGCTCGAAGCCGGGCCCGCGAACACCGAGGCCGTCTTCTTCCAGCGCTGCACCTGGTGCGGTACGGCCATGTACCACCGGGTCCTGTGCCCGGTCTGTCGCGGCAGCGAACTGCGTACGGAGCGCAGCGAGGGCGTGGGCACGGTCCGCCATGCCACGGTGGTGAACCGCAACACCCCGGGGGCGCGCAACGTGTCCCTGATCGAGATGGCCGAGGGTTTCGTGCTGCGCGGCCGGGTGATGGGTCCGCTGATCGGCATCCACAGCGGTGACCGGGTGCGGCTGTCGACGGCCAAGGACCCGGTGCGCGGTGAGCCGGTGTTCCAGCTGGTCGACGAGCCGTACCGGGCCTGGACCTGAGCGGCGGTCGCTTCCCCCGCCGGCCGCGCCGACCGGTGCCGGTCAGGTGGTGAGGGTGATGCGGATGCCCACGGTGCGCTCCAGTCCGCGCCGCAGCTTGCTGCCGAGCAGGGTGAGCCGGCCGATGATGCCGTACTTGCGGGCGATGAGTTTGCGGTAGCGGTCGGTGGTCTCCGCGTCGGTGATCTCCGCCTTGCCCGGGACCTGTTCGCCGGTCGGGTTGCCCCGCATGTCGCAGGGGCCGACCAGGACGTCGGCACGGTTGCGGATGCGCTTGACCTTCCAGGAGTCGCCGGTGGTCCAGACGCCGAGCGCGTCTCCGTCCCGTACGACCCAGACCGGGGTGGCGACCGGGGTGCCGTTCTTCCGGTAGGTGGTGACCAGCAGGAACTTGCCGGCGCCGAGCCGGGCCACAGAGACGTCGTCCATGTGCAGGGAGTGTAGGGCCTTTCCCGGGTGCCGCCGTCACCGTGCGTCGTTCTTCGGCCACCGGCCGCGGTTCAGTCCAGGGCCGCCGCCATCCTGCGCACCGCCTCCGTGAGCACCTCCGGTGAGGTCGCGAGGTTGAGCCGTACGTGGCCCGCGCCGCCGGTGCCGAAGGGGAGTCCGGAACTGAGGGCCACCCTGCCCCGGCGCAGGAAGACGTCGGCCGGGTCGTCGCCGAGGCCGAGCGGGCGGCAGTCGAGCCAGGCGAGATACGTCGCCTCCCCGGTGCGGTGCACGACCCCGGGCAGACGCGCGGCCAGCAGGCCGGTGAGCAGCCGCCGGTTCTCGTCGAGGCCGGCGAGCACGGCGTCCAGCCAGGCGATGCCCTCGCGCAGGGCGGCGGTGTGGGCGAGGACGCCGACGTGGCTGGGTCCGTGGCCGACCTCCTCGGGCATCCGGGCCAGGTCGGCGGCGGCGCCGGGTCCGGCCAGCGCGAGGGCCGCCTTGAGACCGGCCAGGTTCCAGCCCTTGGACGCGGACATCAGCGCGAGGCCGCGTTCGGCGCCGGGCACGCTCAGGTAGGGCACGAAGCGGGCGCCGGGGGCGGTGACGAGGGGGGCGTGGATCTCGTCGGCGACGACCCGGACGCCGTACCGCTCGGCGAGGGCGGCGACGGCCGCCAGCTCCCCGGCGGTGTGCACGGTGCCGGTCGGGTTGTGGGGGCTGCACAGCAGGTACGCGGCCCGCCCGCCGTCGGCGACGGCCCGCCGGAAGGTCTCCGCCAGCACGTCGAGGTCGAGCCGCAGGTCCGGGCCGAGCGGCGCCTCGACCACCCGGCGGTCCATGTGTGCCACGAACAGGTGGAACGGCGGATACACGGGTGGGTTGACGATCACCGGGTCGCCGGGGCCGGTGACGAGCTTGAGCAGCTCGACGGCGCCCAGCATCACGTCCGGCACGATCGCCGTGCGCGCGGCCGCGAGACCGTCCCAACGCCACCGCCTCTCGGCGAAGGCGGCGAGGGCCTCGGCGTAGGCGGTGCCGAAGGGGTAGCCGGTGTCGCCGAGTTCCATCGCGTCGGTGACGGCGCGGACGACGGGCGCGGCCTGCGGCACGTCCATCTCGGCCACCCACAGGGGGAGCACGTCGGCGGGGTAGGTGCGCCACTTCATGCTGGTACGGCGCCGCAGCCGGTCCGGGCCGAGGGCGCGCAGGGGGTTCGGCTCACCGGGCGGGTCGCGCGGGATGCGGGTCATGGGGCTCAACATAGGCGCCGGGGTGCCTGGGGGAAACGGCAGACGGGGCGGGCCTGGGCCGTACGGGAGCGCGCCCTGGGACGGGCCGGGCGGGAGGTGCCGGGGCGGGTGAACGCCGGCGGGCGGGTTCCCGTATGGGAGGAGGGCGCTCGGCGTCCGGAGGGCCCCGCGGCGGTGACGCCGCGCGGTCGGGGTTCGGGAGCGCAGGCATGAGGCACGCACGACGACGTACGGTCCGGCGGGTGGCACGGCTGGCGGCCGTCGGCGGACTGCTGCTCGGGACGACGATGGTCGCCCGGGCCGTGGCGAGCGAACCCCCCGGCCCGTCCACCGCGCCGCACACCGTGTCCGAGGCCGCGGACGGCACCGGCGCGCGGCTCGTGGCGCGGCTCGGCGGCGACCGTACGGCGGGGCACTGGATCGGGGACGACGGGCGGCCGGTCGTCGCGGTGACCGACCCGCGCACGGCCGAGGCGGTACGGCGGGCCGGCGCCGACGCGAAGGCCGTGCGGCACAGCTCGGCCGAGCTGCGGGCGGCGACCGCGACCCTGCGCGCGGCGCCCCGGGTGCCGGGCACGGCGTGGGCACTGGACTACCGGGCGAACGAGGTCGTCGTACTCGGCGACCGCACGGTCTCCGGCACGGACTGGTCCCGGCTGACGGGCGTCGCGCGGGGCATCGGCGGCTTCGTCCGCATGGAGCGGACCGAGGGGGCGTTCACCACGCGGGTCAACGGCGCGGAGCCGATCCTGTCCACGGCGGGGCGCTGCTCGGCGGGGTTCGACGTCACGGACGGGCAGGGCGAGTTCCTCCTCACGGCCGGTCACTGCGGGCCGCCGGGGTCGGTCTGGTTCGCCTCGGGGGCGGGTGGCCGGCAGATCGGCACGACGGTCGCCGTGAGCTTCCCGGGGGACGACTTCTCCCTGGTGGAGTACGCGGACGGCGAGGCGGGCGGCGGCGCCGGGGTGGTGGCGGTCGGCGGCGGCAAGGGGGTGCGGATCACGGGCGCGGGTGAAGCGGCCGTCGGACAGCGGGTGTTCCGCAGCGGCGCCACCAGCGGGCTGCGCGACGGGCGGGTGACGGCGCTGGACGCGACGGTCAACTACCCGGAGGGCACGGTCAGCGGTCTCATCGCGACCGACGTGTGCGCCGAACCCGGGGACAGCGGCGGGCCGTTGTTCTCCGAGGGGATCGCCCTCGGGGTGACGTCGGGCGGCAACGGGGACTGCGCCGCGGGCGGTACGACGTTCTTCCAGCCGCTGTCGGAGGCGCTGCGGGCGCTCGGCGTACGGCTGCGTGTCGCCCCGCGCGAGGGGACGGCGGGGCAGGAGCCGGCACCGCCCTCGGCACCGGCCGGGGGCGGACCGGCGCCGGGGCCGGGGGCGCCCGCGCCGGGGGTGGACGGGACGGGCGCGGACGGGGCGACGCTCCTCGCCCGGCTCACGGACCGGCAAAACGTCGGCCCCGGGCTGCTCGTCGTCGCGGGCAGCCTGGTGGCGCTGGCGGCCACGCGGTGGATCCGCGCGGAGAGCGACCGCGCGGCCTATCGGCGGTACTACTCGGCGACCTGGGGGTGATCGAGGGAGCCGGGACGGCGGCGGGGCCGGGCAGGGCTCCGACGCGCCGGCGGCGGGCCGGTCAGGCGGCGTTCACGGACTCCGGGGCGTGGGCCCACTCCAGCACGAGCCGCTGGTACTCCGCGCGCTGTTCGACGCTCAGTGTCCCGCCCGACCGGAGCCACAGGGCCCGGATCTCCTCGTTGACCTCGGCCGCCGATCGCTCGGAGGAGGGTTCAACCGTGGTGGACATGCTGTGAAGCATACGGCTCCGGGCGTGAAGGCGAAGTGAGTAAGCGCGCGTCAAACAGACATACCGGACGTGTCTCTGATCACCCCCGGCGCGGGCCCGTCAGGTGCCGGGCTTGCGGCCGTAGACGTACACGTCGTCGTTCTTCTTCAGCAGCGACCAGTACTTCTTGGCGTCGTTCCTGGTCATGTTGACGCAGCCGTGCGAGCCCGGCGGGTTCCACATGCTGACCCCGACGGAGTGGAAGGCCTGGCCGCCGTCGAAGAACTGGCTGTACGGCATGGGCACGTCGTAGATGGTCGAGTGGTGGTTGAGGTTGCGCCAGTAGATCTTCTTCAGGCCGGTGCGGGTCTCGTAGCCGTTGCGGCCGGTGCGGACCGGGACCGGGCCGTAGACCAGCTTCTTTCCGTCCTGGATCCAGCTGAGCTGGAGGGTCAGGTCGACGCAGGCGATACGGCCCTTGTTCGTCGGGCACCTGCCCGCCTTGTCGGGGTTCTTGCCGACGGCCTTCTGCTTGGTCATGAGGTCCATCACACCCCAGGTGACGGGGCCCGCGTAGCCGGCGCTGGGTGTGATGCCGTGCTTGGTCTGGAAGGCCTTGATCGCCTTGCAGTCGGCGGTGGACTGCCTGCCGTCGGCCGGGCGGCCGAGGAACTTCTCCACCTTCTTCTGGTACGGGCCCGTCTTGGCGTCGCAGCTCGCGGCCTGGGCCGGCGCGGCCCCGAGTGCGAGTGTGAGCGGCGCCACCAGTGCGGTGACTCCCAGTGCGACGGCTCCCCGTCGGCGTACGTCCCCCATGGCCGGTCAGCCTTTCGGTCGGTGATGCGGTGTCTGTCGGTGCGGTCTCTGTCGGTGCGGTTTCTGTCCCGCGGGCGGGAGACCGCCCTCGGTGTGTTCCCGCCTGCTAGACAGCCGTCCGGCGGGTTCGGTTGCCCTCCGGGCGCGCGTCGCGACGAAACGGTGACAAACGGCCACGCCGGCCGTACGCGTCAGTCGGTGCAGCCCGCCCCCTGGACCGCCCGCCGGAAGCCGGTGTTGACCGCGGTGAGGCCGCCGTCGACCACCAGCGTGGTGCCGGTGATCCAGGCCGCGTCGCGGGAGGCGAGGAAGGCGACGGCCGCGGCGATGTCCTCGGGCTCGCCGACCCGCCCCAGCGGGTACAGCCCGCGTACCGCCGCCAGTTCCTCGTCGCGCCCCTCCCAGGCGGTGGTGCGTACCGTGCCCGGCGTCACGAGGTTGACGCGGACGCCGCGCGCCGCGGCGTGCCCGGCGAGGGTGCGGGTCAGCGAGGCGAGGCCCGCCTTGGCGGCGCTGTAGGCGTGGTTGCCGAAGTCCTGGACGCCGTTGACCGAGCCGATGCTGACGATGGCGCCGCGCCCCGAGGCGGCGAGGTGGGGCAGCGCGGCGCGGGAGCAGCGGTAGGCGCCGGTGAGGGTGATGTCGAGGTCGCGGTCCCAGACCTCGTCGGGCTCGTCCTCGAAGAGCGGGGTGTCGGGGGCGCACGCGTAGGCGTTGTTGACCAGGACGTCGAGGGCGCCGAAGGTGTCCACGGCGTGGGCGACGGCCGCCTCGACGGAGGTCCGGTCGCCCACGTCGCAGCCGAACGCCTCGACGGTGAGCCCCTGTTCGGCCAGCTCCCCCGCCGTCCGCCGCGCGGCGGGCAGGTCGACGTCGGTGAGCAGCACCCTGGCCCCCTCGCCGGCCAGCCGGCGGGCGACGGCGGCGCCGATGCCGCGGGCGGCGCCCGTCACGAGTACCGCGTGGTCGGTGAAACGCGCTGTGTCGGTCATGGGGCCGACGGTAGTGCCGTGGCGATCACAGGGGCAGACAGCGTGCGCACATGTCCGCGTTCTCGCGGCAACTCCCCGTGCCCCTAGGCGTCGTGATCGGCGCGCCAGGTCCGTACGCCGCCGTGGTCCGCGGTGACCGGATGCGGTTCCGGCGCGAACGGGACGCCCACTGGCAGGAGCGGCGGTTCGCGGCCTACGCCGACTGCGCCCGGTCGGTGAATGCGTCCCTGACGCCGGCCTACCGGGGCGCGTCCGCGCTCGGCGCGGCCCCGCACCCGCATCCGCTGCCGCCCCTGGAGGCCGGGGCGCTGCCGGCCGAGGCCACGGCGGCGCGCGACCCGCACTGGGAGGCGCTGCTCCTGCTGGGCGGCACGGAGGTGGTGGAGCGGGCGCGGGCGCGGGTGGTGGTCCTCCTGGAGGTGGAGCGGTTCGCGCGCGCCGAGGACCCCGACCGTGCCGCGCGGCAGCCGCTGCTCGCACGGCAGCGCGTCGCGCGCGGACTACTACACGCCGTACGGGCCGGTCTCGGCCTGCCGGCGGGGTACTCCGCGCGCCGGCCGCTGCCGCCCCTCAGCGGTACCCCGTGACGTCGGCCGGCTTGTCCACGTCCTGGACCTCGACCAGGTAGCGCCAGGCGTCCGGGCGGCTGCCGTCGAGGTCGGTGAAGCCGTACTCCTGGGCGAGGCCGCCGCTGGAGAGGGACTGCCCGTTGAAGCGGGCCACGGCCGGGTCGGCGGCCAGCGCGGTGACGGCGCGGCCCACGTAGCGCGGGGTCTCGGAGATGGCGAAGTGCGGGACGCGGTCCAGGGCGTCGCGCCAGTTGTCCTCGCGGACACCGAAGTGGTCGAGCATGATCTCCGAGCGCAGCCAGCCCGGGGTCAGCGCGACGGCGGTGGCGCCGCGCGGGCCGAGTTCGTGGCCGAGGGAGAAGGCCATGCGCAGCACGGACGCCTTGGCGAGGTCGTAGAAGAAGGAGGTGCGGTAGTGGGCGCGGTTGTAGTCGTCGGTGCCGTCGGTGACCTCCACGACCAGTCCGCCGGGGCGGCGCAGCAGCAGCGGCAGGGCGTGGTGGCTGGTGATGGCGTGGGTCTCGACGGCCAGGCGCAGAAGCCTCAGCCCCTTGTCGAGGTCGTGCTCCCACACGGGGCTGTCCCACTCGAAGAGGTGCTCGCCACCCCAGATGTCGTTGACCAGGATGTCGAGGCGGGCCTTCTCGCGGGCGATCCGGTCCACGACCACGGCGACCTGGTCCGCGTCGAGGTGGTCGGCGGGTACGGCGATGCCGCGGCCGCCGGCCTCGGTGACCAGTTCGGCGGTCTCCTCGATGGTCTCGGGGCGGTCGTACTCGGAGCGCCGGGCGCGGGTGCTGCGGCCGGTGACGTACACGGTGGCGCCGGCCGCGCCCAGTTCCACGGCGATGCCGCGTCCGGCGCCCCGGGTCGCCCCGGCGACCAGTGCGACCCTGCCTGCCAGCGGACCCCTCGGTGACCCTGCCATGTCCGGCTCCCGTCCTCTTCGTCACGTCCCGCACGAGCGATGTCGTGATCGAGAGTGCACGGGAAGCCGGACATCTTCTGTCACCTTTTCCGCGTGTCTCCCAGCTTGGCGTCGAGAGCCGCGTCGTCGGCGACGAACCAGACGTGCCCGCCCCGGTCGGTCTCGCGGACGTAGTCCCTAAGCGCCTCGCTGCCGGCGACGTGTCCGGAGACGTCGCCGACGACCGCGAGGCGCAGCCGGTAGTTCACGAACTTCTGGGTGACGGCGCCCGCGACCCCCGACGCCAGCCGGAAGAAGGCGTCCGGCACCCGTGCGACGGGCACCGCGACCAGCTGGGCGTCATGCCCGTAGGCGTCCCCGATGAGGTCGAGGGCCGCCTGTTCGCCGTCGAGGGGCGGTCCGTCGGGGGCGCAGCGCAGGACGCGGACGTCGTGCAGGGTCACGAGCGTATCGGTGGTCATACGGGTGATCGTAGGACCGGGCGGGCGGTCAGTGGCCGCGTTCGATCCATTCCTTCAGGTGGGGTGCCTCGGCACCGACGGTGGTCGCGTCGCCGTGGCCGGTGCGGACCTCGGTGTCGGGCGGCAGGACCAGCAGCTTCTCGCGGATCGAGTCGATGATGGTGGGGAAGCTGGACCAGGACCGGCCGGTGGCGCCGGGGCCGCCCTGGAAGAGGGTGTCGCCGGTGAAGGCGGTGCCGAGCCCCGGGTCGTAGAGGCAGACCGCGCCGGGGGCGTGGCCGGGGGTGTGCAGGACGGTGAGGTCGGCACCGGCGGACTCGATGACGAGGCCGTCGGTGAGCCAGGCGTCGGGGTCCCGGTCGGGGTGGGTCTGCCGCCACAGCGGGAGGTCGTCGGCGTGCAGCCAGATGGTGGCGCCGGTGCGCTCGGCGAGCGCGGGGGCGGCGTTGACGTGGTCGTTGTGGGCGTGGGTGCACACGATGGCGGTGAGCCGGCGGTCGCCGACGGCCTCGGCGATGGCGTCGGCGTCGTGGGCGGCGTCGATGACGATGACCTCGCGGTCGTCACCGACGAGCCAGACGTTGTTGTCGACGTCCCAGGTGCCGCCGTCGAGGCTGAACTGCCCGGAGGTGACGAGGTGTTCGATGCGGGCGGCCATCAGAGCACCACCACCGAGCGCAGCACGTCGCCGGCGTGCATCCGCTCGAAGGCCGCTTCCACCTGGTCCAGCCGGATGGTCTCGGTGACGAACTTGCCGAGGTCCAGGCGGCCCTGGAGGTGGAGGTCGATGAGCATCGGGAAGTCGCGGGAGGGCAGGCAGTCGCCGTACCAGGACGACTTGAGGGAGCCGCCGCGGCCGAAGACGTCGAGGAGCGGCAGTTCGAGCTTCATCTCGGGCGTCGGCACGCCGACGAGGACGACGGTGCCGGCCAGGTCGCGGGCGTAGAAGGCCTGGCGGTAGGTCTCCGGGCGGCCGACGGCCTCGATGACGACGTCGGCGCCGAAGCCGCCGGTCAGGTCGCGGATCGCCTCGACGGGGTCGTTCTCGCGGGAGTTGACGGTGTGGGTGGCGCCCATGCCGCGGGCGGTCTCCAGCTTGCGGTCGTCGATGTCGACGGCGATGACCTTCGACGCGCCGGCCAGGTACGCCCCGGCGATCGCCGCGTCGCCGACCCCGCCGCAGCCGATGACGGCGACGCTGTCGCCGCGGCCGACGTTGCCGGTGTTGAGGGCGGCGCCGATGCCGGCCATCACGCCGCAGCCGAGCAGGCCGGCCACCTCGGGGGCGACGGCCGGGTCGACCTTGGTGCACTGGCCGGCGGCGACCAGGGTCTTCTCGGCGAAGGCGCCGATACCGAGGGCCGGGGAGAGTTCCTGGCCGGTGGCGGCCAGCGTCATCTTCTGCTCGGCGTTGTGGGTGTCGAAGCAGTACCAGGGGCGGCCGCGCATGCAGGCCCGGCACTTCCCGCACACCGCGCGCCAGTTCAGAACGACGAAGTCGCCGGGGGCCACATCGGTGACGCCCGCGCCGACCGACTCCACCACGCCCGCGGCCTCGTGGCCGAGCAGGAACGGGAAGTCGTCGTTGATGCCGCCCTGCTTGTAGTGCAGGTCGGTGTGGCACACCCCGCAGGCCTGGATCCTGACCACGGCCTCACCGGGGCCGGGGTCGGGGATCACGATCGTCTCGATCCGGACCGGCTCGTCCTTGCCCGGTGCGATCACGCCGCGTACTTCCTGCGCCATGCTCCTGACCCCTTCGTCTGCTGTTCAGCGTCATCCCAGACCCTACGCGCTACCTATCGGGCAGGTGCGGGTGAGGGGCGGTTCGGTGCCGCGCGGCCCGTGCTGGGGAATCGTCGGACAGGCCCCAGGAGGCCGGGCGCGCGTGAGGGCCGCCCGGTGTCGGGCGGCCCTCGGCGCGGGGTGCGGCTTGGTCGGTCAGCCCAGGGCGGGGACGGCGCCGAAGAGGGGGGAGACCAGACCGGTGACCTGCTGGAGCTGGTTCAGGTCGCCCAGCCGGTTCAGCTGCTGGGAGGGGCGCGGCAACTGGGCGCGGGCGTCGGCGGGCAGGTCGCCGACGGCGAGCGAGTCCACGGTGTCGGTCACGCTGAGCTTCTGCGCGCCGAGGGCGCCCGCTTCGGCCGCGCAGGCCATCGGGGCGGCGAGGCCGGTGACACCGGCGGCGAGCCCGACGACCGCGACGATACGTCGTGTTGAGATCATGCACTGCGCAACGCCGCCGGTCCCGGGCCGGTCACGGGCGGCCGGGGCCCCTCACCCGTGAGGACCAAGGAGCCGTGTCCGTTGCCGCGGGCGGCGGGACGGAGGAAGCTCGGAGGAGAGGGCCACGGCGGCCCGTCCCCCGCGGGGCCGCGGCCTTCGGAAGGAGGTCGTCATGAGCACCACGGCAGGTCCCGGCTTCGACACCGAAGTACTGCGCCGGGGCATCGAAGGAGAGTCGGCGGCACCGCTCGTGTCGCTCTACGCGCCGGACGCGGAGGTCCGCATCGTCGACCGGTTCGACCGGCCCAGCCATCCCAGGGTCCTGCGCGGCCGGCGGGAGATCGCCGAGATGCTCGACGACGTCTACAGCCGCGACATGACCCACCGCATGGAGCGCTGTGTCGTCCAGGGCGATCAGGTCGCGTTCAGCGAGGCGTGTACGTACCCGGACGGTGTGCGGGTCCTCGCCGAGTTGATGATGACGCTGCGGGACGGCGAGATCGTCGACCAGACCATGATCCAGGTCTGGGACGAGTGACCGCGGGCCGTGCGCAGACGGGGAAGGAGGTCGGTGACAGCGCACTCCCGAGACGACCGGGCGGTGTCCTCCTGGGCGCCGCCCTTTCCCGTCCCTAGGACCGCGCCGGCCGGCGCGGCAGCCGGTGCAGCTCGACGTCCCCGAGCCGCCCGCCGGTGACGGTGGCGGTCATGTAGGTGCAGTGCGGCTGCCGGCGGCGGTCGGTGGGCGAGCCCGGGTTGAGCAGGCGCAGGCCGGAGTCCGCGGTGGTGTCCCAGGGGATGTGGCTGTGCCCGAAGACCAGGACGTCGAGGTCGGGGAAGCGGGCGGCGCAGCGGGCCTCGCGGCCCTGGGCGGCGCCGGTCTCGTGGACGACGCCGAAGCGCAGGCCGCCGAGGTCGGCGCGGGCCACCTCGGGCAGGCGGGCGCGCAGGGCGGGGCCGTCGTTGTTGCCGTACACGCCGATGAGCCGGCGGCTGCGGTGCTCCAGCAGGTCGAGGGCGGCGGTGTCGACCCAGTCCCCCGCGTGCAGGACGACGTCGGCGCTCTCGACGTCCGCGAGCAGCGGTGCGGGCAGTTCCCTGGCCCGCTTGGGCAGGTGGGTGTCGGCGGTGAGCAGCAGGCGCACGGGATCAGCCTAGCCCCGGAGGCGGTCCCCGGTCGTCCCGCACCTCCCGTGCCTCCCGCACCTCCCGCACCTCCCGCACCTCCCGCACCTCCCGTGCCTCCCGCACCTCCCGTGCCTCCCGTGCCTCCCGCACCTCCCGCACCTCCCGCACCTCCCGTGCCTCCCGTGCCTCCCGTGCCTCCCGTGCCTCCCGTGCCTCCCGCAATCAGCAGGTAAAACTGTGCAGGCTTAACTGGACAGTTAAAGCTGTCGAAATTACCGTGGGGATCCGGACGCGAACGCATCCGGACAGTTATTCGAAAGGCAGCACCCCCGCATGTCGCTCACGACCCTCGACCCCCGTACCGCCCTCGTGGTGATCGACCTCCAGGCCGGGATCGTCGCCGCGCCGGTCCAGCCGTACAGCGGCGCCGAGGTCGTCGCCCGGAGTGCGGAACTGGCGGACGCCTTCCGCGCCCGGGACCTGCCCGTGGTGCTGGTCCGGGTCACCGTCGCCGCCGACGGCGCGGACGCCGTGCCGGGCCGCACCGAGGACGGCGGCACCGGCACGCCCCGGCCCGAGGGCTGGGACGCCGTGGTCGGCGAACTGTCCGGCCACCCCGGCGATCTCACCGTCACCAAGCGCAACTGGGGCGCCTTCCACGGCACGGATCTCGACGTCCACCTGCGCCGTCGCGGCGTCACGCAGATCGTGCTCACCGGCATCGCCACCAGCATCGGCGTGGAGTCCACCGCCCGTGCCGCCCACGAGCACGGCTACCACGTCACGCTGGCCACCGACGCCATGAGCGACATGAGCGCCGACGCGCACCGCAACAGTGTCGAGCGGATCTTCCCGCGCCTGGGCGAGACGGGGACGACGGCGGAGATCCTGGAGCTGCTGGCCAAGACGCACGCCTGACCGGACTCCGGCCGGAAGCCGCCGGCTCCCGGAGGTCAGCCGGCGACGCGCTGCGCGAGCGGCTCCCACCAGGACCGGTGGTCCCGGTACCAGGCCACGGTTGCGGCGAGTCCTGCGGTGAAGTCGTGGCGGGGCCGGTAGCCGAGCTCGTCGCGGGCCTTGGACCAGTCGACCGAGTAGCGCAGGTCGTGGCCCTTGCGGTCCTCGACGTGCACGACCCGGTCCCAGCCGGCGCCGCAGGCGTCCAGGAGCAGGCCGGTGAGGTCGCGGTTGGTCAGCTCGGTGCCGCCGCCGACGTTGTAGACCTCGCCGGCCCGGCCCCGGGTGCGGACCAGGTCGACGCCCCGGCAGTGGTCGTCGACGTGCAGCCAGTCGCGGACGTTGCGGCCGTCGCCGTACAGCGGCACCGGCCGGCCGTCCAGGAGGCGGGTGACGAACAGCGGTATCAGCTTCTCGGGGAACTGGTGCGGTCCGTAGTTGTTGGAGCACCGCGTCAGCCGCACGTCCAGGCCGTGGGTGCGGTGGTACGAGAGGGCCAGCAGGTCGCCCGACGCCTTCGAGGCGGAGTACGGGGAACTGGGCCGCAGCGGATGCTCCTCGTTCGCCGAGCCGGTGTCGAGGGAGCCGTACACCTCGTCGGTGGAGACGTGCACGAAGGGGCCGACGCCGTGGCGCAGGGCGGCGTCCAGCAGGGTCTGGGTGCCGACGACGTTGGTGAGGACGAAGTCGGCGGCGGCGTCGATGGAGCGGTCCACGTGGGACTCGGCGGCGAAGTGCACGACCTGGTCGGCACCCGCCATCAGCTTGTCGACGAGTCCGGCGTCGCGGATGTCGCCGTGGACGAACTCCAGCCGGGGGTGGCCGGCGGGGAGGTTGGCGAGGGTGCCCGCGTAGGTGAGGGCGTCCAGGACCGTGATCCGCGGAGCGGCGGGCGCGTCAGAGGCGAGGAGCGCGTGGACGTAGCGTGAGCCGATGAAGCCGGCGGCGCCGGTGACCAGGAGGTTCATGAGCGGTTCCGTGCCTTGCTGCGGGGTCGGGCGGGACGCCGTGACGTTACCCGCGCGCCGCTCGGGCGCCTCGGCCGGGCCGGACGCGGACCGCGCCGGCACACAGGCCGGCGCGGTGGGCCGTGTCCGCCCTCGGGGGTGGGTCAGTCCTCGCCCCGGACGATGTTCGTCTCCTGGCCCGACCGCGGCGCGCGGGATGTGCCGCGGTCCTCGACGGCCGGTACGCAGGTGCGCATCGCGCTCCGGCCGCGCAGGCGACGGGCCGTGGACCAGCCGGTCTCCAGGCGGCGGGCGGCGGGTTCGTCACGGGTGTCCGTGGTGGTCACGGGTGATCATCTACTTCCTGGTCGCGTGTCCGGGTGGGCTCAGCCGTCCGGGTCCCCGGGCGGCGCGCGGTGAAACGCCCGGGCCGGCGGTTCAGCGGCCCACCTGGATCTCGCTCCAGACCCGCTTGCCGCCGCTGACCGGCAGCGTCCCCCAGGTTTCCGACATCGCCTCGACAAGGAGGATGCCGCGGCCGCCCGTCGCCTCCCAGCCGATGCTGGTCGGCTTGACCGGCGTACGCGGTGAGGCGTCGGCGACCGCGACGCGCAGCCGGCCGTTGATCAGGGTGAGGTCGAGGCGGACCTGGCCGTCGGTGTGGACCAGGGCGTTGGTGACCAGTTCGGAGACGACGAGGAGGACGCCCTCGATGTCCTCGTCGGGCACCTGCCAGGTGCGCAGGGTGCGGCGGGTGAAGCGGCGGGCGTGCCGTACGGCCTCCGGGAGCCGCCACACCGACCAGCTCTCCCGCAGCGGGCGCACCGCCATGCCGTCGTAGCGGACCAGGAGCAGGGCGACGTCGTCGCTGCGGCGGGCGTTGCCGAGCAGGGCGTCGGCGACGAGGCCGAGGTGTGCGGGGTCGGAGACGGTGAGCGCGTGGGCGAAGCGGTCGATGCCCTCGTCGATGTCGGTGTCGGGCGTCTCCACGAGGCCGTCGGTGGTGAGGGCGATCAGGGTGCCGGGGCGCAGGCTGAGCGGGCTCATCGGGAAGTCGGCCTGCTTGATCACGCCGAGCGGGGGGCCGCCCTCCACCTCCGCGACCTCCGCGGTGCCGTCGGCGTGCCGCAGCACCGGCGGCAGGTGGCCGGCCCGGACGCACCAGGCGGTGCCCTCCTCCATGTCGAGGTCGACGTAGACGCAGGTGGCGAAGAGGTCGGTCTCCATGTCGACGAGGAGGCGGTTCGCGTGCGAGACGACGACGTCGGGCGGGTGGCCCTCGACGGCGTAGGCGCGCAGCGCGGTGCGCATCTGGCCCATGAGGGTGGCGGCGCCGGCGCTGTGGCCCTGGACGTCGCCGATGACGAGGGCCACGTGGTGGTCGGGCAGCGGGATCACGTCGTACCAGTCGCCGCCCAGCTCCAGGCCTGCGGTGCTGGGCAGATAGCGGGCGACGGCGACCGCGCCGGGGAGTCTGGGCAGGCGTCGCGGCAGCAGCTGGCGCTGGAGCATGCCGACGAGTTCGTGCTCGGCGTCGAAGGCGTGGGCGCGCATGAGGGCTTGCCCCGCGAGGCCGGCGGAGGCGGTGAGCAGGGCGCGTTCGTCGGGGCCGAAGTCGTGCGGGGCGTCCCAGCCGATCAGGCAGGCGCCGGCCATCCGGCCGCCGGCGGGCAGCGGGAGGACGGCGAGGCCGCCGGGGCCGACGTCGGCGAGGGCGGGTTCCAGGTCGCCGGTGCCGGCGGGCCAGATCCGGGCGCGGCCCTCGCGCAGCGCGGCGGCGAGGGTGGGCAGGGCCCGCACCGGCGCGTCGGGCCATTCGGTACGCCACTCCAGCCGCCACAGCTCGGGCCAGGACTCGGGGTCGGGCGGGTCGAGGACGGTGACGACGAGCCGCTCGTTCTCCAGCTCGGCCAGGGCGATCCGGTCGGCGCGCAGCGGGCGGCGCAGGGCGGCGACCACGGCCTGGCTGACGTCGCGGACGGTGCCGGCGGTGGCGAGGGCGGCGGCGAGCCGCTGGACGCGGGCCACGTCGGTGACGTCGGGGCGCAGGGTGGAGGCGTCGACGACGCTGCCGACGAGGCGGGTGGGGCGGCCGTCGCCGCCGGGCAGCAGGCGGCCGGTGAGCCGCAGCCACTTGGGCGGGCCGTCGGGCTGTTCGACCCGGAACTCCAGCTCGCGTTCGCCGATGGTCATGTGGTCGGACTCGGTCACCGACATCAGCGAGGGCAGGTCCTCGGGCACGGTGAGACCGAGCAGCGTCTCGACCTTGCCGTCGAACTCGCCCGGGTCCAGGCCGAACAGGCGCAGGATGTCGTCGCCGACCTCGACCCGGCCGGTGTCCATCGCCAGCGTGAAGGCGCCCGGCGCGGGCTCGGCGTCCCCGGAAACCTCACCGGCCGGGGCGGGGGCGGCGGGACGGGGCACGGCGCCGGCGACCAGTTCCAGGCAGGCCCGGTCCTCGGCGTCGAAGCCCTCGGGGCGCTCGGTCAGTGCGAGCAGGCACCCGCCGGCGTCGCCGCGCACGGGCAGCGCGGCGAGCGAGAACCCGCTCGACGGTACGTAGCGCGACTCGGGCGAGTCGGCGAACTCCTCCGGCCCGAGCCATACGGCCGCACCGCCCCGGTGCGCGTCCGCCACGGGGGAGCCGCCCGCCGCCGGGTAGCTGTCCCGCACGCCGTACAGGGTGCGCGGCACGCCGGCCGACTCGGCCAGGCACAGCACCTCGGGGTCGTCGCCGGGGGCGTAGAGGGCGGCGAAGGAGGCACCGGCGAACACCAACGCCTGCTCCAGCACCCGCCGCAACCGCTCCCCCGGCTCGGGCCCGGCCCCCAACGCCTTCAGCGCACCCTCGACACGCAGCGACCTCGCTCCGCGTTCCACCGCGCCCTGTCCGACCACGTCGCCATTACAGCGCGTATACGCCCCCTGCGCAGCCCCTACGACCGGGGGGACGACGATCAGCGGGCGGGGAGGGCCGCCGGGGACGGGGTGGGAACGTGCCGGGATTCGCTGACCACCCCGGCGTAGGGGAACGCCCCCTCAGCCCGTCGGTCCCGGCTGGTGACTCAACCTGCTCGACCTCCTGGGCCGGGTGGGGGCGCCTGGACGGCAGTGGGTACGCACCGGCCGCGCGGGCCGTTCAGACCCGCGCGCCCGCCACCACCCTCCGCAGCCATTCGGCGACGCATCGTTCCGATCACGGAGCGGAAGCCCCGCTTCAGTGAATCTGCACATCGAATGCCCAACCCGGTCACCCCGGTCGGCGGATCTGCACAACCGCCCGCCGCCCCGCACGCCTTTGGGACGGGAGTGTCCCGATCGCCGGTCCGGCGGCAAGGGGGTGGCGCGGGCCGATGTCGCGCACGGTGTGAAGAAGTGGCCGCGAAGGCGTGCGCACGCCTGCACCGTTGGACGCCTCGGCTCCGCAAGTGCCCTGGTGGGAAGGGTTGATTGAGTGGAAACCCGCACCGGCCGCGTGCTTTGATCCATCGCACCGCGGGGGCCGCGGAGGGCTCCGGACACGGGGTCGCCGGGCACCCGCGGTCGCGGCCGTCATCTGTCCCCAGAGGGGGCCGCTCCCCCCCTTGTGAATTGGCTATACGAAGGGAAGTTCCATCATGAACTCCACCCCCCAGGTCCAGACCGCCGAGATTTCCGACGCGGACCTCGACAACGTCTCCGGTGGCCTGACCGTGAACGCCGTCGCCACCGTCACCGGCCTGGTGGACGGCATCGCCCCGGTCTCCGGTCTGGTCAACACGGTCGTCGGCACCGTCGAGGGTGTCACCGGCCTGAACACGGCCCCGGTCACCCACCTGGTCGCCGGTCTCTGATCGCGCCCCTGTGCCGCTGAGTCCCGGAGCCGTCCAGGCTCCGGGGCTCTTCGGCCGTTCCACCCGGCCCGCCGGCTTCCGTCGCCGGGACCACCGAGGAATCACCGGGATACGTCCGTCGTGCAGTTCCGCCAACAGGCCCTCGCCAAACTCCAGTCACCGGAGGAACTCGACCTCCCGGTGCGCCTCGCCCGCCCGCAGGGCTGGCTGGTGCTGTCCGTGACCGTCGTCGCGATGGCCGCCGCGTCCGTGTGGGCGGTCGGCGGCTCGGTGACCTCCACGGTCGTCGCACCCGCCATCCTCACCCACGGGCAGGGCAGTTACCTCCTCCAGAGCCCGGTCTCCGGCCAGGTCACCGCGGTCCTCGCCCGCCCGGGTGAGCGGCTCGCCGCCGACTCCCCCGTCCTGAAGGTGCGTACCGGCCAGGGCGAGACCGTGGTCCGCAGTGTCGACGCCGGGCGGGTCAGCGCGCTCGCGGCCACCGTCGGACAGATCATCCGGACCGGCGCGAACGTCGCATCCGTCGAGAAGGTCGCCCACGCCTCGGACCCGCTCTACGCCACCGTGTACGTCCCCGCCGAGCAGGCCGCCGCCATCCCGGCGCACGCCTCCGTCGACCTGACCGTCCAGTCGGTGCCGACACAGCAGTACGGCGTCCTGCACGGGAAGGTGCGGGCGGTGGACCGCTCGGCGCAGTCGGCGCAGAGCATCGGCGCGTTCCTCGGGGACGGTCAGCTCGGCGAGCAGTTCACCAAGGAGGGCCGGCCGGTGGCCGTGACCGTTCAGCTGGCCACCTCGAAGTCCACGAAGAGCGGCTACGCGTGGTCGTCGGCGGACGGGCCGCCCTTCGGGCTGACCTCCATGACCCTGGCCTCGGGCTCGATCCGGCTGGCCGACCAGCGTCCCGTCGATTGGCTGCTGCCGTGAGCACCGCACCACAGACCCGGGGCAGACGCCGCGCCGCCCCGCCGAAGCGCGGCGTGCCCGCGTCCCGTGCGAAGACCGTCCGTACGCCCACCGTCCTCCAGATGGAGGCCGTCGAGTGCGGCGCCGCTTCGCTCGCGATGGTGCTCGGGCACTACGGCCGGCACGTCCCGCTGGAGGAGCTGCGGATCGCCTGCGGCGTCTCCCGCGACGGCTCGCGCGCCAGCAACCTGCTGAAGGCAGCGCGTGGTTACGGCTTCACCGCCAAGGGCATGCAGATGGACCTGGCCGCCCTCGCCGAGGTGACGGCGCCGGCCATCCTGTTCTGGGAGTTCAACCACTACGTCGTCTACGACGGCATGGGGCGCCGCTTCGGACGGCGCGGAGTGTTCATCAACGACCCCGGCAAGGGCCGCCGTTTCGTGTCCCTGGAGGACTTCGACGGCAGCTTCACCGGCGTCGTCCTGACGATGGAACCCGGTGACGACTTCACCCGGGGCGGCCGCAGGCCCGGCGTGCTCGGGGCGATGCCGGCCCGGCTGCGCGGCACGGCGGGCACGTTGCCGGCCGCCGTGCTGGCGAGCCTGCTGCTGGTGGCGGTGGGCGCGGCGGTGCCCGCGCTGAGCCGTACCTATATCGACATGTTCCTCATCGGGGGGCAGTCCTCGCTGCTCGGCGTGCTGTTCACGTCGATGGCGGCCTGCGTCCTGCTCACGGTGGTGCTGGTCTGGCTCCAGCAGGCCAACCTCCTGCACGGCCGCGTCATCTCCTCGACCCTCTCCAGCGCCCGGTTCCTGCGGCATCTGCTGCGGCTGCCGGTGACCTTCTTCTCGCAGCGCAGCCCGGCCGATCTGGTGCAGCGGCTCCAGTCCAACGACGCCGTCGCCGAGACGCTGGCCCGCGACCTCGCGGCGGCGGGCGTGGACGCGGTCGTGGTCGTCCTGTACGCGGTGCTGCTGTACACGTACGACCCCCAACTGACCTTCGTCGGCATCGGGGTGGCGATGCTCAACCTGGTCGCGATGCGGGTGGTGATCCGGCTGCGCGCGACCCGTACGGCGAAACTGCGAGCGGACACGGCGCGGCTGACCAACACGGCGTACACCGGGCTGCAGTTGATCGAGACGATGAAGGCGACCGGCGGGGAGGACGGCTACTTCCGCAGGTGGGCGGGGCAGCACGCGACCACGCTGGAGGAGCAGCAGCGGCTCGGGGTGCCGAGCGCCTGGCTGGGCGTGGTCGCGCCGACGCTGGCGACGCTGAACAGCGCGCTGATCCTGTGGATCGGCGGCATGCGCGCGGTGGAGGGGCACATCTCGGTCGGGCTGCTGGTCGCCTTCCAGGCGCTGGTGGTGCGTTTCACGGCCCCGCTGACCCGGCTGAACGGGGTCGCGGGCCGCATCCAGGACTTCGCGGCGGACGTGGCCCGGCTCAAGGACGTGGAGAACTTCCGCGCCGACCCGCTCTACGACCGGCCGGGCGGCGGCGTCGAGTCGACCCGGCGGCTGCGCGGGCAGGTGGAGCTGGAGAACGTCTCCTTCGGCTACAACCCGCTCGACAAGCCGCTGCTGACCGGTTTCGACCTGACGGTGGGGCCGGGTCAGCAGGTGGCGCTGGTCGGCGGTTCGGGGAGCGGCAAGTCCACGGTGTCCCGGCTGATCTCGGGCCTGTACGCCCCGTGGGACGGGGTGATCCGCGTCGACGGGCAGCGTCTGGAGGACATCCCGCGCGGGGCGCTGGCGTCGTCGGTGTCCTTCGTCGACCAGGACGTGTTCCTCTTCGAGGGCTCGGTGCGGGACAACGTGGCGCTGTGGGACCCGTCGGTCCCGGACGACGCGGTGGTGGCGGCGCTCAAGGACGCGGCGCTGTACGACGTGGTGACGCGCCGCCCGGGCGGCATCCACAGCCCGGTCGAGCAGGACGGGCGGAACTTCTCCGGCGGGCAGCGCCAGCGGCTGGAGATCGCGCGGGCCCTGGTGCGCCGGCCCAGCATCCTCGTCCTGGACGAGGTGACCAGTGCCCTGGACGCGGAGACCGAGCTGCTGGTCATGGACAACCTGCGCCGGCGCGGCTGCGCCTGCGTGGTGATCGCGCACCGGCTCAGCACCGTGCGGGACAGCGACGAGATCGTGGTGCTCCAGCACGGCACGGTCGTGGAGCGGGGACGGCACGAGGAGCTGGTGGCGCTCGGTGGCGCGTACGCGGCTCTGGTCAGGGAGCGATGAGATGACGACCGTGCGCGAAGGCGAGGGCGACGTCGTCCTCGGGGCGCTGGGCGCGCTGGGTACGCGCGTCGACTGCGCCGGGTTCGGCCGCCTCGATCTGGAGGGGCCGCAGGTGCTCTGGCTGGTGGCGGCCGGCGCGCTCGACCTGTTCGCGGTCGACGCGGGGGAGCAGGGCCACTGGCACCACCTGGGCCGTCTGGAGGCGGGCGCAGTGCTGCTCGGCCCGGTCTCCGGCCCCCGGCACACACTCGTCGCGCGCCCGCTGCGGGACTGCGTGGTGCACCGCGTCGCGCTGCGCGAGCTGTACCAGCCGGCGAGCACCCAGACCTGGTCGTACGACGCGTACGGCAACCCCCAGTACGTGCCGCCGACGACGAGCCCGCTGGAGTACGCCCTCGCGCTCGGCGTGGGGCGCGGGCTGACGGTGCTGTTCCAGGCGCCGATGGCCGCCGAGCGGCAGGCTGCGCATGGGGGTCCCCCCGCGCGAGCGCATGCGAGCGTGGGGGACGACGACGACGTGTTCTGGATGCAGGTGCCGCCGGGCAGTGTGCGGTACGGGTCGGTGTACGGCGAGGAGGCCGCCGCCGACCTGCTGATGGATCCGGCGCTGTGGCAGAGCATGGTCGACCAGCAGTACCGGCTGCTCACCACGCTGGACCGCTGGATCGAGCAGCTGGAGCGCACCCACGAGACGCGTACGGCGGCCGGGATCAGGGCCGGTGAGGCGGTGCGCGAGCGGGCCGACCGGACGCTGCTGGCCTCCATCGGCAAGCGGTCGGCGGGGCGCACCACGGCAGCCGACGCCGACGCCACGTACGCGGCGTGCAGGCTGGTCGCCGGGGCCGCCGGCATCCCGCTCGCCGAGCCCGCGCGCGGCGGGACGGAGAGCGAGCGGCTGGACCCGGTGGAGCGGATCGCCCTGGCCTCGCGCGTACGCACCCGGACCGTGCGGCTCGACGGCCGCTGGTGGCGGGAGGACGTGGGGCCGCTGGTCGGGCACCGGGCACTGTCGGGGGCACCGGTGGCGCTGCTGTGGCGGCGCGGCGGCTATGTCGCCGTCCACCCGGCGACCGGCCGGGAGACACCGGTGGAGCGGGCGAACGCCGAGGAGTTCGAGCCGCGCGCGGTGATGTTCTACCGGCCGCTGCCCGAGCGCCGGCTCGGCCCGCTGGGGCTGCTGCGGTTCTGTCTGCGCGGTACGCGCGGTGACCTGACGGGGCTGCTGCTGGCCGGGCTGGTGACGGTGGCGATCGGGGCGCTGGTGCCGATCGCGACGGGCAAGGTGCTCGGCGAGTTCGTACCGAAGGCCCAGACGGGGCTGATCGTGCAGGTGTGCCTCGCGGTGATGCTGAGCAGTGTCGTGGCGGCGGCCTTCACGCTGCTGCAGAACCTCACCATCCTGCGGCTGGAGGGCCGGATCGAGGCGACGCTGCAGCCGGCCGTGTGGGACAGGCTGCTGCGGCTGCCGACGAGGTTCTTCACCGAGCGTTCCACGGGTGAGCTGGCGAGCGCGGCGATGGGTATCAGCGCGATCCGTCGCCTGCTCGCGGGCGTCGGCCCGACGGTGGCCCAGTCGGTGACCGTGGGTGCGATCAACCTGGGGCTGCTGCTCTGGTACAGCGTGCCGATGGCGCTCGCGGCGCTCGCCATGCTGGTGGTCGTCGCCGGGGTCTTCCTGGCGCTGGGCCTGTGGCAGGTGCGCTGGCAGCGGCGGCTGGTGAAATTGAGCAACAAGCTGAACAACCAGGCGTTCCAGACGCTGCGCGGGCTGCCCAAGCTGCGGGTCGCGGCGGCGGAGAACTACGCGTACGCGGCGTGGGCGGAGCGGTTCGCGCGCAGCCGGGAGCTCCAGCAGCGGGCGGGACGGATCAAGAACCTGAACTCCGTCCTCGGCGCGGTGTACTTGCCGCTGTGCACGCTGCTGATGTTCATGCTGCTGGCGGGGCCGGCGCGCGGGTCGATGTCGGCGGCGGAGTTCCTCACCTTCAACGCGTCGGTGACGATGCTGCTGACCTCCGTCACCCAGCTGACCGGCGCGTTCGTGTCGGCGGTGGCGGCGCTGCCGCTGTTCGAGGAGATCCGCCCGGTGCTGGACGCGGTGCCCGAGGTCCGCGCGGCGAGCACCCGCCCCGGTCCGCTCGCCGGGGCGATCGAGGCACGCCGGCTGTCCTTCCGGTACACCGACGACGGGCCGCTGGTCCTGGACGACGTGTCCTTCGCGGTGCGGCCGGGCGAGTTCGTGGCGGTCGTCGGCCCCAGCGGCTGCGGCAAGTCGACCCTGCTGCGGCTCCTGATCGGCTTCGACCGGCCGCTGTCGGGCAGCGTCCTGTACGACGGCCAGGACCTCGCCGCCCTCGACCAGTCGGCGGTGCGCCGGCAGTGCGGGGTGGTGCTCCAGCACGCGCAGCCGTTCACCGGCTCCATCCTGGACGTCATCTGCGGCACCGAGCCGTACACGCCGGAGGAGGCGATGGCGGCGGCCGAGATGGCGGGGCTCGCCGAGGACATCAAGCGGATGCCGATGGGCCTGCACACCCTCGTCTCGGGCAGCGGCGCGGTCTCCGGCGGCCAGCGGCAACGCCTGATGATCGCCCAGGCCCTGATCCGCCGGCCCCGCGTCCTCTTCTTCGACGAGGCCACCAGCGCCCTGGACAACGAGACCCAGCGCACGGTCATCGAGTCCACCAAGTCCCTGAACGCCACCCGCGTCGTCATCGCCCACCGCCTCTCCACGGTCCTGGACGCGGACCGGGTGATCGTCATGGAAGACGGCCGGATCATCCAACAGGGCTCCCCCGCCCGGCTCCTGGCAGACACAACCGGCCGACTGCACGAACTGGTACGACGGCAACTGGCCTGAGCCGGCCGGTCCCGGGGCCGCGCGGTGCCGCGGGACCGGCCTGACCGGCCTGACCGGCCTGACCGGCCGACAAATGGGTACCTGCCCCTTCATGCGTATCAGCGTGGTGGACGTGGGGTCGAACACGGTCCGGCTCATGGTGGCGGACGCCGAGGGCGGGGTTCCGTTGCCGGTGCACACCGCGAAGTGGCGGCTGCGGCTGTCCGAGCAGGTCAAGCCGGGCGACCCGGTCCCCGAGGAGGCCGTGGAGCGGCTCGTGGGGGCGGTCGCCGAGGCGAGCCGGACGGCCGACCGGTGGGGTGCGTCCGGACCGCTGGCCTTCGCGACGGCCGTGGTGCGCGCCGCTCCCAACCGCCGCGAGGTGCTGCGTACCGTCCACGCCCGTACCGGCGTCGCGCTGTGCACCCTGCCCGGCGAGGTGGAGGCCGAGCTGACGTTCCTGGGCGCCCGGCGCTGGATGGGCTGGCGCTCGGGCCCGCTGGCGCTGCTCGACATCGGCGGCGGCTCCCTGGAGGTCGCCTTCGGGCGCGGCCGCATGCCGGAGTTCGTCGCCTCGCTGCCGCTGGGCGCGGCCCGGCTGACCCACGAGTTCCTCGACGGCGGCCAGGACGCGCCCGACCCGGAGCAGATCCGGGCCCTGCGCCGCACGGTCCGCCATCAGCTGCGGGACGTGGCGGCGCGCATCCGCTGGGAGGGGCCGCGCACCGCGGTGGCCACCTCCCGGACCTTCCAGCAGCTCGGACGGCTGTGCGGGGCCCTGCCGGGGCGGCACGGGCCGTTCGTGGAGCGGGCGATGCGCTGCTCCGACCTCGGCGACGCCGTCCGCAGGCTGGCCGTGCTGTCCGCCCCCGAGCGGGCCCGGCTGCCCGGCATCTCCGCCCCGCGCGCGGCGCAGAGCCTCGCCGGGGCCGTGGTCGGGCACACCGCGATGAAGCTGACCGGCCTGGACTCGGTCACGCTCTGCCCCTGGGCGATCCGTGAGGGCGTCATGCTGCGCCATATCGAGGACGGCCCGGCCTGGTGGGCGGAGGTCACCCGGCTCAGTGAGGAGGCGGCCCCGCCTCCCCCGGCCGCCCTGCCACTGCGCCTGGCGGCCACGTCCGGCTGACGCGCGCCACAGACCCGTACGAGAACGACAAGGAGAGTTCCGTGTCCCAGCACAACGGTGACCGCACCCCCGAGAAGCCCGAGACCGCCATCGACGAGGTGCTGCGCGAGGTCGAGGAGGCCGAGACCCGCGGCCCCGAGGCCGAGCGGAAGCGCCGCCACCGGGGCGAGGCGGGCGACGCCACCTCCCCGAACCCCGGCGCCCAGCAGGACGCCGAGGGCGACTGACCCACCGGTACGGAGGAGGATGCCGGGCCGGTCCGCGGGTACTCGCGCCGACATGGAGTACGACCGCGAAGGACCTCAGCAGCCGACGCCCCGGGGCCCGCTCTCCGAGGGCGTCGGCGCGCATCTGCTCGGCACCGGCCCGCTGCCGGCCCTCGGCGCCGTCGCCGCCGCCCCGCCGTACGGCGACGACCTCCAGCTCGCCCTCTACCAGTGCTACGAGCTGCACTACCGGGGCTTCGCCGGGGTCTCCCCCGCCCTGGAGTGGGACCCCGACGTGCTGCGCGTCCGGGCGGCGCTGGAGGATCGCTTCCTGTCCGCCCTGCGCGCCGACACCCCCGTCCACGACAGCGTCGACGACGCGGTGGGCGCGCTGCTGGTCGAACCCGTCGACGGCGAGGGCGTGAGCCACTTCCTGCGCGACCAGGGCGAACGGTGGCAGGTGCGCGAGTACGCCGCCCAGCGCTCCCTCTACCACCTCAAGGAGGCCGACCCGCACGCCTGGGTGCTGCCCCGGCTGTGGGGGCGCGCGAAGGCGGCGATGGCGGCCGTCGAGTTCGACGAGTACGGCGGCGGCCGCGCCGACCGGGTGCACGCCCGCCTGTTCGCGGACCTGATGGCGGACCTGGACCTGGACACCACGTACGGGCGCCATCTCGACGCGGCCTGCGCCGAGGCCCTCGCCACGGTGAACATGATGTCCCTGTTCGGGCTGCACCGGTCCCTGCGCGGCGCCCTGGTGGGCCACTTCGCGGCCGTCGAGATCACCTCCTCCCCCGGCTCCCGGCGGCTCGCCGAGGCGATGCGCCGCACCGGAGCCGGACCGGCCGCCGAGCACTTCTACGACGAGCACGTCGAGGCGGACGCGGTGCACGAGCAGATCGTGCGGCACGAGGTGATCGCCGGCCTGCTGGAGCAGGAGCCGCACCTCGCGCCGGACGTGGTCTTCGGCATCGACGCCACCGGGTACCTGGAGGACCGCCTCGGCGCCCGGCTGCTGGCCGACTGGCGGGCGGGGCGGTCGTCACTGCGTACACCGCTGCCGGAAATTTCCCTCATTTCATGATGCTTTTGTGGCGCCCGGGGTACGTGGGTTCCGTGAATTTCATGGTGCTTCCGGGCGTCTACGCCCCTCAGGAGGACACCGCCCTGCTGACCGGGGCGCTGTCCGACGAGTCGATCCTTTCCGGCGCGGCCGTGCTCGACGTGGGGACGGGTTCGGGCGCCCTCGCCCTGGCGGCGGCCCGGCGCGGCGGCCGGGTGACGGCCGTGGACGTGTCGTGGCGGGCGGTGTGCGCCGCCCGCCTCAACGCCGCGCGGGCCGGACTGCGGGTCCGGGTGCGGCACGGCAATCTCTTCACGCCGGTGCGCGGGGAGACCTTCGACCTCGTACTGGCCAATCCGCCGTACGTGCCCGCGCCGTTCGGCGGCCGGCGGCCGCGCGGGGCGGCCCGGGCCTGGGACGCGGGGCACGACGGGCGGCTGGTCCTGGACCGGATCTGCCGGGAGGCGCCCGGCCTGCTGCGGCCCGGCGGGGTGCTGCTGCTGGTGCAGTCCGCGCTCGCCGACCCGGAACGCACCGTCGCGCATCTGCGGGAGGCGGGGCTGAAGGCCGCGGTGACCCGGCGGCAGCGGATCGCGTTCGGGCCCGTGGTGCGCGGCCGGGAGCGCTGGCTGCGAGAGCACGGGCTGCTGTCGCACCACGACGACGAGGAGGAGCTGGTGGTCGTCCGTGCCGAACTCCCCCTCTGACGACGCGCCGCGCCGGATCAAGGTCCAGCGCCGGGGGCCGATGCTGGTCGAGGGGCCGGTGGAGGTGGAGCTGGAGGACGGGACGACGGTGTCCTCCGACCGCTTCCGGGTCGCCCTGTGCACCTGCCGGCGCAGCCGCCGCTTCCCCTGGTGCGACACCAGCCACCGGGACCGGACGTCCGGCGGCGGCGACGGCCCGGCCGCGAAGGGCTGAGCCCCGGCCGGGGGGGAGCGGCGGACGGCCCCACTCCGTCCGCCGCCCCCGGTACGGGGCCCCGCGGCCCGTGGTACGGCTGCGCTCGCGCTCCCCAGCAACGAGTCGCCTCTCAGGCCGTACGGGTCGGGCGGCCCCGGTCTCTCAGAACGCGAGGACGCTGCGGCTGCCCGCGTTCCCCACGCACTCGTCGGCGTAGGCGCGCTCGGAGGAGACGCGCCGGCCCTGCCAGACCCCCTCGACGGTGACGACGACGGGCGCGTACCGCCGGGTGCACAGCACGCCGTCCCGCGCGGCGAGGGCGTCGAGGTTCCCGCCCTCGCCGCACAGTCCGGCGCAGGCCGCCACCGGGTCGGGGTGGGTGCCGGAGGCCGTCGGGGAGCAGGTCAGGGTGACCGCGCGGACGGGTGTGGCGAGGGCGGCGCTCTCGCCGTGGCCCACGGTCAGCACCAGGGCCGAGGGGGCGTGGCGCGACGCGGGGGCCGTGGCCGGGGAGGCGAGGGACGCCCCGGCGAGGGGCCCGCGGACGGCGGTGGCCGTCAGGACCGAAGTGGCTGCCCAGCGCGCGGTGTTCCGCATGGTGTGCTCCCTTCCGCTCGTTTCGAGATGGCGCCGGACCGGCCCTGTGGGTGCCGGAACGGCGAGCGTGAGTCTGCCGATCCGGCCGCCGGAACTCATCTCGACCCGGTGTGTTTCGGTAACCTTGCGTGTTGAATCAGTGGCGAGAAGTCACGGATACCGACCGGCTCGCGACCGGAACTGGGCGGCTCTTGATCGATTGTTGAGAACAGGACTGGCCGGATGGCGTGATCCACGCGTTCGCCGATAGGCCGGAAACGTTCCCGGAACGGGCCCGTCCCCGGGGGTCCCTCCCGCCCTACCCGCGGGTAGGGTGCTCGCGCCGACGCGACGACGAGAGGCGGGGCCGGGATGCCGAAGCACTGGGCGGACTTCCAGTACGAGATCTACCTGAACGGCATGACGGGGACCGTGCCCCGGCTGCCCACCGATCTGACCCGCCTGGAGGAGCTGACCGAACGGCGCCTGGGCCCCGGTCCCGTCGGGTACGTCGCGGGCAGCGCCGGCGACGGCAGCACCGCGCGCGCCAACCGGGCGGCGCTCCAGCGGCGCCGGATCGTGCCGCGCATGCTGCGGGACGTGCACGAGCGGGACCTCTCGGTCGAGGTGCTGGGCCGCACCCTGCCCGCGCCGCTGGCGCTCGCCCCGGTCGGGGTGCTGTCGATCATGCACCCGGACGCGGAACCGGCCGCCGCGCGGGCCGCCGCCGCGCAGGGGGTGCCGTACATCCTGTCCTCGGCGTCCAGTACGCCGATGGAGGAGGTGGCCGCGTCGATGGGGGACGCCGAGCGCTGGTTCCAGCTGTACTGGCCGAGGGACCGCGAGGTGGCCCGCAGCTTCCTGGACCGGGCCGGGACCTCCGGTTACACCGTCCTGTTCGTCACCCTGGACACCCCGATGCTGTCCTGGCGCCCGCGCGACCTCGACCAGGCGTATCTGCCGTTC
Organism: Streptomyces sp. cmx-10-19; assembly: GCA_049998335.1. GTDB lineage: Bacteria > Actinomycetota > Actinomycetes > Streptomycetales > Streptomycetaceae > Streptomyces. The sequence goes on from JAEBFB010000006.1 coordinate 198,519, forward strand.
CTGCGCGGGGTGGGCACCGCCAACTACTTCTCCGACCCGGCGTTCCGGGCGGGTCTGGCCAAGCCGGTGCACGAGGATCCGAAAGCGGCGGTGACCCACTGGGCCGGTATGTTCTCCGACCCCGGCAAGACCTGGCCCGACCTGGCGTTCCTGCGGGAGAACTGGGACGGTCCGATCGTCCTCAAGGGCATCCTGCACCCCGACGACGCCCGGCTCGCCGCCGACGCCGGGATGGACGGCGTGGTGGTCTCCAACCACGGGGGCCGCCAGGTGGCCGGCTCCGTCGCGGCCGCCGACGCCCTGCCGCGCGTGGCGGGGGCGGTGGGCGACCGGCTCACGGTGCTCTTCGACAGCGGCATCCGCACGGGCGACGACGTCTTCAAGGCCCTCGCCCTCGGCGCCCGCGCGGTCCTCCTCGGCCGCCCGTACGCCTACGGCCTCGGCCTGGACGGCCAGGCGGGCGTGGAACACGTCATCCGCTGCCTCCTGGCCGAACTCGACCTCACCCTGGCCCTCTCGGGCCACACGTCCCCGACGACACCGGGCCCGGTGGACCTGGTGGAGGACCCGAGGTAGCCCGCCCCTGGCGCTCACCGGCCCTGCCGTCGTGTGCGGCGCACGAGCGCCGGACCACGGCCGTGCACCCCCGAGCGGCGCAAGACCGCCCCCAGGGCCTCACGTCGCCCCGGCGCCCGGCGAAGGCGTCACCCGCCCGCACCGCCCTGGAGCCCGGCCACCCGCCCGGCTCGGGCTCGCCGTCGAGTGGCGGCGCACCGCCGATGTCCCACCCCCCGCCTCCGGCTCAGTCCCCCGGCACGTCCACCGCCCGTGCCCCCGCGTCGGTCACCGGTAGGGGGCCCTCGGCCGGGGCGGTGTGGTCGGTGCGCCAGTGCTGGGCGCCGGAGCCGTCGTGGAGTTTGACGACGACATCGGCGGCCGAGGTGGCGGCGAGGGCCAGTTGCTTCTGGCCCCGGGGGATCAGCTCGCCCTCGTCGGTCAGGTCGTAGCGGACGTCGGCGGCCCGGGCCGTGCCCTCGTCGGCGCAGGTGCCGAGGACGACGACGCCGGCGTCGGCCAGCCAGTCCAGGCACAGGCCGGGGTCGGCGGCGCTGCGCAGGAGCCCGTCGTCCTCGTAGGCCCACTGCTGGGTCCACGCGTCGGAGCACGGGGCCAGCCGCGTGGGCGTGCCCACCCGGGGGGTGCCCCGGACGTCGAGGCAGAGGTCGGTGGCGACGTTGCGCAGCCGGGTGCGGTCCGCCGGCGCGGGCTGCCCGGCGGCGCCGGACGGTCTGGGCCGGCTGGTCGCGGACATGTCGGCGCCGGCGGCGCTGGTGGAGCCGGCCGGGTCGGCGCTGCCGCCGTCGTAGGACCACACGCTCACCACCAGGACGACGCCGATCACACCGGCCGAGGCGGCGCCGAACCGGCGGAGCAGCGTCCGGGCGGAGCGCGGCCGGCCCGGGAGGCGGCGCACGGGGACGCGGCTGAGGAGCCCGGGGCGTCCGCGGTGCCGGGCGGCGCCCTTGGCGAGGCCGCCCAGGGTCGCACGCGCCGGACGGGAGTCGAGGTAGCGCCGGGCGCCCCAGCCGAGCACCGCCTCGGCGATCAGCGCGCCCAGCTCCCCTTCGAAGTGGTTGAGTTGGTCGGCGGCGTGCCGGCAGTGGCGACAGTCGGCGAGATGTTCGCGCACCTCCGGGAGCAGTCCGCCACCCCGCCGGATCGGCGCGTCGAGGAGCCGTCCGTGGAAGCGGCAGTCCTGGCTCGGCGCGAGGTGCTGGTGGGCGTCCAGGCATCCCTCGCGGAATTTCTCCCGCGCCTGTGCGAGCGCGGCCGTCGCGGTGTCGGTGTCCATCCCGAGCAGGCCCGCCGGTACGCCTATCGGCTCCCCTTCGACCTCCGTGTGCCACAGCAAACACCGGGAGGGTCCGGGAAGGGAGGCGAATGCGCGCGCGGCCAGCGTGCGGTTTTCCGGGGTCAGCGATTTCGCCGCCCGCATCCCGCGTCCGCCGGCCGGTTTCAGCAACTGCGGCAGCGCGCCGGATATCGCGTCGTCGCCGGCCCATTGCCGCACCGTGTCCCGGACGGCCACCAGCAGCCGCGGCCGCAGCGCGGTGGCCGCTTCGCCCTGCGCGAGCCGGCCCAGTACCCGGTACCAGGCGGCGGTGGTGACCACGGCGGTGACCTGGCCCGAGGTGGCCAGGCAGAGGGTCGCGTAGTCGTGCGCGGGCTGCCAGTGGCGGGCCATCAGCAGGGCGGCTGCCCGTGCGGCCTCGTGCTCCGGACCGTCCCGCAGCCGTGCGGCGAGGAGTTCGTCGGACTCCCCGGGGTCCCCGCCCGGGGGCGGGTACGCGGGCCGGGGAGGGTGGGGGGTGGACACTGTGCTGTTTCCTTCCCACGCGCATGAGACTCGGAAGTTCCGGTCGCCGAGAAGGAATCCCCGGATTGGTGTGGACCTTCAGGGCGCGGTGTGGGGAGCGTGTATTCGCTATGGCGAAAGCCGTGGCGAATTCGGACCTGGTTCATCGAGGCGCGTGCGAGTCCCGGCCTTCACCCCCCGCACGGGTGCTTCACTCTCGCACAGAGCACTCATGGTCAACAAGGCGAGCGGGAAACCTGGCCGGGCTTTGAAAGATGGTCAGCTTTCCCGGGGGCGCCCGTCCGGCGCCTTCACCGGACCGCGCACCAACTCATGTATGTGGCATACGGTATTCGGGAGTCAGATCTGCCAGCCCCGCAGCCGGTCCGCCGCCCCGTAGACGTCGGACTTGCCGGACATCAGGTCGCGGGCGAGGTCGACGAGCGCGCCGTAGGGCGGGTCGATGCCGACGTCGCTGGCGTACATGAAGGCGACCGCGGTGGCGCAGGCGAAGCGGGCGTTGGCCGAGGGCAGCGGCTTGAGCACGGCGAGGGTGTGCAGCAGGGCGGCGGCCCGCCAGGCGGGGTCGGAGTCCACGCCGAGCCGGGGCGGGTCGACCCGGTGCCGGGCGACGGCGGCGACCAGCGCGGAGAAGTCGTTGATCGTGGGCTGCTCCGGCAGCACTTCCTCATGGCGCTGGAGCAGCCAGGGCACATCGATGTGCAGGACCGGTGACATGGGTCAGGCGGCCCGCCCCTCGCCCCGGACGGGCGGCGGTTCGTCGTCGGGGAAGGCTGCCGCGAACTCGTCGGCGTGGGCCGAGAAGAAGCGGCGGAAGACCTCCGCCCCTTCTTGCAGCGCCCGGTGCCGGGCTATGTCGGCGGCGGCGGCCTCGCGCACGAGCGCCTTCATCGACGTACCGCGTTCCTTGGCGATCTGCCGCAGGTCCTCTAGCTCGCGGTCGCTGAACTCCACGTTCAGAGCTGGCATGCCCCCACGGTACCGCGCGGGTACTGACCCGTAAATAGACCCAGGTCACAGCGGTCACCGAGCGGTACCGGGAGCACAGCACCGGTCAGCTTTGGTCGGCTGCGAAGGACGCCATCCGGGCCAGCGCGGCGTTCCAGTTGATCGTGTGCTCGTTGGTCGACCAGGACTGGATGTCGTCGACGAAGCAGAACTGGCCGACGCAGCCCTGGAGCAGACTCTGCGCGTAGGGGTCCTGGATGCTGGAGTTGGGTCCGCCGGACAGGGTGCCGTCCGGCGGCGCGGGCAGGGCGGGGTCGAGCTGCTGCGCGTACCAGCGGCTGTGCTGGCGGTGGGCGTTGGCCTCGCCGTATCCGGTGACGTACGACATGTTGAGCGCGTTGCGGCCCAGGATGTAGTCCATGCTCTGGAGCGCGCCGTCGCGGTACTTCGCGCCGCCGGTGAGGTCGTGGGCGGTGGCGAGGACGACGGCGTTGTTGAGGACCTGGGCGCTGGAGCCCCAGTCGTAGACGTTGTCGACGGGGGCGTAGGGCAGTCCGTACGGGTGGGCCCTGAGCGTGGCCAGGTAGCCGTCGGCGCCGCGGACCACGGAGCGGCGGACCGCGTCCCGGCCGGGCAGGCGGCTCGGCACGGTGGCGAGGTCGAGGCGGGCGGCGGCCGCGGTGCGCGCCCAGTCGAAGCCGAGCGGGCCGAAGATGTCGGCGGTGTGGACCGGGGAGTTCAGGACCTGGTCCTCGAAGTCCCGCTCACCCGTGGTGAGGTACAGCTCGGCGGCGGCCCAGTAGAACTCGTCGGCCACCTCGTTGTCGGGGTAGGCGCCGCCGCCGACGCCGTCGCTCCCGTCGGCGAGCAGGTCCGGGTGGGCGAGGGCCGCCGCCCAGGCGGTACGGGCCGCGGCGAGGGCCTTCGCGGCGAACTGCCGGTCGTAGGGCCGGTAGAGGCGGGCCGCCTGCGCGGCCGTCGCCGCCAGGTTGAGGGTCGCGGCGGTGGTCGGCGGATGCAGTTCGCGCTTCTGCGGGTCGGCGCTCGGCAGCAGCGGCAGCCCGGTCCACTGCTCGTCGTGGACCTTGTGGTGGGCCATGCCGGCCAGCGGCTGCCCTGCGGGGACCTGCATCTTCAGCAGGAACTCCAGCTCCCAGCGGGCCTCGTCCAGGATGTCCGGCACCCTGTTGCCGCTCTCGGGGATGCCCAGGGTGCCGTCGCCGAGCTTGCCCGGGTGCCCGGTGCGGGCGTGCAGGGACCGCTCATAGGTGCTGAGCAGCTCCCAGGTGGAGATGCCGCCGTTGACGACGTACTTGCCGTGGTCGCCGGCGTCGTACCAGCCGCCGGAGACGTCGAGGGTGTAGTCGCAGACGCCGGGTTGGCAGGGCACCTTCGTGTCGCCCTGGTTGGGCGCGGTGCCGACGTGCCCGGCGGCGCGGCCGTAGCCGGGGCGCAGGTCGTCGCGGACCGGGATGCCGCTGCGCTGCGTGTAGTAGTACTTCGCGGAGTCGACGCGCAGCCGCTCGTAGGCGGCCGTGCCGACGTCGAAGGGGCGGCTGGTCTCGCCGTCGGCGACGAGGGTGTAGCCCTCGCCGCGCTTCTTGTACGCGCCGAAGTCGATCGAGTGGACGTTCTGCCCGGAGGAGGCGTCGACACCGCGCGGCGTGCTCCAGCCGTGGGCGACGACCTTGCCGCCGGCGTTCTTCAGCTGCCAGGGCAGGCGCGCGGTCGCGTCGGTGACGAGCGTGGCGTTCTTCGGCCCCGACGGCAGGTAGGCGACCTGGTTGACCCGCACCCGCGGCCCGGTGTCCGGCACGTACGGCTCGGGTGCCACCCCGCCCGTCAGGGACACGTCGTCCGCGCAGAACCGCCAGGCGTCCGGCGTCCCGCCGAGTTGGAAGCCGACCTGGCCCTGCGTGGTGTCGACGGGCGAGGTGAAGGTGTAGGAGTACGTGTCGCCCGAGACGCTGAGCCGCGGGCTGACCTCGTAGTAGGTGTCGTACGGGGACACCGCGAGGCCCACGACCGCGCGGACCACGTGGTCGGCGGGCGTACCGCTCGCGCTGAAGGAGAAGCGGTACGACTTCCCCGCGACCAGGGTGACGCCGTTCTGGCCGAGGGCCGCGTCCCAGCGGTCGGCGGTGCCGCCGGGGACGTCCGCGCAGAGCCGGCCGCCGCTCACGCCGGCGGTGACGTTCGGGCTCGCCCACCAGGAGGCGGTGCCGTCGTCGAAGGTGCCGTTCCTGATCTGTTCGGTCTCGTCGGCGCCGGCCGGGGCGGCGGGCAGCGCGATGACCGCCGCCGCCAGCAGGGCCGTCAGGGAGACCAGTGCGGTCCCGCGTCCTTTGACGCGTCTGTTCGCGTCCGTGCGTCTGTTCACGTCCGGCTCCTCGGGGGAGGCGGCGCCCCTCACTGATGGGAGCGCTCCCAATTGCGGTCGGGGATCATGTTTGTGGCAGACATGACACCCCGTCAACGGTTCGGACGGTTCTCCCCCGGAAGGGTCGGGAAACCGGGCGGGCGCCCCGCCGGGGCCCCGTGGGCCCGCCGGATCGGGTCCGCGCACGGCCCGGACGCACTAGGCTGGGGCCCAAGTGACGCGCTGTTCACTGTGAGTGTGCGCAATGGAGTGGCGACGATGAGTCCGGTCAACCCGTTCGACGATGCCGCCACGGCCCGCGTCGTCGTCGACGACTCCGGCACCCTGCGGGAGTGGAACGAGGGCGCGCGCCGGCTGCTGGGCCACCCGGCCGCCGAGGTGGTGGGACGCCCCGCCGCCGAGCTGCTCGCGGACGGCGGCGCCGGCGCACCCCCGTCGAGCGGCGACCGGCGCTGGGACGGCACCCTGGCCCTGCGCCACCGCGACGGGCACACCCTGTCGGTGTGGGTGCTCGCGCACCGCAGACCGGCCGCCGACGACGCACCGGACGACTGGCTCGCCGTCGCCCCGCTGGAGCCCGGCCCCGAACCGGAGGACGACCCGCTGACCCGGGCGGCCCTCACCCAGTCCCCCTGCGCCATGATGGTCTTCGACGACCGGCTGCTGCTGCGGGCGGTCAACGACACGATGGCCCGGCTGCTCGGCCTCCCGCCCGACCGGCTGCACGGCCTGCGTGCCACCGACATCAGCGACCAGCCGCAGAGCGCCGAGCTGGAACTGCACATGTGCCGCGTCCTGTCATCCGGCCGCCGGCACGACATGCAGACCCACTTCAAGGCCGTCGGCGAGAGCCGCGCCCACGCCTGGAACGTGCGGATCGCGCCCCTGACCGACCGGACGGGCCGGGTGCGCGGCGTCTGCGTCAACGCCCACGACTTCACCGAGCAACACCTCGCCCGCGAGCGGCTGCAACTGGTCAACGAGGCCAGCGTCCGCATCGGTACGACCCTGGACGTCACCCGTACGGCTCAGGAGCTGGCGGACGTGTGCGTGCCCGCGCTCGCCGACTTCGTCAGCGTCGACCTGCTCGACCCCTGGGAGCACGGCGGCGAGCCGGCCACCGTGGTCGAACCGCCGGTCGGGCTGCGCCGCACCGCCCACGCCTCGGTCGCCCCGGACTGTCCGCAGGCGGTGGCCGACATCGGACAGCTCGACGTCTACCCGGCGGGCTCCCCGCAGGCCGCGTGTCTGCTCTCCGGGCAGGCGATCGTGGCCTCGGAGTCCTTCGGGGACCTCGAACGCTGGCTGGAGTGGGACCCGCAGCGGCTGCGCCGGGTAAGGGAGTTCGGCGTCCACTCCACGATGTCGGTGCCGCTCCAGGCCCGCGGCACCACCCTCGGCGTCGCCGTCTTCACCCGGTTCCGGCGCCCCTACCCCTTCACCCACGACGACGTGCTGCTCGCCGAGGAGGTCTCCGCGCGCGCCGCCGTCTGCATCGACAACGCCCGCCGCTACTCCCGCGAGCGCGAGGCCACCCTGACCCTCCAGCGCAGCCTGCTCCCCCGCTGGCTGCCGCCCACCGCGGCGGTCGCGGCGGCCTCCCGCTATCTGCCGGCGGCCCGCTCGGGTGTCGGCGGCGACTGGTTCGACGTCATCCCGCTGTCCGGGATGCGGGTCGCGATGGTCGTCGGGGACGTCGTCGGCCACGGCATCCAGGCCTCGGCCACGATGGGCCGGCTGCGCACCGCCGTCCGCACCCTCGCCGACATCGACCTGGCCCCCGACGAACTGCTCACCTACCTCGACGACCTGGTGGTCCGGCTGTCCGAGGAGTCCGGCGACGACGCCACGGGCGAGGTCGGCGCCACCTGCCTGTACGCGGTGTACGACCCGGTGTCCCGGCGCTGCGCCCTGGCCCGGGCCGGGCATCCGGCGCCCGTCCTGGTCCCGCCGGACGGCCCGCCCGAGCAGGTCGAGCTGCCCTCGGGGCCGCCGCTGGGGGTGGGCGGGCTGCCCTTCGAGTCGGCCGAACTGCAGCTGCGCGAGGGCAGCGTGCTCGCGCTCTACACGGACGGGCTGGTCGAGAGCCGGGAACGGGACGCCGACGCCGGCCAGGCCCTGCTGCGCGAGGCGCTGGCCGCCCCCGCCGACTCCCTGGACACCGCCTGCGACCGGGTTCTGCACACGCTCCTGCCCTCGGGCAGCGCCGCCGACGACGTGGCGCTGCTGCTGGCCCGCACCCGGGGGCTGCCCGCGGGACAGGTCGCCACCTGGGACATCCCGGCCGACCCCTCGCTGGTCGCCCCGGTCCGCAAGCAGGTCCTCGAACGGCTGTCCGCGTGGGGGCTGCTGGAGGCGTCCTTCACCGCCGAGCTGGTGGTGAGCGAGCTGGTCACCAACGCCATCCGGTACGGCTCCCCGCCCATCCGGCTCCGCCTGATCCACGACACGAGCACGCTGATCTGCGAGGTCTCCGACACCAGCCACACCGCGCCGCATCTGCGCCGGGCGCGGACCTGGGACGAGGGCGGGCGCGGGCTGCTGCTGGTCGCCCAGCTCACCCAGCGCTGGGGCAGCCGGCACACCACCGAGGGCAAGACGATCTGGGCGGAGCTGGGCCTGCTCGACGAGGAGTGAGCGCCCCCGTTCCCCGACCGCACCCCCGTTTCCCCGACCGCACCCCCGTTTCCCGGACCGCACCCCCGTTTCCCGGGCGGCGCGGCGGGACACTCGTCAGCGCAGGGCGTGCGGCGCCGCCACGGACCGTGCGCGAGCAGCCGACGGGAAGGCGGAGAAGCGATGGCCGACACCTACGGGCCCGTGCGCCGGGCGGCACTGGTCGCGAGCGGGGTCGCGCTGCTCGGGCTGCTGACGGCCTGCGGCGACGAGAGCGGCGGCGCGTCGGGCACCCAGCGGGCCGCCGAGTCCGCCGGCACCAGCGCCGCGAGCGCCTCCGAGACCGGCACGCCGGAGGCCGGCACCGGCTCCGACACCGCCTCGGCGCCCGCGGTCGGTGCCGTGCCCAGCGACACCGCCGGTTCGGCGTCCGCCTCCGCCCGCACCGACGGCCGCTGCCGCACCTCCGAACTGCGCGCCGCCGTGGGCCGCGTGGACCCGGGCGCCGGCCAGCGCAACTTCCCGCTCGTGCTGACCAACACCTCCGAGCGCACCTGCACGGTGTACGGCTTCCCGGGCGCCGCCTTCGTCGACGCGTCCGGCGGGCAGCTGGGCCACGACCCGAAGCGCGCGCCCGCCTCCCCTAAGACGGTCACGCTGACACCGGGCAGGAGCGCCTGGGCGGGGCTGTCGTTCTCCAGCCCGGACATCAGCGGCGCCCGCGCCGCGACCCCGGCGGCGCTGCTCGTCACCCCGCCGGACGAACGGGACTCCCTCAAGGTGGCGTGGACGGCCGGCGAGGTCCCGGTGGGCGGCAACGCGTCGTCCGTGACCGTCACCGCCCTGGAGCCCGGCACGGGTCCCTGAGCCGCCGTCCGCCGCTCAGTGCCCGGCGATCGGGTGCGGCGCGTAGGGCCGCTCCAGCTCCTCGGTCTCCTTCTCGGTGAGGGTCAGTCCGACGGCCTCCACGGCGTCCCGGAGGTGGCCGGGCTTCGAGGCGCCGACGATGGGCGCGGTCACCGTGTCCCGCTGGAGCAGCCAGGCCAGCGCCACCTGGGCGCGGGGCACGCCGCGTTCGCCGGCGATGCGAGTGACGGCCTCGACCACGGCGCGGTCGCCCTCCTGGTAGAGGGTGGAGCCGAAGGTGTCGGTGGCGCTGCGTCCGGTGCTGGTGTCCCAGTCGCGGGTGAGCCGGCCGCGGGCGAGCGGGCTCCAGGGCAGCACGCCGACGCCCTGGTCCGCGCACAGGGGCAGCATCTCGCGCTCCTCCTCGCGGTAGAGGAGGTTGTAGTGGTTCTGCATGGACACGAACGTGGTCCAGCCGTGCCGCTCGGCGGTGTACTGCATCTTGGAGAACTGCCAGGCGTACATCGAACTGGCGCCGATGTAGCGGACCTTGCCCGCCTTCACCAGGTCGTGCAGGGCCTCCATCGTCTCCTCGACCGGGGTGTGCGCATCGAAGCGGTGGATCTGGTAGAGGTCGACGTAGTCGGTGCCCAGGCGGCGCAGGCTGTGGTCGATCTCGGTCATGATCGCCTTACGGGAGAGACCGGCGCCGTTCGGTCCGGGGCGCATCCGGTTGTTGACCTTCGTCGCGAGGACGATGTCGTCCCGGCGGGCGAAGTCGGCGAGCGCCCTGCCGACGATCTCCTCGCTGGTGCCGTCGGAGTACACGTTGGCCGTGTCGAAGAAGGTGACACCGGCCTCCAGCGCCTGCCGGATCAGCGGACGCGAGGCCTCCTCGTCGAGGGTCCACTCGTGCGTACCGCGGTCGGGGACGCCGTACGTCATGCAGCCCAGGCAGATCCGCGACACTTCCAGGCCCGTCGAACCGAGCTTCACATACCGCATCGTTGCTGCTCCTGTCTTCGGGATCTTCGCTACGGGAGCGAGCGTAGGTCCTCGCGCGGACTCCGGGACGGGCGGCGGGGTGGGTGGCGCGGGCGCGGGATGAGGTAAGGATGAGGGGGAAGCAGGCCGGTGCGGTGGCGCGCGGCCGTACGACGTGACGACGGGACGATTGCACATGCCTCTGGACGGCGAGTACGAACCCAGCCCGGAGCGGTGGGTGCGCGAGCAGGTCGAGCTGTACGAGGGCTCGGGCGGCACCGAGGGCACCACGCTGCTGGACACCGGTCTGCCGGTGATCCTGCTGACGACCAAGGGCGCGCGCAGCGGCAAGCTCCGCAAGACGCCGCTGATGCGGGTGGAGCACGACGGGCGGTACGCCGTGGTCGCCTCGCTGGGCGGGGCGCCCAGGCACCCGGTCTGGTACTTCAACGTCAAGGCCGAGCCCCGGGTGGAGCTCCAGGACGGGCCGGTGAAGCGGGACATGACGGCCCGCGAGGTCACCGGGGCCGAGAAGGCGGAGTGGTGGGAGCGGGCCGTGGCGGCCTTCCCGCCGTACGCCGACTACCAGGAGAAGACGGACCGGGAGATCCCGGTCTTCGTCCTGGACCCGGCCGACGGGAGCTGACCCGGTTCCTCCGCGATCCGCGCGTGTGCCCCGGCGCCCGCCGGGGCACACGCGGGTCAGGCCCCGCCGCGTTCCCCCGTCGCGGCGGGGCTTTCCGCCGCCTCGCGGTCGGTGACGTCGAGGAAGATCTCTCCTGCCTCGGGGATCGTGCTCGCGATGGACCGCTTGATGCGTACGGCGACCTCCTCGACCCGTTCGCTGTCCAGGCCCGGCATCAGGTCGACGCGGGCGGCGACCAGGGTGGAGTCGAGGCCGGTCTTCATGGTGAACAGCGCCTCGACGCTGTCGATCTCGGGCTGGGCCCGCAGCAGGGCGCGGATGCGGCCGCTGGCCTCGGGGTCGGCGGCCTCGCCGATGAGCTGGTCGCGGGCCTCGCGGCCGAGGCGGTGGGCGACGTAGACGAGCAGGGCGCCGATGGCGAAGGAGGCGCACGCCTCGTAGGCCACCTGGCCGGTCGCCATGTGCAGGGCCATGCCGGTCATCGCGAAGGTCACGCCGAGGACCGCGGTGCCGTCCTCGGCGACGACGGTGCGCAGGGCCGGGTCGCGCATCCCGGCGGCGAGCCCGCCCTGGCCGCGCACCTGGTGCAGGGCCCGCAGCAGCGAGCCGCCCTCGGCGAGCAGGGCGACGCCGAGCACGATCAGGCCGGCGACATAGCCGCTGAGCTTCTCGTCGGCGCCCGTGCGCAGGGCCTCGACGCCCTGGAAGAAGGAGAAGCAGCCGCCCATGACGAAGATGCCGACGGCGGCGAGCAGCGACCAGAAGAACCGTTCCTTGCCGTAGCCGAAGGGATGCCTGCGGTCGGCGGGGCGGCGGCTGCGGCGCAGGGCGGCCAGCAGGAACACCTCGTTCATGCTGTCGGCGACCGAGTGCGCGGCCTCCGACAGCAGTGCGGGTGAGCCCGCGATGAATCCGCCCACCGCCTTGGCGACGGCGATCACCAGATTGGCCGCCAGCGCCACCAGCACGGTGACACGGGTACGGCGGTCGGCGTCCTGGCCCGGCTTCTCTTCTTCGGCTGTCCCACTCACGAAGGCCCGACTGCCCGCGCCGCCCTCCCTCACACCCTTGTGGGTGGCCCACCAGTGCCGACGGCCGAAAACGGGGAACGCCTCCAGGAGGAACTCGACCAGCGCGGGGAAGGCGGGAGTCATGAGCGGCGACGGTGACGGGGACGGGGCGACGGCGGGCAACAGCGGCTACGGGAAGAAGGCGTTCGAACGGTCCCGGAGCCACTTCGCGGACCGGATCACCGCGGACGGCCGGGACGGGTGGCCGGTGGAGTTTGGCCGCTACCGGCTGGTGGTGAGCCGGGCCTGTCCCTGGGCGAGCCGGGCCCTGGTCTCCCGGCGGCTGCTGGGCCTGGAGGACGCGCTGTCCCTGGCGGTCGCCGACCCGGTCCAGGACGACCGCAGCTGGCGCTTCACCCTGGACCCGGACGGGCGCGACCCGGTCCTCGGCATCCGCTACCTCAGCGAGGCGTACGACCGGCGCGAGACCGGCTACCCGGGCGGGGTCAGCGTGCCCGCGATCGTGGACGTGCCCAGCGGACAGCTGGTCACCAACGACTACCAGCGGATCACCCTCGACCTCGCCACCGAGTGGACGTCCCTGCACCGGCCGGGCGCGCCCGACCTGTACCCGCACGCCCTGCGCGACGAGATCGACGAGGTGATGGCGGGCGTCTACGAGGACGTCAACAACGGCGTGTACCGGGCGGGCTTCGCGACCGGTCAGGAGGAGTACGAGGCCGCGTGCGCGGGCGTGTTCCGGCGCCTGGAGCTGCTGACGCCCCGGCTGGAGCGGCAGCGCTGGCTGGTCGGCGACACGATCACGGAGGCGGACATCCGGCTGTTCACGACACTGGTCCGTTTCGACGCCGTCTATCACGGTCACTTCAAGTGCAACCGCTGGAAGCTGGCGGAGAACCCGGTGCTGTGGGCGTACGCGCGCGACCTGTTCCAGACGCCGGGGTTCGGGGACACCGTCGACTTCGACCACATCAAGCGGCACTACTACCAGGTGCACACCGGCATCAACCCGACGGCGATCGTGCCGCTGGGCCCGGACCTGGACGGCTGGCTCACTCCCCATCACCGGGAGGAACTGGGCGGCCGCCCGTTCGGCGGCGGGACCCCGCCGGGTCCGGTGCGGGCCGGCGAGGAGGTGCCGGCGCGCGGCCGGCCCTGACGGGCACGCACACCACAGGACACACCCACGTACGAGGAGAAGCAGGAGAAGTACATGGCCAAGAAGAAGAAGCTCCCGCTCGCCTACAAGCCCGTCGGCTTCGCGCTCGGCTGGCTGGGCGGCACGGTGGCGGGAATGGCGTTCCAGAAGACGTGGAAGCTGATCCGGCACGAGGACGACGCGCCCGACGCGCTGGACCCGGACCGCGGCTGGGGCGAGATCCTGCTCGCCGCCGCGATCCAGGGCGCGATCTTCGCCGCGGTCCGCAGCGCCGTGGACCGTACCGGCGCCAAGGCCATCGAGCGGTCGACGGGCGTCTGGCCGGTCGGCGACAAGGGTGGCCGGGACTGACCCACCGGGGGCGCCCGCGGCGGCGCCCCCTCCCCCGCCACCACCGACGGCACCCGGCAGGCCGCGCTCAGCCCTGCTTGGGTGCCGTCGGCGTGACGGCGCGGCGCAGGGTGAAGGAGTGGCCCGCCGGGTCGGAGAAGCCGCGCTCCTCGTACGGTCCGGCCGGGTCCTTCGCCTCCAGGGGGCGGCCGCCGAGGCCGACGATGCCGCGCTCGGCCTCGTCCAGGTCGTCCACCACGAAGTCCAGGTGGACCTGGAGGGAGTTCTCGGGGCGGGGCCAGCTGGGCGGGGTGGCGTTGACGTCGCGCCGGAAGGCGAGGCGGAAGCCGCGGGGGCCCTCGATCTCGATCCGGTTGGCGGTGACGTCCGTCTCCTCGGCGCCCAGCAGCCCCTTGTAGAACTCGGCGAGCTTCTCGGGCTCGGCGCAGTCGAGCACCACGACGCCCGCGTTGACCAGTGCCATGTCTCCTCCGAAGGATCGTGGGCGCGGGGCGTCGTGCCCCGTGTCCTCTTCCCTGCGGATATCCCGGGCGGGGCGTTTCAGTCGCGACGCGGAGGGCCGGCCTCATGGGTCTGACACATCGTCAACACCCCTTTTTCACAACGGTGTCAGGAATAACGGGGATCACCAGCGGGCGTCGCGTAGATCATTTAGGGTCGGGGCAGCTCGTAACTGCGGGGGGACCCGGCGTTCCGTCTCCCGAAAGGAAGCACATGTCACAGGACGTCCGCTTCGACCTTCCCTTCGACACCCCTGTCAGCCCGCACCTCGACCACGCCCGCGAACGCCATCTGCGGTGGGTGCGGGAACGGGGGCTGGTGCGCAGCCGGGCGGGTCTGGAGGAGTACCGGTCCTGGGACCTCGCCGACGCCGCCGCCCGCACCTATCCGCACGCGTCGGCGGACGACATGGTCGTGCTGATGAACTGGTTCTCCCTGGCCTTCCTCTTCGACGACCAGTTCGACGCCGCGCGGCCGGACCGCGCGGAGCGCATAGCGGAGGTGGCGCGGGAGCTGATCGCCACGCCGCTGCGCCCGGCGGGCACGGCCCCGCGGGTCCGGTGCCCGATCACGCTGGCCTGGGCGGAGGTCTGGTCCCACCTCTCGGATGGCATGTCCCTGACCTGGAGGTCGCGGTTCGCCGCGTCCTGGGGGCGGTTCCTGGTGGCGCACTGCGAGGAGGTCGACCTGGCGGCGCAGGGCCGGTCGGCGGAGCTCGGCGTCGCGGAGTACGCCGTCTTCCGGCGCCGTACGGTCGGCATCCATCACAGCATCGACGCCGGTGAGCGCAGCCGGCGGTTCGAGGTGCCGGCCGCGGCGATGGCGCATCCGCTGATGGAGCGGCTGCGGGACCTGGCCGCGGACACCATCGGCTTCATGAACGACATCCACTCCTTCGAGCGCGAGCGGCGCCGGGGCGACGGCCACAACCTCATCGCCGTACTGCGCCGGGAGCGCGGCTGCTCCTGGGAGGAGGCCGCCGAGGAGGCGTACCGGATGACGACCGCGCGCCTGGACGAGTACGTCGCCCTGGAGGCGCGGGTGCCGGCGATGTGCGAGGAGCTGGGCCTCGACGCCGGGGAGCGGGCGCGGGTGGGGATGGGCGTGGAGGCGATCCGGCACTGGATCAACGGCAACTACGAGTGGGCGCTGACCACCGGCCGGTACGCGGCGGCCAAGGAGGGGCCGGTGGCCTCGGCGGAGCTGGCCGGGCGGGGGTCGGTGGACGACCTGCTGACGGTGTGAGACGGGACGCCGCCCGGCCTTCTCCGGTCGGGCGGCGTCGTGTCCGCACGCGTCAGACGGTGAACTCCACCGGCAGGCTGTCGAGCCGGGACTCCCAGGTGGAGGCCGTGGAGGTGAGCTTTTCGGGCGGTACGGCGAGGCGCAGTCCCGGCAGCCGGTGCAGCAGGACGTCGACGGCGGTGCCGATGATGGCCTGGCCGATGTTCTGCCCCGGGCACTCGTGCGGTCCCGCGCTGAAGGCGAGGTGCGAGGCGTTGCCCTGGACGGAGACGCCGGTGTCGGGGCGGATCTCGGGGTCGTGGTTGCCGGCCGCGAGGCCGAGGAGCAGCAGGTCGCCCTCCTTGACCGGGCAGCCGCCCAGTTCCAGGTCGGCGGTGGCGAACCGGCCCGGCAGCACGGCGAGGGGCGGGGAGTCCCACATCACCTCCTCCACCACCGCGGACATGTCGAGCTGCCCGCTGACCAGCCCGGAGAGCCGGGTGGTGTCGGTGAGGACCAGTTGGAGCGCCCGCGCCAGCAGGTTGCTGGTGGTGGTGTGGGCGGTGATCAGCACCAGGCGCAGGTGGTTGACGATCTCGTCCTCGTCGAGACCGGCGTGGTGCCCGATGAGGCCGGAGGTGAAGTCGGACCCGGGCTCCTCCCGTTTGCGGGCGGCGAGTGCGCCGAGGATGCCCATGATCCGCCCGTTGTGCGTGAGGGCGTCGGCGCCGCCCTTGACGACCTGGCTGCTGGACTCGGCGAGGCTGCGCCCCTCGCGTTCGGAGAGGCCGAAGACGCGGGTGAGGACCAGCATCGGCAGGTACTCGGCGAAGTCGGCCACCAGGTCGGCGCGGCCCGCGTCGGCGAACGCGTCGATCTGCTTGTGCGCGAAGTGGGTGACGTGGCGGCGGATGCCGCGCCCGGCGACGGCGTACAGGTTGTCGGTGACCGCGCCGCGCAGCCTGCGGTGGGGTTCGCCGTCCTGGGAGACGCAGTCGGGACGCCAGCCGATCATCTGCGTCAGCGGCGAGGTCTCCTCGACGCGCCCGTCCCGGAAGTCCCGCCAGATCCGCGAGTCGCGGCTGAACTGGAGGGGATTGTCCAGCACCCGCCGGTTCTCCCGGTAGCCCAGCACCAGCCAGGCGGGGACGTCGCCCTCCAGCAGCACCGGCGCGACCGGGCCGTGCTCGGCGCGCAGCCGGGCGTAGATCGCGTGCGGGTCGGTCGCCGCGTCGGGGCCGTAGAGCCGGGTGGTGTCCCCGCCGTGGGCGACGGGGCAGCCGCCGCCGGTGGGCGCGGGCGCGGCCCGGTCGTCGTTCATCGGGACTCCCCCGCGGCCGAGCTGTCCCTCAGATGGCGGATCAGCGTGATCAGTACGTCCCGGCCGGCGGCGCGGTCGCGGGCGTCGAAAGAGACGACCGGCGTGTGCGGCGGGATGTCGAGCGCGTCGCGGATCTCCTCGGCCGGGTAGGGGCGGGAGTCGGGGAAGACGTTGAGCGCGATGACGAAGGGCACGCGCTGCCGCTCCATCTCCTCGATCGCCCGGAAGCTGGAGGCGAGGCGCCGGGTGTCGACCAGGACGACCGCGCCGAGCGCGCCCTTGAACAGGCCGTTCCACAGGAACCAGAACCGCTCCTGGCCGGGGGTGCCGAACAGGTACAGCATCAGCGTGTCGTTGAGGCTGATCTTGCCGAAGTCCAGGCTGACCGTGGTCTCGGTCTTGTCCGTCACGCCGACGAGGTGGTCGACGCCGGCGCTGGCCTCGGTGAGGGTCGCCTCGGTGGTCAGCGGCTTGATGTCGCTGACGGAGCGGACCATGGTGGTTTTGCCGGTGCCGAAGCCCCCGGCGATCATCACCTTCACCGAGCGGGTGTCCCCGGACGCCGGTGCCCCCGGTCGGTCAAAGCCTTTGAAGTCCACTGAGTACCTCCTCAAGGAGCGCGAGGTCGGGCCCGCGGCCGGCGTCGTGCGCCGGGATGGGATCACGGGCTTCGACGCGGCCCGCCTGGAGCAGGTCGGACAGCAGCACCGCGAGAATGTTGAACGGCAGATGGAGATGGGCGCCCAGCTCGGCCACCGACAGCGGTTCGCGGCAGCGCCGGAGGATTTCCTCGTGCTCGTGCTGCATGCCCGGTATGGGGGCGGCGCGGGCGACGACGAGGGTCGCCACGTCGAGGGTCGACGCCGATCCGCCCGGCCCGCTGCGCCCTTTGGTGAGGACGTAGTAGCGCTCGAGGCCGGACGGATCGGTGGGCCTGCGGGGAGCACTCATCCAGAGTGCTCCTCCTGGCGCGGCGTGGTGCCGAGCAGCTCACCCATCCGGCGGGCCAGATCGCGCATCTGATGGCCGAGCAGCCCCTGGTCGAGGCCCTCGCGGGCGAGGACGCCGAGATACGTCTCCAGCCCGGCGCGGACGACGAACAGGTGCCCGCCGTCCACCTCGATCATGGCCAGCCGCAGTTGCCCGGCGTGCTGCGGGAACTGCTCGGCGACCGGCTGGGCCAGCGCCTGGAGTCCGGCCACCACGGCGGCGAAGCGGTCCACGTCGTCGGGGTCTTCGGCGCCGTAGGAGGTGATGGCCTTGCCGTCGCTGGAGGCGACGAGGGCGAAGCGGATCTCCTGGATGGACTCCACAAGGTCGCGGAGCGCCCAGCTCACGTCGGTTCCCTGGTGCGTCATGGGGACTAGTCGCTCTCTTCAGTGCGGTGCTCGGTGGACGCGCCACCGGTGGTCGTGTCTCGGCGGCCAGCGGCCTCCCCGGACGGGGAGACACCGGGCAGGGAGACGCCGGGCAGGGAGACGCCGGGCGCCGCGGCGGTGCCGGTGCGCGGGTCGCGGCCGGCGGTGGCGAAGGCGGCGAGGCCGGCGAAGGAGGCGTCCGGCGGAACGGCGCACACGGGGGTCGGCGGGGTGGTCACCGGCGCCGGGGCCGGGGCCGGCCGGATGGTCCGGCCCGTGGCGGGGGCGGGAGCGGCGGCGCTCGTGGCGGCGGTGGCGGTGGCCGGCGCCGGGGCGGTCGGGCCCTCGTCGGCCGCCGTGCGCCTGCCGCGGCGCCGGGGCAGGCCGCCCGGGGTGGTCTCGGCGCCGGCGCCCCCGTCGCCCGCGGCGGCCGGGACGGGCACGCGCTCCGGAGCCGGTGCGGCGGGCGGGGCCTCGGGCAGCGCGGCGGCGGCCGGCAGCGGGCTGAAGTACTTGTGCGGTACGACGACCACGACCGACGTGCCCAGCCACGGCGAGTCGGCGAAGGTGACGCGGATGCCGTAGCGGCGGGCCAGGGCGCCGACGACGCGCAGGCCGATGTCGGCGTCCTCCGAGATGCCGCCGAGCCCGGCCCCGGGCGAGGTGCCGGCGAGGGCGTGCTCGGCCTCGCGCTTCTTCTCCTCGCTCAGTCCCTTGCCGGAGTCCTGGATCTCGATGCCGACGCCGTTGGGGACCTCCTTGCCGGAGACGATGACCGGCTCGGTGGGCGGCGAGTAGCGGGCGGCGTTGTCCAGCAGGTGGGCGAAGATCAGGGTGAGGTGGTCCACCAGGCCGCCGTCGACGCCGAGTTCGGGCAGATGGCGCAGTTCGACGCGGTGGAAGTCCCTGATCCGGCCGATGCCGCCGCGCATGACGCTGAGCAGCCGCTGCGGTTCCTGCCACTGCCGGCCGGGGCGGTCGGAGCCGCCGAGCACGCCGATGCTCGCGGCGAGGCAGTCGGCGGGGCCGATGGCCTGGTCCAGCTCCATCAGGCCCCGGGCGACGGCGGGCAGCCGGCCGTGCTCGCCCTGCATCTCGTGCAGCCGGCCGCGGAGCTTGCTGGTCAGGACGTGGATGCGGTTGCCGACGCCGATGACGGCCTGTTCGGCGGAGGTCGAGCGGTCGAACTGGGCCTCGACGCCCATCAGCGCCGTCCTGAGCACCTTGCGCAGTTCGGCCTGGAGGTCGGCGCCGACCCGCGCGCACTGCTCGACGCTCGGCAGGATGTCGTCGATGGCGTCGCCCTCGCGCAGCCGGCGCATCGCCTCGGGCAGTTGCTCGTCGGCGAGCCGGGACACGGCGGCCAGTTGGTGGCCCAGCCGCTCCTCCCATGCCTCGGTCTGCTCGGCGAGCCGCGTCTCGTACGCCGCGGCCTGCTCGGCGAGCCGCTCCTCGTGGGCGCGGGCCTGCTCGGCCTGCCGGATCTCGTGCGTACGGGCCTGCTCGGTGAGCTGGGCGTCCAGGGCGGTGCGTTCGTCGGAGAACGCGTGCTCCAGGCCGGCCACGTGCTGCTGCCACTGCTGGGCGTCCTCGGCCCGCGCGCTTCGGTGGGTGTCCTCGGTCCGGGCCAGCTGGGCGCGGGTGCGCAGCAGGAGGCGTACGCACACGGTGCCGGCCGCGGTGGCCGCGGCGCCCGCGACGGCGACGGTTATTCGCTCCGAGCCGGTGAAGGTGGCGGCCACGGTGGTGCCGCCCAGACCCAGTGGCATCAGCCACCAGCCGTACCAGGCGACCGGGGCCCGCGCCGCCGGGGGCGGAGAGGCGAGTTCCATCTGCATCCTTCGAGCAAAACGATCGAACGGGGGGGTGTGGTGCAGGGGGGTGGTGCGGAATGGGGGGTGTGCAGGGAGGTGGCGTGCGGGGAGGGTGTGTGCGGGCGAGGGAGGTGACCGCACTCGTGCGTACGCGCTTGCGGCCGGCCCGTCGCGATCGTGTCAACTCGCAGCGCCGTTCGGGAGCTTATCGGTTGCGAAGCCGAAAAGATCAAATTCCCGGTCCGGCGGAAGTGAGGATTCCGTCACGACTCGGCGGACGGTTCGGAGTCGACAAATCCCCTCCGCGGTCCGGGTAGTTGGGGCCTGGAAGGCCGGTCGGGAGCGGGCCGTGACGGTGGTCGGGCGGGGTCCGCCGACGGACTACGGCACCGGCCCCCCGGTGTGCCCTCCGGCCCGGACAATGGCACGATCTCGTCGGAGGCCGAAGATCATGCCGTTGGAGCCGCCCCCCGAGTCGCGAGGTTCTCGATGCACACCATGCGCGCCATCAGCCAGGACGTCCTCGGCGGCCCCGAGGTCCTGAAGGAGGTACGCCTCGACCGTCCGGAGCCGCGCCCGAACGAGGTGCTCGGTGTGGGCCCGGCGCCGGGGCGCCGTACGGCGTTCTGACCGGCCCGCCGCCCCCTTCCGCGTCCCTTCCTCCACCTCGTGCGTCAACTCGTCGGTCTGGTACCGGAGATGGCGGGCATGTGGTGTGTAGGAAGGAGGGCCGTCGACATGGCGACTCCCGTCAAGACCCCCGCCGAGAAGCGGACCGTGCACATGCCCGGGTGGGCGAAGGCGCTGACCGCCGTGGTGCTGGTGCTGGCCGTGCTCTTCGCGGGGCTGCGGTTGAGTGTCGTACCGGGGCTGAAGGATCTGTTCGGGTCCGAGACGCAGGACCGTTCGGGACCGGCGCTGCTCAAGTCGATCCAGGACATGAGCCGTTACGAGGCGGCCTCCGGCAACTTCCAGGTCGTCGTGGACCTGGAGAAGGACACCAGGTTCCTGCCCGACGCGATCCGCGGCACCCGCACCCTGTACGTCGGCGCGGGCACCGTCGACGCGTACGTGGACCTCGGGAAGATGGACGAGGGGGACGTGACGGTCGACGAGGACCGGACGTCGGCCACCCTGCGGCTGCCGCACGCGGCGCTGGGTGAACCGGCCCTCGACCCGGACCGCTCCTACGCCGTCTCCAAGCAGCGCGGTCTCCTCGACCGGCTCGGCGACCTGTTCTCGGACAACCCGAACGGCGAGCAGGCGGTGCAGAAGCTCGCCGCCCGGCACATCGGCGAGGCGGCCAAGGACAGCGAGCTGACGGTGCGGGCCGAGACCAACACCACGGCGATGCTCCAGGGCCTGCTGCGCTCCCTGGGCTTCGAGGAGATCCGGGTCACCTACGGGACCTGACCAACCCCCCGGCGACCCGCCGGGCAGCAACCGCCGTATCACGCGGGGAAGTTCACGACTGGAGGACGGACATGGCTCGTGCGGTCCCGGGGGCGCGTTTCCTGTCGCGCCCGCGCACCACCCCCAAGACCGAGGAACCGGAAGCCCCGGCGCGTCCCGAACGGCGCCCGCTCGCCTTCCCGTTGCGCCTGCTGGCGATGGCGCTCGCGTTCCTGTTCATGGTGGCCTTCGCGGTGGTGCTGGCGCGGCTGACCCTGCACCCCTCCCCCGCGTCGGAGGCGCTGACGCACACCAACATGCACCCCGGGCGCTCGCTGCGGGCGTACCTGGACCAGCCCGCGCTGCGGGACGCCGCCAAGCAGATCGGCGGGAACATCCTGCTGGGCGTGCCGTTCGGCGTCCTGGTCCCGGTCGTCGCCCCGCGCACGCGCGGTCTGCTGCGGGTGCTGCTGCTGACCGCGCTGGTGATGCTGCTGGTGGAGTTCGCCCAGGGCGCCCTCGTCACCGGCCGGGCCTTCGACATCGACGACGTCATCCTCAACACCTCGGGCGCGCTGATCGGTTACCTGCTGCTGGGCCGGCGGATGAGCCGCGCGGTGCACGCGCGCCAGGTCCGTACCTCCGGGCGGACGTCCCGCCGTGCGTCCCGTCGCGCGTCCCGTGCATGACGCACCGAACATGGTCCGTACCAGACTCTTGACCACCCCTTATCTCACTACTTAACTCAAGAGGCGACACTCAGCGACACAGCGACACTCATCCGTACCCCCCACCTCGGTCGGCGCCCCCGCACGGACGCCGTACGGAAGGGAGAGCCGTGGTGCGTCCACGCCTGCTCCGCAGATGTCTCCTCGCCGCCGCCCTGTCCGCCGGTCTCGCCGCGTCCCTCGTGGCCGGTCCCGCCCAGGCGGACTCCGACGACGCCGTCACGGCGGCCGCCCCCGCCGCGGCGGCCGCCGTGGCGTTCTCCGACACCTTCGACGGCCCGGCCGGCTCGGCCGTCGACTCCTCGAAGTGGCAGATCGAGGCCGGTGACAACGTCAACAACCACGAGCGGCAGTACTACACCACCGGCAACAGGAACGCGGCCCTGGACGGTCAGGGCCATCTGGTCATCACGGCCCGCAGGGAGAACCCGGCGAACTACCAGTGCTGGTACGGGGCGTGCCAGTACACCTCCGCCCGGCTCAACACGTCGGGGAAGTTCACGGCGCAGTACGGGCACGTCGAGGCGCGGATGAAGATCCCGCGCGGGCAGGGCATGTGGCCGGCGTTCTGGATGCTGGGCACTCCGGTGAACTGGCCGGACTCGGGCGAGATCGACATCATGGAGAACGTCGGCTTCGAGCCCTCCACGGTCCACGGCACCCTGCACGGCCCCGGCTACTCCGGTGCGGGCGGCATCGGCGCGGGCTACACCCTGCCGGGCGGCCAGGCCTTCGCGGACGCCTTCCACACCTTCGCGGTCGACTGGGCGCCCGACTCCATCACCTGGACGGTGGACGGCAACGTCTACCAGCGCCGCACCCCGGCCGATCTGGGTGGCAGGCAGTGGGTGTTCAACCGCCCGTACTTCCTGATCCTGAACCTCGCGGTCGGCGGCTACTGGCCCGGCGACCCGGACAGCTCCACGGCCTTCCCGCAGACCCTGGTCGTCGACCACGTGTCGGTGACGACGGGCGACGCCCCGCCGCCGACCGGCGGCACGATCCGGGGCCTGGCGAACAAGTGCGTGGACGTCGCGGGGGCGAACACCGCCAACGGCACCGCCGTCCAGCTCTACGACTGCAACGGCACCGCCGCCCAGCGCTGGTCGGTCGGCGCCGACGGCACGATCCGCGCGCTCGGCAAGTGCCTGGACGTCAACGCCGGCGGCACCGCGAACGGCACCCTGGTCCAGCTCTGGGACTGCAACGGCAGCGCGGCCCAGCGCTGGGCCGTCACCGCCGCCCGCGACATCGTCAACCCCCAGGCCGACAAGTGCCTGGACGCCACCGGCAACTCCTCGGCCAACGGCACCCGCCTCCAGATCCGGACCTGCACGGGCGGCGCCAACCAGAAGTGGACGGTGGGCTGACCCACCCGGGCCCCTCTCGTCCCTGAGCCGGCCCCGCCTCCACCGAGGACGGCGGGACCGGCTCGGTCCGTACGACGGCGCCACGGGGACCCGGCCGCAGCGGTGAACCGTGCCCGGCGACGAAAGCAGATCGACGCAGGTCGGCGCGGTACGCGATCATGCGTGCATGCCTCTCGGAGAGACCCTCGCCCGAGTCGACGCGGACCTGGCCGCCGGCCGGATTCCCGCCGCGCGCCAGCGCCTGCGCGGTCTCGTCTCGTCCTTCCCGCACGACCTGGCGCTGCGCCGTCGTCTGGCCGAGGTGTACCGCCTCTACGGCGACGCCGCCGAGGCCGGACGCTGGATATCTCGAGGCGGACCGGAACGCCGACGAGACCGCGGCCTTCGAGGAGCGGTACGGATCTCCTGGGCGGCGGATGCGCGCCCTCGCCTGGCGCGGGCGCGAGGCGGAGGCCGCCACGGCCTTCGCGATGACGCAGCTCGCCGCGGTACGGGAAGCCTGCGCCGAGGAGTCGGGGCATCCCGTCGACTGGGACGACCCCGCCTCCTACCGGGCCGACCCGGAGAGGGAAGGGGCAGCGTCCTCGAAGCCGTGGACCGTGGGCGGGGTCCTGACCGGCGTCGGCTGCCTGGCGGCGACCCTCGCGGTCCTCATGGTCTGGGTGACGGGGCTTGTCGCGCTCTTCGACTGACGCGAATCAGACTGACGCCCATCACCGGAGGCCGTGCGCTAGTGCACCGTCCAGGTGAACTTGTCGCCGCCGACCCAGCGGACGACGTCCGGGTCGTCGAGGTCGTGGACCGTGATGCCGAAGGCCGCGGCGGCCTCCAGGACGTCGGTGACCGCCCGGGCCGCGCCGACCACCTGGCCGTCGATCTCCACGATCCGGAACGGGGGTGTGCCCGGCTGGACGCTGAGGACGAGGATGCGCGGGGTGCCGATGTGCGGGCTGTCGATTTCGGTCATGCATCGAGGGTAGGCCGCGTGCCCGGGTGGCGTCAGGGACGGCGCCAGTCGTCGGAGGTCAGGTGGGAGCCGGCCATCGGGCCCATGCGGAGCATGCCGCCGTCGACGCTCCAGGAGGCGCCGGTGACGTAGGAGGCGTCGGGGCCGGCGAGAAAGGCGATGACGGCGGCGACCTCGCGGGCGTCGCCGGGCCGGCCGAGCGGTACGCCGGGGCGGTGCTCGCGGTGCGGGTCGATGTCCTCCTGGCCGGTCATGGGCGTGGCGATCTCGCCGGGCGCCACCGCGTTCACGGTGATGCCGTGCTCGGCCAGCTCGATCGCCATCACCTGGGTGAGCAGGCCGAGCCCGCCCTTGGCCGCGCAGTACGGGGCGGCGCCGACGCGGGGCTGGTGTTCGTGGACGGAGGTGACGTTGACGATCCGGCCGCCGTCGCCCTGCCGGATCATGCGCCGGGCGGCGTTCTGCCCGCACAGGAACGGCCCGGCCAGGTCGACGTCCAGGACGTGCCGCAGGTCGTCGAGGCCCAGGTCGAGGAAGGGCGTGGCGGTGCCGGTTCCGGCGTTGTTGACGAGGACGTCGATCCGGCCGAGGCGTTCGCAGAGCGCGTCGACGGTGTCGGCGGCCTCGGGCAGCCGGGCCAGGTCCACCTGGGCGGTCTCGGCCCGGCGTCCCTTGGCGCGGACCTCGTCGGCGGTCCGCGCGGCGCCCCGCTCGTCGGTGTGCCAGGTGATGCCGACGTCCATGCCCGCGTCGGCCAGGCGTACGGCGGTGGCGCGGCCGATGCCGGAGTCGGCACCGGTGACGACGGCGACCTTGGAAGTCGTGGGGCTGGGCATGGCGGGTGGCCTCCTGTCGGTTTTCCGGGCGTCGCAGTACCCGGGGGCCGCGGGGGCAAACCGGCCCGGCCGTGGTGCGGGGGCGCCGGCGCTGGGGAACCCTGGACGGTGACGCAGGCGCGAGGAGGTGGCGATGGAGCCCGTCGAGGCGCTGGAGCGCATCGCGTTCCTCCTGGAGCGGACCCAGGAACCGACCTACCGCGTCCGCGCCTTCCGTACGGCGGCCCGGGTGCTCGGGCAACTGTCCGCCGAGGAGCTGCGGGAGCGGGCCGGGGCGCTGGAGTCGCTGAAGGGGGTGGGGCCCAAGACGGCGCAGGTGGCGCGTGAGGCACTGGCCGGACAGGTGCCGGGCTACCTGGCGAGGCTGGAGGGGGCGGCGGACACCCCGCTCGCCCGGGGTGGCGAACGGCTGCGGGAGCGGCTGCGCGGCGACTGTCACCTGCACTCGGACTGGTCCGACGGCGGCAGCCCGATCGAGGAGATGGGCCGTACGGCGGCGGCGCTCGGCCACGAGTGGGCGGCCCTGACCGACCACTCCCCCCGGCTGACGGTGGCGCGCGGCCTGTCCCCGGAGCGGCTGCGCGAGCAGCTGGACGTGGTGGCGGAGCTGAACGAGACCTGGGCGCCGTTCCGGCTGCTGACCGGCATCGAGTGCGACATCCTCGACGACGGCTCCCTCGACCAGGAGCCGGAGCTGCTGGAGCGGCTCGACGTGGTCGTGGTGTCGGTGCACTCCAAGCTGCGGATGGACGCGCCGGCGATGACCCGCCGCATGGTGGCCGCCGTACGCGATCCGCACGCGGACGTGCTCGGGCACTGCACCGGGCGGCTGGTGACCGGGAGGGGACGGCCGGAGTCGGCGTTCGACGCGGACGAGGTCTTCGCGGCCTGCGCCGAGTCGGGGACCGCCGTGGAGATCAACAGCCGTCCGGAGCGGCTCGACCCGCCGTGCCGGCTGCTGCGCCGGGCGGTGGCGGCGGGCGTGCTGTTCTCGGTCGACACCGACGCGCACGCGCCGGGCCAGCTGGACTGGCAGATCCACGGGTGCGCGCGGGCGGAGAAGTGCGGGGTGCCGGCGGAGCGGGTGGTGACCACGTGGTCGCTGGACGAGCTGCTGGCCTGGACCCGGGAAGGCCGTACGCCGTCCGGAGTGGCGGGCCGCTGACGTGGTACCCGGTGGGGAATCCACGGACCACGAAGGGATCAGTGCATGGAACGGGCGGCCGTGTTCGACGTCGACGGGACTCTCGTCGACACCAATCACCTGCATGTGACGACCTGGTGGGAGGCGTTCCGGCAGGCCGGTCACCGCGTGCCGATGCACGCGATCCACCGGGCGGTGGGGCTGGCCTCCACCGACCTGATCGCGCATCTGCTGGGCGAGGACCGGGACACGGACCAGGACGACGAGCTGAGCGCCGCCCACAAGGCGCTCTACGGCCAGTACTTCGACCGCCTGCCCGCGCTGGCGGACGCCGGGAACCTGCTGCGCCGCCTCGCGGGCGACGGCTGGACGGTGGTGCTGGCCACCTCGGCGGGCGGCCCGGAGCTGGGCGCGCTGCGGCGGGCGATCGACGCGGACGACGCGATCTCGGCGACCGCGAGCGCCGACGACGTGGACGCGGGCAAGCCGGACCCGGAGCCGGTGGAGCACGCGCTGGAGCTGGCCGGGGTGCCGGCCGAGCGGGCGGTGTTCGTCGGCGACACCGTGTGGGACATGCGCGCGGGTGCCAGGGCCGGGGTGCGCTGCGTGGGCGTGCTGTGCGGCGGGCTGCCCCGGGCCGACCTGGAGGATGCGGGCGCCGGCGCGGTCTTCGCCGACCCGGCCGACCTGCTGGCCTCGCTGGGGCGGAGCCCCTTCGCATGAGGCGCCGCACCACGTCCCGGGCGGCCACGCACCGGGCGCCCGGTGCCGCATGACCGCTGCGGCGACACGCCAGGCCCGGGAGACGTTCCGGGTACGGCGGCCGATGACCGCCGTGTGGCGACCAGTGACGCACCTCACCCCGCGACGGGACGGAGGGCGGAACACCGGGCGGTGCTGCTCCGTTGAAACAGACCGTGGGTGCGGATGGGACAGTGTCCCCGGGCCTCACCATCCGCCCGCAGGGACGATCGTTCGGCTGAAGCCCTGTGGAAGCGTCCCGCCGAGAGGCGACCGCCATCCGTACCCGCCATCGAGCCGCCCCGGCCGTGATTCCCCCGTCGCGGTCGGGGCTTCCCCGTTTCCTGGGTACCCGGTGACCTCCGTACGGCAAGCGGCCGAGAGGAGCGACAGGGTGAGCAGCTCAAGAGGCAGCAGGATCGTGGTCACGGGCGCGACCGGCAACGTGGGCACCAGCGTGGTGCGGCTTCTGTCGGAGGATCCGTCGGTGGACTCCGTACTGGGGCTGGCCCGGCGGATTCCCGGGTGGTCGCCGCCGAAGACCGAGTGGGCCGCGGTCGACCTGGCCTCGGACCGGGCCGACCTGACCGGTCACTTCGCGGGCGCGGACGCGGTGGTGCATCTGGCCTGGGCGTTCCAGCCGACGCACGATCCGGCGACGACGTGGCGGACCAACGTACTGGGCTCGCTGCGGGTCTTCGAGGCGGTGGCCGCGGCCGGGGTGCCGGCGCTGGCGCACGCCTCGTCGGTCGGGGCGTACTCGCCGGGGCCGAAGGACCGCGCGGTGGACGAGTCGTGGCCGACGCACGGGTGGCCGGACGCGGCGTACTGCCGGGAGAAGGCCTATCTGGAACGCTCGCTGGACGTCTTCGAGCGCGATCATCCGGGGATCCGGGTGGTGCGGATGCGGCCGGCGTTCCTCTTCAAGCGGGAGTCGGCCAGCGAGCAGCGGCACATCTTCGGTGGCAAGTACCTGCCGGGGCCCGCGGCCCGCCCGGAACTCCTGCGCTTCCTCCCCGACATACCGGGGCTGCGGATGCAGGCCCTGCACACGGACGACGCGGCCCACGCGTACCAGCTGGCCGTCGTGCGCTCGGAGGACGCCCGGGGCCCCTTCAACCTGGCGGCGGAGCCGCCGGTGGACGCGGATCTGCTTGCCCGGATGCTCGGCCTGCGCCAGGTGCGTCTGCCGCGTACGGCGGCCCGCTCGGCGATCGCCGCCGCGTGGGGGCTGCGGCTGCTGCCGGCGTCCCCGCACCTGTTCGACGCGGTGCTGCGGCTGCCGCTCATGGACTGCACCCGGGCCCGGGTGGAACTGGGCTGGCGCGCGACGCACACGGCCCCGGAGGTGCTGGAGGAGTTCCTGCTCGGCCTCCAGCAGGGGGCGGGCGCGGACACGGAACCGCTGCGGGGGCGCAAGGTGGGCTGATCGCGAGCGCGGGGGCCTGCCCCGTCAGGCCGACGCCTCCCGCCGCATGCGCCCCGTGACGCATGCGCCGGGAGGCGCGCTCACGCGCCCGGCCGGTCAGCCGCTGGATTCCTCGGGGGCCGGGTGCTCGGGGTGGACGGCGGCGTGGCGCGGGGCGCCCCGGCGGCCGGTGCCCGCCTCGTCCGTGTCGGGGACATCGGTCACGGAGTCGGGCAGCGGTTCGCCCGTCTCGCCGTCGGCGGTGTCCTCGTCGGCTCCGGTGTCCTCGTCGGGCCGCTCGCTCTCCAGGCCCTGCTGCTGTTCGAGCTGCTCGCGCGTGGGCGCGGCGGCCTCCCAGGGGTCGTCGCCGGCGCCGGCCTGCTGGTCCGGCATGTCCCGGGGCACGGGCGAGCCGTTCTCACCCGGCCCCTCGTGGCGGTGATCGGTCACGACGCGCTCCTTCCCAGGCTTCTGCCGGTCGTCCGGAGCGCCATCGGGTACCTGCGGCCCCCGCACCGAAACCTCGACGGAACACCGCACCTCGCTCCACCACCCGCTCGCGCGGCGCAACGCACCGGACGGCACGAGGGGTCCAGCACAGCGTCGGCCAAACGGCCGCCAGGCCGGTACGGCCGCCAGGCCGGTACGGCCGCCAGGCCGGTACGGCCGCCAGGCCGGTACGGCCGCCCGGCTTCCCGGCGTGGTCCGGCTGGTCGGGACCGGTGCTGCGGCACCGACTCCGGGCCTCCCGTCGCTTTCGGCCGGACGAGCGCCTCGGTGCGGGGCCCGCTCCTCCAGCGCGGTGCGCCGGGCCGGGACCGGGTTTCCAGGGCCGGGTCAAGGGCCTCGGCCGCCGCACTGCGGGACGGGGGTGTGCCGGCACAGTTTCGGGCATACGCAGTCCGGTACGCCCCCCAGGCCGGTACAACCGCCGAGCCGGTACGGGCCCCAGCCGGTACACCCCCCAGGGCCAGTAAGAGTCAGTACGACCGCTTGGCCTCCCGGCTCGGTCCGGCTGGTCGGGACCGGCGCTTCGGCGCCGGCTGCGGGCCTCCCGGCGTACCCGGGCGGACGAGCACCTCGGCGGCGACGCCCGCGTCCCCCGCGTAGCGCCCCAGTCCACACCCCCGTGCCTCAGTGCGGTGCCCGCTCCTCCAGCGCCGTGCGCCAGGCCGGGACCGGGTATTCCGGGGCCGGGTCCGGGCCTCGGCCGCCGCGGGCGAAGAAGTCGGCCAGGGGGAGGATCGCCGCACCGACGGTGACCGCGTCCGGGCCGAGCCGGCCGAGGTCGACGGTGACCCTCTGGGCCGGGTGCCGCAGCGCGTACGACGCGGCGTAGCGGCGTACGGCCGGCAGGAAGCGGGTGCCGAGCTGCAGGCCGGCCCAGCCGCCGATGAGGATGCGCTCGGGCTGGAAGAGGTTGATGAGGTCGGACAGGCCCGCGCCCAGGTACTCGGCGGTCTCCTCCAGGACGGAGAGGGCGACCGGGTCGGCGGGCGCGCCGTCGGCCGGGTAGGCGGCGGTGAGCATGGAGGTCAGCGCGGTCTCCTCGTCGGTGCCCCCGGGCACCCGCCCGCCCTCCTCGCGCCAGCGGGCCAGCAGGGACTCGGCACCCGCGTACGCCTCCAGGCAGCCGAGCGCGCCGCAGCGGCAGCGGCGGCCCCGGACCCGGACCGTCAGGTGCCCCCACTCGACCGCGCGGCCCTGCTCGACCTCCGGGGTGACGAGGCTCGCGCCGACACCGGAGCCGAAGAGGACGACGACCGCGTTGCGGGCGCCGCGTCCGGCGCCGAACCACATCTCGGCCTGGCCGAGGGTCTTGGCGCCGTTGTCGATGAGATAGGGGACGGTGCCGGGCAGCGGGGACCCGGCGCGCAGCAGGGCCTCCAGCGGGACCGCGTCCCAGCCGATGGTCTGGCCGTGTACGACGGCACCCCGGTCGGGGGTGTGCTCGACGATGCCGGGGACGCCGACCCCGACGCCGAGCAGCCGGCCGGGCGGGAGCCCCGCCGTGGCCAGCACCTCGGCGATGCCGTCGCGGATGTGGCCGACGATGGCCTCGACCTCGTACCGCTGCGGGGTCAGCGGGCGTTCCGCGCGGGCGAGTTCGGTGAGCGTGAGGTCGAAGAGCTCGACGCGTACCCGGGTCTCGCCGACGTCGACGCCGATCATGTGGCCGCTGGCGCGGGCGACGCGCAGCAGGGTGCGGGGGCGGCCGCCGTCGGAGTCGACGCTGCCGGCCTCCTCCACCAGTCCGTCGGCGACCAGGTCGGCGACGACGTTGCTGACGGAGCCGGAGCTGAGTCCGGTCGCCGGGCCCAGTTCGAAGCGGCTGAGCGGTCCGTCGAAGTAGAGCCGTTGCAGCACGGCCGTACGGTTGGCCCTTCTCAGGTCGCGCACCGTGCGTCCGTTCCGCCCCGCCATGTGGCTCCTTCCGTGCCGTTCCCGGTGTTCAACATACCCCTGCCGGGCTTCCGGCCGCGACTTCCCTCGCTGCTTAATTCATGCTATGAACTCGCGCTCTGCCGAAAATCCGTTGGCACCGCCGCACTCCGGCTATCTACGATAGGCAAGAACCTAGACATCCTAGGCTCGAGTCCACGCGATCCCGACAGGCGAGGCAGCCCCCATGAGAGCACTCACCGAGCACGACATCCGCTCCTCCTTCGTCAACTGCTCGAAGGGCGAGGCCAAGCGGCTGGCCGTGCCCCGCGATCTGGACGCGCTCCCCTGGGACCACCTCGACTTCCTCGGCTGGCGCGACCCCGGCGCCCCCGACCGCGGCTATCTGGTCACCGACCGGGACGGGACCCTGACCGGCGTGGCCCTGCGGTTCCAGCCGGCCCGCAGCGGCTACTTCCAGCGCAGCATGTGCGCGCTGTGCCTCACCACCCATCCCCGGGGCGGGGTGTCCCTGATGACGGCGCGCAAGGCGGGCGCGGCCGGCCGCGAGGGCAACTCGGTCGGCCTGTACATGTGCACCGACCTGGCCTGCTCCCTGTATCTGCGGGGCCGGAAGATCTCGCAGAGCGGCGCCCGCGTCGAGGAGAGCCTGACCCTGGACGAGCAGATCGCCCGGGCGCTGGGCAACCTCTCCGCCTTCCTGGCCAAGGTGACCGCCTGACAGTCGCGGACGCGCGCTGCCGTACGGCGAGTGGAACCTTCCATGCCTCTTCGTCCGGTTACCGTCCTGTCCGGATACGTTCGAGGCGCCTGGGGAAGGGAACAGCCCGAGGATGCGTGATCTTCGTGAAGCGGCGGCGCCCGCACTGCGGCAGGTGAAGTGGCTCAGGGACCCGATGGTCGTCCAGGCCCTGCGCTCGGCCGCCGCGGCCTCGATCGCCTACGTCATCGCGGTGCGGCTGTCGCCCGACAGGTCGGCGGCTCCGCTCACCGCGCCCCTGACCGCGCTGCTGGTCGTCCAGGTCACCCTCTACGCCACGCTGAAGATGAGCTTCCGCCGGGTGAACGCGGTGGTGGCCGGCGTCCTGGTCGCCATCGGCTTCAGCCAGCTGGTCGGGCTGAGCTGGTGGAGCCTCGCCCTGGTGATCGTGGCGGCGCTGGGCGTGGGGCATCTGGTGCGGGCCGAGGAGTTCGTGGCGGAGGTGGCGATCAGCGCGATGCTGGTGCTCGGCGTCACCGCGCACGGGAGCCTCGCCTGGGCGCGGGTGGTGGAGACGCTGATCGGCGCGATCGTCGGGCTGGCCTTCAACCTGATCCTGGCCCCGCCGGTGTGGGTGGAGCAGGCGGGCGAGTCGATCGTGGGGCTGGCCCGGCGGGTGCGGCAGCTGATGCTGCGGATGGGCGAGGAGGCCGCCGACAGCACGCCGTTCCACGAGGCGGCGGCCCGGCTGCACGAGGCGCGGCGGCTCGACCACGACATCGGCGAGGTGGACGAGGACCTGCGCCAGGCCGAGGACAGTCTGCGGTTCAACCCCCGGGTGCGCGAGGGACTGCTGCACCGGGTGGTGCTGCGGACCGGTCTGGACACGCTGGAGATCTGCACGGTGGTGATGCGGGTGCTGGCGCGCAGCTTCACCGACCTCGCCAAGGAGCGCGAGCCGGAACCGCTGTTCCCGGCGGAGACCGGTGAGGCCGTCCAGCAGTTGCTGTCCGAGATCGCCGACGCCGTGGTCAGTTTCGCCGTGCTGGTCACCACCAGCGCCAGCGAGGCCGCCGAGTCCGCGGAGCAACGGCTCTCCGCCGAGCTGCGCCAGGCCGCGACCACCCGGGACCGGCTGGCGGATCTGCTGCTGGAGGAGGTGCGGCGCGATCCGCGGCAGTGGCAGTTGCGAGGCGCGGTGCTGGCCGAGGTGAACCGGATCATCGACGAGATGGACACCGAGCACCGCTCCCGCCGGCTCCTGGAGGAGCTGGACCGCCACACGCGTGAACAGCGCGAACGCATGCCGCGGCTGACCCGGCTGCGGGACCGGCTGCGGGCCGCGCGCCGCAGGCGGAACCGGAGCAGGGCGGCGCGGCGTTCCTCTTGAGGAACACACCGGAACGGCGTAGGGGGCGTACGGAATGAGCGGATCGAGCGTGCGGATCGACGGGAACCGGCTGCTGCTGCCGGGCGGTGCGGCGGTGCGCTTCGTGCGCACCCTGCGCCTGCCCGAGACGGGCACGCATCCGCTGCCGCCGGGGCTCGGCGAGTTCCCGGTACGCCGGGTCGCCGACTTCGCCGCCACGGTGCCCGAGGCGTGGCGGGCGCGGGGCGGCGTGATGCTGCCGGTGTATCTGCGTGAGGCCATGTGGCTGAGTTTCGCGGGCACGACCGAGCCCGCCGCGCTCCAGGTCGGGGTGGGCAAGGTGTGCGCGGTCTCGGGGAAGCCGTGGCGCGACCGGCTCTCCCGCGCCCCGCAGAACTACGTCGTCCTGCCCCGTCAGCCGTGGCTCGACGGCATCAACTCCGGCAGGGGCACGGTCCGTCAGTTCGTCGCGGTGCCGCTCGGCCTCGGGGCGACCGTCGAGGGCCAGGTGACCGGCGAGGAGGTGTGGGGCGGGGTGCAGTTGCAGTCCTTCGCGCTGAACGAGGCGGAGCTGGCCCGCTGGCGGGAGGAGGAGCGGCGCCGGGCGGAGGCGGCGCGCCGGGCGGCCCGGTCGGGCGGGGCCTACGGCGCGCCGATGCCGCTGTCGGCCCCCGCCCCGGGCGCGATGCCGGCCGCTCCGGGGGCGGCGCGGCCCCGGTCGGCGCCGGCGATGGGGCTCGGGGTGGGCGGCTCCATGCGCCAGGAGGTGTACCGCGACGAACGGCCGCTGACGGACTGGTCCGAGCAACCGGCGGGCCGGGTCTTCGTGCACCTCGTGACCCCGCCCGAGTGGCGGCGCATCACCGGCGAGGAGCCGCCGCCCTCCCCCGTCGACCGCGCGGCGTACACGCGGGCCGGACTGCCCTGGTACGACTACTACGACCGGGACGCCCACGACCTCGCGCCCACCGAACCGCTCCAGGACGTCAAGCCGGTCGGCGACTGGATCGGCGACGACCACGAGCCGTGGCAGCCGCCGGCCCCGCAGCAGGTCCACCCGCTGGGGGACGCGCCGGGCAAGCCGGTCCAGGACGGGGACTGGTGAGCGGGCGCGGGAACGGCGAGGGGTGGAGCAGGCGCCGGTTCGTCGGCCTGCTCGGCGGCGCGGCCTTCCCGGCGGTGGCCGCGTGCGGCGGCTCCCCGAGCGCGGAGGCCGGGCCTCGTACGACGTCGGCGGCGCCCGGGGCGCGTACGGGTGTGCCGGGACGCGAACCCGCCGCCGCGCGCCCGCTGCTGATCGGCACCTACACCTCCGTGGAGGGCGGCGGGAAGGGCATCGCCTTCGCCGCCTACGACCCCGGTACGGGCGCGGTGACCGGCGGGGAGACCCTCGCGGGGGTGGCCGACCCGTCGTATCTGGCGGTGGCTCCCGACGGGCGGACGCTGTACGCGGTGGACGAGCGCGAGGACGGGGCGGTGACCGCCGTACGGCTGTCGGACCGTACGGTGCTGGGCGGCCGGAGCACCGGGGGCGCGGCGCCCTGCCATCTGTCGGTGCACCCGGGCGGGCGGTGGCTGCTGAGCGCCAACTACGGCTCGGGCAGCGTCGCCGTGCACCCGATCGACGCCTCGGGCGCGCTCGGGGAGCGCACCGACCTGGTCACGCACTCCGCTCCCCCGCCCGGCCCCGGGCAGCGGGGCCCGCACGCGCACCAGGTCGTCACCGCCCCCGACGGGCGCCATGTGCTGGCGGTGGACCTGGGCACGGACACCGTCTACACGTACCGCCTGGAGGAGTCCTCCGGTCGGCTCACCGAGGTCGCGCGGGCCCGGACCCGGCCCGGCGCGGGGCCGCGCCACCTCACCTTCCATCCCGGCGGGCGCCACGCCTACCTCGCGAACGAGGTGGACGACACGGTCGCGGTCTGCGCCTACGACCCGGACACCGGGCAACTGACGGTCGGTGAGCCGCAGTCCACCGGCGCGGGGTCCGGCGAGAAC
Source organism: Streptomyces sp. cmx-10-19 (assembly GCA_049998335.1). Classification (GTDB taxonomy): domain Bacteria; phylum Actinomycetota; class Actinomycetes; order Streptomycetales; family Streptomycetaceae; genus Streptomyces. The sequence goes on from JAEBFB010000006.1 coordinate 233,134, forward strand.
TACCCGGCGCAGTTCGCGGTGACGCCCGACGGGGCGTACGCGTTCCTCGCCAACCGGGGGCACGACAGCATCGCGCGCTACGCCGTGGAGGCCGACGGCGCCCGGCTGCGGCTGCTCGGCACGGTGCCGGCGGGCGGCGCCTTCCCCCGGCAGCACGCGCTCTCCCCGGACGGCGGGCTGCTCTTCGCCGCGAACCAGCGGTCCGGCGGCGTCAGCGTGTTCCGCGTGGCCGGGGACAGCGGTGAACTGACCCCGGTGGGCGAGCCGTTCCCCTCACCCGTCGCCGTCTGTGCGCTGCCGCTGTAGGACCCGGGGGCAGGAGGCGGCGCTCGCCCGGGCCAGCAGCACATGCACGCGGTCGGTGAGCTGGGCTATGTCGTCGGCGGGCGCGTGGAAGGGCAGGCGTACGTCGCCGTGGGCGCGGATCCGCTCGATGCGCAGCGTCAGTCCGTGCCGGTCCACGGCGAGCGGCCGCACCCGGACCGCGCCGTGCAGGCTGCCGGCCTCGACCAGCCGGGTCAGCCGCTCGACGGCGTCGCCGTGGCAGTCGGCGAGGTGGGTCAGCAGCCGGGCCTCGGCGAGGGTCAGCGGGTCGGGCCGGGCGGCGGCGTACTCGCCGAGGTCGACGACCACGGAGCCGGACGGCCGGCGCAGCACCACGCGGGTGGGGGTGAACGCCAGGTGCCCGTCCTCCGGGGCGAACCAGCCGGCGAGCCAGAGCCGGGACCGGATCCGGCCGCGCACCGGGACGGGCGCCACGTCGGCGAACTCCAGTACGGCGGACGGCTCGCCGCGCAGCGCGCAGATCGCCGCCGCGACCAGGGCGCTGTCCTCGGGCACGTGCAGCAGCACCCGGCCGTCGTCGGCGACCTCGTGCGCGCCGACGAACTCCTCGCGGCCGCCCTCCGCGGTCACCGCGCAGGACCAGGCGGCGGCGAGTACGGAGCGGGCCTGCTCCGCCGCGGCGGGCGCGGCCGTCCAGGTGTCGCTGTCACCCATCCCCGACCTCCATCAGTTCATTAGGCAAGGCTCTGACGGACGCCTGGGACCGGGCCGAGGCGGCGGGACGGGCGGTGGACGTGCCCGGGGACATGACGAAGCTGACCCTGGAGACGATCGCGCGCACCGGCTTCGGGCACGACTTCGGCTCCTTCGAGCGCCCGCGCCCGCATCCCTTCGTGACCGCGATGGTGGGCACGCTGACCTACGCGCAACGATTGAACACCGTGCCCCCGCCGCTGGCGCCCTGGCTGCTGCGGGGCGCGAGCCGGCGCCACGCCGCCGACATCGCCTACCTCGACCGCACGGTGGACGACCTGGTCTCGGCCCGCCGGGCGGCCGGGGGCACGGGCGGTGCGGGCGACCTCCTGGACCGGATGCTGGAGACGGCGCATCCGGAGACGGGTGAGCGGCTGTCGGTCCAGAACGTGCGGCGCCAGGTGATCACCTTCCTGATCGCCGGACACGAGACCACCTCGGGCGCGCTCTCCTTCGCCCTGCACTACCTGGCCCGGCACCCCGAGATCGCGGCACGGGCGCGGGCGGAGGTGGACCGGGTGTGGGGCGGCACCGAGGCGCCGGGCTACGAGCAGGTGGCCAGACTGCGGTATCTGCGCCGGGTGCTGGACGAGTCGCTGCGGCTGTGGCCGACGGCGCCGGGCTTCGCGCGCGAGGCCCGCGAGGACACGGTGCTGGGCGGTACGTATCCGATGCGGCGCGGTGCCTGGGCGCTGGTGCTGACCGGGATGCTGCACCGGGACCCGGAGGTGTGGGGGCCGGACGCCGAGCGGTTCGACCCGGACCGCTTCGACGCGAAGGCGGTACGGGCGCGGGCGCCGCACACCTTCAAGCCGTTCGGGACCGGGGCGCGGGCGTGCATCGGGCGGCAGTTCGCGCTCCACGAGGCGACGCTCGTCCTGGGGCTGCTGCTGCGCCGCTACGAGCTGCGGCCGGAGCCGGAGTACCGGCTGCGGGTGACGGAGCGGCTGACACTGATGCCGGAGGGACTGCGGCTGCGCCTGGACCGACGGTCCGTGCCCGCTCGCCGCGCGGCTCCGGACGGCACGCCCGCCGCCGAGGCCCCCGCCTCAGTGACCGGCTGTCCAGTGCACCGGGCGGGTGACTGAGCCCGGCAGCCGGGTGCCCGCCCCACCCCGGGCCGCGCCGACCTGCGGCTGGGTCAGGAAGAGGGCGCCGGTCAGGTCCGCGTCCGTGAGGTCGGCGTCGCGCAGGTCGGCGCCGATCAGGTCCGCGCCGCGCAGATCGGCGCCGGTGAGGTCGGCGGCGATGAGGTACGCCCCGCGCAGATCGGCGCCCCGGAGGTCGGCGCCTTTGAGGCGGGCGCCCATGAGGTCGGCGTTGCGGCGGTTCTTCTTCTTGCCGGGGGTGCCGGCCCGCGCCAGCTCGCTCGTACGCAGGAGCAGGGCACCCATCCGCTGCCGGTGCGCGGCCAGGTCGAGGGCGGCCAGTTCCTCGGGGGTGCCGGCGATGAGGCGCTCGGTGGCGGCCAGGGCTTGGCGCAGCTCGGCGTGGAGGGGGCGGGCGGCGGGCAGGGCGAGCGCCTCGGTGAGGTAGCGGAGCAGCTCGTGCAGGTGGCGGGCGACGGGGAACACCTCGAACATGAGGCGCGCCCGCTCGGGCGGCCCGGTGCGCCAGTCCTGCCCCTGGAAGGTGACCTGCGAGACGTGCTGCCCGGCGCCGAAGCAGTCGTACACCGTGCAGCCGGCGTATCCGCTGTCCCGCAGCCGCGCGTGGATGCCACAGCGGTGATCGGCCCGCAGGTTCCCGCACGGCGTCCCCGCCGTCTTGTCGACCGCGAAGTCCGCCGACCGCGTGAACGGCAGCGCCGCACAGCACAGCCCGAAACAACGCGCACAGTCCCCACGCAGGTCGACCACGGTGAGCTCAGGCATGCCGACGAGGATACGGGTCCCGGGGACACGCCCTCACGGGCGGCCTCCTCGCTCCGGGCCTCGACGCGGAGGCACCTGGTGCCCGGGGCGGCGCCGCGCGACAGGGCGACGGCGGTGCCGATGCCGTCGGGGGGTGAGACGGCCCGGGGTGGGGCGGCGGGCCGGGGCGGCGCCCGGTGACCGAGGCGACGTCCATGCGGCGGCCTCGCCCCCGGCAGGCACGGTCACGGCCACCGCCCCACCGTGCGCCAGGGCATCCCAGACGGCGTCCCGCGTCGCGCGGTGAAGCGTCCGCGGAGCGGCGTCGCCGCTGCCGCGAGCCCTGCCACGGCCCCTGGCCGGCGGGGGCGCCGCGCACGACGTCACGAGCCCAGCGTGCGCGGCGGGCTCGGCCTTGCGGGCCCCGCGCCATGACCGGCCCCGGGGAGCGGAGCGCGCCCCGGCGGCGTGTCGTTCCCCCGCCGCGCGGGGCGGCGGGGTCACGTGGCTCGGTCTCGGCGCCTCACGGCCCCGGCTCCCGGCCGCCGTCAGAGTTGCTCCGGCAGCTCCAGTCGGGCCAGGCGGGACGGGTCGGAGAGGATGTACAGGCCCGTGATGAGGCCGTCCCGGACGGTGACGTAGGTGACCGACACGGGGCGGCCCTCGACGACGGCGACGGCGCCGACCGCGTCGTTGACCAGGACGACGCGGGCCGCTCCCGCCAGGTGGCGGAAGTGGAAGGCGCCGGTGGCGACCGTGCGGGCGCCCTGGACCACCTTGGAGGCGGCCATGCCCTTGGCCAGGACGCCGGAGTCGGCCCGCAGGACCACGTCCGGGTGGAGGACGGAGACCAGGGCCTCGAAGTCGCCGGCGCGGCTCGCGGCGAGGAACGCCTCCACCGCGCGGCGCTGCCGGCCGAGGTCCGGGTCGGCGGCGGGAGTGGCGTCGCGCACCCGGCGCCGGGCCCGGCTGGCGAGCTGCCGGGTGGCGGCGGGGCCGCGTTCCAGGACGCGGGCGATGTCGTCGAAGGGGACGGCGAACATGTCGTGCAGCACGAACGCCAGCCGCTCCGCCGGTTCCAAGGTCTCCAGCACCACCAGCAGCGCGATGCCCACCGAGTCGGTGTGCAGGGCCTCCTGCTCCGGGTCGGCCCGGGGCAGCGCCCGCAGCACCGGGTCCGGGACGAAGGTGTCGAAGCCCTCGGCCATCGGTTCCTCGCGGCGCGCGGTGCGGGTGCGCAGCAGGTCCAGGCAGATCCGGCCGGTGACCGTGGTCAGCCAGGCGCCGAGGTTGCCGATGCCGTCGCCGCCGCCGCGGTCGAGCCGCAGCCACGCCTCCTGCACGGCGTCCTCCGCCTCGGCCTGCGAGCCGAGCATCCGGTAGGCGACCGCCCGCAGTCGCCCCCGGTGCGTCTCGAACCGGTCCGCGAGGCCCCGTGCCCCGTGCTCCTCCCCCGTCATGCCCCTACCTCCCGAACACTTCGAACGTCACGGCCGGCTTGCCGCCGAACCGCTCGCCGGCGGCCTTCGCGAACCCGGTGAGGAAGCCGCGGACGTAGGTCTCGGGGTCCTCGTCGGTCAGCACCTCGATGTACGTGCGGTGTTCGAGGAGTGAGCGCACCACCCGTTCCAGGCCCGGTCCGGCCTCCACGGCGTGGGTGGGCGAGGAGGAGCCGGCGACCGCGACCCAGCGCACCCCGTTCCACGGTTCGAGGCCCTGCTCGGTCAGCTCGGGGAAGATCCAGCGGTTGCCCGCGTCGGCCGCCGCGTCCAGCGTGGCCCGGCCGACGGCGACGTGGTCCGGGGTGTTCCAGGCGGCGCCGCCCCAGGTGTCCCGGTGGTTGAGGGTGATGACCAGTTCGGGCCGGTACCGGCGGATCGCGGCGGCGATGTCGCGGCGCAGCGCGGTTCCGTACTCCACGACGCCGTCGCGGTGGTCGAGGAACTCCACCTCGCTCACCCCGACGACGGCGGCACTCGCCCGCTGCTCCCGCTCGCGCAGCGGCGCGCACTCGGCGGGCGGCAGCGTGTCGATGCCGGCCTCGCCGCGGGTGGCGAGCACGTAGGCGACCTCGCGGCCCTCGTCGGTCCAGGCGGCGATCGCCGCCGAGCAGCCGTACTCCAGGTCGTCCGGGTGGGCCACGACGGCGAGGGCGCGCCGCCAGTCGGCGGGCATGGGCTCCAGTTGAGTGATCGTCGGCTCGGTCATGCCCGCACACTAACCCGAGCCGCCGACGGCCCACCCGGTACCGGACACCGGTGCGTTCAGACCTCGTCGCGGGCGAGGGCGAGGAGGCGGTCCAGGACGCGGGGGCCGCCGGCCCGTACGCCGTCGTGCTCGAACTCGTCGGTGACCCAGGTGCGCAGGCCGCGGACGGCGCCGGCGGTCGTGAGCGCGTGGGCGGTGTCGACGTACATGTCGTCGTGGTAGACGGCGGCGGCGACCGGGACCTCGTTGGCGGCGAGGCGGGCGGGGTCGTACAGGGGGGTCCAGTCGGTGCGGGCGGCGAGGAGTTCGGCGGTCTCGCGCAGCGGGCGCAGCGCGGGGTCGCAGTCGAAGGTCCAGGGGTGGATGGTCTCGCCGGTGAACAGCAGCGGTCCGTCGCCCGCGAGGGCTTCGGCGGCGTCGAAGCGCGGGAACTCGGCGCGGACCCGCTCGGCGGACCAGGCGGTGGGGCGGGCGTCCCGGCCGTAGATGGCCTCGTGGACGAGGGCGTACAGGGGGTGGCCGGCGAAGGACAGCAGGGGCTGTACCTCTTCCTGGAAGGCGTCGGAGAGTTCGTGCCCGCCGGGGGTGCGGACGAAGGCGTCCTCCAGGAGGAAGTGGAGGCGGTGGCTGCCCTCGCTGCCGCCGAGGAGGATGCCGAGGGACTGGAACGCCTCGACGGTGAGCCGGTAGCCGCCCGGCAGGACCACGTCGTGGGTGAGCAGGTGGTCGGCAATGCGGCGGGCGCGCTCGATGTCCTGCGGGTAGCGGGCGTAGTGGGCGACGACCTTGCGCTCGATGCGCGGGTAGGCGGCGCGGTAGACGTCGTCGGCGTGGGCGTCGAGGGAGGGCAGGCCGCCGGTGATCAGGGCGGTGCTCAGGCCGCCGGGGGCCAGCGAGAGGTAGGCGACGGTGCAGAAGCCGCCGAAGCTCTGGCCGAGGACGGTCCAGGGGGCGCCGCCGGTGACCTGGGGGCGGATGGCCTCGCAGTCCCGGACGATGGCGTCGGCGCGGAAGCGGGTGAGGTAGTCGGCCTGCTCGGCGGGGCCGCCGCGCAGCGGGAGCGTCTGCCGGTTGGCGGGGGTGGAGGCGCCGGTGCCGCGCTGGTCCAGGAGCAGGACGCGGAACTCCTTCAGGGCCCGGCCGAGCCAGGCGGGACGGCCGATGAAACGGTTCGCCCCGAAGCCGGGGCCGCCCTGGAGGTAGAGCAGCCACGGCAGGTCCTCGTGCGCCTTCCCGCTCGCGACGACCTCGCGGGCGTACAGCTCGATCGTCTCCCCCGACGGGTCGGCGTGGTCGAGGGGCACGGTGAATCGGCGGTCGGTGAGGACGACGCCTGGCTGGCGGTAGCTGACGCTCAACGGGGCTCCCGGGGTGGAGGGGTCATACGGATGGTTCTTTCGGCCGTGCCCCAGTTCAGCACGCGGCTCTGCGGCCGCCGACCCCCGGAGGGGACATTCGTGCGGGCGAGAGGGACCGCGGGTCAGCGGGCGGTGCGGCCGGAGCGTCAACGGGTGCGGCCGGAGCGTCAGCGGACGGCGAGGCTGGAGCGCCGGACCACCAGCTCCGGGCGGAGCACGACCCGCCGGTGCTCGTGCACGCGGCCCGCGCCCTCCGCCTCGGTCTCCTCCAGGAGCAACTCGGCGGCCATCGTGCCCAGGGTGACGGCGGGCTGCCGTACGGAGGTGAGCGGGACGGCCGCGGCGGCGGCGAACTCGATGTCGTCGTACCCGACGATCGCGAGGTCCTCGGGGACCCGGACCCCGGCGGCGTAGAGGGCTTGGAGGACGCCGAGGGCGAGCAGGTCGTTGGCGCAGAAGACGGCGGTGGGCCGGTCGGCGAGGCCGAGCAGGCGGGCGCCGGCGTCCCGGCCGGCGGCGACGTCGAGGCGCTCGGTGGGCAGTTCGCGCAGCGCGTCGGGGCCGAGCCCCGCCTCCGCGAGGGCGTTCAGGGCGCCGGTGCGGCGGTCGCGCACCTGGTTGAGTCCGGGCGGTCCGCTGACGTAGGCCACCGACCGGTGCCCGGCGTCCACGAGGTGGCGCACGGCGAGCGCGCCGCCGGCGACGTCGTCGACGGAGACCGAGCACTCGGTGGTGCCCTCGGCGACCCGGTCGACCAGCACGAAGGGGATGTCGTGGCGCCGGAACGCCTCGATGTTGCGGCCGGTCGCGTCGGCCGGGGTGAGCAGCACGCCGCGCACCCGCTGCTCGGCGAAGAGCGAGAGGTACTCGGCCTCCTCAGCCGCGTCCTGGGCGCTGTTGCAGACCATGACGCCGAGCCCGGCCCCGCGCGCGGCCCGCTCGGCGCCCCGCGCGACGTCGACGAAGAAGGGGTTGCCCATGTCCAGGACGAGCAGCCCCATGATCCGGCTGCGGCCGGCGCGCAACTGGCGGGCGGACTCGCTGCGGACGTAGCCGAGCCGGTCGATCGCGGAGAGCACGCGCGCCCGGGTCCCGGTGGCGACGGTGTCGGGGCGGTTGATGACGTTGGAGACCGTGCCCACGGATACTCCGGCGGCGCGGGCGACGTCCTTGATACCCACCGAATGGGCCATCGGGCAGGGACCTCCGAGGTCGAGCGGGGCATGGGGCGGCCGCTGAACCTTCACATTACCCGTGCCCTGCGGGGAAGGCCCTGGCCGGACCGGAACTCGTCAGGCCAGGTGGAACACCTCGGTCAGCGGCTTCATCGCCTCGTCGGGGCGATCCCCGTCGAGGGACTCGAACAGCGGGCCCATCTCGGCCTGCCAGCGGGCGTTGACCTCGGTGGCCGCCATCCCGGCCTGGGCGGCGGCGAAGTCCTCGGTCTCCAGGTAGCCGACGAGCAGGCCGTCGTCGCGCAGGAAGAGCGAGTAGTTGTGCCACCCCGTGGCGGAGAGGGCCTCGCGCATCTCGGGCCACACGGCGGCATGGCGTTCGCGGTACTCCGCGATCCGGTCGGGGCGGACCTTGAGCAGGAAACAGACGCGCTGCAAGAAGAAGCACCTCCGGTGGCGTGACAGGTGTCGTGAAAGGATTCAAACACGCTGCCCCCGCACCCCGCGCGTGAGGCGCGTCACGCGCCCCACGCGTCCCGAAGAGCCACGGCAGCGCGAGATCGCAAACCGGTCGAGGAGAACCTGGACGAGCCGGGGGCTTGACAGTCCCAGCGACGGCTCATAGCTTCGCATTCTGAATCGTTTCATACACAGGGAGCGCCGAAGTGACCCAGCTCGCCGCGGTGAAGGCCGCGCTCAAGGCCCAGGCAGTCGAGACGCCGTCGTGGGCGTACGGGAACTCCGGTACCCGGTTCAAGGTGTTCGCCCAGGCTGGTGTGCCGCGTGATCCGTTCGAGAAGCTGGACGACGCGGCGAAGGTGCACCAGTTCACGGGTGTGGCGCCGACGGTGGCGCTGCACATTCCGTGGGACAAGGTGGACGACTACGCGGAGCTGGCCCGGCACGCCGAGTCCCGCGGCGTGCGGATCGGCACGATCAACGCGAACGTCTTCCAGGACGACGACTACAAGCTCGGCTCGGTGACGAACCCGGACCCGGCGGTGCGCCGCAAGGCGCTGGGGCACCTGATGGAGTGCGTCGACATCATGGACGCGACCGGTTCGCGGGACCTCAAGCTGTGGTTCTCGGACGGGACGAACTATCCGGGCCAGGACGACCTCCGGGACCGGCAGGACCGGCTGGCCGAGGCGCTGGAGGCCGTCTACGCGCGGCTGGGCGAGGAGCAGCGGCTGCTGCTGGAGTACAAGCTCTTCGAGCCGGCCTTCTACGCGACGGACGTGCCGGACTGGGGCACGGCGTACGCGCACTGCCTGAAGCTGGGTGAGAAGGCGCAGGTCGTGGTCGACACGGGGCATCACGCGCCGGGCACGAACATCGAGTTCATCGTGGCGACGCTGCTGCGGGAGGGGAAGCTCGGCGGGTTCGACTTCAACTCCCGCTTCTACGCGGACGACGACCTGATGGTCGGGGCCGCCGATCCCTTCCAGCTGTTCCGGATCATGTACGAGGTGGTGCGCGGGGGCGGGTTCACCTCCGACGTGGCGTTCATGCTCGACCAGTGCCACAACATCGAGGCGAAGATCCCGGCGATCATCCGGTCGGTGATGAACGTGCAGGAGGCCACGGCGAAGGCGCTGCTGGTGGACGCGGAGGCGCTGTCCGCCGCGCAGCGGACGGGTGACGTGCTGGAGGCCAACGCCGTGCTGATGGACGCGTACAACACGGATGTGCGGCCGCTGCTGCGTGAGGTGCGGGAGGAGATGGGGGTGGCTCCCGAGCCGGTGAAGGCGTACAAGGCGTCCGGGTGGGGCGAGAAGGTCGTCGCCGAGCGAGTGGGCGGGCAGCAGGCCGGGTGGGGGGCGTAGTCGTCCGCCGTCCGTCGGATCTCCCTTCTCTCCGTTCTCCGTCGAATCTCTCCGTCGAAGTCGAAATGGAACCGTCATGACCGCTCATCCCGAAGCCGCCGCTCTCCTCGCCCGGTCCCACCGGCTCGGGGCCGATCCCCGGAACACCAACTACGCAGGCGGGAACGCCTCCGCGAAGGGCTCCGCCGCCGATCCCGTGACGGGAGGTGAGGTGGAGCTGATGTGGGTCAAGGGCTCCGGCGGGGACCTCGGCACACTCACCGAGTCGGGGCTCGCCGTGCTGCGGCTGGACCGGATGCGGGCGCTCAGGGACGTCTATCCGGGGGTGGAGCGCGAGGACGAGATGGTCGCCGCGTTCGACTACTGCCTGCACGGCAAGGGGGGCGCGGCGCCCTCGATCGACACGGCGATGCACGGGCTGGTCGAGGCCGCGCACGTCGACCACCTCCACCCCGACTCCGGGATCGCGCTGGCGTGCGCGGCGGACGGGGAGAAGCTGACCGCCGAGTGTTTCGGGGACAGCGTGGTGTGGGTGCCGTGGCGGCGCCCCGGGTTCCAGCTGGGGCTGGACATCGCCGCCGTCAAGGAGGCCAACCCGCAGGCGATCGGGTGCGTGCTCGGCGGGCACGGCATCACCGCGTGGGGCGACACCTCGGAGGAGTGCGAGCGCAATTCGCTGCACATCATCCGCACCGCCGAGGCCTTCCTCGCCGAGCGCGGCCGGCCCGAGCCGTTCGGTCCGGTGATCGACGGGTACGCGGCGCTGTCCGAGGCCGAGCGCGAGAAGCGCGCCGCGGCGCTCGCGCCGTACGTGCGGGGGCTGGCCTCCCAGGACCGGCCGCAGGTCGGGCACTTCACCGACGCCGACGTGGTGCTGGACTTCCTCGCGCGGGCCGAGCACCCGCGGCTGGCGGCGCTGGGCACCTCGTGCCCGGACCACTTCCTGCGCACCAAGGTGCGGCCGCTGGTACTGGACCTGCCGCCCACCGCGCCCCTGGAGGAGGCGGTGGCCCGGCTGAAGGAGCTGCACGCCGCCTACCGCGAGGAGTACGCCGCCTACTACCACCGGCACGCCGAGCCGGACTCCCCCGCGATGCGCGGCGCCGACCCGGCGATCGTGCTGGTGCCGGGGGTGGGCATGTTCTCCTTCGGCAAGGACAAGCAGACCGCGCGGGTGGCGGGCGAGTTCTACGTCAACGCGATCAACGTGATGCGCGGGGCGGAGTCCGTGTCGGCGTACGCGCCGATCGAGGAGTCGGAGAAGTTCCGCATCGAGTACTGGGCGCTGGAGGAGGCCAAGCTCCAGCGGATGCCGAAGCCGAAGCCGCTGGCCACGCGGGTCGCGCTGGTGACCGGCGCGGGCAGCGGGATCGGCCGGGCGATCGCGCGGCGGCTGGTGGACGAGGGCGCGTGCGTGGTCGTCGCCGACCTGAACGCGGAGAACGCGGCGGAGGTCGCCGAGGAGCTGGGCGGGGCGGACAAGGCGGTCGCCGTGACCGTGGACGTGACCTCCGAGGAGCAGATCGCCGGCGCGTTCGAGGCGGCGGTGCTCGCCTTCGGCGGCGTCGACCTGGTGGTCAACAACGCGGGCATCTCCATCTCCAAGCCGCTGCTGGAGACCTCCGCCAAGGACTGGGACCTCCAGCACGACATCATGGCCCGCGGTTCCTTCCTCGTGTCGCGCGAGGCGGCCCGGGTGATGACCGCGCAGGAGCTGGGCGGCGACATCGTCTACATCGCGTCGAAGAACGCCGTGTTCGCCGGCCCCAACAACATCGCCTACTCCGCCACCAAGGCCGACCAGGCCCACCAGGTGCGGCTGCTCGCCGCCGAACTCGGCGAGCACGGCATCCGCGTCAACGGGGTCAACCCCGACGGCGTGGTGCGGGGTTCGGGGATCTTCGCGGGCGGCTGGGGCGCCAAGCGCGCGGCGGTCTACGGGGTGCCGGAGGAGAAGCTCGGCGAGTACTACGCCCAGCGCACGCTGCTCAAGCGCGAGGTGCTGCCCGAGCATGTCGCCAACGCCGTGTTCGCGCTGACCGGCGGCGAGCTGACCCACACCACCGGGCTGCACATCCCGGTCGACGCCGGCGTCGCCGCCGCGTTCCTGCGATGAGCGGTGGCACGAGGCGCACGGTGGACGACGACGTGAAGGCGTACGCCGCGGTCGACCTCGGCGCGTCCAGCGGACGCGTCATGGTCGGCCGGGTCGGCGCCGACCGCCTGGAGCTGACCGAGGCGCACCGCTTCCCCAACCGGCCGGTCCGTACGCCGGAGGGGCTGCGCTGGGACGTGCTGGCGCTGTACGCCGGTGTCCTGGACGGCCTGCGGGCGGCGGGCCGGGTGGACTCGGTCGGCGTCGACAGCTGGGCCGTGGACTACGGCCTGCTGGACGCGGACGGGGCGCTGCTCGGCAACCCGGTGCACTACCGCGACGCCCGCACCGAGGGCGTCGCGGAGAAGCTGTGGGCCACGCTGCCCGCCGAGGAGCTGTACGCGGCGACCGGAGTGCAGTACGCGCCCTTCAACACCCTGTACCAGCTCGTCGCCGCGCGCGGCACGGCCCAGTTCGAGCGGGCGCGGCGGCTGCTGCTGGTCCCGGACCTGCTGACGTACTGGCTGACCGGCGAGCAGGGCACGGAGCTGACCAACGCCTCCACCACCCAGCTGATCGACCCCCGCACCCGCAACTGGGCGTACGGCGTCGCGGAGCGGCTGGGGATCGACCTCGGTCTGTTCGGGCCGCTGCGGCTGCCGGGCGATCCGGCGGGGCTGCTGCGGCCGGAGGTGCTGGAGGAGACGGGGCTGGCGGGTCCGGTGCCGGTGACGGCGGTGGGTTCGCACGACACCGCCTCCGCGGTGGCCGCCGTACCTGCCTCCGGTGAGCGGTTCGCGTACATCTGCACCGGGACCTGGTCGCTGGCCGGTCTGGAGCTGGCCGCTCCGGTGCTCTCGGAGGAGAGCCGGGCGGCCAACTTCACCAATGAACTCGGGCTGGACGGCACGGTCCGCTATCTGCGGAACATCATGGGCCTGTGGCTGCTCCAGGAGTGCGTACGGGCCTGGGGCGACCCGGACCTGGGCGGGCTGCTGCGGGAGGCGGCCGAGGTGCCGGCGCTGCGGTCGGTGGTGGACGCGGGTGATCCGGTGTTCCTGGCGCCGGGCCGGATGCCGGAGCGGATCGCCGAAGCGTGCCGCGCCTCGGGGCAGCCCGTGCCCGGGTCGCCCGCCGAGGTGACCCGGTGCATCCTCGACTCTCTGGCGCTGGCCCACCACAGGGCCGTCGAGGACGCCCAGCGGCTCGCCGGGCACGCGGTCGACGTGGTGCACGTCGTCGGCGGCGGGGCGCGCAACGCGCTGCTGTGCCAGCTGACGGCCGACGCCTGCGGGCTGCCGGTGGTGGCGGGCCCGGCGGAGGCCGCGGCGCTCGGCAACGTCCTCGTGCAGGCCCGCGCCGGGGTGCCGGGCGGCGATCTGGCGGGGATGCGCCGACTGCTCGCGCGCACCCAGCCGTTGACCCGGTACGAGCCGGAGGGCGGCACGGCGCGCTGGCGGGCCGCCGAGGCCCGACTCGCCGACCGGTGAACGGGGTCTCCCCCGGCCCCCGGCACGCCGTCTACCCTGCGGACCACCCGATGATCAGGCTGTCCCGCCCCGCCGACCCGACCGATTCCGTGACCGATTCCGTGACCGATCCCGAGGAGCCGCGATGCGTGTCGCCCTGTTCCTGACCTGCGTCAACGACACGCTCTATCCGGACACCGGCCGGGCCGTGGTGGCGCTGCTGAACCGCCTGGGCGTCGAGGTCGACTTCCCGATGGCGCAGACCTGCTGCGGGCAGGCCCACTACAACACCGGCTACCGGCACGAGGCGGAGCCGCTGGCCCGGCACTTCGCCGACGTCTTCGACGGGTACGACGCGGTGGTGACCCCGTCGGGCTCGTGCGGAGCGATGGTACGGGAGCTGTATCCGCGCATGGGCGAGCGGGCACGGGCGGAGGGGCGCGGGGACGCGCTCGCGGCGGCCGTGGCGCCGGTGGTGCCGAAGACGTACGAGCTGACGGAGTTCCTGGTGGACGTGCTGGAGGTGACGGACGTGGGGGCGTACTACCCGCACACCGTGACCTACCACCCGACCTGCCACGGGCTGCGCGGCCTCGGACTCGGGGACCGGCCGCGTCGGCTGCTCGAGGCGGTGCGGGGGCTGGAGCTGGTGGAGCTGCCGGGGGCCGAGGAGTGCTGCGGCTTCGGCGGCACCTTCGCGGTGAAGAACGCCGACGTGTCGGCGGCGATGGGCGCGGACAAGGTACGCAACGCCGAGTCGACGGGCGCGGACGTGCTGTGCGCGGCCGACAACTCCTGCCTCATGCACATCGGCGGGACCATGACGCGGCTGCGGACGGGCATGCGGCCGGTGCACATCGCGGAGATCCTGGCGAGCACGGAGGAGGCGGTGGCCGTATGAGCGGGACATATCTGGGGATGCCGGCCTTCCCCGCCTTCCCCGAGGCGGCACGGGAGGCCGTGGGCGACACGACGCTGCGGGGCAACCTGCGGCACGCCACGCACACCATCCGGGACAAGCGGGCCCGCGCGGTCGCCGAGCTGGACGACTGGGCGGCGCTGCGCGAGGCCGGCAAGCGGATCAAGGACCACACGCTGCGCCACCTCGACCGGTACCTGGTGCAGGTGGAGGAGGCGGTCACGGCGGCCGGCGGGACCGTGCACTGGGCCACCGACGCCGACGAGGCCAACGCGATCGTCGCGCGGCTGGTGAAGGAGACCGGCGAGACCGAGGTCGTCAAGGTCAAGTCGATGGCCACGCAGGAGATCGGGCTCAACGAGGCCCTGGAGGCCGAGGGCATCCGCGCCTACGAGACCGATCTCGCCGAGCTGATCGTGCAGTTGGGCAAGGACCGGCCCTCGCACATCCTGGTGCCGGCCATCCACCGCAACCGGGGCGAGATCCGGGACATCTTCCGCGCCGAGATGAGCGAGTGGGGCCGCCCGGCCCCCGAGGGGCTCACCGACACGCCCGCCGAACTCGCCGAGGCGGCCCGGCTGCACCTGCGGGAGAAGTTCCTGCGGGCTAAGGTCGGCATCTCCGGCGCCAACTTCGTGGTCGCCGAGACCGGCACGCTGGTGGTCGTGGAGTCCGAGGGCAACGGGCGGATGTGCCTGACCCTGCCGGAGACCCTGATCTCGGTCGTCGGCATCGAGAAGGTGGTGCCGACCTGGCGGGACCTGGAGGTCTTCCTCCAGACCCTGCCCCGCTCCTCCACCGCCGAGCGCATGAACCCGTACACGTCCACGTGGACCGGTACCACCGACGGGGACGGCCCGCGGACCTTCCACCTCGTCCTGCTGGACAACGGCCGCACCGACACCCTCGCCGACGAGGTCGGCCGCCAGGCCCTGCGCTGCATCCGCTGCTCGGCCTGCCTGAACGTCTGCCCGGTGTACGAACGGGCCGGCGGCCACGCCTACGGCTCGGTGTACCCGGGCCCGATCGGCGCCATCCTCAGCCCCCAGCTGCGGGGCACCGGCAGCGAGATCGACGCCTCGCTGCCGTACGCGTCCTCGCTGTGCGGCGCCTGCTACGAGGTGTGCCCGGTCGCCATCGACATCCCCGAGGTGCTGGTGCATCTGCGGGAGCGGGTGGTGCAGGGCGGGCCGGCCGTCCGGCAGGGCAACCGGGTGGTGCTCAGGCCCGCCAAGGGGCATGCCGCCGAGCGGGCGGCGATGCGGGCGGCGCAGTGGGCGTTCGCGCACCCGGGCGTGCTGCGGACCGGCCAGCGGCTGGCCTCGCGCACCCGGCGGCTGCATCCGCGGACCCTGCCAGGGCCGGGCCGGGCGTGGAGCGGCACCCGGGACCTGCCGGCGGTGCCCGCGGAGCCGTTCCGGGACTGGTGGCAGCGGACGCGCGGTGGAGAGGACGGGGTCAAGTGAGCAGCAGGGAACGGGTCCTGGGCCGGGTGCGGCGCGCGCTGGCGGACGTGCCGGGCGACGAGCCGCCGTACGAGGAGGCGGTCGCGCGGGACTATCTGCGCGCGCACGGGCGGCGCGGCGTCGCGGAGACGGTGGAACTGCTCGCGGAGAACCTGGCGGACTACCGGGCGGTCGTGCACCGTTGCGCGCAAGGGGAGTTGACCGGGCTGCTCGCCCGTCTCCTGGCGGAGCACGGTGCGCGGAGTGTGGTGGTCCCGGCCGGGCTGCCGGCGGAGTGGCTGGAGGGCGTGGACACGGACCGGGTCCCGGATCTGGCGGGGAGTACGGCGCGCGAACTCGACCGGGTCGACAGCGTGATCACGGGCTGCGCCGTCGCCGTCGCCGAGACCGGCACGATCGTCCTGGACGGCTCCCCCGACCAGGGCCGGCGCCGCATCACCCTCGTCCCCGACCATCACATCTGCGTCGTACGCGTCCCCGGCCAGGTGGTGGCCTCGGTACCCGAGGCGCTCGAACGCCTCGATCCCGCACGGCCGTTGACGTGGATCTCCGGCCCCTCCGCGACCAGTGACATCGAGCTGGACCGGGTCGAGGGCGTGCACGGCCCGCGCACCCTGGAGGTCGTCCTGCTGAGCGGCTCCTGACCCGGCCGGGGTGTCGCTGAGTACACCCCCCGATACGGGCTCTGCGCCCAGTGTGGCCGCGCCCCGCGCTCCGTAGCGTCATGGACGAGGCAGCGCACAGGGCGTGCCGCACGGAGGGTGATGACGATGTTCCGCACCGGCGCACGAGGCGAGCGCGACCCGGGCCCCGCTCCCGAGGCGCTCCGGCTCGTCAAGGTGACCAGGACGTACGGCTCGGCGGAGAGCGCGGTGACCGCGCTCGACGGGGTGACGCTGAGCCTGGGGCGCGGCACGTTCACCGCCGTGATGGGCCCGTCGGGTTCGGGCAAGTCCACGCTGCTCCAGTGCGCGGCGGGCCTGGACCGGCCGGACGGCGGCATCGTGTGCGTGGACGGTACGGAGCTGACGGGCGGCGGCGAGGCGGAGCTGACGAGGTTCCGGCGCGGCCGGGTCGGGTTCGTGTTCCAGCAGTACAACCTGCTGGACACGCTCACGGTCGCGCAGAACACGGTGCTGCCACTGAAGCTCGCCGGGCGGCGCGTCGATCGGAGGCGGGCGCGGGAAATTCTCACCGCGGTCGGTCTCGGCGACCGGCTCGGGCACCGTCCGGACCAGCTCTCGGGCGGTCAGCGGCAGCGGGTGGCGATCGCGCGGGCGCTGGTCACCGAGCCCCGGGTGATCTTCGCGGACGAGCCGACGGGCGCGCTGGACACGCGCAGCGCGCGGCAGGTGATGCGGCTGCTGCGGGACGCGGTGCGGGTGCACGGGCGGACGGTGGTGATGGTGACGCACGACCCGGTCGCCGCCTCGTACGCCGACTCGGTGGTCTTCCTCGCCGACGGCCGGCTGGCGGGCCGGATGGACGCGCCGACGCCGGACGCGGTGGCGGAGCGGCTGGCGCACCTGGGCGACGACGTGCCGGCGGGGGTGTGAGCGATGTTCGTACTGGCTCTGCGGTCGATCCGGCGCCGTCCCGGACGGTTCCTCGCGACGCTGCTGTCCGCCTTCCTGGGCGCGGCGATCATCATGACGTTCAACTCGATGCACGACACGGCCGGACAGCCGGCCGTCGACTCCGTCAGTTCGGAGACGCTGGGCACCGCCGCGGGGGTCGTCGGCGGGTACGGGACCCTGCTGGTGTTCTTCGCGGTCGCCTCGACGCTGACGGTCAACGTGCGCCAGCGCACCGCCGAACTGGAGCTGCTGCGCTGCTCGGGGGCGACTCCGGCGCAGCTGAAGCGGATGGTCGTCGGTGAGGCGGTGGCCGTGGCGCTGGTGGGCGCGCTGCTGGCGGTCGGCCCGGCGATGCTGGGCGGGCGGGCGCTGCTGGCCATGTTCCAGGACAGCGGGCAGGTGGCGGAGTCGGTCGACTACTCCTTCGGCCCGGTCGCGCTGCTCAGCGGTGTGGACATCACCCTGCTGGCGTCGGCGGGCGCCGCGTTCCTGGCGGTGCGGCGGGTGACGCGGGGCGGCCGGGAGCGGGCCGGGGCGAAGCGGTTCCTGGCCGCCGCGGCACTGGTCACCGGCGCCCTCGGGGCCTGCTCGACCTTCCTGTTCTCGGCGGCGGACGAGGCGCTGATGGCGGCGCCCGCCTACGGGGCGATCCTGCTGTCGGTCGGTTTCGCGCTGCTGTCGCCGAAGCTGCTGAAGGGCGTGCTGGACCGGCTGCCGCTGAGCGGCGCGAGCGGCTGGCTGGCTGGCCGTACGCAACCTGCGCGAGCGGGCCCCGCACCTCGCGGGCATCCTCGTCTCGCTGATCATGTTCACGGCCGTGTCCACGGCGACGATCACGATGCAGGCGGTGGAGAGCGACGCGGTGAAGACGTCCGGGCTGGTCAAGTCGGTCGACGCCAAGAACCTGGAGACGCTCAACCTCACGGTGGTCGGCGTCATCGCGGTGTTCGTCTGCGTGATGCTGGTCAACTCCCTGTACGCGGCGACGACGTACCGCTCCCGGGAGTTCGGGCAGCAGCGGCTGGCGGGGGCGACGCCGGGCCAGGTGCTGGCGACGGTCGGCACCGAGGGCGTGATCCTCACCGTCACGGGCGTGTTCTTGGGGACGGTGGCCGCGCTGGCGGGGGTGCTGCCGTTCACGATCGTCCGCACCGACGCGGTCCTGCCCGACCAGTTCCCCGGGGTGTGGCTCGCCATGACGGCGGTCTCGGCGACGGTGACGCTGGGGACGAGCCTGCTGACGGCCCGCCGGGTGCTGCGGACCCCCGCGGTGGGGGCGGTGACGCTCGCCGCGTGAGCGGAGGGACGGGGAAGGGCCCGGTCGCCTCGGCGGCCGGGTCCTTCCCCCTGTTCCCGGCGTCAGTCGGCCTTGGCGTACTCCTTGGCCATGCTCCCGGCGAAGTCGTACACCACGCACGGGGCGTCGCCCTCGACCCAGGCGTCGTGGCCCGGGGTGCAGACGAACACGTCCCCGGGGCCCACCTCGCTCTCGGTGCCGTCGTCCATGCGGACGTGCATGCGTCCCTCGGCCACGTAGCAGTTGTGATGGATCATGCAGCTGTCCGTGCCGGCGATCGGTGCCACCGACTCCGACCAGCGCCAGCCCGGTTCGAAGGTGGCGACGGCGAAGTCGAGTCCGGTCATGTGGACCGCCTCGATGTGTCCGCGGGGGAAATCGCGCCGCTCGTCGGGCTTGTCGAGCGTCTTGGCCTCGAACATGACGCTCCTCCTTCCCTGGCCCCACCACTCCATCGTCCGCCCGTCAACTCGGGCCCGCCATCCGGGGACCGCACAGCTCGGCGAAGCGGGCGGCGTCCACGTTGCCGCCGGAGAGGATCACGCCGATCCGGCGGGGCAGCGGGTCGATCCGGCCGGTCAGTAGGGCGGCCATCGGGGTGGCGCCGCTCGGTTCCAGGACGGTCTTCAGCCGTTCGAAGGCGAAGCGCATCGCGTCCCGGATCTCGTCGTCGCCGACCAGGACGATCCCGTCGAGCAGCCGCCGGTTGAGGGAGAACGTCAGCTCGCCGGGGGTGGGCAGGGCCTGGCCGTCGGCGATGGTGCGCGGGACCGGGACGGTCATCCGCCGGCCCGCCGCCAGGGAGCGGCGGGTGTCGTCGCCGGCCTCCGGTTCGACGCCGATCACCCGGGTTGCGGGGTGCAGTCCCTTGACGGCGGTGGCGCTTCCGGCGATCAGTCCGCCGCCGCCGACGGGCGCGATCAACGCGTCCAACTCGCCCGTTTCCTGGATGAGTTCGAGGGCGGCGGTGCCCTGGCCCGCGATGACGTGCGGGTGCTCGTAGGGCGGGATCAGGGTCAGGCCCCGGTCGGCGGCGAGGGCCTCGGCGACGGCGACGCGGTCGCCGGTGTAGCGGTCGTAGGTGACGATCTCGGCGCCGTAGCCCTCGGTGGCGGCCCGCTTGGAGGGCGGGGCGTCCTCGGGCATGACGATCACGGCGGTGGTGCCCAGCTCGCGGGCGGCGAGGGCGACGGCCTGGGCGTGGTTGCCGGAGGAGTAGGCGGCGATGCCCCGGGCGAGCTGCTCCGGGGTGAGCCGGGAGGCCGCGTTGTAGGCACCGCGGAACTTGAAGGCGCCGACCCGCTGGAGGTTCTCGCACTTGAGGTGGACCTCGGCGCCGACGAGGGCGTCCAGGGTGCGCGAGCGCAGGACCGGGGTGCGGTGGGCGACGCCGTATAGGCGGGCGGCGGCGGAGCGGACGTCGTCGAGGGTGACCGGCGGGATCGGGGTCGTCACGTGGGTCCTCCGGTGGGGTCGGCGGCCGGGCGGGGCTCGGCGCGGGCCTGGGCGAGGTAGTGGTAGGCCGAGGCCCGGGAGATGCCGAGCCGGGTGGCGACGTGCTCGACGGAGCGGCGTACGGCGAAGACGCCCCGTCCGTCCAGGTCGCGGAAGAGCTCCAGGCGCCGGGCCCGGTCCAGCGCCGCCCAGCTGCGGTCGCGGCGCAGCGGGTGGGCGTCCACGATGGCGTCGACCACGGCGTCGATGTCGTCGCCGAAGGTCGTCGCCGGCGGATCGGCGGGGATGCCGGCGGTCCCGGCGAGGGCGCCGAGCAGGGCGTGGGCCCGGTCGACGGCGGTGACGTCCAGGTTGACGCACAGGGCGCCGAAGACGGCGCCGGTGGAGTCGCGCAGCACCATCGTCGAGGACTTGAGCAGGGTGCCGGCGTCGGTGCGGGTGACGTAGTTCAGCTCGTCGCGGGCCTCGTCGCCGCGGGCCGGCATCCGCATGCCGGTCTCGCTCGTCGCGGCGCCCGCCTTGTGTCCGGTGAGCGAGCCGGCGACGGCCACGACCGAGTGCTCGGGGCGCCGGTAGTCGTGCAGGACCATCTCGCAGACCGGACCGAACGTCGCCGCGATGCCCTCGACGACGGGGCGCAGGGCGGCGAGGACGGCGTCGCGTTCGGCGTCGGGGGCAGGGTCGCTCATCGGTGCTCCTCACTCGGACAACACGTCGAGACTACACGTCCAGCGTCTGGACTGACAGTCCAGGCATCACCTCTGGTACGAGGCCGGCGCGCCGACCGGCTCGGGCCCCTCCCTCGTCGCCGCCGCGCCGTGCGGGCCGGCCGCGGGCACCCTCGCCGGGCCGCCGGGTGCTGTCGGCGACGGCCTGGACGCTGCTGTTCCCGGAGCGCTGACGCTGCTGGTGCGGTGGACGCACCGGGCCCGGCTGCTGGTGCCGCCGCACCGGTACGTGAGCGAGGGCCGGCAGCCCAAGCCGCCGATGGGCGAGAGGCGGTCCACCGGCGTCTACGGCCCGATATCCGGCTCCGGCCGGCACATGGACGTCTGGACTGCCCCTCCCCCGCCGGCCGGGAGCTGCGGGAGCGCATGACCTGGCACGGCTGCACCACCCGCTTCCACGAGGCGGACCGCGCCGGTGACCACCGGACGTTCCAGTGGGCCGAGGCGACCCTGCCCGGCGGCCTCGCCGTCGTCCTGGTCGTGATCACGGTCCTGCTGCTGCGCCGCCGGGCCTGACCGCCCCCACGGCCCCCTCCCCCCTCTGCCCGTCATCCCCGTACGGCGGCTGCGCGCCGCGCCACCCCGAGCGTGTCGGCCCGTACGTGCGCCGGGCCGGCCGTGACGCGTGGCTGCGGTCAGGCGCCCCGACCACGTCGGCTACCTCCACGCGGTGACGGCCTCGGACACCCGGCGCAACCCCGAGGGCGCGGCCGGCAGCCGGACCCACGACCGGTGGCCGGCACCTCATCGACCACCTCGACACCGGCGACTACGACGGCATCGACATCTCGCCGGACATCCTGATCGCCGCCAGGAGGACGCTGAGCGAGCGCGGACTCCGGGACAAGGTGCGCACCCGACCATCACCGGGGGCCCGCGGCTGCGGTTCCTGCCCGCCGACCACGTCGACGTCGCGCACGCGCACAGCGTCTTCTCGCACTCGCCACCGACCGTCATCGAGGAGTGCCCCGCGCCTGCGGGCCGGGTCCTGACCGGCACCCGGTTCTTCGACTTCACCTTCGACCGGACCGAGGGCACCGAACACCGCACGGCCAGTCCGAGATCCGCGTGAGCCGCGCACCGCTGCCGCCGTAGGCGCGCTCCCTGGGGGGCCGGGCCAGGCGTCCGGCCCCCGAGCCGGGGGCCGGCGCGCCCGGACGGCGTACGCCCTCCTGTGTGATCACTCCGCAAGCCCTGCCCGATGAGAGCATTTTGTCTGCTTAGCATGCGGGGTCCGCGCAGACCACCAGAGAGGACTCCAGATGGCGCCCACGGGCCGTCACAGCGCCTTGGCCGAGCACGCCTTCTCCCCGCACGACGCCGTCATGGGCGCCGCCGCCCGGCACGTCGGCCGCCGGCGCTTCCTCACGGTGACCGCGGCCGCGGCGGCACTCGCCTTCACCACCAACCTGCCGGCCCGCGGTGCCGTCGCCGCCCCCGAGCGCAGGGCCCGGATCAGCAAGGACCCCTTCACCCTGGGCGTCGCCTCCGGCGACCCGCTGCCCGACTCGGTGCTGCTGTGGACGCGGCTGGCGCCCGAACCGTTCGCGGCGGACGGCGGGATGGGCACCGAACGGGTCACCGTCGAGTGGGAGATGGCCCTCGACGAGCACTTCGCGGCCGTCCTGTTCAAGGGCACCGCCGACGCCCACGCCGAGTACTCCCACAGCGTGCACGTCGACGTGAAGGGCCTGACGCCGGGCACGGTGTACTACTACCGCTTCCGCGCCGGCACCTGGCTCAGCCCGGCCGGCCGCACCCGCACCGCACCGCACGCGAGCAGCGCCGTCTCCTCGCTGCGGCTCGCGGCCGTGGCCTGCCAGGCGTACCAGGACGGCTACTACACGGTGCTGCGGCACGTCGCCCAGGACGACGTCGACGTGGTCTTCCACCTCGGGGACTACCTCTACGAGTACGCGGTCGACTCGGCGGGCGGCGAACGCCGGTACACCGACATCACGCTGCCCGACGTGTTCAACCGGGAGACGATGACCCTCGCGGACTACCGGCTGCGGTACTCGCTCTACAAGAGCGACGCGGATCTGCGGGCCGCGCACGCCGCGCACCCCTTCGTGGTCACCTGGGACGACCACGAGACGGAGAACAACTACGCGGGCGACAAGGCCGAGAACGGCATCCCGCCCGAGGAGTTCCTGCTGCGCCGGGCCGCCGCCTACCGGGCGTACTGGGAGAACCAGCCGCTGCGCGCCGCCCAGCTCCCGCAGGGCCCGGACGCACGGCTGTACCGGCGGCTCCAGTGGGGCACGCTCGCCCAGTTCGACCTCCTCGACACCCGCCAGTACCGCTCCGACCAGGCATACGACGACCGTCCGCACGCGCCGGGCGCCGAGTCCGACGACCCGGCGCGCACCATGACCGGCGCGGCGCAGGAGCAGTGGCTGCTGGACGGCTGGAAGAGCTCGACGGCGCTGTGGAACGTGATGCCCCAGCAGGTCTGCTTCTCCCAGCGCAAGTTCGACGTGACCGCCGACGCCCCGCTGTCGATGGACGCCTGGGACGGCTACCGGGCCTCGCGCGACCGGGTGGTGGCCGGGGCGAAGGCCGCCGGGGTCGACAACTGGCTGATCCTCACCGGCGACGTCCACGTGGCGTACGCCCTCGACGTGAAGGAGGACTTCGACGACCCGGCGTCCGCGACCGTCGGCACCGAGGTCACCTGCACGTCGGTGGCCAGCGGCCGGGACGGTGTGGAGCAGCCCGCCAACTGGGACCTGTATCTGCGGGCCAACCCGCACATGAAGTTCTACAACGGCAAGCGCGGCTACGTCCGGGCCGAGCTGGGCCGGCAGTCGACCCACCTCGACTTCCGCACCGTCTCCGCCGTCAGCACGCCCGGCGCCCCGGTCACCACGACAGCGTCCTTCGTCACCGAGGCCGGCGCGCCGGGCCTGAAACCGGCCTGAGCCGGACCCGCGGCACGGGTGCCGCGTACTGCACTTGCACCCACGGCGTCCCCCATCGCGCGAATGCGCCCCGGGGCGGGTATCGCCGCGGACCTTTGCGGCAAGGCCTGTGACTTCGCCGCACCAGCTCCCGTGACCCACCGTCACGCACCTGCCCCACCGTCACGTACTCACCCCACCCTCACCGGCTCACCCCGCTGTCTCGCACAGCTCTCGAAGGAGGCACATCGCATGGTCGGCAGACACGCCGCGCTCAGCCGTCGCGCAGCCCTCACCGCGCTCGGCGCCCTGGTCGTGACCGCGCTCCCCGCGGCCGCGTCGGCCGCTCCGCCGCCCGCCCCCGGCGCACGGCCCGCAGCGGCCCGTGCATCCGAGGCCGTGACCCCGTCGGCGGGTCTGCTGCGCGCGCTGGAGCACGATCTGCGGCTGGCGCCGGGCCAGGCCACGGCGCGGCTGGTCAACGAGACCGAGGCGGGCACCCGCGCGGGGATGCTCCGCAACACCCTCGGCGACCGCTTCGCCGGGGCGTGGGTGAGCGGCGCGACCTCCGCCGAGCTGACCGTCGCCACCACCGACGCCGCCGACACCGCCGCCATCGAGGCGCAGGGCGCGAAGGCGGCCGTGGTGGGGCGGAACCTGGCCCAGCTGCGCGGGATCAAGGAGAAGCTGGACGCCGCCGCCGTGCGGACCGGGACCCGGCAGACGCCGGTCTGGTTCGTGGACGTGAAGACCAACCGGGTCGTGGTCCAGGCCACCAGTTCGTCGGCCGCGGCGTCCTTCGTGGACATCGCCGGGGTGCCGTCCCAGGACGTGGGCGTGCGCGTCTCGCCGGACCAGCCGCGGGTGCTGGAGGACCTGGTGGGCGGCGACGCCTACTACATCGACGACCAGGCCCGCTGTTCCATCGGCTTCTCGGTCATCAAGGGCGAGCAGCAGGGCTTCGCCACGGCCGGCCACTGCGGCGACCCGGGCGCCACCACCACCGGGTACAACGAGGCCGACCAGGGCACCTTCCAGGCGTCGACCTTCCCGGGCAAGGACATGGCGTGGGTGGGCGTCGGCGCGGACTGGACCGCGACACCGGACGTGAAGGCGCAGGGCGGGGAGAAGATCCAGATCTCCGGGTCCGTGGAGGCGCTGGTGGGTGCCTCGGTGTGCCGTTCCGGTTCGACCACGGGCTGGCACTGCGGCACGGTCCAGCAGCACGACACGAGCGTCACGTACCCGGAGGGCACCGTCGACGGGCTCACCCAGACGTCGGTGTGCGCGGAACCCGGTGACTCCGGCGGTCCGTTCGTCTCGGGCACCGAGGCCCAGGGCACGACGTCCGGCGGCTCCGGCGACTGCACGAGTGGCGGGACGACGTTCTACCAGCCGGTCAACCCGCTGCTCAGCGACTTCGGCCTGACCCTGAAGACCACCTCGGCGGCGACGCAGACGCCCGCGCCGCAGGACAACGCGGCGGGGGACGCCTGGTCCGCGGGCCGGGTCTACGAGGTCGGCACCACCGTCTCGTACGACGGCGGGCGGTACCGGTGTCTGCAGAGCCACCAGGCCCAGGGCGTGGGCTCGCCGGCGAGCACGCCGGCTCTGTGGCAGAAGGTCTGACGGAACGTAGGCGGGCACGGGTCGGCGCGGGCTCCCCTCTCGGAGGGGGTCCCGCGCCGACCCGGGTCGCTACCCCTCGGCGAGCAGCGCGTACGCCGTCGCGATGAACGGGTCCCGGGCGCGGAAGCGTCTGGTGCACACGGCGGCCAGGGCCGTGCCGGTGTCGGGCCGGAAGCCGAGGAACGCCTGCTGGCCGAGGGTGGCGCCGCTGTGGAAGTACATCGGCCCGCCGTCGGTGGGGTGCCGGAACCAGGCCACGGTGTGCACGTGCCGGTGCCCCAGGCCCCGCCGCAGTACCGGCACCCGGACCGCCCCCAGTCCGCCGGCGGCCGGGGAGCCGGCGGGGTCCAGGTGGGCCTCCAGGAAGGTGAGCAGGTCGTGCGGGGTGGAGCGGACGGCGCCGGCCGCCTGGAAGCCGCCCGCGTCGAAGGGCGGGACGGGGGTGCGGCCGTCCTTGCGGTGGCCGAGGGCGTCGACCGTCGGGTCCTCGGCGCGCAGTGCCGTACCGCTGAGGCCGAGGGGGTGCAGGATCTGCCGGTCGAGCAGGTCCTCCCAGGCGGTGCCGACGGTGGCGGCGACCGCGTGGCCGAGCACGGAGACGCCGTAGTTGGAGTAGTGCCAGCGGGTGCCGGGGCGGTGCCGGGGCCGGTGGCTCAGGAAGGTCTCGATCAGCCGGTCGGCCGGATAGCGGGCGTAGGGGTTGGTGTGCCAGGCGGGCAGGCCCCGGCGGACGAAGTCGCGGGGCAGGGCGGGCAGTCCCGCCGTGTGGGTGATGAGGTGGGCGAGGGTCACCGGGTGCGGTCCGGCCGGGCGGCCGGGGTCCAGGCAGGCGGTGGCCGCCTCGCCGCCGGTGAGCACGCCGCGCCGGATCAGCCGGGTCAGCAGCAGCCCGGTGAAGGTTTTGGAGGCCGACCCGATCTCGTAGCGCAGGTCGGCGCGGGGGACGGCGGGGGCCGGGGCGGTGCCGCCGGTGTGGAGGGTGCGGCGGCCGTGCCGGGAGACGGCGAAGACCACGTCGGGCGCGTCGGAGGCGTCGGCGGCGTCGGCGAGGCGCGCGCGCAGTTCCCGCTCGTCGGCCGGCTTCATGGGCTGCGGGGTCTCCTCGTCGGGGGCGGGGTCGCCCGGCCAGGGCGCGGGGCGGCCCGCGGGGTGGCCCGTCATGACGCGGTGCCCGCCAGTTCGGTGAGGGCGCGTGAGGTGGCGAGCAGGGAGGCGAAGGCGGCGACCAGCGTCGGGTGGTACACCAGGTCGAACAGCGTGTCGGGGTCGTGGGCCTCGGGCATGGAGCGGACGGCGGGCATGGCGCCGTCGGGCTGCTGGGCGGCGGCGAAGCCCTCCCAGGCCGCCTCGTCCAGGGTGGGCCGGGGCAGGCAGGCGTCCACGACGAGGAGTTCGCCGAGCAGGTCCCAGCGTTCGAGGTCCAGCCAGTCGTCGATCCACACCGGCAGCCAGGTCGCGAGGTACTCGGCGACGTCCGGGGGCAGGCCGCCCGGGTTCTCGCCCCAGTCGGTGAGGTGGAAGACGGTGTGCGTGACGTCGTACGCCGTATGGCCCTCGACGGTCCAGGGCTCGGGGGTGCCGGCCAGCCAGGTGCCGGCGACGAGGTCGGCCTCGGGGGGCCGGGCGGTCAGGCCGAAGCGGCGCTGGAAGGCGGACAGGCCCAGGCGCCGGGTCGGGGTCACCGGGAAGCGGGTCCAGCTGTCGAGCCGGTGGTTGAGGAGGGTCGCCCGCTCCACCTCGGGCTGGCTGTAGCCCAGTTCCTTGAAGGGCAGGTACACCTCGAAGGGCACGGGCGAGAAGGGCTCGACGCGCTGACCGCGCACCAGCGTGCGGCCGCCGTCGAGGGTCTCGCGCCAGGTGTGGTCGAGGAGTTGGCGGGCGAGCCGGGCCTGCCGGGAGCCGGCGACGCCCTCACGGAAGAGCACCTTGCAGATGAGGGCGAGTTCGCCGATCGGCTTGAAGCGTTCCAGGAAGCCGATCTCAGGGTCCACGTCCTCCTCCAGCCGGAACCCGTCGCGGTGGGCCCACAGCCACTCCAGGGCGCCGGCTCCGACGCGGTGGATCAGGCGGGTGTCCGTCATCCCGGCACTCCTTGTCCGGCGGGTCGTTCGGTGCGGTGCGCGTCCCCGGGGCCCGCGGGCGGGTCCGCGGTGGTGAGGGACGCGGCGAACGCGGCCATGAGGGTGGAGTGGTAGCAGTCGGTGAAGTCGTACGGGTCCGGGCCCGGCGTCTCCTCGGCCGTCCCCTCGGCTGTCTCCTCAGCCGCCTCCTCGGCCGTCTCCCCGGCCGTCTCCTCGGCATCGGCGGCGTCCTGGACGACGCCCTCCTCGGGGAGCGCGCCGGACGTGTGCTGGGCGTCCGCGATCCGGGACCAGGCGTCGTCCAGGACGGCGGAGTCGGGCCGGCGCGGCAGGCTCGCCGCCACCGCCAGCAACTCGCAGCCCAGGTCCCACATCCTGGCCTCCAGGCAGGTGTCGAGCCAGGGCGGCAGCCAGTGCAGGAGGTAGGACGCGAGGTCGGGCGGCATGCCGTGGGGCTCGCGGCCCCACGCGGTGAGGTGGAAGACGACGTGGGTGAGCGCGTAACCGGCCGCGCGTTCGAAGGTCCAGGGTTCCGGCAGGCCGCCCAGCCAGGTGCGGTCCAGCGCCTGCGGCACGGGGCCGTGGGGGCGGATGCCGCTGCGCCGCTCGGCCTCCAGTATGCCGAGCCGCCGGGTGGGGTACTGCTCGGTGAGCCGCCAGCCGCGGGTGCGGGCCACCACGGCGGCGGACGCCTCGTAACCGGGGTGGCGGAAGCCGGCGGAGGCGAAGGCTGCGTACACCTCGAGGGGGTACGTGGCGAAGGGCTCCAGCGACTGCATCAGCGGGAACAGTTCGCCCTCGCGGGTCTGCCGCCAGGCGAAGTCGAGGAGTTCGCGGGCGCGGGTGTGCACCGGGTCCGAGGGACCGGTGCAGGCCGACACGGAGGCGCAGACCCGGGCCAGTTCGCCCAGGGGCTTCCAGGTCCGGTTGACCTGGCCCTCGGCGGTCAGCGCGTCCTCGCCGAGCGCGAAGCGCCCGCGGTGGGTCCACACCCACTGCAGTGCGGCCTCCTCGACGGCGCGGATGCTCACAGCAGGACTCCGGCCGGCATCAGCCGCGCCGCCTCCAGTTGCAGGGCCACCCGCGCGTCGGCGCCGCCCATGAGCCGTACGAAGTCGAGTCCGGCCGCGAGGCCGAGGGTGTCCGGCACCCCGTCCAGGAGGGTGAGCCAGCGTCCGGCGCCGGCCGCCTGCTGCCAGTCGCGGCGGCGCACCGCGCGGACGAAGCCGCGGGCGACATCCACCGGGCGGCGCCGGGCCGCGCGGGTGATCGCGCACTCCTCGCCGGGCAGCGCGAGCGGGGCGAGGACGGCGAGTTGGTGGGTCAGGGTCTGCCAGGTCGCGTCGTCGAGCCAGCCGGCGTCGGGTTCGGCACCGGGGTCGTCGGCGAGCGGGTCGGGCAGGGGCTGTTCGAGCCGGCGCAGGGCACGGGCCATGCCCCAGTGGCTCCATACGACGGCGGGGGCCGCGTCGGCGCGCGGCGGGTGGGCCGCCACGGAGTCCTTGAACACGGCGAGCCGGCCGGGGTCGGGCGCCATGCCCAGCAGGGCGGTGGGCAACAGCGTGTCGGCGCCCAGGACGCGCACCGCGGCGCGCAGGACGCCCGCGCCCTCGCCGCCGTCCGCCGGGGTGCTCCCCGCTCGCACGTGGTCTCCGCTCCGAAGAGCGGAGACCACGTCGGAAGCGAGGTCCAGCACCGTGCCCTGCAAGAGGGCGGACGTGCTCGACTGCTCCATCTCACTGCTCCCGTCGGTCCGTCAGCCCTTCTTCGGGCGCGGGGTGGGCGGAGAGAGCAGCAGGTTCCCTCCACCGGACTGGAGGGCGAGCGCCGCGCACTCGCGGCTGTCGCGGAAGACTCCGTCGGGCTCGGCGGGGTCGAGTGCCGCGTCGATGTCGATGTCCTGGGTGACTTCCTCGAGCACCCTGTCCTTGGAAGGCATTTCACCATCTCCCTCTGGTAGCCAAATGGCCTTCACGTCCAAGGGTGTCCAGGATGCCTCAAAGCATGCCTTCTTTCTCAAAATTCTCAGAAGATAACTTTTTCAACAAATCGGACATCACTCATCACCGGCATCGGCGCCCTCACGCACGTACACCGGCCGGCGCGGGTAGGGGATGTCGACGCCCGCCGCGTCCAGGGCCTCCTTGACCCGGCGGCGCAGTTCGCGGGTGACGCCCCACTGCTGGAGCGGCACGGTGCGCACCGCGATCCGCACCAGCACCCCGTCCGAGTCGACGGACTGCACGCCCCACACCGCGGGGTCCTCCAGCAGCGCGTCGCCGAAGTCCGGGTCCTGGCGCAGGGTGCGGCCGGTCTCCTCCAGGACGGCGTAGACGGTGTCGAGGTCGGCGTCGTGGGCGACGGCGACGTCCAGGACGGCGCGCGCCCATTCCTGGCTGTCGTTGCGGACGCGCAGGATCTCGCCGTTGCGGATGTGCCACAGACCGCCGTTGAGGTCGCGTACGTGGGTCAGCCGCAGGCCGACCTGCTCCACCTCGCCGACGGCCTCGCCGAGGTCGACGGAGTCTCCGACGCCGTACTGGTCCTCGACCATGATGAGCAGGCCGGAGAGGTAGTCGGCGACGAGGCTCTGGGCGCCGAAGCCGATGGCGAGGCCGACGACCCCGGCACTGGCCAGCAGCGGGCCCAGCGCGATGCCGACCTGGTCGAGCACCATCGCGACGCCGACCATGAACAGCACGATGGTCACCGCGCTGCTGAGCACCGAGCCGATGGTGCGGGCCCGTTGTTCGCGGCGCTGCCGAGCCCGGGACCGGTCGCGGTGCAGGACGGCGGCCCCGCGACCGGTGCGGCGGGGCCGGCTCCGCCCGGACTCGCCCGCCGACGGTTCCAGGACCCGCTGGACGACCCGGGTGATGGCGCGTCTGGCCAGCGCGCGCACCAGCAGCAGGACCACGACGATGAGCGCGATGCGCAGCGGGATGCCGATCAGGGCCGCGGTGTGGTCGCCGGCCCAGTCCGACCACGAGGCCGCCAACGGCGTGTCCGGGTCCGGGCCGGTAAGGGGTGGGGTGTGCGACATCGGCTCACTCGCTCCGTTCGTCGGGGGTCGGGTCTGCCGTCGGGCCCGCCTACCCGGGGACGGCGCGAGCATGAACACACGAGGAGATTCGTCCGCTTTCCGGCATATGACCGCCCTGTCCGACAGTTGCGCCATCTTCACCGGGTACCGGCCCATCACCGGCGCCGGCCCGGGCACCCGTGGGGGAACATCCACAGCGGAGGGGGACCCGCGGCGTGGTTACCGTTGCCGTCCTGCTGCTGCCCGGTCTCGGGCTGCTGCTGTTCCTGATGACGTATCTGGAGGACCGGCTGTTCGGTGATCCGCGCGAGGCCCCGGCCCGTCGGCACGCCCGGCGCCGGCATCTGCGGCTGATCCCGGGCGGCCGGGGCGCCCGCTCCCCCGCCGCCCCCGGCGTGGAACCGGCCGAACTCCCGGCGGCCGACCGGGACGCCGCCTGAGCCCTGCCCCTTCCCGCGCCCCCGCCGAGCGGCCGGCCGCCCCGCTGGGCGATGCTGTCCCGTACGGGACACGGCCCGTACGGGACACGTACGGGACTGAGGCGAGGAGTTCGGATGGGCACCGGGGAACGGCACGAGGCCGACGACGAGTTCACGGCGTTCTGGCAGGAGCGCCGGGTGTGCTTCCTGGCCACGCCGCGCGCCGACGGGAGCCCGCACCTGGTGCCGGTCGGGGTGACGTACGACCACGCGACGCGCACCGCGCGGATCATCACCGGCCGGGACACCGCGAAGGTGCGCAACGTGCGGCGGGCCGGGGACGCGTCCGTCGCCGTGGGCCAGGTGGACGGCCGCCGCTGGTCCACCCTGGAGGGCGTGGCGACCGTACGGGAGGACCCCGAGTCGGTCCGTGACGCGGTGGCCCGCTACGAGGCCCGGTACCGGCCGCCCCGGGAGAACCCGGAGCGGGTGGTCGTCGAGATCGCGGTACGGCGCTTCCTCGGCACGGTCCGCCCGGCGTCCGGCGCCTGACCCTCAGTCCGCCGCCGGGTCTTCCGGCGCCCGCCGGCCGAGCCGCCCCGGCCACCACAGCACCCCGCCGATGTCGCGGGCCAGCGCCGGGACCAGCAGCGAGCGCACCACGAGGGTGTCCAGCAGCACGCCGAACGCCACGATGAAGGCGATCTGCACCAGGAAGGCCAGCGGAATCACCCCGAGCGCGGCGAAGGTGGCGGCGAGGACCACCCCGGCGGAGGTGATGACGCCGCCGGTGGCGGTCAGGCCCCGCAGGATGCCCTGGCGCACCCCGTGGTGCAGCGCCTCCTGCCGGACCCGGGACATCAGGAAGATGTTGTAGTCCACGCCGAGGGCGACCAGGAAGACGAACCCGTACAGCGGGACGGAGGCGTCCGTGCCGCTGAAGCCGAAGACGTGGGTGAAGACGAGGGAGGCGACCCCGAGGGTGGCGACGAAGTTCAGCGCCACGGTCGCCACCAGCAGCACCGGCATCAGCAGGGACCGCAGCAGGGCGATCAGGATGACCAGGATGATGGTGAGGACGACGGGCACGATGAGGGTGCGGTCGTGCTCGGCGGTGTGCTGGGTGTCGTACTGCTGGGCGGTGTAGCCGCCGACCAGGGCGTCCGCGCCGGGCACACCGTGGACGGCGGTGCGCAGCCGGGCCACGGCGCTCTTGGCGGCGTCGCTGTCCGCGGGCGCCTGGAGGGTCGCGTCGATCCGCACCCGTCCGTCGACGACCTTCGGCTCCCCGCCGCCGGGGCGGCCGGAGGCGGTCACCGGGTCGGCGGAGGCGACGCCGTCGGTGTCGCGGGCGGCGGCGAGGACGGGGTCCAGCCGGCCGGCGTCGGCGATGATCACCGCCGGGTTGCCGGAGCCGCCCGGGAAGTGCCGGGCGAGGGTCTGCTGGGCGGCGACCGAGGGGGCGTCGTTGACGAAGATCTCGTCCAGCGGCACGCCCTTGGAGGTCAGGGTCGGCGCGAAGGCGGCGCAGGCGAGCAGCGCGACGAGGCAGGCGGCCCAGATCCGGCGCGGGGCGCGGTCCACCCGCTCGGCGACGCGGTGCCACAGCCGGTGGCCGGCCTCCGGGTCGCCCGCGCGGACGGGCCTGGCCGGCCAGTAGGCGGCGCGGCCGAGGAGGGCCAGGACGGCGGGCAGGAAGGTGAGGGTGCTCAGGACGGCGCAGACGATGCCGATGGCGCCGACGGGCCCGAGGGCGCGGTTGTTGGTCAGGTCGCTGATCAGCAGCGCGAGCAGGCCCAGGGCGACGGTCGCCGCGCTGGCGACGACGGCCGACCAGGAGGCGCGCAGGGCGGCGCGTACGGCGGTGATGCGGTCTGGGTGCCGGGCGAGTTCCTCGCGGTAGCGGGCGGTGAGCAGCAGGGCGTAGTCGGTGGCGGCGCCGATGACCAGGATGGAGAGGATGCCCTGGACCTGCCCGTCGACGCGGACGACGCCGCGGTCGGCGAGGGCGTAGACGACGGCGCAGGCCAGGCCCAGCGCGAAGACGGCGCCGAGGATGATCACCACGGGCAGCAGGACGCTGCGGTAGACGAGCAGCAGGATGACCAGCACGGTGATCAGGGCGACGCCGAGGAGCAGGCCGTCGATGCCGGAGAAGGCGTCGGAGAGGTCGGCCTGCGAGGCCGCGGGGCCGACGAGCTGGGCCCGGGTGCCGGGCACCTGGTCGACCTTCGCGTGGATGCGGTCCAGCACGTCGGGCAGGCGGTCGCCGAGGTCGGGTTCGACCTGGACGACGGCCTGGAGGGCCTCGCCGTCGCGCGAGGGCAGCGCGGGCGAGGCGGGGCCGACGGTGCCGGGCGTTGCCTCCAGTTCCGCGACGGCGCGGGTGGCCGCCGCCTGCCGAGCGGTGACCCGGTCGCCGTCGCCGTCGGCGGTCCAGACGACGATCACCGGGAGGGTCTCGTCCTGCTGGAAGGCCTTGCCCTCGTCGATCACCCGGGTGGACTCGGCGCTGCGGGGCAGGAAGGCGGCCTGGTCGTTGGTGGCGACCTCGCCGAGCTTCCCGGCGTACGGGCCGAGGGTGCCGCCGATGCCGAGCCAGACCAGGAGCAGGAGGACCGGGACGAGCCAGCGGGCCCACCGGGAGGAGAGGGGCATGGGGGTACGGGTCTCCCTGTGCGTTGGCGGGCGTCAGCGGACATCGATGGTGGCCCGGTCGAACAACTCGACCAGATTGGCTCGATCATAAACAATCTCAATGATTGAGTTGACCGGACCGGTATGACACTCCCACTACTGCCCCCGCCGTCCCTCTGGATGCGGTGACGGCCGCGAAATTCAGCCCTCGTCGGAGCGCACGAGCCGCAGTTCCTCGTTGAGCGTGCCCAGGAAACGGGCCACGACCGCCAGTTCCGCCTCGTCGAAGCGCGCGCAGGCGGCGGAGGCGGCCTCGGCCAGCGGGCGGAAGTACGTCCGGGCCGCCGCGCGGGCGCCGGGCACGTAGTGCAGGTGGACCACCCGGCGGTCGGCGCTCTCCCGGACCCGGCGCACGTGCCCGGCGCGTTCGAGCCGGTCCACGCACGCGGTCACCGCGCCCGACGTGAGCCCGAGGTGTTCGCGCAGCCGCCCGGGCGTCATGGGCTCGCGCGCGTCCAGGATGGCCGCGAGCGCCTGGACGTCGGTGGCGTGCAGGCCCTGGCTGCCGGCGAAGCCGTGCACGAGGCGGTTGATCTCGCCGTTCATCCGCCGCAGCCGTACGGCCAGGACGTGCGGGCCGTCCGCCTCGGGGGCGGGGCCCTCGGGCCCGGGGCCGCCGGTCCCCCGCTCGTGCGCGTCCTGGTCGTGCCGGACCGGCTGGTCGCGCTGGTCGTGCCGGACCGGCTGGTCGCGCTGGTCGTGCCGGACCGGCTGGTCGCGCTGGTCGCGCTGGTTCGCTGTCGCCACGTGATCAGCGTATAGAAGGGTCAACCTGGGGCCGGGGCGCGTCCACCGGGGCCCTTCGCGGGGAAGGGTCACGGGGGACGACCCGCACGGCGAGCGAGGGAGCGGCACCATGAGCGAGAGCGGGACCGGTGAAGGACCCGACCGGGTGAGCGACGACGGGACCGGGCCGCTGTGCCTGGTCACCGGCGCAACTGGCTACATCGGCGGCCGGCTGGTGCCGGAGCTCCTCGCCGCCGGGTACCGGGTGCGCTGCCTCGCCCGCTCCCCGCAGAAGCTGCGCGACCAGCCCTGGGCCGGACAGGCGGAGGTGGTGCGCGGCGACGTCACGGACGCCGACTCGGTGGCGCGGGCGATGGAGGGCGTGGAGGTCGCCTACTACCTGGTGCACGCGCTGGGCAGCGGCGACGACTTCGAGGACACCGACCGGCGGGCGGCCGGCATCTTCGCCGAGCGGGCCGAGGCGGCCGGGGTGCGGCGCCTGGTCTACCTCGGCGGTCTGACGCCGGCCGGGGTCCCGGAACACGCGCTCTCCCCGCATCTGCGCTCCCGCGCCGAGGTCGGCCGCATCCTGCTGGCCTCCGGGGTGCCGACGACCGTGCTGCGGGCGGCCGTCGTCATCGGCTCCGGGTCGGCCTCCTTCGAGATGCTGCGCTACCTCACCGAACGCCTGCCGGTGATGGTGACGCCGAGCTGGGTCCACACCCGCATCCAGCCGGTCGCCGTGCGGGACGTGCTGCGCGCCCTGGCCGGCAGTGCGCGGATGCCGGCGGACGTCTCCCGCGCCTTCGACATCGGCGGGCCGGACGTCCTCACCTACCGGGAGATGATGGTCCGCTACGCGCGCGTCGCCGAGCTGCGGAAGCGGCTGATCCTCTCGGTGCCGATCCTGACCCCCGGCCTGTCCAGCCACTGGGTGGGCCTGGTCACCCCCGTCCCGGCGTCCATCGCGCGCCCGCTCACCGAGTCCCTGCGCCACGAGGTGGTGTGCCGGGAGAACGACATCGTCCGGTACGTGCCCCCGCCGCCCGGCTATCCGCTCGGCTTCGACGACGCCGTACGCCTCGCGCTGCGGCGCGTGCACGACGCGCAGGTCAGCACCCGCTGGTCGTCCGCGTCGGTGCCGGGCGCGCCCAGCGACCCGTTGCCCACCGACCCGGACTGGGCGGGCGGCAGCCTCTACACCGACGACCGCTCGCTCACCGTCGCCGCCCCGCCCGAGGCGCTGTGGCGGGTGGTGGAGGGCATCGGCGGCGACAACGGCTGGTACTCCTTCCCGCTCGCCTGGGCGGTACGCGGCTGGCTCGACCGGCTGGTCGGCGGGGTGGGCCTGCGCCGCGGCCGCCGGGACGCCGCCCGGCTGCGGGCGGGTGACTCGCTGGACTTCTGGCGGGTGGAGGAGATCCTCCCCGGCCGGCTGCTCCGGCTGCGCGCCGAGATGCGGCTGCCGGGGCTGGCATGGCTGGAGATGTACGTCGAGGCGGACGGCGCCGGGCGGTCGCGGTACCGGCAGCGGGCGCTGTTCCACCCGCACGGACTGGCGGGCCACGCCTACTGGTGGAGCGTGTCGCCGTTCCACGCCGTGGTCTTCGGCGGCATGGCCCGCAACATCGCCCGGGCCGCCGCGCGCGAGGCCGCCCGGCGGCCGGCGGAGCCCGGCACGGCGGCCGGTGTCACGCCAGGGGGTCGTGGCCCCAGTTCATGAGGGAGTACCGCCACCGGGTGTCCTCGACATCGCCCGACGGCCGCTGCGCCAGGTGCCGGCGGACGTAGCCGACGACCTTGCGCATGTGCCCGTAGTCGTCGTCCGTGAGGTCGCCCTTCCCGGTCCGCAGGATCTCCACGATCCTGCGGCCGGAAGCGTGCCCGGTGGACTCCCCGCCGTCCTTGTGGCGGCCGGCGTCGCGCGAGGTGTCGGTGCGCAGCCACTTCTCCAGGTCGGCCGGGGTCATGTTCACCAGGTCGCGGAAGTCGCCCCAGGTCTCCTCGCGCTCCTCGGCGTCCACGCCGGCGCTCACTTCTTCTTCAGCGAGGACGGCTTGTGAACCGCGGAGCGGCCCGACTTGTCGCTGCGGACCTGGTACTGCGGGTCGTCGGAGGACGCGTCGACCGTGCGGCCGGCGGCCTCGGTGCGCTCCGTGATCTTCTTCTCCACCTCGCCCTCGGTCTCGGTGCCGTGGGTGCTCCAGGCGACCTTGTCACCCTTGCCGAGCTTCTTGTCGCCGCTCTTGCCCTTCGCCATGCCGATGCTCCTTCGTCTCGTCGTCCCGTCCCCTTCCCAGCCTGCGGTCGGGGCGAGGGCGCCACCACTGGGGCGGGTGCCGCGCCGGCCCCCGAACTATCCTGGGCGCGGCCCGTCACCGCCTCCCTCCTCGCAGGAACAGCCCGTTGAACACCGGCACCACGACCCCGGACAGCTACTACGTCCGCGTCGACGAGCACCGCTACCAGCCCACCCCGCACGCGGGCGGGGCGTGGAGCGCGGACGAGCAGCACTTCAGTCCGCTCGGGGGTCTGCTGGTGCACGCCCTGGACCGGCACCTCGCCGGGCGCGCGGGGGCGGGTCTGTCCACGAGCCCGGGTCTGTCCACGAGCCCGGGTCCACGACGTGGCCGGCCCGGTGGGCCACGCCCAGCAGATGCTCACCGTCCGCCCGCAGCCGCAGCCTTGGCCGCGGCACCGGCTCGGGTCAGTCCTGCCCTGCGGGCGGGTCGGCGGGGATGCCGTTCCGCAGGCCGGTGGACCGGCCGGCCTCGATCGGGTAGCCGTCGGGGTCGCGCAGGCAGCAGCGCGGTTCGGCCTTGCGGTCGAGGGGCGGGGTCCTTGCGGTCGAGGGGCGGGGTGAGGAACTCGGCGGCCGGATCGGTCCGTTCGCGGTGGCAGCGCTCGATGTCGGCGACGCGGATGTCGAGGAAGCTGGACGCCGTGCCGGGGTCGTCCGGCGGGCGCAGGGTGACGTCGGGTTTGACCGGGGGGCCGCCGCCCGGGTTCATGATGAGCCAGCCGTTGGCGAGCTTGACGATGCGGGGGTTCTCCGCGAGCACGACCGCGCCGCCGAGCACGTCGGCGGAGAAGGCGCGCGAGCGCGGTACGTCGGCGCTTCTCCGGTACGCCCATGATGACCCGCCTGCCCGACGCCGGAGAGCCGATCAAGGGGACGGGCGTGCGGATCAGCCGTCCGGTGTGAGGACAAGCCGCCCGCGTACCCCGCCCGCCTCCAGCCGGCGGTGGGCCTCCGCCGTGCGCGACAGGGGCAGCCGGTCGGCGATGCGGGGCCGCCAGGGGGTGTCGCGCAGGGCGCGGACGACGCCCCGGGCGGCCTCGGCGAGGTCGGCGGTCGTGGCGTTGCTGATGGCGAAGCCGACGATGCTCGCGTCCTTGGTGTAGAGCCGGCCCAGGGTCAGCGCGGCGGGTCCGGTGCCGAGTCCCACCATCGCGACGAGGCGCCCGCCGTACGCCAGCGCGTCCACGGAGTCGGCGAGCACACCGTGCCCGGAGGTGTCCAGGTGCAGGTCGTAGCCGTCGGGGGCGGCACGGCGTACGCGCTCGGCGAGGTCGGGGGCGTGGTGGTCGAGGACCTCGGCGGCCCCCAGTGCGCGGACCGTCCCGGCGTCCTCGGCGCGGGCCGTGGCGACGACGCGGGCGCCGGCGTGGGCGGCGAGCGCGACGGCGGCTCCCCCGACGTTCCCACCGCCGCCGCCGACGTACACGGTCTCGCCGGGGCGCAGCCGGCCGTGCCGGAAGAGGGCCAGCCAGGCGGAGGCGGCCGGGTGGGCGGCGGCCACGAGGTGGGCCTCGTCGACGTCGGGCGGGGCGGGGTGGAGGCGGTCGGCGGCGACGGTCGCGTACTGGGCGAAGGAGCCCTGCCGACCCGCGTGGCCCAGGCTGTTCGCCCACACCCGCTGTCCGGGGGCGAAGCCCGCCGCGCCGGGACCGGCCAGGGCGACCTCGCCGACCAGGTCGCGGCCGACGACGAAGGGGAACGGCAGCGGGGTGGCGTACGCCCCGGAGCGTACGAAGGTGTCGACGGGGTTGACGGCGACGGCGGCGACCCGCACGAGGACGTCGGTGGGGCCGACGGACGGGACGGGGAGTTCGCCGTGGCGGATGGTGTCGGCCGGGCCGACGGAGTCGATGTACGCCGCCCGCATCACGTCGGGCACGGAGCCGTTCATGCGCTCATGCTACGAACGCCGCGTGCGGGGCGCGCAGTGCGCCGCCCGCGCCGGGTCGGACCCCAAGGCTTGAGGACCGAGACGACGGTCATGAAGACGTAGGCGGTCAGCGAGACGACCGGTCCCATCAGGACGTCCCCGGTGTCGGGCAGCGGCCCGCCGGCGGCCACGGCGGCGACCGCCCCGTTCACCGCGGGGCGCAGGACGAGGGCTGTGGCGGTGGTGGTGGCCAGCGTCAGCCAGAACTTGGTGACCACCCACCGGTAGCGGGCGAGCCCCCACGGCGTACCGAGGGCCAGCACCACTCCGCCGGCCAGGGTGAGCAGGGCCAGCGGGAGCAGCAGCCAGTCCGCGAAGAGCTTCATGCAGCGGACGCTCGCCTCCAGGGCGGCCGGTGAGCCGGTGGTGGCGGCGGTCGTGCCGAGCGCCAGCAGCCCGAGCGTGAGCCCGAGCCAGCCGGCGGAGGCGACGACATGGACGGTGAGGAGGGCCCGGCGTGCGGGGCGGCGGAGTTTCACGCCCCCCACGCTGCCCGGCGATGGCCGCGCGCACGTCCGGCGAGGGGAGTAACCGCGTGTACCGAGCCGGGCGTACGCGGCGGGCGGCGCCGTGACCCGATCGGCGCAGTCCCCGCTGCGCGCCCCCGCCGGCCGCCCTAGGCTCGCGGGTATCCCCAGGAAACGCCCCTAGGAGTTCCCATGCGTCTGCCCCTCGCACTCCGGCATGTCGCCCCGCGCCTGGCCACCGGCGCCTTCCTCCTCAACTCCGGTCTGGCCAAGCGCGGTGCCGACGAGCAGACCGCCGCGATGCTGCACGGCATGGCGAAGAACACCTACCCGTTCCTCGGGAAGATGGAGCCCACGGCGTTCGCCCGCCTGCTCTCCACCGGCGAGATGGCCCTCGGCACCGCGCTCCTCCTGCCCGTCGTCCCCACCGCCCTGGCCGGGGTCGGCCTGACCGCCTTCTCGGCGGGCCTGGTGGGCCTCTACCTCCGCACCCCCGGCATGCGCGAGGAGGGCAGCCTGCGCCCGACCCAGGACGGCACGGCCCTGGCCAAGGACGTCTGGATGCTGGGCATCGGCATCGGCTTCGTCGTGGACGCGCTGAGCGGCGGCCGCGCGCACATCGTCTCGCGCTGCCGCTAGCCGCCGGCGCCGCTCCACTCCCGGTCCGTGAGGGTCAGCAGATTCCTGATCATGGGCTTGTCCGGGAGGGGGCCGTGGTCGTCTGTGACGGTCAGGGCGGACGCCGCGGTGATGTGGCCCAGGCGGAGGGCGCGGGTGAGGCTCGGGGTGGTAAGGCCGGCGAGGAAGCCGGCGGCGAAGGCGTCGCCCGCGCCCACCGGTTCCACCACGTCGACGGCCCGGGCGGGGACCGTGGTCGCGCCCTCGGCGTCGAAGGCGGTGACGGCGCGGCCCCCGTCCTTGACGACCAGGATGCGCGGGCCGCCCAGGAGTTCGCGGACACCGCGGTGGTGAGGCCGGCGCCCCACAGGGCCTGTGCCTCGTCCAGGCCGACGAGGGCGATGTCGGCACGGTCGGCCAGGTCCCGCAGGACCCCGGGGGCGGTGTCCGGGGGCCAGAGCGCGGGCGGTGGTTGACGTCGAAGCTGACGGCGTACGGGCGCCGGTGGGGCGGGGTGCGCAGGGCGCGTTCCACCAGCGCCCGGCAGGTCGGGGACAGGGCCGGGGTGACGCCGGTCAGGTGGAGGAGGGCGGCGCCGGTGAGGCGGTCGTCGTCCAGGAGGCCGGGGCCGAGAGCGGAGGCGGCCGAGCCCTGGCGGTAGTATCCAGCGCGGCGAGGTCGGTGTCGGTGTGGTGGCGAGGTGCACGGCGGCGGGTTCGGTCAGCGCCCGCACCTCGGCGAGGTCCCGCAGCAGGGCCTCGTCGGAGCCGGCGGTGGCGGTGCCCTCGAAGCGCCAGCGCAGGACGTCGGCGTCGAGCAGGTTCCAGTCGGCGCGGGCGCGGACGAAGGTGCCGCGCTTCTGGCGGGCGTCGACCATGCCCTTGGCGGCCAGCACCTTCAGCGACTCGCGCAGCGCGGTCAGGCTCGCGTCCAGTTCCCCGCGCAGGGCGACCAGGTCGAGGGTCGAGCCCTCGGGGAGTCGGCCGCTGAGAATGCGGCGGGCGAGGGTCTCCACGGTCTGGCCGTGCACGCCTCGGCGGGCGTAGGGCGTCATGGCGTACGACCTCTGCTGCGGTCCGTGGTGCGTGGCGGGCGAACAAGAGGGGCGGACCGGCACGCGAACCGAGGGATAGCGCCAAAATGGGCGTTTTGCACCCTTCCTCCGGGTGACCCGGAGGGAGCACACCCCCATGCGACGAGGTGAGAATCATGCTGGTGCTGGGTCTTCTGCTCATGGCGGGCGCCGCCGCCTTCGCGGGCCTGCTGATCGCGTACAACCTCTCCGGCGGACCCGACTACACCGTCACCCTGCTCGGGAGCCAACCCTTCACGATCAGTACGCTCGGGGCCTTTCTCGGCGGTATCGCGCTGACCCTGATCTTCGGCCTGGGCATGTGGATGCTGCTGGCCGGGACGGTGCTGGCGCGCCACCGCGGCAAGAAGCGCCGCCACGAGCGGGAGACCGCCAAGCGGGCCACCAACGAGCGCGACGCGATGGCCGGCCGGCTCGACGGCCAGGGCGGCAGCACCGACACGGCGGCCGGCGAACCGGTCGGACACCGCCGTCAGACGGGCGGCGGCCACCGGCCCGCGTGGCTGCGCCACGGCCACGGTCACTGACCGGCCCGGCCTCCCGGGCGACCGTCCCGGCGCACCGCCCCATGATGGTGGAATTTTCAACCACATGGGGCGGTTTCCTGCGTCGAAGGAGGTCACAGTGGACACGAAGTACTACGACCACGGAACGCCGGCGGAGCGCTGGGAGCGCGCGCGGATGTTCTTCGAGGCCAAGGACTACGCCGCCGCGGCGCGCGTCCTGGACGGACTGGTCGAGGAGGTGCCCGAGCAGACCGGGCCGCGCCTGCTGCTGGCCCGTTCCTACTACCACTCGGCCCAGCTGCGGCGGGCGGAGGCCGAGCTGCGGATCGTCGTCGAGCGCGACCCCGTCGAGCACTACGCCCGGCTCATGCTGGGCCGCACGCTCGAACGCCAGGGGCGGCAGGAGGAGGCCGGCACGCACCTGCGCATCGCCTCCGCCCTGACCGGCGACTTCGCGGACATCTGAGCGGGGGCCGGGGCTCGCCCGTGGCATGCTGGCGCGATGGGAACTCCGAGTGATCACGCCCCTCTTGCCGAGCGGGTCGAGGAACTGCTGTCCACCGACGGGCCGTTGCCGATCGTCGCCGCCGGGGATCCGGTGCTGCGGCGGTCGGCCGAGCCGTTCGACGGGCAGTTGGAGCCGGCGCTGTTGGAGCGGTTCGTGGCAGCACTGCGGCTGACGATGCACGCGGCGCCGGGGGTGGGGCTCGCGGCACCGCAGGTCGGGGTGGGGCTGCGGATCGCGGTGATCGAGGACCCGGCGACGGTGCCGGACGA
Organism: Streptomyces sp. cmx-10-19; assembly: GCA_049998335.1. GTDB lineage: Bacteria > Actinomycetota > Actinomycetes > Streptomycetales > Streptomycetaceae > Streptomyces. Next base: position 274,789 of record JAEBFB010000006.1, read on the forward strand.
GGTGCGGGTGGGGCGGGGGCGGGTGCCGCAGCCGTTCCGGGTGCTGGTGAATCCGGTGTACGAGCCCGTCGGGGAGGCGCGGGCCGCGTTCTTCGAGGGGTGCCTGAGCGTGCCGGGGTGGCAGGCGGTGGTGGCTCGGTGGGCCGAGGTCCGGGTGCGGGGGCTCGATGAGCGGGGGCGGGAGCTGGACGAGGTGTTCGGGGGGTGGCCGGCGCGGATCGTGCAGCACGAGACGGATCACTTGGGGGGTGTGCTGTATCTGGACCGGGCCGAGTTGCGGTCGTTGGCGGCCAACGCGGTGGTGGTGGAGCGGTGGGGGCAGGTGACGCCGGAGCGGGCGGCGGCCGAGCTGGGGTTCGGGTTGCCGGGGGCGGGTGACGGGGTGGAGGGCTGACGGGTGCCCGGTGTCGTGCGGGCACCCGGCGTGGGGCTGGGCGGGGGTGGGTTTCGCTGGCCGGCGCTTGCCGGTGCCGCCGCGCCCAGCCGTGCCACCCCAGCGGCACGACTGCCCGCGGTCGGGGCGGCAGGCCACTGTCCCCGGCTGGGCGGCAGGCCACTGCCCCCGGCTGCTGGCGACCGCCCGCAGTTGGGGGCGGTGGGCGCGCGTCAGTTGTCCCTGTATGCCTCCAGTAGGCGGAGCCAGACCTCGCTGATGGTCGGGTAGGACGGGACGGCGTGCCAGAGGCGGCTGAGGGGGACCTGGCCGGCGACGGCGACGGTGGCGGAATGGATCATCTCGCCGACACCGGGGCCGACGAAGGTGACGCCGCGGACGATCTCGTTCTCGAGGTCGACGACCATGCGGGCGCGCCCCTTGTACCCGTCCCGGTAGAGGCTGGAGCCGGCCACCGCGATGTCGACGTCGACCGCGCGGACCCGGTGCCCCGCCTGCTCGGCCTCGGCGAGGGTGAGGCCGACCGACGCGGCCTCGGGGTCGGTGAACACCACCTGGGGCACGGCGTGGTGGTCGGCGGTCGCGGCGTGCGCGCCCCACGGGTCGGACTCCAGGATCGGTACGCCGGAGGCGCGCGCGGCGATCGCGGCGCCCGCGATCCGGGCTTGGTACTTGCCCTGGTGGGTGAGGAGGGCACGGTGGTTGACGTCACCGACGGCGTAGAGCCAGTCGTGGCCCTCGACGCGCAGGCTGTCGTCGACCGGGAGCCAGGACCCCGGCTCCAGTCCGACCGTCTCCAGCCCGATGTCGGCGGTACGGGGCACCCGGCCGGTGGCGTAGAGGATCTCGTCGGCCTCCAGGCGGTCCCCGGCGTCGGTGACGGCGACGACGGTGTCCCCCTCGCGGGTGACGGACTCGACGGAGACGCCGAGGCGCAGGTCGACGCCGGCCTCGGTGAGCGCCTCGGCGACCAGTTCCCCGGCGAACGGCTCCATACGGGCCAGCAGGCCGCCCTCGCCGCGTACCAGCAGCGTGACCCGGGAGCCGAGGGCCTGCCAGGCGGTGGCCATCTCGACGGCGACCACCCCGCCGCCGACCACGATCAGCCGGCCGGGCACGCTCTTGGCGCTGGTGGCCTCGCGGCTGGTCCAGGGCCGGACCTCGGCGAGTCCGGGCAGCCGGGGCAGGGCGGCGGCGCTGCCGGTGCAGACGGCGACGGCGTGCCGGGCGGTCAGCACCCGGCGGGTGCCGTCGGGGGCCTCCACCTCCACGGTGCGCGGTCCGGTGATCCGTCCCTGGCCGCGGTGGAGGTCGGCGCCGATGCCCTCCACCCACTGGACCTGGCCGTCGTCCTTCCAGTGGGAGGTGAACCCGTCGCGGCGGGCGAGGACCGCGGAGGCGTCGAGGGGGTCGTGCACCGACCGGCCGAATCCCGGCAGGTGGGTGGCGTCCGCGCGGGCGAGGACCGGGCGGAGCAGGGCCTTGCTGGGCATGCAGGCCCAGTAGGAACACTCACCGCCGACCAGTTCGCTCTCCACTACGGCGGTGGACAGCCCGGCCGCGCGGGTGCGGTCGGCGACGTTCTCCCCGACGGGGCCCGCGCCGATCACGACGACGTCGTACGCGATGGAATCCGATTGCGTCATGGGGTCAGTCTGATGGGTGGTGTGCGGCGGGGCCACATGGGTACGCGCGCGGAATACCCACCAGGTCGGCGGTGTTGAGCCGACGTGCCCGTCCCCCGAACCCAGGAAGAGGGATCACGCCATGACCACCGTGGAGCTGACCAAGGAGAACTTCGACCAGACCGTCACGGACAACGAGTTCGTCCTGATCGACTTCTGGGCGTCCTGGTGTGGTCCGTGCCGTCAGTTCGCTCCGGTCTACGACAGGGCCGCCGAGGCCAACCCCGACCTGGTGTTCGGCAAGGTGGACACCGAGGCGCAGCCGGAACTGGCGCAGGCCTTCGGCATCCAGTCGATTCCGACGCTGATGATCGTGCGGGACCAGGTGGCCGTGTTCGCGCAGCCGGGCGCGCTGCCGGAGGAGGCGTTGACGGACGTCATCGGGCAGGCCCGCAAGCTCGACATGGACGAGGTGCGCAAGGCGGTCGCCGAGCAGCAGGCGCAGGCCGCCGGTGGCCAGGCCGGCCCGGAAGGGCAGTGACAGCACCCGTGGGGGCGAGCAGCGGCACCCGTGAGGGAGGGCCGCGGGACCCGTAGGGGAGCCGTCGGCCGCCCGGTCAGCTCGACTCCCGGTGCACCACCTCGCAGTCCAGCACCTTGTGGCGCTCGGGCGGGGCACAGGGATCGTGGACCGCGCGGTCGACGAGCGCGGCCAGGTCGCGGCCCGAGAGCAGCTCCAGGTGGACCGCGCTCGGCCGGGGCCGCAGCAGCCGGCCCAGCATCAGGTCGTCGGCGCCGATCAGGGCCACGTCGTCGGGGACGGTGAGGCCCTCGTCCTGGAGGGCCCGCATCAGCAGCATCCCGTACTCGTCGTTGTACGTGAACACCGCGTCGAGCCCGAGTGCACCGCAGCGGGCGGCGAGCCGGGCCGCGTGCCGTTCCTCGTGGGCCAGGGGCAGTTCGGTGACGGTGGCGTCGGTGCCGCGCACCGCGTGCCGGGCGCCGTCCAGGCGGGGCGCCGCGAAGACGTCCAGTCCCGCCTCCGCCGGCACGACCACCCCGATCCGGCGCCGGCCCCGGTCGTAGAGGTGGCGGACCGCGCCGTGACCGACGCTCTCCTGGTCCGTGAGCAGGGCGTGCGCCCCCTCGATGGCCTCGGGGCCGACGGTGACCACCGCACGGGCGCCCGAGCGTTTGAGCACCTCGACGCCCTGCGGGCCCAGACCGGCGCCGGGGACGAGGACGGCGACCGGACGCAGCTCGGCCCAGGCGCGGGCGGCCGCGTCGGCGTGCAGGCCGACGCTGCCGTACTGCATGACCGTGTAGTCCAGGCGGCCGAGAGCCCACTGGAGTTCGCTGAGGAACCGGCTATAGAGCGGGCCCGCCGGGAAGGACGGGGCGGGCATCAGGACCATGCGGCTGTGCCCGGCGCGCAGGGAGCGGGCGGCGGTGTGCGGCACGCAGCCCAGTTCTCTCGCGGCCTCGCGGACGCGGCGGCGGGTGGGATCGCTGATCCGGACGGCGCTGGCGTCGTTGAGGACGTAGGAGACGGTCGCGCGCGAGACGCCGGCCAGCCGGGCCACCTCGGCACTCGTGGGGACGGCGCGCGGGGCGGGGGCCCCGGCGGCGGACGGCTTCGGTATCTGCCCATGACGTACGGCATCCTGGCAGAAGCCGGATACGGGCCACCGGGCGGGGGATCGTCGTCCGTACCGGAGGAAATCCACCCGGTCCTGGCTCAGGTGGGCGGCTCGCTGCGCGTCACCCGGGCCACCAGGTCGAACCAGCCCTCCCGCAGCCGCTCCGGCGGCACCCCGCACTGCCTGGTGAGGTGGTGGATCAGCGCGGCGTCGAGGTAGGACAGCAGCGTGTGGGACAGCAGTTCGCTGTCCCCGTCCGGCACCGCCTGCCGCAGCAGCATCGCGACATGGCCGCGCAGGAACAGGCGCGGCGGAAAGGTGTGGCGGCGGTCCGCGCTCGGCTCCGCCGCCACCAGCAGGTCCAGTTCGTCGACCGAGCGGCGCAGCAGTGCGCAGCCGAAGGCCCGCAGCCGCTCGACGGGCGGCGCCCCGGGTCCCAGCGGCGGCGGGCCGCTGAGGAGCGCGGCCTGGAACTTGCGCTCGGAGTGGTCCATGAGGGCCGCGAGCAGCCCGGTGCGGTCCCCGAAGCGCCGGAAGACCGTGCCCTTGCCGACCGAGGCCGCGGCCGCCACCGCCTCCATCGTGAGCCCGGCCGCGCCGTGCTCGGCGACCAGCCGCTCGGCGGCCTCCAGCAGCCGGGCCCGGTTGCGCGCGGCGTCCGCGCGCAGGCAGGGCTCGTCCTCCTCGAGCCCCGTGCCGAGCTGGATCAGCTCGGGCGGGCCGACGGTCTCCCCGGGATTCGGCAAGGGCGGCAGGGCGGCGGACATGAAGCCAGCGTAAAGCATCGGGAGTAAAACTGGACCGCGGTCCGTTTAGGATGTTAGAAATTAAATGGACCCCGGTCCGGATCGTAACGGCAGCGTTTCGGCGTGCCGTCCCCGAATCAGCAGTGGGAGTACTCATGTCTGTCCGCATCCTTGCGCTCGTCGGCAGCCTTCGCGCCGGTTCGCACAACCGCCAGCTCGCCGAGGCGGCCGTCAAGCTCGCGCCGGAGGGCGCCGAGGTGTACGTGTACGAGGGGCTCGGCGACATCCCCTTCTACAACGAGGACATCGACGTCGAGGGCAGCGTCCCGGCCGCCGCCGCGAAGCTGCGCGAGGTCGCGGGCGCCTCCGAGGCCTTCCTGCTCTTCGCGCCGGAGTACAACGGCACCATCCCGGCCGTCCTCAAGAACGCCATCGACTGGCTGTCCCGCCCCTTCGGCGCCGGCTCCTTCACCGGCAAGCCGGTCGCCGTCGTCGGTACCGCGTTCGGCCAGTTCGGCGGCGTGTGGGCGCAGGACGAGACCCGCAAGGCCGTGGGCCTCGCCGGCGGCAAGGTGATCGAGGACCTCAAGCTGTCCATCCCCGGTTCGATGACCCGCTTCGCCGAGACCCACCCGGCGGACGACGCCGAGGTCGCCGCCCAGCTGACCGAGGTCGTCGAGCGCTTGCACGGCCACGCCCAGGAGTCCGTCGACGCCTGACCGGCCCTGGCGACATCCACGGGACCGCTGCCCGGCCGGGCCGCGGTCCCGCTGTGCGTCGGGGGCCGTGAGACCGCTGCCGCCCGTGCGGCGGTCACCCTCACATGTCCCAGGTTCACGCGGCGCCCGCCCTCCCCTTGACTGGTCACGCAACCGAACGAACGCGACCACACGGCGCGACCACACGGGGAGTACGCATGAACCGCAGGAAGAACGTCCTCACGGCCGGACTGGCCGCCACCGTCTCGGCACTGGCCCTCACCGCGGCCGGCTTCGCCGTCCCGGCCCAGGCCGCACCGGCCGCCCCCTCCGCCCCCGCCCCGGAGGGCGTGGACTGCAACGGCTGGGTGCACAACAACAACCCCGACCACGGCATCGCCGGGTGCAGCAACAACACCGGCCGGACGGTCACCTTCCGCGCCGAGATCGTCTGCGGCCGGGCTCCGGACGTGTCCGGCCAGTGGGTGACGCTGGCGCCGGGGCAGTACGGCGAATCCTCGGGCGTGTGCGCGATCTACAGCTCGGGCGTCGGCAGCGTCGGGTGGACCATCCAGTAGGTCACCCGTTGCCTCGCGTACGGTCCGGTCCCGCGCCTCGGCCCGCCCAGTCCGGCAGGCGGTCGGCACGACCGGGGCGCCCTGGTCGCGGTGCGGGCCGGGCTCGTCCGCCCCGACGCGGTGACGCACCCGGTCCGCACTGGACGTGCTGCCGACGCTGGACATGTGGGACGTGCTGCACGGCGCCTCGGCGGACGCCTTCTTCGGCCACTTCCTCGACGGCTGGACCCGGGACCCGGCCGCCCTGTCCGCCGACGTCCGTGCCGCCTGTCTCAAGGCGTCGCGCGAGGCGGTGCCGTCCATCGTGGCCGACTACCGTGCCTCGGCCGGCGTCGGCGTGGCCCACGACCGGGCCGACCGCGAGCGCGGCAACCGGCTGCGGATGCCGGTGGCGGTGCTCCAGCAGGGCTGGGGCGCGGCGCTCGGCTAGGACGCCGCCGGGGTGTGGCGGGCCTGGGCCCCGGACCTGCGCCACGACACGGTGGGCTGCGGCCACTTCATGGCGGAGGAGCCCCCGGAGACGGTCACCGGGGCCCTGCGCGACCTGCTGAAGCGCTGAGCCGCCCCTCCTCACAACCCATAGTTGTATCCGGGCCCGCCTCGGTTGTTTGATCCACGTCACCGTCACCCGCTTGGATGGCGGGCGTGACGGAGTCGGGTGTGACGGGCGCGGGCGGGCCCGGGGCGGTGGTGGCGGACGGCGGGGCCGGCAGGTCTCTCGGGCGGCCGTTCGGCTGGCTGTGGGCGTCGTACGCGGTCAGTACCTTCGGTACGCGGCTCGCGTTCGACGCGTTTCCGCTGATCGCGATCGTGGTGCTGCACGCGGGCCCGGCGCGGGTGTCGGTGCTGGCGGCGGCCGGGCTCGCGGTGGGCGCGGTGGTGGCGGTGCCGCTGGGGCCGTGGGTGGAGTTCCGGCGCAAGCGGCCGGTGATGGTGGCGGCGGACCTGCTGCGGTGCGGGGTGCTGCTGAGCGTGCCGGTGGCGTACGCGCTCGGCGTGCTGGGCTTCACCCAACTGCTGGTGGTGTCGGTCGTCGTCGCGGCGGCCGACATCACGTTCCGGGCGGCCGCCGGTTCCTGCCTCAAGACGCTGGTGCGCCCGGAGCACCTGCTGACCGCGAACGGCCGGTTCGAGGCGACGACGTGGACCGCGACGATGATCGGGCCGCCGGCCGGCGGGGCGGCGATCGGCGTCTTCGGGCCGGTGGTGACGGTGGCGGTGGACGCGGTCAGCTATCTGCTGTCGGCGCTCGGCATCCGCGCGATCGGCAGCGGGGAACCGCGCCCGGTGCGCGCGGAGACGTCTCGGTTGCGGGCGGCCGACCTGCTGGAGGGCTGGCGGTACCTCCTCGCCTCGCCGGTGCTGCGCCCGCTGTTCCTCAACACGGTCCTGGTGAACGCCCTGATCATGGCGACGGCGCCGCCGCTCGCCGTCCTCATGCTGGGCGACCTGGGCTTCGCGCCCTGGCAGTACGGCCTCGCGTTCGCGGTACCGTGCGTCGGTGGCTTGATCGGCTCGCGGCTGGCCGGCCCGCTGGTGGCGCGCTACGGGACGGACCGGGTACTGAACGCGACGGGGGCGCTGCGCGTGTGCTGGTCCGTCGGGCTGGCCTTCGTCCACCCCGGCGTCACGGGCCTTCTCCTGGTGATGGCCGTCGAGCTGGGCCTGATCACCTCGGTCGGCGTCTTCAACCCGCTCTCCGCCACCCGCCGCCTCGAACTGACCCCGCCGGACCGGGTCGCCCGCACCCTGACCGCCTGGACGATCACCGGCAAACTGACCACGGCGGCCCTCACCGCCCTCTGGGGCCTCCTGGCCGCCCTCACCGGCCCCCGCCCGGCCATCGCCCTCGCGGGTGCGGCCCTCCTGGCGACCCCGCTGCTGCTGGTGCGGGGCCGCCAGGAGACCGGCCGGCTCGGCTAGTGCCAACCGGGACCATGCCAAGATCCGCAGCCTCGGTGAACGCGACATGGCGGTCCTCAAGGGCTGGCGGCTCCTGCGCAGGCTCCGCTGCAGCACCACCCGGATCACCGCCATAGTCCGAGCCGTCGTCGCCCTCGAACTCGCCAACTGATCAAGATGGAAACGGCTCAGTACCGGCGGGGGTGGTCGAGTAGGCCGTTGTGACCTCCTGGATCCAGACGCTTGGCAAGCTTTTCCTGCATCTCCACCTCGTCCAGGGTAACCTTCGTCCGTGCCTCGCTCCGCACACGTCCCGCAGGGGCGCCGTATTCTCGCCACTCCGCGTCCTTTTCGTCGGCCCTGGCCTGGAAGATGCCTTCGGCTCGAGTCGAATCGACTGTGCCCGGAACGTGAGTTGCGGTTGCCGCCGACGTTTCTGGCGGCAACCGCAATCATGATCACGGACGCGCTGTTTCAGCGGAATTCGAGGTACAGACTGTGTGCCCTGTGGTCGACTCCGAGGTCTCGGCAGTCGGCGGTGGCAGTGTTGCCGGGGCGCACCCAGTCTGTCGTGAAGTACGGGTCGGGACTCCACCGGTGGTCGCAACGACCCCTCAGCCGGAACTCACCCGTGCCGGTGGCGCAGTGGCCGTGGCCGAAACGCTGGTTGTTGCCGGATGTCCAGGTAGTGCAGTTCCCGGGCGCTGCCTGTGCTGTGCCGCCCGTGGCGCACAACAGACCGCCTGCGAGCATCGTGGCACTCATCACCATCGCGATCTTTTTCATCTTCCCCCATTTCCTCACGCTCCCAACGGAGCACCCGGTCGCTGGAAAACATGCGCCGACCCGCTACCAAATGGATACGGAGCGGCGACTCGCACATTGCGGCCTCGGCTGCAATCCTTGATAACACTACCGAGGTGGACGCGTCTAGCCATTCGCCAATTAGGGCTCATTCGGTCACGAGAGGTATCGAATCTTTCACTTCTGGACGGGCTACCCGGTGATGACGCGGTGGCGGGCCCCGGACACCAGCGTTGCGAGAATGGTAGGCCCGCCTGTTGAGGTGTCACGTATACGTCAGCCGAGACGTTTGAATCCTGCACGACGACCACACGCAGATGAGATTCGGAAATCCTGCCATATCGATCAGAAACTCATCAGGAAGTGCAGCTCGATCTGGTCGTGATGCTCGGCTAGTGCTCTGACCGCATAGGTTCGCCGGGTCGTTCAGGCTGCGGTGGCGAGGGGGCGTCCGCCCCAGCGGATGCCTTTCTCGCTGCGGACGCGGGCGTTCCTTGCGTTCGGCGGCCAGGACATCGCGACGGCGGGCGTTGGCATTGCGCCGGCGCAGGTAGGCGTGCAGGGTCCGGGTCTGAACCGTGTGATTGGGGTAGTTCGAGTTGGCGATGGTGAACTGCCGCAGCGGCCCGAAGTGGGCCTCGATAGGGTTCGCCCACGCGGCGTAGGTCGGGGTGAAACACAGCTCGACCTTGTGTTTCTTCGCCCAGCGTCGGATGTCGCTGCCCTTGTGGGCGGACAGGTTGTCCAGGATGACGTAGATCGGGGCGCCGTCGGGACGGCCAGCGTGTTCACGGCTCCCTTTCTGCGGTGGTTGACGCCCCACAGGCGGTCGTCGCCGACCGAGTAGCAGCCGTGGAAGTAGCGCACTCCGTGGGTGCGGTGGTAGCTGGCGGGCAGCCGGTCGGGGTGTTGGCGTGCGGCCCAGCCCGAGCCCGCGGTGGGTCTGATCCCGAGTGGGCCGAACTCGTCGAAGGCGAAGACCCGGTCGGGAAGCGGTGAAGGACCTCCTCGATCACGGGCACCCGGTTCCCGCCGGCCGAGGCCAGCAGCATCATCGCGCGCCGGTAGCGCACCGAGCTGGTGCTGCCCCGGCGCACGATCTGCTGCAGCTTCTGCCCCTCCTGGTCGGTCAGTCTGCGCACACGGACAGGCTCGGCCACCACACCTCCAGCGGTCGGATCGGACGTCACCGCCCATCCAACCGCCACGACCATCGACCCGGCGAACCTATGCGGTCAGAGCACTAACGGGCTCCGGGCACCGCTTCCGTCACGCCGTTCAGCGGGGACGCCGGGTCGGTGCCGTAGGGGCGGGTGAAGGCTTCCAGGGCGTGGCCGGAGGGGTCGGTGAAGTAGACGCCCCGGCCGCCGTCGTCGCGGTTGATGTGGCCCGGCCGGCGGCCGTGGGGGTCGGCCTGGATGGGGACGCGGGCTTCGACCAGGCGGGCGAGGATCGCGCCGAAGTCGTCCTCGGAGACGAGGAACGCGTAGTGCTGGACGGGGATCTCGTGGTCGACGGTGGCGAAGTCCAGGGTGACGCCGTTGGCGGTCGTCACGGGGAGGAAGGGTCCGGCCGGCTCACCGACCTTCAGCCCCAGGATTCCGGCGAGGAAACGGGCGGACTTCTCCCGGCTCCGGGAGAGGACGATGGTGTGGTTGAACGCGACTGACACGGGTGCATGCCTCCGTGGGCATATCCGCGGCGCCTCCATGCCTCACCCGGACGGTGACCGGCACGCGATGCCGCGTCGTGGATCGTAGACGAGACACCGCGCGGCGGTCGACACCTTTGCGGTGCCCTGCCGTTCAGGTGGACGTCTGGCCGCTGTCCTTCAGCGCGCCCCAGCCGTGCCAGCGCTCCACCTCGACCCACGCGCTGACCCGGGGACGGACCCGGTCGGGGTAGGGCTTGCCCGTGTAGTGGATGGAGAGGCGGTCGATGCCGCCGAGGTCCTTGTCCTCCCGGGTCTCGGCGACCCGGCCGATCAGGGTGACGTGGGTGTACCAGTCGTCGCCCGCCAGGACGGTGAGCGTCACGCGCGGGTCGCGGCGCAGGTGGCCGAGGCGGACCCGGCCCTCGTCGAGGTTGATCAGCACCCGGCCGTCGTCCTCCCACAGGTACCAGGTGGGGGTGGAGACGGGGGCGCCGTCCGAGCGGAGGGTGGCCATCACGCAGGGGTTGGGGCGGCGCAGCAGGTCGACGGCCTCGGGCGGCAGCGGCGGCTTGGACATGGGGCTCCTCCGGTCGTCCTGGGGGCCGGCGGTACGCAGGCCTCGGTGGTCTCGTGCGGTCCGGTACCCCGATCGGGCTCAGCCGGACCTCCCAGCCGGACGTCGTCTCAGCCGGACGCCTTCTCCTCGAAGCTGGCGAAGTACGCCGCCGCCATGTCCTCGTCGCCGTGGCCCTGCGCGGCGGCCCGCGCCAGGCGGTCCGCGCCGGCGGCGGCCAGGTCCAGGCGGACGCCGTTCGCCTCGCCGGCCTCGACGATCAGCCGGGCGTCCTTCTCGGCCGTGGTGACCGCGAACTGGGGCGGGGTGAGCGCGCCCTCGCGGATCATGGCGGCCTTGGCCCGCAGATACCCCATGTCGAGCGGCCCACCCGCGATCGCATCGAAGAAGCCGTCCGGGTCCACGCCCAGCCCCTTGGCGAGCGCGAGGACCTCACCGACCGCGTTGGTGGTGGCCAGCACCCAGCTGTTGGCCACCAGTTTCAGCCGGGTCGCGCCCCCGGCGGCCCCGTCCTCGCCGACCCACACCGTGCGCGAGCCGACGGCGTCGAACACCGGCGCAACCGTCTCCCGCGCCCCGGCCGGACCGGCGGCCAGCACCAGGAGCTGACCGGCCTCGGCGGGCTGGCGGGTGCCGAGGACGGGCGCGTCGAGGAACACGAGGCCGTGCTCCTCGGCGAAGGCGGCCAGGTCGGCGACCGCGTCGACGCCCGCGGTGGTCGACTGCGCCCACACGGTGCCGGGACGCAGCCCCGGAACGGCCTGCCGCATGACGTCGAGGGCGGCCGGGCCGTCGTACAGCATGGTCAGGACGACATCGGCGCCGCGTACGGCCTCCTCGGGGCTGTCGGCGACGTGCGCGCCGTCGGCGGCCAGCGGCGCGGCCTTGGGCCGGCTGCGGTTCCAGACGCGGACGGTGTGTCCGGCGCGGGCGAGGTTGCGGGCCATCGCGGCACCCATGATGCCGGTGCCCAGGACGCTCACGGTGAGCTGGTCGGTCATGACGTCGGCTTTCTGACTCGTCGTGCGGTGCGGTCGGGGGCCTGCCCCGGACATGGGCCGGAGACCCGGAGGACCCGGGGTCAGCCTGCCACCCGGTCGCGCGCGGCGCCCGGCCGGACCCGGCCGACCGGATCACGCCGACCGGGCCGGGCGGCCCGCGCGCCCGGCGGTCCCGTACCGTACGGCCGTGAGCGCCTTCGCAGACGACATCGACGACATCGGCAACCCCGTGCCCGGCCGCCACGGCTCCACCGCCACCACCGAGGCCGACCCCGGTGAGGTGGGCCGGGTGCGGACCGAGTACGCCCCCGCGCACGACGGCGACCCCGACCCCGGCGAGATCGTCTGGACGTGGGTGCCGTACGAGGAGAACGACGGACGCGGCAAGGACCGGCCCGTCCTCGTCGTGGCGCGGGAGGCGGCCGGGACCGTGCTGGCCGTGCAGCTCTCCAGCAAGCGGCACGACGGAGACCGCGAGTGGGTGCCGATCGGCAGTGGGCCCTGGGACCGCCCGGGGCGCGATTCGTGGGTGGACGTGGACCGGGTGCTGCGGCTGCACGACGCCGGGATGCGCCGTGAGGCGTGCGCCTTGGACCGGATGCGGTTCAACCTCGTACGGCAGCGGCTGCGGGAGCGCTACGGCTGGAGCTGACCGGGGCGGCCCGCACCCTCGGGGAACACCCGCTCGAACGCCGCGCGCACCACGGCGTCCGGCGTGCGGTCCAGGATGCCGAACACGACCCGCTCGAAGGCGTCGGCGAACCGCCCGCCCGGCCCGAGCAGCGTCCGGAAGGCGCCCGCGACCTGCGCGGGGTCGTTGCGGAACACCCCGCAGCCCCAGGCGCCGAGGACCAGCCGGCGGTACCCGTGCGCCACGGCCGTCTCCAGTACCCGTTCGGCGCGTGCGGCCAGGGCGGCGGGCAGCTCGGCGGCTCGCTCCGGGGCGCTGCGCAGCACCACCCCGGCGTTGGGCGCCGGACAGGTGAGGAAACCGGCCAGGAAGGGCGCGTCGAGCAGGCGGCCGCGGTCGTCGCGGAAGACGGGCACGGCGGGCGAGTGGATGACGCGGTCGGTGTAGAAGGGGTCGCGGTGGGCGCGGTGGTGGTCGTAGTACTCGGGCGCCCGCAGGAGGCAGGTGTAGAGCGCGGAGGCCCGGCACAGGGCCTCTTCCTGGGCCTGGGCGCCGTTGAGGTAGCCGCCGCCGGGGTTGCGGGCGGAGGCGAAGTTGAGTACGGCGACCTCGCCGCCGAGGCGGCGGGCGGCCTCGGTGCTGCTCTCGCCGGTCACCTCGATGACCGTCCGCACCGGTGCGTACGGGCCGGGGTCGACGGGCTCGGGCCCGTACATCCGCGTCCCCGCGCGTGCCTTCTCGGTCAGTGCCCCGATCGGCACCTCCCGGCCGTCCGGCGCGCGGTAGGACCCCGCCGCGACGATCTGCTCGGTCTGCTGTGCGATGCCCCGCAGGCGCGCGCTCATGGCGACACCCCCGTGGCCGCCGTGACCGCGTGCCGCGCGGTCTCCCCCGTCGTGCTCATGGAGGAATCCTGGGTGATGCTGAGGGTGCGGTGCAACGGAGTTTCGCGAGCGGAAAAGGGCATCAGCAAGGGAGCCACGAAGAACAGGGGACACCCCCCGGACCATCCCCGGAACAGGACGGGACGCGAGGAATACCGAGGAGAACATCCGGATATGCACCCTTGTGCGGAGCCGCGCGAGGTACTTGGGTGGGACGAGTGTGCCGGCCCGGCCCACCACGTGAGGGTCGGCGGCATGGTGGAATCTCCAGGAGGATCCCGACATGTCCGATTCGGTCGGCGGCTGTATCAGGCCGCGTACCGCTGTCAGTGAGGCCGAGGTCGAGGCGCTGGTCCACGGCATCTGCTTCAAGACCGGCCCGCCGCGGCGCTTGGGCGTCGAGGTGGAATGGCTCGTCCACGATCCGCGCACGCCGCGGCTCCCCGTCTCCCCCAAGCGGCTGCACGCGCTCTACGCCGCGCTGCGGACCGTCCCCCTCAGATCGGCGCTCACCGTCGAACCCGGTGGCCAGCTGGAGCTGAGTTCGCTCCCCGCCACGTCCCTGACGGAGTGCGTCGCCGACGTCTCCGCCGACCTCGACGCCGTCCGCGCGCTGCTGCGCGAGTACGGCCTCGTCCTGGTCGGCATGGGCCACGACCCCTGGCATCCGCCCCGCCGCTTCCTGCGGGAGCCGCGCTACGACGCCCTGGAGGCCTGCCTCGACCGGGCCGGACCGGGCGGCCGGTTCATGATGTGCGCCTCCGCGTCCGTGCAGGTCTGCGTGGACGCCGGGCACGAGGAGCCCGGCCCGCTCGGCCATGTGCGCCGCTGGTGGCTGGCCCACCAGCTGGGCGCGGTCCTGGTGGCCGCGTTCGCCAACTCCCCCCTGTCCGAGGGCCGGCCCACCGGCTGGCGCTCCACCCGGCAGCTGCGCTGGGCGCAGATCGGCCGCCGGGCGGGCGGTCCGCCGCTGGACGCCGACCCGCGCGGCACATGGGCGCGGCACGTCCTGGACGCCGAGGTCATGTGCGTACGCCATGACGACGCGCCGTGGGACGTGCCCGAGGGGCTGTCCCTGCGGGAGTGGACCCGGACCCGGTCGCCGCGCCCGGTGACCCAGGACGATCTCGACTACCACCTCACCACGGTCTTCCCGCCGGTCCGCCCGCGCGGGCACCTGGAACTGCGCATGATCGACGCGCAGCCCGGGGACGACGGCTGGATGGTGCCGCTGGCCGTGACGGCGGCCCTGTTCGACGACCCGGAGGCCAGCGAGACCGCCTACCGCGCCGTGAAGCCGCTCGCCGAGCGCACCCTGGGCCGCCCGGCCCCGCACAACCCGCTCTACGAGGCCGCCGCCCGCGACGCCCTCACCGACCCGGAGCTGCGCGAGGCCGCCGTCACCTGCTTCACCGCGGCGCTCGCCGCCCTGCCCAGGATCGGGGCGACAGCCGCCCTCACGGACGCCGTCGCCGCGTACCTGGAGCGCTATGTCCTGCGGGGCCGCTGCCCCGCCGACGATCTGCTGGACGCACCGGGCGGCGCCGGCCGTGGCCCGCACGGGGAGGAGACCCTCGCATGACCGACCACACGAACGACGCCGAGGCCCTGCGCGAGCGGGCCCTGACCACGCTCCTGCGGGCACGGGAGCGCACCACGCTGCTGACCGGCTGCGTGGAGGGCCCGGACCTGACCGGGCAGGTGTCGCCGCTGATGTCCCCGCTGGTGTGGGACCTGGCGCACATAGGCAACCAGGAGGAGCAGTGGCTCCTGCGCGCCGTCGCCGGGCACGAGGCGATACGCCCGGAGATCGACAGCCTGTACGACGCCTTCGAGCACCCGCGCTCCGCCCGGCCCAGTCTGCCGCTGCTCGCGCCCGAGGAGGCCCGCCGGTACGCGGCCGACGTGCGCGGACGGGCCCTGGACGTGCTGGAGGCCACCGCGTTCGACGGGACGCGGCTGACGGAGTCGGGCTTCGCCTTCGGGATGATCGCCCAGCACGAGCAGCAGCACGACGAGACGATGCTGATCACGCACCAGCTCCGCAAGGGCCCGCAGGCGCTCAGCGCCCCGGACCCGGAGCCGGCGGGGCCGTTCACCGGCCCCGCCGAGGTCCTGGTGCCGGGCGGCCCGTTCACGATGGGCACCTCCACCGAGCCCTGGGCGCTGGACAACGAACGCCCCGCGCACCGGCGGGAGGTGGCGCCGTTCTTCATCGACACCGTGCCGGTCACCAACGGCGCCTACCGGGCGTTCATGGACGACGGCGGCTACGACGACCCGCGCTGGTGGACGCCGGAGGGCTGGGACCACATCCGCCGGCACTCCCTCACCGCCCCGCTGTTCTGGCGCCGCGACGGCGGGCAGTGGCTGCGCCGCCGCTTCGGCACCACGGAGGTGGTGCCGGCCGACGAGCCGGTGCTGCACGTGTGCTGGTACGAGGCCGACGCCTGGGCCCGCTGGGCGGGACGCCGGCTGCCCACCGAGGCCGAGTGGGAGAAGGCCGCCCGCCACGACCCGGCGAGCGGCCGCGCCCGGCGTTACCCGTGGGGCGATGCCGACCCGGGCCCGGAACACGCCAACCTGGGCCAGCGGCACCTGCGTCCGGCACCGGCGGGCAGCTACCCGGCCGGGGAGTCGCCGCTCGGCGTACGGCAGCTGATCGGCGACGTCTGGGAGTGGACGTCGAGCGACTTCGCCCCCTACCCGGGGTTCCGGGTGTTCCCGTACAAGGAGTACTCGGAGGTGTTCTTCGGGCCCGAGTACAAGGTGCTGCGCGGCGGTTCCTTCGCCGTGGACGCGGTGGCCTGCCGGGGGACGTTCCGCAACTGGGACTACCCGATCCGGCGGCAGATCTTCTCCGGCTTCCGCACCGCGCGCTCGGCGGAGGCCGCCTGATGTGCCGTCACCTGGCCTACGTGGGGCCCGCGAAGTCGCTCGGGCGGCTCCTGGTGGCTCCCCCGCACGCGCTGTACCGGCAGTCCTGGGCGCCCCGGCACCAGCGGTACGGCACGGTCAACGCCGACGGGTTCGGCGTCGGCTGGTACGCCGAGGGCGACCCGGTGCCGGCCCGCTACCGGCGGGCGGGGCCGATCTGGGCGGACCTGCCCTTCGCCGACCTGGCCCGGGTGGTGCGCACCGGCGCGCTGCTCGGCGCCGTACGGGACGCGACGCTGTCGGGCGCCGACGCCGAGGCCGCGGCGGCGCCGTTCGCGGCGGGGACCTGGCTGTTCAGCCACAACGGTGCCGTGGGGGGCTGGCCCGGGACGCTGGCCCGGGTGGCGGCGGCGCTGCCGCCCGAGGAGCTGCTGTCGCTGGAGGCCCGCAGCGACTCGGCGCTGGTGTGGGCGCTGGTGCTGGCCCGGCTGCGCGCCGGGGACGACCCGGGACGGGCCCTGTCCGAGACGGTGCTGGAGGTCGCCGCGGCGGCCCCGGCCTCCCGGCTCAACCTGCTGCTGACCGACGGCGCCACGATCACGGCCACCACCTGGGGCGACACCCTGTGGTACCTGACCCTGCCCGGCGGCGGCTCCGTCGTCGCCTCCGAGCCCTACGACGACGACGCGCGCTGGCGGGAGGTCCCCGACCGCACCCTGCTCACCGCGAGCCGCACGGACGTGCAGCTCACCCCGCTCAAGGACCCGGGCGACACCGCCCCCGCCTCCCCGAAGGAGCCCCGCACGTGAGCCCGTTCCGCGTCACCCGCACCCTGCCCGAGGACGCCACGGACGCCGCCCTGCGCGCCGACGTCCTGGCCGGGCTGACGAGCACGCCGAAGTGGCTGCCGCCCAAGTGGTTCTACGACGCGCGGGGCAGCGAGCTGTTCGAGGAGATCACCGCGCTGCCCGAGTACTACCCGACCCGGGCCGAGCGGGAGATCCTCGCCGATCGGGCCGGGGAGATCGCCGCGGCGACCGGCGCCCGCACCCTGGTCGAACTGGGCTCGGGCTCCTCGGAGAAGACCCGGTTCCTGCTCGACGCGCTGACCGGGCTGCGCGCCTACGTCCCGGTCGACGTCAGCGAGAGCGCCCTCGTCCAGGCCGGCGAGGCCCTCGTCGCCGAGCGGCCCGGCCTGGACGTGCACGCGCTGATCGCCGACTTCACCGGCGAGGGCCTGACCCTCCCCGAGACTCCGGGGCCCCGGCTGGTGGCGTTCCTCGGCGGCACCGTCGGCAACCTGCTGCCGGGTGAGCGCGCCGCGTTCCTGGCCGCCGTACGCGCCCTGCTCGCGCCGGGCGACGCGCTGCTGCTGGGGACGGACCTGGTCAAGGACGAGGAGGTGCTGGTCCGGGCGTACGACGACGCGGCCGGGGTGACGGCCGCGTTCGACAAGAACGTGCTGTCCGTGGTCAACCGGGAGCTGGGGGCCGACTTCGCACCGGCGGCCTTCGACCACGTGGCGCTGTGGAATCCCGAGGAGGAGTGGATCGAGATGCGGCTGCGCTCGCGCACCGCGCAGACGGTCAAGATCCAGGCCCTCGATCTGGCCGTGGACTTCGCGGAAGGGGAGGAGCTGCGGACGGAGGTGTCCGCGAAGTTCCGGCAGGAGGGCGTGCGGGCCGAACTCGCCGCGGCGGGCCTGGACCTGGCCCACTGGTGGACGGACGGCGAGGGGCAGTTCGCGCTGTCGCTGAGCGTGGTGCGCTGACCGCCGGCTCCCCGCGCGTCAGCGGTTGTCGACGTCCAGCAGCGCCGTGACGCGGTCGGAGGCCCGCCGGGCCTCCGACTCCGCGTCCGCCCCGGCGAGCACCTTGGTCATGTACTCCTTGATCGGGTTGTCCGCCTCGACCGCGCCCCACCGGGACGTACCGGGGGTCGCCCGGCCCTGCGCGGCGCCGGCCGCCATCGCGGCGACCCCTTCCTCGCTCGCGACGGCTCCGGCCAGCGTCTTCTTGTTCGGCACGTAGTTCATGGTGCGGGCCAGGTCGGTGTTCCACTTCTCGCCGGCCAGCGCGTCGACCACGGCGAGGGCGCCCTCGTGTTCGTCGGCGTCGGCCGGGACGACGAGGTCGGAGCCGCCGGTGAAGACGGCGCCGGGCTTCTCGGCGTTCTTGCCGGGGACGGGGAAGAAGCCCAACTGGTCCTTGAGGCCGGGGTTCTCGCGCACGATGGACTGGGCGAGGCCCGGCACCGCGACGATCTGCGCGACCTGGCCCTCGGCGAACACGCCGGCCTGCGGCGGGTGTTCCTCGTCGGCGTCGACCGGGCCGTCGCCGAGGGCCTGCAGCTCGCGGTAGAAGGCCATGCCGCGCAGGGCCGCCTCGCTGTCCAGGGCGCCGGTCCAGGTGCTGCCCTCCTGGGTGGCCAGTTCGCCGCCCTCGTCCCAGATGAAGCCGGAGAGCGTGTACCAGTCCTGGCCGGCCAGGTAGATGCCCTGGCGGCCGCCGGCGTCGAGCTTCCCGGTGGCGGCGAGCCACTCCTCGCGGGTGCGGGGCGGCTCGGTGACACCGGCCTGGGCGAAGAGGTCCTTGCGGTAGATGACGACGCGGTTGGCGGCGTACCAGGGGATGCCGAACTGCTGGGACATCCACTGCCCCGGCTCGGCGAGGCCCGGCAGCCAGTCGCGGATGCCCCAGTCGCGCATCGACTCCAGGGTGAGGTCCTGGAGCCGGCCGCCCTCCGCGTACTGCGGGACCTGGGTGTTGCCGACCTCGATGACGTCGGGGCCGTCCGTGCCGTCGGCCTTCAGCGCGGCCTGCACCTTGTCGCCGATGCCGGTCCATTCCTGGATGCGGATGTCGAGGGCGTACTCGGGGTGCTCGTGCTCGAAGTCCTCGGTGAACCGCTCCAGGAAGTCCTCGGAGGCGCTCTCCTTCATCAGCCACACGGTCACGGTGCGCCGCTCGCCCCCGTCGCCGCCCGGGATCAGGCCGCAGCCGCTGAGCAGGGTGGCGGAGACACAGACGAGGGCGAGGAGACGACGTCGCACGAGGGGGTTCCTTCTGTCTGACGGACAGGGGGCGGAGGCGGACAGGGGGGTCCTGCGCACCCGAAGGGAGACCCGACGTGGGGGACGAGCCCGAGGCTCGAACGGGTGTCTGGAATCTTGGTATGGACCAATGGGACAGTCAAGGGGCGTGACGGAGGGTCACCCGTCTCTGGGGACCCGATCCCTCGCGCTCCGACCCGACGTGGGGCACGGTGGAGTGACGCACGGCACACACCCTGCCCCTGGGAAGGGAGCACCCGCATGTCGAACCACACCTACCGGGTCACCGAGCTCGTCGGCACCTCGCCCGACGGCGTCGACCAGGCCATTCGCAACGCCATCAGCCGCGCCTCGCAGACCCTGCGCAACCTCGACTGGTTCGAGGTGACCCAGGTGCGCGGCCAGGTCGAGGACGGGAACGTCGCGCACTGGCAGGTCGCTCTCAAACTCGGCTTCCGCCTGGAGGAGACGGACTGACCGGAGACGGACCGACCGGTCCCGGTACGGCCCGGCCGGTCAGGTGCGGCCCTCGCGCTCCTGCGCGGCCCGCAGCTCGGCCGACCGGGCCGCCCAGCGCGCCCGTACGACGCGGAAGCCGGCGCGTTCGGCGTCGTCGCAGACCAGCTCGTCGTCGTCCACGAGGACCCGCACCTCGCGGGTCCGGGCGAGCCGGCGCAGGATCTCCAGCTTGGTGCGCCGGGCGGGCCTGCGGTCGGCGTCGCCCCGCATGTGCACCGGCCCCTCCGGCAGGCCGTGCGCGGCCAGCCACTCCAGGGTGTCGCGCCGGCAGCGCTCGGGTCGCCCGGTGAGGTAGACGATCCCGCACTCCTCGGCGGACGCGAGCACCAGCGCGACGCCCTCCGCGAGCGGCGGGTCGTCGCAGGCGGCGGCGAAGAAGGCGTCCCAGTCCCGCGGGCGCCGCTCCAGGAAGCTCTGGCGGTGCGCGGTGTCGGCGAGGGTGTTGTCCAGGTCGAACACGGCCACCGGGGGCTTGCTGCTGTCGCTCACCGGGCCACCCTAGAGCCTGTCCGGACGCCCAGGTCGTCGGCCTGGTCACCGGGGCGGGAATCCGGGCGCGGCTCAGGCGTTGAACCTCGTGTGACCTCCGCCCTCGCGACCACGCGCTTCTCCGTCCTGGACCGCTCCCGCATCCGTGCGGGCGGTGCCGCGCCCGAGGCCCTGCGCGCCACCGTGGAGCTGGCCCGGGAGGTGGAGCGGCTCGGGTACCACCGGTTCTGGGTCGCCGAGCACCACGGCGTGCCCGGCGTGGCCGGTTCGGCGCCGACCGTGCTGGCGGCGGCCGTCGCGGGCGCCACCCACCGCATCCGGGTCGGCACCGGCGGGGTGATGCTGCCCAATCACCGGCCACTGGTCGTCGCCGAGCAGTTCGGCGTGCTGGAGTCGCTCTTCCCGGGCCGGATCGACATGGGGCTCGGCCGGTCGGTGGGCTTCACCGACGGCGTCCGCCGGGCTCTCGGCCGGGAGAAGGAGGACGCGGAGGACTTCGACGCCCAACTCGCCGAGCTGCTCGGCTGGTTTAGGGGCACCTCCCCCACCGGCGTGCACGCCCGGCCCGCCGAGGGGCTGACCGTGCCGCCGTTCGTGCTGGCGATGGGCGAGGGCGCGGCCGTCGCCGCCCGGGCGGGGCTGCCGGTGGTCATCGGGGACCTGCGCGACCGGGACCGGATGCGCCGGGCCATCGACCGCTACCGCGCCGGGTTCCGCCCCTCCGAGTGGGGCCGGGAGCCGTACGTCGTGGTCTCCGGCACCGTCGCCGTCGCGGACACCCCCGAGGCGGCCCGGCGGCTGCTGCTGCCGGAGGCGTGGTCGATGGTCCACGCCCGCACCCGCGGCTCCTTCCCGCCGCTGCCCCCGGCCGAGGAGGTGGAGGCGCGCACGATGACCGCCAGGGAACGCCACCTGTACGAGTCCGGCCTGACCGGCCACCTGGCCGGCACCGAGGAGCAGGTCGCCGGCGCGCTGGAGGCCCTCGTCGAGGAGACCGGCGCCCAGGAGGTCCTCGTCACCACCAGCACCTACGACCGCGGGGCGCTGCTGGACTCCCACCGGCGGCTCGCCCGCGCCGCCGGGCTCGGGGCGTACCCGGCCGCAGCGTAGACTCGCGGCATTTGTCCCGCCGCACCTCACCGGGAGACCAGCACCCTCAAGGGCGTGGACGTGGACGTCCCGAGGGACGTGGTGGCGGTGTTCACCGGGGTGTCCGGCTCGGGGACGTCGTCGCCGGCCTTCGGGACGGTGTACGCGGAGGCGCAGCGCCGGTGTTTCGCGTCGGTGGCGCCGTACGCCCGGCGGCTGATCCACCAGGTGGGCGCGCCGGAGGTCGGCGAGATCACCGGGCTGCCGCCCGCCGTGTCGCGCCGGCAGCGGCGCGCGGCGCCGACGTCCCGTTCCCCGGTCGGCAGCACGGTCACCCACCTCTCCAATTCGCCGCGGATGCTGTCCTCCCGCGCCGGCGACTCTCGGCGCGGACCCAGCCTCCAACTTCTCGACGAACCGACGAACGGTCCGCATCCGGCCGGTGTCGACGTACTGATGCGCCAGGTGCACGGCCTGGTCGACG
The DNA here is from genome assembly GCA_049998335.1 of Streptomyces sp. cmx-10-19. Classification (GTDB taxonomy): domain Bacteria; phylum Actinomycetota; class Actinomycetes; order Streptomycetales; family Streptomycetaceae; genus Streptomyces. The sequence goes on from JAEBFB010000006.1 coordinate 296,430, forward strand.
CCGGGCACACGGCGGTGGTCGTGGAGCACGACACGGCCGTGGTGGCGGGCGCGGACCATGTGACCGTCCTGGGTCCGGGCGGCGGCCGCGCCGGGGGCCGGATCGTCGGCGAGGAGACGCCCGCGCGGGTCGCAACGGCCACCGGGAGCGCGCGGCGCCCTGTCCGACGCCGGGCGCTGGACGGCGGGACGCGCCGGTGAAGCGGCTTCACCGGCGCACACCCGCGATCCGATCGCCTGCGGTCACTCGCGGCCCCGGCGGGGCTCCTCGTCCGTGAACGCCTCGGTCTCGGCCTCGATCCGCTCCTTGCGGATCTGACCACGTACCGTCTCGTTCTCGGTGTGCTCCTCCGTGGTCATCCGGACCCGCTCCACGGGCACCGCCTCGGTCTCGACGACGGGGCGTTCGGCGTGCAGGGTGACCTCGTGCTCGGCCTCGCCGATCTCCGGTCCGGCGAGCGCGTCGCCGCGGTTGGCGTCCGTGATCGGCTCGCGCTCGACGCGTACCTCCTCGTGGGTGAGGGGGACGGTCTGCTGGACCTCCTCGGTGACCACGTACTTGCGCAGCCTCGCGCGGCCCGTCTCGCGCCGTTCGACGCCTACGTGCATCTGCTCCTCGGAGCGGGTCATGGCGTCCTCGTCGCGCAGGCCCATCCGGCCCTCGGCGGTGTCGTCGCGTCCGGTCCGGCCGGCCATGCCCGCCGCGCCGGTGCCGCCCGGGGAGCCCGGGCCCGCCGCCCAGCGGCCGTCGTCGGTCCGCTCGGCCTCCGACAGCACGCTGTCGAAGTTGATGCCGTAGTAGTCGTAGAGCCGGTGCTCCTCGGTCTCCGACAGATGGCCGCCCGCGTCGACGTCGACATTGGGCGCGCCCTTGACCCGCTCCTTGTCGTAGGGAACCTCCAGATGGTCCTGGACCAGCGCGGCGTCGCGGATGGGTATGAAGGACTCGCTGGAGCCGAACATGCCCGTCTTGACGCTCACCCACTCGGGGCGCCCGGTCATGTCGTCGAAGAAGACGTGCTTGGCGTCGCCGATCTTGTTGCCGTCCCCGTCGTAGACCGGTTGGTCCAGGACGTTGGCGATCTCTTCACGGGTGATCATCTGCCATCACCCTCCTTTCGGAGTGCCTGCCTTCCGGTTGTCCGCAATCGGAGGGAAGGAAACGGAACATATGTCACAAAGCACACATACTTTTCGAAGGTGCTTTCCCTCGGTGGCCGTGGGCGTGGTGGCCGGCGGCCTCGGCGAGGGCGCGCCGGTCGCGGTGCCGGCCGGGCGGGACGGCGGGGCCCACCGCCACCTCGGCGGTCAGCGCACGGGCCGACGCCACCCGCCACAGCGAGGTGAGCAGGGTGTCCGCGCCGACGAACGCGGGCGCCGTGCTCACTCCCCGCTCCCCGGTCCCGTACCGGATGCGCACCGGCTGCACCGGCACCCCGGCGTCCAGGGCGGCCTGGAACACGGCCCGCCGGAACGGCCCCTGGGCGCGTCCGCACCAGGTGCTGCCCTCGGGGAAGGCGGCGACGGCGGCGCCCGCGCGCAGGGCCCCGGTTAGGGTGGCGACCGTGTCCGGCAGGGCGCGCAGCCGGTCGCGTTCGATGAACAGCACCCCGGCGCGCGCGGCCACCGCGCCCGCGACCGGCCAGTGCCTAATCTCGCTCTTGGCCAGCATCCTGGCGGGGCGTACGGCGGCCAGCAGCGGGACGTCGAGCCAGGAGACGTGGTTGGCGACCAGCAGCAGCCCGCCCTCGGGCGGCGCGGTGCCGGTGACGCGGACCCGGACACCGGCGGCCCGTACGAGCCGGCGGCACCACCACCGCACCGCGGCGGCGGGGAGACACCGGCCCAGCGGGGTGAGGACGACGGCGATGCCGGCGAGGAGCAGTACGGCGAGGGCGGTGAGCCGCAGCAGGGCGCGGGGTGCGGCCGCCCCGGCCGGCCGGGGTTCCAGGCATGCCCCGGGGGTGCAGGGGGCGACGGGCAGCCAGGCGCTCATCACGCGGGGGCGAGCGAGAGGAAGTGGCGCAGGTAGCGGGGGTCGACGCGGTCCATCGACAGCAGGACGTACAGGTCGGCGACGCCGAAGTCCACGTCGTGCGCGGGCTCGCCGCAGACCCAGGCGCCGAGCCGGAGGTAGCCGCGCAGCAGGGCGGGGAGTTCGGTGCGGCCCACGGGTGCGGTGGCCGGGGCGGGCGTCCAGGGCAGCAGCGGCCGTACCCGGTACTGCTCGGGCGCCAGGTGCCTGGTCCGCACCCGGTTCCAGGCGCCGGCGGCGAGGATGCCGCCGTCGGCGAGCGGGAGGGAGCAGCAGCCGGCCAGCCAGGTGTGGCCCCGCTCGGTCATGTAGCGGGCGAGGCCGGCCCAGACCAGGCCGATGACGGCGCCGTCGCGGTGGTCGGGATGCACGCAGGAGCGGCCGACCTCGACCAGGCCGGGGCGTATCGCGTCCAGGGCGGTGAGGTCGAACTCGCCCTCCGCGTAGAGCCGTCCGGCGACCGCGGCCCGCTCCGGCGGCAGCAGGCGGTACGTGCCGACGACCTGGCCGGTGGTCTCCTCGCGCACGAGCAGGTGGTCGCAGTACGCGTCGAAGGGGTCGACGTCGTACCCGGGCTGCGGGGTGGGGAGCAGGGCGCCCAGCTCCCCGGCGAACACGTCGTGCCGCAGCCGCTGCGCGGCCCGGACGTCGTCCTCGTCGCGGGCGAGGGCGAGGGTGTAGCGGCGGGGCGCGGAGGGCTTCGGGGGACGGTCTGCGGTCAGTACGCCGGTCATGGGTGCTCTCCTGGTCGCGGGCGGGGCCGCCGGGCGCGGGACCGGGTCCGGTCACGTGGCGGGTCCGCCACAGTTCTTCCGAGGCGGGCTGTACTGCGCGTGACCGGTGCCGGGAGAGCGGGTGTGCGCTTGCTGAATGCCGGGCGCGCAAGCGAAACGGGGCCGGGAGGAGCACCTCTCCCGACCCCGTCCGTCCGCACGTGTCGGCGAACGCCTTTGCGGCTACTTCCTGGAGACCTTGCGCGTCGCCCGGAGCCACTCCTTGTTCATGCTGGTGATGGAGACGAGCGGGATGCCCTTCGGGCAGGCGGTGGCGCACTCGCCCGTGAGGGTGCACCCGCCGAACCCCTCGTCGTCCATCTGCGCCACCATGTCCAGCACCCGCGTCTCGCGCTCGGGCGCGCCCTGCGGCAGGACGTTGAGGTGGTTGACCTTCGCGGACGTGAACAGCATCGCCGCACCGTTCGGGCAGGCGGCGACACAGGCGCCGCAGCCGATGCACTCGGCGTGCTCGAAGGCGAGGTCGGCGTCCGGCTTCGGCACCGGCGTGGCATGGGCCTCGGGCGCGGCACCGGTCGGGACGGTGATGTAGCCGCCGGCCTGGATGATCCGGTCGAAGGCCGAGCGGTCGACGACCAGGTCCTTCACGACCGGGAAGGCGGAGGCGCGCCACGGCTCGATGTCGATGGTGTCGCCGTCCTGGAAGGACCGCATGTGCAGCTGGCAGGTGGTGGTGCGCTCGGGCCCGTGGGCGTCGCCGTTGATGACGAGCGAGCAGGCGCCGCAGATGCCCTCGCGGCAGTCGTGGTCGAAGGCGACCGGGTCCTCGCCCCTGAGGATGAGTTCCTCGTTGAGGGTGTCGAGCATCTCCAGGAAGGACATGTCGCGGGAGATGCCGTCCACCTCGTACGTGGACATGGCGCCGTCGGCGTCGGCGTTCTTCTGCCGCCAGACGCGCAGGGTGAGCTTCATGCGTAGCTCCGCTGGGTGGGGTGGACGTACTCGAAGACCAGGTCTTCCTTGTGCAGGGTGGGCGCGGCGCCGGTGCCGGTGAACTCCCAGGCCGCGGCGTACCCGAACTCGTCGTCCTTGCGGGCGGCCTCGCCGTCGGGGGTCTGGGACTCCTCGCGGAAGTGGCCGCCGCAGGACTCGGAGCGGTGCAGGGCGTCGAGGCACATCAGCTCGGCGAGTTCGAGGTAGTCGACGATGCGGTTGGCCTTCTCCAGCGACTGGTTGAACTCCTCGCCGGTGCCGGGGACCTTCAGGCGCCGCCAGAACTCCTCGCGGATCTGCGGGATGCGCTCCAGCGCCTTGCGCAGTCCGGCGTCGGTGCGGGCCATGCCGCAGAACTCCCACATCAGTTCGCCGAGTTCGCGGTGGAAGGAGTCCGGGGTGCGGTCGCCGTCGATGGACAGCAGCCGGTTCAGCCGCTCGTCGGTCTCGGCGAGCACCTCCCGGACCGCCGGGTGGTCCCCGTCGACCTCGTCCTTGTGCGGGTTGCGGGCGAGGTAGTCGTTGATGGTGGCCGGCAGGACGAAGTAGCCGTCCGCGAGGCCCTGCATCAGCGCGGAGGCGCCGAGGCGGTTGGCGCCGTGGTCGGAGAAGTTGGCCTCACCGATCGCGAACAGGCCGGGGACGGTGGTCTGGAGGTCGTAGTCGACCCACAGTCCGCCCATCGTGTAGTGCACCGCGGGGTAGATCCGCATCGGGACCTGGTAGGGGTCCTCGTCGGTGATCCGCTGGTACATGTCGAAGAGGTTGCCGTACTTGGCCTCGACGGCCTTGCGGCCCAGGCGCTTGATGGCGTCGGCGAAGTCCAGGTAGACGCCTTGGCCGCCGGGGCCGACGCCGCGGCCCTCGTCGCAGACGTTCTTCGCGGCGCGGGAGGCGATGTCGCGGGGCACCAGGTTGCCGAAGGACGGGTAGATGCGCTCCAGGTAGTAGTCGCGCTCGTCCTCGGGGATCTTGTTCGGCGGCCGGTCGTCGCCCTTGGCCTTCGGCACCCAGATCCGGCCGTCGTTGCGCAGCGACTCGCTCATCAGCGTCAGCTTCGACTGGTGGTCGCCGGTGCGCGGGATGCAGGTCGGGTGGATCTGCGTGAAGCAGGGGTTGGCGAAGTAGGCGCCGCGCCGGTGCGCCCGCCACACGGCGGTCGCGTTGGAGTTCATGGCGTTGGTGGAGAGGTAGAACACGTTGCCGTAGCCGCCGCTGGCCAGGACCACGGCGTCGGCGAAGTACGTGTCGATCTTGCCGGTGATCAGGTCGCGGGCGACGATGCCGCGGGCCTTGCCGTCCACGACGATCAGGTCGAGCATCTCGGTGCGGGCGTGCATCTCGATGTTGCCGGCCGCGATCTGCCGGCTGAGCGCCTGGTAGGCGCCGAGGAGCAGCTGCTGGCCCGTCTGGCCGCGGGCGTAGAAGGTGCGGGAGACCTGGACACCGCCGAAGGAGCGGGTGTCGAGCAGGCCGCCGTACTCACGGGCGAAGGGCACGCCCTGGGCCACGCACTGGTCGATGATCTCGACGGAGATCTGGGCGAGCCGGTGCACGTTGGACTCGCGGGAGCGGAAGTCGCCGCCCTTGACCGTGTCGTAGAACAGGCGGTGGATGGAGTCGCCGTCGTTGCGGTAGTTCTTCGCGGCGTTGATGCCGCCCTGCGCGGCGATGGAGTGGGCGCGGCGCGGCGAGTCCTGGTAGCAGAACTGGACGACGCGGTAGCCCTGTTCGGCGAGGGTGGCGCCGGCGGAGCCGCCCGCCAGGCCGGTGCCGACGACGATGACCGTCTGCTTGCGCCGGTTGGCGGGGTTGACGAGCTTCGCCTCGAAACGGCGCGTGTCCCAGCGCTCGTTGACCGGCCCGGCGGGGGCCTTGGCGTCGGCGACCGGTTCGCCGGTCGTGTAGTCGGCGTAGGAAGTCATGGTCAGCTCACCACTCCGGTCATGACGCCCACGGGGACGGCGATGAAGCCGGCCGTGAGCAGCAGCGCGAGGACGTTGGCTACGGTCTTCAGGGCGCGGTCGCGGGTGCGGCTGCCGGCGCCGAGGGTCTGGGCGGCGCTCCAGAAGCCGTGCTGGATGTGCAGGCCGAGGGCGAGCATCGCGACGATGTAGATGACGTTGCCGTACCAGGTGGAGAAGGTGTCCACGACGTTCTGGTAGGGCTTGCCGCTCTCGAAGCCGCCGCTGTGCACGGTGCCGGTGGTCAGGTCCAGGATGTGCCAGACGATGAACAGGGCGAGGATGATCCCGCCGTAGCGCATGGTGCGGGTCGCGTAGCTCGATCCGGCCTTCTTGTGCACGTACTTGCTGGGCCGCGCCTTGATGTCGCGGCGGCTGAGCTGGTACGCGGAGACGGCGTGGGCGACCACGGCGACGACCAGCACGACGCGGATCAGCCAGAGCGTCCACTCGTAGTGCATGAACGGCTCGCCGACCGTGCGCAGCCAGTGGGCGTAGTGGTTGAACTCGCCGGTCCCGAAGAAGATCTTCAGGTTTCCGATCATGTGGGCGACCAGGTAGAGCAGCATGACGAGACCGCTGACCGCCATCACTGTCTTCTTGCCGACGGTCGAGTCCCACACGGTGCGCGCCATGGACGGCCGTCGGTCCGTCCGCGTTGCCAGAGCCATGTCACAGGACGCTACGGGTCCGACCCCTCATCGGTCCAAGACATGGAATGCCTCGTTTCCATAGGATCACCCTATCGGGCCCGCTACAGTTGCCCCTATGCAGCTGCAACAGCTCCAGTATTTCGTGGCGGTCGCCGAGACGCGGCACTTCACGCGCGCCGCGGAGGCGGTGCACGTCGCACAGCCGTCGCTGTCCCAGCAGATCAAGGCGCTGGAGCGGGAGCTGGGCGCCGACCTGTTCCTGCGGGCGCGCGGCAACATCGGCCTCACCGACGCCGGGGAGGCGCTGCTGCCGCTGGCCCGGCGCATCCTGGCCGACGCGGACACCGCCCGGCACGAGGTGCTGGAGCTGGCGCAGCTGCGCCGGGGCCGGGTCAGACTGGGCGCCACCCCGAGCCTGTGCACGGGGCTGCTGCCCGACGTGCTGCGCGCCTTCCACGACCGCTATCCCGGCATCCAGCTGCTGATCGAGGAGGGCGGCTCCCACGACCTCGTACGGCAGCTGGCCCGCGGCGCGCTGGACCTGGCCCTGGTGGTCCTCCCGCTGCCGACCGCGTCGCCGTCCCTGACCACGGTGGAGCTGCTGCGCGAGGACCTGGTGGTGGTCTCCTCCCCCGAGGCACCCCGCCCCGGCGGCGGCCGGCGCGCGGTGGAGATCGCCGATCTGGAGGGCGAGCGCCTGGTGATGTTCCGCCACGGCTACGACCTGCGCGAACTCACCGTCGCCGCGTGCCGCTCCGCGGGCTTCGAGCCGGACTTCGCGGTGGAGGGCGGGGAGATGGACGCGGTCCTCGGCTTCGTCCGCGCGGGCCTGGGCGTGGCCGTCGTCCCCCGCATGGTCGCCGCCCGCTCCGGCCGGGGCCTGCGCGTCACCCCCCTCACCCGCCCCGGCCTCCACCGCACCATCGCCCTGGCCCACCGCAGCGACGTGGCCCCACCGCGCGCGGCCCGCGAGCTGCAACGGATGCTGCTGGAACGGTGACGGGGACACCACCCGCCGCACGACGCCCTCGGCTCCCCCGACCCGCCGACGCCCTGCGACGCAAGACCTCATGGGGGCTCACCCGGGCGGCCCCCCGGCCCTGGCCGAAGGGGCGCGGAGCGCAGGAGCGCAGGAGCGCACGAGACGAGCACCGCCCGACGACCAGGGCGGCTCCGACAAGGGCGGGCGCGAGCCACCGGGCCGGACGGCCGGCACCCTGGGGCATGCCCGGCCCCGGTCCCGGCCGTAGTGACGCGGGGAACGAGGGATCACCCGGGCCCCCCGTCCCGACCGGCGCCGATTCAGTCCCCGCCCGGCCCCCCTCCCCGCCGCGCCGCGCACACACGCCCCCGGACCACGACCCACCGGCGCCCCGACCGGACACCGGCACCACCGCCCTCCGCCGCCCGCATCCGCCCTCGGCGGGTCCGAAGCGGCCGGGCCGAGCAGGTTGGCGCAAACGTGCGGGTGCGAAGTCCCCGGGGCGGGCCCGGGAGGGAGCCGTCGGGCGGGGAAAAGGCGCCCCGGACGCGGGGCCGCCGGCCGCCTAGGCGAGTACCGCCGGCTTGAGGGTCCGCTCGCACCACCGGGCGAAGCCGGTCGGGGCCGTCCCCGGTGTGGTGGGGACCGAGGAGCCGTAGAAGCCCTGGGCGCCCATCGCCGAGGCCATGTCGGTCATGGCCCGCGCCATCGCCTCGCTCGCGCCGAAGCGCAGCGCCGCCGCCCCGAAGTCCGCCGGGGCCGTCTCGACCAGCCGGTCGTCCTCGCCCTGGCCTGGCCAGCCGCTCGCGCTCGACGGCCACCGCGGCTTTGGTGCGCGCGGCTGCCGCGGCTGCCGGGGCCGCGCGCGGGGAGACGTGAGCGCCGGTCAGGCCGTCGCGTCCACCAGGGCCAGTTCGTGGAGGCGGTCCGGGGGGCCCGGGCGGGCGTAGTACCAGCCCTGGGCCGTGTCGCAGCCGAGTATCCGCAGCTGTTCGGCCTGGGCGCCGGTCTCCACGCCCTCCACGGTGACCGCGAGGTCCAGGCTGTGCGCCAGGGCCACGATGCCCTCGACGATCTTGAGGTCGACGGGGTCCGCCGGGAACTGCTGCATGCTCTGCGTGAACGAGCGGTCCAGCTTGAGGACGCTGACCGGGAGGCGCCGCAGGTTGGCGAGGTTGGAGTAGCCGGTGCCGAAGTCGTCCAGCGCGATGTCGACGCCCATCTCGGCCAGCCGCCGCAGTGGCTTCAGCAGGTCGTCGTCCGCGCCGATCAGCGCCGACTCCGTCACCTCCAGGCACAGCGCGTCCGGCGCGACGCCGGTCCGCTCCAGGATCTCGACGGTGTCCTGGACCAGTCCGGGGTGGGTGAGCTGGCAGGGCGAGAGGTTGACGTTGATGCGCAGCGGACCTGCGGCGGTCGTCTCGCCGTACCGCTCCCGCCAGGCGCGGGCCTGCCGGACGGACTGCTCCAGGACCCAGCGGCCCAGCGGCACGATCAGCCCGGTGTGCTCGGCGAGCGGGATGAACCGGTCCGGGCCGAGCACCCCGTGCTGCGGGTGCAGCCAGCGCACCAGCGCCTCGGCGCCGCGCACGCTGCCGTCGCCGAGGTGCACCAGGGGCTGGTACTCGATGAAGAACTCGCCGCGTTCCAGCGCCGCGGGCAGCGCCGTGGTCAGCCCGTGCCGGGTGATGACGCGGGCGTCGGCCTCCGGGTCGGCCAGCTCGTAGCGGTTGCCGCCCGCCGACTTGGCCCGGTACATGGTGATGTCGGCGCTGCGCAGCACCTCGGCCGGGCTGCGCTCGCCCGCCGGGCCCTCGACGATGCCGATGCTGCCGCGCACGGTCAGCTGACGGCCCTCGACGCTGACCGGGGCGAGCAGGGCGTTCATGATGCGGTCGGCCAGTTCGTCGACCTCGCGCGGGGTGTCCGGGCCGGTGGTCAGCGCCACGAACTCGTCGCCGCCGAGCCGGGCGACCATCTCGCCGGGCGCGGTGGCGCAGGACTGGAGGCGGTCGGCGATCTCCACGAGCAGCCGGTCGCCGGCCGCGTGGCCGAGGCTGTCGTTGACGGTCTTGAAGCCGTCGAGATCGAGGTAGCACAGGCCGAAGCGCTGTCCCGGACCCGCGTTCAGGGCCTTCTCCAGGCGTTCGAAGAAGAAGCTGCGGTTGGGCAGGCCGGTGAGCGCGTCGTGGGTGGCCTCGTAGCGCAGCCGCAGGTTGAGCAGCCGCCGTTCGGTGGTGTCCTCCATCAGCGCCAGCTGGTACTGCGGGGCGCCGTCGGCGTCGCGCAGCAGGGAGACGGTGAGGTTGGTCCACAGGACGGTGCCGTCGGACCGGTAGAATGCCTTCTCGACGTGGTAGTGCTCGCGTTCGCCGCGTACGAGTTCGTCGTAGAGCCGCCACATCTGCGGCGCGTCGTCGGGGTGCGTCCACTCGGTGGCCCGGCGTCCGCCGAGCGCCGGGTCGGTGGTGCCGAACATGCGCATCAGCGCCTCGTTGACCTGGAGGACGTTGCCGTCCAGGTCGGCGATGCCGATGCCTATGGCGGCGCCCTCGAAGACCGCGCGGAAGCGGGCCTCGCTGGCGTGCAGCGCCTCGGCCACCACGCCCTGCGCCCTGAGCGCGGCCTGCGCGATGGCCTCCTGCTCGGCGAGGGTGCGGGCCCGCAGCGCCCCGGCGAACCCGGCGGCCACCGCGTGCTGGAGCCGCGCGGAACGGGCCCGCAGGTCCTCGGGGTCGCCGTCCTCGCCGCAGTAGAGCACCAGGTAGGCGTCCACGCAGTCCAGGGTGCGGGCGAGCGCGTCGGGGTCGGTGCAGTGGGAGTCGACGAGGGCGGCGCCGACCGCCCTGGCCCTGGCCGCGTCGAAGGCGCGGTCGCGCAGCACCTCGCTCAGCCGCCGGGCCAGTGGCAGCAGTTGCTCCTCGAACTCGGGCCGTGTCGCCGACGTGGAGGCCACCGGGAACACCGCCCGGCTCCAGATCGTCACGAACCGGCGCAGCCTGCCCTCCGGCCCGTCCGGCTCCGCGATCACGGCGTACGTCCCACGCCGGCGAACCCGGAGAACGCGTAGGGGTCGTCGTCCCGCGGACCCTCCTCGGGCCGCCAGCGCGGCATCGGAACCAGTCCGGGTTCCACCATGTCGTACCCCTCGAAGAACCGCGCGATCTCGTCGCGCGAGCGCATGATCAGCGGATTGCGGATGTTCTTGTACACGTCCACCGCGCCCCCGGCCCGCTCGGCGAGCAGCGGGATGCCCTCGTACGAGGCGTGTGTGAGGACCAGCAGGCTGCCGGGCGCGAGTGCCGCGGTCAGCTCGGCCACCGCACCGTGGGGGTCGTCCGCGTCTTCCACGAAGTGCAGTATGGCAACCAGCAGCAGGGCCACCGGCCGATTCAGGTCGATCAGCCGCTCCACCGGGCCGCTGGCGAGGATCTCGGCCGGCTTGAGGAGGTCCGCGGCGACGACGTCCGCGGCGTCGCCGCCCGCGAGCACGGCCTCGCTGTGCGCGACGGCGACCGGGTCGTGGTCGACGTAGACGACGCGGGCGCCGGGGCGGTGACGTGCGGCGATCTCGTGGACGGGGCCGACGGCGGGGATGCCGGAGCCGATGTCGAGGAACTGGTCGATGCCCTCCTCGGCGGCGAAGCGGACGGCCCGGCGCAGGAACGCCCGGTTGGCCCGCATGATCTCGGGGAGCCCCGGCAGGAACTCCATCGCCCTGCGGGCCGCTTCCCGGTCGACCTCGAAGTTGTGCGAACCGCCCAGGTAGAAGTCGTAGATCCGGGACACGCTGGGCACCGTGATGTCGATGCTGCGCGGCGCCCAGGCGGGTCGCTCCATCTGCTCTCCAAGGCTCAGGCGATCCGGTGTTCGAGCGGAAGGCTACTGATCGCCCGCCAAAGGAGCGAGCCCAAACGGAAATTGACCGTCCGTTCCCGGTCACTGCCCGCGGCACGTGCCGCCCGCCCAGACGTGCGCAAGCACCTGTTCAGGAGGTGCGGCGGGTAAGAGCCAAGCCGTACGGAGGCACACGAAGGGGGCCGTCCCCTCCGCCTGGGTACGGAGGGGACGGCCCGGTGGTCGTGCGCCGAGGAGGTGTAGGCGGGAGGTCGCTACTTCTTCTTCGGCGCGCCGACCGGCTTTCCGTCGGGCGCGACGGCGTACCACGTGCCGCCCACGCCCTGACCGTTGGTGTCGCCGGCCTTCTCGTCGCCGGCGAACGTGTAGATGGGCCAGCAGTCGATGGTCTGCTGGGCGGCGCCGTCGGGCCGGGTGAAGCTCATCAGGCCCTCCTTCTCGACGCCCTCGGTGTCGTTCGCCTCCACGGGTGCGACGACCGGCCACTTGGTGAGGCAGTCGCCCTTGCACGCGGAGACGGGTTTCGGCCACGCCTCGTCCTTGAGGAAGCGGTAGACGGTCCTGCCGTCCTTGTCGACGACGATCTCGCCGAGCTTCGGGTCCTTCCGGGTGGAGAGTCCGGCGGCGGGCTCGGCCTGGGCCTTCTTGCCGTCGGCGGCGAGCGCGTACCACGTGCCGCCGACGCCCTGGCCCCTGACGTCGCCGGGGGCGGTGTCCTTGGCGTAGCGGTATGCCGGCCAACCGCCGATGGTGAGCTGCTTGGTGCCGTCGGGGCGGGTGACCTCGCCGAGCAGGTCCTCGTCGATGCCCTCGCCGGCGAGGGCGTCGTCGGCGCCGACGGGCGGCCAGGCGGTGGCGCAGGCGTTCTCGCAGGTCGTCTTCGGCGGCTTGGCGGTGTCGGCGTCGAAACGGTAGAGGGTGTGGCCGGCTCCGTCGGTCACCAGCGCGCCGACCTCGGCGTTCTCGGTGACGGACAGCTTGCCGGCGGGCTCGGCGGGCTTCGCCGGCGCCTGTGCCGGGCCGGCTCCGACCCCGTCGCCCGCGCCGATCTCGCCGATGTCGCCGGGTGCGGCGGCCGTGGCGCCCACGTTCTGGCTGCCGGCCGCGCCGCCGCCCCCTTCCTGACCGCACGCCGTCGTCAGCGCCAGCACCGCCGCGGCGCCCACCACGAGCGAGGCGCTCCGCCAGGAGGTCTTCATCGTCAATCCCCGATCATCCCAAAGCCGTCGAGGCCCCGGCTGGGCCGCCGTACGACACTGGGTACGCACGGGGGAGCCGGTTGTGTTCAACGCGGGCGCGGGTTTCCGCGGGTTTCTTTCGGGTGCCGATCCGCACGCCGGTACGAGACTTCGCCGCGACCCGGTTCCGCCAGGTCAAACCGCTACGGGCGCCATGTCCCTCATTCGGGGCAATCGCCCCGCACTCCCGTGTGAGGGCGGGGCGGACGCTTCATGATCTGCGTCGTGCATGGACCCGAACCGACCCGAACCGCCTCAGCCGGACGGGTGTTGGCCCTGGTGACGCTGACCTTCACACTCGTCGGCGCACCGATCGGCACGGCGCGGGCGGACGCCTGCGCGTACGCGTCGACCGGACCCGGGGGGACGGAGGCGGTGGCGGTGGCCGGAAGCCTCGACTGGCCCACCTTCCCGCCCTGCGCCCCGCCCTCGCCGACCCCGACGCCGCCCCCTCCGACGCCCGAGCCCCCGCCACCCCCGCCGCCCGAGCCCACTCCCCCACCCCCTCCCGCGCCCGAACCGCCCCCGCCCGCCCCGACACCGGAGCCACCGCCACCCCCGCCACCGCCACCGCCCGCCGCCCGGCCGGCCCCACCCCGCCCCACGCCCACGCCGACCCCCACTCCGCCCCCGTCACCGACGCCCCGCGTCACGCCCACCCCGGTCCGGCCCGCGCCGCCCGCGCCTGCGCCGCCCGCGCCCGCGCCGTCGGCCACGCCCGCGCCCCGGCCGTCGCTGACGCCGGTGCACTACCCGCGTCAGCGTGCCGCCCGGCCGCAGCCGCGGTCCTCGCGCGGGACCACCTCCCCGCTCGTCTTCGTCCTGCTCATCACGGTGCCCGCGGTGGTCGCCGTCGCCGCGCTCCGTGCGCGCTGATCCTGGAGGCCTCTCGTGCCGGAATGGCTTGTTCTCACCCTCGCGATGCTGGCCGCCTGCGCGGTGGTCGTCGTCGTCACCGTCCTGCGGCACCGCGCGGCGTCCGACGACGAGGACATCACCGAGACCCCGGACGTCATCGAGTACATGACGATGTGGATCGGCGTGGTGTACGCCATCGTGCTGGGCCTGGCCATCGCGGGCGTCTGGGAGGCGCGCAGCGCGGCCCAGGACCAGGTGCAGACGGAGGCGGTCGCGCTGCACGAGATCTCGGAGCGCGTCCGGGTCTATCCGCCCGACGTACGTGACCGCATCCGGGCGGATGTCAACGCTTATGTCGGACACGTCGTGACCACGGAGTGGAAGGCGATGGCCGACCACGGCGAGGTCACCGACCGCGGCACCGAACTCCTCGACCGGGTCCGCGCCGACGTCACGGACTACGAGCCGGCGTCGGACTTCGAGGCCCAGGCGTACCAGCCGCTCCTGGACCAGGTGGCCGCGGCGGACGCGGCGCGCACGGCCCGGGCGCAGTCGACCGGTGCGACGATGCCGGGCGTGGTGTGGTTCGGGCTGATCGCCGGGGCGGTGATCACGATCGGGATGGTCTTCGCGCTCCAGATCCGGCGTACGACGCGCGAACTGGTCCTCGCGGGGCTGTTCTCCGCGCTGATCGCGTTCCTGCTCTTCCTGATCTGGGACTTCGACGCGCCGTTCAGCCGGGGTGTGGCCGCGGAGACCGGTCCGTTCCTGAGCCTCTTCCCCGGGGTGAAAAACTGAGCCGCACCGAACCGACACGCCGTCACGGTCGCCTGAGCGGCCCACACGAGTGCCCCATTCGCACGACAGCGATCGCGCCGAAGTACACCGTTTCCTAGCGTTTCGGGCATCGAGGTGCGTTCCTGGCGCGAGCGGAACAGGTCCGCCGCCGCTCCTCGGGGACCCGGAGGTTCCACCATGCGCGCGATACCCCTCGCCTCGGTCGCACTGCTGGGCGCCGCCGCCCTCTCCGCCTGTGTGCCGGCCGGGGCGTCGACGTTCGGCTTCACCGTGCATCCCGCCGTCGTCGCACCCGGCGGCGAGGTCACGCTCGGCGTGGGCCGCACCGCGGCCGGCTGCCGGGGGCGGGTCACCGTCACGTCGGAGGTGTTCGACACGGTGACCATCCCCCGGCACGAGTCGTCGGCGACGGCACGGGTCGACCGGGACGCCCGGCGCGGCGCGGTCTACCCGGTGCGCTTCTCCTGCGAGGAGCGCACCGGCGTCGTGGACCTGACCGTCGCGGGCGGCTCCCACCACCCCGGCGGCGACGAGCCCCGCCACCCCAAGGGCGTGCACGCCGGCGAGGGCGGCAGCATCGCCGGGTTCGACCTGAAGGAGCTGGGCCTCGGCGCCGCCCTGATCGCGGGGGCGATGGGCGCGGCGTACCACTTCTCGCGCCGCCGCTCGACCGAGGACGGTGCCTGACCCGCCCGGCCGCCCCGTACGCACGCCGACAGGGCTTCGCCCCGGACCCTCGTCGAGGGTCCGGGGCGAAGCCCTGTGCGGTGGGGCGGGTCAGATCCGCCGCTCGGCCCGGCGCCGCATCCAGAACAGCCCGCCGCCGGCGACGGCCGCCGCGACGAGTCCGCCGCCGATCGCGATGTCGGTCGAGGTCGCCCCGTCGGAGCTGCTGCCGCCGAGGCCGCCGCGGACACCGCCGATGACGGTGAAGGCGGCCGGACGGGTCAGCCGCCGGCCCGAGCAGTTGACGGTGATGTCGTACGAGCCCGGCCGGGCGTTCTCGTTGATGGTGGCGGTGCCCCGGGACGTCTCGTTGGCGCCCCGGACCGGGGTGAGGTGGGTGGTCCGGAAGGCGTCGGACGTCATCGTGCCGCCCTGCGGGCAGCCGTCGACGGTGACCGTCATCTGGCCGCCGCGGGCGATCACGCTGGGCAGGGCCACGATGTTGCTCGGCTGGTTGTGGTCGCCGCCGGCGGTGGCCGCGGGGGCGGCCAGTCCCAGAACAGCGACCGCGGCGCCGGCTGCCGCGAGGGCACGAGTGGTTCGCATGTGATCCTCCGCGGAAGACGCCCCGGGTCCCGTCCCCGGTCGATCGGCGAGAAAGCGCCTCCCAGAAAGACCCTCAGTTGCCGTGCGCGGGGCCGCATTTCGGCGATGGTCCGTCCTGGTGAGCGGGGATACCGGGCCGGTACCGCGCTATTCGATATCGCCGCAGGTCACGCACCGTCAGAAATATCCGGCCGGGTGAATCCCGGATGGCGCACGCGGGTCCGCGCCCGCCACCCGTTCGCCGCCGCCCCGTCGCCGGTCCCCCACGCGGCCCTTAGCGTGCTCGTATGCGTGGATGATCCGGCGACGGCCGGGTCGAGAGGGGATGGCGAATGTACGAGGCCGAGGTGGCCGAAGAGGAGGAGCGGCGCAGGAAGCGCGCTCCCTGGGGCGTGATAGCGCTGGTTCTGCTGACCGGCCTCGCCCTCATCCGCAACGGCTCGGGGGAGTTCGACGTGGGCCCGCCCCAGCCGGCGTCGGCCGCCGCCTCGGACACCCGGGTCGCGGCCGGTGAGGGCCCCGCCACCGGTGTCGCGCCGCTGTCGTACGCGGTGCCCGACCAGGTCTCGATCCCCGCCATCCAGGTCGACGCGCCGGTCATGCCGGTGGGTCTGGACGCGGACGGCTGGGTGGACGCACCGCCGCCCGAGGACCCGAATCTGGCGGGCTGGTTCACCGGCGCGGTCGCCCCGGGGGAGAGGGGCACCGCGGTCGTCGTCGGCCACGTCGACAATCAGCAGGGGCCCGCCGTCTTCTACGGACTCGGCGCCCTGAGAAAGGGAAACAAGGTGGAAGTCCACCGCCAGGACGGAAGGACGGCGGTTTTCGAGATCTACGGCATCGAGGTCTTCGAGAAGGAGAATTTCCCCGGCGACCGGGTCTACGCCTCCAAGGGAACTCCCGAACTCCGGGTCATCACCTGCGGCGGCGGATTCACGAAGCAGAACGGCTACGACGGAAATGTCGTCGCCTTCGCCCGCCTGACCGGGGTCGGCTGAGCGGAACCCCGGCCCGGCGGGCCCGGCGGCGTTCAGGCGTGGGGCCGCCGCGGCACCGTGAGGTGGTAACCGGAGTCGAGCAGCCGGGGCAGGTAGCGCTTGAGGGCGCGGACGCTCTGCGAGCGGTCGCCCCCGGCGTCGTGCGAGAGGACGACGACGCCGGGGGCGGCACCGTTCTCGACCCGGTCCACGATGGTGGCCGAACCGGGGGTGGTCCAGTCGAGGGTGTCCACGGTCCAGGCGAGCGGCTCCATGCCGAGGTCGGCGCCCAGTTGGAACGCGGCCCGGTTCCACGCGCCGTACGGGGCGCGGAACCAGCGGGGCGCCTCGCCGTACGCCTTCTCCACGACCTCGCTGGTGCGCTCCATCTCGGAGCGGATGCGGCGCCGGGTGAGGCCGGTGAGCAGCGGGTGGGACCAGGTGTGGTTGCCGACCACGTGCCCCTCGTCGGCCATCCGGGCGAGCAGGTCCCGGTTGTAGTCGGCCATCTCCCCGCACACGAAGAACGTGGCGCGTACGTCGTGCTCGGCGAGGGTGTCGAGGATGCCGGGTGTGTAGTCGGGGTGGGGGCCGTCGTCGAAGGTGAGGAGCATGGTGCGGCCCCGGCCGGTCATCCGCAGGATCGGCTCGCTGCGCACCGGGGGGCGCCGGGGGGCGACGTGCGGGGCGCCGTGGCCGGTCAGGGGCCGGAGCCGGTAGGCGGAGGGTTTCAGCGGGGTGTGCGGCGGGGGTCCGGGGGCGGGGCCCGCCGGGTGGGAAGGGCCGTTCCCGAGGCCCACCGCGAGGGCGCCGGCGGTGCCGGCCGCTCCGACGGCCGCGGCGCCGCTGAGCAGGGCGCGGCGGGTGAGCAACTGATCCTTCTTCATGACTCATCAGTCGCCCGGCAGCGCACCGGCGCACCTGAGCAACACCGGTGCGGCGGGACGGAACCACCCGCCCGGCGCAAGATCGCGAACGACTCCGATAGCCTCGCCGCGTGACGGAACAGCACCCCCCCCGGTTTCGAGCGGGGCACGGACGGGCCGAAGGTCATCGTCGCCGGTGTGGACGGCTCCGACTCCTCGCTCCGGGCCGCCGCCTACGCCGGGGGCCTGGCCCGGCGGCAGGGCGCGCTGCTCGCCGTGGTGTACGTGCAGCCGGTGCTGGCCGGGGGCGCGGCCCTCGGGGCGCCGGTGGTGGAGACGACCGACGAGATCGCCGAGGGCCTGGTGGCGCAGATCCGGGCGGAGATCGAGCGGGTCAAGGGGATATTCGACATCCGCTGGGAGTTCCACACGTTCCGCGGCGACCCGTACAGCGGTCTGGTGCAGACGGCCGACCAGCTGAAGGCGGACGCGGTGGTGGTCGGCGCCTCCGAGCAGGCGGGGCACCGTTTCATCGGCTCGGTGGCGGTCCGCCTGGTGAAAGCGGGACGCTGGCCGGTGACGGTGGTGCCGTAGCGCCTGCGGGGGCTTTCGGGACAGGCGTGCACGGCGGTCGTGACCTGCCGTCAGCCGTCGGTCCCGGTTACTTCCCCATCACGAGCCCGTCCTCGGCGGCGCCCCGGCTGAGGACGACGTCCTTGATGCGGTCGCGTACGGCGCGCAGGTCGGCGCCCTGGTCGAGGGCCCGGTTGAGGTTCACGACGCGGCCGGCGTCCACGTCGAAGAGCTGCGGCACGGGCGGAAGTCGTAGCCGGTGCCGCCGGCGTCGAAGCGGGCCCGGTCGATGATCGAGTCGTGCGGCAGGACATCGCCGGAGGCGGCCAGGGTGAAGGCGCCGGTGCCGACGGCGGACGGGGCCGGGGCGGGCCGGCTCGGTGGTTCGTGGTCGCGGGCCTGGCAGGCCGCGCCGGCGGTGAGGAGGGCGGTCAGGGCCAGGGCCACCTGTCGACTGCGTGTGATCATCCGTTGACTCCGCTGGGGTCGCACACACCGATGAATAGTCACATTTACTGACAAACAGGTAAAGAGTTGCCGTGCGTCGCGGGCGGCACCGACACGCCCATTAGCCCGTCCGGCGGTCCCGAACGGGGTGCGCCGACCGTTCGTCGCACCGTTCATCGACGCGATCGACCGTCCGTCGCACACCCGTGCGCGCGCCCTGTCCCCCGGCGGCACCCTGCGGTGCCATACGGCCATGACGGCCGGAATCACCCTGACGGACAGGACGCGCGGGACGACCGCCGAGCACGAGCTGGCCGCCCTCCAGCGCGAGCACGGGCGGCCGCTCTTCGCGCTGCTGCTGCGGCTCAGCGACGGCGACCGGCAGCGCGCCGAGGACCTCGTGCAGGAGACCCTGGTCCGCGCCTGGCAGCACCCCGAGGCCCTGCGCGCCGACGACTTCGACTCCGTACGGCCCTGGCTGCTCACCGTGGCCCGGCGGCTCGCCATCGACGCGCGCCGCGCCCGGCAGGCGCGCCCGCCGGAGGTCGGCGACGCCGTGCTGGAGAACGCGCGGGTCTGCGCCGATCACGCCGAACGGGCCGCGGCGGCCCTCGACGTGCGGGAGGCTGTGAAGACTCTCACTCCCGAGCACCGTGACGTCCTGGTGCTCGTGTACTTCCAGGGGGCGAGTGTGGCGGAGGCCGCCGCGGCCCTCGGCATCCCGCCCGGTACCGTGAAGTCGCGCGCGTACTACGCGTTGCGCGCCCTGCGCAGGGTGCTACCGGGATACGCCGCCGACCTGCGGTGAAACCGACCGTCTGGTCAAGCCTCCGTAAAGCGCCTTGCCGGGGACCCCGGTTGGGTAATCGGCTGTCCTCATCCGTGTTCCGGACGGGGGCCCGTGACCCGGGTCGGGCGACGCGCACGCACCGGAGGAAGGCAGGAAGGGATGCTGCACAGAGGTCAAGAGAGCACGGACGGCACCGGCGGGGGCGAACTGACCGTGCCGATGGCGTGGTTGTACGCCGAGTACATCGCGGACGAGCTGTTGCGGACCGGCGATCTGATGCCGCCGACGTCCTTCGAGTTCCGCGCCGGGCGCGACGCGCTGGCGCTGACCGTCTTCCTGTCCGACACGGAGGACGAGCTGTGCGGCGTCCGGGTGGTCACCCACCTGGAGACCTGGCTGTCGCTGACCGCGTACGACCAGCCGTGGCACGAGTGGGTGCACACGCGGCTGGCCGCGGTGAGCGCCGACGCGGCCACCGACGGACGGCACGCCCCGGACCTGGAGCTGGCCCGGGCGGCCTGGCGCTGGCTGCGGGAGACCGAGCTGCTCGCCCCGGACCTGAACGCCGTCCCCGGCGGTGCGGTGACCGGGGAGGAGGAAGGGCCGAAGGTGTGGACACCGGCGTGGCAGCTGGGACTGCCGCTCGGCCACCTCGCCATCCACCTCTTCTAGTCCGCGGAAGTTTTACGGAGCCGGACCAATCCGCGCCGCGGGCCGCTCCGGATACCCGGGCCGGCGTGCGGGTCGCGATTCGATCGCGGCTTGAGTGATTCGGCGGTGCGCTGCGTACGGGTGGGAGCACGGAGTAACCCCACCCGCACCCCACGGCACGAGGATTCGGCATGAGGTCCCTGGAAAGGCATCGTGACGTCGGCGCCTACGCGCTCGGCGTGCTGGACGAGGCGGACGCGTTCCGCTTCGAGGACCACCTCATGGAGTGCCCCCGGTGCGCGGCCCAGGTGACCGAGTTCGGTCCCGCCGCCCGCCAGTTGCTGCTGTACCGGCAGGCCACGCCCCGGCTGGTGAGCCCGCTGACCAGGCCCGGGCCGCGGCTCCTGGACCGGCTGCTGTCCGAGGTGTCCGTCCGCCGGCGGACCGCCCGCAGGCGGGTGCTGTACGCCGCGGCCGCCGCCCTCGCGTGCGTCGTGGCCGGTCCCGGCGTGGTGCTCTACGCGAGCCAGGCCGACTCCGCGCTGCGGGTCACGGCGACCGACGAGCGCTCGGGGGTGTGGGCGCGGATCACGGCCGAGGACGAGGTCTGGGGCACGGACGTACGCCTGGAGGTGCGGGACGGGGCGGGACCGCGCGTGTGCCGGCTGGTCGCCGTCGCCCGGAACGGCACCGAGCAGACGGTCATCAGCTGGAACGTCCCCGGGGGCGGCGCCGGCCGCCCGTCCACCATGCGCGGCGGAGCGGCCCTGCACGGCGACCAGATCACCCGCTACGAGGTGCGGACGGCGGGCGGCGAGCACCTGGTGACACTGCCGGCCGGCTGAGCGGGACGCGCCGTTCTCACTTCAGCAGCCGCGACAGCCGGCGGTCCGCCAGCGGCTTGCCGCCGGTCTGGCAGGTCGGGCAGTACTGGAGCGAGGAGTCGCTGAAGGAGACCTCCCGGACGGTGTCGCCGCACACCGGGCAGGGCTCCCCCGCGCGGCCGTGCACCCGCAGACCGCTCTTCTTCTCGGCCTTCAGCCGGCCTGCCGCGATGCCCCGGGAGCGCTCGGCCGCGCCGGTGAGCGTCTCGCGCAGGGCGGCGTACAGCCGGGCGGTCTCCTCGTCGGTCAGCGAGGCGGCCAGCTTGAACGGGGACATCTTCGCGGCGTGCAGGATCTCGTCGCTGTACGCGTTGCCCACGCCCGCGATCAGGCTCTGGTCGCGCAGGGCGCCCTTGAGCTGCCGTCGCTCGCCCGCGAGGAGCCCCGCGAACCGGGCCTCGTCGAAGTCGTCGGCGAGCGGGTCCGGGCCGAGCCGCGCCACCCCCGGCACCTGCTGCGGGTCGGCCACGACGTACACCGCGAGCCGCTTCTGCGTGCCCGCCTCCGTGAGGTCGAAGCCGGCCCCCGTCTCCAGGGCGACGCGCAGCGCGAGGGGCCCCTTGCCGGGCCGGGGCATGCCGCCGGGGAGGCTGTCCTTCCAGTGCAGCCAGCCGGCGCGGGCCAGGTGGGTCACCAGATGCGGGCCGCCGGCGGTCTCGATGTCGAGGAACTTGCCGTACCGGTGCACGGCGGCGACCTGCCGGCCCTCCAGGGCGGTGAGGGGCGGGTCGTACGTCTTCAGGACGCTGATGGCGACGGGCAGGACCCGGACGATCTCGCGGCCGGTGAGGTGATCGGCAAGGAAGACGCGGAGCGCCTCGACCTCGGGCAGTTCAGGCATACGTCCAGAGTGCCACCGGCCATCGGCAGTGCCAGCGGGATCCGGCTGAGCGGCGGCCTCAGCCCGTCCCGCCGGCCACCACGAACTCCGACCACACGCACTTGCCGCCGCCCCGCGCCTCCACGCCCCACACGTCGGCGAGGGTGTCGACCAGCAGCAGTCCGCGCCCCGAGACCCCGTCGTCCCCGGCCTCGCGGCGGCGCGGCAGGGCGCTGGAGGAGTCCTCGACCTCGACCCGCAGCCGCCGGTCGGTGCCGGTGAGCAGCCGCAGGGTGACGACGGCGGAGCCCTCGGTGTGCATGAGGGCGTTGGTGACGAGTTCGTCGGCGACCAGTTCGATCTCGTCGCTCTGGCCCCGGGCGCCCCAGGAGCGGACGGCGGCGCGGACCATGTGCCGGGCCTCGGTGAGCGCCTCGGGGTCGCCGGGGGCCACATGCTGCTGGACCCGGCCGAAGGTCCGGGGGGCGCCGGGTCCGTGGCGGCGCAGCAGGAGCAGGGCCACGTCGTCGTCGCCGCGGCGCTCGTCGGCCACCTCGATGAGCCGGTCGGCGAGGGCGTGCACGTCCTGGGGGCCGGTGCTGATCAGGTCGCTGAGGACCGCCATGCCGTCGTCGAGGTCGGCGCCGGGCTGCTCGACCAGGCCGTCGGTGCACAGCAGCAGGGTGGTGCCGGGGTCGAGTTCGACGGTGGCGACCGGGTAGGCGAGCCGGCCGAACTCGGCGGACAGGCCGAGCGGCAGCCCGCCCTCGACGCGCAGGTGGCGGCAGGTGCCGTCGCCGTACCGGACCAGCGGGTCGAGGTGTCCGGCGCGGACCACCTGGACCACGCCGGTGCCGAGGTCGGCCTCGGCGTACAGGCAGGTCGCGAAGCGGTCGGTGTCGAGTTCGTGGAGGAAGACGGAGGCGCGCGCCATGACGGTGGCCGGAGGGTGACCCTCGGCGGCGTAGGCGCGCAGCACGATGCGGAGCTGGCCCATGACGGCGGCGGCGTGCGTGTCGTGGCCCTGGACGTCGCCGATGACGGCGCCGACGCGGCCGCCGGGCAGCGGGATCAGGTCGTACCAGTCGCCGCCGATGTCGCGGCCGAGGGCGCCGCCGAGGGAGGCCGCGCGGTAGCGGACGGCGACGTCGCAGCCGGGGACGCTGGGGATGGTGCGCGGCAGCATGGCCTGCTGGAGGCCCTCGGCGAGGTCCATCTCCTGCTCGTAGAGCATGGCCCGCTGGAGGCTCTGGGCGATGCTGCTGCCGAGGGCGACGAGGACGTTGCGGTCCTCCGGGGAGAAGCCGTGCCGGTCGCTGTAGAGCAGGCCGACGGCGCCGAGCGGGCGGCCCTGGGCGATCAGCGGCAGGTAGGCGGCGGCCGTGATGTCCAGGTGGGTGATGTTCTTCCACAGCGCCGGGTAGCGGGCGGCGAAGTCCTCCGGGGAGTCGATGAAGCGGGGGCTGAGGGTCCGTACGGCCTCGCTCATCGGGTACGGGTCGTCGAGCGAGGTCGTGCGGGTGCCGGGGACGAACGCGTTCTCGGGGCCGTCGGCGACCAGCCTGATGCGGTCGGCCTCGACCAGGCCCATCACCAGGTTGGTGGCGCCGAGCCGGGTGAGGCCGTGGGTGTCGCGCAGCACGTCGATGACGTCGTCGACGGTGCGGGCGTGCGCGAGGGCGGCCGTCGCGAGCTGGACGACGTTGGTGAGCCGGCGGCGGGCCTCGTCCTGCGCGGCCTGCACCCGGCGGGCCTCGATGTCGGCGACCTCCTGGGTGGCGTCGCGGACGATGCCGATGATGCGGCGGGGGCGGCCGGTCCCGTCGCGGCGGATGTAGCCCTGGGTGTGGGTCCAGCGGGGTGTGCCGTCGCGGCAGCGCAGCCGGAAGTAGGTGCCGTAGTTCTCGCTGCCGTCCTTGATGGCCTGGGCGACGACGGTGTCCAGGCGGATGCCCTCGGCCGCGGGGACGCGCGAGGCGAGGGACCGCGGGTCCCCGTCGTACTCGTCCGGGCGCAGGTCGAAGACCTCGTGGGCCTGGGCGTCCAGGTGGAACAGTCCCTTGTCCAGGTCCCAGTCGAAGCTGCCCATGCGGTTGAGCGCCAGGATCGGGTCCGGGTGGGCGGGCCAGTCGTCCTCAGGTGACGGGGCGCTCGCTCCCCGATCAGACATGCACCCCACCTTGCCAGGATTTGCCCGATTCTTCGACTCCGGGCCGCCCGCCCGGGGCGCCGTGGGCGACCTGCCCGGCCGGCCGGGGTACACAGGGCGTGACCGGAGGACCGGAGGAGAGGAACGCGGCCGTGGAGTGGTTCACCTCGCCCGACTACTGGCTGAGCCGGCTGGTCTTCCAGCGGGCGCTGGCCGTCGTCTACCTGGTGGGCTTCCTGACCGCCGCCCTCCAGTTCCGGGCGCTGCTGGGCGAGCGCGGGCTGACGCCGGTGCCCCGGTTCGTGGCGCGGGTGCCGTTCCGGCGGGCGCCGAGCCTGTTCCAGTGGCGCTACTCGGACCGCCTCTTCGCGGCCGTGGCGTGGGCGGGGTGCGCGGTGTCGGCGGCGCTGGTGGCGGGGGCGGACGCGCTGGTGCCGCTGTGGGGCGCGATGCTGCTGTGGCTGGTGCCGTGGGCGCTGTACCTGTCGATCGTGAACGTGGGGCAGACCTGGTACTCGTTCGGCTGGGAGTCGCTGCTGCTGGAGACCGGTTTCGTCGCCGTCTTCCTCGGCAACGACGAGGTGGCGCCGCCGGTCGTGGTGCTGTTCCTGCTGCGCTGGCTGCTGTTCCGGGTCGAGTTCGGGGCCGGGCTGATCAAGATGCGGGGCGACGCGTGCTGGCGGAAGCTGACCTGCCTGGACCACCACCACGAGACCCAGCCGATGCCGGGGCCGCTGAG
The DNA here is from genome assembly GCA_049998335.1 of Streptomyces sp. cmx-10-19. Lineage (GTDB taxonomy): Bacteria > Actinomycetota > Actinomycetes > Streptomycetales > Streptomycetaceae > Streptomyces. The sequence continues at coordinate 320,710 of JAEBFB010000006.1, forward strand.
CTGGTTCTTCCACCACCTGCCCCGGCCGCTGCACCGCGTGGAGGTGGCCGCCAACCACGTCACGCAGCTCGGCGTGCCCTTCCTGCTCTTCACCCCGCAGCCCGTCGCGACGGCCGCGGCGGCGCTGATGATCGTCACCCAGCTGTGGCTGGTGCTCTCGGGCAACTTCTCCTGGCTGAACTGGATCACCATCGTGCTGGCCCTGTCGGCGGTGGAGTTCCCGGCCGATCCGCCGTACGCCGCCGCGGCCCCGCTCTGGTACGAGGTGGTGGTCCTGGCGGTGGCGGCGCTGCTGGTGTTCCTCAGCCATCGCCCGGTGCGCAACATGCTCTCCCGCCGCCAGGTGATGAACCGCTCCTTCGACTCCCTCCACCTGGTCAACACCTACGGCGCCTTCGGGACGGTCAGCCGGGTCCGCTGCGAGGTGGTGGTCGAGGGCACCGCCGACCCGGCGCCGAGCAAGGACGGGGACTGGCGGGCGTACGAGTTCAAGGGCAAGCCCGGTGATCCGCGGCGCTGGCCGCGCCAGTACGCGCCGTACCATCTGCGGCTCGACTGGCTGATGTGGTTCGCCGCGCTGTCGCCCGCGTACGCCGAACCGTGGTTCGGCACCTTCGTGGAACGGCTGCTGGAGAACGACCGCGCGACGCTGCGGCTGCTGCGCCGCTCCCCGTTCCCGCCGGACGCGCCACCGCGTTTCGTGCGGGCCCGGCTCTTCCGGTACCGGTACACGACCTGGCGCGAGCTGCGGGAGACCGGCGCCTGCTGGGAGCGGACGTATGTACGGGAGTTTCTGCCGCCGACGCGGCTGACGCGGGTGCGGGAGGACTGACCGCACGGGCCCGGCCGGACGGACCGGGCCCGCGCGCACGGACTACGCCCGCTTCAGCCGCAGCGTCATCAGCTGGAACGGCCGCAGCCGTACGGCGATCCGGTCGCCGTCGAGCCGGGGCGCCTCCGCGTCCGCCAGGGGGCGTTCCAGCAGGTCGGTGACGTGCACGCCGGTGGCCGCGAACCCGGTGGTGAGGGTGGCGCGGGCCCGGCCGCCGTGGGCCTCGTGGAAGCGGACGACCACGTCGCCGCTGCCGTCGTCGGCGAGCTTGACGGCGGTGACGACGACCGCGTCCCCGTCCACCGAGACCAGCGGCGCGACCTCCCCGGCGCCGGTGACGTGCCGCTCGGGCAGGTTGATCCGCCAGCCCTCGCGCACGGCGTCCCCGATGCCCGCGCCGGGGACCAGCGCGTGCCGGAACCGGTGGACGCCCTGGTCGGTCTCGGGGTCGGGGAAGCGCGGGGCGCGCAGCAGGGAGACCCGGACGGTGGTGGTCGTGCCGGCGTCGCCGTCGGTGCGGACGGTGCGGGTGACGTCGTGGCCGTAGGTGGAGTCGTTGACGACGGCGACGCCCCAGCCGGGTTCCTCCAGGTGGACGAAGCGGTGGTTGCATGCCTCGAACTTGGCGGCCTCCCAGCTGGTGTTGGTGTGGGTGGGGCGGTGGACATGCCCGAACTGGGTCTCCGACGCGTACCGTTCGGCGTGCACGTCGAGCGGAAAGGCGAGCTTGAGGAACTTCTCCGTCTCGTGCCAGTCGACCTCGGTGTCCACCTCCAGGCGCCGCTCCCCCGGGGCCAGCGTGAGTACCTGGGTGACGCGGGAGGCGCCGAAGGAGCGGACGATCCGCACCGAGGCGCCGTCCTCGCCGGGGGTGATCTCGTCGGCGTCGGTGAGGTCGGTGACGGTGTGGCGGTAGAAGGCGTCGACGTCCCAGGCGTCCCACTGGTTGGGCAGGTCGGGGTGGAGCTGGAGCAGGTTGCCCGCCTGTCCCGGGGCGATGGTCTCGCGGTCGGCGGCGTGGTCGTGGGCGGAGACGAGCAGGCCGCGCCCGTCGATCTCGACGCGCAGCAGGCCGTTGTCCAGGACGTGTCCGCCGCCGGGACGGTCGGTGCGGGCGGTTCGGCCCCCCGTGGCGGGCGCTGCGGCCGCCCCGGCGGCGACGCCGGCGCGGGCGTGCGGGGCGGAGTTGAAGAGCAGCGGTGTGCCGCCCTGGCCGGCCAGGGCCCGCTGGGCGGCGTCGATGATCCCGGTCAGCTCGCCGGCGAGGCGCCCGTAGGTGGCACGGGCCTCGCGGTGCACCCAGGCGATGGAGGAGCCGGGCAGGATGTCGTGGAACTGGTGCAGCAGCACCGTCTTCCAGATCCGGTCCAGACCCTCGTACGGGTAGGGGAACCCGGTGCGTACCGCCGCCGTGGCCGCCCACAGCTCGGCCTCGCGCAGGAGGTGTTCGCTGCGGCGGTTGCCCTGCTTGGTCTTGGCCTGGCTGGTGAGGGTGGCGCGGTGCAGTTCGAGGTACAGCTCGCCGACCCAGACGGGCGGGGCCGGGTTCTCGGCCTCGGCCTTCTCGAAGAAGGCCTGCGGGGTCTCCCACTCGACGGTCGCCGAGCCCTCCAGACTGCGCAGCCGGGCCGCCTTGGCGACCATCTCGCGGGTGGTGCCGCCGCCTCCGTCGCCCCAGCCGGTGGGGGCCAGCGAGTGCCGGGCGACGCCCTTGTCCTTGAAGTTGCGGGCGGCGTGGGCGATCTCGGCGCCGCTCATCGCGCAGTTGTAGGTGTCGACGGGCGGGAAGTGGGTGAAGATCCGGGTGCCGTCGATGCCCTCCCAGCGGAAGGTGTGGTGCGGGAAGGAGTTGGTCTGGGACCAGGAGATCTTCTGCGTGAGCAGGTACTTGGCGCCCGCCGCCTTGATGATCTGCGGGAGTCCGGCCGCGAAGCCGAAGGTGTCCGGCAGCCACGCCTCGTCGTTCTCGATGCCGAACTCGTCGAGGAAGAACCGCTTGCCGTGCACGAACTGCCGGGCCATCGCCTCCGAGCCGGGCATGTTGGTGTCCGACTCCACCCACATCCCGCCGGCCGGCACGAACCGCCCGTCCGCGACGGCCTTCTTGACCCGCGCCCACACCTCGGGCCGGTGGTCGCGCACCCATGCCCACTGCTGGGCCTGCGACATGGCGAAGACGAACTCGGGCTCGTCCTCGATGAGGGCGGTCATGTTGGCGGTCGTCCGCGCCACCTTGCGGACGGTCTCGCGCAGCGGCCACAGCCACGCGGAGTCGATGTGCGCGTGGCCGACGGCGCTGATGCGGTGCGCGGACGGCACGGCGGGCGCGGACAGGACGGCCGCGAGCCGGGAACGGGCCGCCTCCGCCGTGCCGTTGACGTCCTGGAGGTCGAGGGCGTCGAGGGCGCCGTCCACCGCGCGCAGGACCTCCCAGCGGCGGGGCGCGTCGACGGGCAGCTCGGCCATCAGCTCACCGAGCACCTCCAGATCGAGCACGAGGTTCCACACGGTCTCGTCCAGGACGGCGAGTTCCATGCGGGTGAGCGTGTACTGCGGTTCGGTTCCGGCCGTCTCCGGGTCGCCCAGCGGGGTGGGCACGAAGGGGCGGGGGCCGAAGATGACGGGGTTGGAGGCGGCCTCGATGTGCAGGCGCACCTCCTCGCCGCCCGCGACGGGGGCGCCGATCCGCACCCACTGGTTGCGGGGGTTGAGGCCCTTCACGGGGGTGCCGTCGGGGCGGTAGACGAGGCCCTCGCACTGGAAGCCGGGCATGTTCTCGTCGAAGCCGAGGTCGAGGACCGCCTCGACGGTCTTCCCGGCCCACTCCTCGGGGACGGTGCCGGTCACGCGGAACCAGCTGGTCCCCCAGGGCGCGCCCCAGCGGGCGCCGACCTCGATGGGTTCCGGTGCGGCCGCGAGCCCCTCCTCGACCGGCACGGGCTCCCCGGGCGCGTGCCAGACCGCGACGTCCAGGGGTACGGAGGCGGGGTGGACGGCGGGGCGGACACGCTCGTCGAGGACGCGCCGGAGACGGGCTTCGACCAGGTTGCGGTCGTCATGCATGCGGGTGCTCCTGGTTGAGGGGGCGGGAGTAGGCGGTGAGGGTAGTGGGATGGCTGCCATGTCAGGTTCACGATGGGATCCGACGTGGCTACAGCTCCCCCACCGCACGCCCTTCGAATCGTGCGGCGGCATCCTCGCTCGCACTCCGCGCGCTCTCTGACGGTGCCGGCACCGGCACCGTCAGAGAGCGCGCGTCCTGCTTGCCGGCAGCAGGGCGAGCGCGTCGGTGAAGCTCACCCCGCGGCTCTCCGACTCCGCCCGGTCGGGCCGGAACTCCTCCCCCGACGCCGCGCCGATGCTGCCGTGCCGCCCGCCCCGGCCCACCAGCTCGAAGGCGGCCCACCCCGTCCCGCCCTCGACGCCGTCCACCACGACGGTGACCTGGTCACCGCCCAGAGCGTCGCGCACGGTGTCCGCACAGCCCGCACGGCTGTGGTCGACGGCGAGGTCCGCTCCCAGCTCGTGTACCGCCTCGGTCTTCGCCGGCCCGGCTGCCGCCCCGACGACCTTCGCCCCGAGCCGGCGGGCGTGCTGGACCACCGGACGCCCGACGCCACCGGCCGCGGACGTCACGAGGACCACGTCGTCCCGGGTGAGTGCGGCGATGTCCAGCAGGCCCACGGCGGTGGCGCCGGTGACGACCATGTCGACGGCGGACTCGTGCCGCAGACCACCGGGGACGCGATGCAGCGCCGCGACGCCGCGACGGCCCGCTCGGCGTAGCCGCCCGGTGATACGGGCCTGGCCCCGTCCTGGCACCGGATCGGGTACGGACTCGAAGCGGAGGTTCTCGGCGGGGCCGAACTGGCGCCTCAAGCGCGATCGAGGTCGAGCCGGTGGGTCCCGGGACGTGGTCGGCATGGGCGTCGGTCGGGGACGACCATGCCGGTGGGGGTGGCCGGGGTCAGTCCACGCTGGGGAGGATGTGGGGCTCGGCGAGGTCTTCCTCGTAGCCCGCGAGGCGGATGGGGGCGGAGCGTGCCCACACGTCGAGGCTGCCGAGCTCGCCGGGCCGGCGGCTCGCGCGCTCGGTGCGTTCCCTGGGCCGTGGTTCTGCGTTCGTCGTCTCCGGTGTCACCGCGCACTCCTTATGTGTCGGGTCACCCTCGGGGTCTGTCGGCCGGTCTCCCGTCCGGCACCCGGCGCCCGGTCGGGTGTGAGTCGCCTGCACGTCGGACGCGGTGGCGCCGGTCACTGTGCGGGAGCGGACCGTCGTGAACCGGCTCGTCCCCTGACGGATGTCGGGTGTGGGTAGTGCCCTGTGCTGTCGCCCGTCCGCCTCAGATTAACCAAATGAGCGGGGGTGCGCTCTATGGGGCCCGAAACGGGGGAGAACCATTGCCCTTCGTTCCGCGCACGGTTGGCCCCGGTTCACCTCCTTGGGTACGGGTTTGCACCGCGGGCATCTCACCCGTTCAGCCCACCCCCTCGATCACACCTTCGAAAGCGGCGCGGCCGCGGGTCGCGCCGTTCAGATGCCGTTGGCTGCGGCGCAAGCTCGTCATGGTGTGCTGACCGTCACCAACGGCTGTCTCGTGGGAGGACCGAGGCATGGAACTGCGCGGCATCGAGGAGCTGATGGACCTGCTGTACGCCTGCCGGGGTCGGCCGTCGCCCGCCGGGTACGGCCATGAACCGGTGGACCTGTACGAGCACGCGCTGCGCACCGCCGCGCTGCTGCGCCGGCGCCGGCCCGCCGACAAGGAGCTGCAGGTCGCGGGCCTGGTGTGGCCGCTGGGGCCGCTGCTGTGGCCCGGCGATCCGGCGGGGCGGGCCGCCGACGCCGTACGCCCGCTGCTCGGCACCCGCGTCGCCGACCTGCTGCGCGGGCACGCCGCCGCGGAGGTGCCCACCCGCGACGACGACCTGGCCCGGCTGCGTCAGGCGGACGAGGAGGCCCGTACCGCCGTCTTCGACGCGGGGGTCCTGGAGGACTGGCGCACGGTGCTGGAGCTGACGGCGGCCCGCAGCGCGCGGCTGGGCGCCTTCGACTGAGGCGCCCGGCCGCCGCCGGGGGTCCCGGGAGGGGTCACCACTTGCCGAGCGCGTAGTCCTTGAGGAAGACGCCGTACAAGTCCTCGCCGCCCTCGCCGCGCACGATCGGGTCGTAGACGCGGGCGGCGCCGTCGACCAGGTCGAGCGGGGCGTGGAAGCCCTCGTCGGCCAGGCGCAGCTTGTCGTAGTGCGGGCGTTCGTCGGTGATCCAGCCGGTGTCGACGGAGGTCATCAGGATGCGGTCGGTGTCGAACATCTCCTGGGCGCTGGTCCGCGTCACCATGTTCATGGCCGCCTTGGCGGCGTTGGTGTTGGGGTGGCCGGCGCCCTTGTAGCCGCGGGCGAACACGCCTTCCATCGCGGAGACGTTGACGACGTAGGCGCGTCCGGCGGCGGCCCGGCGCGCGGCCTCGGCCATCGCCGGGCGGAGCTTGCTGATGAGGATGAACGGCGAGGTGTAGTTGCACAGCTGGGTCTCCAGCAGTTCCACCGGCGAGATCTGCTCGATGGTCTGGACCCAGGTGTTGGTGTCGACGACGTCGGGCAGCAGCCCGCCCGCGTCGATGGCGGTGCCCTCGCGGTGCCGTACGACGCTGGCGTTGCCGGCGACCAGGGCGAGGTCGGCGACCTGCTGGGCGTCGAGTCCGGCGCCGACGGGCAGCGCGGTCAGGCCGTCCACCGCGCCGGAGCCGAAGGCGCCGATGACGTGGTGGGCGGGGAGTTCCCCGGCGGGCAGCGGGGCGTCCTCGCCCTCGACGAGCGCGGCGTAGGCGGAGGGCAGGCGGCGTACGGTCTGGGTGGCGTTGTTGATCAGGATGTCGAGCGGGCCCTGCCCGGTGACCTGGTCGGCCAGGGCGACGGCCTGGGCGGGGTCGCGTAGGTCGATGCCGACGACCTCCAGGCGGTGCAGCCAGTCCGCGGAGTCGTCCATCGCCTTGAAGCGGCGGATGGCGTCCTTGGGGAACCGGGTGGTGATCGTGGTGTGGGCGCCGTCGCGCAGCAGCCTGAGCGCGATGTACATGCCGATCTTGGCGCGGCCGCCGGTGAGCAGCGCGCGCTTGCCGGTGAGGTCGGCGCGGGCGTCGCGGCGGGTCCGGTTCTCGGCGGCGCAGTCCGGGCAGAGCTGGTGGTAGAAGTAGTCGACCTCGACGTAGCGCTGCTTGCAGATGTAGCAGGAGCGCGGGCGCTGGAGTATGCCGGCGATCCCGCCCTCCTCGGTGCGGGAGGAGGGCAGGATGCCCTCGGTCTCGTCGTCGATGCGCTCGGCGGAGCCGGTGGCGGTGGCCTCGGTGACCGCCTTGTCGTGGGCGGTCTTGGCTGCTCGGCGCTCCTGGCGGCGGCGCTGCTTGACCATCCGGTAGATGTGCGAGGTGGCCCGGCGGACCGTGATCGCGTCGGGGTGGTCGACGTCGAGTTCGTCGAGTTCCGCCAGCACGCTCAGGCAGACGGCGAGCCGCTCCGGGTCGATGCCGGGGCCGTCCGCGGGCGCGGTCACCTCGTCCGTGGTCGCCGGGCCGTCCTGTGTCACCGTCATCGCCGCTGCCGTTTCCCTGGGTCACCGTGGCGGCGCTCCGAGACGCGCCCGCTGTCGGACAGCGGATTTTATTCAGCGCGGGGCCCGGATCCAAACCCGCCGGGGTCAGGGACGGCAGGCAGTGAGCAACGTCTCCACCTCCTCGGCCAGCGCGCGGGCGAGCCGGTCCAGGTCGGGCACGGCTTTCGCGTCGGCGACCAGGCCGTAGTGGACCTGTCCGCGGTACGTCGAGACGGCGACCGCCAGGGAGTGGCCGCGGGCGAGCGGGGCCAGCGGGTAGACCTCGGTGAGGGGGTGGCCGCCGAGTCGCAGGCCGAGGCTGGGCAGCGGGACGCTGGTGACGAGGAGGTCGAACCAGAGCCGGGCGGCCCCGGAGACCAGCGGTCCGCCGAGCCGGTGCCCGAGGGCGGGCACGTGGTCGGCGAGGAGGGCGACGGCCCCGGCGCCGCGTCCCGGTCCTGCGTCCTTGTTGCGGTCCATCGCGGCGCGGACCGTGCCGAGGCGGGAGAGGGGGTCGGGATCGCCGACCGGAAGCCGTATCAGGTACCCGGAGAGCCGGTTGCCGGGCGGCTGGGCGGTGCGCGGGCGGCGCTTGGAGACGGGGATCAGGGCGCGGGGCGCGACGCCGTCGCTGCCGTCGCCGCGCTCGTCGAGCCAGCGGCGCAGGGCCCCGGCGACGACCGCGATGAGGACGTCGTTGACGGTGCCGCCGGTGGTCTTGCGGACGTGGTGCACGTCGTCGAGGTCGATGGCCACGCCCGCGATGCGGCGGGTGCCGGAGGACTCGGCGGTGAGCGCGGCGGAGGAGCTCACGTCGAGGGTGGACAGGGCGGCGGCGGCACCGATGTCGAGGGCACGGCCCGCGTCCGCGAGGGCGCCGCGCAGCTTGCCGGGCAGGGTGCGCACGTCGGGCAGGACTCCGCGCGGCGGCTGCTCGGGGCGGGGCCGGGGCGTGGGGAGGTCCATCGGGTCGAGGACGCCGGCGGCGAGGGTCAGGGCACGCAGGCCGTCGGCGAGGGCGTGGTGGAACTTGAACAGCACCGCGAAGGAGCCGCCGTCCGCGCCGGGCAGCACATGGGCCTCCCAGGGCGGCCGGCCGCGTTGCAGGGGGCGTTCCATGAGGCGGCCGGCGCGGGCGTGGAAGTCCGTCACCGGGGCGTGCAGCCGGACGTGGTCGAGCGGGTCGAAGTGCGGGTCGGGCTCGCGGGTGGCGCCGCCGAACGCGAAGGGCCGGCGCAGGGCCAGCGGAGGCTGCCAGGTGTCGCGGATGCGCATCCGCAGTCCGGGCACGGCGGGCGCGCGGGCGGCGAGGAGGTCGGCGGCGTGGGCGCCGGCGGTGGGCGAGTCGGCCGTGAAGACGCCGAGCGCGCCGAGGTGCATGGGGTGCTCGGCGGACTCGATGTTCCAGAACGCCAGGTCGAGGGGAGCGAGCGGATCGGCAGTCAAGGGCGGGCCTCGCAAGGACGACGGAGGGACGGACAGTCAAACGCTCTCCGACGATTACGGTCAAGTACGATCAAGTTACGCACAGTTAACAAGAGATTAAAGCCCCGCCCCTCGTGAAAGGGGCGGGGCCGCGTGCCGCATGGGGCATCTGTGCTCAGGACAGCGGCGGGGGCGCGGCCGTGGTCGCGGTTCCCCACCCGGACGGCTGCGGGCCGACCGTGAAGGCGAGGGTCCGTACGGAGCGCAGGGCGCCGGTCGTCAGGTAGGTGCGGGCGAAGTCCTTGCCGTCGGCGCGGACCGACTCGACGTAGCGGTCGGTGGCCGAGGTGCCGGGCGCCGTGACGGTGAGGGCGCCGTGCGGGTAGTAGCGGCGGTCCAGAGTGAGGTCGACGCGGTCGAAGACGGGTGTGGACAGGCCCCAGGTGTCGTAGCCGGGCTGGATCGGGAAGATCCCGATCGAGGACAGCACGTTCCAGGCGGACATGGTGCCGAGGTCGTCGTTGCCGGTCATACCGGTCGGCGTGTCGGTGAACAGGGTGAGCGCGGCGTGCACCACGTCGGTCGTCTTCCAGGGCTGCCCGGTCGACAGGTAGGTGTACGGCGCGATGAGGTCGGGCTCGTTCTGCGGGTTGTACTTGTCGGCGTTGTAGTAGTCGTACGGCCCGTTGACCCACACCTCGCGGGCGGTCTTCGCCGGGTCCTTCACCAACTGGTCGTAGGCGAAGAAGGAGTCGAGCCGGTCGTTGGCCGCGTCGGTGCCGCCGATCAGGTCGATCATGCCGGGCAGGTCCTGCGGCACGAGCCACTGGTACTGCCAGGCCGTGCCCTCGTGGAAGCCCTCGCTTCGCGCCGGGTCGGCCGGGCCGGTGAAGGCGCCGGACCTGTCCCGGGCGCGGAAGAAGCCGGTCGAGGGGTCGAAGAGGTGGCGGTAGCTCTGGGCGCGCTCGGCGTACCGCTGCGCGTCGGCGCCGTGGCCGAGGTCGCCGGCCATGCGGGCGAGCATCGCGTCGGACAGGGCGTACTCCAGGGTGGCGGAGGCGCCGTGGTCGTAGTCGGAGTCGCCGGGCTTGGCGTGCGGGCGGCCCTTGACGTAGGGCGCGAAGCCGTCGGCGAGGTACTCGCGGTTGGCCTCCCGGCCGACGGCCGGCGAGTCGGCGGGCGGCACGCCGTCGGCGTTCTTCTTCAGCGCCCGGTAGGCGCGCTCCTCCCAGCCGTGCAGCAGGCCCTGCTGGTAGGCGTTGGTGAGGAAGGGGGTGACCGGGTCGCCGGTCATGATGTTGGTCTCGACGGTACCGTAGCCCCACTTGGGCAGCCAGCCGCTCTCCTCGTCGATCTTGATGACGGAGATCGCCATGTCGCGGGCCTCGCGGGGTGCGAGCAGGGCGAGCAGCTGGGACTGGGTGCGGTAGGTATCCCACAGGGACCAGTTCTGGTAGTACGTGAAGCCCTCGGCCCGGTGGATCTTCTGGTCCCAGCCCGTGTAGCGGCCGTCGGTGTCGCTGCCGACGTTGGGGGCGAGGAAGGACCGGTACAGGGACGAGTAGAAGGTGCGGCGCAGGGTGTCGTCGCCGCCCTGGACGCGGACGTCGTCGAGGCGGTCCTCCCAGGTCCGCTGGGCCTGGTGCCGTACGGCGTCGAAGGAACGGCCGCCCTCCGCGCGGAGGTTGAGGGACGCGCCGCGGGCGTCGACGTAGGACAGGGCGGTGGTGGCCTCGACGGTGCGGTCGTTCGTCGTGTCGAAGCGCAGGTAGGCGCCGTCGCCGCCGGTCCTCGCGCCGGCGCTCACCTTGCCGTCGTCCCAGGTGCCGTAGGAGGCGAAGGGGCGGTCGAAGCGGGTGATCGTGTAGACGGTGTAGGGCTTGGTGTCCTGGCAGAAGCCGCTGCCGGTGATGGCGGTGCGCACGGTGCGGCTGTCCAGCACCTCGACCTTGGTCGAGACGTTCTTGTGCAGCGACTGGCCCGCGTTGAGCAGGACGTTGGCCTTGTCGGTGGCGGGGAAGGTGTAGCGCTGCACGCCGGTGCGCGCGGTGGTGGTCAGCTCGGCGTCGATGCCGGTGCCGAGGCCGACGCGGTAGTAGCCGGGTGCGGCCTCCTCGTCGTCGTGGCTGAAGGGGGCGGCGTACTTCGCGTAGTCCGTCTCGGTGACATCGCCGGTGGTCGGCAGGACGGGCAGATCCCCGCCGAGGCCGCAGCCGACGCCGGAGAGGTGGACCAGGGAGAAGCCCCGGATGTGGGTGTCGGAGTGGTCGTAGCCGGTGTTGTGCCCGGTGTCCGGCGAGAACTGCACCATGCCGAAGGGCACGGCCGCGCCGGGGTAGGTGTTGCCCTCGTTCTCGGTGCCGATGAACGGGTTGACCAGGTCGGTCAGCGCCCCGCCGGGGGCCGCCTGGGCGGCGGGTACGACGACCGCGCCCCCGAGGAGCGCCGCCGCCGCGGCGACGGCCGTCGTCACGCCGCGCAGGCGTCGGGTCCAGTTCATGAACGCTGTCTCCATCTCTCTCATCAGACGAAGCGCCAGAGGTGGTCGTCGGTGCCGTTGTCGTCGAACTGCACGACCTGGGCGCTGTCGGCGGTCGACATGAGGTCGACACCGAGCACCTTGCCGCTGTGCTTGTTGCGGACCAGGAACCAGCCGTCGCCCTTGTCGACGAAGGCCCACAGATGGTCGTCGGTGCCGTTGTCCTCGTACTGCACCACGCGCGCACTGTTGGCCGTGGACATGCCGTCGACGCCGAGCACCTTGCCGCTGTAGCCGTTGCGGACGAGGAACCAGCCGGCGCCCTTGTCGATCCGCTGCCAGGCGTGGTCGCCGGTGCCGGTGTTGGCGAACTGCACGACACGGGCGCTGTTGGCGGTGGACATGCCGTCGACGGCGAGCACCTTGCCGCTGTGCTTGTTCTGGATCCGCCGGAAGGCCGGTTCGGGGACCCAGGGGGCGCCGTTCGGGGCGGCGGTCGGGAAGGAGGCGATGCGCAGCCGGGCGGCGGCCATCGGGATCAGGGTGACCTTCTCGACGGGCTGGGCGGAGCGGGCCGGGCTCGGCTGGAGCGGCGCGACCACGTGCTCGTCGTCCGCGATCCACTCGGGGATGCGGCGGGCGTCGGCGGTGAGCTGGACGGGGACGGTGTCGTGGGTGAAGGGGTTGTCGCCGACCTGGGCGCGGGTGCGGCGGAAGGCGGGCGCGGCGCCGGGCACCAGCCCGTAGTTCCACGGGGTGGTGGCGTGGACCTCGTACTCGGGGAAGGTGTCGTCGCCGGCGTAGCGGACGTAGCGCTCGCCGATCTTCAGGGCGTACGTCAGCGGCCCCCGGTCGACGCTGACCGAGCCGTGGTTGCCGGCCCAGGTGCGCAGGGTGACGCGCTGCGGCAGGCGCAGGGTGACGCGGTCGCCGTCGGACCAGGTGCGCTGGACGCGGACGAAGGCCGGGCCGTCGGAGGCGGCGACGGTCTGGCCGTTGACCTGGAGCTGCGGGCCCTTGCACCAGCCCGGGACGCGCAGGCTGAGCGGGAAGGCGACGCGGCGCGGGGTGGAGACGGTGAGGGTGATCGTCTCGTCGAAGGGGTAGTCGGTGTCCTCGGTGAGGGTGACCCGGGTGCCGTCGGCGCCGACGGCGGCGGTGACCTTGGACGGGGCGTACATCGCGGCGGCCAGCCCCCGGTCGGGCGTGGCGAGCCACAGCTCCTCGGTGAAGTAGGGCCAGCCCATGCCGTAGTTGTGCGGGCAGCAGCGGTAGTTGTCGACGCCGGGCTGGTACGCCTGCATGGCGAAGCCGTTCTGGAACTGGCCCTGGGTCTTGCGGACATTGTCCAGGTCGACGCTGTTGGCGCTGGTGACGTAGTGGATGGCGCGGCCCTGGGGGTCGAGGGCGGCGGGCAGCGCGTTGAAGGCGAGGTCCTCGCAGCGGTCGGCCCACACCGGGTCGCCGGTGATGCGGACCAGCAGTTCGTGGGCGGCCATGAACTCGACGACGCCGCAGGTCTCGAAGCCCTGCCGGGGGTCGCCGAACCCGGGCCGGATGTTCTCGTCCCCCGCCAGGCCGCCCCCGGGGAACTGCCCGTACCCGCCCATGACCCGCGCGTACGTGTCGTAGGTGGCGCGGGTGTCGGCGGCGGAGCCGGACACCTGGGCGTACTGGGCCGGTTCGCGGAAGCCCTGGGCGATGTTGACGTTGTGGGGGCTGGGCAGCGGGCCTGTCCAGTCGGCGCCCCAGGTGTGCATCTTCCCGACCAGGTCGAGCAGGAAGGCGTCGCCGGTCCGGCGGTGCAGCCACAGCGCCAGGTCGATGCCGTCGCCCCAGCGCAGCGAGACCCAGCTGGAGTCGAAGGCGCCCTTGCCCTGGGCGTTCATGTAGCGCAGGAAGCCGGTGAACAGGGGCACGATCCGCTGGTCGCCGGAGTACTCCTCCCAGGTGCGCAGGGCCTGGAGCAGCGGCAGGAACGGCCAGAAGTCGGGGCCGCCGTTGAGGGAGGTGCGCAGGGACCGGGGACCGAAGAAGCCGTCGTCCTGGCGGGTGGCGAGGATGGCGTCGATCCAGCGGCGGGACTGGGCGAGGGCCTCGGCGTCGCCGGTGGCGATGGCGAGGGGGACGTATCCGCGCAGCCAGTAGGGCAGTTCCTCCCAGGCGCCGCGGTCGGGGTGGACCCAGCCGGTGGTGGCGAAGTCGAGGAAGTGCGAGCGCTGGGCGTATCGGCCGCACAACCCCTGGAGCTGGAGGCGGAGTTGTCCGGCGAGCCAGCCGCGCGCGGTGACGCTGCCGGGTGCCAGCCGGGTGAAGACGTCGGGTGCCAGGGCACCGGCCGCCGCGGTGGCGGAGGTGCCGAGCGCGGGCACACCGACGGCGAGCGCGCCGACGACGAGGGAGCCGCGGTGGAGGAAGCGGCGTCGGTCGAGAGTCATGGGGCTCCAGTAGGGACGGGAGGGGGTGCACGGCCGAGGGGGACCCGGCGGGGCGCGGGGGCGCCCCGCCGGGTGTGCCGGGTGATCAGGCGCAGTGGGCCGGTACGGGCCGCGAGATGTCGTCGATGAGCTGCTCGTGCGCGGCCTTGAGGCGTTGCACATCGGGCTTGACGATCCTGCGGTCGTACGTGAGCAGGCCGTTCAACTCGCCCTCGACGTCCGTGATCTGCGTGTACACCGCACCGTTGCCGCCCTTGCAGGCGAGCGCGCGCACCTCGTCGAGCTTGGTGAGGTAGTCGTCGGTGTACGTCGCCGGGTCGACGTCGACGTAGGACTGCTGCACCGGCCAGGCGTGGCCCGGTACCGCGAGGCCGAGACCGCCGTACTCGCCCGCGACCAGGGCGCGTTCACCGTCCGGCGACGGCGGCAGGGCGGGGCTCGGATAGCCGTGCTCGTCCATGATGTCGCCGGCGTGGCCGTCGGCGCCGAGGTTGAGCCCGGACTGGTTGTTCACCAGACGGGTCGGGTCCCAGGCCTTGGCCTGCTCGGCGACGCGGCCGACGTCGTACTGGCCCCAGCCCTCGTTGAAGGTGACCCACATGATCACCGACGGGCTGCTGATGTGCTCGTCGATGATCTCCTTCATCTCCCGCTCGAACTCGGCGCGGGCGGCGGTGGACGGGTCCACGCCCGCCGTCATGGCCGGCATGTCCTGCCAGACCAGCAGTCCGAGCCGGTCCGCCCAGTAGAACCAGCGGTCGGGTTCGACCTTGATGTGCTTGCGCACGGAGTTGAAGCCCATCTCCTTGTGCGCCTTGAGGTCGTAGGCGAGCGCCTCGTCGGTCGGGGCGGTGTGCAGGCCGTCGGGCCAGAAGCCCTGGTCGAGGGTGGCCATCAGGAAGACGGGCTTCCCGTTGAGCAGGGTGCGCGGGGTGCCGTTCACCTTCTCGACGGCGATGGACCGCATCCCGAAGTAGCTGCCCACGCGGTCGTCGCCGACGCTGACCTTCAGGTCGTACAGGAACGGGTCGTCCGGCGACCACAGCCGCGGATCGTGGATCCTGAGCGTCAGCGGCGCGCCGGTGCGGCCGCTCGCCGTGGCGACCTCGCGCTTGCCGGCGTACGCCGTCGCGGTGACCCGTACGCCGTCGCGCACGCCCTGCGGTTCGACGGTCAGGGTGCCCGCGGCGACGTCCGGGGTGAGCTTGAGGGAGTCGGTGTGGTCGCGGGCGACCGGCTCCATCCACACCGTCTGCCAGATGCCGGAGCTGGGCGTGTACCAGATGCCGCTCGGGTCGAGGCGCTGCTTGCCCAGCGGCGGGTTCTCGCCGCCGGCCGCGTCGGTCGGGTCGTAGACGCCGACGATCAGCTCCTGGGTGCGGCCGGGCTTGAGGGCGTCGGTGACGTCGGCGCTGAACTTGTCGTAACCGCCCTTGTGCGCGGCGACCCTGGTGCCGTTGACGTACACCTCGGACTGCCAGTCGACGCCGCCGAAGTTGAGCTGGAGGCGTTTGCCGGAGCCGATGTGCCAGGTGTTCGGCACGGTGAAGGTGCGGCGGTACCACATGCGGTCCTCGTGCCGCTGGACGCCGGACAGCTGGGACTCCACGGGGTACGGGACGAGGATGCGCTCGGCGAGGTTCCTGCCCACCGGCGGCTGTTCCCCCGCCTCGGCGGCGGCGAACTGCCAGCGGCCGTTGAGGTTCTGCCAGGTGCCGCGGGTGAGCTGCGGGCGCGGGTACTCGGGGTGGGCGTTGTCCGGGCCCACCTGGTCGGCCCACTGGGTGCGCAGCTCGTAGGTGGAGTGGTTGGCGCCGCTGCTCCAGAACGAGCTGACAACGTTGCCGTCCGCGTCGGTGAGGCCGCCCTCGCCGTCGTAGCGGACGTCGGCGGTGCCGGACGCGTCGCCGGTCTTGTTGCCGACCACGGGTTCGTCGAGGGCGACCAGGAGGGCCTTCGGGTCGGCGGGGTCGAGCTTCGCCTCGCCCAGCGGCCAGGAGGCGCCGCCGATCACCGCGTCGAGGTGGTCGGTGAGACCGGCCGGGACGGCGGCGAGGGGGCGGGGGAAGTCGAGCCGGAGGGTGCGGCCGGTGCCGAGGACGGTGGTCGCGGTCGCGCCGCCGTAGTCGAAGCCGTCGGGCAGGCGGAACGCCGACTGCGGGACGGTCTCCTTGGCGCCGCCGGGCTCGGTCCAGCGGACGTGGAGGTTGGAGCCGCCGAAGTGCTCGAAGTACTCCAGCTTGAGGTCGTAGGACTCGCCGGCGGTCAGTTCGACGGGGGCGGAGGTCTGCTCCCGGTCCCAGTCGTCGACCCAGTGGTCGATGGCGAGGGTGCCGCCGATCCAGAGGCGGAAGCCGTTGTCGGCGGAGATCGAGAAGGTGTGGGGGCCGGAGGTCTCCGGGACGAGCTTGCCGGTCCAGCGGACGCTGACGTCGTCGGTCTGGCCGGTGGCGAAGTTCAGGCGCGGCTCCAGGGTGTCGAAGTCGAGATGCGGGTCGAAGCCGGTGGCCTTGAGCTCGTGGAAGTCGAAGGCACCGGGGGCGGACTGGGTGTAGTACTCGCCCTTCAGGCCGTGGATCTCCACGGGGTCGTCGGCGGCGTTCGCGGTGGGGACCGCTGACAGCCCCGCGACGCCCAGTGCGGCGGCGAGCAGCAGGGCGAACCGGTCTCTGAGTCGTCTGATGCGCACGGATCCTCTCCTCCGAGGAAGGTGGCGGCTCGTGCTCAGGTCTGTGCGGTGGTGCTGTGCGGTGGTACTGGGGTGGCCGTGCTGTGCGGTGGTGCTGGGGTGGCCGTGCTGTGCGGTGGTGCTGGGGTGGCCGTGCTGTGCGGTGGTGCGGCTCGTCTGTACAACGTTGTGAGACAACGGCAGTTGGCATGACAGCACGGATTCCGCGTCCCGTCCAGGGACATGACAACGGCCCCGGGGGTCTCTCCGGTCCCGGGGCCGCCGCACGGTGGTCGTGGTGCCGTCAGGGCACGCGCTGCCCCTTGCCGAGCGCGATCACGCCGCCCTTGGAGACGGTGTACAGCTCGGCGTCGCGTTCCGGATTGACGCCGATCGTCGCGCCCGGGGGCACCTCGACGTTCTTGTCGAGCACCGCCCCGCGCACCACCGCGCCCCGGCCGATGTGCACGTTGTCGTGCAGCACCGAGCCCTGCACGACCGCGCCGGGGTCGACCACCACGCCCGGCGACAGCACGGACCGGGTGACCTGGCCGCGGATCAGGCACCCCGCGCTGATGATCGACTCGCTGGCGATGCCGCCGGCGTTGAACCGGGCCGGGGAGAAGAGCTGGGTGGAGGTGGTGTAGATCGGCCAGTCGCGGTTGTAGAGGTTGAACGCGGGGCGCTCGGCGATCAGGTCCATGTGGGCGTCGTAGTACGCGTCGAGGGTGCCCACGTCCCGCCAGTACCCCTGGTCGCGGGTGGTCTCGCCCGGGACGTGGTTGGCGCTGAAGTCGTACAGGGCGGCCTCGCCGCGCTCGGTGAGCTGGGGCAGGATCGAGCCGCCCATGTCGTGCACGGAGTGCTCGTCCTCGGCGTCCCGTTGCAGGGCCTCGATGAGGGCCTTGGTGGTGAAGACGTAGTTGCCCATCGACGCGAAGACGCACTCGGGGTCGTCGGCGAGACCGGGCGGGTCGGCGGGCTTCTCCAGGAAGCCGGTGACGGTCTGCCCGTCGGAGCCCGGGGTGATCACGCCGAAGGACGGGGACTCGGCGCGCGGCACCCGTATCCCGGCGACGGTGACGCCCGCGCCGGACTCGATGTGCTGGGCAAGCATCTGACGCGGGTCCATCCGGTACACGTGGTCGGCGCCGAACACGGCGACGTACTCGGGGCGTTCGTCGTGGACCAGGTTGAGCGACTGGAGGATCGCGTCGGCGCTGCCCAGGTACCAGCGCGGACCGAGGCGCTGCTGGGCGGGGACGGGGGTGACGTAGTTGCCGAGCAGGCTGGACATCCGCCAGGTGGTGGTGATGTGCCGGTCCAGGGAGTGCGACTTGTACTGGGTCAGGACGCAGATCCGCAGGATGTCGCCGTTGACCAGGTTGGACAGCACGAAGTCGACCAGCCGGTAGGTGCCGCCGAAGGTGACCGCCGGTTTGGCGCGGTCGGTGGTCAGCGGCATCAGCCGCTTGCCCTCACCGCCCGCCAGCACGATCCCCAGCACCGAAGGACCTCCACGACGCATGGCCGCTCCCCTCACCCTCGTAGTGGCCCATGCCTGCCCCTCGACCGGCCGGCCTATGCCTGTTCGAGGATCTCCTCGTAGAGCCGGACCGTGCGGCGGGCGACGGCGTCCCAGCCGAACTCGTCCACCGCGCGGACCCGGCCCGCCTCGCCCATCCGCCGGGCGGCCTCCGGGTCGCCGGTGACGGAGTCCAGCGCCTGCGTGAGGTTCGCCTCGAAGTCGTCGTCCAGATCGACGAGTACCCCCGTTCGGCCGTCCGTCACGACCTCGGGGATACCGCCGACCCGGGAGGCCACCACGGGGGTGCCGCAGGCCATCGCCTCCAGGTTGACGATGCCGAGCGGCTCGTAGACGGAGGGGCAGACGAAGACGGCCGCGTGGGTCAGCAGCTGGATCACCTCGGGGCGCGGCAGCATGCGCGGAATCCAGTGCACGCCCTCGCGGGCGCGGCTCAGCTCGGCGAAGAGGTCGCGGAACTCCCGGTCGATCTCGGGGGTGTCGGGGGCGCCCGCGCACAGCACGACCTGGGTGCCCGGGTCGATGTCGCGCACCGCGCGCAGCAGGTGGGGCACGCCCTTCTGGCGGGTGATGCGGCCGACGAACAGGGCGTAGGGCCGGGAGCGGTCCAGGCCGATGCGGTCCAGGACGTCGGTGCCGTGGTCAGGGCGGTAGAGGGCGGTGTCGATGCCGTTGTGCACGACGTGGACGCGGGCGGGGTCCAGCGCCGGGTAGCAGGCGAGGATGTCCTCGCGCATGGCACCGGACACGGCGATCACGGCGTCGGCGGTCTCGACGGCGGTGCGCTCGGCCCAGCTGGAGAGCGCGTATCCGCCGCCGAGCTGCTCGGCCTTCCAGGGGCGCAGGGGCTCCAGGGAGTGCGCGGTCATCACGTGCGGGATGCCGTACAGCAGCTTGGCAAGGTGGCCGCCGAGGTTGGCGTACCAGGTGTGGGAGTGGACCAGCTCGCGCCCCTGGAGGGCGGCGGTCATGGCGAGGTCCACGGAGAAGGTGCGCAACGCGTCGTTGGCGCCGTCGAGCGCGGACCAGGACCGGTGCCGCTGGACCCCGTCGGCGCGGCCCTCGCCCCAGCAGTGCACGTCCAGGTCGACGAGGCGGGCGAGCTCCCTGGCGAGGAACTCGACGTGGACGCCCGCACCGCCGTACACGTCGGGCGGATACTCCCGGGTCAGCAGTCCCACACGCACCCGGATCCTCCTGTGCTCGCCGGCTGGTTCCTTCATGGTCACTCATGGGGGGGCGTGTGCGGAAGGGCGCCGGGGTCCCGGGTTCGGTCACGGACACGCGGGTGGCCGGGTGAAGCAGCAGTCGCCGCAGACTCCGGCGCCGGGGTTCCGGTAGTAGAGGCAGCAGCTCCGGCGGCGGAAGGCGGGGCCGGTGGGAGTGGGGGTCAGGGTGCCGGTGTCGGTGAGGAGGGGGTGGGCGAGGAGGGCGGCGGTCAGGGCACGGGCTCGGGCGGCGGTGTCCGTACGGCCGTGGCGGCGGGCCCAGCGGGCCAGTTCGCGACCGGCTCCGGCCAGGGCGGAGGCGGCGTTGCCCCACAGGAGGCCGGTCGCGAGGCGGTACCGCGTGTGGACGGCCTCCGTGAGCGGCGCGAGGTGGGTGGTGAGTACGGCGTCGCCGAGCGACTCGGTGGGTGCGGTGTGCACCTCCGCGAGCCAGAGGTCGTCGGGGGCGGACGCGTCGGGGTCCCAGTGCAGCAGGTCCGGGGCGAGGTCGGGGACGCGGTCGTAGGCGACGGCGCAGGCCAGCGACACCGACCAGAGGCGGGCGGCTAGCCCTTGGTGGGCGACGGAGGCGGCGACGCGGGTCTCGTGGGCGCGCAGTGCGGCGGCGACCTTGCGGACGCGGCGGGCGAGGGGGTCGTCGGGGGCCGGCTCCTGTGCGTACGCCTCGTCGAGGGTGGGCAAGGAGCAGGGCGGCGGGGTGCGCAGGACGAAGAAGCCGCCGAGCGGGCGGAGTGCGGCGAGGTCGCGGTCGGGGTCCACGGAGAGCAGTCCTATCAAGCCCCTCAGGGCCAGTTGTGAAAGTGGATCTTGGTCGTGCATGACCACGCCGGCCGGTCAGCGGGGTGACCCGCCACCATACGAGCCGGTCCTGGAAGCCGTCCGGGTGCCTCGCCTTGGTCCGGGCAGGCCCCGCAGGCGGCCGGACCGGATACGAGCCGGCAAAGCGTACGACTCCCGCCGCGACCTGGCCTACCTGCACAGACGCCGGAATCAAGGCGGCCATCGCAGTCCCCGCCGACCGCGTCCGTAACCGCCAGAAGCTCGGCTCCCGAGGCGGTCGGCCGCCGAAGTCCGACGAAACCGACTACCGCGGGCGGCATGCTGTCGAGTGCGGGTTCAACCGCCTCAACCGCGCCAACGGTCCGTGGCCACGAGAGACGACAAGCTCGCCGTCCGCTACGAGGCGACCGTGTCGGTCGCAGTCCTCGACGAGTGGCTGTGACCAGCACCTTCCCGACAAAACCTAGTCGACCCTGACCACGTACTTGCCCCGCACCCCGCCCGCCTCCAGCGCCCGGTGTGCCGCCGCTGTCTCTTCCAGCGGGAAGACCGTGTCCACCGCCGGCCGCAGCTTCCCCTCCGTCACCTGGAGGGCGAGATCGTCGAGGAGCGCACGTTCGGGGTTGCGGCTGAAGAAGCGCACCCGGCCGCGTCCGTGGACGGCGCTGGCCGCGATGTAGCCCAGCGAGGCGACGGGCCGCGTCAGGTCGAGGGCGATGGTGACCATGCGTCCGCCGGGCTTCAGCAGCCGCCGTAGGCTACGCAGGTCGGTGCCCACCGTGTCCAGGACCACGTCGAACAGTCCCAGTTCCGCGGGGGGCACGGCCCGGTGGTCGACGGCGTGGTGGGCGCCGAGCGTGCGGACGAAGTCGAGGTTGGCAGCGCGGGCCAGGGCCGTCACCTCGGCGCCGTACGCCTGTCCGAGCTGGACGGCGGCGTTGCCGACGCCGCCCGCCGCGCCCCGTACGAGCAGTCGTTCGCCGGGGCGCAGTGCGGCCTTTTCGCGGAGGGCCGTGATGGCCGTGGTGGCCACCGGCAGCGCGGCGGCGGCCACGAGGTCCAGGCCGTCCGGGACCCGGCCGAGCCGCTCGGGCCGTACCGTCACGTACTCGGCAGCGCTGCCGAATCCGGAGCTGCGGCCCAGGACGCCCCACACCTGGTCGCCGACCGCTGCGCCGGTCGCGCCGGAGCCGAGTGCGGCGACCTCGCCAGTGAAGTCCAGCCCGATGCGCTGCGGGAACTTGCGGCCGGTGAAAAGGCGGGCCCGACCGGAACGGGCCGCCAGCTCGCCGCCGTTCACGCTGAACGCGCGCACGCGCACGAGGACCTCACCGGGTGCCGGTCCGGGACGTGGCACCCGGCCCACATACAGCACCTCGGGGCCGCCGAAGCGGTCGAACAGTACGGCTTTCATCGTGCGGTCGTCCATCGTCGGGTTCTCACCTTCGCCGTCAGTGGCCGTGCGGGGGATCGTGGCGCCGAGCGTAGGCTGGCAAACGGACGAGATCGTCCATGTGCCAGGAGGTGAGAGAGCGCGGTGGGGGAATTCTCTCGGATCGCGGGGCAGGACAGTCTGCGGGCGGACGCCCGGCGCAACCGGCGGCGCATCCTCTCGGCTGCCCGCGTGGTCTTCGCCGAGCACGGCATCGACGCGCCCATGTCGACCGTGGCCCGACGGGCGGGGGTCGGCGTGGCGACGCTGTACCGGCGTTTTCCGACGCGGGACGCCCTGGTGCGGGCCGCTTTCGCACACCAGATGGACACCTGTGCCCGCGCTCTCACCGAGGCGCTGGCCAACCCCGATCCGTGGCAGGGCTTCCAGCGGCTGGTCGAGACGGTCTGCGAACTACAACGGGAGGAACGGGGCTTCCCGGCCGCGTTCGTCGCAGCCTTTCCGGACAGCACCCGAGAACACGCGCGGCTACGGGAACAGGCCGAGCGGGACTTCATGACCCTGGTCCGCAGAGCGCAGGCGGCGGGCGGGCTGCGGGCCGACTTCCACCCCTCCGACTTTGCCGTAGCCCTGTTGTCCCACTGCGGTCTGGTCACCGCACTGCCAGGTGACCGTGCGGCGTCCCGGCGCCTGGTGGCGTACTTGCTCCAGTCGTTCCGCACCGAGGCGGCCCACGGAGCACTGCCAGCGCCGAGCGCACTGTCGCTGCGCAGTCTTCCGCTCGCGGCCGACGGCTCCCGGGGACAGCGGCCCTCCAGAGTCTGATACGAAACGGCGCCTGCCCGCGTGGCCCGCCCTCCGGGCGACCGCGCCACTTCCGCAACAGGCCCCACTGCAGAGGGCCGGGATCAGGGGCGTGCCTCGGAGGTAGCCCACCCTGGGGAGGACGGGGCGGCTCTCGTACTCCATCGGTAGTAGGACCCAATGAGTTCTGTGGGACGACGACGGGAAGACCTCGGCACGGCATCGTGTTGTACATGAAGGCAGACCGTTCGCCGCGCCGGGCCGAGTGCCCCCGCATCACGCAGAGGAGCAGCCGATGAGCGCACTGGCGCTGTCCGTGCTGCTGTCGCTCGTCTCCGCCGTGGCGTACGCGGGCGGGGCGATCGTGCAGGAGCAGGTCGCGGCTTCCTCCCCCGACGCCCAGTACGCTCCGCTGCGGCGCCCCGCCTGGTGGGCCGCGGTCGCGCTCAACGGACTCGGTGGTCTGCTGCACGTCGTGGCGCTGGCGCTCGGCCCGCTGAGCCTGGTCCAGCCGCTCGGCGCGCTCACCATAGTCTTCGCCCTGCCGATGGCGGCCCTGTTCGTCGGCCGCAAGGCCGGTGCGACGGCCTGGCGGGGTGCGCTCATGGCGACGGTCGGTCTGGCGGGTCTGCTGTCCCTGGTCGGCGCGTCCGAGGCGCAGTCGCTCGACACCGCGCAGCGGGTCGGGGCGGCGCTCGTCACCGGTGCCGTGGTCATGGCGCTGATGATCGCCGGCCGGGCCGCGCACCGGCATCCGGCGGTGCGCAGCATCCTGTTGGCGACGGCGTCCGGCCTAGCGTTCGGCATGTCGTCGGTCTTCACCAAGACGGTCGCCGTCGACTGGACCGGCGGGATATCGGCCGGCGACCTGCCGTCGATGGCCGTGATCGGCGTCCTCGCCACGGCGGGCATGGTGCTGTCGCAGGCCTCCTACCGGGGCGCCGGACTCGCCGCCCCGCTGGCCACGCTGACGGTCGTCAACCCGGTGGTCGCCGCGGTGGTCGGCATCACGATGTTCGGCGAGACCCTCCGCCACGGCACGGCCGGCACGGTGCTCGCGCTGGGCTGCGGTGTGGTGGCGGCGGGCGGCCTGATCCTGCTGACGACGGAGCGGATCGCGCGGGAGTCGGCGGCGGCAGCGGCCGATACCGGCGCAGGCGCCGGGGAGATCGCCGGGAGCGGCGACGCCGGGGTCACGGCGGATGCCGCGGACGTGGCGGACGCCGTGGACGCGCCGGTCGTCGGAGGGCGTGCCGAGGATGCGGTGGCGCGTGTCGCGGAGACTGCCGGGTCTCCGGCCGTGGTGCCTCCGGCGGGCGCGGCGGCGGGGCTGCTCTCCGACAAGGTGCTTTTGCCGTCACCGGCTTCGCCCCCGGAAGGGGCGGCCGCCGAGGAGGTGCGCGAGGCATTGCCGGTGGCGGAGAGCCACGAGACGCCGCTCTCCCCTCCGGTGACCTACGGCCCGTTCTACGGCGGTCCGTTCGTCCCGCCGACCGTGCTCAGCTCGCACCGGGTGCGGATCAGATCCTGACGCCACCGGCCCGCAGGTAGGCCAGCGGGTCGACGTCGGAGCCGAAGCCGGGCCCGGTCCGCACCTCGAAGTGCAGATGCGGGCCCGTGACGTTGCCGGTGGAGCCCGAGCGGCCGAGCCGCTGTCCGACGCCGACCGACTGGCCGTCCTTGACGGAGATCGCCGACAGGTGCGCGTACTGCGAGTAGCGCCCGTCCGCGTGCCGGACCACCACCTGGTACCCGTACGAGCCGCCCCAGCCGGCGCTGACGACCTGGCCGGCCGCGACCGACTTCACCGAGGTGCCCGTGGGCACGGGGAAGTCGACGCCGGTGTGATAGCCCTTCGACCAGGAGGAGCCCGCCTGGTGGTACGGCGTGCCGGTCGCGGCGTCGACGGGGGCGACGACGGCGTGGTGGGTGGTGGCCTTCTGGGACTTGGCGGCCTTCTCCGACTTGGCGGCCCGCTCGGGTTTGGCGGGCTGAGCGGCCTTCTTCGGCTGCTTCTGCTTCTCGGCCTGCCTCGGCTTCGCCTGCTGCTGCTTCTGTTCCGGCTTCCGCTCCTGCTGGGGCCTGGGGGCCGTGGCGGTCCCGTCGCCGCGCAGGGCGAGGCGCTGGCCCGGCACGATCAGGTCGGGGTCTCCCCCGATCGCGGGGCGGTTGGCCTCGTACAGGCCTCGCCAGCCACCCCGTACCCGCTCGGTGTCGGCGATGCCGGAGAGGGTGTCACCGGTGATCACGGTGTACATCTCGGCCGTGCCCGCCCGGGACTGCGGCGTGGTCTGCGGCTGGACGTCCTGGACGGAGCGGGGCTTCTCGGTGGCCGCCTTCGTACGGGGCGCGCTCTTCGCACGCGGCTCACCCGTGGCGCCCTTCGCACTCGTGCCGGCCTTGGCTCCCCCGGCCGGGCGGATGTCGGGGGCGTCGCCGCCCCGGGTCAGTCCGGCCCGTTCGGAGCACACCGGCCAGGCGCCCGGCCCCTGCCCGTCCAGCACCTTCTCGGCCACGGCGATCTGCTGGTCCTTGGTGGCCAGGTCGGCGCGCGGGGCGTACCGCGTGCCGCCGAAGGCCTCCCAGGTGGACTGGGTGAACTGGAGACCGCCGTAGAAGCCGTTTCCGGTGTTGATGTCCCAGTTGCTGGTGGACTCGCAGGCGGCGACCTTGTCCCAGGTCTCCACGTCGGCCGCGTGGGCGGTGCCGGTGCCTACGAGCGGGAGGGCCAGTCCCGCGCCGCCCGCCGTGACGGTCAGTGAGGCACGGTTGATCCTGTTCGGCTGGTACCGGCGGTGCCGACCGCGTACGGCCATGACGTTCCCCCTCGACATTGCGTCAGGAGGGGCAAAAGTAAGCGCCGCGAACAGGCCATGACAAGACGGCAATCAGCCGCTCGGTGTGCCATGTGGCGCGGAACGGACGTCGGTCGGCAGCACCACCCCGGCGCACCGGGGGCGCGCGCTGAGCGGCCGGCCCCCCGATACCACGTACGGGTACCCGCCATGTCCCGAAAGGGCGGCCGGTGAACCGCACGTCAGCGTGGCCGAAGGGCGATACTGACGGGCACAGGGCACTGCCTACACCAAGGTCATGAGGAGCCAGCTGATGAGCAGGACAGCGCAGATCGGTGTGACGGGTCTCGCGGTCATGGGCCGCAACCTCGCCCGTAACTTCGCTCGCAACGGCTACACGGTCGCGGTGCACAACCGCACCGCGTCGCGCACGCACGCGCTGGTGGAGGAGTTCGGCGGCGAGGGGGACTTCGTCGCGACCGAGACCGCCAAGGAGTTCGTGGCGGCACTGGAGCGGCCGAGGCGCCTGGTCATCATGGTGAAGGCCGGTGACCCGACCGACGCGGTGATCCAGGAGTTCGCCCCGCTGCTGGAGCCGGGCGACATGATCATCGACGGTGGCAACGCCCACTTCGCCGACACCCGGCGCCGGGAGCGGGAACTGCGGGAGCAGGGCATCCACTTCGTGGGCACCGGCGTCTCGGGCGGCGAGGAGGGCGCGCTGAACGGCCCGAGCATCATGCCGGGCGGCTCGAAGGAGTCGTACGAGTCGCTGGGCCCGATGCTGGAGAAGATCTCCGCGAAGGCGATGGACGGGGCGCCCTGTGTCACGCACGTGGGTCCCGACGGCGCCGGGCACTTCGTGAAGATGGTGCACAACGGCATCGAGTACGCCGACATGCAGCTCATCGGCGAGGCGTACCAGCTGCTGCGGGATGTCGCCGGGTACTCCCCCGCGCAGATCGCCGACATCTTCCGCACGTGGAACACCGGCCGGCTGGACTCGTACCTGATCGAGATCACCGCCGAGGTGCTGTCGCACGTGGACGCGGAGACGGGCCAGCCGTTCGTGGACGTCGTGGTCGACCAGGCGGAGCAGAAGGGCACGGGGCGGTGGACCGTGCAGATCGCGCTGGACCTGGGAGTGCCGGTGTCCGGCATCGCGGAGGCGGTCTTCGCGCGCTCGCTGTCCGGGCACGCGGCGCTGCGGGAGGCCTCGCGCGGGCTGGCGGGGCCGACGGCGTCGGCGCTGAGCGAGGCCGAGGCGGGGGCGTTCGCCGACCGGGTGGAGCAGGCGCTGTACGCGTCGAAGATCGTGTCGTACACGCAGGGCTTCCACGAGATCGCGGCAGGAAGTGAGGAGTACGGCTGGGACATCGACCTGGGCGCGGTCTCCTCGATCTGGCGCGGCGGCTGCATCATCCGGGCGGCCTTCCTGGACCGCATCCGCGCCGCGTACGACGCCCGGCCGGACCTGCCGAGCCTGCTGTCGGACGAGACGTTCGCGCGGGAGATCGCCGGCGCCCAGGACGACTGGCGCGAGGTCCTGATCGCCGCGACCCGCCAGGGCGTCCCCACCCCCGGCTTCGCGGCCGCCCTCGCCTACTACGACGCGCTGCGCGCCGAGCGGCTGCCGGCCGCGCTGACGCAGGGGCAGCGGGACTACTTCGGGGCGCACACGTACCGGAGGACCGACAAGGACGGCACGTTCCACACGCTGTGGGGCGGTGACCGGTCGGAGGTGACGGCGTAACGCCGTGCGGGTAGTGCGTTGAGGGTGGTGGGGGGGGGGGCCCCCCCCCCCCCCCCCCACCCCC
>JAEBFB010000007.1:0-328462 GCA_049998335.1 Streptomyces sp. cmx-10-19
GACAAACTGGGCCACAGGGCCTCTGCTTTCTCAGGAAGATCTTGGTCGATCCCCTGGATAGCAGAGGCCCTGCCACATCTCACGAACCCCTTGACATTGCCATCGGGGCCTTAACTTCGCGGCATTGGTCGATCGACCTCCGGTGCTCGCGCACGGCATGCACGTCGTAGCGGGTGAAGTCGCCGGCGATGCAGATCAAGCGCGGTCCGCTCCACAGGACCTGGGACGCGGCCGTCACCCCGAGCCGGTCGCGGACCAGGTACTCGAACTCCACCCGGTGGTCCATCAGCCAGGCCAGGTAGAACAGGCCCTGATTGATGACGCCGGCGTCCGTGCCGCGCTTGTACTCGATGATGACCGGCGATCCGTTCTCGTCCAGCCCGAGCGAGTCGATCCGGCCCCCGTGGGCGGGCCCAGTGCTGTACTCGCTCGCCAGGAACCGGACGCCCAGCAGCATCTCCATGTGCGCCTCGACCAGAGCCTGCACATCGGCCTCGATCTCAGCAAGACGCGGCATGACCTCCGTCATGCCGCTGTTCGTCGTGTCCGTGCGGAACAGCTTCAGGCCCGACACCTTCCCCTCCTCGGCTCGGAGATCACCAACGCCGACGGGGTCCGGGATTGTTTCCGCGAGAGCCTTCGGGGGCGTGAAGATAGTGTGAGACCCTACGTAATGCTCGATCAGGGAGCTCGCGCCCCCCGGTCACCGGGAATCCGCGATTCCCCCATGTGTCCCCCGCGACCTGGGGGACAGCGCCCGGAAGCTGCGTTTACGCAGGTCAGCCCCCGTAGCTCAGTGGATAGAGCACGTGCCTTCTAAGCGCTTGGCCGCAGGTTCGAGTCCTGCCGGGGGCGCCACCCGCCTTCCCTCACCCGGGAGGCGCGCTCATGGCCCCGCCCTTGCGGCCCGCCCTGACGCGTCCCCGAGGCCCACCCGCGCCCTTCCCCGATGGCCGATATCCAGGTCCCCGTCCTGATCGTGGGCGGTGGCGGCGCCGGCCTCACCGCCTCGATGCTGCTGTCGGCCCTCGGGGTGGACTCGCTCACGGCCAGCTCCCTGCCGACCACCTCGACCCGCCCGAAGGCACACGTCCTCAACCAGCGCGCGAAGGAGATCCTCACCAAGGCCGGTGTCGCGGACGAGGTCTACGCGCGTGGCACCCCGGCGGAGAACATGCGGGCCACCGCCTGGTACGCCGGTGTCGCCGGGGCGCACGAGTACTACGGCCGCAAGCTGGGCGAACCGGAGTCCTGGGGCGCCGGTCCGGGCGGTGTCCGCTCCACCACGAACTGACCGCGGGGACGGCGACCAGGGTTCAGGTGGCGTCCGCCACGCGCGTGCGGATGTAGATGCCGTCGCTCCGGCGCAGGTGGCCGAAGTCCACCAGATGGCGCCGGAGCGTCACATGGTCGACCTCGCCGTCCTCGCACCACGCCCGCAGCTTCCCGTCGACGGTGCGCTCCGGGTACTCCACGCCGGGGAGGAAGGTCCGCTCGGCGATGTGCCGCAGCACCACCTTCTTGCGGGCCCACCGCGCGGGCAGCCGCACCAGCCGCCCGTCCCGCACGAAGGTCCGTACGATCATCGCGTCCCGGCCGTCGGAGGGGGCGGGCGACGCGTCGTCCTGGTCGTTCGACATGCCGGGAGGCTAGTGGACGCCGGGGCGCGGACGGCACCGGTTTTCTACCGCGCGGCACCTCCCTGTTCAAAAAGGGTGATCCTCACATTCCTCCCGTTACCCTCCGCGACCGGGGGCGTTGAACCGGCAGTGCGGCGGCGGGTCCCGTCGTCGTACTCCCCGAGTCAGAAGGAGAACGTGATGTCTCGCATCGCGAAGGCCGCCGGCGTCGCTCTCGGCGCGGGCGCCGTGGTGCTCAGCGGCACCGGCCTGGCCATGGCGGACGCGGGCGCGCAGGGTGCGGCCGTCGGCTCGCCCGGCGTCCTGTCCGGCAACGTCGTCCAGGTCCCGGTCAACGTGCCGGTCAACGTCTGCGGCAACACCATCAACGTCATCGGCCTGCTGAACCCGGCCTTCGGCAACAGCTGCGAAAACGGCGACGACCACTACAGCGACAAGAGCGGTGGCTACGGCGGCTGAGCCCCCGGCACCGCGGAGCCCCGGCCTTCCCGGCCGGGGCTCCGCCATGTGCGACCGACGCCGACAGGAATCAGGCGTACGGCATCGGACGAACGGCATCGGACGAACGGCATCAGGCGTACCGGTAGATCCCGCCGTGGTCCTCCAGCTCGTCCGGCGTCACGTCCCACGGCGGCAGCTTCTCGTGCCGCGCGACGACGCGCCCGTGCTGTGCGCTGCCCCGGCCGGGCGGCTCGGCGGGCAGGTAGCGGGCGCCGCGGTGGCGGGCCTGCCAGCGGGACCACTGGAGGTCGACGAAGGCGTGGTGCAGCCAGAACACCGGGTCGTTGACGGAGGCGCCGCCGACCATCGCCCCGCCGACCCACCGGTGCACGCGGTTGTGGTTGCGCCAGGAGACGCTGCCCCGGCCGGTCCCCCACCCCTCCAGCTTGTTGCGGAACCCCTTGCGGACCGTGGAGTCCCAGGGCGAGGTGTCGTACACCGGGTCGTCGAGCGCCCCCTCCAGCTCGCCCCTGGTGGGCAGTGCGAGGGGGTCGGCCGAGCGGCCGAGGTCCCGGGTGAGGTACTCGGTGTCGGTGACGTTCTCCTTGAGCGTCCAGTTGCCCTCCGCGTGGGCGAACGGCCCGGTGGTGACCCGGTGGTCGGAGCGCCGCCCGGTGCCGCCGAGCAGGTCGGCCGTCCAGGGCGCGGAGCCGGCGGTGCGATCCTTGGTCCAGTCCCAGTACGGCACGGTGACCGAGGAGTCGACGCGGCGCAGCGCCTCCTCCAGGTCCAGCAGGAACCGGCGGTGCCAGGGCAGGAAGGAGGGCGCCATGTGCGCCGTGCGCAGTCCGTTCTCGCCGTCGGAGACGTAGTACTCGATGTGGACGCGCACGAACTCGTCGTACTCGCCCCGCCGTTTGATCTCCAGCAGCGCGTTGACGAACCGCCGCTTCTCGGTGCGGGTCAGCGTGCTGACGTCCTTACGCGTGTACGCCATGCCGCCCCCCGGAGTGCCCGTGTGCGGTGGTGTCGGGCGTGTCGCGCAGGTGCTCGCCGGGGCCGAGTTCGTCGACGGCGCCCCGGGCGGCGGCCAGCGGCGTCGGGTACGACCGGTAGTGGTCGACCATGCTCAGCCAGCTGCCGTCGGCCCGGCGCATCAGGTGCAGCGGACGGCCGTCCACGGTGACGTGCCAGGAGCCGGCGCCGACGGCCCGCCCCGCCGCGGACCGGACCCCGCGGATACGACGCCCCCGGTACGTCTCGTCGAACGCGGCACCCTCGGCGTCCGGCTCGGGACGGGCCCGCCCGTCTGCGGCCTCGGACGGCCGGGAGGCGGCGATCAGGGGCGCCAGGGCGACGGCGGCGGCGGGCGCGAGCAGCCCCCGCATCATCTGCCGCCGCGTCCCCGTCCCGGCCGCCGGGACGCCTCTCGCGGAGGCCGACCGCCCCCGTCCCCGTTCCGCGTCCGCGTCGTACGCTGCCGTGCCCGTACCCGTGCCCGTGTCCGTGCCCGTGCCCGTGTCCGTGTTGGTGTCGGTGTCCAAGGCCCGCTCCTCTTCCGGTTCCGGTGATTCGTACCGCTAACCGGACCGCGGGCCCCGTGGTCACCGCCGCAGGGCCAGTCGGAGCAGGGCCGCTCCCCCGCGCGGCGGACCGGCGGTCACAGCCCGGGTCCGACGCCCAGGTCGGCCGTGGGCACCGTGCGCACCACCGGCGCCAGCACGCCGGCCTGCGGCAGCTTGGGGCCGGGCAGGCCGAGGGCGTCCGGGTTCGGGGCGGTGAGCGGGGCGTCCAGGGACAGGCCCGGCGCGAGGGTGCGCAGCTCGGCGGCGGGGGCGTCGACGGCGGCGTGGTCGAACCGGTCGCCGAGCACCCGCGGCAGCGGCTGGCGCAGATCGGCGCCCGGCAGCCCGCCGTGCACCGGCAGCTGCGGCAGCGTCCGCTCGGGCAGCAGCCGGCCCTCGACGTACCGAGGGCCCTCGGGGGCGCCGGCCGTCGGCACGGGCAACTCTCCGGCCACCTGGGGCAGTTCCATGCCGAGGGCCGTCTCCGCGCCGCCCAGCGGCACCGGTACGGGGATCGCGTCGGCCGCGGCGGCGGGGGTGACGGCCGCTCCCACGGCGGCCGCGACACCGGTGACGACGGCGGCCAGGGTTCGTCTGGTGGTCGACTTCATGTCAGGCACGGTCCCTTCTCGGGGTGAGGGGCGAGGGGTGAAGCGGGTGACGGGGGTGACGGGGGTGACGCGGGTGATGCGGGTGACGCCGGTGACGGGGTGCTCAGCCGCCCAGCGGGAGGCCGCCGAGCAGCCCCTTCTTGGAGTTCAGGTCGCTGGTCGCGCCCTTGACGGTGTGGAGCACGGAGTCCTTGTTCTCGGTGTCGAGCGCCTGCGACTGGTGCTTGAGCGGCATCACGTCGACGGGCTCCGCGGTCAGCGCGTTCACGGCGCCGTTGAGGCTGGTGGGCGTGAGGGCGGCGGTGTCGTGGCCGGCGGCGAACGCGGGCGCGGCGGAGCCGGCGACGACCAGGGAACCGGCGACGACGGCCGCGGCCTTGAGGGACTTCATCGTGTTCCTTTCTTCGGCGACGCGCGTCGCCGGAGTGCTAGCTGACGCCCTCCTTAACGATCTGCGCCGGGCCCGGAAACTCCGCCGTCCGGAAGACGGAGAAGACATATGAGACGAGAAAAAAAGGGCCGTCGCGCCACCCCGGCGAGGCGGGGGCGGCGCGACGGCCCGGAAGAAAGCCGTACGGGTGTCAGGGCGTCGTGGCCGCCGAAGTCACCGTCTCCGAAGTCGTGGCCTCCGAGGTCGCCGTCTCCGGCGCGGTCGGCACACCGGGCAGGCCGGCGAGGTCGGCGGCGGGCAGGCCGTTGCCGACCAGTGTGGCGGCGACGACGTTGACGACGCCGGCCATCAGGTCCTGCACGGCGGGGTTCACCTGCTCCGGGCTGCCGGAGGTGGTGGCCTGCACCAGGGCGTCGACCCGCTTCTGCAACTCGGCCTGCGCGTCGGCGGCCAGGGCGGAGGCGGCGGCCGGGTCGGAGACGGCGGGCGTACTCGCCGGGTCGGCGCCGTCCGCCGGCTCCGTCACGGGTGCCGGCAGCGTGACCGGCCCGTCGGCGTCCGGCGCAGTCACGGCGGGCGGCTGGGCCGGGGTGCTCGTACCCGACGTGCCCGCGTCCGGCGCGGTCGCGGCACCGGAGGAGTCGGTGGACGCGTCCGCGTCCGTATCCGTATCAGCGTCCGTGTCCGTGTCCGTGTCCGCACTCACCGCCTCCGCCTTGGCCAGCGCCTCCTCCACCGCGTCGGCGAGCTTGTCCGCGTCCGCGTCGGAGAGCTGGCCCCGGTCGGCCTTCAGGACGGTGTCGAGCAGTTCGGTGACCGGCGCGAGCAGGTCGCTCAGCCCGGCGAGGCCGGCGGCCTGGCTCTGGATGGTGTCCGCGTCGGCCGGGTCGCCGTCGGCCGCCGTCACCGCCGGCCCGGAGAGGCCGATCAGCAGGCCGGCGCAGAGAGCGGTCGTGGTGATTCGCCGTACGGGCAGACGCATGGAGGTTCCTTTCGGTGGTGCGCAGGGTCCTGTGCCCACCGTGGAAGCGGCCGTGGCGCTCTGCAACCGAGCGGTGACCGGTCCCGCACCGCCCGCGCCCGCCCGCACCCTCCCCCACCGGCGTCCTGCCAGGTGAGACGCCCCGTCAAGGTCTTTTCCGCCGGGTCAAAGTCGGCTCCCCCCA
Organism: Streptomyces sp. cmx-10-19; assembly: GCA_049998335.1. Taxonomy (GTDB): domain Bacteria; phylum Actinomycetota; class Actinomycetes; order Streptomycetales; family Streptomycetaceae; genus Streptomyces. The sequence goes on from JAEBFB010000007.1 coordinate 5,815, forward strand.
TTCGGGGCAGCACACCGCCGTCCGCGCGGCGACGCGAAACCGGCCGCCCGCACCCGCGAAGACGCGGTGCGGACGGCCGGTGCGGAGGGATCCGAGGCGACGTCAGTCGTTCTCGCACTCGTTGCCGAACGCCGGGTTCAGCAGGCCGATGACGTCGATGGTGTTGCCGCAGACGTTGACCGGGATGTGGACCGGGACCTGGATCACGTTGCCGGACAGGACGCCCGGGGAGTGGGCGGCGGCGGCCTGCGCGCCGCTGTCGGCAGCGGCGACACCGGCGGTGCCCGCCACCGCGGCGGCGGCGACGGAAGTCAGGGCCAGGCCCTTCGCGATACGCGACATGGGGAAGTGCTCCTTGGGGTTGACACACATCCGGGCGGGGGTGCCCGGCGCAGTGTCAACGCGTGGCACGCACGTGAGTTGTGCCGCCAAAGGGGTGATCTGGCGAGAGACCGGCGTTCACGAATCCAACACACTTGCCCGGTTTCACCGTATTAGTACGGATAGCGGTTAGAGTCCCACACCATTCGACGCATCTCTTTCGCACCACCGGGGGACACCGGCCCAGGGCCCTCTCCGAGCGTTCCGGACGTGCGGTGACCAGCCGGTTTCTCCGGATCGCCCGCCGTCGGCATCTTCCGTGAGCGAGGAAACGCGCATGCACCTGCCAGCGACCGGCGCCCCCCGGCCATGTGTTCTGCATGTCACCCAGCCGGTGGACGGCGGGGTCGCCCGGGTCGTGACCGACCTGACGCGGGCTCAACTCGGCGCCGGAATGCGCGTCGTGGTCGCCTGTCCCGACAGCGACCTCACCGGCCGCCTCCGTTCGCTGGGCGCCCACGTACGGCACTGGCCGGCCACGCGGTCCCCGGGGCCGGCGCTGGTGGCGGAGGTGCGGCGGCTGGCCCGGGTGGTCGGGGAGGTGCGGCCCGACCTGGTGCACGCGCACAGCGCGAAGGCCGGTCTCGCGGCGCGGCTCGCCCTGCGGGGGCGGGTGCCGACGGTGTTCCAGCCGCACGCCTGGTCGTTCGAGGCGGTCGGCGGGGCGCCGGCGGTGCTCGCACGGGGCTGGGAGCGGTGGGGCGCGCGGTGGTCGGCGCGGACGGTGTGCGTGAGCGAGGCGGAGCGGCTGCGGGGCGTACGGGCCGGGGTGCGCGGACGCTGGGCCGTCGTCCCGAACGGCATCGCCCTCGACCGCTTCGAGACGGCCGCGCCGGACGGCGTACGGCCCCTGGACACGCCGGACGGCGTACGGCCCCCGGACACGCCGGACGGCGTACGGCTCCCGGACAGCCCGTTGGTGGTCTGCGTGGGGCGCCTGTGCCGGCAGAAGGGGCAGGACGTGCTGCTCGCCGGGTGGCCGTCGGTCCTCGCGCGGGTGCCGGGCGCCCGGCTGGTCCTGGTCGGTGACGGCCCCGACCGCGCCCGGCTCGCCGCGAGCGCGACGGCGTACGCCGTTCCCGGCGCCGTACCGGACGAAGTCCCCCCGGGCGCCGTGGTGTTCGCGGGTGCCGTCCCCGACGCCGGCGCCTGGTACCGGGCCGCCGACCTGGTCGTCCTCCCGTCGCGCTGGGAGGGGATGGCGCTGGCGCCGCTGGAGGCGATGGCGTGCGGGCGGCCCGTGGTGGTGACCGAGGTGGACGGTGCCCGCGAGGCCCTGCCGCCCGCGCTCGTCCGGCACTGCCTGGTCCCGTCCGAGGCCCCCGCCGCCCTGGCCCGCGCCGTCACCGCGCTGCTCCTCGACGCGCCCCTGCGCGCCGGGCTCGGCCGCCTGGGCCGCGCGCACGTGCGGTCCACCCACGACGTACGGCACACGGCCGCGGCGGTCACGGCGCTGTACGACGAGGTGCTGACCGCCGTACGGCCCCCCGGCGGCCCGTCGTCCCCCGCGACCCGCACCACCGCCACTCCTGCCCCCGCCTCCGCCTCCGCCAACACCCCCTCCCCCGCACAGCCGCGTCCCCGGCCCGGTGTCCCGCTGGGCTCGCCGGCGGGTGCCGTGTCCTTCGAGTACAGGGAGTCCACCCACCCGTGACCGCGGAAAGCACCGTCCCCAGCCCCGCCCGCCAGGCGCGCGACCTCGGCTCCTCCCCCGTCTCCGTACTGCCGCACCGCACCGGCGCCGCCGGCTCCCGGATCCCCGCCGGACGGCCCGCGCACCGGCCCGGCTCCCCGCTGCCGCTGCTGGTGGCGGACGGCACGGCGGCCCTGCCCGGCTCGCTGGTCCTCACCGGCGCCCCGCACCAGCCGCTGCTCACCGCCCTGCTGGTGGCAGGCTCGCTGCTGCTGCGCCCGCACCCCGTCCGGCGGCTGCCGGGTGTCCTGGACGACCTGCCCGCCCTGTGCGGCCGGATCGCGGTGGTGTGGCTGACGCTCGCGGCGCTCCTCGCGGCGTACTCACCGCCGTACGCGCTCTCCGTCCGCACGCTGTTCCTCGGGTTTCTGGTGCATCTGGCGGCCGCCTGTGCCGGGCGGGGCCTCGTGCACCGGCGGCGGCGTGCGGCGCTGCTGAACCGGCCCCGCGCGGCGCTCGTCGTCGGGCCGGCCGCGACCGCGCAGCGCGTGGCCTCGGCGGTGCTGCGCCACCCGCGCTGCGGCGTGCGTCCCGTCGGCGTCGTCACCGACGACCCGGGCACCGCGACCGGCCTGCCGGTGCTGACCGCCGACGAGGAGGTGCGGCGCGCGGTCGTGCAGAACGGTGTGCGGGACGTGCTCGCCGTGCACCCCTCCGCGCGCACCCGGCAGGGCCCGCTGCTGCGGGAGCTGGCCGAGTCGGGCTGCGCGGTGTGGGAGGTGGACGCGGACGTCCCCGCCTACCCGGGCCCCGACCGGCTCGCCGGGTTCCCCTGCCGGCGTCTCGGGACCTCGGCGCGGCGGCCGGGCGGGGCGGGCAAGCGGGCGCTGGACGTGACGGTGTCCGGGGCGCTGTTGCTGCTGCTGAGCCCGCTGCTGCTGACCTGTGCGGCGGTGCTGCGGGTGGTGAGCGGCCCCGGGGTGCTGTTCCGGCAGGAGCGGATCGGCAAGGACGGGCTGCCGTTCACGCTGCTGAAGTTCCGCACCCACCGCCCCGTCGACGAGCACGAGGCGGCGACCCGGTGGAGCGTGGCGGACGAGCGGTGGATGCCGTGGTTCTGCCGCTTCCTGCGCCGCACCTCGCTGGACGAGCTGCTCCAGTTGTGGAATGTGCTGCGCGGCGACATGAGCCTGGTCGGCCCGCGCCCCGAACGCCCTTATTTCGTGGCCCGGTTCAGCCAGACCCACCCCGGTTACGCCGCCCGCCACCGGGCCCCGGCCGGGCTGACCGGGCTCGCGCAGATCAACGGGCTGCGCGGCGACACCTCCATCGAGGACCGGGCCCGCTTCGACAACGCCTACATCGACGACTGGTCGCTGTGGCAGGACGTCTGCATCCTGCTGCGCACGGCCGCCGCGCTCGTCCGCCCCACGGGGAGCTGAGCCGGTGGCCCACGCCCTGCCCCTGGGGAGCGCGACGCGCCTGCGGCGGCTGCCGCCGGTGCTGGCGGTGGTCGCGGTCGTCGGGCTGCTCGCCCTGCCGGTCGCCCCGGACGGCACGGGCGGCGCCCACCCGGCCGACGCGGCCTCCGCGCTGGCGGTGCTGTACTGCGCCGTCCGGCTGGTACGGGGACGGCGGCGCCCCCTGTCGCGTACGGCGGCCGTGGTGCTCGGCCTGCCCGTGTTCGGGCTCGCCGTCGCCGCCGCGGGCACGCTGGCGCCGGGGGCCGCGCTCACCGGCCTCGGCCGCTACCTCCAGGTCTTCGTCCTCGTCCCCGCCGCCGTCCTGCTGCTGATCCGCGGCCGGGACGACGTACGGCTGCTCGCCTGGTCGATGGTGGGGCTCGCGGGGTGGCAGGGCGCGGTCGGCGTGCACCAGTACCTCACCGGGACCGGCGCCTCCTACCAGGGCGAACAGGTCCGCGCGGTGGGCACCTTCGGGCCGCAGGACGTGATGGGCATGGCGACCGTGGTGTCGCTGGGGCTGGTGTGCGCGCTGGGGCTGGCCCTGGGGCAGGCGCCGGTACGGCACCGGCTGTACGCCGCCGGGTGCGCGCCGGCTCTGCTGCTGCCGCTGGCCCTGTCCTTCAGCCGGGGCGCGTGGATCGCCACGGCGGTGACGTGCGCGGCGCAACTGCTGCTCGCCGGGGTGCGCCGGGCGCTGGCGGTGGGGGCGGCCGTGGTCGCGGCGGCGGTGGTGCTGGTGGGCGGCTTCGGGGTGGGTACGGCGATGCTCCAGGAGCGGGTCGGCAGCATCACGCGGGTCGCCGCCGCGCCCGACCAGTCGGTCACCGACCGCTACACCATGTGGGCGGCGGCGGCCGGGATGTGGCGCGAACGGCCGCTGACCGGCGTGGGGTTGAAGGGGTTTCCCGAGTACCGCGACGCGCACGCCTCGCTCGCGCTGTCCTCGGGCAGCGAGACCGACGGCGCGGGCGCCGGCTACCGACGGCAGCCGCTGCTGTCCCCGCACAACATGTACCTGCTGGTCCTGGCCGAGCAGGGCCTGACCGGCCTGCTCGCCCTCGCCGGGAGCTGGCTGGCGCTGCTCGTCCTCGGGCTGCGGAGGCTGCGGACGGTGCGGCGCGCTCGGGGCGCCGTACCGGACTGCGCCTTCGTCGCCTGCGGCCTGCTGCTCTGGCAGCTCACCGACTTCGCGTACGCCGACATCGGCGGCCCCTCGACGGTGCTGACGGCGGTGTGCTTCGGGGTGGCGGCGTGGTGGGCGCTGGGGCCGTCCCGTACGGGGGACGAGGGGGCGGCGCGGTGACGGCGGCCCCGGTCCGTACGGCGGACGAGGCGCCGGCTCCCGCGGCGGCGCGGGGGATGGGCCCTGACTCGGGGTCGGGGGCGGGATCGGGGGCGGGGGCGGGGTCGAGGCTGGGCTCGGCGGATTCGGAACGCCGGTCCTCCGGGGGGTTCCTCGCCCGCGCCGCGCTCGTCACCGCCGTGCTGTCGGTGGCCGGGTCGGTGCTCGGGCTGGCCCGGGACCAGGCGCTGGCCCGGTTGTTCGGGGCCGGCAGTGAGACGGACGCGTTCCTGGTGGCGTGGACGGTGCCGGAGTTCGCGGCGACGCTGCTGATCGAGGACGGGCTGGCCTTCGCGCTGGTCCCGATGTTCAGCATGGCCCTGGCCCGCCGCGCGCGGGGTGCGTCCGGCGACCCGGTCCGCGCGCTGGTCGCCTCGACGCTGCCCCGGCTGGCGCTGGCCTGCACGGCGGCCGGCGCGCTGGTCGTCGCCTCGGCGCCCTGGCTGGTCCGCGCCCTGGCCCCGGGCCTGCCCGCCCAGGCCCTCGCCGTCGACTGCACCCGCCTCACCGCCACCTGCCTCGTCAGCTTCGGCCTCGCCGGCTACTGCAGCGCCGCCCTCCGCGCCCACCGCCGCTTCCTGGCCCCGGCGTCGATCTACGTCGCCTACAACACCGGCATCATCACGGCGATGTTCCTCCTCGGCGGCCGCTGGGGCGTGCGCTCGGCGGCGGCGGGGGTGGCGGTGGGCGGGGTACTGATGGTGGCGGCGCAGGTGCCGTCGCTGGTGCGGCAGTTGCGGGGCGGGGGCGGGCAGGGAGAGGTTGCGGGGCCCGGGGTCAATGGCGTCGCGGCGTCGGACGGGCGGCGGCCCGACAGCGCGGCGCACGTGTTCCCGGCGGGCCGGGGCGGGGGCGGCCCGACCGAGGAGGGCCGAGGTGCCTTCGGCTCGCCAGGCACGTCCGAGGCAAGCCGGGGCGGCACCGGTACACCAGCCACGCCCCCGGATCGCCGGGGCGACGCCACCTCCACGCGCGCGATGCCGGCACCCGGGACCACCAGCGCCACCACTCCCGTACCGTCCGCGCCCCACGTCGGCAGCGCCTCCGCCCCCGCCCCCTCGGCACCCCGTCCCCACGATCCCGCCGACCCCACCCGTCCCTTCGCCCTCGCGCTCTTCGGCACCGTCCTGCTCTTCGCGCTCTGCCGTCAGTCCCAGGTGCTCATCGAGCGGTTCCTCGCCTCCGGGCTGCCCTCCGGGGCCATCTCGCACCTGAACTACGCGCAGAAGGTGGCGCAGATCCCGATGACGCTGTCGCTGATGCTGTGCACGGTCACCTTCCCGGTGGTGGCCCGTGCGCTGGCCGACGGCGACACCGAACGGGCCCGCGAGCGCGTCGAACGGGACGTGGCGCTGGCGGCCTGCCTGGTGCTCCTCGGCGCTGCGGTCGTCGTCGCCTGCGCCCCGCAGATCATCCACCTGCTCTTCCAGCGCGGCGCGTTCACACCGGCCGACACCGCCGCGACGGCGGGCGTCATGCGCGTGTACGCCCTCGGCCTGCTCGGGCAGACCGTGGTGGGCGCGCTGGCCCGCTCCTACTTCTCGGCGGGCCGCGCCAGTTGGTACCCCCTCGGCGCGATGGCGATCGGCATCGCCGCCACCGCCGCAATCGGTGCCGGCGCGGTCGGACCGTGGGGCGTCACCGGCATCGCCGCCGCCAACGCCACCGGCATCACCGTCACCGCCGCGCTGCTGCTCGCCGGCATGGGCCCGCGCAGCATCCCCGTCCGGGTCCGGCGGGTCCTGCACGACCTGGCCAGGCCGGTACTGGCGGCGGCCGGCGCGACCGTCACCGGCGCGCTGGCCGCGGACCGCCTCGGCCATGCCGGCACGGCCCCCGGTGCCGCCCTCGCCGCCGGTGCCGCAGCCGTCGTCGGCGTCTTCGTCCTGCTCGGCCTGGCCCTCCGCGTCCCCGGCGTACGCCCCGCGCTCACCGCCGTCGCCGCCCGCCGCACCCCGACGTCCGCCCGCTCGCCCCGCTCCCCCCACCCCGTCACACAAAGGCACCCGCATGACCGCTTCCGCTTCCGCGTCCGCTTCCGCAGACCCCGTTGACACCCGCGCCCGCACCACCGCCCCCACACGCACCGGCGCTCCCGCCCGCACCGGCGCCCCCACCGTCCCGTGGGTGGCGATGTACCACTCCGTCGGCGACCGCTCCGACGACCCGTACCGCGTCACCGTCACCCCCGGCCGCCTGAACGCCCAGTTCCGCTGGCTGCGGCGGCGCGGTCTGCGCGGCGTGTCCGTCGCCGAGCTGCTGGCGGCGCGGGCCCGGGGCGAGGGCCGCGACCTGGTGGGGCTGACCTTCGACGACGGGTACGCCGACTTCGTCGAGCACGCGCTGCCCTGTCTGCGGCGCTGGGGCTTCGGGGCGACCCTGTTCGTCCTGCCGGGCCGGCTCGGCGGCGACAACGCCTGGGACCCGCTGGGCCCGCGCAAGCCGCTGCTCACCGCCGACGGCATCCGGCACGCCGCCGCCGAGGGCGTGGAGATCGGCTCGCACGGTCTCACCCACGTCGACCTCACCCGGGCGGACGAGGCCGCGCTGAAGGCCGAGACCGCCGAGAGCAGAGCACTGCTCTCGGAGTTGATCAGTGCTCCGATCCGCGGCTTCTGCTATCCGTACGGCACCGTCGACACCCGTGCCACCGACGCCGTGCGCGCCGCCGGCTACTCCTACGCCTGCGCCATCGACCCCGGCCCCCTCACCGGCCCGTACGCCCTGCCCCGCGTGCACGTCGGCGAGGGCGACACCGCCGTACGCCTGCTGCTGAAGACCCGGCTGCACCGGCTGCGCCGCCGCACCGCGCCGGGGGTGTGAGGTGAAGGCCCTGCACATCATCACCGGCCTCGGGGTCGGCGGCGCCGAGCAGCAACTGCGGCTGCTGCTGCGCCACCTCCCCGTCGACTGCGACGTCGTCACCCTCACCAACCCGGGCCCCGTCGCCGACGGCCTGCTCGCCGACGGGGTGCACGTCGTCCACCTCGGCATGGCCGGCAACCGCGACCTCGCCGCGCTGCCCCGCCTCACCCGCCTCATCCGCACCGGCGGCTACGACCTGGTCCACACCCACCTCTACCGCGCCTGCCTCTACGGCCGTCTCGCCGCCCGGCTGGCCGGGGTCCGCGCCATCGTCGCGACCGAGCACTCCCTCGGCGACTCGCTGATGGAGGGCCGCCCCCTCACCCCCGGCGTCCGCGCCCTCTACCTCGCCGGGGAGCGCCTCGGCAGCGCCACGGTCGCCGTCTCCCCCACCGTCGCCGACCGCCTGAAGCGCTGGGGCGTGCCCGAGCCCCGCATCGAGGTCGTCCCCAACGGCATCGACCTGGCCCGCTTCCGCTTCGACCCGGCCGCCCGCCTGCGCACCCGCCGCCGCCTCGGCCTGCCGGAGGGCGCGTACGTCGTCGGCGGCGTCGGCCGCCTCACCCCGGTCAAGCGCTTCGACGTACTGGTGCGGGCGCTCGCCCGGCTCCCCGCCGACTGCTGGCTGCTGCTGGTCGGCGGCGGCCCCGAGGAGCACGTGCTGCGCCGCACCGCCCGCGAGGCCGGGGTCGCCGACCGCGTCCTGCTCACCGGCGAACGCCCCTACGCCCTGGACGCCTCCGACACCTCCGACGGCTCCCCGGGCCCCGACCTGCCCGCGCTCACCGCCGCGATGGACGTCCTCGCCTCGCCGTCCCCGCAGGAGGCGTTCGGTCTGGCGGTCGTGGAGGGGCTCGCGTCGGGGCTGCCGGTGCTGTACGCGTCCTGCCCGGCGATCGAGGACCTGCCCCCGCAGGCGGCCCCCTCCGCCCGGCGGGTCACCGGCGGCGCCGGGGAGTTCGCCCGCGCCCTCGCCGAGGTCCGCGCTTCCGGCGGCCCCCGCCCCGGCCCGCGCACCGCGCCCGAGGCCGCCCGCCACTACTGCGTCACCCGCAGCGCCGCCCAGCTGATGGACGTGTACGCGACCACCCTCACGCACCCGTTGTCCCCGGCACCCCAGGGAGTCAGTGCCCCATGACCGAGCCCCTCGCCCAGACCCCGCCCGAGCCCGCCACGAAGACCGAGCCCACGACGGAGACCGAGCCCGCCACCGGGCCCGAGCCCGCCACGGAGTCCGGGCCCCCCGCCCGCCCCCGCCGCACCCCCGCCGCCCTGCGCCGCGTCCGGCGCCGCCTGCGCGCCCTGCCCGCCTGGACCCCGCTGGCGGCCGGCCTCCTGGCGGGCGGCCTGCTCGGCACCGGCTACGGCCTGCTCGCCACCCCGCGGTACACGGCCACGAGTTACGTCGTCGCCGTCCCCGCCGACCAGTCCGACCCCGCCGCCGCCCTGGGCTTCGCGCAGGCCTACGGCCGGGTCGCCACGCAGCTCGCCGTGCTCGGGGACGCGCAGATGTACGCGGACGTGCCGGTGCGGACCCTGGTGGAGAGCGTGCGCACCGCGACCTCGCCCGACGCGCCGATGGTGTCGGTGACGGCCACCTCCGCCCACCCGGAGCAGGCCGCCGACCTGGCCAACGCGGTCGCCCGCGCCCTCACGCAGCACGCCTCGGCCTCCGCCGACGACACCCACGTGGAGCTGCGCCAGTTCGCCCGCGCCACCGAGCCCACCGAGGCGTCCTCGGCGTCCGCCGCCGTCACCGGCCTGGTGGGCGCGAGCGCGGGCGGCCTCCTCGGCGGCCTGGCCCTGCTGGTCCGCCCCCGCCGCACAGCCCACGGCCCCGCCCCCACGGCAGCCGTCCCCGGCCCCGCCCCGGCGGCCGACGTGCGCGGCCGGCGGTGACAGCGGTGACGTCCCTGACGGCGCCGGCGCGCACGGCCGCGCCCCCGACGCCGTACACCACCGAACTGGTCACCGAGGAACGGCACTTCGCCGAGCTGGCGCCCCAGTGGACGCGGCTGTACCGCCGGTGCGGTGCCGCGACGCCGTTCCAGAGCCACGCCTGGCTGCACGCGTGGTGGCGTTCCTACGGCGCGCCGGGCCGGCTCCGGTTGGTGCTGGCCCGCGACGGCCACGACCTGGTCGCCGCCGCCCCCCTGACCCTCGTACGACGTCCGGTCCCGGCGCTGGTGCCGCTCGGCGGGGCGATCTCCGACTACGGGGACGTCCTGCTGGACGACGAGCGCGGGGAGCCCGCGGTGGCCGCGCTCACGGCCGGGCTGGCGGCGGCGGCCCGTACCGCGCTGGTCGACCTGCGCGAGGTCCGGCCGGGCGCCGCCGCCGAACGGGTCTACGACCGCTGGCGCGGCCCCCGCCGCCGGCTCGCCGACTCGCTCTGCCTGGAGCTGCCCGCCCTCCCGATGGACGGCCTGGTGGACCGGCTGCCCTCCGGCAAGGCCCGCCAGCGGGTCCGCGCCCAACTGCGCAGACTGGACACGCTCGGCGTCCAGGGCCGCGCCGTCCTCCCCGACGAGGTGGGCGCGGCGCTCGGCCGGCTCCTGGAGCTGCACCGCCTCCAGTGGCAGGGCCGCAAGGTCACCGGCGAGCACCTGCGCACCCGCTTCCGCGACCACCTGGTGCGGGCGGTCACGCCGATGGTGCGCGCCGGGGACGCGATCGTCACCGAGTTCCGGATGCCCGGCGAGGACGCCGACGAGGTCGTCGCCGTCGACGTCACCCTGCTCTCGCCCCGGCTGGCCGGCGGCTACCTGTACGGCGCCCACCCCCGGCTGCGGGAGTGCAAGGCGGACGTCGCGGTGATGCTGCTGGACGCGCACGCCGGGCACGCGCGCCTCCCGGAGGGCGGCACGCTGAGCCTGCTGCGGGGCGACGAACCGTACAAGCACCACTGGCGCCCGGAGCCGGCGGTGAACCAGCGGCTGCTGCTGGCCCGCCGCCGCACGGCCCCGCTGCTGACCGCGGCGCTGGGCGACGCGGCGCTGCGGCGGCGGGGCAAGGAACTGCTGCACCGCGCCCGGGAGCGGAAGGAGCGCCCCGGTGGCGGCGGCACCTGACCGGCCCCGCCGCCCCCGCGCGCCGCTAATCGTTCCGCGAGAACCAGTCGAGCCGCATGCAGAGCTTCCCGCCGAGCCAGTACTCGACCCAGTCGCCCAGCTCCAGCGGCGAGCAGTCGGCCGCCGGGCGGGGCGGGGTGGACGGCTCCGGGGGCGCGGGCGGCGCGGTGGGTGCGGCGGGTGCGCTCGGCTGCGGGGCGGCCGGCGCGGGCTCGTCGGTGCGGCCGAAGAGCACGGACCGGTAGACGGCGGTGGAGCGCGGGTTGGCGTCGCACTGCCACACGCCGTGCGGGCAGTAGTCGGTGACGGTGTTGTAGAGGGGCTTGTGCTCGTCCATCCAGGCGAGCATCCGCCGCATGTACTCGGCGTTGTCGCCGTTGCGGAACAGCCCCCACTCCGGGTACGAGACCGGCTTGCCGTGCGCCTTCGCGAAGTCGACGTGCGCCTGGAGTCCGTACGGCTCCTTCACCTGCTCGTCGAACGGCATCCCGCGCGGCTGGTCGTAGGAGTCCATGCCGATGATGTCGACGGTGTCGTCCCCGGGGTAGCACCGCGTCCACGGCACGGCGTCCCGGCCCCGGCTCGGCGTGAAGTCGAACGTGAACTTCTGGCCGGGCACCGAGCGCATCGCGGTGACGATCCGCTTCCAGTACGCCTTCCATGCCTCCGGGTCCGGCCCGCAGCGGTGGGTGTAGGTGATGCCGTTCATCTCCCAGCCGAGCACGACGACCGTGTCCGGCACGTCCAGGTCGACGAGGCGCCGGGCGAGGGCCCGGAAGTGGTGGTCGAAGCGGCCGGCGGCGCCCTGGCGCAGCAGCGCGCGGACCTCGCGGTCGCCGACGCCCTCCTCGTTGCGCTCCAGCATCGGCACGTTGAGGACGAGCATCCGGTCGGCCTTGCGGGTGCGCCAGTCCGCCCACACGTCGAGGAAGCCGGGGGCGCCCTCGATGTTGCTCCAGCGGTCGCCGGGCAGGTAGGTGTGGCCGACGCGCACATTGGCGTCGCCCAGCCAGTGGCTCAGCTCGGCCATCCGCGCCACACCGCGCGGGCCGTAGTCCAGGTAGGCGCCGAAGGCGGGGGCGGGTTGGGGTGCGGGTGCGGCGGATTCGGACGCGGTGGGTCGGGGCGCGGCGGGTTCGCTCACGGCGACGCCGGGGGCCGCGCCCAGGAACGCCGCCGCCGCGAGCGCCGCCGCCGCGACGCGCACCGGCCGCCTGGACCGGTTCCGTGACTGCCGTACGGCCATGCCGGGGCTCCTTCGGTCGCGCCATGCAACTCCGTTACTGACACTCAGTCATATGAAATGCCATCACGCCACCGCCGTTACGGCGTTCGAGTGCGCCGCTCGCCCGCACCGGTGAACCGCGTCGCACCCGGCCGCACCCGCACCCGATCGCCCGCGAGATCGCTGACGAAAGAAGAAGACCCGTGTCGCTGTTCGACACCCGTGTCCCCGCCGTCCTCCTGCGGAGCGACCGGAACCCCTTCCACCACGGCACGCTGGGCGCCGTGCGGTCGCTCGGCCGGGCGGGGGTGGAGGTGCACGTGGTCGCCGACTGCGCCGGCAGCCCGGTCCGCGCCTCCCGCTACGTGACCGCGCTGCACACTCCCCCGCCGCCCGGCGCGTCGCCCGCCGAGATCACGGCGGCCCTGCGCCGCGTCGCGGCCCGCGTCGCGCGTCCGGCCGTACTGGTCCCGATGGACGACGCGTGCGCGCTGGCGGTCGGACGGGCGCGGGCGGAACTGGTGCCCGCGTTCCTGCTGCCGGACCTGTCGGGCGCGCTGGCCGAACGGGTCGCCGACAAGGCGGAGCTGGCCGGGGTGTGCGCCGCGCTGGACGTGCCGCACCCCGAGACGCTGGTCCCGGAGGGGCCCGAGGAGGCGGCGCGGGCGGTGTGGCGGCTGGGGTTGCCGGTGGTGGCGAAGTGGAGCCGGCCCTGGCTGGTGCCGCCGGGCGGCGGGCTGCGCAGCACGGTGCTGGTGCGCTCGGCACGGGAGGCGGCGGAGCTGTACCGGCGGGCCGAGGAGGCGGGGAGCCGGCTGCTGCTCCAGGCGTTCCTGCCGCCGGGCCCGGACCGCGACTGGTTCTTCCACGGGTACGCCGACCGCTCCGGGAGCGTCCGCGCGGGCGGCCCCGGCCGCAAGACCCGCGCCAGGCCGCGCGGCGCCGGGCTCACGGCGGTCGGCAGCTGGACGCCCAACCCCGAGGTGCGGACGCTCGCCGAACGCGTCGTCGCCGAGCTGGGCTACCGGGGCGTCTTCGATCTGGACTTCCGGCGCTGCGGGCGGACGGGCCGCTATCACCTGCTCGACTTCAACCCCCGCCCCGGTGCCCAGTTCCGGCTGTTCACCGACACCGCCGGACTGGACGTCGTACGCGCGCTGCACCTGGATCTGACGCACCGGCCGCTGCCGGAGGGGGCGCCTCGGCCGGGGCGGGTGTTCGTGGTGGAGAACTACGCGCCGCTGAGCGCCCTGCGGCCGGCCCCCGAGGGGCGCGAGCTGGCCTGGCACGCGCCGGACGACCGCGCGCCGGGCCGTGCGCTGTGGGCCCTGTGGAGCCGTCACGCCGCCGCCCGGCTCCGGGACCGCCTGCGCCGCCGCACCGGCCGCCGGCACCCCGGGCCCCCGGTCCCGGCTCCCGCTCCGGGCCCGGCCCGCGTCGTACGCCAGGCCACCGCGCCGCCGGCCGACCGTACGCCCCGGCCCGACGACGACCGGGCGGGGAGCCACTGAGTCGCTCCCCGGGCATGACGACGCCCCCGGAGTCACCGGGGGCGTCGTCACGGCTGGGCCGGGGTGCGTCAGCGTCCCGAGAGGGCGCGGCCGCGGCGGTACAGGATCGCGCCGCCCGCGATCAGCACGGCACCGGCGGCCGCGGCACCGAGGGTGCCCTCACTGCCGGTCTCCGCCAGGCTCGGCGGCTGCTCGTGCTGCGGGGCCGGCGGGGTGTGCTCCTCGGCCGGGGGCGGCGGGAGCTCCTCCTCGTGCGGCGGAGGCGGCTCCTCCTCGTGCGGGGGCGGCGGCTCCTCCTCGTCGACGGGCGGCGTGGTGGGCGGGGGCGGCTCCTCCTCGTGCGGGGGCGGCGGCTCCTCCTCGCCGTAGCCGGGGGGCTCCTCGGCGTTGTCGCAGGAGTTGCCGAACACGGGGTTCAGCGCCGCGATCACGTCGGCCGTGTTGCCGCAGAGGTTCACCGGTACGTCGACCGGGACCTGCGCGTTGTTGCCGGAACCGACGCCGGGCGAGCCCTCGGTGATGCCCTCCGCGTGGGCGCCGGACGGGACGTCGCCGTCGTCGCCGTACCCGCCGTCGGAGCTGTGGGAGCCACCGGAGTTGCCGGTGCCGCTCGAGTCGTGGGTACCGCTGGCGCCGTCGGCGTGGTGGTCCGAGGTGTTCTCGCACTCGTTGCCGAACGCCGGGTTGAGCGCGGCGATCACGTCGACGGTGTTGCCGCAGGCGTTCACCGGCACGTGGACCGGGGCCTGGAGGGCGTTGCCGGACGCGACGCCCGGCGAGTTGGTGGCGGCCCCGTCCGCGTACGAGTCGGCTAGGGCGGGGCTGCCGCACAGGGAAAGGATGCCCGTCGCGGCAGCAGCCGCGACCATCCCCCTGCTCAGGGTCTGTCGCACTCTGGTTGTCTTCCTGCTCGTAGAGATGAGAGATGGCCGGCGAACCAGCTGGGGGACGGGCCGCGGAAAGGGGAAAAGCCGGCCCAGAACCAAACGAGCTGGTCCAAGGCCGGCCGTGACGCAGCCGGTCGGTACGAGAACGACGTCAGTCGTTCTTGCACTCGTTGCCGAACGCCGGGTTCAGCAGACCAACGACGTTGATGCTGTTGCCGCACACGTTGACGGGAACGTGCACGGGAACCTGGATGACGTTGCCCGACAGGACGCCCGGGGAGCCGATGGCGGCACCCTCGGCTCCCGCGTCGGCGAAGGCCGGGGCGGCCATGCCGAGGGCCATGATCGCGCCCGCGACGACAGCAGCGCTCTTCTTCATGAACTTTCCCTTCTCTGCGGTCATGCCTGAATGACGGCCGAAACCGCGCGAGCACAGCATTGACGGCTCGCACCATGACCTGCAGCCTGCAAACGAGGAATTGACGGCCGGAGAAACTACCGAACGTGGGACGCCCCGGAATTCACTCGGATGTCCCACGAGACGGTGCGGCCGTTCCCCCAGGAGAGCGACGACGTCGATCCGCTCCCCGGTGAGATCCCGTCCCGTTCACGGCCGGGCGGCCCGCGCGGAAGTCAGCGGGCCGCCCGCACCGGGCGGGGCTGGGATCAGCGGCCCTCGCCGTTCGCCGACAGCACCGACAGGTCCTCCAGGACGTGCGACAGGGCGCCGTCCCGCTTGGCCTGCGTGGAGTTGTCGGAGCACTGCTGGTTCAGGTCGTCCGACAGGACGTTGATGTCCTGGATCGGGACGAGGTTGACCACGGCGGCGTTGACGTCCTCGACACCGAGGCAGGGCTTGTTCAGCGAGCCCTGGACCAGCGACAGCTGGGGGCTCATGTCGCCCTTGGTCGCCGAGTTGCCGAACGCCGAGGAGGCGCCGTTGCCGTTGGCCACGGTCGGCCCGTTGTCGTCCCCGATGGCCAGGGCCTGGGGAGCAGCGGCAGCCGACATGCCGATCACAGAAGCGGCAGCCGCCGCGGCGACCATTGCCTTCTTGAGCACTTCGCATTCCTTTCGTCGTAGCGACGCACTGTCCTACGGCCTCATCAACCCGGTGCGCCATGATTGGTTGCGGGCGTTCACCCGGTTGGCCCGCACGGGATCTCCAGAACGCCGCGGAAATCGCCGGATTCCCAGGGGGAATCACGGACCCGCACACATGTGGCGTTGTCCGCCGACCGGGTGAACGGGAGAAACCCGGGCGGACCCACGGAGTTGACCAGGGCGCTCCGGTGGACGGGGTTTCCTCAGAAAGGACTGGCAAGTGATCAAGAAGGTAGCCGCCTACGCGGCGATCGCCGCCTCCGTCATGGGCGCCTCCGCTGCCGCGGCCCCGCAGGCGATGGCCATCGGGGACGACAGCGGGCCCGTGGCCGCCAACGGCAACGGCGCCTCGCAGTACTTCGGCAACTCGATGACGACAGGCAACATGAGCCCGCAGATGGCGCTGATCCAGGGCTCGTTCAACAAGCCGTGCATCGCGGTCAGCGACATCCCGGTGAGCGTCGTCGGTCTGGTCCCGATCCAGGACCTCTCGGTCCTGTCGGACGACCTGAACCAGCAGTGCACCGAGAACTCCACGCAGGTCAAGCGCGACGGTGCGCTGGCCCACCTGCTGGAGGACGTCTCGATCCTCTCCGCCAACGGCGAGAGCGGCGGCGGCAAGGGCTGACATCGCCCCGTGGGGCGGACCGCCGGTTTGTGTCCCGGTGGCCCGCCCCTTTCGTATGCCCGCGCCCGGTCGCACCGCCCCGGGTCAGGCCGGCTGGTTCGCCGCCCCGATGGCGGGTGCGTCCCGAAGCGGACACGCGGGGGCAGAGGGGGCGGGGGGCGGGGGGCGGGGGGCGGCCGGGTCTACGACACAACGTCCTTGCGGGCGAAGCCGCGGAAGGCCAGGGCGAACAGGATCAGGGCGTAGGTCACCGACAGGGACGCGCCGGAGATCAGGCGGGTCCAGTCGAGGTCGGGGCGGACGGTGTCGAGCCAGGCGGACTGCCAGTGCGCGGGGAGGAAGTCGCGCCAGTCGCCGAGGGCGGTGACCTCGTCCAGGACGTTGCCGATGATGGTCAGGCCGACGGCGCCGCCGACCGCGCCGAGCGGAGCGTCGGTCTTGGTGGAGAGCCAGAACGCCAGTGCCGCGGTGACGAGTTGGGAGACGAAGATGTACGCCACCGTGAGGGCGAGGCGCTCGGTGGCGGTGCCGGTGGAGAGGCTGCCGCCGGTGGGCAGTTCCAGGGGGCCCCAGCCGTAGGCGACGGTGCCGACGGCGAGGGCGACCAGGGGCAGCAGGACGATCGCGGCGAGGCTGAGGGTGAGGGCGACGACCAGCTTGGACCAGAGCAGGCGGGCGCGCGGCACCGGTGCGGCCAGCAGATAGCGCAGGGAGGACCAGCCGGCCTCGGAGGCGACCGTGTCCCCGAAGAACAGGGCGACGGGCACGACGAGGAGGAAGCCGGCGGAGGCGAAGAGGTTGACCGCGGCGAAGTTCGCCCCCGACGCGGTGGCCGAGTCCATCAGGCTGACCTGGCCGTTTTGGCCCTCCGGCTCGCCGCCGATGCGGAAGGCGACCAGCAGGACGAACGGCAGGGCGAAGAGGATCGCGCCCATGACGAGGGTGCGGCGGCGCTTGAGCTGGCGGACCAGCTCGACCCGTACGGGCAGGGTGCGCCCCGCGCGGTAGCCCTCGGCGACCTCCTGGGGGCCGCCGGGTGCGGCGCGGTCGGCGAGGGTGCTCATGCCGAGTCTCCGATCAGGGTGAGGAAGGCGTCCTCCAGGCGCCGGTGGGGGCCCACCGACTCCACGGGCACGTCCAGGCGGACGAGTTCGGGGATCAGGTCCCGCGCGGTGCCGCCGGCGTCCAGGCGGACCAGGAGGCCGCCGTCGGTGGCGGCCGCCGAGGCGACGCCGGGCAGGGCGGCGACCTTCTCGGCCAGCGGCGCGTCCACGGGCGCGTGGGTGCCCACCAGCAGGGTGTCTCCGGAGCCGACGATCTCGCCGACCGGACCCGCCTGGACGAGCCGGCCGTGGTCCATCACCACCAGGTGGGTGCAGCTCTGCTCGACCTCGGACAGCAGATGGCTGGAGACGATCACGGTGCGGCCGGCCGCCGCGTACCGGATCATCACCTCGCGCATCTCGCGGATCTGGGGCGGGTCGAGGCCGTTGGTCGGCTCGTCCAGGATGAGCAGGTCGGGCAGGCCGAGCATGGCCTGGGCGAGGGCGAGGCGCTGGCGCATGCCCTGGGAGTAGGTGCGTACCGCGCGGGCGAGCGCGTCGCCGAGGCCGGCGATCTCCAGGGCCTCTTCGAGGTGGGCGTCCTCGGGCGGGCGGCCGGTGGCCCGCCAGTACAGCTCCAGGTTGTCGCGGCCGGAGAGGTGCGGGAGGAAGCCCGCGCCCTCCACGAAGGCGCCGACGCGGGAGAGGACGGGGGCGCCGGCGGTGATGGCGTGGCCGAAGACGCGAATGTCGCCGCCGTCCGGGGTGATGAGGCCCATCAGCATGCGCAGGGTGGTGGTCTTGCCCGCGCCGTTGGGTCCGAGCAGGCCGAGGACCTGGCCCTTCTCCACGCGGAACGACAGGTCCCTGACCGCGTACCGGTCGCTGGACTTGGCGTAGCGCTTGGTGAGGCCGGTGATCTGGAGGGGGACCTCGGCGAGCGCGGGGTCGGGGGGCGGGGCGGAGGTGCGGCGGCGGGCCGTCAGCAGCAGGGCGGCGGCGACGGCGGCTCCCGCGAGGGGCGCCCACCAGACCCAGGCGGCGAGCCCGGCCGTACCGGCGGTCTCGCCGATCGCGGTCGGCACCGACAGGTCGCCCTTGAGGGAGACGGTGTAGGTGGCGGGGGCGGCCGGGGAGGCGTAGCCGAGGTCGGTGGAGGACAGGACGAGGCGGAGGCGGTGGCCGCCGGCGACCTCGTGGTCGATGGCGGGGAGGGTGATCCGTACGTCCCGGCCCGCCTGGGCGTCCGTCACGCGCACGGGGGTGACGAGCTGGGCGGGGAGCACCGGGCGGGCGCCGCCGGGGCCGACGTCGTAGACCTTGGCGAAGAGGACGGCGTCGTCGCCGGTGGACTTCACGTGGACGGTCGCCGTCGGGGAGCCGCTGATGCGGAGGTCCTCGGTGACGGGGGCCGACTCGAAGGAGGCGTACTGGCCGGGGAAGTCGAGGGAGACGCCGACGCCGAGCGAGGAGAGCTGGGCGAGTCCGCCGCCGCCGATGCCGGGCAGGGCGGAGACGGCGGGCGGGCTGGCACCGGCCGGGTTGTCGACGCGCTGCTCGCGGCCGCGCAGGGCGATGCTGTGCGGGTCGGCGCGCAGGCCGGGGTAGGTGTCGGTGCTCGCGCCCTCCAGGCGGGCCTCACCGTCGTCGCCGGCGGCGTCGACGGTGCGGCTGACGCGGAAGCCGGGGCCGGTGTCGGCCTGCTCGTCGCCCTTGAGGTAGCGGTTGAACCACGCGTCGACGCGGGCCTCGACGCGGGCCGTCTCCAGGTCGCCGCCGTCGTGGCCGCCGGAGATCCAGTCGACGGCGACCGGGGCGCCGTTGGCGCGGATCGCGCGGGCGGCCTCGTCGGCCTGGCCGAGCGGGAAGAGGGAGTCGGTCTGGCCCTGCGTCAGCAGCGTGGGTACGTCGATGCGCGCACCGACGGCCTGCGGGCTGCGCTCTTCGAGCAGCTTCTCGGCCTGGGCGTCGGGCTTCCCGGACTCGGCGACGCGCTGGTACATGCGGCACAGGTCGTCCTCGAACCGGGCGCAGCCGCCGCCCGTGTTGACGAAGATGCCGGCCCAGAGCTTCTTGAAGACGCCGTTGGGGAACAGGGCGTCCGACAGGTTCCAGTACGTGATGGCGGGCGCGATGGCGTCGACCCGGTGGTCGTGTCCGGCGGCCAGCAGGGAGATCGCGCCGCCGTAGGAGCCGCCGGCCATGCCCACCCGAGGGTCGCCGTCGCCGTCCAGCCGGACCTCCGGCTGCCGGGCCAGCCAGTCGATCAGCCGGGACACGTCGGCGACCTCGCCGTCCGGGGCGTTCAGCCCGATCTTGCCGGTCGACTCGCCGAAGCCGCGCGCGGACCAGGTCAGGACCGCGTACCCGTCCCGGGCGAGGTCCTCGGCCTGCGCCCGCATGTCGGCCTTGCTGCCGCCGAAACCGTGCGC
This sequence comes from Streptomyces sp. cmx-10-19, assembly GCA_049998335.1. Classification (GTDB taxonomy): domain Bacteria; phylum Actinomycetota; class Actinomycetes; order Streptomycetales; family Streptomycetaceae; genus Streptomyces. The sequence continues at coordinate 25,403 of JAEBFB010000007.1, forward strand.
GAGCAGGACGGCCGGGCGCCGGGCGGTGCCGCCCGCGGTGAAGTACGAGGTGTCCAGGCGCACTCCGTCGCCCACGGTCATGACCCGGTCGGCGCGGTGCACCGGCGGCGGGTCGTCGCCCGCGACGGCCGTCCAGGTCCCGGCGCCGGCGAGCACGACGACGGCGGCCGCGGCGGACAGCAACCGCCGCGGCCCCCGGAGCAGCCCCCGCACACGGGGCAGTCGAAGATCCATGCACCAACGGTACGGTCCACCACCGACATCGGGGGCAGCCTGTGGATGGAGCCTCGCACCATCCCGCAGAGGTACGGGGGCGGGGCGGCGTACCACGGGCGCGGTAGGCGGTGGCGGGAGTGGGGAGTGCGTACGTCGCCGGGGGCGGGGGCGGGGCGCCGTATGCGGGGCGCCCCAGGGCACCGGGACGGCCCCGGCGCGTGGGCCGGAGGCGGATCGCCGTCCGCGCCCGGGGCGAGGAGGTTGGTGCGTCACCGGAGCGGGGGCGCCGTGCCCTGCGCACCGTCGCCCCGAGCGCCATGCGCGGGCGGCCAGGGCGACGCGCGCGCCGAGAGCACCGGGCGCCAGGGTGACCCGCACGTCGGGGGCACCGGGACGGCACCGGCGCGCCGTCGGTGGCGGGACGTCGTCCGCGCCGGACGGCGGGAAGGTCGTACGTCGTCACAGGCGCGGCAGCATGCGCCGTACCTCGCCGTCCCGGGTGCCATGCGCCGGGCGCCAGGGTGACCCGCACGTCGGGGGCACCGGGACGGCCTCGGGTGGAACGTCGGCGACCGCCGTCGGGAAGGGGCCGACAGGCACCGGGCGCCCCCGGCCCCGGGGCCACGCGGGTCAGGAGTCCGTGGGGTCTCGTATGTCGTCCGGGACCGTTACCAGCCAGCGGGTGTCGCGGTGGGGGCGGAGGCGGCGACCAGTCAGTGCCCCGTCGCGACGACCGGCCCGTGATCGGTCGCGGCGACCGACTCGTGCCCCGTCACGGCGGCCGGCCGGTGGCCCGCCGACGCCCCCGGGCCCGCCGTGTCGCTCGGCGGGCCCGGGGGCGTGCGGGCCGGCTCAGTGGTTGCGCGGGAAGCCCAGGTCCACGCCGGCCGGGGCGTCGGCCGGGTCGGGCCAGCGGGTGGTGACGACCTTGCCGCGGGTGTAGAAGTGCGTGCCGTCGTTGCCGTAGATGTGGTGGTCGCCGAAGAGCGAGTCCTTCCAGCCGCCGAAGGAGTGGTAGCCGACGGGGACCGGGATCGGGACGTTCACGCCGACCATGCCGGCCTCGACCTCCAGCTGGAACCGGCGGGCCGCGCCGCCGTCCCGGGTGAAGATCGCGGTGCCGTTGCCGAAGGGCGAGGCGTTGATGAGCGCCACGCCCTCCTCGTACGTCTCCGCGCGCAGCACGCACAGCACCGGGCCGAAGATCTCGTCCTGGTACGCCTTCGCGCCGGTCGGCACCCGGTCGAGCAGGGAGATGCCGATCCAGTGGCCGTCCTCGTGCCCGTCGACCGTGTGTCCGGTGCCGTCGAGGACGACCTCGCAGCCGTCGGCGGCGGCGCCCTGAACGTAGGAGGCGACCTTGTCGCGGTGGGCCCTGGTGATCAGCGGGCCCATCTCGGAGGACGGGTCGCTGCCGGGACCGATCTTGATCTTCTCGGCGCGTTCGCGGATCTTCGCCACCAGCTCGTCGCCGACCGCGCCGACGGCCACGACCGCCGAGATCGCCATGCAGCGCTCGCCGGCCGAGCCGTAGGCCGCGCTGACCGCCGCGTCGGCGGCCGCGTCGAGGTCGGCGTCGGGCAGCACCAGCATGTGGTTCTTGGCGCCGCCGAGGGCCTGCACGCGCTTGCCGTGGGCCGAGGCGGTGGCGTGGATGTAGCGGGCGATGGGCGTCGAGCCGACGAAGGAGACGGCCTTGACGTCCGGGTGCTCCAGGAGGCGGTCCACGGCCACCTTGTCGCCGTGCACGACGTTGAACACGCCGTCGGGCAGCCCGGCCTCCGCGAGCAGCTCAGCGAGGCGGACGGCGGCCGACGGGTCCTTCTCGCTCGGCTTGAGCACGAAGGTGTTGCCGCAGGCGATGGCGATCGGGAACATCCACAGCGGCACCATCGCCGGGAAGTTGAACGGCGTGATGCCCGCGACCACGCCGAGCGGCTGCCGGATCGAGGCCACGTCCACGCGGGAGGCGACCTGCGTCGACAGCTCGCCCTTGAGCTGCACGCTGATCCCGCAGGCCAGGTCGACGATCTCCAGGCCGCGCGCGACCTCGCCGAGCGCGTCGGAGTGGACCTTGCCGTGCTCGGCGGTGATCAGCGCGGCGATCTCGTCGCGGTGGGCGTCCAGCAGCGCGCGGAACTTGAAGAGGACCGTGGTGCGCTGCGCCAGCGAGGACTGCCCCCAGCTCAGGTACGCCTCCTCGGCGGCGGCGACCGCCGCGTCCACCTCCTCCACGGAGGCGAAGGCGACCTTGGTGGTGACCTCGCCCGTCGCCGGGTCGGTCACCGGCCCGTACGTGCCCGAGGCGCCTTTTGCGGACTTGCCGCCGATCCAGTGGTTGACGATGTTCGTCATGACCGAGAACTCCTTCGCAGATGGCGGCGACGGGTCGAGACGCGCCGTTGGTCCGGCGCACGCGCCGTGACCGCCGAGGAGCGGGTCACGGCCGGGGCCCTGCCCCCCATTCCACCAGCCGTGCGCTCCGGACGCGCCCGACACTGTGTCTGCGGTTCGGGGGTGCGCGTAGACACGTGGGGCGGTGTCGGCGGCACAGGGCGCCCCGCACCCCCGCGACGCGGGGACCTCCGGCGCGGAAGCGGTGCGAGCGGGGAGTCGGCGCTCGTGCCTCGCTCCTGCCAGGGCGAGGCGGCCTTCCCGCGCCGGAGGCGTTCGGTGTGCCCGTCCGTGCGTCTCCCCGGTTTCTAGCCCCGCGCGTGCGGCCTGTCAATGTTTTGTCCGGACATTCGGATGACGTGTGTCGGAAAAACGTACGCGGAACGCCTTCACCCGTCGAAGTCAACGCGCCGCGCCTGAACTCCGGCAAACGCCTATGTGGCACTCGTGTCACAAAAGCGCCCTCCCGGTCACGCATGTCACGCGCATGCGGGTCTTCCGTCACACCCGGGAACGGCCCCTGACCACTCGTCACCGGCTGCGTTCATCCGGCACAGACTTGGTGATCGCCAGCGCAGCGCCCGGCTCCCCCCGGCGGCCGTCCCCGGTCGCCGCCGCGGTCTGCGCGGGGAGGTGCGACTCGTGACCGACCGAAGGCTCTGGTCCTACAAGGACATCGCGGCCCACATCCGGGTCCAGCCGGACACCGTCCGCTCGTACCGCAAGCACGGACTGCTGCCGCCGCCCGACCGCGTGGAGGGCGGCAAGCCCTACTGGTACGCGGACACGATCCACGCATGGGTGGCGTCCCGCCCGCGCAACCGGAACCGGTAGATCCGGACCACCCGTCAGTCCGGCCGGACCCGAAATCTGTTCTGTGCCCCACCCCCGCGTGGGGCACAGTGCCGTTCATGGACTTCTCCGTGAAACCCGTCCTGACCGGCGACAGGACCGTCCTGCGGCCGTTCACCGCCGAGGACGCCGACCCGATGTGGGACATCGTCAACGACCCCGAGGTCGTCCGCTTCACCTTCGAGCCCACCACCGCACTCACCCGCGAGGACCTGCGCTCCTGGTACGGCGTGCGCACGGCAGATCCCGACCGCCTCGACCTCGCCGTCACCGACCGGGAGACCGGCGAACTCGTCGGCGAGGTCGTCCTGTACGAGGTCGACCGGGCCGCCCGCTCCTGCACCTTCCGCACCCTCATCGGCGCCCGGGGCCGCGGCCGGGGCCTGGGCAGCGAGGCGACGCGGCTCATCGTCGGCCACGGCTTCGAACGGGGCCTGCACCGCGTCGAGCTGGAGGTCTACGCCGACAACCCCCGGGCCCGGCGCGTGTACGAGAAGACCGGCTTCGTGGTGGAGGGCGTACGGCGCGAGGCGGCCCGGCGGGGCGGCGCCTGGGTGGACGACGTACTGATGGCCGTCCTCGACCACGAGTGGGCCGTGCACCGGGGGCGCCCCGGGGCCGGTGTCACGGTCATGCGTCCCGGGGCAGGCGTCACGGCTCGATGACCGTCATCCCGGCACCGGGTGCCGTGCCCATCGCCGCCAGTGCCGCCGGGACGGCGTCCAGCGGGATGGCGGACGTCACGAGCAGGTCGGGGCGGAGCGCGCCGCCCCGGACCAGCTCCAGCATCTCCGGGTAGGTGTGCGCGGCCATCCCGTGGCTGCCGAGGAGCTCCAGCTCCAGGGCGATCGCGCGGCCCATCGGGACCGGGGTGGTGCCGTCCGGCGAGGGCAGCAGCCCGACCTGGACGTGCCGGCCGCGGCGGCGCAGGCCGTTCACCGACGCCGCGCAGGTCGCGGCCGAGCCGAGGGCGTCCAGCGAGAGGTGGGCGCCGCCGCCGGTGAGGTCGCGTACGGCCGCCGCGGTGTCCGGCGTACGCGTCGCGTCCACGCACTCCGCCGCGCCGAAGGCCCGCGCCAGCTCCCGTGCCCGCGCCGAGACGTCCACGGCGACGACCCGGGCGCCGGAGGCCGCCGCGATCATCACCGCCGACAGGCCGACGCCCCCGCAGCCGTGCACCGCGACCCACTCCCCCGCCGCGAGCCGCCCCTGCCGCACCACCGCGCGGAAGGCGGTCGCGAACCGGCAGCCGAGCGCGGCCGCCGTCCCGTAGGACATCTCCTCGGGTACGGCCACGAGGTTGACGTCGGCGTGGTCGAGCGCCACGTACTCGGCGAAGGAGCCCCAGTGGGTGAAGCCGGGCTGGGTCTGCCGCTCGCACACCTGCTGGTCGCCCGCCGCGCAGGCCGCGCAGCTCCCGCAGGCGCACACGAAGGGCACGGTCACCCGGTCGCCGGGCCGCCACCGCTCGACCCGGTCGCCGACCGCCTCGACGACCCCGGCCAGCTCGTGGCCGGGCACGTGGGGCAGGGTGATGCCGGGGTCGTGGCCCTGCCAGCCGTGCCAGTCGCTGCGGCACAGCCCGGTCGCCCCGACGCGGACCACGACGCCGTGCGGCGCGGGCCGGGGGTCGGGGACCTCACGTACCTCGGCCGGCTCCCCGAACCGTTCGAACACCACCGCGCGCATCCGCCACCCTCACTTCCGTACCGGTCCGTCCCGGCGTTCCCGCCGCTGTTCCCTTCTCTCACGGAGCCCGGTCGGTTTCCATACCCCCTAGGGGTACAGTGGGTGGTGCGTGGTCCGCTCCGGGCCACGGCTGTCCGACCTGACCACCCCGACGAGGAGTAACCACATGACCGCCCAGACCGACACGGCCGGCTCCGTCACCACCGTCTACCAGGTGAGCGGCATGAGCTGCGGACACTGCGAGGGTGCCGTCTCCGGCGAGATCTCGGAGCTCGCGGGCGTCGGCTCGGTGCAGGCCGTCGCCGCCACCGGCGAGGTCACCGTCGTCTCCCGGGAGCCCCTGGACGATGCGGCCGTGCGCGCGGCCGTGGACGAGGCCGGCTTCGAACTCGTCGGCAGGGCCTGACACCCGACGGCACACCTTCGGCACTCGACAGCCTCAGCAGCACCCACCGCCTCTCCGGCCGGGCCGCGCACGGTCCGGCCGGGCCGTCTGGAGTCCGGACATGACCAGCACCACCGCGGAGACCCGTACGACCGCCCCCTCGGCCCCTCCTGCGGGGGAGCCCGGGGGCCTCGCCGAGACCGAGCTGCTCATCGGCGGGATGACCTGCGCCTCCTGCGCGGCCCGCGTCGAGAAGAAGCTCAACCGCATGGACGGGGTCACCGCCACGGTGAACTACGCGACGGAGAAGGCCCGGGTCAGCTACCCGGCGGCGACGACCGGGGTGGCCGACCTGATCGCCACCGTCGTCAGGACGGGGTACACCGCCGAGGAGCCGGCCCCCGAGCCCGAGGCCGAGGCCGCGCGGGAGTCCGACGGGGAGGTCCCCGACCCCGAGCTGTCCGCCCTGCGCGGGCGCCTGGTCGTCTCCGCGCTCCTCGCCGCCCCCGTCGTCCTGCTGGCGATGGTCCCGGCGCTCCAGTTCGACTACTGGCAGTGGCTCTCGCTCACGCTGGCCGCGCCCGTCGTCGTCTGGGGCGGGCTGCCCTTCCACCGCGCCGCCTGGACCAACCTGCGGCACGGCGCGGCCACGATGGACACGCTGGTCTCGCTGGGCACGCTGGCGGCGTTCGGCTGGTCGCTGTGGGCGCTGTTCTTCGGCGACGCGGGGATGCCGGGCATGCGGCACGGCTTCGACCTCACCGTCTCCCGCACCGACGGCGCCTCCGCGATCTACCTGGAGGCCGCCGCGGGCGTCACCGCCTTCCTGCTCCTCGGCCGCTGGCTGGAGGCCAGGTCCAAGCGCCGCGCCGGTGCCGCGCTGCGGGCGCTGATGGAGCTGGGTGCCAAGGACGTGGCCGTACTACGAGACGGGCGCGAGGTGCGGATACCCGTGGCCCGGCTCGCGGTGGGCGACCGGTTCGTCGTCCGCCCCGGCGAGAAGATCGCCACCGACGGCACGGTGACCGAGGGCGCCTCCGCCGTGGACGCCTCGCTGCTGACCGGCGAGTCCGTGCCGGTGGACGTGACCGTCGGCGACACCGTCACCGGCGCCACGGTCAACGCCGGGGGGCGGCTGGTGGTCGAGGCGACCCGGGTGGGCGCCGACACGCAGCTCGCGCGGATGGCGAAGCTGGTGGAGGACGCGCAGAGCGGCAAGGCCGAGGTGCAGCGGCTCGCCGACCGGATCTCCGGGGTCTTCGTGCCGGTCGTGCTGCTGATCGCGACCGCGACCTTCGGCGGCTGGCTCGGCGCGACCGGGGACACCGTCGCCGCGTTCACGGCCGCCGTCGCCGTCCTGATCATCGCCTGCCCCTGCGCGCTGGGCCTGGCCACGCCGACCGCGCTGCTGGTCGGCACGGGGCGCGGCGCGCAGCTCGGCATCCTCATCAAGGGCCCGGAGGTCCTGGAGTCCACGCGGCGTGTCGACACCGTCGTCCTGGACAAGACCGGCACGGTCACCACCGGCCGGATGACGCTCCACGAGGTGTACGCCGCCGACGGCACCGACGAGGAGGAGCTGCTGCGGTTCGCGGGCGCCGTCGAGCACGCCTCCGAGCACCCCGTCGCCCGCGCGATCGCGGCCGGCGCCGAGGAGCGGCTCGGCACGCTGCCCGGCGTCGAGGGCTTCGAGAGCGTCCCCGGCCGTGGCGTACGCGCCCGCGTGGCGGGCCGTGAGGTGGCCGTGGGGCGCCTGTACGACGCGCTGCCGCCCGAGGTGGCCCGAGCCAGGGACGAGGCCGAGGGCGGCGGCCGTACGGCCGTCGTCGTCGGCTGGGACGGTGCCCCGCGCGGGGTGCTCGCGGTGGCGGACGCGGTCAAGGAGACCAGCGCCGAGGCGGTCGCCGAGCTGCGGCGCCTGGGTCTGACCCCGGTCCTGCTCACCGGTGACAACCGGCGGGTGGCCGAGTCGGTCGCGGCGGCCGTCGGCATCGACGAGGTGATCGCCGAGGTGCTGCCCGAGGACAAGGTCGCCGTGGTGGAGCGGCTGCGCGGCGAGGGCCGTACGGTCGCGATGGTCGGTGACGGCGTCAACGACGCGGCCGCCCTCGCCACCGCCGACCTGGGGCTCGCGATGGGCACGGGGACGGACGCGGCGATCGAGGCGAGCGACCTGACGCTGGTGCGCGGGGACCTGCGGGTGGCGGCGGACGCGATCCGGCTCTCCCGGCGCACCCTCACCACGATCAAGGGCAACCTCGTGTGGGCCTTCGGCTACAACGTGGCCGCGCTCCCGCTGGCCGCCGCCGGACTCCTCAACCCGATGATCGCGGGGGCGGCGATGGCCCTCTCGTCGGTCTTCGTGGTCACCAACAGCCTCCGGCTGCGCGCCTTCAAGTAGCCCCGCCGGCCCCGCCGGGCCCCGGCCGGAGTACGGCCCCGGCCAGGCGGCCCGCGACTACGTGGCGGCACACCCCGACCCACTGACCGCGACCGCGCAGGCGGCAGCGGCGCCCGGCCGCCGGTACGGGGGCGGAGGAGCGGTGCCGTTGTTCCGCATTTCACGCAGGTCGGGGGCGAACGCCTCTGGAGTCCGGCACGTACCTCACATAAGCTCTTCACAAGGCTCGCGCATCTTCCTTACGCTGGAGTCCCGTTCGACGTATCGGGCACCAAGGCGCCTAACGGACATTTGCAAGAGACGCAGATCACAGTGATATGAACGTAACCATCGAAGGGGTTCGAAGGTCTAAGTTGGCGATGTCAGGCAGCGTCTTGGGGGGCGCCACCTGGCATCTGGGGACGTCTTGGGGGACTTTCCCAGAGCTGCGTTGCCGGGACACGTACACCGGGAAGCTTTGAGCGGCCCTCCCGGGCGTGCGCTGTCCCGGCAGACCGCAACCGAACCGCAGGAAGAACAGCGATTCAGGCGCTGTCCTCACATACGCCCGGCCGGATCCCGTGGGGGGAATCCGCACCGGGACATGGGAAGGCGCCCTGGTTCGTCGGCCCGTGGGGGGACCGGCGCCAGGGCGCCTTCTGCTGTCCGCGGGCGTCCACGCAGACATACGGCTCGCACGTACCACGAAAGTCCCGTACCGCTCCGAAGCGGTACGGGACTTTCGTGGTACGTCTGCGGTCAGCGCTGCTCGACCGGCACGAAGTCGCGCTCGACGACGCCCGTGTAGATCTGGCGCGGGCGGCCGATGCGGGAACCCGGCTCCTTGATCATCTCGTGCCACTGGGCGATCCAGCCCGGCAGCCGGCCGAGGGCGAACAGGACCGTGAACATCTCGGTCGGGAAGCCCATCGCCCGGTAGATCAGACCCGTGTAGAAGTCGACGTTCGGGTAGAGGCTGCGCGAGACGAAGTAGTCGTCGGAGAGCGCGTGCTCCTCCAGCTTCAGGGCGATGTCCAGCAGCTCGTCGGACTTGCCGAGGGCGGAGAGCACGTCGTGTGCGGCGGCCTTGATGATCTTGGCGCGCGGGTCGAAGTTCTTGTAGACCCGGTGGCCGAAGCCCATCAGGCGGACGCCGTCCTCCTTGTTCTTCACCTTGCGGATGAAGGTGTCGACGTCGCCGCCGTTGTCGCGGATGCCTTCCAGCATCTCCAGCACCGACTGGTTGGCGCCGCCGTGCAGCGGGCCCCACAGGGCGTTGATGCCCGCCGAGATCGAGGCGAACATGTTGGCCTGCGAGGAGCCGACCAGGCGGACCGTGGAGGTCGAGCAGTTCTGCTCGTGGTCCGCGTGCAGGATCAGCAGCTTGTCGAGGGCCGCGACGACCGTCGGGTCCAGCTCGTACTCCTGGGCCGGCACCGAGAACGTCATGCGCAGGAAGTTCTCGACGTAGCCGAGGTCGTTGCGCGGGTAGACGAACGGGTGGCCGATCGACTTCTTGTACGCGTACGCCGCGATCGTCGGAAGCTTGGCGAGCAGCCGGATCGTGGAGAGGTTGCGCTGCCGCTCGTCGAACGGGTTGTGGCTGTCCTGGTAGAACGTCGACAGCGCGGAGACCACCGAGGACAGCATGGCCATCGGGTGGGCGTCGCGCGGGAAGCCCCTGTAGAAGTTCTTGACGTCCTCGTGCAGCAGGGTGTGCTGCGTGATCTCGTCCTTGAACGAGGCCAGCTCGTCGACGGTGGGCAGCTCACCGTTGATCAGCAGGTAGGCGACCTCCACGAAGGAGGAGCGCTCGGCCAGCTGCTCGATCGGGTAGCCGCGGTACCGGAGGATGCCCGCCTCGCCGTCCAGGTACGTAATGGCGGATTTGTAGGCGGCGGTGTTGCCGTACCCGCTGTCGAGTGTCACCAGACCGGTCTGGGCGCGGAGCTTCCCGATGTCGAAGCCCTTGTCACCGACGGTGCTGTCGATCACCGGGTAGCTGTACTCGTCGTCGCCGTACCGCAGTACTACAGAGTTGTCGCTCACGTCTTCCCTCACCGACGTAGTGCCTCATCTTCGAGGTGCCCTGACTGTCTCTACCATCCCCCACTTGGCTCAGGAGAGTGCACTCGGGGTCGACCATCGGGCCTATTGGCGGCACTGAGTGCCGCCAACTTGCTCATCCTGCCCCCTTACACCGCCGTCCGGAAGGGCTGTGTGACCTTTGCGACTCGTTTGATCGATCATCTATTTCACACGGGGTGTCGGGGCTCCGGAGGTTTAGGGAGCCTCCGGGGTGCCGACCGGGTGTTCCGGCCCCGCTCATGCGCCCGCCAGCCGGAAGTCCAGGGCGGTGCAGCGCCGGCCCGCCGACACCGTGCGGACCGCCTGTCCGATCGCCTTGCGGGAACCGACCAGGACGACCAGTCGCCGGGCCCGGGTGACCGCCGTGTAGAGCAGGTTCCGCTGGAGCATCATCCAGGCGCCGGTCGTCACGGGGATGACCACCGCCGGGTACTCGCTGCCCTGGGAGCGGTGGATGGTGACCGCGTAGGCGTGGGCCAGCTCGTCCAGTTCGTCGAAGTCGTACGGGACCTCCTCGTCCTCGTCCGTGCGGACGGTGAGGCGCTGGTCCACCGGGTCGAGCGAGGTGACCACGCCGACGGTGCCGTTGAAGACACCGTTCTCACCTTTGTCGTAGTTGTTTCTGATCTGGGTGACCTTGTCGCCGACCCTGAAGACACGGCCGCCGAACCGCTTCTCCGGTACGTCGGGACGCCCGGGGGTGATGGCCTGCTGGAGCAGCCCGTTCAGCGCGCCGGCGCCGGCGGGACCGCGGTGCATGGGGGCGAGGACCTGCACGTCACGGGGGTCCAGCCCGAACTTGGCGGGGATGCGGCGGGCGGCGACGTCGACGGTGAGGCGTCCGGCCTCCTCGGTGTCGTCCTCGACGAAGAGGAAGAAGTCCTTCATGCCGTCGGTGAGCGGATGCTGCCCCGCGTTGATCCGGTGCGCGTTGGTCACGACGCCGGACTGCTGGGCCTGGCGGAAGACGCGGGTGAGCCGGACGGCGGGGACGGGGCTGTCCGGTGCGAGCAGGTCCCGGAGCACCTCCCCGGCGCCGACGCTGGGCAACTGGTCGACGTCCCCGACGAAGAGGAGGTGCGCGCCCGGCGGTACGGCCTTCGCCAGCTTGTTGGCGAGGAGGAGGTCCAGCATGGACGCCTCGTCGACCACGACGAGGTCGGCGTCGAGCGGCCGGTCCCGGTCGTACGCCGCGTCCCCGCCCGGCCTCAGCTCCAGCAGCCGGTGCACGGTGGACGCCTCCGCTCCGGTCAGCTCGGCGAGGCGCTTGGCGGCGCGGCCGGTGGGGGCGGCGAGGACGACCTTGGCCTTCCTGGCGCGGGCCAGCTCGACGATCGACCGTACGGTGAAGGACTTGCCGCAGCCGGGGCCGCCGGTGAGGACGGCGACCTTCTCGGTCAGCGCCAGCTTGACGGCGGCCTCCTGCTCGGGGGCCAGCTCGGTGCCGGTACGGCCCCTCAGCCAGCCCAGCGCCTTGTCCCAGGCGACGTCCCGGAAGTCCGGCATCCGGTCCTCGCCGGTACGCAGGAGGCGGAGCAGCTGGGCGGAGAGGGCGAGCTCGGCGCGGTGGAAGGGGACGAGGTAGACGGCGGTGACGGGTTCGCCGCCGTCGGGCCCGGGAACCTTCTCGCGCACGACGCCGGGGTCCGCGCCGTCCTCCTCCGGCTCGGCGGCCAGTTCCGCGAGGCACTCGATGACGAGTCCGGTGTCCACCTGGAGCAGCTTCACCGCGTCGGCGATCAGCTTCTCCTCGGGGAGGTAGCAGTGGCCCTGGTCGGTGGCCTGCGACAGCGCGTACTGCAACCCCGCCTTGACCCGGTCCGGGCTGTCGTGCGGGATGCCGACGGACTGGGCGATCTTGTCGGCGGTGAGGAAGCCGATGCCCCAGACGTCGGCGGCGAGCCGGTACGGCTGGTTCTTCACCACGGCGATCGAGGCGTCGCCGTACTTCTTGTAGATCCGCACCGCGATCGACGTGGACACCTCGACGGTCTGGAGGAAGAGCATGACCTCCTTGATCGCCTTCTGCTCCTCCCAGGCGTCGGCGATCTTCTTGGTCCGCTTCGGCCCGAGCCCCGGCACCTCGATGAGCCGCTCGGGCTCCTCCTCGATGACGCGCAGGGTGTCGGTGCCGAAGTGCCGGGCGATCCGGTCGGCGAAGACGGGCCCGATCCCCTTGACCAGCCCGGAGCCGAGGTAGCGCCGGATGCCCTGGATGGTGGCGGGCAGCACGGTCGTGTAGTTCTCCACGTGGAACTGCTTGCCGTACTGGGGGTGCGACCCCCAACGCCCCTCCATCCGCAGCGACTCCCCGGCCTGCGCCCCCAGCAGCGCGCCGACGACGGTCAGCAGATCGCCGGCGCCTCTGCCGGTGTCGACGCGGGCGACGGTGTAGCCGTTCTCCTCATTGGCGTACGTGATCCGCTCGAGCACGCCTTCGAGCGTGGCGAGCCGCCTTTCACCGGGGGCCGCGGGGGGCTGGTTGGGCATGGTCCGACGGTACCGGTGGGGTGTGACAGAGCGACTGCGGAGGCTCCTCCTCAGTACTCTTGGAGCATGGACTACGCCAGGATGCGCGCCATCGCCGCGGAGCTCGGGGCTTGGGCGGAGCAGCTCGAAGGGACCTGGAGCGTCGAGATCGGCCCCTCCGGTCCGATACTGGCCATGATGTGCCCCTCGAAGCGACACGAGGGAGCAGTACGCCGCATCCGCAACCAGCTCAACGAGCAGCTCCCGTCCACCCATCCGGGCTACGTCTGCGAGAACGGCCCCGAGATCGAGCACCCGGCGATCGGCCGCATGCGCCGCCCCGACGCCGTTGTCATCCGCGAAAGCGCCCTGGACGAAGAGGGCCTGGCCGTCGACGCGACGCAGGTGCTGGCGGCCGTCGAGATCGTCTCTCCGTCCAACCCGGGCAACGACTACGACGACAAGCTGGCCGACTATCCGGCGATGGGCATCCCGTACTACCTGATCGTGGACCCGCGCACCGGCACGATCCAGGTGCACACCGAACCGTGCAAGGGCCGGTACAGCCGCATGCAGCCGTACATCTTCGGCGACTCGGTGCCGTTCGGACCGTGGAAGGTGGAGACGTCGGAGTTCCGCAGGTACGGGCGGGACGCTTAGGGCTTACGGCGAGCGCACACCTACCGGTCTTGCTTGAGGGCTCCGAAGAAGGACGCGAAGGCTCCCGCCGGGAAGGTGAGGGTGGCGCGGGTGGGGGCCTTGGTGTCGCGGACGGCGACGTGGGTGGGTGAGGGCGCGATCTCGACGCAGCTGTTGCCGTCGCCCTCGCCTGAGTACGAGGACTTCCGCCAGTTGTCCATGTGCCTCACAGCTCCGCCTCCGCCCTCTTGACCCCGCCGACGAATGCCGCGAAGACCTCGGCCGGGACAGTGAATGTTCCGCGCGTGGGGGTCTTGGAGTCGCGGACGGATACGTGAGTGGGTGAGGGCGCGATCTCGACGCACTCGTTGCCATCGCCCGGACCCGAGTACGAGGACTTCCGCCAGTTGTCCATGTGATTCCTATAGCTCCTTCACCAGGCCGTGGATGACATCACGCGACCGGCCAGGGTCGAGTGACGCGGACTCCACCTTATGGAAGCTCGTTCGGTAGGTGTTGAGTTGCGCCTCGGAGTCAATGAACGCCGAACCGTGCAGCGCGTCGCGGACCACGGTGTCCAGCCTAGGCAAAGGCCCGCCGAGGTAGGTCATCGTGCTGGAAGCTCTGGCGAAATTGTCCAGATCGAAGGGGATGACGCGCACGGTGATGTGGTCCGCTTCGGAGAGTTCCAGAAGGCGCACCAGTTGTGCCCTTGAGGTGGCCCGGTCGCTCACTCTGATGCGGAGTGCCGCCTCGTGGATCACCGCTTCGTAGGGGATGGCGAATGCCTGCCGCGCCTTGCGGTGCTCAATGCGTACCTCCAGTTCCTCGGCGGTCAGTTCCGGCAGCCTGGAGGAGAAGACGGCGCGCGAATAGTCCTCGGTCTGGAGCAGGCCCGGCACATACAGGATCGCCACGTGGCGGAGGAACCGCGCGTGGTGCTCCAGTTCGGACAGGTCCAGGAACGAGGTGGGAAGCAAGCCTCGATACTCCTCCCACCAGCCGGTTGCCCGCTCGGTGGCCATCGCGACGAGCGCGTCGACGAACTCCTCGTCAGTGCACGCGTAGTGGGAGGCGAGACGGCGGACTCGCTGCTCGCTCACGCCCGCGAGTGCGGACTCGATGTGGGTGATCTGGGCGGGTGCCACGCCGAGCAGCTCCGCCGCTTGGCGGGAGTTGAAGCCGACGGCCTCACGGAGCCTGCGCAGCTCCGTGGCCAGTCGTACTTGACGTGCCGTTGGCTCGCGCCTCTTCACCATCGACTGGCCCTCTTCACACATCTGTTGGTGCAACCCATTCGGTGTCAGATTACGCGATCGACTTGCCGTGTCCCTAAATTTAGATCTACCGTCAGTGACGCGACGCACACCGTGCGGCACCGGGTCACCGGAAGCGCACCGCCCCGTCCTGCCATGACGGCTGCGGCAATGCCACCGGGCCCGCCTCCATCCCACCGCCCTCCACGAGGAGCCCCGCATGTCCGAGAACGAACCGTGGGAGTACTCCCTCTACATCCCCAACGACCTGCGTGCCGTCACCGTCAGCCGCCGCACCCTCCGGTTGATCCTGACCATGCACGGGCTGATCCGCCTCGTCGATGTCGCCGAACTGCTGGCCACCGAGCTGGTCTCCAACGCCGTACGGCACACCAAGGGCCCCGCCGCCCTCCGTATCCGCTGGTCGCCGCCGGAGACGTTGCGGATCGGGGCGTGGGACGCGGATCCCGAACCTCCGCAGCCGCCCGTGGCGTTCGAGCGGCTGGCGGAGACGGAGGAGGAGGGGCGGGGGCTCGCCCTCGTACGGGCCTGCGCCGACGTGTGGGGGTGGCATCCGCTGGCCCGGCACGGCAACCGGGGCAAGTACGTGTGGTGCGAGCTGGCGGCAGCCTGAGCGCAGGCGGGCTGCAGGCTAGCGCGGCCTCCTCACCGCCGGGGCGTAGTGGTCGAGCCGGGATTCCAGGACGCCCTGGCCGTGCGTGGTGCCGTGCAGGCCGGCTCGTAGCGTGGCGATCGTCGCGGTCCGCGCCGTGCCGGTGATAACGGCCAGCCGTTCGCCCGTGTCCGGGGCGTCCGGTACCGCGCCGTGGCGGGAGAGGAGGCCGAGGACGGCGGAGAGGGTGTCGGCCGGGGTCTCGACGGTGAAGCGGTCGAACGGCTCGCAGAGTGTGGTGCCGGCCTGCACGACGGCCTCGCGTACCGCCTCCTCCGTGGTGTGGCGTACGTCGACGGCGCGCGGACCTGCGGGGGGATACGCGCTCTCGGTGACCGTCACCCGGAGGTCGGTCACCGGCCAGCCGTGCGAGCCGGCGGACGCCAGGGGTTCGGTCACGTAGTCGCGCAGGGCCGCCCGGTAGCCGTCGAGGGTGCCGTACACGTGCAGCGGCAGTCCGGAGCGCTCCGTCGCCACGGTCAGTTCGAGCCAGCTGCCCGGTGCGGCGGGCTCGACGCGTACGCCGAGGGTGTAGCGGTACAGGTGCCCGGACTCCCCCATGCGGCGCACCGCCGTGCCCGTGCCCGACGGCCGTTCCACGCACACGACCGTCGTCTCGCGGAAGTCGGTCTCGATACCGAACTCGTCCGCCAGCGTCTGCGCGAGGAACTGCTGCTGCACCTCGCCGTAGACGCTGATGCGCACCGCGCCCCGGTCGGGGCGGAGGGCGATCAGCGGGTCGATGTCGGCGAGTTCGGACAGGGCCCGGTGCAGGTCGCCCTGCCGGGCGGGATCGCGGGGGACGACGCGGGACTCGAAGCCCGGCGCGGGCAGCGCCGAGTGCCCGGCGGTGGGCGGCGGGGTGCCGATCCAGTCGCCGATGCGGGCGCTGTCCAGGCCGCGTACGCGAGCGATCTGCCCGGCGACCGCCCGCCCGCGCCGTACCGGGCCGCCCGGTTCGAAGACCTGGACGTCCGTCACGGTCGCCGTGCGTCCGTCGTCGCCGAGCGGCACGCGGTCGCGTACGCGCAGCGCCCCGGTCCGGACCCGTACCGTGCACTGGCGTCCCCCACCGGCGGACCGCTCCACCTTGAAGACCTGCGCCGCCACCGGCCCGGTGTCGTCGTCCCCGTCGGGCGGCGGGAGCAAGTCGGCCAGCGTGTCCATCAGTTGAACCACTCCGGCGCCGGTGCGCGCCGAGCCGAAGAGGACCGGGTGGACGGTTCCCGCGCGCGTCAGCCGGCCCAGTGCCGTGCGCAGGCGTCGGGGGTCGATCGGCCGGGGGGCGGTGAGCCACTCCTCCAGCAGTTCGTCGTCGTAGGCCGCCAGGTCCTCCCCCACGGCGGGGTCGGCCAGGTCGAGGAGGAGCGACTCGGCCTGGGCCGTGCCGGGGGCGACCGCCCGGCCGAGCGGCACCGCGGCCGGGTTCAGCCGGTAGCGGATCTCGTCCAGAACCCGCTCGGGCGCGGCGCCTCGCCGGTCGATCTTGTTGACGAACACGACCACCGGTACCCCCATCCGCCGCAACGCCCGGTACAGCACGACGGTCTGGGCCTGTACGCCCTCGACGGCGGACAGCACGAGGACCGCGCCGTCGAGGATCGCCAGCGAGCGGTCGACCTCGGCGATGAAGTCCGGGTGGCCGGGCGTGTCCACCAGGTTGACGGTGACGCCGCCGACCTGGAAGGCGGCCACGGCGGAACGGATCGTGATGCCGCGCTGCCGCTCCAGAGCCAGCGTGTCGGTCTGGGTCGTCCCCGCGTCCACCTTGCCCACGCTGTCGATCGCGCCCCCGGCGTGCAGGAGCGCCTCGGTCAGGCTGGTCTTCCCGGCGTCGACGTGCGCGAGGACGCCGAGGCTGAGCCGGCGGGGGCGGTCGGTCGGGGTGGTGCGGTCTGCGGTTGTGTCACGTCGTACGACTGTCTGCGCGTGCGGAATGTCCATGGCTCCTCGTGTGCGGGTGGAAGGGCGCGGGGCACACGAGTCGGCGCATGGTGGGTTCCGTTTCTCTCGGTTCGGGCGTCGGGTCCGGCGCTTCGGACGCGTCGGGACACGGGGGATGTTTCAGCGACCGGCGTCACGCTGTCAAAGGGTTTTGGACGCGGCGCGGTGCGTCAGTGGGCGTCCTTGAGTGCCTGCTCGTAGGCCGTCCGGAGGAGTGCGGAGGCTCGGGGGCGGTCGAGGTCCGGGCGGGGAATGCCCAGGTGCAGCTCGCGGAGTTCGTCCATGAGGTCCTGCCAGAGCTGCGGGCCGCCCTCCTCCAGGAGGCGGGCGCGGACGCCGAGTTCGGGTGTGGTCGGGCGGTGCCGCAGGCCCCAGGAGCCGAGCGCGACCATGACGGGGACCGTCTGGATGCCCGCTTCCGTGAGGCTGTAGGTCGCCCGGTGCCCTCGTTCGGCCGGCTCCCGCGTGAGGAGGCCGCCGGCGACGAGGGTCTTGAGGCGGCTGCTGAGGATGTTCGACGCGATTCCCTCCTCCGAGTGGCTGAGCAGCTCGCGGAAGTGCCGGCGCCCGCCGAAGATCACGTCGCGCAGGACGATGAGGCTCCACTGGTCCCCGAGCACCTCCACCGCCGCGTTGATCGCGCATCCGGACCGCGGTTCGTCGCGCATTCCCACCTCCCACCTCCGGTGATTGCACTCTGCCAGCACCGAGTCTAGGCTCGCTCGCGGCTGGTGATTGCATTTCGCAATCACATCGCTTCGAGGGCAGGAGTCCGTGCAATGTCCCGCGTGAGGGTCCACAACTTCTCCGTCTCCGTCGACGGATTCGCGACCGGCGAAGGTCAGAGTCCCGACGCCCCGTTCGGCCACGCCGGCGCGCGGCTTCACGAGTGGTTCTTCCCGACCACGACCTTCCAGCAGATGCAGGGCAAGCCGGACGGGAGTCGTGGGGTCGACGACGCCGTCGCCGGCGCCTGGGACGCCGGTATCGGCGCTGAGATCATGGGCCGCAACAAGTTCGGCCCCCAGCGCGGGCCGTGGGAGAACGAGGACTGGAACGGCTGGTGGGGGCCCAACCCGCCCTTCCACACCCCGGTGTTCGTCCTGACCCACCACCCCCGCCCCTCGGTGGAGATGGAGGGCGGCACCACCTTCCACTTCATCGACGCCACGCCGCAGGAAGCGCTCCGTCAGGCGCAGGAAGCCGCGGGCGGCCTGGACGTGAGGATCGGCGGCGGGCCGACCACGGTCCGCGAGTTCCTCGCAGAGGATCTCGTCGATCATCTGCACGTCGCCGTCGTCCCGATCGTGCTGGGGCGTGGGGAGCGCCTGTGGGACGGACTCGAAGGACTGGAGCAGCGCTTCCGGGTCGAGTCCGTGACGACCCCCAGCGGCGTGACCCACATGACCTTCACCCGGCCATGACCACTGCACGGCCCTCATAGGCGGCGATCGCCTCAGAGGGCGGCGAAGAGTCCCGCCAGGGGGGGCGGGCCGGGTCGGGGTCCAGCGCCTCGACCAGGGCCCGGCCGTAGTGGATCTTGCGGCCCTTCTTGGTACCGAGGAAGCGGCGCAACTGCTGGTCGGCGGGGCGGCCTTGCTGGGCGGGCTGGCGGAGGAAGGTCTGGAGGGGGCGCGCGTCGCCGACCAGATCGCCGCCCTCGTCTCCCTGATCGCCCTGGTCAACGCCGCCAACCGCCTCGCGGTGATCGTCCACCAGCCCGGGGGGTCGTACGAGGCGGGGATGTTCGCGGCGGCGGTGAGCTGAGGGGCCGGGGGCACGGCAACGCCCCCCGGCCCGCCCCCACACCCCGCCGCCTGAACGCACCGCCCCCGTCCCCCCGTGCCCCTCCCCCCTCTCCCTCCCTCCCCTCCCAGGTCACGATTCGGTTCCGGGCGACGCAGACCCTTGCGTTCCACTCGTGTAATCGATTCCAATCCCTCGTGTAATCGATTCCACGAGGAGGTGGGCCGGCGATGGCGAGTATCAAGGATGTCGCCGCCGAGGCGGGGGTGTCCGTGGCGACCGTGTCGCGGGTGCTGAACGGGCATCCGTCGGTCAGCGCCGACGCGCGCACCCGGGTGCTGGCGGCCGTCGAGGCGCTGGCGTACCGGCCCAACGCCGTCGCCCGGTCGCTGCGCACCGATCAGACCCGCACCCTCGGTCTGGTCATCAGCGACGTGATGAACCCGTACTTCACCGAGCTGGCCCGTTCCGTCGAGGAGGAGGCCCGCGCGCTCGGCTACAGCGTCATCATCGGCAACGCCGACGAGCGGCCCGATCTCCAGGACCACCATGTGACGACGCTGCTCGACCGCCGTATCGACGGGCTCCTCGTCTCCCCCACCGACGGCGGCTCCCCCCGGATGCTGGACGCGGCGCGGGCCGGGACGCCGATGGTCTTCGTCGACCGGTGGATACCCGGCGTGGACGTGCCCGTGGTGCGGTCGGACGGGCGGGCGGCGGTCCAGGACCTCGTCGCTCACCTGCACGGACTCGGGCACCGCCGGCTCGCGATCATCGCCGGGCCCGCCGCCACCACGACCGGCCGCGAGCGCGTCGACGCCTTCCGTGCGGCCCTCGGCGCGTACGGGCTCGCTCTCCCCGACGCCTACATCGGCCAGGGCGACTTCCAGGCCGACAGCGGGCGCCGGGTCACCGAGGGGTTCCTCGACCTGCCCGAGCCGCCCGAGGTCGTCTTCGCCGCCGACAACCTGATGGCGCTCGGCGCCCTGGACGCCGTACGGGCGCGGGGCCTGCGGGTCCCGGAGGACATCGCGCTCGCCGCGTTCGACGACATCCCCTGGTTCGTGCACACCGACCCGCCCGTCACCGCGATCGCCCAGCCCACGGGCGACCTCGGGCGGGCGGCCGTACGCGCGCTGGTCGCCCGGATCGAGGGGCGGGCCGGGGAGTCCGTCACCCTTCCGGCGCGGTTGGTCGTGCGCCGCTCCTGCGGCGAGACCGCCGACGGCCCACAAAAACACCCGTCCCCCGTACGCCCTTCCTCCTCCCCGTCCCCCGAACACCCCTCCCCGTCCCCCTCCCCCGAACACCCCTCCCCGCCCCCATCCCCCGAACACCCCTCCCCCTCCCCCGTACAAAGGAGTACGCCGTGAGCAGCCGCAGTCCGGACGAGTTGCTGCGTATCGAGGGCATCCGCAAGACCTTCCCCGGCGTGGTGGCGCTCGACAGCGTCGACTTCGACCTGCGCCGGGGCGAGGTGCATGTGCTCCTCGGTGAGAACGGCGCCGGCAAGAGCACCCTCATCAAGATGCTCTCCGGTGCCTACACGCCCGACGCAGGCAGGATCCTGGCCGGTGGCGAGGAGGTGCGCATCCACGGTGCGCAGGACTCCGAGCGCCTCGGGATCGCCACCATCTACCAGGAGTTCAACCTCGTCCCCGATCTGACGGTGGCCGAGAACATCTTCCTGGGCCGCCAGCCGCGCCGCCTCGGCATGATCGACCGGAAGAGGATGGAGGCCGACGCCGAGGTGCTCCTGGAGCGCGTCGGCGTGCGGGTCTCGCCCCGGGCGCGCGTGCGCGAACTCGGCATCGCCCGGCTCCAGATGGTCGAGATCGCCAAGGCGCTCAGCCTCGACGCCCGCGTGCTGATCATGGACGAGCCGACCGCCGTACTGACCTCCGAGGAGGTCGAGAAGCTGTTCGCCATCGTGCGGCGGCTGCGCGAGGACGGCGTCGGGATCGTGTTCATCACGCACCACCTGGAGGAGATCGCCGCCCTGGGCGACCGCGTCACCGTCATACGCGACGGCCGCAGCGTCGGCCAGGTGCCCGCCTCCACCCCCGAGGGCGAGCTGGTACGGCTGATGGTCGGGCGGTCGATCGACCAGCAGTACCCGCGCGAGCGCACCGACCCCGGTGAGCCGCTGCTCAAGGTCGAGGGGCTGACCCGGGACGGCGTCTTCCACGACGTCGGCTTCGAGGTGCGGGCCGGTGAGGTCGTCGGCATCGCGGGGCTGGTCGGCGCCGGGCGGACCGAGGTCGCGCGGGCGGTGTTCGGCGCCGACCCGTACGACGCGGGGACCGTGCGGGTCGCGGGCGCGCCGCTGCGGCGGCACGACGTGAACGCCGCGATGGCGGCCGGGATCGGGCTGGTGCCCGAGGACCGCAAGGGCCAGGGGCTGGTGCTGGACGCCTCCGTCGAGGAGAACCTCGGCCTGGTCACCCTCCACTCGACCTCCCGCGCGGGGCTCGTCGACCTCAAGGGGCAGCACACGGCGGCGGAGCGCGTCGCCGGGCAGCTCGGGGTGCGGATGGCCGGGCTCGGGCAGCATGTGCGGACCCTGTCCGGCGGCAACCAGCAGAAGGTCGTCATCGGCAAGTGGCTGCTGGCGGAGACCAAGGTGCTGATCCTCGACGAGCCGACGCGCGGCATCGACGTCGGCGCCAAGGTCGAGATCTACCAGCTCATCAACGAACTCACCGCGGCCGGTGCCGCCGTACTCATGATCTCCAGCGATCTGCCCGAGGTGCTCGGCATGAGCGACCGGGTGGTCGTGATGGCGCAGGGGCGCGTCGCGGGTGAACTGCCCGCCGGGGACGCCACCCAGGACGCCGTCATGGCCCTCGCCGTCAGCACTCCCGGCACCCCCGGCTCCAACAGCACGACCAGCAACGGAAGTAACGGAACGGAGGCCCCCCGTGGCCACTGACACGCTCAAGGGCAAGCCGGGCGCGCAGGGCGCCACGGGCGGTGTGCGCCGCCTGCTGCTCGACAACGGCGCGCTGACCGCGCTGATCGTCCTCGTCATCGCCATGTCGGTGCTGTCCGGGGACTTCCTGACCACCGACAACCTGCTGAACGTCGGCGTCCAGGCCGCCGTCACCGCGATCCTCGCCTTCGGCGTCACCTTCGTCATCGTCTCGGCGGGCATCGACCTGTCGGTGGGCTCGGTCGCCGCGCTGTCGGCCACCGTGCTGGCGTGGAGCGCGACGGAGGCCGGGATACCGGTCGTCCTGGCGGTGCTGCTGGCCGTCGCGACGGGTATCGCCTGCGGTCTGGTGAACGGTTTCCTCATCTCGTACGGCAAGCTGCCGCCGTTCATCGCGACGCTCGCCATGCTGTCGGTGGGGCGCGGTCTGTCGCTGGTGATCTCGCAGGGCTCGCCGATCGCCTTCCCGGACTCGGTCTCGCACCTCGGTGACACGCTGGGCGGCTGGCTGCCCGTGCCGGTGCTCGTGATGATCGTGATGGGCCTGATCACGGCCTTCGTCCTCGGCCGCACCTACATAGGCCGCGCCATGTACGCCATCGGCGGCAACGAGGAGGCCGCGCGCCTGTCCGGGCTGCGGGTGAAGCGGCAGAAGCTCGCCATCTACGCCTTCTCCGGACTGTTCGCCGCCGCCGCGGGCATCGTGCTCGCCTCCCGGCTCTCCTCGGCGCAGCCGCAGGCCGCGCAGGGCTACGAGCTGGACGCCATCGCCGCCGTCGTCATCGGCGGCGCCTCGCTCGCGGGCGGCACCGGCAAGGCGTCGGGCACGCTGATCGGCGCGCTGATCCTCGCGGTGCTGCGCAACGGCCTCAACCTGCTGTCCGTCTCCGCGTTCTGGCAGCAGGTCGTCATCGGTGTCGTCATCGCGCTGGCGGTCCTCTTCGACACGCTGCGCCGCAAGGCGGGCGCGCTCACCCCGGCGGCCGGGGCCGGCGGGAGCGGCGGCAAGGGCAGGCAGGCGCTGACGTATCTGATCGCGGCGGTCGTCGCGGTGGCCGTCGTCGGCGCGACCTCGCTGCTGCACAACGGCTCCTCGGACGGGAGGTCGCAGAAGGTCGGCCTGTCGCTGTCGACGCTCAACAACCCGTTCTTCGTGCAGATCCGGGCGGGCGCGCAAGAGGAGGCGAAGAAGCTGGGCGTGGACCTGACCGTCACGGACGCCCAGAACGACGCCTCCCAGCAGGCCAACCAGCTGCAGAACTTCACCAGCGAGGGCCTGTCCTCGATCATCGTCAACCCGGTGGACTCCGACGCGGCGGGCCCCTCGGTGCGCGCGGCGAACAAGGACGACATCCCCGTCATCGCCGTGGACCGCGGCGTCACCAAGGCGGACACCTCCGCGCTGGTCGCCTCCGACAACGTCGAGGGCGGTGAGCTGGGCGCCAAGGCGCTCGCGGAGAAGCTCGGCGGCAAGGGCACGATCGTCATCCTCCAGGGCCAGGCGGGCACCTCCGCCAGCCGGGAGCGCGGGGCGGGCTTCGCGGCCGGTCTCAAGGCGTACCCGGGCATCAAGGTCGTCGCCAAGCAGCCCGCGGACTTCGACCGCACCAAGGGCCTGGACGTGATGACCAACCTGCTCCAGGCGCACCCCGGCGTCGACGGTGTCTTCGCGGAGAACGACGAGATGGCGCTCGGCGCGGTCAAGGCGCTGGGTTCGAAGGCCGGCACGTCGGTGCAGGTCGTCGGCTTCGACGGCACGCCGGACGGGCTGAAGGCGGTCGGTGCCGGAACGCTCTACGCGTCCGTGGCTCAGCAGCCGAAGGAACTGGGCAGGATCGCCGTACAGAACGCGCTGAAGGCGGCCGAGGACAAGAAGGTGGAGCAGACGGTGAAGGTGCCGGTGAAGGTGGTCACGAAGGAGAACGTGGCCGGCTTCGAGGGCTGACGCGCCGTCCCGGGCGGGCGGTCGCCCCGACCGCCCGCCCACCCTCCTCACCCGGATCAGTCCTCGGACCTGATACCGGACACCGGATCGGAGAACGACTCATGTACCACTACGACCTCCTGGTCGTGGGATCGGCCAACGCCGACCTCGTGATCGGCGTCGAACGGCGGCCCGGCGCCGGCGAGACGGTGCTCGGCACCGACCTGGCCGTCCACCCGGGCGGCAAGGGCGCCAACCAGGCGGTCGCCGCCGCACGGCTGGGCGCCCGTACGGCGCTGCTGGCCCGGGTCGGCGACGACGACCACGGCCGGCTGCTGCTGGACTCGCAGCGGGCGGCCGGGGTCGACACGGTCGGCGTGCTGGTGGGCGACGCCCCGACCGGCGTCGCGCTGAT
Organism: Streptomyces sp. cmx-10-19; assembly: GCA_049998335.1. GTDB lineage: Bacteria > Actinomycetota > Actinomycetes > Streptomycetales > Streptomycetaceae > Streptomyces. Next base: position 49,405 of record JAEBFB010000007.1, read on the forward strand.
CACCGTCGACCCGTCCGGGGACAACAGCATCGTGGTCTCGCCGGGCGCCAACGGCCGGCTGACGCCGGGGGACGTACGGGCCGCCGTCAGCCTCTTCCACGCCTCCCGGGTGGTCTCCGCGCAGTTGGAGATCCCGCTGGAGACGGTGGTGGAGGTGGTCCGGAACCTGGCGCCGGGCAGCCGTTTCGTGCTGAACCCGTCGCCGCCGCGCCCGCTGCCGTCGGAGGTGCTGGCGGCCTGCGACCCGCTGATCGTCAACGAGCACGAGGCGAAGGTACTCCTCGGTGACGCCCGCGCCGGTGACCGCCCCGAGGACTGGGCCCGCGTGCTGCTGGCCAAGGGGCCGCGTTCGGTGGTCGTCACCCTGGGCGCCGAGGGCGCGCTGGTGGCGTCGGCGGCCGAGGGCGTCACGCGGGTGCCGTCCGTCGAGGTCGACGCCGTCGACACCACCGGCGCCGGTGACGCGTTCACGGCGGCGCTGGCGTGGCGGCTCGGCACGGGCGCGTCGCTCGCGGAGGCGGCGGCGTACGCGGCCCGCGTGGGCGCGGCGGCGGTGACGAAGCCGGGGGCGCAGCAGTCGTACCCGACGGCGGCGGAGGCCGAGGCGCTGTGAAGAAGGCAGGGATACTCAACCGCCACCTCGCGGGCGCGCTGGCCGAACTCGGGCACGGGGACGGGGTGCTGGTGTGCGACGCGGGGATGCCGGTCCCGGACGGTCCGCGCGTCGTCGACCTGGCGTTCCGCGCCGGGGTGCCGTCGTTCGCGGAGGTGGTGGCGGGGCTGCTCGCCGAGCTGGTGGTCGAGGGCGCGACGGCGGCCTCGGAGGTCCGGGACGCCAATCCCGGTGCGGCGGCGCTCCTGGACGGGCACTTCTCCGACCTCGCCCTCGTGTCGCACGAGCGGCTCAAGGAGCTGTCGGCGGGGGCGCGGCTGGTGGTGCGGACCGGGGAGGCGCGGCCGTACGCCAACGTGCTGCTGCGGTGCGGGGTGTTCTTCTAGAAGACCGTCGAAAGGACGCCCGCAGGCCGCCGAGAGCTTCGAGGGGGCTCGGTCCGTCGACCGGGCCCCCTCGGGTTCCCCTCCCCTTCAGAACTCCGCAGATCCCCCCCGGGTCCCCCCCACAGGAGTCCTGATGCCAAGTACGACCCGCGGACGGACGGAACGGTTGCACGGGTCGCCGGATTTATTTCGCGGCCGTGTGCGCGGTGAACCGGGCGGCCGTCTCGGCGAGTACCTCGCGCCCGTCCCGCGCCCACAGCCCCTCGTTGAACAGCTCGACCTCGATGGGCCCGGTGTACCCGGCCGCCTCGACGTACCCCTGCCATTCCCGCAGGTCGACCGCCCCGTCCCCGAGCTGGCCGCGGCCGTTGAGGACGCCCTCGGGCAGCGGGGTGGTCCAGTCGGCGAGCTGGAAGGCGTGGAGACGGCCGCCCGCGCCCGCCCGCGCGATCTGCTCGGGCGCCCGGTCGTCCCACCAGACGTGGTACGTGTCGACGGTGACGCCGACCTGCCGGGCCGGGAAGCGTTCGGCGAGGTCGAGGGCCTGGGCGAGGGTGGAGACCACGCAGCGGTCGGCGGCGAACATGGGGTGCAGGGGCTCGATGGCCAGCCGTACCCCGTGCTCCTCGGCGTAGGGGCCGAGTTCGGCGAGGGCGTCGGCGACGCGTTCGCGGGCGGCGCGCAGGTCCTTGTGGCCGGGCGGGAGGCCGCCGGAGACCAGGACGAGGGTGTCGGTGCCGAGGGCGGCCGCCTCGTCGACGGCGCGGCGGTTGTCGGCCAGGGCGGCCGTGCGCTCGGCGGGGTCGACGGCGGTGAGGAAGCCGCCCCGGCACAGGGTGGTCACCGCGAGGCCCGCGTCGCGTACGAGCCTGGCGGCCGCCGTCACGCCGTACTCCCGGACCGGCTCGCGCCACAGGCCGACGCCCGGGACGCCCAGCGCGCGGCAGGCGGCGACGAGGTCGGGGAGGGCGAGTTGCCTGACGGTCATCTGGTTGATGCTGAAGCGCGCCAGGCCGCTGGTCGTGGAGGCGCTCACGGGGTCACTCCGTGCAGGGTCAGGAAGGTGCGCATCCGGTCCTCGGCGAGCTTCGGGTCGGGGAACAGGCCGAGGGTGTCGGCGAGTTCGTAGGCGCGGGCGAGGTGCGGGAGGGAGCGGGCCGACTGCAGGCCGCCGACCATCGTGAAGTGGCTCTGGTGACCGGCCAGCCAGGCCAGGAAGACCACGCCCGTCTTGTAGTACCGGGTGGGCGTCCGGAACAGGTGCCGGGAGAGGGCGACCGTGGGGTCGAGGAGGGCGCGGAAGCCCGCCGTGTCGCCGGTGTCCAGGACGCGGACGGCCTCGGCGGCCAGCGGGCCGAGCGGGTCGAAGATGCCGAGGAGGGCGTGGCTGAAGCCCTGCTCGTCGCCCGCGATCAGCTCGGGGTAGTGGAAGTCGTCGCCGGTGTAGCAGCGCACCCCGCGCGGGAGGCGGCGGCGCAGGGCGACCTCGCGGCCGGCGTCGAGGAGGGAGACCTTGACGCCGTCGACCTTGTCGGGGTGGGCGGCGACGACGTCCAGGAAGGTGTCGGTGGCCGCGTCGAGGTCGGGCGAGCCCCAGTAGCCCTCCAGTGCCGGGTCGAACATCGGGCCCAGCCAGTGCAGGATCACCGGTTCGGTGGACTGGCGGAGCAGGTGGCCGTAGATCTCCCGGTAGTCGTCCGGGGTCCGGGCGGTGGCGGCGAGGGCGCGGGAGGCCATGAGGACGGGCCGCGCGCCCGCCTCCTCGACGACGGCGAGCTGTTCCTCGTAGGCGGCCCGGATCTCCGGGAGCGACCCGGCCGCGAGCTGGTCCGTGCCGACGCCGCAGGCGATACGGCCGCCGCACGCCCGTGCCTCGGCGGCGGACCGGCGGATCAGTTCGGCGGCGCCGGCCCAGTCCAGGCCCATGCCGCGCTGGGCGGTGTCCATCGCCTCGGCGACACCGAGCCCGTGCGCCCACAGATGGCGGCGGAAGGCGAGGGTGGCGTCCCAGTCGACGGCGGCGGGCCCGTCGGGGGTGGTGTCGGCGTACGGGTCGGCGACGACATGGGCGGCGGAGAAGACCGTACGGGAGGTGAAGGCGCGGTCGGCGTGGGTGAGGGCGAGGGGCTCGGCGCGGGGTTCGTAGGCGCGCAGGGTGCCGTGCGCGTCGGGGAGGCGGAGGGTCACAGGGAGATCTCCGGTACGTCGAGACGGCGGCCCTCGGCGGCGGACTTCAGGCCCAGCTCGGCGAGCTGGACGCCGCGGGCGCCGGCGAGGAGGTCCCAGTGGTAGGGGGCGTCGGCGTAGACGTGCTTGAGGAACAGCTCCCACTGGGCCTTGAAGCCGTTGTCGAAGTCGCCGTTGTCGGGGACCTCCTGCCACTGGGTGCGGAAGGGCTCGGTGGCGGGGATGTCGGGGTTCCAGACCGGCTTGGGGGTGGCCGAACGGTGCTGGACGCGGCAGGTGCGCAGGCCGGCGACGGCGGAGCCCTCGGTGCCGTCGACCTGGAACTCGACCAGTTCGTCGCGGTGGACGCGGACCGCCCAGGAGGAGTTGATCTGGGCGATCGCGCCGCCGTCCAGCTCGAAGACTCCGTACGCGGCGTCGTCGGCGGTGGCGGCGTACGGCTTGCCCCGCTCGTCCCAGCGCTCGGGGATGTGGGTGGCGGTGAGGGCCTGGACGGACTTCACGCGGCCGAACAGCTCGTGGAGGACGTACTCCCAGTGCGGGAACATGTCGACGACGATGCCGCCGCCGTCCTCCGCGCGGTAGTTCCAGGACGGGCGCTGGGCGTCCTGCCAGTCGCCCTCGAAGACCCAGTAGCCGAATTCGCCGCGCACGGACAGGACACGGCCGAAGAAGCCGCCGTCGATGAGGCGCTTGAGCTTGAGCAGGCCCGGGAGGAAGAGCTTGTCCTGGACGACGCCGTGCTTGATGCCCTTGGCCCGGCCGAGGCGGGCGAGTTCGAGGGCGCCGGAGAGGCCGGTGGCGGTGGGCTTCTCGGTGTAGACGTGCTTGCCGGCGGCGATCGCCTTCCTGAGCGCGTCCTCGCGGGCCGAGGTGACCTGGGCGTCGAAGTAGATGTCGACGCTCTCGTCGGCGAGGACCGCGTCGAGGTCGGTGGAGACGTGTTCCAGGCCGTACCGCTCGGCGAGCGCCCGCAGCGCGTGCTCGCGGCGGCCGAGCAGCACCGGTTCGGGCCACAGCACGGTGCCGTCGCCGAGGTCGAGGCCGCCCTGTTCGCGCAGGGCCAGGATCGAGCGGACGAGGTGCTGGCGGTGGCCCATGCGGCCGGTCACGCCGTTCATGGCGATACGCACCGTTGTGCGGGTCATGCGGGTTCCTCCGTAGGGGACGGGGACGGCTTCGGGAAGAGCGTGGCAGACGTGGCAGTAAGCGCTTTCTATCACTGCGAAGCTAGCCTGTCGGCAAGGGTGCGGACAAGAGTGCGGCGAGGCGGAGGACGAGGTCATGACGGTGACGCTTGCGGACGTGGCGGCCCGGGCCCGGGTCTCCCCCGCCACGGTCTCGCGCGTGCTGAACGGGAACTATCCCGTGGCCGCCGCCACCCGGGAGCGGGTCCTCAAGGCCGTCGACGAGCTGGACTACGTCCTCAACGGCACCGCGAGCGCGCTGGCGGCGGCGACGTCCGACCTGGTCGGCATCCTGGTCAACGACATCGCCGACCCGTTCTTCGGCGTCATGGCCGGCGCGATCCAGTCGGCGATCGTCGGGCCGGGCGGCCGCGCGGGCGGCGAGCGGCTCGCCGTGGTCTGCAACACCGGCGGCGACCCGGAGCGCGAGCTGACCTACCTCACGCTGCTCCAGCGCCAGCGCGCGGCGGCGGTCGTGCTGACCGGCGGGGCGCTGGAGGACACGGCGCACCGGGAGGCCGTGGCGGCCAAGCTGGGCAAGCTGGTGGAGGCGGGGACGCGGGCGGTGCTGTGCGGGCGGCCGCCGGTGCCGGGTACGGGGGCGGTGGCGCTGCCCTTCGACAACCGCGGGGGCGCGCGGGAACTGACGGAGCATCTGCTCGGAGGCGGACACCGGCGGCTCGGCTACCTCGCGGGGCCCGCGGAGCGGACGACGACCCGGCACCGGCTGGAGGGACACCGCGCCGCGCTCGCCGCGCACGGGATCGCGGAGGACCCGCGCCTGACGGTCCACGGCCGCTACGACCGGCGGTCCGGCTACGAGGGCACGCGCGAACTCCTGAGCAGGGAACCGTCCTTGACGGCCGTGGTCGCCGCGAACGACACCGTCGCGCTGGGCGCGTGCGCGGCGCTGCGCGAGGCGGGGCTGCGGATCCCGGAGGACGTGTCGGTGGCCGGCTTCGACGACCTGCCGTTCAGTATCGACGCGGTACCGGCGCTGACGACGGTGCGGTTGCCGCTGGCGGAGGCGGGGGCGCGGGCGGGGCGGGTGGCGATGGGGCGGGAGGCGGTGCCGGGGGGCGTGGAGGCGGTGCGGGGGGAGGTGGTGGTGCGGGGGTCCTCGGGGCGGGTGCGGGGGTGAGGCCCGCCGGTCGGGCCGGGGTCGGCGCGCCCCGCGTCGCGCAGTGGGCGCCTGCCGCCCGACGTCCGTGTGTGCCTGCCGCCCCCACAGCTGGTCCCCCACGGAGGCCGGCTTCGGAGGATGCGTCCCGCCTCCGCCCTTGAGGTCGTCATCGCAGGTCCGGGAGTCGTAGGACTGGTCCTTGGGGATCAGCAGCACGGCGGCCGCCTGCTCGGGACGCTCGACGGCGCCAGAGGTGTCGCCCGTGAGGGCACCGTCCGGCTGGTCCCGCGCCTCGGACGCGTGGACGGTCCGGCACAGCGGCGCCACGCGCTTCTCGTCGACCGCGCAGGCGTCCACGGCGGGGCCGGATCCCTCGTGGACGCCCTCGAAGCGGTACTCGAAGTGGACCTGGTCGCCCGCGCAGGGACCACTGGGACGACCTCCGCTCAGGGTGGGGTGGGGCACCTCGTCCGGGGGCCGTCCGGTGGCTGAGGGGGTGGTGCCGCCCGGGGTCGGGAAGGGGCCGCAACACTCGCTCGACGGCGGGAGTGCCGGAGGCCGTTCCGGGTACGCTCCGTGGGCATGAAGCTGGCGTTTTCCACTCTTGGGGTTCCCGGTCTGCCGTTGGGCGATGTGCTGGCGCTTGCGGTCGCGCACGGCTATCACGGCGTCGAGTTGCGCGCGCACGCGGAGGAACCGGTCCATCCCGGGCTGAGCCCCGACGAACGGGCCGCCGTGGCCGCGGAGTTCGAGGCGGCCGGGATCGAGCCGCTGGCGCTCGCCGGGTACGCGCGGGTCGCCGCGCCCGGCGACGACGAGGACGTGATCGCCGAGATTCGCGCCCTGCTCGACCTGGCCCGCGACATCGGCGCCCCGTACGTCCGGGTCTTCCCCGGCGGCGCCGACGGCCAGGACGCGGAGGAGGCCGACGCGACGGCCGCCCGGCGGCTGGGCACGGCGGCCGAGTACGCCGCCGACGTGGACGTACGCATCCTGCTGGAGACGCACGACTCGCACCGTACCGGTGCCGACGCGATGCGCGTCCTCGGGCTGGTCGGGCACCGGCAGGCCGGGGCGCTGTGGGACGTGATGCACACGTGGCTCGGCGGCGAGCAGCCCTCCGAGTCCTTCGCCGCGCTCTCCCCGCACCTCGGCTACGTCCAGGTCAAGGACATCGCCTCCGCCGACGACACGACCCCGTTGCCGCTCGGGGCGGGCGTACTGCCGCTGACGGAGATCGTGGACGTGCTCTCGCGCAACGGCTGGGACGGGTGGCTGTCCTGGGAGTACGAGAAGCGGTGGTACGAGGCCGCCGCGCCCTTGGCGGGGCTGCTGGACGGGGGGCGCGAGCACCTGGCGCGGTTGCTGACGGACGCGGTGTGAGCCGGGCGGCATGAGCCGGGCGCCGGGCGTCACGCGCCCGCCGCGGGTCAGGCGCCCGGCGTCACTCGTCCTGCGCAGGTCAGGCGCCCGGCGTCACTCGTCCTGCGCGGGTCAGGCGCCCGGCGTCAGCGCCCCGCGCGCCCGCCCCACCCGCCGCTCCAGCCGCTCCCGGCACGCGGGCCACTCCGCCGCCGTGACCGAGTAGCCGGCGGAGTCGCGCAACCGGCCCTCCTCCCCCGGTGCCCAGGAGCGGGACCAGTTGCGCAGGACGCCCTCGAAGCGGGCGCCGGTCGAGGCGATCGCGGCGCGGGAACGCGCGTTGCGGGCGTCGGTCTTGAGGTCCACCCGGGCAACGTGCCAGGTCTCGAAGGCGTGCCGGAAGAGGAGGAGCTTGGACTCGGCGTTCAGGCCGGTGCCCTGCGCGGAACGGGCCAGCCAGGTGAAGCCGACCTCGATCGCGTCGAGGGCGTCGCCGGAGAGCCAGGACCGGGGCTCCCAGTAGGCGGTGTGCCCCACGGCGCGGCCGGTGGCCAGGGAGATCTGCGCGTAGGGCGCGAGCCGTCCCGTGGCCGCGCGGGCCGGCTGGGCGTCGATGTAGGCGGCGACCTCGTCGGCCCGGGGCACCACCGTGTAGGCGTACGTGTCGCGGTCCTCCTCGCCCGCCGCCGCGAGGTCGTCCGCGTGCTGCGGCCCCAGCGGTTCCGGACGTACGAGGCCGCCTTCGAGGACCGGGCCGTTCAGGGGGAAGGTCACCGCACGGATTGTTCCGCCGGCACGGAGGGGCGTCCAACGGTTTCCGGCCCGGCCACGGCCACGTCCGGCCCGGCCGTACGGGCGGCGCGCCGCGCGGGGGTCAGGCTCGTCAGGGCCACCCCGCCCACCAGCAGCGCCGCCGCGGCCCAGCGCAGGCCGGTCACCGACTCGCCGAGGAAGAGGGCGGCCGACGACATGCCGAAGACGGGAACCAGGAGGGAGAACGGCGCGACCGTGGACGCGGGGTGCCGGCGCAGCAGCCAGCCCCAGGCGCCGAAGCCGAAGACGGTGGAGACCCAGGCGACGAAGAGGATGGTGCCGGCCCCCTGCCAGTCCAGAGCACGCAGGGCCGCGAGGTCCTCGCCGGCGCCCTCGGTGAGGAGGGAGAGAGCGACGAGGGGGACCACCGGAACCGTGGACACCCAGACCATGAAGTTGAGGGCGTCGGGTGGGGACGCCTTGCGGGTCAGGACGTTGGACAGCCCCCACGCGGCCGCCGCGCCGACGACCATCAGGAAGGCGCCGAGCGGCCCGGACGACCCCTCGTCGATCGCCGCGACCCCGATGCCGGCGAGGGCGACGAGCATGCCGAGGCTCTGGAGCCGGGAGGGGCGTTCGCCTAGGACGGCGGCGGCGATGACGGCGGTGAACACGGCCTGGATCTGGAGCACGAGCGACGACAGCCCGGCCGGCATCCCGATGTCCATCCCGACGAAGACCAGCCCGAACTTCGCGACACCCAGCACGAGCCCCACCGCGACGATCCACTTCCAGGCCACCTTGGGCGCGCCCACGAAGAAGACGGCGGGCAGGGCCGCGACCAGGAAGCGCAGGGCGGAGAAGAGCAGAGGCGGGAAGTGGTCGAGACCGATCTCGATGACGGTGAAGTTCACGCCCCAGACGGCGGCGACGAGCACGGCGAGGAGGAGGTGGGAAGGTCGCATGGGTCGAGGATCGGCCCGCGCAACCATGTAGCACCAGCGATGATTACTGCATGGTTGAATGAAGCATTACTGAAATGAAGCGCTGTCGGCGCTCTACGGGTGGGAGTCTTCCAGCCATGCTCGACCTCCAGCGCCTGCGCGCCCTGCACGCCGTGTCCGTGCACGGCACGGTCGGGGCGGCGGCCGCCGCGCTCGGCTTCACACCGTCGGCGGTGTCGCAGCAGATCGCCAAGCTGGAACGGGAGACGCGGACGGTCCTCCTGGAGCGCGAGGGCCGCGGCGTCCGCCTGACCGACGAGGCATGGCAACTGGCGGCCACGGCACGCGAGTTGCTGGCGCTGGTGGAGCGGGCGGAGACGCGCCTCGAGGAGCGGCGCGGAGTGCCCGCGGGCCGGCTGACGGTGGCCGCGTTCGCGTCGGCGGCGCGGGGTCTGCTGCCGTCGGTACTGGCCGACCTGGCGGCCCGGCACCCCGCGCTGGACGCCCGGCTGACGGAGGTCGACCCGCACCTGTCGGGGGACCTGGTGGCGAAGGGCGCGGTCGACCTGGTGGTGGCCCACGACTGGGACATCGCCCCGCTGCCGGCGCCGGCCGGGGTGGAGCAGGCGTGGATCGGCGACGACCTGTGCGACCTGGTCGTCCCGGAGGGCCACCGTTTCGCGGGCCGCGCGGCGGTCCGCCGTACCGAACTGGGCGATGAGCGCTGGATCTGCCAGCCGCCGGGCCGGGTCTGCCACGACTGGCTGGTACGCACCCTGCGCGGCACCGGCCACGAGCCGGACATCGTCCACACGGCCGACGAGAACCCGACCCTCCTCGCCCTGGTCGCGGCCGGCCTGGGCGTCGCCCTCGTCCCCCGCCTGGGCCGCGGCCCCCTCCCGCCCGGCGTGACGGAAGTCCCCCTGGACCCCATGCCGGTCCGCCGCCTCTACGCCCTCTGGCGCACCGGCGCGGCCCGCCGCCCGGCCATCGCGGAAACGGTCCGCACCCTCCGGACCCACTGGCCGGCGGCCTCGGCGCACGGCACACCTACGTCCTGACAGGCAGGAGTCTTCGGGAACCGCGACTCCTCGGCGCGGGTGGCGTCGTGCCCTGAACCAGTCCGGCTCGGCGACCTCGGCCAGCCACTCGGGAGCAGCGGCGGCGAGCGCGTTCAGGGCCGCGCGCAGCGTTTCGGCGACCATCTCCAGCCAGCACAGCTCCCGCGCCGCTGACAGCACATGCGTGGAGTCGGTCCGGGCCTTGCCCCTGCCGGTGAGTAGCCCTTTGTCCCGGGCCGCGGCGAGGATGCCGTCCAGCACCCGCCGTCCGGCGTCCGTCTGGACCAGCCGGTCCCTGAACTCCGACAGGACGGAGAAGCCGAAGCCCGGATCGTCCAACCGGAGCCCGAGGGCGCGTACTTGAAATCGATCCGCGCCCGAACCGCCTCCGCGGCCTGCCGGTCGGTCAGCCCCTCAACGAACTGCAACACCAGCACCAACGCAAGGCGCCCCGGTGACCAGGCGGGCTTGCCCCGCACCGGAAACAGGTCCGCGAACTCCGCGTCCGTGAACAACGGCCCCAGCTCGTCCCGGACCCGGATCGCCAGGCTCCCTTCCGGGAACGCGGCCCGCGCCACCCGGACCGTCTCCGCCGGGATCTCCCCAGATCCCTTGGGCTGCGTCGACATCCGCGCCCACCCCCTACGACAACGTCGGCCTTCAAGACCACAACCAGGTCTCGAAGGCTGACGTCACGGACGGCCACGAATCAACCAACAGCATCCCCCCGGGCGGCGGGACCGCTTCGTCATGCCCGGCTCGATCTCCTCTCACCGGCGCACGAGAAAGGTCTCGCCCCAATACCCTGACAGTGACGAGCTGTTCAGAGAGGGGCGAGACCATGCCATCTGATGCTACCCCGGACCCATACGCCGACCCGCTGGTCTTCGGCCAACGTCTCCAGATCCTCCGCACCCGACGCGGCCTCACCCGCGAGCAGCTCGGCGGACTCGCCGGCCGCTCCCGGTCCTGGGTGAAGGGCGTAGAGACCGGGCGGCTGAAGACACCGAAGCTCGAAGTCGTGGTGTTCTGCCTGCGCTTGCCGGAGACGAAGGCCCGCCTGCCGGGCCGGTTGGCCCTGGGGCGCCGGACCTGGGTCTCGGTGCCGTCGATGCGCAGGGTGATGTTCTCGGCGGCGGCGTAGGCGAACACATCCTCCAAGGCGTGCAGTCGCAGGCCGGGCCGGTCGGGGATGGCGAATCCACGCTCCGCCAGGAGCGGGCGGATCTCGCTGATGGCGCGGCCGATGGTGGAGGAGCCCACCTCGTAGATCACGCCAAGGGCCTCGTGGGTGAGGCCAGTGCGCAGATGAACCAGGGCGGCCAGCAGTCGGTCGGTGAAGACGAGTTCGTACTTCGGCCCGGCCCCGGCCTGCCGTCGGCGCGCGCGTTGGCGCCGTTTGTGCCGCACGGACTCGCAGCGCGCTTCCCAGCGTGGAGCGAGCTCTTCGATCAACTCGCCGAGATGTTGGCGTGCGATGCCGCAGAAGGCGGGATGGGCCATGGCCGCGCGGGCCTGCTTGATCTTCACAGCTCAAGAACCCGCGCGGCCGTCGTGATGTCACGGCCTGCCCCGGGAGGCTGGTCAGACCCGGTCCAGGGGTCGGTGCGGACCGCTGGGAAGTTCCATTTCGATCGTGTCGCCAGGGCGCACCACGCCTCCTTCCCTCACGATGCTCATGATTCCGGCTTTGCGTACGACGTTCCCCGCCTCATCGCGGCCGACGACCTGCTTCAGCAGCCCGTCCTGGAAGTTGTCGATCTGCAGGCAGGGATTGCGGAGCCCGGTGACTTCCAGGACCGCTGAGTCGCCGATGCGCAGCAATGTGCCGACCGGAAGACCGAGCAGATCGATGCCATGCGTGGTGATGTTCTCGCCGAGGTCGCCGGGCGCCACCTTGAACCCTTCTTCGCCGACCTCGGCGAAGAGCTCTTCATGCATGAGGTGGACCTGGCGCAGATTCGGCTGGGTGGGATCCTGCGCGACGCGCGAGCGGTGCTTGACCGTCACACCGGCGTGCACGTCCCCCTCCACACCGAGCCCGGCAAGCAACCTGACGCTGTCCCGGTTCGGTTTGGTGAACGAGTACCCCCCGTTGCTGCTGACCGCCGTCACTCTCCCGCTCATACCTCGGAACCCCCTCGTCGGTAACTGTGATCAGCCACGAGCCTAGCCCTGGCTCTTCAAGGCACCACAGCATCCACGATCAATCGCGGGTGGGACCGTAAGCGCTTGGCCGCGGTTGTTCACCGCGCAGGCGCCACGTAGCACGCTGTAGCACGAAAGAGATCATGGACGCCGTCCAGGGTGGGCAGGCGTTCACCGTCACGCGTGACGGGCACCATGTGGGCGAGCTCATCCCTCTGAGGCGTCGCCGCCGCTTCGTCCCCCGTGCCGAGTTCGCGGCCATGTCCCGCACCGCACCCGTCATCTCCCTGCACGCCTTCCGTGACGACCAGGATGTCGTCGTCGAGCAGGGGTTGGCCGACCCGTATGCCCGCTGAGCACGAGCAGGGCCTGCTCGACACCGACATCATGAATCTGCGCAAGTGGATCGACGCTGCCGAACGTTCTGCAGCGTGCCGAGCACGAATTCGACCCGATTCCCTTCGACGTGGAGGCGGCCCGCGTCTACGGCAGAATCTGCGCCGCCGTCGTCTCCGCAGGTCGCAGGCCCCGTCTACGTGTGGCCGACCTGATGATCGCCGCTATCGCGGCCACCGAGGAGGCACAGGTGGCGGGCCCCTCCGGGCCCCGCTTCGCACTCGCCACGGCCCCGTGGTCGGCGCCGACCACGCGCGCGGATGCCCCACCCGCCTCACCCGCACCGACTTCCGAAGCCCCGCCCGCCGACGGGAACCCGGACGACCCCGTGGCCGTCCAACGCACGGCTGCCGGGCAGTCCCCGCGACGCGGTGCCGGTCTCGCTGAGCGTTGCCGGCCACCCTTCCGCCGCGGCGGTGGGCGGCAGTACGCCGTCGTCGGCGCGCCCCCTCCTTGCGCCGGCGACGGCGCCGCGCCCGGCCCGCCTCGACGGCCTCGCCCCCGGAACGGGTGACTCCTGTGCGCTCCCTTGACTGGCAGAAACTTCCCGGATATTGGTGACTCCTTGGCAGTTTCCTTCACCAGCTCTCCGGAAGGAGCGCACGTGCACCACAGCAGCACGTCCGGCACGGGAAGCACCACTCAGCCCTCCAGACGCACCGTCCTCACCGCCACCGCGGTCACCGCCGCGGCGCTGGCGGCCGGGGGCGGGACGGCGTACGCCGACAGCCGCCGGCCCGACGACGGCACGCTCCGCGCCCTCATCTCCCGTATGACGCTGGAGGAGAAGGTCGGCCAGCTCTTCGTCATGCGGGTCTACGGGCACTCCGCCACCGCCCCCGACCAGGCCGACATCGACGCCAACCTGAAGGAGATCGGCGTCCGCACCGCGGCCGAGCTGGTCGCCAAGTACCGGGTCGGCGGCGTCATCTACTTCGCGTGGGCGCACAACACCCGCGACCCGCACCAGATCGCCGACCTGTCCAACGGCATCCAGCAGGCGTCCCTCGCGCAGCCGCGCGGCCTGCCGGTGCTGATCTCCACCGACCAGGAGCACGGCACAGTGGCCCGCGTGGGGAAGCCGGCCACGCTGTTCCCGGGCGCGATGGCCGTCGGCGCCGGGGGCTCGCGCGAGGACGCCCGTGAGCTGGGCCGGATCGCCGGCGCAGAGCTGCGCGCGCTGGGCATCCGGCAGGACTACGCCCCGGACGCCGACGTGAACGTCAACCCGGCCAACCCCGTGATCGGCGTACGCTCCTTCGGCGCCGACCCGGCCGCCGTGGCGCGGCTGGTGGCCGCCGAGGTGACGGGGTACCAGGGGTCCGGCGTCGCCGCGTGCGCCAAGCACTTCCCCGGGCACGGCGACACCGCCACCGACAGCCACACCGGCTTCCCCGTCATCACCCACACCCGTGAGGAGTGGGAGAAGCAGGACGCGCCGCCCTTCCGCGCGGCGATCGAGGCCGGTATCGACGCCATCATGACCGCCCACCTCATGGTCCCGGCGCTCGACGACTCCGGTGACCCGGCCACCCTCTCCCGCCCCATCCTCACCGGCATCCTCCGCGAGGAGCTGGGCTACGACGGGGTCGTGGTGACCGACTCGCTCGGCATGGAGGGCGTGCGCACCAAGTACGGCGACGCGCGCGTGCCGGTGCTGGCGCTCAAGGCGGGCGTCGACCAGCTCCTCAACCCGCCCGACCTGGACCTGGCGTGGAACGCGGTCCTGACCGCCGTACGCGAGGGCGAACTCACCGAGGCGCGGCTCGACGAATCGATCCTGCGGGTGCTGCGGCTCAAGGCGAAGCTCGGGCTGTTCCGGGACGCGTACACCAGCGGGCGGGACGTGGACCGGACGGTCGGCACCCGGGCGCATCTGGCGGCGGCCGACCGGATCGCCGAGCGGACCACGACACTGCTGGTCAACGAGGGACGACTGCTGCCGCTGTCGCGCAGGCGGTACCGCAAGGTCCTGGTCGTGGGCGCCGATCCCGCCTCCCCGTCCGGCATGACCGGGCCGCCGACCGGCGTGCTCGCGGACGCGCTGACGGAGCTGGGCTTCGCCGCCACCGCCCTGTCCACCGGCACCGCCCCGACCGCCGCCGCCATCGACAGCGCGGTCGCGGCGGCCGGGGACGCGGACGCGGTGGTCGTCGCCACGTACAACGTCACGGCGGGCAGCGGCCAGCAGACGCTGGTCGCGCGGCTCCGGGAGACCGGGCGGCCGGTCGTCGCGGTCGCGGTCCGCAATCCGTACGACGTGGCGCGGCTGCCCGGCGTGCCCGCCGTCCTGGCCGCCTACTCCTGGACCGACGTCGAGGTGCGCGCGGCGGCCCGGGTGATCGCCGGACGGGTCCGGCCGCGCGGGAAGCTGCCGGTGCCGGTGGTACGGGCGGACGATCCGGAAGCGGTGCTGTACCCGGTGGGGTACGGACTGACATACCGCCAGGACCCCGGCAGGGCCCCGTCAGGGGCGTAGTGCGGGCTACGTCGCGCGCCGGGGGCGCCCCCGTCACCCCGGCCCGTTGCGCCTCCGCGCGTCTGGCGTGGCCCGTCTCGGCGGGTCACGCTGGAGCGGGGAGCCGGGGGACGTGCGATGCGGGAGAGATGGGCGGCGGCGGGGGTGCTGGGCGTGCTCTTGCTGACGGGGTGCCAGAGCCCCTCCGGGGCCGGGGGCACGAGCGGGCGGCTGAGTGAGGGGGCCGTATCGGCCTCGGGGGGCGTACGGCCGTCCGGGTACGGGGCGGTGTTCCTCGCGGTCGGCGAGTGCAGTTCGTTCGGGACCGTCAGCTTCACCGAGGTGTCGTGCGCCAGTGAGCGGGCGGCCGCGCGGGTCGTCGCCCGGGATGACGGGCGTGCGGAGTCCGGGCCGCCGTGCCCGCCGACCACCGACTTCGTCCTGCACTTCAGCGAGCAGCGTCCCTCGGGCGACGAGGACGGCGACGGGGCCGTGCCGCAGGGGTACGCCTGCATGCGCGCGCTCCAGCCACCGCACCCCGGCGACCCGGGCGGCGGAGGCGGTCCGCGCACCATCGTCGGCGACTGCGTACGCGAGACCGGGGACGGCACGGTCCACGAGACCGCGTGCGACGCCGAGGGGAAGCGGAAGCCGCAGTTCAAGGTCGTCGAGGCGGTCACCGTCCGCGCCGAGTGCCCCGCCTCGACCGGCCTGTACGTGCGGCTCGGCGGCGACCGCCCGGTGGGGTGCGCCCGCCCGGTGTGAACGCCGCGTGTCGGCCACCCCTCGCACTCCCCTCGGCGCGCCTCGCGAGAAGCTGGGCTACCGCCCCCACACCGCCGCACGCCGGCTGCGTACCGGACGCAGCGGGGTGCTGTCACTCCCCGGACCCCGGACGCGTGTCGTACGCCGTCCGGGACGCCAGCACCTCCGGCATGCGGTCCTCCACCAGGTTGATCAGGGCGAGGAGGCGGGCCGAGACCTCGGAGCCGAGGGGGGTCAGGCGGTACTCGACGTGGGGCGGGTTGCCGGGCTGGGCCTCGCGGAAGACCAGGCCGTCGCGCTCCAGGGCGTGCAGGGTCCGGGAGAGCATCTTCTCGCTGACGCCGTCCACCCGGCGGCGCAGTTCGTTGAAGCGCAGGGTGTCCTCGTGCAGCGCACCCAGGGTCAGGCCGCCCCAGCGGCCGGTGACGTGTTCCAGCGTGACGCGCGAGGGGCAGGCGCGGGCGAACACGTCGAAGGCGTCCGGGATGCCGGCGGGATCGTCCGCCTCGTTCCGGCCCGTCGCGGCCGGCTCAGTCGTCTGCGTCATAAGCCGACCTTACCAAGATGCAGCGCTCCCCTGTCGCTTGCGCTTTCTAAAAGTTAGCGTTCTAGTTGGGGCATTCCACCGACCCCTCCCGAGGAGCACTCATGCCCCAGCCCGTCGTCGCCATCGCCTACCACTCCGGCTACGGCCACACCGTCCTGCTCGCCGAGGCCGTCCGGGAGGGCGCGAGCGAGGCCGGCGCGGACGCCCGGCTGATCGCCGTGGACACGATCACCGAGGAGCAGTGGGCGGAGCTGGACGGGGCCGACGCCATCGCCTTCGGCTCACCGACCTACATGGGCACCGCGTCCGGCGCCTTCCACGCCTTCGCCGAGGCGTCCTCCAAGCGCTGGGCCGCGAAGACCTGGCAGGACAAGCTGGCGGCCGGCTTCACACCGGCGGGTACGACGCGTTCGGGTTCGACATCACCTCGGCCCTCGTGCCCGGCGGTACGAACACCGTCGTCGTCGGTGTGACCGACGCGACCGCCGCACCCCAGCCGCGCGGCAAGCAGAGCAACAGCCCCGGCGGCATCTGGTACACGGCCACCAGCGGCATCTGGCAGACGGTGTGGCTGGAGCCCACCCCCGCCGCGCACCTCACCCGGCTCGACATGACGCCCGACCTGCCCTCCAGCACCCTGCGGGTGATCCCGCGCGCCGTGAACGCCGGCGGGCGCTCGGCCCGGGTCACCGTCTCCACCGGCGGCACGGTCGTCGGCACCGCCACCGGCGCGGTCGGGTCCACCGTCTCCGTACCGATCCCCAACGCCCGGCTGTGGACGCCCGACGATCCCTTCCTCTACGACGTGAAGGTCGACCTCCTCGACGGCGGCGGCGGTGTGACGGACTCCGTCGGCTCCTACGCCGGTATGCGGTCGATCTCCATCGGCAAGGTCGACGGCACCATGCGCACCCTGCTCAACGGCAGGCCCGTCTTCATGAACGGCACGCTGGACCAGGGCTACTGGCCGGACGGCAACCTGACCGCCCCCACCGACGAGGCGCTGCGCTGGGACCTCCAGACGCAGAAGGCGATGGGCTTCAACACCGTCCGCAAGCACGTCAAGGTCGAGCCCATGCGCTGGTACTACTGGGCCGACCGGCTCGGTCTGCTGGTGTGGCAGGACATGCCGTCGGGCGACTCCGACACCGCCGGACGCCAGCTCCACGAGGCCGGACTGCGGTCCATGATCGACCAGTTGCGCAGTTCGCCCGCCGTCGTCATGTGGGTGGTGTTCAACGAGGGCTGGGGCCAGTACGACTCGGCCGCGCAGGCCAGCCTCGTCAAGGGCCTGGACCCGAGCCGGCTGGTCAACAACAACTCCGGCGGCAACGGCCTGTGCTGCGGCTACGACGGCGGCAACGGGGACGTCAGCGACAACCACATCTACGAGGGCCCCGGCGAGACACTCCCGCCGTCCGACACCCGCGCCGCGGTCCTCGGCGAGTACGGCGGCATCGTCAAGCGGGTCAGGGACCACACCTGGCAGCCGGTCGCCGCCACGGACGGCACCGACGTGACCGCCGTGTACGAGCGGCTCGCCGGGCTGGTCAAGGAGCGCAAGGACCACTACGGCCTGTCCGCCGCCATCTACACCCAGCCCACCGACGTCGAGATGGAGCTGAACGGGCTCTACACCTACGACCGCCGGGTGGCGAAGGTCGACGTGGCCCGGATGAAGGCCGCCAACGACAAGCTCGTCACCGGCGTGGGCACCTTCCCGCCGGTCGGGGCCACGATCACCGGGCCCGGCGGCACGTGCGTGGACGTGGCCGCCGACGACACCGGCGGCAACGGGTCCAAGGTGCAGCTGTGGGACTGCCAGAGCGGGGCGAAGGACCAGCACTACACCGCCGCGGGCGGGGCGCTGCGGACGCTGGGGCGGTGCCTGGACATCACCGCCGCGAACCCGGCGCTCGGTACGCCCGTCCAGCTGTGGGACTGCAACGGGACCTGGGGGCAGCGGTGGGTGCCGCAGCCGGACGGTTCGCTGCGCAACCCGCAGTCCGGGCGGTGCCTGGACTCCCCCGACGGCTCCACCGCCAACGGCGTAGGGCTGCGGATCTGGGACTGCAACGGCTCCGCCGCGCAGAAGTTCCAGTTCAACGGGGTCTGGACGGTCATCGGCCCGGGCGGCAAGTGCGTGGACGTCGCCGCCGACGACACCGGCGGCAACGGCGCCAAGGTGCAGCTCTGGGACTGCCAGACCGGGGCCAAGGACCAGCACTACACCGCGGTCCGCGGCGCGCTCGGCACCCTGGGCCGCTGCCTCGACATCACCGGCGCCGACCCCGCCCTCGGCACGCCCGTCCAGCTCTGGGACTGCAACGGCACCTGGGGGCAGCAGTGGGTCCAGCAGGACGACGGCTCGCTGCGCAACCCGCAGTCCGGACGGTGCCTCGACTCCCCGGGCGGCTCCACGGAGAACGGGGCCGCGCTGCGGATCTGGGACTGCAACGGCTCCGCCGCGCAACGGTTCGTGCTGACCTGATCCCCGCGTACGGACGAACGACGGCGGCTCCGGTGCGCCCCCGGACGGGGAGCACCGGAGCCGCCGCGTCAGCGCTACGGCCGCAGCGCCGGTTCGCGCTCCACGTCGCGCCGGTCCAGCCTGGCGTCGAACGTGGCCAGCGGCTTCGCCGCCTGCGGGTTCGCCTGGACCGCGGCCGGGGCGACGCCCGCCCAGTCCAGGATGCGGGCGGTGGCGAGGGCCTTCTGCTCGGGGACCAGGCCGGCGACGTTGGCGCCGTGGTTCATGCCGGGCGCGGTGAAGACGTATGACACCGACTGGGTGTAGTAGTAGTC
Organism: Streptomyces sp. cmx-10-19; assembly: GCA_049998335.1. Taxonomy (GTDB): domain Bacteria; phylum Actinomycetota; class Actinomycetes; order Streptomycetales; family Streptomycetaceae; genus Streptomyces. The sequence goes on from JAEBFB010000007.1 coordinate 68,140, forward strand.
GAGGACGAAGAAGCGTTGACTTGCACCTTGGGCTGGAGCCCGAGGATTCTGGCCTTCCCGGTCGGTGCCGTGCCGTTATGCGGCGCGGTTTCCGGTCGGGAATCCGTGGCTTCCTGTTTCTTCGCGCTGTGCCAGAGCGGGTTCTGGTCTTACCGGCGCTCCGCAGGCCGATGCCGCCAGTCCGGCGGCCTGGTGGACGTTGAGTGCGGCGTTGTGGTCCCGGTCGTGGACGGTGCCGCAGGCCGTGCAGGTCCATTCCCGCACGTTCAGGGGTTTGGGGCCGTCTTTGACGCCGCAGGTGGAGCAGGTCTGGGAGGTCGGTTCGAACCGGCCGATGGCGACCAGCGTGCGGCCGTACCGCTCAGCCTTGTACTTCAGCATGTTCACGAACGACGACCAGCCCGCGTCATGGACGGACTTGGCCAGCCTGGTACGGGCCAGTCCCGCCACCGACAGGTCCTCCACACCGATCCCTTGGTTCTCGCGGATCAGCTTCGTGGACAGCTGGTGGTGGAACTCACGGCGCGCGTCGGCGACCTTCGCGTGGGCGCGGGCGACCTTCAGACGGGCCCTGGCCCGGTTCCTGCTCCCTTTCTGTTTGCGGGACAACTCCCGCTGGGCCTTCTTCAGCTTCTTCTCCGCCCGGCGCAGGAAACGCGGGGAGGTGATCTTCGTGCCGTCTGAGAGGACGGCGAAGTGGGTGAGGCCGAGGTCGATACCGATGGCGTTCTCGGTCCCCGGCATACGTTCCGCGTCGGCGGCGGGGTCGGTGTCGACGACGAACGAGGCGAAGAACCGCCCGGCCGCGTCCTTGACCACGGTCACGGAGGTGGGGGTGACGGGCAGGGGGCGGGACCACTTCACCTTCACCGCACCGATCTTCGGCAGGCTCAGGCGGCCCGCGTCGGTGATGCTCCAGCGGGCGTTCGCGGTGAACCGGACCGACTGCCGATGATCCTTGCGGGACTTGAAACGCGGCGCGCCCAGTCTCGGACCCTTGCGCCTGCCGGTGAGCGAGGCGAAGAAGTTGCGGTACGCCCTCTCGGCGTCCCGCAGGGACTGCTGGAGCACCACCGCGGAGACCTCACCCAGCCAGGCACGCCCGGCCGTCCGCTTCGCCTCGGTGATCAGCTCCCGGGACAACTGTCCAGCCGTCGGGAACGGCCGCCCGGTCTGGCGGGCTTCCTCGCGAGCCCGCAACGCGTCGTTGAACACGACGCGGGCGCACCCGAACGCCCTCGCCAACGCAGACTGCTGGACGGCGTCCGGGTACAGACGAAAGCTGTACCGAAGCTGCATACGAGGATCGTACGAACGAGCCACCCAGCCTGTCGCCGGGAACACCCGTTCCCCACCTCACCCCAGACAACCGCCCCACCCCGGCCATCCGGCTCCGCCGGACCATCACCACGTCGCTCCGGGGGATGCGCGAGGGGGGTGCGGTGCGCGAGGGTCAGCGGGTGGCGCCGACCGGCTCCTCCGGTTCGGCCGCGCCGACGAAGGTCCGCCACAGGCGCGCGTACCGGCCGTCCAGGGCCAGCAGTTCGTCGTGGGTGCCGTCCTCGGCGACCCTGCCGTCGGCCATGACGACGACGCGGTCCGCGCGGGCGGCGGTGGTCAGCCGGTGCGCGACGATCAAGGTGGTGCGCGCGTAAGCGCTCGATGAGGGGCGGTGGTCGGGCGACGGGCGGGCCGTACGGCGTCCCGCTATCCGGTCGGTGGCCTGGTTGACCTGCGCCTCGGTGGCCAGGTCCAGGGCGGCCGTCGCCTCGTCCAGGAGCAGGACGTCGGGGTCGACCAGCTCGGCGCGGGCCAGCGCGATCAGCTGGCGCTGCCCGGCGGAGAGGTTGCGGCCGCGCTCGGCGACCTCGTGGAGGTAGCCGCCCTCCAGGGTGGCGATCATCTCGTGGGCGCCGACCGCCCGCGCGGCCGCCTCCACCTCGGCGTCGGTGGCGTCGGGGCGGCCGTAGGCGATGGCGTCCCGGACGGTGCCGGGGAAGAGGTACGCCTCCTGCGGGACGACGCCCAGCCGGTGCCGGTAGGAGGCGAGGTCGAGGCCGCGCAGGTCCCGCCCGTCGACGGTCACCCGGCCGCCGGTCGGGTCGTAGAAGCGGGCGACCAGCTTGACCAGGGTGGACTTGCCGGCGCCGGTCTCGCCGACGAAGGCGACGGTCTGCCCGGCGGGGATGACGAGGTCGATGCCGGTCAGGGCCTCCTCCTCGTCGCCGTACGCGAAGTGCACGTCCTCGAAGGCGAGGTCGCCGCGCAGGGACGTGACCTCGGCCGGCTGCTCGGCGGACCGGGTCGAGGTGGGTTCCCGGAGCAGTTCCTGGATGCGGCCCAGGGAGACGGACGCCTGCTGGTAGCCGTCGAAGACCTGGGAGAGCTGCTGGACGGGGGCGAAGAACAGGTCGATGTACAGCAGGTACGCCACCAGCGCGCCGGTGGTCAGCGTCGCGTCGTCGATGCGTCCGCCGCCCACGATCAGCACGGACGCGGCGGCCACCGACGACAGCAGCTGCACGAACGGGAAGTAGATCGAGATCAGCCACTGGCCGCGGATACGCGCCTGGCGGTAGCTGTCGCTGCGCTCGGCGAACCGGCGCCCGCCGTCCGCCTCGCGCCGGAACGCCTGCACGATCCGGAGCCCGGCCACCGACTCCTGGAGGTCGGCGTTGACGGTGGAGACCCGCTCGCGGGCCAGTTCGTACGCCTTCACGCTGGCCCGGCGGAAGAAGTAGGTGGCGATGACCAGCAGGGGCAGGGTCGCGAAGACGACGAGGGCGAGCTGGAGGTCGATCACCAGCAGGGCGACCATGATGCCGAAGAAGGTGACGACGGAGACGAAGGCGGTGACCAGGCCGGTCTGGAGGAACGTGGACAGCGCGTCCACGTCCGTCGTCATCCGGGTCATGATGCGGCCGGTCAGCTCGCGCTCGTAGTAGTCGAGGCCGAGCCGCTGGAGCTGGGCGAAGATCTTCAGGCGCAGGGCGTACAGGATGCGTTCCCCCGTGCGGCCGGTCATCCGGATCTCGCCGGTCTGCGCGGCCCACTGGGCGACGACGGCGAGCAGCCCGAGCAGCGCCGCCGTCCAGACCGCGCCGAGGGCGGCCCGGGTGACACCGTCGTCGATGCCGTGCCGGATCAGGACCGGCAGCGCGAGGCCGACCCCGGCGTCCACGGCGACCAGGGCGAGGCTGACCAGCAGCGGGGCGCGGAAGCCGCGCAGCAGGCGGCGCAGGCCGTAGGAGACCTCGGGGCGGACCGCCTGGGCCTCGTCCACGTCGGGGGTGGCGTCGGCCGGGGGCAGCGCCTCGACCCGGGCGAGCAGTTCGGGAGTGGCCGGGGTGCCGGCGAGGGCGGTGTCCTTGGGCGCGCGGTCGCCGGTCCACAGGCGGGGGGTGACGCCGCGCTCGGCGTCGTACTCGGCGTCGAGCTCGTCCCGTACGGAGGTGTCCTCGGCCGGTGCCTCGGGCCGGGCGTGGCCGGGCGAGACGCCGCCCAGCTCGTCGGGGTCGGTGAGCAGGCGCCGGTAGAGGGCGGAACGCTCCTGGAGCTCCTCGTGGGTGCCGAGGTCGGCGAGGCGGCCCCGGTCGAGGACGGCGATGCGGTCGGCGAGGCCCAGGGTGGAGCGGCGGTGGGCGATGAGGAGCGTGGTGCGGCCCCGCATGACCTCCTTGAGCGCCTCGTGGATCTCGTGCTCGACGCGGGCGTCCACGGCGGACGTGGCGTCGTCCAGGACCAGCAGCCGGGGGTCGGTGAGGATGGCGCGGGCGAGGGCGACGCGCTGGCGCTGGCCGCCGGAGAGGGTCAGGCCGTGCTCGCCGACGGTCGTGCCGTAGCCCTCGGGCAGCTCGCTGATGAAGCCGTGGGCCTGCGCGGCGCGGGCGGCGGTCTCGATCTCCTCGTCGGTGGCGTCGGGGCGGCCGTAGGCGATGTTGGCGCGCACGGTGTCCGAGAAGAGGAACGAGTCCTCGGGGACCAGGCCGATCGCGGCCCGCAGCGAGTCGAGGGTCAGTTCGCGCACGTCGTGGCCGCCGACCAGGACGGCGCCGCGGGTCACGTCGTAGAAGCGCGGCAGGAGCAGGGAGACGGTGGACTTGCCGGAGCCGGAGGAGCCGACGACGGCGAGGGTCTCGCCGGCCCGGATCTCGAAGGAGAGGCCGTCGAGGACCGGCCGGCTCTCCCCCGACGCCGACGCGTAGCCGAAGGCGACGTCGTCGAACTCGACGGTCGCGGGCGCGTCGGCGGGCAGCGCCTTGGTGCCGTCCTCGATCGCGGGCTCGGTGTCGATCAGCTCCAGGACGCGTTCGGTGCCGGCGCGGGCCTGCTGGGCGACGGTGAGGACCACGGCGAGCATCCGGACCGGGCCGACGAGCTGGGCGAGGTAGGCGGAGAAGGCGACGAAGGTGCCGAGCGTGATGTGGCCGCCCACGGCCAGCCAGCCGCCGAGGGCGAGCATGGCGACCTGGCCGAGCGCGGGCACGGCCTGGAGGGCCGGGGTGTAGGTGGCGTTGAGCTTGATCGTCCGCAGCCGCCCGGCGAACAGCCGCCGCCCGACCTCGCGCAGCTTGCCGGTCTCCTGCTCCTCCTGCCCGAAGCCCTTCACCACGCGCACGCCGCTCACCGAGCCGTCGACCACGCCCGCGACGGCGGCGGCCTGGGCCTGGGCGTACCAGGTGGCCGGGTGCAGCCGGGTGCGGCTGCGGCGGGCGATGAACCAGATGGCGGGGGCGACGGCGAGCGCGACCAGGGTCAGCGGCGGCGACAGCCACGCCATGATGACCAGGGAGATCAGGAAGAGCAGCACGTTCCCGATGGTCATCGGGAGCATGAACAGCAGGCCCTGGATCAGCTGGAGGTCGCTGGTGGCCCGCCCGACCACCTGGCCGGTGGACAGCTCGTCCTGCCGCTGCCCGTCGAGCCGGGTGATCGACGCGTACATGCCGGTACGGAGATCGTGCTGGACGTCGAGGGCGAGCCGGCCGCCGTAGTAGCGGCGGACGTAGGCGAGGGCGTAGACGACGACGGCGGAGCCGACGAGGAGGCCGGCCCAGACGCCCATGTCGCGGGTCTTGTCGCCGATCACGTCGTCGATGATGACCTTGGTGATCAGCGGCACCAGGGCCATGACGGCCATGCCGCCCAGCGAGGCGCCGAGGGCGAGGACGACATCCTTGGGATACCGCCAGGCGTAGGCCGCCAGTCGTCGTGCCCATCCCCGTTGCGCGTCCACGCGGTGCCCTCCGGTCGTTCGTGCTGCTCACTGCACATCTGATCTACCGCAAGTCACCAACACGGGCGAGCGGTGATTTCATCCCGCCGCAACAATCCGGGGCGAGGGTTCGCGGGCGTCCGGCTGGCAAGGAATGACCCATGCCGGAGCAGAACGAGAGTGGCGAGAAGGCGGCCGGGCGGCTGTACGCGACCCTGCGGGTGCTGAGGTTCCTGGCGGGGGCGGACATCCCCCGCCCGACCGCCGAGGACGCCTTCACGGAGAAGGACCGCCCGCGCGACCGCATCAGGGCCCTGAAGGCCGACCCCTTCGAGGATCTGGTGTCGGCCGTCCGACGGGGCCGCCACGCGAAGGAGGCCGGCGAGGTCTTCCGCACCCTGACGACCGTGATCCCCGCCCAGGAGACGGCCCTGGAGAAGAACCTGGGCGAACGGGGGCTGGCGGACTTCAACGCGGGCTATCGGGCGCAGCTCGCGAAGTTGGGGGAGATGGTGCCAGGGGTGCTGGACTGACGGGACCGTCACGGTCCGTCACGGGCCGACCCGATACGACACCCATCGTCACGCAATCATCACCCTCCGTACACCTCACCTCCTACATGTCCATGTCACGCTCGTGGAACCGTTCCACTCCACCCGCGTAGATCGGACACCCCATGCTCGCGATACGCATCCGGCGCCGGAGGGCGGCGGCCCTCGCCGTGGGCGCCCTCGCGGCCGCCCTCGCGGCCCCCTCGCTGACGGCGACCCCGGCGACGGCCACCGCGGCGACCGCGACCGCCGCCGAGGACTATGAGACGTACTACGACGAGACGTACTACGAGGACGCGGTCGGCAGGACCGGTGCCGACCTCAAGTCCTCGCTCCACACAATCATCAGCGACCAGACGAAGCTGTCGTACTCGGCGGTCTGGGACGCGCTCAAGGCCACCGACGAGGACCCGGCCAACAGCGCCAACGTCATCCTGATCTACTCGGGGACCTCGCGCGCCAAGTCCCTCAACGGCGGCGACACCGGCGACTGGAACCGTGAGCACGTGTGGGCCAAGTCCCACGGCGACTTCGGCACGTCCATCGGCCCCGGCACCGACCTGCACCATCTGCGCCCGGAGGACGTGCGGGTCAACGGCGTACGGGGCAACAAGGACTTCGACAACGGCGGCAGCGCCGTCGGCAACGGCGGCGGCAGCCTCTCCGACTCCGACTCCTTCGAACCCCGCGACGCCGTCAAGGGCGACGTGGCCCGCATGATCTTCTACATGGCGGTCCGCTACGAGGGCGACGACGGCCGCCCCGATCTGGAGGTCAACGGCAGCGTCAGCAACGGCAGCAACCCGTACATCGGCAGGCTCTCGGTGCTGAAGGCGTGGAACGACGAGGACCCGCCGGACGCCTTCGAGGAACACCGCAACCAGGTGATCTACGACGACTACCAGCACAACCGCAACCCGTTCGTCGACCACCCGGAGTGGGTCGAGGCGATCTGGTAGGTCTCACCGCGGGTGGGATGCGGCGAGGCGGGTCCCCCTGCTGCGGGCGATGCGATGTACGTCATGGAGCGCCTCGGCCAGACAAGCGGCGAGGTAACGGAGCTGAGGCGCAGTGGCCTTGTCGTCGTCCAGGAGATCGACGGCGTGGGCGAGAAGGTCGTCGGCCATGCCGAGCTGGACGGCTTCCACGTCGTCGGCGAGACGCGAGAGACGACTGGTGCCGGTGTCGTCGGTGACGAGGTAGCAGGGCTTGCCGTCGAGGTTGGACCAGGGGAGGAGGCGGGGCCGGGTGCCCGCGGGGGCGGCGGCGTCATGACTCTCGTAGATCATGCGGCGGCCGCCTCGGCACCCCGGCTGCCGCGCGGGCCGACATCGACACCGTGGATGCGCCGCGGCCCTACGTCGATGCCGTGCACGGCGAGCCAGAGGGTTCGGCGCCGGGCGCGTTGCCGCCTGGCCCGCGTGCGTTGTTCGTGGGCGAGGAGATAGGGGCGGACCAGCTGGGAGTCCTCGCCACGAAGGAGGGCTTCGTGCGGGGAGGGGCGACGGCCGGGCGCGGCCGGCGCGGGGGTGGGCCGTGGGCTTTCCCCGGCACGGTGGCGGTGGCAGTGGCGGTGGCGTCCGGAGGCGGGCCACAGGAGCCGCAGCGGCGGTTCGACGAGCCAGGCGATACGGTGCAACACGTCTTCGACTCCAGTGTGGTTGAGGGCCATGCCCCCGGGCCGTCGGTAGCGGTCGCGGGGGTCTTCCGTGCCCGAGGGCAGGTCGACGTGCATGGACGTCGCTGTGTAGCGATCCACTCACAGAGTGAGACGGTCCGGGTTAGGCTCGCCAGGGGGTCAGAGGTGACAAAGCATCTGTCACATGGGAGTTGACGATGAGCAACATCTATGGGGAGTGGTTGAAGGCGCAGCGCGAGGCGGCCGGGCTGACGCAGCAGGAGCTGGCCACGGCCGCCGTCATGACGCGTTCGCACATCGCGCACATCGAGGCGGGCCGGCGCACCCCGTCCAAAGAGGACGCGAGACGCCTCGACAGGGCGCTGAACACGGGCGATGTGCTCAGCAGCTTCCTGCCGGACGACGACAGCGCCGTCGCCGGGTACTTCGAGACGGCCCTTCAGCTCGAACAGCAGGCGACGATGATCAGGGAGTTCGCCCTGTCATTCGTCCCCGGCATCCTCCAGACGGAGAGGTACGCACGTGCGGTTCTGAGCACGTCGTTCCCTCCGGTGGGTGAAGCCGAATGTGACAGGCTCGTTGTCACACGCCTTGAGCGAGCGAAGATTCTGGAGGACCCGGTGACGCCCGTGGTGTGGGCGCTACTGGATGAGGCCGTGCTCCGGCGAGCGGTGGGTGGGCCCGATGTCATGGCGGAACAACTCCGTCACATCGTGAAGCTGGTGGAGTCGGGGCGCGTTCGCATCTATGTGCTGCCCTTCGGGCTGGGCGTGCATCCCCTCATGCAGAGCATGCTCACCCTGCTCAAGTTCGAGGATCAGCCGCCGGTGGCGTACTCCGAAGGCATCCAGGTCGGCAAGATTCACGACTCCCCCGCCGTGGTCGAGCGCCTTGAAGGCACCTACGATCTCGCGCTAGGCGACGCAATGCCGCTCAAGGAGTCACTGACCCTGATGAGGGCGACAGCAAAGGACTTTGGACATCGTGAATGAACCCACCATCCCCAACGCCTCCTCGCTGCACGGCTGGCGCAAGTCGACGTACAGCGGCAACGAAGGCGGCAGCTGCATCGAAGTCCTGGACGACTACCCGACCGGCGTCCCGGTCCGCGACTCCAAGGCCCCCCAAGGCCCCGCGCTGGTCTTCCCCTCGGCCGGCTGGACGTCGTTCGTCGCGGCGGTCAAGGACGGCCGCATGTCCGCCTGACCGCTCACAGCGTCTCCACGACCAGGTGCTCCGTCCGCGCGGCGGTCGGACGGCGCACCTGGTCGGCCCGTGGGTCACCCCGCCGCATTCTCCTCGGCGATCCGGCGGCTCATGATCGTGGTCAGTTCGTACGCCGTGTGGGACGCCGCCACCGACGTGATCTCCGCGTGGTCGTACGCGGGGGCCACCTCGACGACGTCGGCGGACACCAGGTGGCAGGAGGCCAGGCCGCGCAGGATCTCCAGCAGCTCGCGGGAGGTCATGCCGCCCGCCTCGGGGGTGCCGGTGCCGGGCGCGTGGGCGGGGTCGAGGCAGTCGATGTCGATGGAGATATACAGGGGCCGGTCGCCGATGCGCTGCCGGAGCTGGTCGGCGACCTCGTCGGCGCCGCGCCGGTAGACGTCGGCGGAGGTGACGATGCCGAAGCCCATCTTCTCGTCGTCGGTGAGGTCCTTCTTGCCGTACAGCGGCCCCCGGGTGCCGACGTGGGACAGCGCCTCGGTGTCGAGAATGCCCTCCTCGACCGCGCGCCGGAAGGGCGTGCCGTGGGTGTACTCGGCGCCGAAGTAGGTGTCCCACGTGTCGAGGTGGGCGTCGAAGTGGAGCAGGGCGACGGGGCCGTGCTTCCTGGCGACCGAGCGCAGCAGCGGCAGGGCGATGGTGTGGTCGCCGCCTAGGGTCATCAGGCGGGCGCCGGTGCCGAGCAGGTCGTCGGCGGCGGCCTCGATCGTCTCGACGGCCTCGTGGATGTCGAAGGGGTTGACGGCGATGTCGCCGCCGTCGGCGACCTGGGCGAGGGCGAAGGGGGCGGCGTCCTGCGCCGGGTTGTAGGGGCGCAGCAGGCGGGATGCCTCGCGGATGGCGTTGCCGCCGAAGCGGGCGCCGGGCCGGTAGGAGACGCCGGAGTCGAACGGCACACCCACCACGGCGACGTCGGCGCGGCCGACCTCGTCCAGGCGGGGCAGCCGGGCGAAGGTCGCGGGTCCGGCGTACCTCGGGACCCGGGAGGAGTCGACGGGCCCTCGGGGCGTCTCGTTGCCGCTCATGTACTGCCTTCCTTCTTACGCTTCGTCGCGTATGTACTCCCGCTGTCCGACTGTACTGGCGGGCCGGGTACGGCCGCCGTGCCGGGCGCGGGCGTCGGTCCGGGGTGGCCGGAAGACGGCTGCGAAGTGTACGTTCCCGCCGGCCGGGGGCGCCTCCCCGCACCTGCCGGCGCCGGCGGTCCCGCGCCCCAGCGCCGTACGCCCCGCGCCCACGGGGCAGGGCCGCTCCCCCCGACACCAAACCCGCGCCCCCCGCACCGCGCACCCGCACCCCCGCCCACGTGACCCGCGTCCCAGCCCCCCCAGACCCCCGGGACGGCCACAGGCCGCTGCCCCACAATGGAGACATGCCGATACCCGGGACACCCAGCCGCGCCGAACTCGCCGAACACCTCGTCAGGACGCGTATCGCGGGCGACGTCGCCACGCCCCGCGAGAACAACCTCTCCCACTACCGCAAGCTCGCGAACGGCGACCGGGGCTTCTGGCTCGGTCTGGAGCTGGGCGACCGCTGGACCGACGAGCAGGACGTGCTCGCGGTGATGGCGGAGCGGGTCGGCGTCAACGACGACCCGGAGTACCGGTACGGGCAGGACACCATCGACCCGGAGCTGACCCTGTCCGGCCTGGAGCGCATGGCGGGCCGGCTGCGCAAGGCGGCCGACGGCGGGCAGCGGGTGCTGTTCGCCACCGGCCACCCCGGCGGCCTGCTGGACGTGCACCGCGCCACGGCGGACGCCCTGCGCACCGCCGGCTGCGAGATCGTCGTGATTCCGGAGGGGCTGACGACGGAGGAGGGTTACGTCCAGCAGTTCGCGGACGTGGCGGTCCTGGAGCACGGCGCCTCGCTGTGGCACACCCACTCCGGGGAGCCGATGAAGGCGATCCTGACCGGCCTGGAGCGCGCGGGCCGCCCCCTGCCCGACCTGGTCGTCGCCGACCACGGCTGGGCCGGTCGCGCCGCCCAGCACGGCCTCGACTCCGTCGGGTACGCCGACTGCAACGACCCGGCGCTCTTCCTCGCCGAGTCCGAGGGCACCCTCCAGGTCGCGGTGCCGCTGGACGACCACGTGGTCACGCCCCGCCACTACGACCCGATGACGGCGTACCTCCTGAACGAGGCCGGGCTCATCCCGACGGGTTGAGCCCCTCCTCGCGGCGCTGCGCGAACCCCGGCGTCGGGTCCAGGCAGACCCGGCGCACGATCGGGAACTCCTCGCGCAGCCGCCGCTCGGCCCGCTCGCAGGCCCACTCGATCTGCGCCGCCGTCGACGCGTCCCGGAAGTCGACCTTGGCGGCGACCAGCGCCTCCCGCGGCCCCTGCACCAGCGCGGTCAGCTCCCGTACGGCCTCGATGTGCTCGACCGCGACCAGCTCGGCCCGGATGCGCTCCCGTACGGTGCGCGGGAGCGGGCGGCCGACGAGGAACTCGACGTTGGAGCGGCCCAGCACCCAGGCGACGTGGAGCAGCGGGACGCCGATGCACAGGGAGGCGGCGCCGTCCCAGACGCCGGAGCCGGTGAGCTGGCAGCCGAGCAGCCCGCCCGCCGCCAGCACCAGGCCGATCAGGGCGGCGGAGTCCTCCATGACGACGGCCTTGACGGCGGTGTCGGGGGTGCGGCGCAGATAGCGGCCGAAGGACATCCTGTGGCGCCGCGCCTCCCCGCCCGCCTGCTTGAGGCCGGTGCGCAGGGAGTAGCCCTCCAGCAGGGCGGCGACGGCCAGGACGATGTACGCGACCAGCGGGTCGCCGGGGTCCTCGCCGCGGGTGAGGGAGTGGATGCCGTCGTAGAGGGCGAAGACCGCGCCGCCGACGAACGTGGCGACGGCGGCGAGCAGCGCCCAGAGGTAGCGTTCGGGGCCGTGGCCGAGCGGGTGGTCCTCGTCGGCGGGGCGCACGCTGCGTCTGAGCGAGGTCAGCAGCAGGACCTCGGTGACGGTGTCGGCGACCGAGTGCGCGGCCTCCGCCAGCATCGCGCTGGAGCCGCTGACGAGGCCGGCCACGGCCTTGGCGATCGCGATGCCCAGATTGGCGAAGGCGGCGACCAGCACCGTGAAGGTGCTGTCGCCGCCCTGAGTGTCGGCTTCGGGTTCCGCCATGCCCCTCAGTGTTCCCGAGGGACGCGGACCACGCCTTCCTGGATGACCGAGAGGGCGAGCCGCCCGTCCTGCGTGTGGATCCGGGCCTGGCCGAGGCCCCGGCCGCCGGACGCGGACGGCGACTCCTGGTCGTACAGCAGCCACTCGTCGGCGCGGAAGGGCCGGTGGAACCACATGGCGTGGTCCAGCGAGGCCCCGACGACGTCGCCGACGGCCCAGCCGCCCCGGCCGTGCGCGAGCAGCACCGAGTCGAGCAGGGTCATGTCGGAGACGTAGGTGGCGAGGACGACGTGCAGGAGCGGGTCGTCGGTGAGCTTGCCGTTGGTGCGGAACCACACCTGGGAGTGCGGCTCGCGCGGGGTGCCGAAGACGCCGAAGGGCGGGTCGGAGACGTAGCGCAGGTCGACGGCGGCCCGGGCCTCCAGGAAGCGCTCGACGGTGTCCGCGGGCAGGTGCGGGTAGCTCCGCAGCCGCTCCTCACCGGTGGGCAGGGTCGCCGGGTCGGGCGCCGGCGGCATCGGCGCCTGGTGGTCGAGCCCCTCCTCGTACGTCTGGAAGGACGCCGACAGGGTGAAGATCGGCTTGCCGTGCTGGACGGCGACCACGCGGCGGGTGGTGAAGGAGCGGCCGTCGCGCAGCCGGTCGACGTTGTAGACGATCGGCGCGCCCGGGTCGCCGGGGCGCAGGAAGTAGGCGTGCAGGGAGTGCGCGTGCCGTTCCGCGGGGACCGTGCGGCCCGCGGCGACCATCGCCTGGGCCGCCACCTGGCCGCCGAAGACCCGGGGGACGACGGCGGACCGGGAGCGGCCGCGGTAGATGTCCTCCTCGATCCGCTCCAGGTCGAGCAGATCGAGGAGGGACTGGAGTGCCTCGCTCATGTCCGAGGGCGCCGCGGGTCTACAGGCCCATGTCCTTCGCGATGATCATCTTCATGACCTCGCTGGTGCCGCCGTAGATGCGGTTGACGCGGTTGTCCGCGTACAGGCGGGCGATGGGGTACTCGTTCATGTAGCCGTAGCCGCCGTGCAGCTGGAGGCAGCGGTCGATGACGCGGTGGGCGACCTCGGTGCAGAACAGCTTGGCGCTGGCGGCCTCTGCGGGGGTCAGCTCGCCGGCGTCCAGGGCCTCGGTGGCGCGGTCGGCGACGGCCTCGGCGGCGTCCACCTCGGCCTGGCAGGCGGCCAGCTCGAACTTGGTGTTCTGGAAGTGCGCGACCGGCTTGCCGAAGACGGTGCGGTCCTGGACGTACTGCTTGGCGAAGCGGACGGCCGCCTTGGCCTGCGCGTAGGCGCCGAAGGCGATGCCCCAGCGCTCGGAGGCGAGGTTGTGTCCGAGGTAGGAGAAGCCCTTGTTCTCCTCGCCGAGCAGGTCCTCGACGGGGACCTTGACGTCGACGAAGGCCAGCTCGGCGGTGTCGGAGGTGCGCAGGCCCAGCTTGTCGAGCTTGCGGCCGACCGAGTAGCCCTCGGACCTGGTGTCCACGGCGAACAGGGAGATACCGAAGCGGCGGTCGTCCTCCTTCGGCGCGGAGGTGCGGGCGCAGACGATGACCTTGTCGGCGTGCACGCCGCCGGTGATGAAGGTCTTGGCGCCGTTGAGGACGTAGTGGGTGCCGTCCGCGGAGAGCCTGGCGGTGGACTTCATGCCCGCGAGATCGGAGCCGGTGCCCGGCTCGGTCATCGCGATGGCCCACATCTCCTCACCGGTGACGAACTTCGGCAGGAAGCGCTTCTTCTGCTCGTCCGTGGCCAGCATCTTGATGTACGGCAGGGCGAGCAGCACGTGCACGCCGGAGCCGCCGAACTGGACGCCCGCGCGGGCGGTCTCCTCGTAGAGGACGGCCTCGAACTTGTGGCTGTCCAGGCCCGCGCCGCCGAACTCCTCGGGGACGTTGATGCCGAATATCCCCAGGTCACCGAGCTTGTGGTAGAACTCGCGCGGCGCCTGGCCCGCGGCGAACCACTCGTCGTAGACGGGGACGACCTCGGCCTCGATGAAGGCGCGCAGGGTCTCCCGGAACGCCTCGTGGTCCTCGTTGAACACCGTACGGCGCACCGCGCCACCTCCAGGGTACGAAATCTAAGCGCTTGCTCAGAGTTCACCGTACCGGCGGGTAGGGAGTGCCGTAAAGGGCGGGCGCCAGGTAACGCTCATCACGTCCGGAAGCCTTCCCTCACCTCCGCCCCCGCGCGTCACTCCGCCCCCGCCGCGGCGAACGCCCCCCGCGCCATCCGGTGCAGCAGGGTCGCCGTGCCCGCGCGGCTCGGGAGGGAGCCGGGGCGGCCGAGGTGGGGGGTGGAGTTGAGGAGGCCGAAGACCGAGTGGACGGCCGAGCGGGCGACGGGTTCGGCGATCGCCGGGTAGACCTCGCGCACCACGCCGACCCACAGTTCGACGTACTGCCGCTGGAGCTGGCGCACCATCCTGCGGTCGGCGTCCCGGAGGCGGTCCAGCTCGCGGTCGTGCAGGGTGATGAGCGGGCGGTCGTCGAGCGCGAAGTCGATGTGACCCTCGATCAGCGAGTCGAGGACCGCCGCCGCACGGCCGGACCCGGAGCCGTCCACCCCCTCGGCCTCCGCCAGCCGCCGCTTCGCCCCGGTCAGCAGCGAGTCGCTGATGCCGACCAGCAGCTCGGCGAGCATCGCGTCCTTGCCGGCGAAGTGCCGGTACAGGCCGGGCCCGCTGATGCCTACGGCGGCACCTATCTCGTCGACGCCGACCCCGTGGAAGCCGCGCTCGGCGAAGAGCCGGGCGGCCTCCTTGAGGATCTGCTCGCGGCGGGTGGGGGCGTCGGTTCTGGTGGCCATGCGGACGATTGTAGACAGGGAGGTTAGCGGTCGTTAACCTGAAGGCGCATGCGTTAACGCTCATTAACTGGTCGACCACTGGGTGAGGGGACCGCACGATGCACGAGGCACCGGAGCTGACGACGGCGGCCGACCCCGCCTCCGACGCCTTTCGGGCCAACGAGGAGGCGCACGGCGTCCTCGTCCGGGAGCTGCGCGACAGGCTCGCGGCGGCCCGGCTCGGCGGCGGTGAGCGGGCCAGGGCCCGGCACACCGCGCGCGGCAAGCTGCTGCCGCGCGACCGGGTGGACACCCTGCTCGATGCGGGGTCGCCGTTCCTGGAGCTGGCGCCGCTCGCGGCGGACGGGCTCTACGACGGTCAGGCCCCGGCGGCCGGCGTGATCGCCGGGATCGGCCGGGTCGCGGGCCGTGAGTGCGTGATCGTGGCCAACGACGCCACCGTCAAGGGTGGCACCTACTACCCGATGACCGTGAAGAAGCATCTGCGCGCGCAGGAGGTGGCGCTGGAGAACCGGCTGCCGTGCCTGTATCTCGTGGACTCGGGCGGCGCGTTCCTGCCGATGCAGGACGAGGTCTTCCCGGACCGCGAGCACTTCGGGCGGATCTTCTACAACCAGGCCCGGATGTCCGGCGCCGGCATCCCGCAGATCGCGGCCGTCCTCGGCTCCTGCACGGCGGGCGGCGCGTACGTCCCGGCGATGAGCGACGAGGCGGTGATCGTCCGGGGCCAGGGCACGATCTTCCTCGGCGGCCCGCCGCTGGTGAAGGCCGCCACCGGCGAGGTGGTGACGGCGGAGGAGCTGGGTGGCGGCGAGGTCCACTCCCGGATCTCCGGCGTGACCGACCACCTCGCCGAGGACGACGCGCACGCGCTGCGGATCGTCCGGCAGATCGTCTCCACCCTGCCCGAGCGCGGCCCGCTCCCCTGGGGCGTCCAGGCCGCCGTCGAACCGAGGGTCGACCCGCAGGGGCTGTACGGCGCGGTCCCGGTGGACTCCCGTACGCCCTACGACGTGCGCGAGGTCATCGCGCGGGTGGTGGACGGCTCGCGGTTCGCCGAGTTCAAGTCGGAGTTCGGGCAGACCCTGGTCACCGGCTTCGCCCGGATCCACGGCCACCCCGTCGGCATCGTCGCCAACAACGGCATCCTGTTCTCCGAGTCCGCCCAGAAGGGCGCCCACTTCATCGAGCTGTGCGACCAGCGCGGCATCCCGCTGGTCTTCCTCCAGAACATCTCCGGCTTCATGGTGGGCCGGGACTACGAGGCCGGGGGCATCGCCAAGCACGGCGCCAAGATGGTGACGGCGGTGGCGTGCACCCGCGTGCCGAAGCTGACGGTGGTGGTCGGCGGGTCGTACGGCGCGGGGAACTACTCGATGTGCGGGCGGGCGTACTCGCCGCGCTTCCTGTGGATGTGGCCCAACGCCAAGATCTCCGTGATGGGCGGCGAGCAGGCGGCGTCGGTGCTGGCCACGGTGAAGCGGGACCAGGTGGAGGCGCGCGGCGAGGACTGGCCCGCCGAGGACGAGGAGTCCTTCAAGGCGCCGATCCGGGCCCAGTACGAGCACCAGGGCAACGCCTACTACGCGACCGCCCGCCTGTGGGACGACGGGGTGATCGAGCCCGCCGACACCCGGCAGGTGCTCGGTCTCGCGCTGACCGCGTGTGCCAACGCGCCGCTGGGAGAACCCCGGTTCGGCGTCTTCCGGATGTGAGGGGACGGACGACGATGTTCGACACGGTACTGGTGGCCAACCGCGGCGAGATCGCCGTCCGGGTCGTCCGGACGCTGCGCACGCTGGGCGTGCGCTCGGTGGCGGTCTACTCCGACGCCGACGCGGACGCCCGGCACGTGCGGGAGGCCGACGAGGCGGTACGGATCGGTCCGGCGCCGGCCGCGGAGAGCTATCTGTCCATCGAGCGGCTGCTGGAGGCGGCGGCGCGGACCGGCGCGCAGGCGGTGCACCCGGGGTACGGCTTCCTCGCCGAGAACGCCGGGTTCGCGCGGGCCTGCGAGGCGGCGGGGCTGGTCTTCATCGGGCCGGGCGCCGACGCCATCGCGCTGATGGGCGACAAGATCCGGGCCAAGGAGACGGTGCGGGCCGCCGGGGTGCCGGTGGTGCCGGGCTCCAGCGGCAGCGGATTGAGCGACGGGCAACTGGCGGACGCGGCCCGGGAGACCGGCATGCCCGTGCTGCTGAAGCCGTCGGCGGGCGGTGGTGGCAAGGGCATGCGGCTGGTGCGGGACGCCGTCGCGCTGGCCGACGAGATCGCCGCCGCCCGCCGCGAGGCCCGCGCCTCCTTCGGCGACGACACGCTGCTGGTGGAGCGGTGGATCGACCGGCCCCGGCACATCGAGATCCAGGTCCTCGCCGACGGCCACGGCACCGTCGTCCACCTCGGCGAGCGCGAGTGCTCGCTCCAGCGGCGGCACCAGAAGGTCGTCGAGGAGGCGCCGAGCGTGCTGCTCGACGAGGCGACCCGGGCCGCGATGGGCGAGGCGGCCGTGCAGGCGGCCCGCTCCTGCGGCTACCGGGGCGCGGGCACGGTGGAGTTCATCGTGCCCGGGGGCGACCCGTCCTCGTACTACTTCATGGAGATGAACACCCGTCTCCAGGTGGAGCACCCGGTGACCGAGCTGGTCACGGGCCTGGACCTGGTGGAGTGGCAGCTGCGGGTGGCGGCGGGCGAGCGGCTCGGGTTCGGGCAGGAGGACGTACGGCTCACCGGGCACGCGATCGAGGCCCGCCTGTGCGCGGAGACCGTGTCCGTCAAAGAGGGCGCGCGCGGCTTCCTGCCCTCCGGCGGCACGGTCCTGCGGCTCCACGAGCCCGAGGGCGACGGCGTCCGCACCGACTCGGGGCTCAGCGAGGGCACCGAGGTGGGCAGCCTGTACGACCCGATGCTGTCCAAGGTCATCGCCTACGGCCCCGACCGGGAGACGGCGCTGCGCAGGCTCCGCGCGGCCCTCGCCGGCACGGTCACCCTGGGCGTGCAGACCAACGCCGGGTTCCTGCGGCGGCTGCTCGCGCACCCGGCGGTGGTGGCGGGCGAGCTGGACACCGGACTGGTGGAGCGGGAGGTCGACGGCCTGGTCCCCGACGGCGTACCGGAGGAGGTGTACGAGGCGGCGGCGGCCGTACGCCTGGACGCGCTGCGGCCGCGCGGGGAGGGCTGGACGAATCCGTTCTCGGTGCCGAGCGGCTGGCGGACGGGGGGCGAGCCGAAGCCCGTCGCCTTCCACCTGCGCGTCACCGATCCGGTCGAGTACACCCCGCGCGGCACCCACACCGTCACCGAGGACCGCGTCACCGTCACCCTGGACGGCGTCCGGCACACCTTCCACCGCGCCGCCGACTGGCTCGGCCGGGACGGCGACGCCTGGCAGGTACGCGACCACGACCCGGTCGCCGCCTCCCTCACCCGTACCGCCCACGCGGGCGCCGACTCGCTGACCGCGCCGATGCCGGGCACGGTGACGGTGGTGAAGGTCGCCGTCGGCGACGAGGTGAGCGCGGGCCAGAGCCTGCTGGTCGTGGAGGCGATGAAGATGGAGCACGTCGTCTCCGCCCCGCACGCGGGCACCGTCGCCGAGCTGGACGTGGCGCCGGGCACGACCGTCGCGATGGACCAGGTGCTCGCGGTCATCGCCCCCGCGGACGCGGACGCGGACGCGGACGCGGACGCGGACGCAGACGCAGACGCGGACGCGGACGCGGACGACGCCGAGGAGCCGGTGTGAACGCCCCGGAGCCGGGCCTCCCGATGACCGTGCCGGCCGAGGGCCTGCCCGCCCGGGTCCGCGTCCACGAGGTCGGCGCGCGCGACGGCCTCCAGAACGAGAAGCAGATCGTCCCGGCCGAGGTGAAGGCGGAGTTCGTCCGCCGGCTGGCCGACGCGGGGCTGACCACGATCGAGGCGACGAGCTTCGTGCATCCCCAGTGGGTCCCCCAGTTGGCGGACGCGGAGGAGCTGTTCCCGGCCATCTCCGGGCTGCCGGTCGACCTGCCCGTCCTGGTGCCCAACGAACGCGGCCTGGACCGGGCGCTCGCGCTGGGCGCCCGCCGGGTGGCGGTGTTCGCCAGCGCCACCGAGTCCTTCGCCAGGGCCAACCTCAACCGCACGCTGGACGAGGCGCTCGCCATGTTCGCGCCGGTGGTGGCGCGGGCGAAGGCGGCGGACGTCCACGTACGGGGCTATCTCTCCATGTGCTTCGGTGATCCCTGGGAGGGCGCGGTCCCCGTCCCGCAGGTGGTGCGGGTCTGCCGGGCCCTGCTGGAGATGGGCTGCGACGAGCTGAGCCTCGGCGACACCATCGGCGTGGCGACCCCGGGGCATGTGAGCGCCCTGCTCACGGAAGTGACCGGGGCGGGCGTCCCGGTGTCCGCGCTCGGCGTCCACTTCCACGACACCTACGGCCAGGCCCTGTCCAACACCCTGACCGCGCTGCGGCACGGCGTCACCACCGTCGACGCCTCCGCCGGCGGGCTCGGCGGCTGCCCGTACGCCAGGTCCGCCACCGGCAACCTCGCCACCGAGGACCTCGTGTGGATGCTGCGGGGCCTCGGCATCGACACCGGCATCGACCTCGGCCGCCTCGTCGCCACAAGCGTCTGGATGGCCGCGCACCTGGGCCGACCGAGCCCGTCCCGCACCGTACGAGCCCTCTCCCACCAGGAGTCGTGACAGTCATGGACCACAAGCTCTCCCCCGAACTCGACGAACTGCGCCGTACGGTCGAGGCGTTCGCCCACGACGTGGTGGCCCCCAAGATCGGCGACTTCTACGAGCGGCACGAGTTCCCGTACGGGATCGTGCGCGAGATGGGCCGCATGGGCCTGTTCGGGCTGCCGTTCCCGGAGGAGTACGGCGGCATGGGCGGCGACTACTTCGCCCTCGGCGTGGCGCTGGAGGAGCTGGCCCGCGTCGACTCGTCGGTGGCGATCACGCTGGAGGCGGGCGTCTCGCTGGGCGCGATGCCGGTCCATCTGTTCGGCACGGAGGAGCAGAAGCGGGAGTGGCTGCCCCGGCTCTGCTCGGGCGAGATCCTGGGCGCCTTCGGCCTGACCGAGCCCGACGGCGGCTCCGACGCGGGGGCGACGCGTACGACGGCCCGCCTGGACGAAGCGACCGGCGAATGGGTCATCAACGGCACCAAGTGCTTCATCACCAACTCCGGCACCGACATCACGGGCCTGGTGACGGTCACCGCGGTCACCGGGCGCAAGCCGGACGGCCGGCCCCTGATCTCGGCGATCATCGTCCCGTCCGGCACGCCGGGCTTCACGGTGGCCGCCCCGTATTCGAAGGTCGGCTGGAACGCGTCGGACACCCGTGAGCTGTCCTTCGCCGACGTGCGGGTCCCGGCGGCCAACCTGCTGGGCGAACAGGGGCGCGGTTACGCGCAGTTCCTCCGCATCCTGGACGAGGGCCGGATCGCCATCGCCGCGCTGGGCACGGGCCTGGCGCAGGGCTGCGTGGACGAGTCGGTCGCCTATGCGAAGGAACGTCACGCCTTCGGCAAGCCGATCGGTGCCAACCAGGCCATCCAGTTCAAGATCGCCGACATGGAGATGAAGGCCCACACGGCCCGCCTCGCCTGGCGCGACGCGGCCTCGCGCCTGGTGGCGGGCGAGCCCTTCAAGAAGGAGGCGGCGCTCGCCAAGCTCTACTCGTCCACGGTGGCCGTGGACAACGCCCGCGACGCCACCCAGATCCACGGCGGCTACGGCTTCATGAACGAGTACCCGGTGGCCCGTATGTGGCGCGACTCGAAGATCCTGGAGATCGGCGAGGGCACCAGCGAGGTCCAGCGCATGCTGATCGCCCGGGAGTTGGGGCTGGCGGGCTGAGACGCCCGGCCTGCGGCGGGTGGGGTCGGTCGGGCCCCACCCCGGGACAAGTAGTGAGGGTCTGGCTGGCCGCGCACCGCTCCCGGGCTGCGTTCACGGCGGGGGTGGGCATCGAGTACGAGTCCTTCGTCCGGGACGAGCTGGGTCCGGCCACCGTCGACCGCTTCCACGGCGTCCTGCGCGCGCGGGGCCTTGACCCGGCGGACTACCTCCTCGTCCCGGTCCACCCCTGGCAGTGGTGGAACAAGCTCACCGTCACCTTCGCCGCCGAGGTCGCCCGGGAACACCTGGTCTGCCTCGGCGAGGGCGACGACGAGTACCTGGCCCAGCAGTCCATCCGCACCTTCTTCAACGCCTCGCACCCCGAGAAGCACTATGTGAAGACGGCCCTGTCCGTCCTCAACATGGGCTTCATGCGCGGCCTGTCGGCGGCGTACATGGAGGCGACCCCGGCCATCAACGACTGGCTCGCCCAGCTCATCGAGAACGACCGGGTGCTGAAGTCGACGGGCTTCACGATCATCCGCGAGCGGGCGGCCGTCGGCTACCGGCACCTGGAGTACGAGCAGGCCACCGACCGCTACTCGCCCTACCGCAAGATGCTGGCCGACGCCTGCTCCGGCGTCGGCAGCAGCTTCATCTGCACCACCACCTTCACGGTCCCGGACGGTAGTCCGACCGGCGAACGACCGGCCAGGACTTCCGCCGTGTTCACCCGTCCCGGTGGATCACCTCGGAACGGATCGTGTTTCTCAACTCCGTCGAGCAGCCGTACGACCCCAACACCGTGGAGCTGTGAGGCTTCAAGAGGACCCGCTGATGGCCCTGGTGGCCGCCGCCGTGCGGGCCCGCCTCCCGCACCCGTCCGCCGCCCCGGCCCTGGAGGCGGCCCGGCCGGGCGGCCGTACGCCCGTCCCGGCCCCCGCCGCCGCCGCCCCGGCCGTCGAGGACGACCACGACGCGCTGCTGCGGCGGCTGCGGGAGCTGGGCGAACTGCACCGCTCCGGGGTCCTGACCGACGAGGAGTTCGCCCTCGCCAAGCAGGCGGTGCGGAAGCGGATGTGACGGGCCGTGCGCCGCTCTACCGCGCCCGGCGGGCCACCGTGAAGTGGTCGACCGTCTCGCCGGTCTCCGCGATGCCGCGCACCTTCAGCGTGGCCGTGCGGCCCTTGGCGGCCGGCGTCACGTCGACGCGCAGGAAGGAGTAGTCCAGGTAGCGCACCCGCGACCAGGCGACGGTCTCCTCCTGGTGCCCGCCGTCGACGCACACGAAGGACGCCACCGACTCGGTGTCCTTCTCGTGGCCCTCGTACGTCTGGTCGGCGCTGAAGGCGTACAGGCTCCTGCCGGCCGCGCCCGCCGTGACGTAGACGACGCCGTCGGTCTCCGGGTAGGCGGTGCCGCCGATCGGGAGCTTCTTGGCGACCTCGCCGCGCTTGAGGACGTCGGTGCGCTCGTAGACGTGGTTGTGGCCGTTGATCACCAGGTCGACGGTGTACTTCTCGAACAGCGGCACCCACTCGTCGCGCACCCCGCCCTCGGAGGCGTGGGCGGTGGAGGTGCAGTAGGCGCAGTGGTGGAAGAAGACGACGACGAAGTCGATGTCCCGGTCGGCCCGGTATTTCCCCAGCTGCCGCTCCAGCCACCGGGTCTGGGTGCCGCCGGAGATGCCCAGGTTGGCGGGGATCTCGAAGGAGATGTCGTTGGCGTCCAGGGAGATCACGGCGGTGTTGCCGTGCACGAAGGAGTAGACGCCGGGGAGGTTGGCCGCGTCGGGGCCGTTGTCGGGCAGCTCCCAGCGGGCCTGCTCGCCGCCGTAGCCGTTGGGCGAGTACCAGGCCTCCATGTCGTGGTTGCCGTACGACACCATCCACGGGACCTGCTTGGCGACCGACTCGGTCTGGTACAGGAACTGGTCCCACACCCGGGAGTCGAAGCCGGTGTCGGACGTTTTGCCCTGCCCGGCCGGGTCGCCGTACGCGATGTCACCGGCGTGCAGGTGGAAGGAGGGGTTCTGGGCGAGGATCAGGGCGTCGTTGGCGAGGCCGTGGTAGCTGACGCCCTGGTCGCCGAAGGCCGTGAAGGTGAACGGCTCGGCGCGCGAGGGCGCGGTGGTGAAGGTGCCCAGCGTGCCGGCGAGGTGCGGCTCGGCCGGGTCGAAGCCGGTGTGGCCGACGCCGTAGTAGTAGGTGCGGCCGGGCTGGAGCCGGGACAGCTTGGCGTGCACGTAGTACTGGGTGTGGTCGCCGCTGGCGCCGACCCCGGCCGGGGTGTGCAGGGGGCGCAGCTCGGCGTCGATCTTCCGGGAGAGGTCCGAGGGGTGGGCGCCGATGCGGAGGAAGGGCTTCTTGACGGCGACCGGGACCTGCCAGGAGACGGTCATCTCGGTGCGCGGGTCGGTGCCGAAGGCGAGGTGGCGGCCGAAGGGGGCGGCCAGCGCGCCGTCCACGGTGTCGGTGCCGCCGGGCCGCCGGTTCGGGGTGGCGGCCCGCGCGGTGGCGCCCGGCACGAACGCGCCGCCCGCGACGGCGCCGAGGGTGACCGCGCCGCCCCGGATCATCGTGCGCCGCGAGAATCTCGCGCGCAGGTACTCGTGCTGCTCAGCCATGCTCATGCGTTCCGCGAGCTGCTCGGGAACGCCCATGCGAGGGATGTCCATGGCATCTGAAACTGATCGTCCGGGGCAACGGGATACCGGCCATCAGGTGGACATCCCGCGAACAGCCACTCATAAGAGCTTCAACAGGTATCTGCCCGAAATCGGGCAGGATTCTTGCACAGTCACCTTCCGTACTCCAGGATCTACCGGGTGCACGACGAACTCGTTGATCATCTGACGCGGTCCTCCCCGCTGAGCCGGGGCGAGGCGCTGCGCGTGATCCAGGACGTGCTCGCCTACTTCGACGAGACGGCCGAGGAGTACGTCCGTCGCCGCCACCGCGAACTCCAGGCGCAGGGCCTGGTGAACGCGACGATCTTCGAACGGATCGCGGCGGAGCTCACCTACCGCGCGGTCGCGCCGCCGGAGCTGTCGCTCCGTCAGCTGCGCCGCATCGTCTACGGCTGAGAAGCCGGCCACGGCTGAGAAGCCGAAGAGAGAACGAGGTTGACCGATCCATGTGCGGAATCGTCGGCTACATCGGCAAGCGTGACGTCGCGCCCCTGCTCCTGGAGGGCCTGCAGCGCCTGGAGTACCGCGGCTACGACTCGGCGGGCATCGTCGTCACCGCGCCGAAGGCGACCGGCCTTCGGATGGTGAAGGCCAAGGGCCGGGTGCGCGACCTGGAGGCCAAGGTCCCGGCGCGCTTCAAGGGCACCACCGGCATCGCCCACACCCGCTGGGCCACCCACGGCGCCCCCTCCGACGTCAACGCCCACCCGCACATGTCGGCCGACGACAAGGTCGCCGTCGTGCACAACGGCATCATCGACAACGCCGCCGACCTGCGTCGGAAGCTGGAGGCGGACGGCGTCGCGTTCCTCTCCGAGACCGACACCGAGGTCCTCGTCCACCTCATCGCCCGTTCCGAGGCGGAGAAGCTGGAGGACAAGGTCCGCGAGACCCTGCGCCTGATCGAGGGCACCTACGGCATCGCCGTGATGCACGCCGACTTCCCCGAGCGCATCGTCGTCGCCCGCAACGGCTCGCCGGTCGTCCTCGGCATCGGCGAGAAGGAGATGTTCGTCGCCTCCGACATCGCCGCGCTGGTCGCCCACACCCGCCAGATAGTCACCCTCGACGACGGCGAGATGGCCACCCTCAAGGCCGACGACTTCCGCACCTACACCACCGAGGGCACCCGGACCACGTCCGAGCCCACCACCGTGGAGTGGGAGGCCGCCTCCTACGACATGGGCGGCCACGACACCTACATGCACAAGGAGATCCACGAGCAGGCCGAGGCGGTCGACCGCGTCCTGCGCGGCCGCATCGACGACCGCTTCTCCACCGTGCACCTCGGCGGCCTCAACCTGGACGCCCGCGACGCGCGCGCCGTGCGCCGCGTGAAGATCCTCGGCTGCGGCACCTCGTACCACGCGGGCCAGATCGGCGCCCAGATGATCGAGGAGCTGGCCCGCATCCCCGCCGACGCCGAGCCCGCCTCCGAGTTCCGCTACCGCAACGCGGTCGTCGACCCCGACACCCTGTACATCGCCGTCTCCCAGTCCGGTGAGACGTACGACGTCCTCGCCGCCGTGCAGGAGCTGAAGCGCAAGGGCGCCCGGGTCCTCGGCGTGGTCAACGTCGTCGGCTCGGCGATCGCCCGCGAGGCCGACGGCGGCATGTACGTGCACGCCGGGCCCGAGGTCTGCGTCGTCTCCACCAAGTGCTTCACCAACACCTGCGTCGCCTTCGCGCTGCTCGCCCTGCACCTGGGCCGCACCCGCGACCTCTCGGTGCGCGACGGCAAGCGGATCATCGAGGGCCTGCGCAAGCTGCCCGCGCAGATCTCCGAGATGCTGGAGCGGGAGGAGGACGTCAGGAAGCTGGCCGCGCAGTACGCCGACGCCCGCTCGATGCTCTTCATCGGCCGCGTCCGGGGCTACCCGGTCGCCCGCGAGGCCTCCCTGAAGCTCAAGGAGGTCTCCTACATCCACGCCGAGGCCTACCCGGCCTCCGAGCTGAAGCACGGCCCGCTCGCCCTGATCGAGCCCGCCCTGCCGACGGTCGCGATCGTGCCGGACGACGACCTGCTGGAGAAGAACCGCGCGGCGATGGAGGAGATCAAGGCCCGCAGCGGCCAGATCCTCGCCGTCGCCCACCAGGAGCAGGAGAAGGCCGACCACACCATCGTCGTGCCGAAGAACGAGGACGAGCTGGACCCGATCCTCATGGGCATTCCGCTCCAGCTCCTCGCCTACCACACGGCGCTGGCGCTCGGCCGGGACATCGACAAGCCGCGCAACCTGGCCAAGTCGGTGACGGTGGAGTAGGACGCGGGCGGCAGCCGGACGAAAGGGGGGCGCGGACGACCGCGCCCCCTCTTTTCTGCTCTTCCGCTCTTTCGCTGGACGTTACGGGATGACCACCACGGGCCGCTGGGCCCGCTTGGCGAGCCGCCCGGCGATCGAGCCGAAGAGCCGGCCCACCAGTCCGTGGCTGGAGCCGACGACGATGGCGTCCGCCTCGTACTCCCGCCCCACTTCCTCGAGTTCGTGGCAGATGTCGCCGCCGCGCTCGACCAGGATCCAGGGCACGTCGCACAGATAGTCGGCGCACGCCAGCTCAAGGCCCAGCACCTCGGTGCGGTGGTCCGGGACGTCGACGAAGACGGGCGGCTCGCAGCCCGCCCACACGGTGGTGGGCAGCCGGTTGGCGACATGCACGATGACCAGGCCGGAACTCAGCCGGGACGCCATGCCGATCGCGTAGGCGAGGGCGCGCTCGCTGGAGGTGGAGCCGTCGAAGCCGACGACGACGCCGTGCTTGAAGGCGGGGTCGCACGCCTGGCGTGGCTCTTCCGCCGCCAGGGGCTCGGCCGCCGTGGGTTCGGCGACGCGGCGCTTGCGGTCCGCTGGTTCGAAGAATTCGTGACCGGCCATGGCTGTCTCGGCGTTTTTATCCTCTATGGGGGACAACAGTGGGCGGCGGAGCCGTGTGTCCGTGCTTCCGTGTGTCCGGGAATGGTCTTCCCCAGGCCATACCCCCAAGGGTACGGCGCCACGCCTCCTTCGCCCAGATCCCGTCCGGTGTCCGCCGCGGGTTCCCCGGAGCATGCCCGAGGGGGCGCCCGCAACGCAATGGTTGCTGCGCTGTACAGGCGGTTTGCGCGGGATTCGACATTCGGTGACCGAACGTGACCGAGACGGCGCGCGGACGTTGATCACCGTGCCGCCGTCCCCTGGGAGCCCCCGTGTCCCGACCGCACCGCACCGCCGAGCCGCCGCGCGCCGAGCCGCGCCCCGCTCCCGGACCGCCCCGCGACGCCGGCGTCACCGACCTCGTCCGCTGGGCGGCGTTCAGTTGCGTCCTGGTCCCGATCGCGCTCCTCTGGTACGGCGCCTCGTTCGCGGGCACCGCCGGCATCGCGCTCGGCCTGGCCGCCGTCACCGGTGTCTGCCGACTGCTGCTGGGCCGCTCCGAGCGCCTGGCGGCGGACCCGCGGGCCGACGGGAAAAACACACCGGTCGACTGACCGGTTTCCGCGCACAGTTCCGCTTCTTTTCAGCCAACTTCCAGTGGTCGTGCATCGTTGCCCCCGACCACCCCCCAACCCCCGTTCCACCTGCACGGAAAGGGTCTCGGAGACCCTCCGCACCCTACGGGGATTGGCCACTGACACAAGGCGCACTTCCCTGCGACCTCCCGGAGTGCAACGCTTCGTGATCGACTGCTTCACGCCAAGTTGCCATGTCGACTTTGTCCCAAGTGCCGAACCGGCCACCCCGGCTCGACGGGACACAGTAGATTCGATCTTGACTGTGTATGGCGGGGGACTCGTGCAGGACCGAGGGGAAACGTGTTGGAGCGACAGACCCGAAGGGATCAGGGCGCCGCGACCACCGAGGGGGGCTTAGCGGGATGAGCCACGACTCCACTGCCGCGCCGGAAGCCGCGGCCCGGAAGCTGTCCGGGCGACGCCGCAAGGAGATCGTCGCGGTGCTGCTGTTCAGCGGCGGCCCCATCTTCGAGAGTTCCATACCGCTTTCGGTGTTCGGAATCGACCGCCAGGACGCCGGCGTGCCGCGTTACCGGCTGCTGGTCTGCGCCGGCGAGGACGGCCCCCTGCGGACCACGGGGGGCCTGGAACTCACCGCGCCCCAGGGCCTGGAGGCGATCTCCCGCGCGGGCACGGTCGTCGTACCGGCCTGGCGTTCGATCACCTCTCCCCCACCGGAGGAGGCGCTCGACGCGCTGCGCCGCGCGCACGAGGAGGGGGCCCGGATAGTAGGACTGTGCACCGGCGCCTTCGTGCTGGCCGCGGCCGGTCTGCTGGACGGCCGCCCCGCGACCACGCACTGGATGTACGCGCCGACGCTGGCCAAGCGCTACCCGTCGGTGCACGTCGACCCGCGTGAGCTGTTCGTGGACGACGGCGACGTGCTGACGTCGGCGGGCACGGCGGCCGGGATCGACCTGTGCCTGCACATCGTGCGCACGGACCACGGCAACGAGGCGGCCGGCGCGCTCGCCCGCCGCCTGGTGGTCCCGCCGCGCCGCAGCGGCGGCCAGGAGCGCTACCTGGACCGGTCTTTACCCGAGGAGATCGGCGCCGACCCGCTCGCCGAGGTCGTCGCCTGGGCACTGGAGCACCTCCACGAGCAGTTCGACGTGGAGACGCTCGCCGCGCGCGCCTACATGAGCCGCCGCACCTTCGACCGCCGGTTCCGGTCACTGACGGGCAGCGCCCCGCTCCAATGGCTGATCACCCAGCGGGTCCTCCAGGCGCAGCGGCTCCTGGAGACGTCGGACTACTCGGTGGACGAGGTCGCGGGCCGCTGCGGCTTCCGCTCGCCGGTGGCGCTGCGCGGGCACTTCCGCCGCCAGCTCGGTTCGTCGCCCGCCGCCTACCGCGCGGCCTACCGGGCCCGCCGCCCCGCCGGCGACCGCCCGGCGGACCCCGACCCGACGACGGCGCCCCGCCCCCTGCCCCACGCCGAGCTCCCCCCGGAGACGGCGGTCCCCTACCAGACCCGCCGCACCCCGGTCCCGGCCACGGTGGCCGGCGTGCCGGGGCAACGGAGCGCACCGTGAGGTGACCGGGTGACGGAGGGTGACCTCTCGAACGCCGGGCGGGCACGTGTCAGCCCGTCCGGCGTCGTTCCCGGCCCGTCCGGCGTCCGATGACGAGGCCCACCCCGACGCCGGGGGCCAACCCGGCGGACACCCGCCGTAAGGTGTCCGCATGAACGATCGCATGGTGTGGATCGACTGCGAGATGACCGGCCTCTCGCTGTCCGACGACGCGCTCATCGAGGTGGCCGCCCTCGTCACCGACTCCGAGCTGAACATCCTCGGCGAGGGCGTCGACATCGTCATCCGTCCGCCGGAGCGGGCCCTGGAGACGATGCCGGAGGTCGTACGTCAGATGCACACCGCGTCCGGCCTCCTGGAGGAGCTGCCCGGCGGCACGACCCTGGCGGACGCCGAGGCCCAGGTCCTGGCGTATGTACGCGAGCACGTCAAGGAGCCCGGCAAGGCCCCCCTGTGCGGCAACTCCGTCGGCACCGACCGCGGCTTCCTGCTGCGGGACATGCCGACGCTGGAGGACTACCTCCACTACCGCATCGTGGACGTCTCCTCGATCAAGGAACTGTCCCGCCGCTGGTACCCGAGGGCGTACTTCAACAGTCCCGAGAAGAACGGCAACCACCGGGCACTCGCCGACATCCGCGAGTCCATCGCCGAGCTGCGCTACTACCGCGAGGCGGTCTTCGTCCCGCAGCCCGGCCCCGACTCGGAGACCGCGAAGGCGATCGCCGCGAAGCACGTGGTCCGCGCCCGGTAGCGGCCGCCGGCCGGGCGCCGGCCCGCCCCCGGAAAGCCGGGCGCGAGCACCCCTTCGGACCCTGTACACTTTTTCTCAGCCGGTCGGGAAACCCCGCCACGCGGGATTCGAGCACCGGCCTTGGTGGGTGTAGCTCAGTTGGTAGAGCACCTGGTTGTGGTCCAGGTGGCCGCGGGTTCAAGTCCCGTCACTCACCCTGATCGAAGAGGCCGCCCCTCCGCGAAAGCGGGAGGGGCGGCCTCTTCCGCGTCCCCGCTCCGGCTCGTCGGTACGGTTGTCGTGGCCGACATCGAGACGGTGTCGCCCGCCCGCCCTGCGGACCCGCCCCGTTCGCCCCTTGCTTCCCCCATGCGCCCGCCGCTCGCCCCTGCCCGACTCACCACGAACTCCACTAATGCCGCAGCCTGCTGACGTGCCGTCAGAAGAGTCAGGGAAGCCGAAGCAACAGCACTTATGTAAGTACTGTTACGATGATCGGCATGGCGTCCGACCCCCACGCACCCGACCCGACACAGCAGAGCCTCTGGCGGCCCCTGCGGCTGCTCCAGGCGTCGATGGACGCCGACATCGCGCGCGTGCACACCGAGCAGCGGATCGAAGGACTCAAGCCCAGCTTCGTCATGGAACTGCTGCGGCTGCACGCTCAGGGGCCGATGACGATCGCGGAACTGGCCGAGTCGGTCCAGCGCACGCACTCGGCGCTCAGCCAGAAGGTCGCCGCGATGCGCGCGGCCGGCTGGGTACGGACCGTCGTCGGCGACGACGCGCGGACCAGGAAGGTGACGCTCACCGACAAGGCCCGCCGCGTCGTCGGCCGGCTGGCGGCGGAGTGGCGGGCCACCGAAGCGGCCCTCGCCGACCTGGAGGCCGAGATCCCCTACCCGCTCTCCCGGGTCGTCACCGACATCGAGCGGGCGCTGGAGCGCAGGAGCTTCCACGACCGGATCGCCGAGAAGCTGGCCGAGAACCCGTCGTGAGCGCGGGGCTGACGCGCGCGCTGATCGACATCGGCCCCCTGCGGTCCTCACCGCCCTTCCGGCGGCTGTGGACCGGCCAGACCCTGTCCGGGTTCGGCGGGCAGATGACGCTCGTCGCCGTGATGTTCCAGGTCTGGGAGAGGACGGAGAGTACGGCGTGGACGGGGGCCGTCGGGCTGGCGCAGGCGGTTCCGCTGGTCGCGCTGGGGCTGTTCGCGGGTGCGCTCGTCGACCGCGTGGACCGCCGGCGGTTCTACCTCCTCATGACCGGCGGCCAGGCCGTCTGCGCGCTACTCCTCTCCCTCCAGGGCTTCCTCGGCGGCCTGCCGGTCCTCGGCGTCCTGGCCCTGGTGGCCCTCCAGTCCTGCTGCGCCGCGGGCGGCGGCCCGGCCTCGCGCACCTTCGTTCCGCATCTGCTCCCCGAGCACCAGCTCGCGGCGGGCCTGGCCCTGCGGCGCATCGCGTTCCAGGGCGCGATGCTGCTCGGTCCCGCGCTGGGCGGCGTGACCGTGGGCGCCTGGGGCGTGGGCGGCTGCTACGCGGTCGACGCGCTGACCTTCGCCGCCGCGTTGTACGGTGCCTTCGGGCTGCCCCGCATGCCCCCGGGCGAGGAGCCCGCGCGCACCGGTCTGCGCGGGGTGGGCGACGGGCTGTCCTTCGTGGTCCGCACCCCGGTCGTCCGCGGGGCGCTGCTCACCGACCTGGCGACCACGCTGCTGTCGATGCCGGTCAGCCTGTTCCCGCTGATCAACGCGGAACGGTTCGGCGGCGACCCGCGCACCCTCGGCCTCTTCCTCACCGCCGTCGCGGTGGGCGGCGTCACGGCGTCCCTCTTCTCCGGGGCCTTCACCCGGCTCCCCCGCCCCGGCCTGGTGATGCTGGCCGGATCGGCGACCTGGGGCGCGGCACTGACCCTGTTCGGCCTGGCACCCGGACCGTGGACCGGCCTGGTCTGCCTCGCCGTGGCCGGCGCCGCCGACACCGTCTCGGTGGTGTCCCGCGGCACGGTCGTCCAGACCCACACGCCCCGCCACCTCCTCGGCCGCGTCGGCGCCGCCGAACAGATCGTCGGCCAGGCCGGCCCCGACCTCGGCAACCTCCGCGGCGGCCTCGTCGCGGGCGCCACCTCCGGAACGACGGCCCTGGTCAGCGGCGGCCTTCTCTGCCTCGGCGCGGTCGCCGTGGTGGCCGCCACCACGGCGGAGCTACGGCGCCGGCCGGGCCCCGCCGGCGAACCCGCCCCGCTATAGTGCGCCGATGCCGCCGGTCAAGAAGTTCCAGGTCACCTTCGACTGCGCCGACCCCGGGCGCGTAGCCCGCTTCTGGTGCGAGGTCCTGGGCTACGTCCTCCCGCCCCCGCCCGAGCGCTTCGCCACCTGGACCGAGTACGACCGCACGCTGCCCCCCGAGCAGCGGAACGCGTGGTCCGCCTGCGCCGACCCCGCCGGCGAGGGCCCCCGCCTCTACTTCCAGCGCGTCCCCGAGGGCAAGACCGTCAAGAACCGCGTCCACCTCGACGTCCGCGCCGCAACCGGCCTCGCGGGCGAGGAGCGCCTCGCCGCCCTGGAGGCCGAGTGCGCCCGCCTCACCGCTCTCGGCGCCCGCCGCGTACGCCTCCTGCCCGCCGACGACGAGAACGAGGCGTGCCTGGTGATGCAGGACGTGGAGGGCAACGAGTTCTGCCTCGACTGAGGGGCGTACAGCGGCCTCCGCTTCGGGGCGGCGGCGGCTCGGCCGGCACCACGGCGCCGAGGGGAGGCGGAACCGCGTGGTCAGTGCCGGCCCGTAGGGTGCGGGCACTCGCTCGAAGGAGTACCGCCGTGGGGTTCTCGGGTCACCCGGTCTCCGCTCGCACGGGACCTGGGACCCGCGCCGGAATGACGCGTCGCACCAGCGGCCGCGCCCGGGGCGACCCCGGCTCACGACGACCGGCGTTCCACCAACTCCGTCGCCAGGACGACCTGGTGGCGCTGCGGTCCCCGGGACGCTGCCGGGCGCCGGTCGGCGATCTCGGTGAGGAGGAGGTCTATCATCGCGCGGCCCATCTCCTCGATGGGCTGGCGGACGCTGGTCAGCGGGGGCTCCATGTGGCGGGCGATGGCCGAGTCGTCGTAGCCGACGAGGGCCACGTCGTCCGGGATGCGGCGGCCCGCGGCGCGCAGGGCCTGCCCGGCGCCGGCCGCCGTGACGTCGGAGGCGGCGAAGACGGCGTCCACGTCGGGGTGGCGGCGCAGCAGTTCCTCCATCGCGCGGCGTCCGCCCTCCTCGGTGAAGTCGCCGGCCTCGATCAGGCTCTCGTCCGCCTCGTGCCCCGCGTCGCGCAGGGCCGCGCGGTAGCCGTCGACGCGCCGCTGGGCGCCGTACACGTCGAGGCGGCCGGTGATGTGGGCTATGCGGTGTCGGCCCCGGGAGAGCAGGTGCTCGACGGCCGAGCGGGCGCCGCCGAAGTTGTCGGAGTCCACCGACGCCAGGGACTCCCCGGCCGAGCGCGGGCCGCTGATGACGGCGGGGATCTCCAGTTGGGTCAGCAGGTCGGGCAGCGGGTCGTCGGCGTGCACGGAGACCAGCAGGACGCCGTCCACGCGGTGGGCGGCGAGGTACTGGGCGAGGCGTTCGCGTTCGCGGTCGCTGCCCGCGAAGATCAGCAGCAACTGCATCTCGGTGTCGGACAGCTGGGAGCCGACCCCCTTCAGCATGTCCGAGAAGTACGGTTCCGCGAAGAACCGGGTCTCCGGCTCGGGGACGACCAGCGCGACCGCGTCCGTGCGGTTGGCCGCCAGCGCGCGGGCCGCGGTGTTGGGGACGTAGCCGAGTTCCGCGACGGCCGCCTCGACCGCGGCGCGGGTCGTGTCGCTGACCCGGGGGGAGCCGTTGATCACGCGGGAGACCGTGCCGCGGCCGACGCCCGCCCGTGCCGCCACCTCTTCGAGGGTGGGCCGGCCACCGCTCCGCCCACGCGCTCCGTGGCTTGCCATCGGCTCCGCCTCCCGTCGAGACCCCGCACTCTGCGGCTGGCCTGGAATTTAACAGGCCGGTCAGGTGTAATGGCCGGCTCCGGACCCTCCCCGTCGCACAAGGGGTGACTCCCGACCGCCCGTGGCGCCCAGTTAACAGGCCGATAACTGAACGCACTTCGCCGCGTCCGTTCCCTTGACACCCCCGCCCGGAGCCGCGACTCTTCAACACATCACTTGTGGGAGCGCTCCCACACTACCTGGCACATACACATCCCGCACGTTCCCCGCCCGAGCCGCAGCAGCACGAGAACCACATGAAGCAGCGGGTCCAACCATGTAGTTGGCCGGGGGGTCGGCACGTCAGGGCAACAGGAGGACGCAATGCGAGCAGCACGTACTCGATCCGCCCGCAAGGCGGTGGTCATCGCGGCCGTCGCGTCGCTGGGCGCCGGGCTGCTGGCCGGCTGCGCCGACGACGGCAACGACGAGGACGGCTCGTCGTCGGGCGACAGCAGCGGCAAGACCACGATCACCCTCGGTCTGTTCGGCACGATGGGCTTCAAGGAGGCGGGCCTCTACGACGAGTACGAGAAGCTCAACCCGGACATCAACATCGAGGAGAACGTCACCGAGCGGAACGAGAACTACTACCCCGCTCTGGTCAACCACCTCACCACCAACAGCGGCCTCCAGGACGTGCAGGCCATCGAGGTCGGCAACATAGCCGAGGTCGTCGCCACCCAGGCCGACAAGTTCGTCGACGTCGGCAAGGTCGAGGGCGTCGACAAGGCCAACTGGCTCGACTGGAAGTGGCAGCAGGCCACCACCAAGGACGGCGCCACCATCGGCCTCGGCACCGACATCGGCCCGATGGCCATCTGCTACCGCAAGGACCTCTTCGAGAAGGCGGGCCTGCCCACCGACCGCGACGAGGTCTCCAGGCTGTGGGCGGGGGACTGGAAGAAGTTCATCGCGGCCGGCGAGCAGTACAAGAAGGCCGCCGCCAAGGACACCTACTTCATGGACTCCCCCGGCGGCCTGATCAACGCCATCACCAGCAGTGAGCAGGAGAAGTTCTACGACGCCTCCGGCAAGGTCATCTACAAGACCAACCCGGCGATCAAGGAGGCCTTCGACCTGACCGCGGAGGCCGCCGAGAAGGGCCTGGTCCAGTCGCAGACCCAGTTCCAGCCGGCCTGGGACCAGACCATCTCCAACAGCCTCTTCGCGACCGTCGCCTGTCCGCCGTGGATGCTCGGCACGATCAAGGCCAAGTCCAAGCCGGAGTCCGCCGGCAAGTGGGACGTGGCCGTCGCGCCGAAGTCCGGCAACTGGGGCGGCACCTTCCTCGGCGTGCCCAAGAGCGGCAAGCACGTCAAGGAGGCCGAGAAGCTGATCACCTGGCTGACCGCGCCCGAGCAGCAGGCCAAGCTCTTCTCGAAGATGGGCAGCTTCCCGAGCGCCCCGGCGGCGTACAAGCTGCCGCAGGTCACCGGCGGCAAGAACGACATGACCGGCGACGCGCCCATCGGCGAGCTGTTCGCCAAGGCCGCCGAGGCGATCCCGACGCAGGTGATCGGCCCGAAGGACCAGATCATCCAGCAGGGTCTGACCGACAACGGCGTCATCCTCGTCACCCAGGGCAAGTCGCCCAAGGAGGCGTGGGACAACGCGGTCAAGACCATCGACAACAACCTGGAGAAGTGACCGGAATGACCACCCGGCACGACACCGCCGCGTCCCCCGTGAAGGGGGGCGCGGCCCCGGGCCGCTCGCCCTCCGGCGGGGCCCCCGAGGGGGCGGAGCAGAAGAGACGTGCCCGGCTCTCCCGCCGCTGGCAGCGGGACATGCGCTGGAGCCCGTACGCGTTCGTCTCGCCGTTCTTCCTGCTGTTCCTCGCCTTCGGCCTGTTCCCGCTGCTCTACACCGGCTGGGCCTCGCTGCACACGGTGGAGCTGACCGCGCCCACCGACATGAAGTGGACGGGCCTGGACAACTACACCCGGATCTTCGACGACGAGTTCTTCTGGAACGCCGCGAAGAACACCCTGACCATCGGCATCATCTCGACGGTGCCGCAGCTGCTGATGGCGATGGGCCTCGCGCACATCCTCAACTACAAGCTGCGCGCCTCGACCTTCTACCGGGTCGTGATGCTCGCGCCGTACGCGACCTCGATCGCCGCGGCCTCCCTGGTCTTCGTGCTGCTCTTCGGCCGTGACTACGGCATGATCAACTGGGTCCTCGACTCGATCGGCCTGGACAAGGTCGACTGGCAGAACGAGAAGTGGCCCTCCCAGTTCGCCGTCTCCTCCATCGTCATCTGGCGCTGGACCGGCTACAACGCGCTGATCTACCTGGCCGCGATGCAGGCGATCCCGCAGGACCTGTACGAGTCGGCGGCACTGGACGGTGCCAGCCGCTGGCGCCAGTTCATCCACGTGACGCTGCCCTCGCTGCGTCCGACGATCCTGTTCACGGTCGTCGTGTCGACCATCGGCGCCTCGCAGGTCTTCGGCGAGCCGCTGCTCTTCGACGCCAACAAGGGCGCCTCGGGCGGTTCCCAGCACCAGTTCCAGACGCTCGGCCTGTACCTGTACGAGCAGGGCTGGGTCAACCAGCACCTGGGCCGCGCCTCCGCGATCGCCTGGGCGATGTTCCTGATCCTCATCGTGATCGGGATCGTCAACTCCGTCATCTCGCGCCGGCTGCGCGCCAGTAGTTAAGGAGGACCGGCCGTGACGACGACCCTGACGAAACCCCCGGCCGACGCGGCACCCGAACCGCCCCGCAAGGGCCGGCGAGGCTCCAGGGCGAGCCGGGCCGGCGGGCAGCTGCACGCCGGCCCGATCGCGTACCTCGTGCTCGCCCTGTTCACCATCGGCTCGCTGTTCCCGCTGGTGTGGACGGCGATCGCCGCCTCGCGCGACAACCAGCGGCTCGCCCAGACGCCGCCGCCCCTCTGGTTCGGCGGCAACCTGTTCGACAAGCTGGAGATCGCCTGGAAGGACGCCAACCTCGGCGAGGCGTTCCTCAACACCACCATCGTGGCGGGGATCTCGGCCTGCACGATCGTCTTCCTGTCGACGATCGCCGGGTTCGCCTTCGCCAAGCTGAGGTTCAAGGGCCGCAACGGGCTCATGCTGATCGTGGTCGGCACGATGATGGTGCCGCCGCAGCTGAGCATCATCCCGCTGTACATCCTGATCGCCAAGCTGGACTGGTCCGACCAGCTCCAGGCGGTGATCCTGCCGTCCCTGGTGAGCGCGTTCGGCGTGTTCTTCATGCGGCAGTACCTGCTCCAGGCGCTGCCGGACGAGATCATCGAGGCCGCGCGCGTCGACGGCGCCAGCAGCTGGCGGGTGATCTGGCACGTGGTGTTCCCGGCGGCGCGGCCCGCGATGGCGGTGCTCGGCATGCTGATGTTCGTGCAGTCCTGGAACGACTTCCTGTGGCCGTTCCTGGTCCTGACCCAGAACGGCAACCCGACCGTGCAGGTCGCCATCGCGGGGCTGGGCCGCGGCTACACCCCCGACCAGTCCCTGATCATGGCGGGCGCGCTGCTCGGCACGCTGCCGCTACTGCTGGTCTTCGCGATCTTCGGCAAGCAGATCGTGGGCGGCATCATGCAGGGCGCCGTCAAGGGCTGACCTCCCGACCCCGGGGGCCGGGTCACCGCCGCCGCCCCGACTCCCGTCCCGGGGCCGGGTCATCCCGCCTTCCGGGCCGGGTCACCTCCCCCTCCCGGGGGCCGGGTCACCGCAGCCCCGGCCCCTTCCTCCCCCGTTCTCCACCTCGCGCGCCGGTCCCCGCTTCCCCCTCTCACGACCGGCGCGGACCCACCACGACCTGCTATGGGAGCGCTTCCATGCCTGAGTCCGCTGCACCGGTGACCCCGGTGACCTTCCCGCCCGCCTTCCTGTGGGGCGCCGCCACCTCGGCGTACCAGATCGAGGGCGCGGTGCGGGAGGACGGCCGCACCCCCTCGATCTGGGACACCTTCAGCCACACCCCGGGAAAGACGGCCGGCGGGGACACCGGTGACGTCGCTGTCGACCACTACCACCGCTACCGCGACGACGTGGCGCTGATGAAGGAGCTGGGGCTGGGCGCCTACCGCTTCTCCATCTCCTGGTCCCGGGTGCAGCCGACCGGCCGCGGCCCCGCCGTCCAGCGCGGCCTCGACTTCTACCGCCGCCTGGTCGACGAGCTGCTCGCCGCCGGCATCAAGCCCGCCGTCACCCTCTACCACTGGGACCTGCCGCAGGAGCTGGAGGACGCGGGCGGCTGGCCCGAGCGGGACACGGCGTACCGGTTCGCCGAGTACGCGCAGATCGTCGGCGGGGCGCTCGGCGACCGCGTGGAGCAGTGGATCACCCTCAACGAGCCCTGGTGCGCGGCCTTCCTGGGCTACGCCTCCGGAGTCCACGCCCCCGGCCGCACCGACCCGGCGGCCTCGCTGCGCGCCGCGCACCACCTGAACCTGGCGCACGGCCTGGGCACGGTCGCCCTGCGGTCGGTGATGCCGGCCCGCAACTCGGTGGCGATCAGCCTCAACACCTCCGTGGTGCGCCCGCTGACGCAGAGTCCGGCGGACCTGGCGGCGGCGCGGAAGATCGACGACCTGTCGGGCGGCATCTTCCACGGCCCCATCCTGCACGGCGCCTACCCGCAGACCCTCCTGGAGGCGACGGCGCCGGTCACCGACTGGTCCCACGTCCAGGACGGCGACCTGGGCCAGATCCGGCAGCCGATCGACGCGATCTGCCTCAACTACTACACGCCCACCGTCGTCTCGGCGGCCGACCCGAACTCGACCGCCCCGCGCGCCGACGGCCACGGGGAGAGCGACCACTCGCCGTGGCCCGCCGCGGAGGACGTGACCTTCCACCAGCCGCCGGGCGAGCGCACGGAGATGGGCTGGAGCGTCGACCCGACCGGCCTGCACGAGCTGATCATGCGCTACCACCGCGAGGCCGCCGGCCTGCCGCTGTACATCAGCGAGAACGGCGCCGCCTACGACGACAAGCCCGGCGCGGACGGCACGGTCCACGACCCCGAGCGCGTCGCCTACCTCAACGGCCACCTCGCCGCGGTCCGCCAGGCCCTCACCGACGGCGCCGACGTGCGCGGCTACTACCTGTGGTCCCTGCTGGACAACTTCGAGTGGGCCTACGGCTACGAGAAGCGTTTCGGCGCGGTGTACGTCGACTACGCCACCCAGCAGCGCACCCCCAAGTCGAGCGCCCTGTGGTACGGGCGGGCGGCCCGCACGGGCACGCTGCCGCCGCTGGACGCGTAGGTCCGGCGGACGGGCGACCGCGGGCGCGGCACCTCACCACGAGGGAGGTGCCGCGCCCCGCGCGTCGGGGCCGGAGCGGGTGTCGGTTCGGGTGTCGGTGCGGGTGTCGGTGGAGACCGGTGGTCGCCGGGGTGCGGTCACCGGAAGGCGGAGGCGGGTGGCGCGGGCGAGTCCACCGCCGCCGCGTCGGTGACGGGTACGGCGCCGCCCGTGAAGTCGGCGAGCGCGCGGCCGTGTTCGACGCGGGCGGACTGCGGGTCGGAGGCGGCGCGGCGGGTGAGTTCGGCGACGGGCAGCGGATGGTCGGAGGCGACCAGGAGCGCGTTGCCGAAGCGCTTGCCGCGCAGGACGGCCGGGTCGGCGATCAGGGCCAGCTCGGCGAAGCGGGCGGCGGCGGTGGCTATCTGGCCCCGCAGATGCGCGAGCGGCGGCCCGTCGGCGAGATTGGCGACGTAGACCCCGCCGGGCGCGAGCGCGCGCCGGATCTCGTCGAGGTACTCGGCGGAGGTGAGGTGCGCGGGCGTACGCGCCCCGCTGAACACGTCGGCGACGATCAGATCGGCCCACCCGTCGGCCACCTTGGCCAGCCCGGCCCGGGCGTCGGTGGAGCGCACCCGTACCCGCGCGCCGGGGTCGAGGGGCAGCGCGCGCCGGACCAGCTGGACGAGGCCGGCGTCCCGCTCGACCACCTGCTGGGTGGAGCGGGGCCGGGTGGCGGCGACATAGCGGGCGAGGGTGAAGGCGCCGCCGCCGAGGTGCACGGCCTGGACGGGTCCGCCGGTGGGGGCGGCCAGGTCGATGACGTGCCCGATGCGGCGCTGGTACTCGAAGGAGAGGTACGCCGGGTCGTCCAGGTCGACGTGGGACTGCGGGGCGCCGTCGATCAGCAGGGTCCAGGCGCGGGGGCGGTCCCGGTCGGGGACCAGCTCGGCGAGCCCGCCGTCGACGTTCTCGACGAGGGCCTCGGCGGTCGCGCGCCCTCTGCGGGCGTTCCTGGACTTTCCCATGCGGCCATTATCGACGCCCGGCCGGGCGGCCGCGGAGGGCTGTGGACAACCGCCGGTTCGTGGACGGCGGCGTCACCTCACCGGCAGCTGTCCGCCGCCCGGATCAGCCGGGCCGCCTCGCCCAGGGCGGCCCGCAGGACGGCGGGATCGGTCGCGAGGTCGGCCTCGCCGGGCGGCACCAGCCAGTCGGAGCCCTCCACGGGCGGCTCGGGCGGCACGTCGAGGCGCAGCCCGCGGCCGTCCGTCTCCGTACAGGTGCTGCCGGGTACGTCCCAGGCGGCGGCCGTGCCCGGCGGGACCAGGAAGCCGAGGGTGCCGCAGCCGTCGTCGTGGAGCACGGGGCCCACCCCCTCGCCCGCGCCCCGCCGGAGAATGTCGACCGCTTCGAGACCCTGCCGGGTCGGCACGGTGACGACGTCACAGGCGTCGCCGACGGGCTCGCCGACCCGGCTGATCGCACTGATCGGGCTGATCGGGCTGATCGGGCTGGTTTCCATCCCGGCCTCCACCACGGAACTCCTCCTCGGACGAGCGGGTCGGGAGTCGGGGGCCTCCCGGTCCACCCGGTTCAACGCGCGGGGCCGTCAAGGGCTACGGCACAAGTGCGCCGCAAAGGATGGCACTTCATGGCGGATCGTGGATGAGATATCCGGTTTGTAGCCAAACAGCGCGTTGCGGCTCCGTCACAGCCGGTACGTTCTTGCTCGCCGGACACAAGGGCCGACACCCTCGCCCGGCATGGTTCGACGGTTCGCACGAGAGGACCCGGCCGTGGCGTCGTCAATGGTGACCTCCGACCGGCCCGAACGGCCACCGCGGCCGAACCTCGCGTTCCGGCGCCTGCGCGGCAAGCGCTCGCCGGCCGAGTTCGCGGCGGCGGTCCGGCGGGCCGCACGTGAGATCGGCGAGCGGGTCAGCTGCGACGCGCGCTACATCGGCCGGGTCGAGGCGGGCGAGATCCGCTGCCCGAACTACGCCTACGAGCGGGTGTTCCTGCACATGTTCCCCGGCCGCACGCTGACCGACCTGGGGTTCGCGCCCCGCTCGTCGGTACGCGGGCGCCGGGCGCACACCGACGAGGACGCGCTCCCGGCGTACACCGGCCGGTCCCCGCGCGCCACGAGTGAGACGCGGGGGGCGGGTGAGCCGTATGAGACATATGACATGCAGGACATGCACCAGACGCGGGACCTGTACGACACGCACGACAACAACGAGGAGAGCGACGTGCTGCGTCGCGCATTCATGACGGGCGGCGCCACCGTGGCCGCCGCACTCGGGCCACTGGGATTCGCCCTCGACGCCGCGGCGGCCGGCCGGCCCGTGCGCCGGGTCGGCGCGAGCGAGGCCGGCGCCGTGGAGGAAGCCGTCCGCCGTATCCGGCTGCTCGACGACCGCCACGGCGCGGACGGGCTCTACCGGCGCGCGGCGGCCCCGCTGCGCACGGCGTACGCGCTACTGGACGCCGGCGCCTCCCGGCAGGCGGCGGCGGACCGGCTCTACGCGGGCGCCGGTGAGCTGGCGATCTCGGTGGGCTGGCTGGCGCACGACTCCGGCCGCTTCGACGACGCCCGCTCCCACTACGCCGAGGCCCTGGCCACCGCGCGGATGACGGGTGACGAGGGCCTGGAGGCGCACGCCTTCTGCAACATGGCGTTCCTGGCCCGCGACGCCGGGCGCCCGCGCGAGGCGGTACGGGCGGCGCAGGCCGCGCAGCGCGCCGCCCGGCCGCTGGGCTCCGCCCGGCTGATGTCGCTGCTGGCGCTGCGGGAGGCGGGCGGCTGGGCGGGGCTCGCCGACCGCGTCGGCTGCGAGCAGGCGCTGGCCCGCGCACAGGCCTTCTACGAGCGAGGCCCCTCGGACGCCGACCCCGAGTGGATGAGCTTCTACGGCGAGGCCGAGCTGGCGGGTCTGGAGGCCCAGTGCTGGTCCACCCTGGGCGACTGGCCCCGGGCCGCCCGGCACGCGCGCCGCGCGGCGGACCTCCAGGACCCGCACTTCACGCGCAACCTGGCGCTGTACTCGGCGGAACTGGCCGACGACCTGGCCCGCGGCGGCCACCCCGACGAGGCCGCCGCCGCCGGCATGCGCGTCCTGACCCTCCTGGAGGACGTCCAGTCCTCCCGAGTCCACACGATGCTGTCAGCCACGGCCAGAGTCCTCCTCCCCCACCGCAACACCCCACCGGTGGCGCATTTCCTCACCCACCACGCAGCGGCCTAGCCCCGGGCCGCCACCGAACTGCGGGCCATCGTGCCGAGCGAAGCCGAGAGCGGGGGAGGGTGGGCGCAGCGGCACCCGGCAAGAGCCGCCCGGCGAGACCCACCCCGCCCAGCCCCGACCCCGGGCACCACAGGGCAGACGCGAACCGTCACCCCACCAGATGCCCCACGTCGTTCCAGCTCTCCACCGCCGGCTCCCCGTACGCCCACCCCAGCACGGACAACGACGTCGGCTGCAACCGAATCCGCGCCCCGAAAGACAACGGCAAGCCCAGCCACCGCGCCCCGATGGCCCGCAGCACATGCCCGTGGGCGAACACGAGCACGTCCCGCGACTCCCCCCGCACCCGCGCCACCACCTCGTCCGCCCGCGCGGTGACCTCCGACAGGCTCTCCCCGCCCGGCACCCCGTCCCGCCAGATCAGCCACCCCGGCCGCACGGCCTGGATCTCGTCCGGCGTCATCCCCTCGTACTCGCCGTAGTCCCACTCCATCAGCGCGTCCCACTCCCGCGCCCGCTCCCCGAACCCCGCGATCTCGCACGTCTCGCGCGCCCGCACCAGCGGACTGGTCCGCACCTCGACCCCCGGCAGCCCGTCGAGCGGCGCCCGGTGCAGACGCTCCCCGAGCAGCTTCGCGCCACGCCGGCCCTCCTCCAGGAGAGGTATGTCCGTCCTGCCGGTGTGTCGGCCGGACAGCGACCACTCCGTCTGTCCGTGGCGGGCCAGCAGGATGCGCGGTGCCATGAAGGGGCCTTTCCCGGAGACGTGTCGGAGGGGGGCCTCCCCATCATCCCGCACGGCCGGTGCGGGCAACCCGGGGGGCGATCCCGGCGTCTTCCCGCACCGAGGGCGCTCCGTGGAGCGGGTGCGGGGAGGCCGTAGAGTGGCACGCCCGTGTCCGTCCAGGCGCGCGAGAAACGAGAAGGGGGAGGGCGATCGGATTGCCGCACACCGAGACACCGGGCACCGAGGCGACGCCCCCCACGACTCGGCTGCGCTGGTGGACGGAGCTTCCGCTCCTCGTCCTCGTGTACGCCTGCTACTCCGCCGGCCGCCTCCTGGTCCGCGGCGACGTCTCCGACGCCGTCGACCACGGCCTGGCGATCCTGCGCGCGGAGAAGACGCTGTACCTGAACGCGGAGCACCCGCTCAACCGCCTCTTCACCCGTGAGCCCTGGCTCGGCGTACCGGCCGACTTCTGGTACGCGTCCCTGCACTACCTGGTCACGCCGGCGATCCTGATCTGGCTGTTCCGCTCCCGCGCGGTGCGCTATCGCGCGGCCCGCACCTGGCTGATGACGTCGACCTTCGTCGGCCTCATCGGGTTCACGCTGCTGCCGACCTGCCCGCCGAGGCTGCTGGACGCCGGTCACGGCTTCGTCGACACGATGGCCCAGTACAGCTCGTACGGCTGGTGGGGCGGCGAGGCGAGCGCGCCGCGCGGTCTGGGCGGGATGACCAACCAGTACGCGGCGATGCCGAGCCTGCACGTGGGCTGGGCGCTGTGGTGCGGCGTGATGCTGTGGCGCCACGGCGGCACCCGGGCGACGAAGG
This sequence comes from Streptomyces sp. cmx-10-19, assembly GCA_049998335.1. Taxonomy (GTDB): domain Bacteria; phylum Actinomycetota; class Actinomycetes; order Streptomycetales; family Streptomycetaceae; genus Streptomyces. The sequence continues at coordinate 111,027 of JAEBFB010000007.1, forward strand.
TGGCCGGTGTCGTCTATCCGCTGGTGACGACGATCGTGGTGATGGGCACCGCGAACCACTACTTCCTGGACGCGGTCGCGGGCGCGGCCGTGATGGGCGCGGGGCTGCTGCTGACGCCGTACGTGACGCGGACCGCGGAACGGGCGCGGGCCTGGTTCGCGGCGCGTTTCGCGGGCCGCTTCGCAGCCCCCGCCACACCGGTCGCACCGGCCTCGGAGGGCTCCGGCTCCCCGATTGTCAGTGGTGGATGCCAGACTTCCACGGGTGAGCGATTTCCACGGCAGCGCGAGCAGCGGTTCCCCGGTGGAACCGAGCCGGACCCCGCCCCCTCGGACGCCGGGGACGAGACTCCGGCAGCGGCTCGCTGAGCTGCGCGGTCCCGACGTACCGGCCAAGGCGCTGGACGCGCGCGCCCTGGCGGCCCTCGCGGCCAACCCGGGGTGCCGCAGACGCGCGATCCTCGACGGCGCCGGGGTCGACAAGGCGGCGCTGGCGAGCGCGCTGGGCTCGCCGTCGGTCTTCGGGCAGTCGCAGTTCGCCCTGACGCGCGGCAACGCCTTCGAGGCCCGGGTCAAGGCGGACGGCGGCGCCGAGCTGCTGCGGTTGGTGCACGAGAAGCTGGACCGGCGCGCCGAGCCGCCCGCCGGTGCGCACCTGCCCGACCTCACCGCGACCGGCCCCGAGGGGCGCACCGCGCGGACGTCGCTGGCGCTGCGCGAGGCCACCGCCGCGCCGGGCGCCTGGACGCTGCTCGACCATCCGATGCTCGCCCTGGAGGTCGCCGGTTCGCCCGCCTTCCTGGAGCCGGACGCCGTGGTGGTGCATCCGGACGGGAGCTGGACGGTCGTGGAGATCAAGTCGTTCCCCATGCTGGACGGCTCGGCCGACCCGGCGAAGGTCGGCGCCGCCGCCCGGCAGGCCGCGGTGTACGTGCTGGCCCTGGAGCGGGTCGCCGCGCGCCTGACGCCCGCCCCGCGCGTGCGCCACCGCGTGCTGCTGGTCTGCCCCCGGGACTTCTCCAACCTGCCGACCGCGTCCGCCGTCGACGTGCGCAAGCAGCGCGCGGTGACCGACCGGCAGCTGACCCGGCTGACCCGCGTCGAGGACATCGCCGACGCGCTCCCCGAGGGCGTCTGCTTCTCCCCCGAGCTGCCCGCCGAGGAGCTGACGGCGGCGGTCGAGGCGGTTCCGGCGACGTACGCGCCGGAGTGCCTGTCCGCGTGCGAGCTGGCCTTCCACTGCCGTGCCCGGTCCCGCGAGGCGGGCGCGGTGACCTGCCTGGGCCGTCCGGTCCGGGCGGAGCTGGGCGGGCTGTCGACGGTCGGGGAGGTGCTGGCCGCGGCGCGCGGGGAGAGCGGCGACCCGGACGACCCGACGGTGGCCGCGCTGCGCAGAGCCGCCCACCTGCGCGCGGAGGCCCTCGCGACAGCCGGGGCCGGTACCGGGGCCGGCGCCGGCGAGGTGGCCGCGTGTCGCTGATCACCACGCTGGCCCGGCTGGAGGCCGTCCGCAGCGGCCGCGCCCAGCCCGCCGCCACCGTCCGGCACCGCCATCTCTCCGACCGCCCGCTGGTCTTCGTACCGCTGATCACCGCCGGTGAGGCGGGCGCCCCGCTCGGCGCGCTGGTGGGCACCGACCGGCAGGCGCCGCGGTTGCTCGTGGTGCCGCAGCCCCGCGACCGGGACCTGCGGTTCGCGTTCCTGGCCGAGCTGGCCGGCGTCGTGCTGCCGCACATCGAGGCGTGCGCCGACGACGTGGAGGCCGCCGAGCGCACCGAGACCGACCCGGAGACCGGCAAGCGGGTCAAGGTCGAGGTCGACCTGTGCGCGGACGCGGCGCAGCTCATCGTGCCGAGCCGCGCAGGCATCGACTTCGTACGGCTGCTGGGCCGCTCCATGCGGTTCCGGCGTACGGCGGAGCAGGACCCGGAGACGCCGCATCCGGCGCCGCCGCACGTGCCGCTGCTCGGCCGCTGGCTGACCCACTACGGCGAGCGCGCCCGCGTACCCGGCTCGTCCCTCCTCCTGGCCGTGACCGACCTGCTGGGCCGGCACTGGGCGACCGGGCAGTCCACGCTGGAGGACCAGCACCTGGGCGCGCTGCTGGCGTGGATCGCACCGCCCGGCGACACGCCGACGCCGTCCGCCGACACGCCGATGACCGGCGCCGAGGCGGCCCGCCGCGCGGAGCTGGCGCGGGACGCGGCGGGCCAGTTGCTGCACCCGCCGGCGGGCCCGGCGACGGACCCGGCGTTCGACAACAGGCTGCTGGCCCCCGCCATCGAGCGCTACGACCGCGCGCGCACCGCGCTGGCCGCCGCCGAGGACGGCCTGGAGGCGGACGCCCGGCTCGGCGCGCTCACCGCCGCCGAGCGGGAGATCCGCGATCTGGTCGAGAGCCGTACCCGGCCGACCTGGGACGCGGTGTGGCGGGGCCTGGACCTGCTGCGGGAGCTGCCCGCCGGGGCGCATGTCGAGGAGCGCTGGACCCGCGACCGCTGGTCGTTCACCTCGCACCGGGACCGTGTGCTGGCCGGCGAGCCCCCGCAGCCGCGCCGGGACGACGCGGTGACGGCGGCGAACAAGCTGGCGACGCGCGAGCGCGAGCAGGCCCGGCTGGACGCCCAGGAGGCGCTGGACGATCCGCTGGTGATGGCCGGGCGGCGGCTGGCCGGGGAGGCGTTCGCGGGCGAGGTCGTCGACGTGGTGATGGCGTACGGCGAGAGCAGGCGGCCGAGCCCGCGCCCGCTGGTCACGGTCCGCACGGACGACCGCCCGCACCTGGGCGAGCGCGTCAAGGTGTACCGCTCGCTGGGCGGCAAGCCGCAGGCCGCGGAGTACGTCGGCCAGGACGGCGACCCCGACGAGGGGCTGCTGGTCCTGCGGATCGTCGACAAGATGGGCCGCGGCAAGGAGCCGGAGGCCGGGTCGGTGCCGGAGAAGGGCGACCGGGTCTGCTTCACCCTGTTCGAGCACGAGCAGCGCGGCGGCGCGAAGCTGCCCGACCCCGAGCAGACCCCTTGGACGCACGGCGGCCCGCCCGGCGAGGCGGCGACGGTGCCGGAGGCGGCCGACGCGCAGACCGAGGAGGACGTCCTTTGACGACCGAGGCGACCGTGCCCCCCGTCGAGCGGGGCTTCGACCCGGGCGCCGAGGCCGCCCGCGCGACCGCCGCGATCCTCCACGACACGCTGCACGGCACGGAGCGCGGTGTCGTCGTGGACTCCCCGCCCGGCGCCGGGAAGTCCACGCTGGTGGTGCGGGCCGCGCTGGAGCTGGCCGAGGCGGGCCGCCCCCTGATGGTGGTCGCGCAGACCAACGCCCAGGTCGACGACCTGGTGCTGCGTCTCGCCGAGAGGAATCCCGAGCTGCCGGTGGGCCGCCTGCACAGCAGCGACGCCGACCCGTACGACAAGGCGCTCGACGGGCTGGCGAACGTACGGAAGTCGGCGAAGGCCGCGGACCTCGCAGGGCAGGCGGTCGTGCTGTCGACGGCGGCGAAGTGGGCGCACGTGTCGGTGGACGAGCCGTGGCGGCACGCGATCGTCGACGAGGCGTACCAGATGCGCTCGGACTCGCTGCTGGCCGTCGCCGGTCTCTTCGAGCGGGCGCTGTTCGTCGGCGACCCGGGGCAGCTGGACCCGTTCGCGACGGTGGGCAGCGAGCAGTGGGCGGGCCTGGCGTACGACCCGTCGTCCTCCGCCGTGACGACCCTCCTCGCGCACAACCCGGGCCTCCCCCAGCACCGGCTGCCGGTCTCCTGGCGCCTCCCGGCGTCGGCGGCCCGGCTGGTCTCGGACGCGTTCTACCCGGACACGCGGTTCCGCAGCGGTACGGACCACGGCGACCGGAGCCTGGCCTTCGCGGTGCCGTCGGACGGCTCGGGCCCCGACCGGGTGATCGACGAGGCCGCCGCCTCGGGCTGGAGCCTGCTGGAGCTGCCCCGGGGCCACACCCCGCGCACCGACCCGGAGGCGGTGGGCGCGGTGGCGGCGGTGGTCCGGCGGCTCCTGGACCGGGAGGGCGCGGCGACGTCGGAGCGCTCCCCGGATCCGGCCCCGCTCACGGCGGCCCGTATCGCGGTCGGCACGGCGCACCGGGACCAGGCGGCTGCGGTCCGTGCCGCCCTGGCCGAGCTCGGCGTGCACGACGTCACCGTGGACACGGCCAACCGCCTCCAGGGCCGCGAGTACGACGTGACGGTCGTCCTCCACCCCCTCTCCGGCCGCCCCGACGCCACCGCCTTCCACCTGGAGACGGGCCGCCTGTGCGTCCTCGCCTCCCGCCACCGGCACGCGTGCGTCGTGGTCTGCCGCGAGGGCGTCGCCGACCTGCTCGACGACTACCCGTCGACGGAACCGGTCCAGCTGGGAACCCTGGTGAAGTTCCCGGACGGCTGGGAGGCCAACCACGCGGTCCTGGCCCACCTGGGGGGACACCGGGTGCCCTGGCAGCCCTGACCCCACCCCGCCACCCGCCCGACGGGCGACCGGCACACCCCCGCCACTCCGCCGGACGGAGTCCGGCACGCCGCCGTAGGCGGCCAATGATCACAGCCCCGGACGGCTGGGAGGCCAACCACGCGGTCCTGGCCCACCTGGGGGAACACCGGGTGCCCTGGCAGCCTTGACCCCACCCCGCCACCCGCCCCCGCGGCGACCGGCACACCCCCGCCACTCCGCCGGACGGAGTCCGGCACGCCGCCGTAGGCGGCCAATGATCACAGCCCCGGACGGCTGGGAGGCCAACCACGCGGTCCTGGCCCACCTCGGGAACCACCGGGTGGGCCGGCGGCCCTGACCCCCACCGTCGGGGCGACACGTCAGCGGACGACGTCGAAGACGTTCTTCTGAAGGCCGTTGGCGTACGCCTCGTGCTCGACGAGCCGCAGCTTCTGGGTGTCCTTGTCCGTGGTGCTGAACAGCCGCTTGCCGGCGCCGAGCAGGAGCGGGAAGACCAGCAGGTGGTAGCGGTCGATGAGGCCGGCGTCCGAGAGGGCCTGGTTCAGCGAGGCGCTGCCGTGGACGACGATCGGTCCGCCCTCGGTCTCCTTGAGCGCGGCGACCTCGTCGAGGGAGCGCAGGATCGTGGTCTCGCCCCAGTTCGACGCGAGTGCGTCCTCGGTGAGGGTGGTGGAGACGACGTACTTGGGCATCGCGTTGTAGTCCGCGAAGTCCGCCATGTCCGGCCACACGGGGCTGAACGCCTCGTAGCTGACCCGGCCCAGCAGCATGGCGGCGGCCTCCTTCTGCTCCCGGTCCTTGATCTCGAACGCCTCGGGGAGGAAGTCGACGTCCTTGAAGGTCCACCCGGAGTTCCGGTAGCCGGGCTCGCCGCCCGGGGCCTCCACGACGCCGTCGAGGGAGACGAAGGCGGTGCTGATCAGGGTGCGCATGGGATGTCCTCGGGGTCTCGTGTCCGACTGGCGACAGCTGTAGGACCGCGGTCGCCGCGCGAACTCATCGGTCGCTGCCCGACGGATCCGCCTCCCCGTGCGTCCGCGCGACACCCGCCGCGAGCCGCCGTACGAGCTGCCGCGCGGCTTCCGGTCCCGTCACCTCGAAGGGCTCGCTGAACTGGAGGAGCTGGCGTACGCCGTCGATCCCGCCGTAGGCCACGGTGATCTCGACGCGCCCGTCCTCACCGGGCTCGCCCACCGTGCGGAGCCGGGCGCCCAGGATGCGCCGGGCGAGGTCGAGGGAGCCGGCCTGAAGGCGGGCGGTGACGACGACCTGCTGCCGTTTTTCGAGCGCCTCGCCCAACTCCCGTGCCGTACCGGCGAGATCGGCACCGGGCCGGAGCCGCCGGCCGGTGTCGAGGACGCTCCAGTCCCGGAGCCGGGAGAGCGCGAACAGGCGCGGCACCCCGTCCCGGTCGGCCACGACGTACCACCGCCCGCCCCGCTGCAGGAGCCCGTACGGGTCGACCACGAGGTCCGTCACGTCGGCGACGCCGCTGCGCCGGTACGCGATCCGCAGCCGCCGCCCGGTCCGCAGGTCCCGGACCAGTCCGGCGATGTCCGGCAGCACCTCGCCGCTGTCCTCGAACCAGGGCCGGTTGTCGACCGCGATGACGTCGGTCAGGGCGAGGGGGAGGTCGTCCGGGGCCAGGCGGCGGGGGGTGAGCTTCCGCAGCGCCGAGCGGGCGGCGGCCTCCCCGCCGAGCTGCCGCGCCCGGTCGAGGTCGAGGCCGACCGCGCGCAGCAGGTCCGCCTCGCCGGTCGTCAGCTTCGACAGGTCGGCCTGGTCGCCGGGCAGCAGGTTGATCCCGCCGTACTTGCCGCGCTCGGTGAAGACGGGAATGCCCGCGTCCATCAGCGCCCGCACGTCCCGCAGCACCGTCCGCCTGGACACCCCCAGCTCCTGGGCCAACGCCTCGGCACTGGTCCGGGGCCGCGCCTGGAGAGCCGCGAGCAGCTCGATCAGGCGCTGCGGTCGGCTCATGGCAGCTCCCTCACCGGAACAGGACAGCCCTTGTCATGTTCTCACGCAAGGCTGGTGCCCAGCAGCCCACCCACCCTCCCCGAAGGAGCCGACCCCATGTCCGCCCCGAACCTCTTCCTCATCTACGTCACCGACGTGGACCGCGCGACCGCCTTCTACTCCGACCTCTTCGACATCAAGCCCGTGGTCACGACCCCTCGCTACGTCCCGTTCGAGGTCGCCCCGGGCGTCCTGTTCGCCCTCTGGAGCGGCCGAGCCGACCAGATCACCCGGGAGACCCCGCGCACCTCGGAGGTCGGCCTGATGCTCCCGGGTTCGGCGACCGACGTCGACGCCCTGTACGACACCTGGACGGCCAAGGGCGTCACGGTCGTCGAGCCGCCCCACGACGAGGTCTTCGGCCGCACCTTCGTCATCACGGACCCGGACGGCAACCTGATCAGGGTCTCGCCGGTGGACCGCTGACCGTCAGCAGCCGCCGTGCTTGATCGAGCTGATCCTGTCGTTCCAGTACGGGTTCGGCACCCGCATGTCGACGATCGACGTGTGCGGCTCGATCTGGAACCGGTCGCCGCCGTAGTTGTTGTCCACGTACAGGCAGAACGGGGTGCCCGTGAAGTTCTGCACGGACGAGATCTTGTCCTGCATGCTGAAGCCCGAGAGGTTCTCGGTGTCCTGCCAGTAGCCCAGGCAGCCGTTGGACCCCTTGTAGTCGACGTTGTCCCAGAACACGAGGGCTCCGTCGCAGGACACGGCGGGGGCGGCGGACGCCGGAGCGGCACTGAAGGCCAACACGCCCGCCGCGCCGACGGCCAGGGCGGAGAGGGTACGCAGGATCATGAGCTGTCCCATCATCTGAGTCTTCGGAAGAGGAGGGCACTTCTCATGCACCGCCCGGCGTGTACACGTTCGGACCGAGGCGAAAGGTTCACGCGGCACAGCTCATGGCCACTCCGCCTGCGCGGGGGGACGGTTCCGCCGAGTGCGACTCCGATGCCGACCGAGGCAGCCCGCAGTGCTTGAGACCGGGGGGCATGTGGAGAGACGTGACGCTACACGACCATCAGAGTCCCCCGGAACGACGCCCATGAGGACGCCAGTCTCTCGTCCCGACGACGCCCCCTACGCGTCTGGCCGAACCCGGAACGGTTCAGTCTCATCATCCGCGCCGGCGATTTCCACCACGACCAGGCCGGGCTCGGACACATGCGTTTCGTTGATCGCTTTCATGGTCGGCACGACGCATCGCCACCGGCAGCAGTTCTCCCGGAAGCCGACGTTCACCCGCGAGAAAGTCAGCAGAGCCGGCCGTGCAGTCCCACACGATCAATCACACTGCGGCCCTACGCCGGATCCGGCGTAGGGCCGCAGTGTGGAGGAAGGTCACCTGCTCGCGAACGGTCACAGAGCGGGCGTCACTGATCGCGATAGACGGACCTTCGGACCGCTCGGTTGAGTGGTGGTCGGATCAGGCCGACGACAGCACCAATGGCGCCCATCACCAGCGCGCCCTGCCGGGGTGTGCCGATGAAGCCGAAGGCCAGAATCAGCACTGTTCCAAGCACCGCACCGATCAGTGCGAAGAGCATGCCACGCTTGCAAGCGGCCGCATACGCCTTGCTCGTGTCAGGCACTGGTGTTCTCCCTGTTGGTCGGACTTTCGCTCCGCCGATGAGTCCGCCGACGACGCTGCCAAGGACGGCGTTCTCGGCGTCGTCGCTGTCTCCTCCCGCGACCACGGCTCCCAGCCCTCACCGGGGCCTCCCCGCAGAGCGCCCGTTACCGCGCCGGCGGCCGCGCAGGGGCCGTCCGACGAGGACTTCGACCTCAAGGACGACTGGGCTCAAGCGGGCTGAGAAGCCCGGGTGTTCAGCTCGCACCAGACGTACTTGCCCCGGTTACCCTCGCGGGCCAGCGGCTGCCAGCCCCATACGTCGGCGCAGGCCCGGACCAGCGCCAGACCCCGGCCGTCCTCGCGGTCCACGGCGTGGTCGAGCGGCTGCGGCGGCTCCGGCGGTGACGGGTCCGCGTCCCAGGCGCCGAGGCGGAGGACGCCGGTCCCGGTCCAGCGCACACGCAGGGCGGCGGGGCCCTTGGTGTGCAGTACGGCGTTGGAGACCAGCTCCGTCGCGAGGAGTTCGGCGAGATCGACGAGGCGGATGAGGCCGTGCATCGTCAGGATCAGACGCAGGGTCCGACGGCAGACGGTGACGGCTCTGGGGTCGTTCGGGATGTAGAGGGAGTACTCCCACGGGTCGTTTTCGGGCATGGCGGTTCCCTTCGGGGATGGGGGGGGTGAGTGCGGGCCGGTGTCATTGCCGCGTCGTCATGGCAGGACATCGCGGTGCACTTCCGACGCCAGGTCGTATCGCAGTGTGCTCTCTACATCACTGAAGGTAGGTCTAATTCTTCATGTCGAGCAAGTGGATCGCGTAATCTTCCCCCCGAACGAGTCGCGCCTGCGGGCGCCCTGAAGGGGAGTGACCGATGGCCTTGAGACGTGAGCCGACGGCTCGTCAGGTGCGTCTGGCCACGGAGTTGCGCAGGCTGCGGGAGGCGGCTGGCTTGGCCGCCCGTGAGGCGGCGGCCCTGCTGGGGGTCAGCCCTGTGCAGATCAGTCACATCGAATCGGCCCTCGCAGGCGTGAGCGAGGAACGCCTGCGGCGTCTGGCGGCCAATTACGCCTGCGACGAGCCCGAGTTGGTCGACGCCTTGGTCGCCATGGCGACTGTTCGTACCCGAGGGTGGTGGGAGGACTATCGGGGCGTCCTACCCGCGGGCTACCAGGACCTCGCCGAGTTGGACCATCATGCGGCGTTCCGCAGGGACGTTGCGGTGACCCACGTGCCGGGCCTGTTCCAGACGGAGGACTATGCCCGGGCCCTCTTCACCTACATGAATCCGGAGTTTCCCGACGCGGAGGTGGAGCACCGCGTACATCACAGGATGCATCGCAAGGTCATCGTCGAGGGACCCGACCCGGTCCCCTACGAAACGCTGATCCATGAGGCGGCACTGAGGATCAAGGTGGCCGGACGTACTGCCACCCGTGCTCAACTGGCGCGCATTCTCGAGATGTCCGAGGCCGAACACGTCACTGTTCGCGTCATTCCGTTCGCCTTGGACGACTTCGCGGGGGCGGGAAGTGCAATGGTGCACGTAGGCGGACCGGTTCCCCGACTGGACACCGTGGTGCGTGACGCCCCGCACGGCACCGTCTTCCTTGATTCCGAGGCCCAACTGGTCCACTTTCGGAAGCTCTTTCGTAGGGTGAGGGACCAGTCGCTCTCCGCGGAGGGGTCACGTGACCTCATCCTCGACTTGGCCAAGGAGCTGTGAGGGAACATGCCCACACCTATCCAGTGGAAGAAGTCGTCCTACTCCGGCGGCGGCGAAGGCAACGACTGCGTGGAGGTCGCACTCGACCACCCCCGCATAGCCGTGCGCGACTCCAAGGCCCCCGACCGAACCCAGCTCACCTTCCTCGCCCCCGCCTTCGCCACCTTCCTCACCGCCCTCCGGGAGGAGCCGCGCGGCTGACCCCTCAGCCCGCGATGCCCCGGCGACCGGCGACCGGCGACCGGCGACCGGCGACCGGCGACCGTATGGCTTCGCCGCGAGGTGGCCGTCCGGGAGGAGCCGGGCGTTGAGGGTGGTCATGGTGTACGACTCCCCGCGCCGGGTGTCCGTCCTGCGCAGGGGCTCCGGGCTCGGGCTCGTGATGTGATCGCCAGAGCGCTCACTTCCAGATCCACGTCGCAGCTCACCGACGGATGGTCACACGCGGGCCAGGCTCGGCCGGGGGAATAAAACGGAGGCTCCCTCCTGTTACGCCCCGCAGTGACCCACGCACGCATCACGCCACGTCCACCAGGAGGCACCCCCGCATGTCCGCAGACGCTGTAGAGGAGATCCGGGGCACCGCCCGGGGCACCGCCCCCGTCGCGCTCTCCGTGCTGGACCTGGTGACCGTCGGGGCCGGGCGGAGCGCCACCGACGCCCTGCGGACCAGCGTCGAGATCGCACGGCTCGCCGAGGCGCGCGGATTCCACCGGTACTGGGTCGCCGAGCACCACTCGATGCCCGGCGTCGCCTCCTCCTCGCCCGCCGTGATCCTGGCTTACCTGGCCGCCCACACCGACCGCGTCCGGCTGGGCTCGGGCGGCGTCATGCTGCCGAACCACGCGCCCCTTGTCATCGCGGAGCAGTTCGGGACGCTGGAGGCGATGGCGCCGGGCCGCGTCGACCTCGGCCTCGGTCGGGCCCCCGGCACCGACGGCGCCACCGCCGCCGCCCTGCGCCGCACCGACCGCCTGCACGAGGGCGCCGACGACTTCCCGCAGCAGCTCGCCGAGCTGATCCGGTTCCTGGACGACGACTTCCCCGACGGGCACCCCTACGCCCGCATCCACGCCGTCCCCGGCCCCGTGCAGGCCACCTCGCCCGGCGGGGTGCAGTCCCCGCACCGGCCGCCGGTGTGGCTGCTCGGGTCCTCCGGGTTCAGCGCGCGGCTGGCCGGCAGTCTCGGACTGCCGTTCGCCTTCGCGCACCACTTCTCCGCGCAGAACACCATCCCCGCCCTCGACCTGTACCGCGAGTCCTTCCGCCCCTCCGCCGTCCTCGACGCGCCCTACGCCCTCATCGGCGTCTCCGCGCTCGCGACCGACGACGAGAAGGAGGCCCGCCGCCAGGTCCTCGCCGCCGCCCTGAACATGGTGCGGCTGCGCACCGGACGCCCCGGACTCGTCCCGACGCCGGAGGAGGCGGAGGCGTACGACTTCAGCCCGATGGAGCGGGAGTTCGTGCAGACCTGGAACGCCAACGTCGTCCACGGCACCGCCGACGAGGTGCGGGCCGGGCTCGACGACCTCCAGAAGCGCACCGGCGCCGACGAGCTGATGCTCACCGCCAACGCCCACGGCGGCGACGTACGCCTGCGCTCCTACGAGCTGATCGCCGACGCCTACGGTTTGCCGGCGCCCGCCTGAACCCCGGCCGCGCCGGGCCCCGCCGAGCCCAGCAGGGCGGAGATGCGGTCCGGCGCCACCGGGCGGGAGTAGAGCCAGCCCTGACCGGTGTCGCAGCCGATGCGGCGCAGGCGGCTCGCCTGGTCGGAGGTCTCCACGCACTCGGCGGTGACGGTGAGGCCGAGGCGGTGGGCGAGCTGGACCATCGCCTCGACGATGACCTCGTCCGCCGGACTGCCCACGGGCACGGAAGCGGCGTCCGCCGCGTCCCCGCCACCGGCCCCCGGCGAGACCTCCGGAGCCCCCGCCTCCGGCGCGCCCCCGTACTGGAACCCCCGGACGAACGCCCCGTCCAGTTTCAGCACCGACACCGGCAGCCGGCTCAGGTACGCCAGGTTCGAGTAGCCGGTGCCGAAGTCGTCGATGGCGATCTGGACGCCCATGTCGCTGAGCGCCTTGAGGACCTCCAGCGGGCGGCCCGCCGAGCCCATCACCGCCGACTCCGTCAGCTCCAGCTGGAGCAGGTGGGGGGACAGGCCCGTCTCCTCCAGGGTCGCCGCCACGTCCGCCACCAGGTCGGAGTCCCAGACCTGGCGGACCGCGACGTTGACGCTGACGAAGATCGGCGGATCGTCCGGATGGGCCAGCTGCCAGCTGCGGGCCTGGCGGCACGCCGTGCGCAGGATCCAGCGGCCGAGGGGAACGATCGAACCGTCCTCCTCCGCCAGTGCGATGAACCGATTCGGCGCCAGTACGCCGAACTGAGGATGATTCCAGCGGATGAGCGCCTCGACGCCCCGGACCCGGCCGTCCTCCATGCCCACCAGCGGCTGGTACTCCAGCGCGAACTCCCCGCGCTCGATCGCGGGCCGCAGCGTCGCGGCGAGGGCCTGGCGGGTCATGCGGCTGGCGTTGCGCTCGGGGTCGAAGAGCGTCCAGCGGGCCCGCCCGTCGGCCTTCGCCCAGTACAGGGTGGTGTCGGCGGCCTGCATCAGGGCGGTCGGGGTGGTGCCGGCGGTGTGGCGTTCGACGACGCCGACCGAGGCGGTGACCGAGAGTCTGCGGTCGGCCAGTTCGAAGGGCGGCTGGAGGGCCGTCAGCACCGACTGGGCCAGCTCGGCGAGCTGGTCGGTGCCGGTGGAGTCCGCCACGAGCAGCGCGAACTCGTCGCCGCCGAGCCGGGCCACCAGCGGTGCGCCGGACCGGGCGGGCCCGGCCTCCTCCGCGCACCGCGTCAGGCGCTCGGCGACGGCGGCCAGCAGCCGGTCGCCGACGCGGTGGCCGTGGGTGTCGTTGACGGCCTTGAAGCCGTCCAGGTCCAGGTAGCAGACGCCGATCCGGCCGGTGCCGCCGTGCTCGTACGACTCCGCCTCCAGCGCGGCCGTCAGGCGTTCGAAGAACAGGGCGCGGTTGGGCAGCCGGGTCACCGGGTCGTGCATCTGGAGATGGCGCAGCCGCTCCTGGAGCTCGCGCCGGGCGCTGACGTCGGCGACGGAGAGCAGCAGGCCCCCGGCGCCGCCGGACCCGGCCAGCGGCTCGACCGTCACCTGCGCCCACAGGGAGTGCCCGTCGCCCCGCTTCAGCCGCCGCGTGCAGCGCATCCGGGCCCGCCGGCCCCGCAGCACCTCGCGGTACGCGTGCCACGTGCCGGCGTCGCAGGCGAGGTCGACGAGGTCGGCGGCGACGGAGCCGGTCAGTCCGGCGGGATCGGTGCCGAGCAGGGTGCCCAGGGTGTCGTTGGCGCTGACGACCAGGCCCTCGGCGTCCACGACGGCCATCGCGAGGGGCGCGGCGCTGAACACCGAGCGGTAGGTGGAGGGCTCCGTACGCGCCGTATCGCGCGCCGTGCGAGGAGCCAGGTCTGTGTCACTCTCTGCAACGGCGGACCGGGCGAGGTCTGCCGCGGGCGCCGGCCCTTCGGAGGTTCCGTTCACCGCTCGCTCCCGCAGTGCCTCGATCTCTGTTCGTGCTCTGTTCGTGCAGGAAAGTGTGCCGATCATAGAGGCTGCCACCGGGCCCTTCCAGCCGCCTTTCCGGTTTACGGACCGAGCTGACCCTCCGGGAGATCGTTTCTGCTCACACCTGGACGGGTTCTTCATGCCTCCGACCAGTTGTGACGTTCCGTGAGTGCCTCCGGGAGGTCGCCCGGCAGCCGTCCGGCGAAATTCCGGGCGGCTCACCCATCCGGTGCAGGCGAACAGGTCGTAGCGCGACAATCACGGACAAACTGGGTGCGGTATCCCGTCAACCGCCCCGGAGGTCCATGTGCCGCGCCAGCTCCGGCGGTCCCGGCTGCGCAGTACGGCGGCGGTGTGCACCACGATGTCGGCGCTCGCCGCGACCTCCCTGATCACCGCCCCCTCGGTCGCCGAGCCCTTCTCCCCCGAGCCCTGCGCGCTCCGGCGCACGGCGGCGCACCACTCCGAGGGCCTGGACACCTGGAACGCCGCCTATCCGCGGCCCGCCCGCGCGCTGGACGCGGTGATGGTGTTCCTGTCCTTCCCGGACTCCCAGCCGCTGACGGCCCCGGCCGAACTGGCCGCCGACCACTTCCCGGCCACCGCCCGCTTCTTCCAGCGCGCCTCCTACGGCGCCTTCACGCTCCGCGCGCACCCCCTGCGGGACTGGATCGCGATGCCGAGCCCGTCGACGGCGTACGCCATACGGCGGGACTGGCGCCCGGAGCACCGGGCCGCCTACCTGCGTGACGCGCTGAGGGCCGCCGACCCGCACGTCGACTTCTCCCGCTACGACGTCGTGTACTTCGTCGCGGACCCGGACGCGCCCGGCGTGGACTCCGACGCCACCAAGGTCGTCAACCTGGACACCCCGCTGCGGGCCGACGGCACCGCCATCCGGCGGGTCGTCACGGTCTTCGAGAACCATCCGCCGGACCGGCTGGTCCTGGCCCACGAGACCGGGCACGTCTTCGACCTGCCCGACCTCTACCACCGGCCGGCCGACGGCAAGGGCGACTGGGACACCCACGTCGGCGACTGGGACCTGATGGGCAGCCAGTTCGGACTCGCCCCCGATCTCTTCGGCTGGCACAAGTGGAAGCTGGGCTGGCTGGACCCCCGCCAGGTGACCTGCGTACGGGGTGCCGGGCCGGCCCGGCTGACGATGGAGCCGCTGGGCGCGGGGCCGGGCGTGGAGGTGCCCGGCGCAGCCGGGACCCCGGCCTTCGGGCTCGGGCACGGCACGAAGCTGGCGGTGGTGCGCACGGGCGCGGACAGCGTGCTGGCCTTCGAGGTGCGCACGCCGGTCGGCGACGACATCGGCGCCTGCCGGGCGGGCGTGCTGGTGTACCGGGTGCGCGGCGGGGAGGAGTCCGGGGGCGGGCCCGTCGAGGTGGTCGACGCCCACCCGGCCACCGAGGCGTGCCGGCCCGACTCGGTCTACCCCCCGCTCGCGGACGCCCCGGTCGGCCTCGGCGAGAGCTTCACGGTGCCGGGCGAGGGCGTCCGGGTGGAGGTGGAGGGCCGGACGGTCTCGGGCGCGTGGACGGTGCGGATCACGCCGGGCGCGTGAGGGTGCGGGGGTGCCGGTGGCGGAAGCCCCCGCCACCCGCGGCGAAGCGCAGAAACAACGATGGCGAGACCGCTCGCGCTTTCCGCGAACGAGCCTCGCCATCGACAACGTGCGCCGCCAGGGACTCGAACCCCGGACCCGCTGATTAAGAGTCAGCTGCTCTAACCAACTGAGCTAGCGGCGCCTGCTGACGTCGTAGACCTTAGCACCCTGGTCGGGGTGGGGAAAAATCGAAATCCGCACGGCCGAGCGCGCGGCCCGTACGGCCGCCCAGAGCAGGATCTCCGGACCCGGGAGCCACGGCTGGCGGGTGTCGGGGGCGACCAGCCAGCGGGAGCCGGAGCGGTCGGCGGCGCCCACGGGGGCCGGTACGGTCACCGCGTCCCCGGCGCCGTGGCACAGCAGCGGCGGCACCGCCCCCGTACGGCCGCCCTCCCGGCCGCGCGCGCCCCACTCCTCCCACTCCAGGAGCGAGGGCAACCGCTGGGCGGTGCCGGGCGCCGCGAACAGCAGCATCCGACCCCGGAACCCGGCCACCGGGCCCGAGCCGGGGCCCTCGTCCCACAGCCGGTCCAGCATCCGGCGCCCGAAGATCGCGGGCGCGCTCACCACGTCGAAGGCGGAACCGCAGGGCAGCACCACCGGGGCCGCGGGACGCTCCTCCCACAGCGCGAGCGTGCTGCGCGGGTACCCGCCCGCCGAGGCCAGCCAGGCGGCGCCGTCCGAGGTGACGTCCGAGACATGGGGCGCGGCGTTGCGTGTGCTGCTCATGCCGCATACATCTACCCGGTGTGAGGAGTTCACTCCGCTGAGTTGCGGGAATCCGGGACGGGGCAGCGGGCTAAGGAGTATCTTGCCCACCCGCCTGGCATATGCGGCGGCGGGGTCAGACCGGGCCGGCGTGGCCCCGGGCCCCGCCCTCCTCGCCGCGCAGCAGGTCGCGGCCGAACTCCACCATCTTCTTGGCGTAGTCCTCGGTCCACTCGGCCCGTTCCGCGATGTCCGCGGCCGTCAGCCGGTCGAAACGGCGCGGATCGGCCAGCTGGGCCGCCGCCATCGCCTGGAACTCCACGGCCCGGTCCGCCGCCGCACGGAAGGCGTGGGTCAGCTCGGTGGCGCGGTGCAGCAGCGCCCGGGGGTCGTCCATCGACTCGAGGTCGAAGAAGTGCTCGGGATCGGCGGCCGCCTCCGCCGGCTCGAAGAGCAGGGGCGCGGGGCGTAGCCGCGGTTCGTTCCGACGCGGCGTGGGCTCCGCCATGTCTTCTCCTCCTCGTACGTCGCGACGGCCCTCCCCGGCTGCGGGGGCACCCGGTGGAGTGGGCCACCGTCCATTGTCCCGCGCCTGTGCAAGAGGGCGTGGACCTCGCGGAACGGCGCCCGTCCGGGGGCGCCGGCGGCCGATGTGCATCCCGCGCCGGGCTGCGGTACGATCATCCTGCCTGATCACGGAGGGCCAACCTCCCGCAGCAGGCAGTGCGTTGGTGGTCCAAGGAAAGACGCCCCACTTCCCGTGGGGAAATGCAGGTGCAAGGCCTGCCCAGCGCTCGACGAGAACCCCGGTACCGCTTCGGCGGCACCGGGGTTCTTCCGTGCGGGGACTCTTGGTGAGGACTCTCTCCCCGGGGGTGTCAGACCTGCACCAGCGGCTCCCGGGTGAAGAGCACGCCCAGTTCCGGCGCGTTCACCCGGCGGTCCGCCAGACGCAGGCCCTCCCAGATGGTGACCTGGTTGGCGGTGAGGACCGGCTTGCCCAGCTCCTTCTCCAGGACCGGGATGTGGGCCGCCGTGTGCAGGGCCGTGCCCGGCAGGAGCACCGCCTCGGCCTCCGGGCGGTCGGCGGCGCGGGCCAGCGCCAGCACCTCCGCCTCGCTCCAGGTGCCGGCCTCGGCGGCGGTGGCGATCCCGGAGCCGACGACGCCGACGACGTCGAGTCCGGCGGCGCGGAGGAACTCCGCGAAGAGCCGCGCCACGTCCTCCGGGTAGGTCGCCCCGATCGCGACCCGCCGTACGCCCAGCTCCTTGGCCGCGTGCGCGAAGGCGAAGGAGGTGGAGGAGGCCGGCAGGCCCGCCGCCTGGGCGAGGGAGCGCACCTGGTCCTGCGCGCCCTGCCAGCCGTGCACGAAGCTCCCGCTGGTGCAGGCCCACACGACGGCGTCGGCGCCGGCCAGCCGCAGCTCCTCCACACCCGCCGAGAGCCGGTGCGGGGAGCCCATCTCCAGCAGCGCGTCCACCCCGTGCGTGTCCTCGCCGATGCCGGTGTGCACCAGGTCCACCCGGATGTCGCTGCCCAGGAGCTGCTCGATGCGTGAGTAGTCGTCCTCGCCGGAATGGCCCGGGCACAGGAATCCCAGTGCTGTCATGTCCACCCTCCTGCCGCTGTTCCGTGTCCACGGCACGGGTACCCAGTCGGGGCGGGACCGCCCCCCTCGTCACTGGGTTGGCCGAGATCCCCGGTTTCCGCGGCTCCGCCTCCAGCCGGGTCCGCCGGGAAAGGGCTGTACACGGCACGCACCGGCCCTCACGCTGAGGAGGGAGAGGACGACGCACCGACCCCCGGACCACCCCCGTTCCCGTACCGGAGACAGGCGATGACCATGCCCACGCTGCTCGTCCTGGACGCCGACCCCCCGCCCCGGCTGGGCCGGCTGACCGGACGGGTCCGGATCGAGCACGCGGACGCGACGACGCTCGCCGGGCGGCTGCCGTACGCCGATGTGCTGCTGGTGTGGGACTTCACCTCCCACGCGGTGCGCGAGGCGTGGCCCGGCGAGGGCCCGCGCCCGCGCTGGGTGCACACGGCGAGCGCGGGCGTGGACCATCTGATGTGCCCCGAACTGGCCGCGTCCGACACGGTCGTGACCAACGCGCGCGGCGTCTTCGACCAGCCGGTCGCCGAGTACGTCGCCATGCTCGTCCTCGCGATGGCCAAGGACCTGCCCACCACGCTGCGGTCGCAGGGCGAGCGGACCTGGCGGCACCGGGAGTCGGCGCGGGTGGCCGGGACGCGGGCCTGCGTGGTCGGGTCCGGGCCGATCGGGCGGGCGGTCGCGCGGACGCTGACGGCGCTCGGCATCACCACCGCGCTGGTCGGGCGTACCGCCGGGACGGGGGTGCACGGGCCACAGGACCTGGACCGGCTGCTGTCCCGCGCCCACTGGGTGGTCGCGGCGGCGCCGCTCACCGAGGCGACGCGCGGCATGTTCGACGCCCGGCGGTTCGCCGTGATGCAGCCCTCCGCCCGGTTCGTGAACGTGGGGCGCGGTCAGCTGGTCGTCGAGGAGGACCTCGCCGAGGCGCTCACCGCGCGCCGGATCGCGGGCGCCGCCCTGGACGTCCTGCACCGCGAACCGCCCGCCCAGGACAGCCCGTTGTGGACCGTCCCGGACCTGATCCTCTCCCCGCACATGAGCGGCGACACGGTCGGCTGGCGGGACGAACTGGGCGCGCAGTTCGTGGAGTTGTACGAGGACTGGGCAGCGGGCAGACCGCCGGCCAACGTGGTCGACAAGGACCGCGGATACGTGCCCGGACACTGAGCGTGCACGTTTCGGGCCGAAAAGGATCGGCATAGCCTGTTCGGCTTCGGGTAGCTGCGCGCCCATGGCTCCACCACTCAGACCCCCTCCAGGGGGCATATCCGACCGACGATCCAGGTCTGCCGGGCCCACTCGCCGGTCGCTGCTCGCGGGGGTAGCGGCGCTCGGCGCACTGGGAGCGGCCGGCTGCTCGCGGGTGGCCACGGCCTCCGGCGTGCGACCGGCTGCGGGCCCAGGGTGCCGCCCGGCTCGGCATCGCGGGTGAGATCCCCTTCGGGTACATCGACGAGGACGGTGAACTGACCGGCGAGGCGCCGGAGCTGGCGAAGGTCATCTTCAAGCGCACTCCCAAGGTCAACGAGTGGGTGGACTTCCGGGTCTCGGCGCACGCCACCGCGGTCGGCAAGAGCCTGCTCACCCAGCTGGACCACGCGGGCCGCCGCGACCACCTGGCCCGGCACAAGATGGCCCGCCTGACCTCGCGCACCCTCACCGGCGACAAGCCGCTGCTGTCCCGGCTGGAGTCCCAGCCGCCGACCGTCCCGGTCCTCGACCTCCAGGAGTACGCGGTGGGCACGGTTTGCGCGGCCGTCCCGGTCACCGCCGGCTCCGCCGTGGGCTGCCTGGCCCTGTCGCTGCCCGTCGAGCACGCCCACCGCCTGCGCGCGGCGGCCGACGAGCTGAACCGGAGCGCGGCGCCGGTCCTGCTGTCCCTGGCGATCTAGGGAGTGGGCGACCCGGTTCCGGGTGGTCACGAGCACCTGCCGGGACCGGGTAGTATTTTCGTCGTCGCCGGCCGCGGGAAGCGGACGGCGGGAGTCAGGCGCCGCTAGCTCAGTTGGTTAGAGCAGCTGACTCTTAATCAGCGGGTCCGGGGTTCGAGTCCCTGGCGGCGCACAGATGAAGGGCCCCTCGCCTCGGCGAGAGGCCCTTCGCCTTTCCCGGCGAGCCACTGCTCAGAAGGTCACGTCAGAAGGTCACGTCCGAGCACGCGTAGAACGCGTTGGCCGTGTCGGCGACCGTCCACACCGCGACGATCACGTGGTGCCCGCTCAGCCCGGACGGCAGCGCCCCCGTGTGGGAGAGCGTCGCCGGGGGCTGCTGGTTGTTGTAGGGGACGGTGAAGAACGGCGTGAGGTTGAGGTCGGAGCGGGCCAGGTTGTGGTTCTGGTTCCAGCCCGGCTTGGTGACGTAGTACTTGAAGTCGGTCGTGGAGTGCCGGGCGGTGAACTGCCAGCGGAAGGTGTAGCTCTGCCCGCCGTTCACCTTGGTGGTCGGCCACTCGTTGCCGTTGGGCTGCTTGGGGCTGTCCAGCGGGGCGAAGGGGCCGTTGCCCGCGGAACAGATCCTGCCGTCGGCCGGGCCGGCGGCCGGGAAGCCCTTGGGCCCCTCGACGCTCTGCGGCTCCCACTGGATGTTGCCGCAGCCGGTGACGGTGCCGTTCTGGCACACCTTCTGCCGGCTGACCGGCAGGTCGGTGTAGCCGTGGCCGCTGGCGCCGCCGGAGGAGAGCACGAGCGCTCCGGTGGTCGCCATACCCACGGCGGCGGCGTAGAACTTGGTCCTGTTGCGCATACCGCTGCTCCCTGTGTGTGGGGGGACGTGCAGTGAGCCGTGCAGGTCTAGACCAAGTAACAGATTATTGCCGGTAGTTGAACATGTCCATACCAACAAAGAAGAACCGGGGAGAACTACGGCCCCGTGTCCCCGCGCCCCGCGCAGAACGCCACCGTCAGGTCCTTCACCAGCGCCTTGCGCTCGTAGTCGTCCAGCTCTACCAGCCCGCGCACGGTCAGCCGGGTCACCGTGTCCTCCACCGAGTCCACGACCGAGCTGAGCACACTGGCCCGCTGCGCCGCGTCCAGGGCGGCGATCCGGCGCCGGTGCATCGCGGCGGCGACCTCGGGGGCGTACTCCACCCGCACCGGCCGCACCGAGAACACCTCCAGCCCGACCGGCGCCGCGTCCGCCGCCACCAGCCGGGTCAGCGTGTCACCGGCCACGTCGGCCGCGCTGCGCACCGTGCCGAGCGGCTCGACCGGCACCCGGGCGAGCGCCGCCTCGACGCACTCGCGCAGATACGTCTCGTGGTCGTCGACGCCCAGCGTGGCCCGCGCGGTGTCCCGCACCCGCCACACCACCAGCGTCACCGCGCGCAGCGCCACCCCGTTGCCGTCGGCGGCGGGCATCGGCTCGCTGCGCCAGTGCCGCAGCCGCACGTCCACCCGGCGGCGCAGCAGCAGCGGGTTGACCCACATCAGGCCGGTGCGCCGCACCGTTCCCCGGTAGCGGCCGAACAGCCCGAGCACCCAGGCCCGGCCGGTCCGCCCCCGGGCCAGCCCGCCGAAACCGACCATCCCGAGCGCCCCGGCCGCCGCGTACGCCGCCCACTGCACGGGTCCGAGCCCGGCGCCCGCGTACGCCGGCAGCCCCAGCGCCTCGACGGCGAGCGGCGGGACCAGCCCGGCCCACCAGGAGGTGGCCGCGCACCCCGCCGCCCCGCACAGACCGGCGGCCACACCCGCGGCGCCGGGCAGCACCCGCGCCGGACGCTCCGTCAGCTCCGGGTCCACCTGGGGCACCGGGCGCTGCCGGGCGGCGGCCGGGCGGCGGGTGCGGGGCTGCTCGCCGGTGCCGTGGCGGCGGCCGACCACGGCGGGGCGCAACGGGACCGGCGCCGGGTCGGGGTCGTCGCGGAAGAGGAGGTGGACGGGGATCTCGGTGGTGGCCTCGTTGTGGATGAGCCGGGCGGGCCGCCGCCCGGCCTCCGTCGCCGGCGCCGGCTCGGGCGGCGCCGTGATCTCGGGGTTCGTGGACGATGTCGTACTCATGCCTGCTCCAGCCTCCGCGCCAGACGCGTCATGAACGGGTGATCACCTAGGGAGGGACTGCGTGCCGGGACGGCGGTCAGGCGAAGAGGCGGCGCCAGGTCTCCGGGCCCGGGTAGCCGTCCGCCGCGCCGCCGCGCCAGCCCTGGGCGCGCTGGAACGCCTCGACGGCCCGCCGGTCCGCCTCGCCCCAGCGCGGACCCGGTCCGGTGGTGTAGTACCTGCCGTACCCCCTCTTCACCAGCCGCTTCCCCAGCCGGGTGACGTACTCGTTGCTCGCGCCCGGCCGGAACAGCGCCCGTCCGGGGTATCCGCTGACCCCGTGCGAGGCGGGGCCCGCGGCGGCGGCCGGTACGTCCTTGCCCTGGCCGGACGCCAGCAGCCGCCAGGTGCCGGGGCCGGGCAGCCCGTCGGCGTCCTTGCCCCGCCAGCCCTGGGCCAGCTGGAACGCCTCGGTCGCCCTGCGGTCCGCCTCCGACCAGCGCGGGCCGGGGCCGGTGGCGTAGAAGCGGCCGGCACCCCGGGCGGTGAGCATCCGGCCCAGCTCGGTGACGTGCCGGTTGTCGGCGCCCGGCCCGAAGACGGCCGCCCCCGGGTAGGCGGCGGCCGCGGCGGCCGGGGGTCCGCCCGCCGTGGCCGGGGTGCTCGCGGCGACCTGCTTGTAGCGGTAGGGCACGTACTTGGCGGAGTTGGTCCAGTAGGCGTACGGCGTGTCGAGCTTGCGGGCGTTCGGCGGGGTCTGCTCGTAGGCCGTGTAGCCGGTGCGCGTGGCGTCCGTCCAGCCGCCGAAGATCACCACGTGGGAGCCTTTCTCGGGGTCGGCCGTATTGTGGAACAGCAGGATGTCGCCGGGCTGGAGTTCCTCTTTGGTGATGCGGTCCGCGAAACCCCCGAGGCTTCCGGTCCATTCGTTCGTGGGCAGTTTCCAGGCCATCGAAACGAAACCCGAGCAGTCCTGCCGATAACCGTCGGACCAGTAGGCCGTCATGCTGTACGGGACTTTCGCGGTGATCCAGGTCTTGGCCCGGGCGATGATCTCCGTACGGGTGATGGTGGCGAGGGCGGTGGGGGCCGGCGGCACCGCCGGACGGCCGGCCGGACCGTGCAGCGGGGCCCGCGGACCCTGGGGGGTGTCGGTCTCGTCACCTGCGGGAACGCCCGGCGCCTGGGGGGCGTGGGCGGCGGCCGGGAGCGCTGCCGCCCCGCTCGCGCCGAGGGCGGTGGCGGCGGTGGCGGACGCGGCGGCGGTGGCCACGATCAGCGCGCGGTGGGCGATCGGACGAGCGGGGGCGCGACCGGCCCCGGAATACGGCGCGACCCGGCACCGATGACGGCAACCGGGGCAGTCGCAGTCGCTCGCGGGGTCGGTCTCCTGGAATACGGGAGTGTCCATTGCGATTCCCCTCACACTCCCGGCGCGCATGTCCGCGGCGGTGCACTTCGGTCCATGCCGGTCAGTTTCTCAACTGTCTTCTTCCCGCGCATGTTGACGGTCCGAATGATGTACGGCGCCGCCGGCACCCCCCGGCGGGGGCCTCTCGGGGTGGTTCGGGGCACCGTCCGGGATCGGGTAGAGTTCTGCAGGTCAGCAGGCGCCGCTAGCTCAGTTGGTTAGAGCAGCTGACTCTTAATCAGCGGGTCCGGGGTTCGAGTCCCTGGCGGCGCACCGACGGCCGAAGGCCCCCCGTAGCATACGGGGGGCCTTCGGCGTACCCGGTCTCCGGGAGCCTTGCGATCACGGCGGACACCGTAGAACCCTGGTCCGGCCGCGGGGCCGGGGGGCCGGGGGGCCGAGGGGGGACATCATGCAACCGGCGGTCGCGGATTAATGTCTATATAAGGTGTGGATGCCGTGGTGACAGCTACCCACCACCGTGACGCCCGTGACGGTCGAGGGGGACCGGAGCAGGGGAAGTAAGCGACGAAACACGCGTGACCCGCGTGTGGGGGGATGACTCATGACGTCGACGCCGACGGGCGCCGGACAGGACCAGGACCCGTCCCGGACCACCCAGCTCAGGGTGCCCGCGCACCGGGGCTGGAACACCGGCTCCTTCCGCCGGATACAGAAGACCCTGCCGAAGTACGACTACGAGCACTACAGCCGCCTCGCGGGCCCCCTCACCCAGCCCGATCCGAACAAGCCGTACAAGGTCCAGTACCGCTCGCTGATCGGGCAGGAGCCGCACCGCGTCCGGGTCGCCCTGATACTGGCCGCCGCCCCGCTGCTGTCGGTGGTGCTGCTGGTGTGGCTGCTCCAGCCGCAGCACTGGACCGAGCGCGACTACCCGGCCTTCGCCTGGCTGCCCGCGCTCGATGTCGTGATGCTCGTGGCGATCGGCCTGATCGAGCTGTTCCGCTGCCTGAACGTGCTCTCCAACGCGCACGCCACCCTGGTCGCCCGCGACCCGGTCCCGGTCGTGCCCGAAGCCGGCACCCGCGTCGCCTTCCTCACCTCCTTCGTGCCCGGCAAGGAGCCGCTGGAGATGGTGACGAAGACCCTGGAGGCGGCTGTCAGGATCCGCCATCGCGGTCTGATGCACGTCTGGCTCCTCGACGAGGGCGACGACCCGGCGGTCAAGGAGGTCTGCGCGCGCCTCGGAGTGCACCACTTCTCCCGCAAGGGCGTCGCGAAGTGGAACCAGGCCAAGGGCCCGCACCGCGCCAAGACCAAGCACGGCAACTACAACGCCTGGCTGGAGGCGCACGGCGGCGACTACGACTTCTTCGCCTCCGTCGACACCGACCACGTGCCGCTGCCGAACTACCTGGAGCGGATGCTCGGCTTCTTCCGCGACCCGGACGTCGGCTTCGTCATCGGCCCGCAGGTCTACGGCAACTACGACAACCCGATCACCAAGGCCGCCGAGTCGCAGCAGTTCCTCTTCCACGCGCTGATCCAGCGCGCCGGCAACCGCTACGGCGGGCCGATGTTCGTGGGCACCTCCAACGCGGTGCGCATCCGGGCCCTCAAGCAGATCGGGGGCCTGTACGACTCGATCACCGAGGACATGGCGACCGGCTTCGAGATGCACCGCCACAGGAACCCGGCCACCGGCCGCAAGTGGCGCTCCGTCTACACCCCGGACGTGCTCGCCGTCGGTGAGGGCCCCAACGCCTGGACGGACTTCTTCACCCAGCAGATGCGCTGGTCGCGCGGCACGTACGAGACGATCCTCAAGCAGTACTGGAAGGGCTGGTTCTCGCTCCCGCCGAGCAAGCTCTTCAACTACACGATGATGATCATCTTCTATCCGATGTCGGCCCTGAACTGGATCCTGGCCGCGCTCAGCTGCTGCCTGTTCCTGGGCGCGGGCGCCTCCGG
This sequence comes from Streptomyces sp. cmx-10-19, assembly GCA_049998335.1. Taxonomy (GTDB): domain Bacteria; phylum Actinomycetota; class Actinomycetes; order Streptomycetales; family Streptomycetaceae; genus Streptomyces. The sequence continues at coordinate 135,656 of JAEBFB010000007.1, forward strand.
CGTCAACATCGACCCGGTGGTCTGGCTGATGCTCTACGGCAACGCCTCCGCGCTCCAGATCGGCCTCTACGTCTGGAACCGCCGCCACAACATCTCGCCGCACGAGCCGGAGGGCTCCGGCGGTGTCGCCGGCATGCTGATGTCCGCGCTGTCGGCGCCGCTGTACGCCAAGGCGCTCATCGACGCGGTGCTGCGCAAGAAGAGCAAGTTCGTGGTCACCCCGAAGGGCGACTCGGCCAGCCCGGACACCCTGTTCGGGACCTTCCGGTACCACTGGTACTTCATCGTGATCTTCGGCGGCTCGATCGCGGCCGGCATCACGCTCGGCCACGCGCACCCCGCGATGGTCATCTGGGCGACCTTCGCGCTGCTGATCACCGCGTCGCCGATGTTCGCCTGGCGCCACGAACTGCGGAAGGCGAAGAAGCGGCCGCCGGCCGCCGCGGCGGAATCCGCGCCGCAGCAGATGCCCAGCTTTGCCGCCCCCGCCGACGGGGGCACCGACCAACACACCATGCAGATCGCCCTGGGTGGACTTGGGGGACGTGAGGAATGAAAGACCGTGCCGGCCGCCGCCGCGCCCGTCGCTTCGCGATAGGAACGGCGGTGGTAGTCGCGCTGGCCGGGATGAACGGGCCGTGGCTCTACCGCTTCGGGACCGAGAAATACCACCAGTACAAGATCGATCAGCCGGAGTACAAGGCCGCCAACGGCAAGTGGGAGATCGTCGAGTTTCCCGAGCAGTACCGGCAGAACACCATCCACGCGGCGCTGCTGCGCACCGGCAAGGTGCTGCTCGTCGCGGGGTCGGGCAACAACCAGGACAACTTCGACGACAAGAAGTTCGACACCCGGATCTGGGACCCGGTCAAGGGGACCGTCAAGAAGGTGCCGACGCCCGCCGACCTGTTCTGCACCGGCCACACCCAGCTCGCCAACGGCAATCTGCTGATCGCCGGCGGTACCAAGCGTTACGAGAAGCTCAAGGGCGACGTCACCAAGGCCGGCGGCCTGATGATCGTCCACAACGAGAACCCGGACAAGCCGATCACCCTCCCGGCGGGCACCCGGTTCACCGGCAAGGAGAACGGCAGGACCTTCGTCTCCAAGGACCCCGTGCTGGTCCCCCGCGCGAAGAAGGTCTTCGACCCGGTGACCGGCGAGTTCGAGCGCAACGACCCGGGCCTCGGCCGGATCTACGTCGAGGCGCAGAAGAGCGGCGCCCAGTACGAGACGGGCACGCAGGACAACTACCGGGTGCAGGGCCTCTCGGGCACGGACGCGCGCAACACGTACGGCATCGCGCAGAAGCTCGCGCTCGACAAGAAGGACTTCCAGGGCATCCGGGACGCCTTCGAGTTCGACCCGGTCGCCGAGAAGTACATCAAGGTCGACCCGATGCACGAGGCCCGCTGGTACCCGACGCTCACGACGCTGAGCGACGGCAAGATCCTCAGCGTCTCCGGCCTCGACGACATCGGCCAACTCGTCCCGGGCAAGAACGAGGTCTACGACCCCGAGACCAAGAAGTGGACCTACCTCGACAAGGTCCGCCAGTTCCCGACGTACCCGGCGCTGTTCCTGACGCAGAACGGCAAGGTCTTCTACTCCGGCGCCAACGCCGGGTACGGGCCGGACGACGTGGGGCGCGACCCGGGCATCTGGGACGTGGACACCAACAAGTTCACCAAGGTCCCGGGGCTGAGCGACGCCGACATGCTGGAGACCGCGAACACCGTGCTGCTGCCGCCGGCGCAGGACGAGAAGTACATGGTGATCGGCGGGGGCGGGGTCGGCGAGTCCAAGCTGTCCAGCAAGAAGACCCGCATCATCGACGTCAAGGCCGACGACCCGAGGTTCGTGGACGGGCCGTCGCTGGAGAAGGGCACGCGCTACCCGCAGGCCTCGGTCCTGCCGGACGACAGCGTGCTGGTGTCCGGCGGCTCGGAGGACTACCGGGGGCGCGGGGACTCCAACATCCTCCAGGCGCGGCTGTACCACCCCGACACGAACGACTTCGAACGCGTCGCCGACCCGCTGGTGGGCCGGAACTACCACTCCGGGTCGATCCTGCTGCCCGACGGCCGGCTGATGTTCTTCGGCTCGGACTCGCTGTACGCGGACAAGGCGAACACGAAGCCGGGGAAGTTCGAGCAGCGCATCGAGATCTACACCCCGCCGTACCTCTACCGCGACTCCCGCCCGGACCTCGCCGGCGGCCCGCGGACCATCGCCCGCGGCGACTCGGGAACGTTCACGTCCCGTGCGGCGGCCTCGGTGAAGAAGGTCCGCCTGATCCGCCCCAGCGCCTCCACGCATGTCACCGACGTGGACCAGCGTTCCGTCGCCCTGGACTTCAAGGTGTCCGGTGACAAGGTGACGGTGACGGTCCCGGAGAACAGGAACGTGGTGCCGTCGGGGTGGTACATGATGTTCGTGACTGATGGCGATGGGACGCCCAGTAAGGCGCAGTGGGTGCGGGTTCCCTAGCGCTCCGGCGGGTTGTGTCGGGTGGTGCGGGAGCGCTGTGGCTTGTCGCGCTCCCGCGGCGGTAGCCGCACGATGTCACGGCCTCGCGCTCCTAGGTCTTCTGCCCCTGCGCCAGTTTCAAGGCGTAGTCGGACCACCATTCGCCCGCCTTGGGCCCGCCCTTGCATTCGCCGTCTGATTCGCCGGGGCGTTTGACCCAGAGGTAGGCGTCGACCAGCGGGTCCGCCGTCTTCGTCGTCGGGGTCTCGCCGAGGGCTCGGCCCGGGGGGTTGCACCAGCGTTCTTCCGGGTCGCCCTCGGTGTAGGGGCCGTTGCCGTTGCGGCTGGTGTCTATGACGAAGGGCTTGTCGCCGACCTTGGCGGAGAGTTGCCTGCCGTAGGCGATGGAGTCGGCGGTGGTGTAGAAGTTCGAGACGTTGACCGCGAAGCCATCGGCCTGGTCGATGCCGGCCCACTTCAGGGGCTCGAAGATCTGGTCGGGGTGGCCCCAGCCGGCGTTGCCCGCGTCGAGGTAGACCTTGGTGTTCTTCAGGGCGCCGAGCTTGGCGGCGGCGCCCTTGAGGAGGTCGTAGCGCTCCTCGTGGAACTCCTCGGGGGTGCAGCCGTCCACCAGGTGGAGGATCGCGTCCGGTTCCAGGACGACGGTGGCGGCGCGGTCGCCGATGCCCTTGGCCACGCCGTCGACGAAGTCCCGGTACGCGTCGCCGTCGGCGGCGCCGCCGCCCGAGTACTGGCCGCAGTCGCGGTGCGGGATGTTGTAGAGGACGAGCAGCGCGGTACGGCCGGCCTGGTCGGCGGCCTCGGTGAAGCCGCGGGCCTGCTCCTCGGGGTTCTCCGGGCTGATCCACTCGCCGGTCGGCTGCTGGGCGATCTTGCGGATCCGCTCGGCCTGGTCCTTCTTTCCGGCCTCCGTCAGCGAGGCCACCTGCTGGGCCGCGTTGCCGTCGGGGTTGACCCAGAAGGGGTCCGCCTCCTTGGGCTGCTGGGTGATCCCCGCGCCCGCGTCCTTGTTCTCGTCGTTCTTGTCCCCGTCGTCCCCCGACGACGAGCAGCCCGCGAGCAGCAGCGCCGCCCCCAGCACCGCCGCGGACGTCCTCCTCGCGGACAACGAACCGGCCCCCCTGCTGCCGTACATCCAACCCCCCTGTGCGCTGTTCCGAGGCTCAATCCTGACATACGCCTCCCGGCCCCCCGGAGGTTCCCGAGCGCGGCCGGCCCGGCGTCTCCTACGTGCCGGTACCCGTGAGGTACGCGGATACGACCACGTTCGCCGTGTAGCTGTTCGTGGCGGGGTCGAAAGTGCCGCCGCAGGTGATGAGGCGCAGTTCGGCGCGGTCCTCGGTGCGGGGGCCGTACGCCTGCCGGGCGTCGAAGTCGTCGCGGGTGAGGACCTCGACGTCGTCGACGGTGAACTCGGCGGTCCCGGCGTCGTCGCGGACCACGCGGATGGTCGAGCCGGGCTCCAGGGTGCTGAGCCGGTAGAAGACGGCGGGCCCGGTCCCGGTGTCGACGTGGCCGACCAGCAGCGCGGTGCCGGCCGCGCCCGGGGTGACGCCGGCCGCGTACCAGCCGACGGTGCCGGGCTCCTCGAAGGGCGGGGGTTCGATGGCGCCCGCGGTGTCGAGGCCGCGGGCCAGGACGGGAGCGTCGACGTCGAGTCGGGGGATGTCGAGGCGCTCCGGCCGGGCGGCGCCGAGGGGGGTGTGGGCGGGCGGCAGGGGGATGTCGGGCGGCCTGCCGGCCGCCGCCATGTCGCCGGTGGCCGGCAGGGATATGCCCTCGCGCGCGTCGGTGGCCTCGCGGCCCCACAGCCACACCCCGAGGAGCAGCACCGCCCAGGCGATGCCGGTCACCAGGCGGCCGGGGCCGACGGCGCGCCGGTCGTGATCAGCGCGCCGGTCCTGAACGGTGGGCTGGTCCCGAACGGCGGGCTCGTCCTGAACGGTGGGCTGGTCCTGGTCGGTGGGCTGGTCCTGGTCGGTGGGCTGGTCCTGGTCGGGCATGGTCAGTCCGTCCCGCGGCTCCGGCTGCGCACCCCGCGCAGCGCGACGGCCACGGCGGCGATGCCGGCCAGGGCCAGGCCGGTCACGGTGTGTGCCGTGCCGGGCGGCTCGGGCCGGGCCTCCTGCGCGTGGTCGGCGGCCAGCCGCGCGGTGCCGCCGCCGCCCGCGTCGACGGGGGCGACGGGTGAGGCGGGCGCCGACGGGCGGCGGCCCTCGTCGACGGTGAGGGTGCCCTGGCGGGCCCGGTCGCCGCAGGTGACGCGCACGGCGTACGCGCCGGCCTCGACGGAGGGGCGGACCCGGCTGGAGCCGACGAGCACGCCGTCCCCGGCGGACAGGGCCATCCGTACGTCGGACGCGAAGGCGGCCGACACGGCGACCGCCGTCTTCTGGGTGCAGTCGGGCACGCGGAGGGTGACGTCGGTGCCGGGGGCCGGGGCGGCGGGAGACACCGAGACGCCTCCGCCGTCGGCCGCGTGGGCGGCGTGGGCCGGGGCGATCGGTGCGAGCGCCGCGCCGAGTGCGGCCCCGGCACAGAAAGTGACTTTCAGTGAGCCCATCGTGTACCTCCAGTTATCTGGAGGCTGCCCCGCCGGCCCCTCCCCCGCATCCCGCGCGGGGGAGGAACTGCTCCGAACGGGTCACGCAAGTGGCGTACGGGTTTCATACCCGGTCGACGAGGTCCGCGATGGAGTCGACCACCTGGGAGGGGCGGTAGGGGAAGTTCTCGATCTGCTCGGGCCGGGTGAGGCCGGTCAGGACGAGGAAGGTCTGCATCCCGGCCTCCATGCCGGCCAGCACGTCGGTGTCCATCCGGTCGCCGATCATCGCGCTGGTCTCGGAGTGGGCGCCGATCGCGTTGAGCCCGGTGCGCATCATCAGCGGGTTGGGCTTGCCCGCGAAGTACGGCTGCTTGCCGGTGGCCTTGGTGATCAGCGCGGCCACCGCGCCGGTCGCCGGGAGCGGGCCCTCGGTGGAGGGGCCGGTCTCGTCGGGGTTGGTGCAGATGAAGCGGGCGCCGTCGTTGATCAGCCGTACCGCCTTCGTCATGGCCTCGAAGGAGTACGTGCGGGTCTCGCCGAGCACCACGTAGTCCGGGTCGTGGTCGGTGAGGATGTAGCCGATGTCGTGCAGGGCCGTGGTCAGCCCGGCCTCGCCGAGGACGTACGCCGAGCCGCCCGGCCGCTGGTCGTCCAGGAACTGGGCGGTGGCCAGCGCGGACGTCCAGATGGACTCGATCGGCACCTCCAGGCCCATGCGGCGCAGGCGGGCGTGCAGGTCGCGCGGGGTGTAGATCGAGTTGTTGGTGAGGACCAGGAAGGGCCTGCCGGACTCGCGGAGCCGCTTGATGAAGGCGTCGGCGCCGGGGATGGGCACGCCCTCGTGGATGAGGACGCCGTCCATGTCGGTCAGCCACGACTCGATGGGCTTGCGGTCTGCCATGTGTTTCGAACTCCCTGGCGTGCGGTGGGGCATGGGCGGGGGCGCCGGAACCGCGGCGTACCGACGCCCCCAGCCTAATCAGCCCTGTGCCAGAGGGACCCCGTCGATCACCCAGTACCGGTTGTTGCCTCCGGTGTGGCGGAAGCGGACGCGGGCGGTGCGGGCGCCGGCCGGGACCTGGAGGGTGACGGTCTCGGCGCGGGAGGGGACGTCGGCGGTGTAGGTGCGGACGGAGACGGGGGCGGCGTCGTCGAAGGAGACGAAGATCTCGCCCTTCTGCGGGGACTCGTGGCGGTAGTACGTGGTGTACGTGAGGGTCGCGGCGCGGCCGCCGGTGACCGGGCACGCCGGGCTGACCAGGGTGGAGTCGAAGGTGCCGGTGACGGTCTTCTCGTATCACTCGTCGCCGTCGGCGACCGCGAAGACGTCGCGGGCGCGGATATTGGACTCGCGGGACTGGTCGCGCTGGGCCTGGGTCCGGATAAACACATGAGCGTGCGGGCACCCCCGCCCCCACGGCACCGCCGTCCGGGAAAAGCCCCTCGTACGACGGTACCGTCACCCGCGTCCGGCGCACCCTGCCACCGCTCAGGCGGCCCCGTACCGCTCCCCCCGCCCGAACAGCGGCGCGAGCAGCAGCTGTGCCGCCCCCTCCGCCACCCCCCGCGCCCCGCCGGGGGCCACCCGCACCGGTACGGCACCGGCGTGCCCGCCCTCGCGGCGCGACCGGGCGTCCAGGACCGCGCCGACGCCCCGGACGAAGGACTCGGGCGCGGCGGCGACCGTACGGCCGCCCAGCAGCACCAGGTCGATGTCGAGCAGCCCGGCGAGGTTCGCGGCGCCGGTGCCCAGGACGCGCGCCGCCTCCGCGAGGTCGCCCCGGGCGACGGCGGCGAGGCACAGGGCCTCGACACAGCCCCGGGCGCCGCAGGTGCAGGGCGGCCCGTCGAGCTGGATGACCTGGTGCCCGAACTCCCCCGCCCCGGTCCGCGCCCCCCGGTGCACACCACCGCCGATCACGAGCCCGGCGCCGAGCCCCGTACCGAGGTGCAGGTAGGCGAAAGACCCGCCCTCCCGGCCTCCCGCTCTGCCGATCCCGCCGACCGCCAGCCCGAGCGCCGCCGCGTTGGTGTCCTTGTCGACGACGACCGACACCCCGAGCCGCCCCGCCAGCGCGTCCCGCAACGGGAACCCGTCCCACTCCGGGAACCCCGTGACCCGGTGCAGCACCCCCCGTACGTGGTCCAGCGGCCCCGGCAGCGCGACGCCGAGGCCGAGCAGGGTCGGGGCGGCGGCGAGGGTGCCGTCCGGCGGGCGCAGGACGTCGGCGACCAGCTCACCGGCGGCCCGCGCCACCCCGTCCAGTACGGCGTCGGCACCCGCGCCCAGGTCCAGCGGGACGCGCCGCTCCCCCGCCACGGCGCCGTCGAGATCGACCAGCACCGTCCGCAGCTCGTCCCGGTCCAGGTGGACGCCGAGCGCGTGGCCCGCCGCCGGCACCAGGCGCAGTACGGTGCGCGGTTTGCCGCCCGTGGAGGCGCGGCGCCCCGCCTCGGCGGCGAGGCCCCGCTCCCGCAGCCGCGCGGTGATCTTGCTGACCGCCTGCGGGGTGAGCCCGGTGCGCTCGGCGAGTTCCAGCCGGCTGATGCCGTCGGCTCCGGCGGTCCGCAGCAGGTCGAGGACGAGGGCGGTGTTGTGGCTGCGCAGGGCGAGCAGATTGGCGCCCCCCGCGCCCCCCGCCATGCCGCTGCCCGCGGCACCTGCCATGCCGCTGCCCACGGGCCTCGCCCCCACGCCCCCGCTCTTCGTCGCGTCCGTCCTGTTCACGCCGCCCATTCTCCCCACCGCTTGCACTTTGGCAACAGCGTTGCGAAAGTGGAGCCATGACTGGCATGACTGACATGACTGGTGCCTCCCCCGGCAAGCCCCCGCTGCGCGTCGGCCTCGTCGGCTACGGACTCGCGGGCTCCGTCTTCCACGCCCCGCTGATCTCCGCCACCGAGGGCCTCGCCCTGGACACGGTGGTCACCTCGAACCCGGACCGGCAGCGGCAGGCCCGCGACGAGTTCCCCGACGTGCGGACCGTCGCCACGCCGGACGAGCTGTTCGACCGGGCCGCCGAGCTGGACCTGGTCGTCGTCGCGTCCCCGAACAAGACGCACGTACCGCTCGCCACCCGGGCGCTGGAGGCCGGCCTGCCGGCGGTCGTGGACAAGCCGGTCGCGGGCACGGCCGCCGAGGCGCGCGAGCTGGCGGCACTGGCGGAGAAGCGCGGCCTGCTGCTCTCCGTCTTCCAGAACCGCCGCTGGGACAACGACTTCCTCACCCTGCGCAAGCTGATCGCCGACGGCGCCCTGGGCGAGGTATGGCGCTTCGAGTCCCGCTTCGAACGCTGGCGGCCGCAGCTCAAGGGCGGCTGGCGCGAGTCCGGCGACCCGGCGGAGATCGGCGGGCTCCTGTACGACCTCGGCAGCCACGTCGTGGACCAGGCCCTCGTCCTGTTCGGCCCGGTCACGCGGGTGTACGCCGAGTCCGTGGTCCGGCGCGCGGGCGCGGAGGCGGACGACGACACGTTCCTCGCGCTGACGCACGCGAACGGCGTCCGCTCCCACCTGTACGTCTCCTCCACCGCCGCCCAGCTCGGCCCCCGTTTCCGGGTGCTGGGCTCGGAGGCGGGGTACGTCAAGCACGGCCTCGACCCGCAGGAGGCGGCGCTGCGCGAGGGCAAGCGGCCGGGCCCCGGCTGGGGCGAGGAGGCCGAGTCGCTGTGGGGCCGGGTCGGCGCCGGCGAGTCCCCGCTGACCGGCGGCGGGCGCGTCGAGGCCACCGTCGCGGGCGACTACCCCGCGTACTACGCGGCCGTGGCGAGGGCCCTGCGCGAGGGCGGCCCGAACCCGGTCGACGCCCGGGACGCCGCCGCCGCGCTGGACGTCCTGGAGGCGGCCCGCCGTTCGGCGCGCGAGGGGTCGGTGGTGTCGCTGTGAGCGCCGACGACAGCTCCGTGCCGACCGTCGAGGAGCTGGAGGAGCAGGAACGGCGGCTGGTCTTCCGCCGGTTCACGTACGAGGACGCGTGGGCGCTGGGTTCGCTGCTGGTGGAGCTGGCGCGGGAGCGTCAGGCGCCGGTGGCCGTCGACATCCACCGCGCCGGCCAGCAGCTCTTCCACGCCGCCCTGCCGGGTTCGACGCCCGACAACGACGCGTGGATCGCCCGCAAACGCCGCGTGGTGGAGCGGTACGGCTCGGCGTCGTACCTGGTCGGCGCCCGGTTCCGGGCCAAGGGCACGACCTTCGAGGACTCCTCGCGGCTCGACCCGGACACGTACGCGGCGCACGGCGGCTCCTTCCCCGTCACCGTCGCCGACGTGGGCGTGATCGGCTCGGTCACGGTCTCGGGGCTGCCGCAGCTCGAGGACCACCGGCTGGTGGTCGAGGCGCTGGAGCGGTTCCTCGGCGAGTGACGGCGCGCTCGGGAATCCCCGGTGGGTACCTGTGGTTGGCTGACAACACAGACGCAGGATGATCACGGTGCCCACCGGAGGTTCGACCCATGAGCGACGCGACGGCTTCTTCCCCGGCTTCCTCGGCGGCTTCCCTGAAGGAGGCGGTCGGACGGTACGGCGTTTGGACCATCCAACTGCGCTTCGAGGAACCGGAGGGCCGCGCCGAACGCGCCGAGGCCGCCGCCGAGTTGGAGCGGCTCGGGTACGGCGCCGTATGGCTGGGCGGCAACAGCGCGGCCCGGCACGCCACCCCGCTGATCGAGGCGACCTCGCGTCTGGTCGTCGGCACCAGCATCCAGAGCATCTGGGAGCACAAGGCGTCCGAGGCGGCGGCGGGCTTCGCCGAGCTGGAGGTGGCGCACCCCGGCCGCTTCGTGCTGGGCCTCGGGGTGAGCCACGGCCCCCGGGTGGAGGGGTACAGCCGCCCGTATTCGACGATGGTCGGCTACCTCGACGAGCTGGACCGGGACGGCGTACGCCCCGGCCACCGCGTACTCGCCGCGCTCGGCCCGAAGATGCTGGAGCTGTCCCGGGACCGGGCGGCGGGCGCGATCCCGTACCTCGTCACGCCCGAGCACACCGCCGAGGCCCGCGAGCGCCTCGGCGAAGGCCCGCTGCTGGCCCCCGAGTTGAAGGTCGTCCTCGACGCCGACCCGACCGGCGCCCGCGCGACGGCGCGCGCCTACCTCGCCATGTACCTGAAGCTCCCGAACTACGCCCGGAACTTCCTCCGCCTCGGCTTCACCGAGGCCGACCTCGCCGACGGCGGCAGCGACCGCCTCATCGACGCGGTCTTCGCCTGGGGCGACGACACGACGATCCGCTCCCGCATCGACGCGTTCCACGAGGCGGGCGCGGACCATGTCGCCCTCCAGGTGGTGGAGGACGACACGAGGCAGCTCCCGAGGGAGGGCTGGCGCCGACTGGCCGCGCTGCTGGCCTGAGCGGCAAGGGACCCGAGGGAACGCTGACGCGGACCGGCATCGCTACCGGGCGTGAGCGGCGAGGGACCTGGGAGCGAGGGACCTGGGGGCGCGGGGCTGTGACATGTGCGGCTCCGCCGCGCGGGCACGACCGGCCACACGCGACCTGTCAGCCGCCAACACAACCCACAACCCCACAACCCACAACCCACAACCCCACACCCCACACCGTCAGGCGTCTGCAAGCACCTGCCGCTGCCGCCCCAGCCCCTCCACCTCCAGCTCCACCACATCCCCCGCCCGCAGATACGGCTTCGGCTCGGCGCACCCGAACGCGACCCCCGCCGGTGTCCCGGTGTTGATCACGTCCCCGGGCCGCAGCACCATGAACCGGCTGACGTACCGCACGACCTCTCCCACCGGGAAGATCTGCTCGGCCGTGTTCCCGTCCTGCTTCAACTCCCCGTTGACCCACAACCGCAGCGCGAGCCGCTGCGGATCGGGCACCTCGTCGGCGGTCACCAGCCACGGCCCCAACGGGTTGAACGTCTCGCAGTTCTTCCCCTTGTCGACGGACCCGCCACGCTCGACCTGGAACTCCCGCTCGGACACGTCGTGCGCCACCGCGTACCCCGCGACGCACGCGAGCCCCTCCTCGGCCGAGTCGAGATAGCGGGCCGTGCGCCCGATCACGACCGCCAGCTCCACCTCCCAGTCGGTCTTGACGGACCCGCGCGGCACGAGCACGGTGTCGTGCGGCCCGACGACGGTGTCCGGCGTCTTGAGGAAGACGACGGGCTCGGTGGGCGCCTCGGCGCCGGCCTCGCGGGCGTGGTCGTGGTAGTTCAGCCCGATGCACACGATCTTGCAGATACGCCCCACCGGCGGCCCCACGCGCAGCGCGCCCCCGTCGAGGACGGGCAGCGCACCGGTACCGGCGGCGGCCCGTACCCGGTCGAGCGCGCCGGCGTCGCCGAGCAGCGTGCCGTCGATGTCCGCCACCAGGCCCGACAGGTCCCGCAGGGTCCCGTCGGCGTCGAGCAGCGCGGGCCGCTCGGACCCCGCCGTACCGACTCGCAGCAGCTTCATGATCTCCAACTCCTCACTCGCGGGCGGCCCGTCCGGGACGGCGCGACCTGTGTGCGGCAGTGACGCGACGGCCGTGGGAGGGGCCGGTCGATCTTCCAGGGCGGGGTTCCACTCCGCAAGACCCCGTTCACGTACTGGACCCGGGCCGTCGCCCGCCGCGGACCGGCGTCACCGGTACAGCACGGCCCGCTCGACGACGCTCCACGTGGCGCTGGTGACGATGTACAGCGCGGCGGCCAGCGGCACGACGGCGACGCTGACGAGGGTGAGGAAGGACATGAACGGCATGACCTTGGTGATCGCCCCGAGCCCCGGCACCTGCTGCCCGTCACCGGCCGGCAGCACCGGACGTTCGGCCATCGTCCGTTTCGTCAGCCGGTAACCGAAGAGGGCCACCCCGGCGACGAGGGCGAACAGCGCGACGTACACGAGCCCGGCGCCGCCGACCGGTCCTCCGTCGCCGAGCGCGTCGGCCCACCGCCCGCCGAGCGGCGCGGCGAGGAGCTGGTGGGAGAGGAGCGCGTTGGCCTCGCCGCCGAGGGAGGAGCTGGAGAAGAGGTGGTAGAGGAGGAAGAAGGCGGGTGCCTGGAGGAGGCCGGGCAGAAAGCCGGAGAGCGGCGAGACCTTCTCCTCGGCGTGCAGGTCGAGGACGGCCCGCTGGAGCTTCTCGGGGTTCTTGGCGTGCGTGCGGCGCAGTTCGGCGATCCTCGGCTGGAGGGCGGTGCGCGCCTTCTGCCCGCGCGCGGCGGCGCGGGACAGGGGGTGGACGAGGAGCCGTACGAGGGCGGTGAACAGGACGATGGCGGCGGCCGCGGCCGAGGCGCCGAACAGCGGCTGGAGCAGGTCGGCGAGGCGCTCGACCAGGCTGGCGAAAACGGACATGGGTGGGTGAGCCCTCCGGGGGTCTCGTCGTGCCGGGGTGGGGTGGAGACGGCGGCATGACGACGGAGCGCGCAGGGGCACGGGAAGAGGGGGACGTGCTGGTGGCCGGCCCTTACGCGGCGGTCGCCGGGAGGGCGTTCCCAGGTGCTCGGGGCCGGCGGCGGCCGGGCGCGTCGGGATCGCGTTGCGGCAGGAAGGCCGTACGCAGATCCCGGTCCCTGATGGCCGTGCGCACCCGGGTGCGGGGCACGGCGGGTACGCAGCGCGCGGCGATGACGGCGCACACGGCGAGCGCGGACCCGACGGCGGCGGTCGCGGCGAGGGCGACGGTGGCGGAGAGGCTGCCGAGATCGAGCAGGGCGAAGGGAAGGACGACGAGCAGCAGCGCGAGCAGGGGCCTGGGCGGCACCGGAACGGACTTCCGTCTCACGACCGCCCCCTTCCCTGACTCGTACATGACGCGCATGACGTTCATGACGTGATAGACGCTGTGGACTCTATGGACGCTGTGGACGCTATGGACGTTTATACAGGACGGCGGTGACGACGGGAGGGGCCCTGTGGGTACCTGACCTTCGTCACCCGGCGGCAGTACGGTGTCATCCATGCGCCCCGACACGCCCGCCGAAAACGTCGACCACACCGCCGAGGCGGCCCGCCTGGAACGGACCGCCGGCCTCTACCCGGAGGACGCCGAAGCCCTGCTCCTGCGGGCCGCCGCCCACCTGGAACTGTCCGGTGACCGCCCCGCCGCGACGACGCTCTACGACCGCCTGCTGTCCTCGGACTCGGCGGACTCCGGAGATCTCGTGCTGGAGAACCCGTCCCTGGTCCGCGCCCTGAAGGCGTCGAACCTGTGGGAGTACGACCACGAGGCGGAGGCGAGGGCGATCATCGACGGCGTCCGTGCGTCGTCGCCGCGCGACCCGGCGGCCTGGGTGATCGTGGCGGAGGCCCTGGAGGCCCACGACGAGCTGGAGGCGGCGCACGAGACGTTCACGGAGGGCGCCCGTCTGCTCGTGGCGGACGCGCCGGAACCCCCGAGGGCGACACATCCCCTCCTCTACGGCCGCCACCGCGTCCGCCGGATGCTGGGCCTGCCCCACGACGAGTGGGACACGCTGGCCGACACCCTGCACACCATGCCGGTCTCGCTGGACGAGCTGCACGACCCGAAGCGCGTGTGGTCCCTGGGCTCGGACGACCCGGACGACCTCCAGGCCGAGATCTCCCGCCTCCGCGCCGAGCTGGGCGCCTACCGCGAGGCCCTGTCCCGCCCCTTCCCGGTGGCGATGCTCCACTGGCCGTCCGACGAACTGACGGAACTCCTGGAGGCGTACCCGGCCCTCTCCGCGGAGTACCCCTCGTACGAGGCCCACGTATCGACCATAGAGGCGGCCCTGCGCGAACTCGCCTCCTCCGGCACCCCCAACCTCGGCGTGGTCCGCGGCACGGTCCCGTCCTACGAGGCCTTCGCCGCCTCGGAGGCCGCGTCCCCGACCGACCCGACCCTCCTCCCCCAGTACGCGACGACCCTGGCAGCCCGGGGCCGAGCCGTCCCGTGGCCGCCACAGCGGGGGGCGGAGTGCTGGTGCGGGTCGGGACGGGGGTATGGGGAGTGCCATGGGGTGGCGGACCGGTGAGCTGAGCGCGCGTCGGCAGTCCGTGGGTGCGACAGCGCGTCCCCGCTACTGGCTTCGCGCCCCTCGCCTCAGCTCACGCGTGAGACTTCAGAGGCTCAGTAAAAGTGCGAGACTCTTGATGTCGAGAGGCTCGCACGTGACCATCGCCTCTCTCGGACGACCACCTTCAGGAGGAGCGGCATGCCCCGCAGCGGCCAGACGCGACCGCGGTTCGCCTCGCCATTGACCTCGATCGAGATCTGCGCGGGCGCCGGGGGGCAAGCCGTCGGACTGCACAACGCCGGTTTCGATCACCGCGCTCTCATCGAGTGGGACGCGCACGCCGTGGCTACCTTGCGTGCCAACGTGAGCGGCTGGCCGGGTTGGGATCAGCATAAAGCTGACGAGATTCACCCGATGGACGTCAAGGATTTCCTGGATTCCGACGTAAGAAAGAATCTCGGCCTCGATCCAGGAGAACTCGACTTGCTCGCCGGCGGCGTGCCGTGCCCGCCATTCTCCTTGGCCGGACATCGCCTTGGACCGGACGACGAGCGCGATCTCTTCCCCGCCGCACTCGACATCATCAAGGCTCTCCGGCCAAAAGCGGTGATGATTGAGAACGTAAGAGGAATCCTTGAACCTCCAGAGATCTTCATCGAGTACAGGAACTGGATTCTCGACACTCTGCGCGATCTAGGATACATCGTTCCTGATATTGATCCGAATCAGTCAGCAAGCGCCCAGGACGTCGCCATGCGAAAAGTCTGGCGCCGAATTGACGCCAAGCATTTCGGAGTGCCGCAGCTCCGGCCGCGTGCAATCCTAGTGGCGATTCACCACTCTGCAGTGAAGCCAGGAAGCGCAGGCTTCCAGTGGCCGACCGGCATCAGAACCGGAGAAGTCACCGCTTTTGAGAAACTTGAGAAGAGCATGCTCGCGCGCTGCAAAGCCTTCTGGGACAAGAACGCGGACGGCGCCCCGGCCCGGCCTGGTGAACCGTGCGGAAGGACTGTGTTCGAGGACTGGAAGAGGCGGATCACTCGGGCCTCGGCGGCGGGCAAGACCGTCGCACCCACTCTCGTAGGCGGCTCAAGGAAGCATGGAGGCGCCGACCTGGGACCGACCCGCGCCAAGCGCGCGTGGGCGGAGCTCGGGGTCGACGGGATGGGCATCGCCAATGACCCTGAAAGCTGCGACCCGGAGCGCGACCTGTTCCGCCCCGCCGGCCCCATGCTCACTGTCGCCCAGGCGGCAGCCATCCAGGGTTTCCCCGAGGACTGGAAGTTCCAGGGACGGAAGACGGCTCGCTACCGTCAGGTGGGAAATGCCTTCCCGCCTCCGGTAGCGGAAGCCGTAGGACGCGCTATCGCCGCAGTCCTGCTCCCTGAATACGGAGACGCTCTCACAAGAGACTACGAGATGGAACAAGCAGGATCGAATCCCGCCGAGGAAGTGCCGCAGCAGCTGGAGATTTCAGTCGCTACGGGTCACACCTCCCGCACGCCGAGCCAGGACCGTCACAGCGATTTTGTCGGCACAAGCGCCTGACGGCTCGTGCTCCCAAAAACGGAGCACGAGCCAGCCAGCCTCCCTCAGCCTGTCGTTGGTGTCCCGGTCTCTCTCAACATTGCGAACGACTTTTTCCGACCAATAACCGGAGTTAGTCTTCGGCGGGACATAATGCTCAGGGCAGCCATGCCAGTAACAGCCGTCAATAAATACCGCGACCTTCGCCGAACGGAAAACCATGTCGGCCGTCCGGCGAAGGTCCGGAACGGGGCGGGCGGCTACCCTGTACCGCAGCCCTGTGGCGTGTACGAGCCGCCTGATCAGGATTTCCGGCTTCGTGTCACGGCTACGGATCGCCTGCATGTTGCGGCGGCGTGCTGCGGAGGAAGCCCAGGATCCTTCCGGGGCTTCCCATTCGGCTTCGGAGGACACACCGCAGAGGGTAGTCCTGCGCGGCTCGCAGCACGTAGCCTGCCCTAGTGGCTTCCCATGTGACTCAGTAGCGCCTCAATGTCACTCGAAGCGAGACCAGCCGCCACCGAGGGCTCCTCCTCGAGGTCGGCGAGCTGCTGCACGGTGGGATCGTCCAGGATCTGCCCCATGAACTCCAGCTTCCGCTCAAGGCTCGCCGCCACGACCTCGTCAACAGAGTTGCGCACTGCCAGGACCGTCACTCGGGTCTCCGTGCCCGGAGCGAGCCCGAGACGGTGAATCCGGTCCAGGCTCTGCAGGAACCGCCCCGCCATGAAGTCACGGTCCACATAGACCGCGTCATGGCAGACATGGTGCAGACTGATTCCCTCGCCCAGAGTGGCCGGGTTCGAGATGAGCACCATGCACGCCGGATCCTCCCTGAACCTGCGAATCTGCTCCTCCCTGTCAGGCGTACCGCCATAGACGACAGCCGGACTGAACTTCTCCAGCATGCGCTCCAGCGTGGTGAGGCTCCTGACGAACGTCGTCCATACCAGGGTCTTGCGGCCCTGAGCAGCGTTCTCCGCGATGATCGCTACGGCCTCCTTGTACTTGGGCGAAAGCTCGTAATCAGGAAGGTTCTGCATGAGCGAGTACAACGAGGTCCCCTCGGGGATGTCCATCGGCGGCAACTGGTACGCGAGTGGTTCGTACCGGCTGCCTCCCTCCAGGAGCAGCGCGGGGCTCGTGGCAGCCATAAGGAGCCGGAGGGCGGTCTTGCCGTAAGAGCTCAGATCCTCACGCGCAGCTCCGCTCTTCTCACCAGACACGATCGCCGTGTAGATCTCGTCGTGCAGTGGCGGCATGTCGACGTACCGCAAGCCCAGCTGCACCGGAGGCAGTCCGAGTTCGTGCTTCGTCGTGCGGGTGAACAGAGGCCGCAAGACGGTACTGGCATGCGCGAGGTCTCCCCCTGCCACCGCCTGAACCACCGTGCGCTGCCCATGTCCAGGCCAGACGAACCCCAGGAGGTTCTCCAGGTCCCTGGAACCGTTGGGGGCCGGCGTACCAGTCAGGATCAGCCGACGCGCGGCCAGCGGCCCCAGCGCCATGCAAGCCGCCCCGTACGTCCCCCTCGCTCCCAGCTTCATGCGGTGCGCCTCATCCAGGATGATCATCGAGGGAGCCGACTTGAGCCATCCAGCCAGCATGGCCAGTGACCGGTCAAGCCGCTCGTAGTTCACCACGAGCACCTCGGCCCACTGGTCCATCGAACCGTCCAGGACGTTGATGCGCAGTGGATGGATCAGACACTCCGCGGTCTCGAAACGCCACGACTCATAGGCCGACTTGGGGCAGACCACCAGGAGTCGGCTCACGCGGCCGGCCGCCTTCTGCGCCGCGTAGACGGCGAGCGCAACACGCGTCTTCCCGGCGCCGGGGACACTGAAGTTGGCGCCGTGCTGGAGAGACAGGAGTTTCGCTATGTCCCTGCGCTGGAACTCGCTGAGTTCGCCCTTCCATGTGTCGCCGAGCAGCGCCGGCACGTCATCAGGCCTGACTTCGCCGGGCGTCTCCTGTCCGGCAAGCCGCTGCTGCACGGTGTGAGCGTCCCGGACCACCCCGGACACGAGGTCCCGCAGATCGTCCGCCCACTCGACACCAGCCGGGTCAGGCCAGGAGCTGAGCACCCCCAGGTCGGCGAGCAACTCGTCCAGAGAGACGGAGGCGCTTGAGGGGCTCAGCTGGCCGCCGGTGCGGAACCGGGCGGCCAGCCGGACAAGCTCCTGCTGGAAGGTCCCCGTCGTCCGCAGGACGACACGGGTCCTGGTCTCGTCGAACCCGAGACGCAGGGACTTCTCGTCGTCGGTCAACGCGAGCCCTCCACCGAAACGGCGTCCAGCAGCCAGGCAACGCCCTCGCCAGGCTGAGGCAGTCCCCGGCCGGCCTGCTGGGCGAGCTTGAGCAGGCTGGTCTTCAGCTTGATCACAGCCTCGTCGAACTGCTCCTCGTCCAGACTCCGGGACGTGCGCGCCTGCACCAGGTCGCTCACGCACTGGTCGATACTGGCACACGCGTCAGCCAGCCGGGCGGGGGCGAGCTGCTTGCGCTTACGCAGCCGCGCACTACGGCCGGCCGCCTCGATCGCCTTGTCGAAGGCATCCTTCGCACGGTCACAGACCTCCTGGGCGGAGGACTTCTGCTCGTCGCCGATCGCCGGCGTATCGCTCCGTACTACGGCCGCGGCACGCAGGATCTCATCGTTCATCGCGCGCGCCTCAGCTACGGCCGAGGAGGCCGCGGGAACCTCCAGGCCGAGGCCGGGTACGGACACCGACTGCGGCTGAGCCGCGGTTCCGCTGGCCTTGGGC
Source organism: Streptomyces sp. cmx-10-19 (assembly GCA_049998335.1). GTDB lineage: Bacteria > Actinomycetota > Actinomycetes > Streptomycetales > Streptomycetaceae > Streptomyces. Next base: position 153,908 of record JAEBFB010000007.1, read on the forward strand.
AGCTGCTCGGCGAAACCCGCCTTCAGGAAATCCTCGTCGATGTGACGGACGTCCGTCTTGGAGAAGTTGAGGAGGATAGCGGCCAGACGCAGCTCCTTCAGGCGCTCCGCCTGATCACGGTCGACCGTTTCCAGCTTCACATAGAGGCGGTGGAGCTCCTTGAGGCGTTCCTGTGCGCCTTCCCAGTCCACCAGGCGCAGCCCGTTGCCGCCGCCCGTACGGCTGCGTTCGTTGAGCTCACGGATCGTGCCGAGGATCCACCGCTCCTGGTGGTAGGTGCGGACCTGGATCCGGAAGTCCTTTGCGATCTGCTCCGGGTTACGTCCCAGTGCCGCCTGCTCCTCCATAGCGAGGAGGCGGTTGATGTAGGAGTAGTCCCGTCGGTGGTCCTTACGCAGCTGGAGGGCCAGTTCGACAGCGTTGATGTCCGCCCAGGTGAACGACTCCGGCAGCACGCCCACCCGCATGGACTGCTCGCCGAGTTCACGCAGGGCGGCGGCCCGGGTGTTGCCGTTCACGAGCACGCCGTGCCGGGTCACCAGTCCCGGATCATTCTGCCCGAACTCCTTGAGGCTGTCCCTGAGGGTGTCGAAGTCCTTGTCCCTCAGGTTCGGGTTCGCGGGGGACGCCTTGAGCAGGAACTGCAGGTAGTCCTGACTCTCCGCGCTCCACGGGTCCTTCTCCAGCACCGCGTCCCGTGCGGAGTCGTGGCTGCGCTGGGCACGGATGCGATGGGTGCTGGGGTTGTAAAACAGGCTGTTGAGCGGCAGATCGATCACTTCGACATGGGCCTGCTGGCCGTTCCAGTCAACCGTCACGGTCTCCCGAGTGCCGCCGTCCGCCCTGACCTCTTCCACCTTCTTGCTGATCAGCTCACTGAACTCGGCCGCACGCGGCGGAGCCGGAAACTCGCGCATCATGATGTGTCCGTCCTGTCTCAGTCGTCGGTGCCGTCAAGGTCAAGTGCATCGGCCACAGCCTGGCGGGACTCCTCCGGCAGCGTCCGGTACATCCCCCACAGCACCTCCAGTGAGCTGTAGGTGCGCTGGTCCGCCTTCACCCAGCCGCTCAGCACGCTCCGCTCAAGGGGCGCCAGCGACTCGATCCGCGAGAGCACCTGCGGCAGGTGCACGGACCGGTCCACGTTGCCCCGGCCACACCGCTGGCACTCGGTGACCAGCTGGTGGGTGACGCTGCCATCGGCCAGCGTCACCGGCCGCCGCGCGACGTTGAGCACCGCCTGCGTGACACTGCCCTCGTAGGCCTCGCCGGCCGCGATACCACACGTGCGGCACAGGTACCCGTCAGCCTGCATCACCTTGGCCCGCTGAGCGTTGGTGATGCTCGACTTGTGGCTGGGGCCCTTGGCCTCGCCCGGCACCCACACATCCTTGCCCCGCGTCACGAACCGGCGCTCCTGCGGAAGCAGCTCCGGGTCCTCGCGCGCCGTCGAGATCTCCCAGCCGTAGTCGCGCAGACCGCGCATGCGCCGGTCGATCTGCGCGACGTCCGGGAAAGCCTCGCGGAGCCTGGCCACGGTGAAGATCTCGCCCTCTCCCACTACCTGGACCAGCCAGAGAGCGGCACGCGCCATGCTCCCCAGCTTGTGGTTTCCAACACTGGTCTCCTGCCAGGACGGCAACATCATGATGGGTCCCCTCCCACAAAAAAGCGCACGTATACACGGTCTGCCGCACATGACACGAAATGGCACGAATGCACCATTCACGAAAAAGGGCGACTCACCCCCGCTCCACCGGCGGCTGACGCCTAAATCGTGGCACACCGAAAGCGTTCTGAATCCTCTCGATGCAACTTGCGTACCAACTGGCAAGAGAAGAACCAAAAATGGCCAGGCAACCACCCGCCACCTTCCGGCACAATGACGGGAACCATGACCCCAACTTGTGGGACTAATAGTCGCTTCTGCCCAATACGTGGAGGTTTGCCCCATGCCAGCACGCAGCAGCCGACTCCCGTTCGCATGGACCATGAAGTCATTTGAGGGGCTTGAGGGGGAGGTCCTCCCTGCCAGGCGTCGGCTGGCAGAGGCGCTGCAAGGGATCTGCCGTCACCTGGCGGTCACTACTCGCGACGGCGCGAGGCCAGCCCATCCCACCCAGGCCGACGCTGCCCGCTACCTCAACGTCAGCGAGACCGCCCTGTCCCGGTATCTCCAGGGGCAACGCATCCCTCCAGAAACAGTGGCCGCCCTCATCTACGACATTGCTTGCCGGGATGCGGGTGGCAGCCAGAACATCGGTATGAGCAGGTCAATGCTGCTGAAGCTGCGTTTGATGGCTGAGCAGGAACGATGCGCCAGCTGCTCGCGTCACAGAGATGCGGCACGTGCTGCTGGCCAGAAACTCCGGGCCTTGCAGGAGGCCCATGAGCAACTCGAACGGTCGGCGAAAGAACAGGCCCAGGAGGTCAGGGAACTGCGCCAGCATGCTGCCGCGCTTAAGCAGGAGGCGCAGAGATTGCGGACCGCTCAGCCGATGTCGGCGCCGAGTGGCGAAGCCGGCCTGCAGAAGGTTCGGACGGCGGCACACACGGCAACTCTGTTGCCGGTCCCCCGCCGACACGTGGACCGGCAACAGAGCAAAAACGAAACCCTGGCAGCCCTCAACGTCGGCCGCCGCGCCGAGGAGCTGCTCCGCGGCGGCCGGCCGGACAGTACCCTCGCCCTCGTGCGGCATACGGCGGAGGCTTATACGCCCGTGGAAGTAGCCTTGCTGGTCGCCCTGTTGCGCACCCAAGAGCAGGACGGCCTGGCCGACAACCTCGTGCACATCTATGCGCGCGACCGTGATGACCAAGACGTCGTGCAGACAGCGCTCACACTGCACGAGCAGAAGGCCGTCACGGACGCGGAGGCACTCCTGCGAACCGCCGCCGCCTATCCAGGGACAGCCCTCTCGCGGGCGGAGGGGGCCGGGTCATCCAGATAGCTGCCGGCCAGCCCCACTCGCTCGGTAGCCTGTTCGCATGATTCGCGCAGTGGTCTTCGACGTCGGCGAGTGCCTCGTGGACGAGACCCGGGAGTACGGAACCTGGGCGGACTGGCTCGACGTCCCACGGCACACCTTCCATGCCATGTTCGGTGCCGTGATCGCGCGGGGCCGGGACTACCGCGAGACCTTCCAGGAGTTCCGGCCAGGGTTCGACCTCTACGCCGAGCGCGAGAAGAGGGCGGCCGCAGGGCAGCCCGAGACGTTCGGTGAGGAAGACCTGTACGGGGACGTCCGACCGACGTTTCGGCAGCTTCGGGCAGACGGCCTGTGGCTCGGCATCGCGGGCAACCAGACTGTCCGCGCAGGGCGGATCCTCCGAGAACTCTTCTCCGCCGACGTCGACCTGATCGGCACGTCCGACGACTGGGGAGCCAGTAAGCCCGATCCCGAGTTCTTCAAGCGGGTCGGCGAAGCCGTTCCCTTCGACGCCGCCGAGATCCTTTACGTCGGTGACCGCTGCGACAACGACATCCAGCCGGCGCGCGAGGCAGGGATGCAGACCGCGCTCGTGCGTCGCGGTCCCTGGGCCACCATTCAGTGGGGCGGCGATGAGGCCAGGCAGTTGCCGACGTTTCGCATCGAAAGCCTTGCCGAACTCTCAGCCTCCATCACCGCGTTCAACGGCTCAGCACGCTGATCGTCGTCGACCAGTCGTACAACCGGTCGTCCAGGTCGCGTACGCAGCGTTCGTGCTGGTGAGGGGTGAGAGCGCGACGCACCTCACGGACTCGGTCCATGCCGGTCGCGTACCAAGTGACGGCGAGTTGGTCGAGTGCCTGACCCGCGTACGCACAAGCCTGTTCCGGGTTTCCGGAAGCCGCCTCGACGGCTGCCAGGTCTCCGTACACGACAGTGCGCTGTTTCTCCTCGCCTGGTGCCATCGCCTCAAGAGCGCCCAGCAGCGCCTCGCGTGCCTGTGGGAGATGGCCCGCCAGCAGTTGGGTGTTGCCTTTGAAAGCGGCGAGCCTCGCCGGGGAAAACCAGTCCATCCACTCGGGTGAGGGGTGCTCGTTGCCCTCCTTGAGGATGTCCTCCGCGTGGCCGATCAGGTGCAGGGCGGTGCGTGTGTCACCACACCTGGTCTCGCACTCGGCCTCCACAGCGTCCAGCCATGCCAGGTACTCGGCCGACGCTGGCCCACGCCTCGCGTACGTGCGCGCGGCGGTCATGCGCTCAAGCGCGGTATCACGGTCCCCCGCCCACCCTGGGATGAAGGCCATGTGCGCGATGATCGCCGACCCGAGGATCGGATCATCGGCTTCTCCCGCCGCTTGCAGAGCCAGGAGAAGGGTCTCGTGTGCGACAGTCGGCTCACGCAGATCGAAGAACTCGATCCGGCCTCCCATGAGGTACGTCTCCGCGAGCGCCGCGGCGAGCACGCGCCTCGCGGGATCTGCCGTCTGCGGAAGCAATGCACAACCCAGGGCGGCATGGGCCATGACGGCAGGGCGCAGTGTGGTTGGCGCGACCGACCAGTAAAGCCGCCGGTGGGACTTGGTGACCGCCTTGAAGTCACCTCCCGCCGTAATCGGCTGAGTAGCCGCAATCCCCCGCCCCTGGGTCACTACCAGCCCCAGAGCCGCCGCACCCACGGCGTTCGGGACGCGACGGACGGGGCCGGGCTTCGGCCCTTCGGACCCCCACGGTGGAGCGAATCCAAGCGCCTCCAGGTTCTGGCCCAGCAGGTGTACGAGCACACGCTGGCAGTCCGGTTGCGGCCACGGAGGATTGTCCGACTCCCAGCGACGGACCTGTCGCGCCCCGATGGACAGGCCGCGGATGCCCATGCGCTGAGCGTGCTCCGTCAAAGCGTCTGCCAGATCTTGCTGCGAGTTGAACCCCGCCGCCACACGAGCGGCTTTCAGCCGGATGTTGCCTGCGGGCCTGGACACGGGCACCTCCCGAGGACGAATGAGTCGAGCTTCCCACAGAAGGCCCGGCGCACGCCCCCTTGTCACTCCTAGGGTGTCATCAACGCCCTTTAGAAGTCCCATAGAAGGCCTTTCAAAGCCCTAGATAGGGGTCCTGCCGTCGAGGAGTCTGGCGATGTCCACTTCACACCGGAACGCAGGAGGCAGGCAGTGTTCACTCAGGAGGCTCTCGACAGAGCCATCTCCGCATGGCTCGCCCGCAGCGACCCCAGCCCGGAGCGAGCTTGGGGTGAGTGGGCCACCCAGGGAGTCGCGCTGCTTCCCCTCGGCGAGCGCTTCGCGGCTGTGCGCATGGCCGCTCATGTCGTCCACGCGGCGGTCCAGTCCGAGGACAGAGACCGAGTGGCGGTCGCATTGGGTGAGTTGCTCGGAGGGGCGATCATCTACGACCGCCGGGTGGCGGGCGGCAGGTATTACGCGCTGATCCAAGGGCACGCAGCACTTGTGTGGGCGTACGACGACGTCGCGACCTGCCTGGGGGCCGGCACCTATCTGGGCATCCCGCGCATCGACAGGCAGGAGCCTCCGGGTACCCACTGGGTCGTCCCACCGCGCCACGAGGGCGACTTGTGTGCTCCGAGCGCCGTCACCGCGCTCATGCGGAGCGGACGTGCGCGCCTCGCCGAGCAAGCCGGGCAGGAGGGACCTCTCGTGCACTTGCCGTCCGTGAGGAGAAGCGCACGAAGGGTTGTCTCACCGCCCCATGCCCCCTGGGCCCTGCGCCTGGTCACCGACCGTCTGCCCGTCGCCCGCGCCCCCTACGCGACCGTCACCCTGGACGCGGCCACCCAGACCGCCCGCTACACCGACGCCGGCGGGCAGCTCGTCGAGATGGGCAGGCACGGGACGTCGAGGACGAGCAGTACGGCCTCCGTCTCCGGGGGCGGCGACGGGCAGCAGCCGCAGCCTCAGTCCCAGGACGACACGACGACCGACTACGAGTCGGACTGACCGGTGGCGCACACCGTACTGATCATCACCGCTCTGGAGGACGTGACCGCGGACCGGGTCATCGAGGCGCTGAACGAGCGGGAGGTGCCCGTCGTACGGGCCGATCCCGGCGACATCGGGGCCCGGCTGGCCTTCGGGTTCCGTCTCGGGCCGGACCGGGCGGCCTGGGAGGGGCGCTTGCGTACGGCGAGCCGGGAGGTGGAACTCACGGGGGTGGGAGCCGTCTATTACCGTCGTCCCACGCCCTACGCCGCCCGCTTCGCCGCCCTGCCCGCGCAGCAGCGCGACTTCGCGGCCGCCGAGGCGAGGCACGGGCTCGGTGGTGTCCTGCGCTGTCTGCGTCCCGTCCGCTACGTCAACCATCCGTCCGCCGTGACGGGCGCGGAGTTCAAGCCCTGGCAGTTGCAGCGGTTCGCCGCGCTCGGGCTGCGGATTCCGCCCACACTCGTCACCAACGACATCGCGGAGGCCCGCGAGTTCGCCGCCGAGCACGCGAACGTGGTGTGCAAGACGTTCCGTGGACTGCCGCCCCACGAGGACGGGCACGCCGGTGCGATCTGGACTCAGCGCGTCGATCCCCGCACCTTCGACGCCTCCTTGTCGGTGACCGCCCACCTGTTCCAGGCGGAGATTCCGAAGACCGGCGACGTACGGGTCACCGTGGTCGGAAGCCGTGTCTTCGCTCAGCGCATCACCGCTGCGCCGGGCACGGTCGACTGGCGTCGCGGTGACTGGAACGACCTGATCCACGACCCCATCGCCGTACCCACGGTGGTGGAAACCGCCCTGCACCGCTACCTGGCCTCCTTCGGGCTGGCCTTCGGCTGCTTCGACTTCGCGCTCACCGGCACCGGGGACACGCCGGACGACTGGTGGGCGATCGAGTGCAATCCGAACGGGCAGTGGGGCTGGCTTCCGGATGCGCCGACCATCGCCGACGCGTTCGCCGACATCCTCGGCACGGAAGGAGGCCGCAGGCCATGACGATGCCCGCCGATCTCGACAACGACGCCGCCGCACTGCGTACGACGATGGTGAGAGACCTCGCCGGAACCGGGGCGCCCCCGGTCGCTCCCGCATGGCGAGCCGTCGCGGATAAGGTGCCCCGCCACGCCTTCGTACCCGGCTTCTACCTGCCCGCGGTCGAGCACGACAGCGCGGGACTGACCGTGTGGGAGCCGGTCACGGCCGACATCGACTACGGGCGCTGGCTGGCGGCCGCCTACTCGGACACCACACTGGTCACCCAACTCGACGGCGAGGAGGCCGACTGGAGGCAGCCTGCCGTCCGGCATGGCGGAGCGCCCACGTCCTCGTCCACGCTGCCCTCGCTCGTCCTTCGGATGTGGTCGGACGCGGACGTCACCGAGGGCCACACGGTCCTGGAGATCGGGACGGGGAGCGGCTACTCAGCGGCGCTCGCGTGCGAACGCCTCGGGTCGTCCCACGTCACCAGCGTGGAAGTCGACTCCGAGAGGCTGGCACGGGCGGCAGAGGCGCTGTACGGCTGCGGATACACGCCGGCTCTGGCACGCGCCGACGGGCTGTACGGGTACTGGCCCGAGGCGTGGTTCGACCGGATCGTGGCCGCGTGCTCCTTCCGTACCGTGCCGTCCGCCCTGCTCCAGCAGACCCGGCCGGGCGGGAAGATCCTGCTCCCCCTGTCGGGGTGGCTGTACGGCAGTGCCCGCGCCCTCCTCACCGTGGCCGCGGACGGCACCGCCGAGGGCCCGCTGCTGCCCGGCACCATCTCCTTCATGTCCGCCCGGACGCACACGCCACCGGCGTACGGCAATCCGGCGGACTGGGCCGCAGGGCTGCCTGAGCGGCCCCGGCCGGCGCGGCACGCTCCGGAGCGCCTCTCCGCCGCGACCTCGGAGGCGTTCCATCTGCGCTTCCTCGCGCAATGCGCCGTACCGGACGCGCAGATGGTCACCGTCGACGGCGTACCGCACCTGATCGACGTCGTCTCCGGTTCCGCTGCCACGCTGACCTCGGATGGCGACGCGTGGAACGTGCGCGAGGCCGGGCCGGTGAAGCTGTGGGAGCGGATTGAGCAGGTCATCGATGCCTACGACGCCGCTGGACGGCCCGGTCCCGAGTCGTTCGCTTTGTGCGTGGATGGCAGTGAGGCCCGGCTGGTCCACGCGTCGTTGCCGGGACTGCGGTTGCCCAGGGGGCAGAGCCCGTGCCCTTGAAGACCGTCGAGGACGTACGAGCCGCTCTCCGGGCCGGTCACGGGTTCCCCGGCGACCGGGATGCCTTCGAAGCGGATCTGCGGCAGGCACTGGAAGCGTCGTCGGAAGATCGGCCCAAGCTCGTGAACGCGCTGATCGTCGACCACCTGGGAAGGATTCGCCTGCGTCAGGACCCCGGCTTCGACACCGCTGTCGAGGAAGGCGTCGAACTCTCGACGCAGCTCGAAGTGAAGGCCCGGGGGGCGGGACGGAGAGAGCGCGGGGACGAGTGGTAGGGCCGAGCGAGCGTCACCACGTCAATGTCAGCGAGCCCCCGACCGGCAACCCGTGCCACCGCTGCGCGTACTCGTCGAGGCGCCGCACGATCCGGTCCACCACCGGCGGGATCTCCCCCGCCGCCACGTACGCCGGCAGTTCCGCCGCGTGCCCGTGGCGTACCTCCCACACCGGTACGGCGATGCCCGCCAGCTCCTCCGATCGGGCCATGTCGGCGCTCGCGCCGGGCGACGGGCGGGGGCGTTTCGTCTTGCGGCGGCGGGACGCCTTGGCGCGCCGCGCCGGGTCGGCGGGCCAGAAGAGGCCGTTGTCGCCGGCGGCCAGGCGGCCGTAGACGCCCAGCTCGATGCCCGCCTCGGCCTCTACGAGGAAGTGGACCAGGTCGTGCGGGAGGTACGGGTGCCCGCCGGGGCCGCCCCGCGGGGCGAGGGCGGCGCCGGTCTCGCGGTGGACGGCGATGTCGTACCTCGTGCCGGGGCCCTTGGTGAAGGTGACCTGCATGCCCGGCACGCTAGGGGGCGGCGGGCACAGGCGCACCCGGTTTTCCGGTGCCTTGGGCCGCCGCCGGGCCTCACTGCTTGCGGCCCACCCCGCCGTACGCGTCGACCGCGACCGCATCCGCCCCGTCCGCCTCCGGGCGCCAGGACGTGACCTGCGCGATGCCGGGTTCGACCAGGTCGAGGCCCTCGAAGAAGCCGGCGATCTCCTCGACCGCGCGCACGTAGTACGGCGTCGCCCCGCTCGCGTTGTACGCATCGGACGCGGCGATCATGCCCTCGCTCGTCGCCGTACTGTCGCTGATCACCAGGAAGGAGCCCGACGGGAGGCCCGCCAACAGGCGGCGGACCAGGTCGCGGGCCTGGTCGTAGTCGGCGACGTGGCCGAGGGTGTTGAGGATGATCAGGGCGATCGGCTCGGAGAAGTCGAGGGTGCCGGCCGCCGCCTCCAGGACCGTCTCGGGGGCGTAGAGGTCGGCGTCCAGGTACGCGGTACGGCCCTCGGGGGAGCTGGTGAGCAGCGCGTTGGCATGGGCCAGGACGATCGGGTCGTTGTCGACGTACACGATCCGGGCGTCGGGGGCCGCGCGCTGGGCCACCTCGTGGGTGTTGTCGGCGGTGGGCAGGCCCGTACCGACGTCCAGGAACTGCCGGACGCCCTGCTCCCGGACCAGGTGGCGCACGGCGCGGCCGAGGAAGAGGCGGCTGGTGAGGGCCACGTCGACCAGGCCGGGGAAGATCTCCTTGATCTGCTCGCCGATCTTCCGGTCCACCTCGTAGTGGTCCTTGCCGCCCACGAAGTAGTTCCAGAAGCGGGCCGAGTGCGGGGTGGTGGTGTCGATCCGGTCCCGCACGTCCGCGCTCGCGGCGCCCTGGGAGGTGGTGTCCGACACGGCAGGCTCTCCTATGGGTTGGCTGGGTCGACTGGGGTGGCTGGGGTGGCTGAGGTGACTGGGTTCGCGTGGACGAGGACGATCAGGAGCTCAACCTAGGCGGGCCTCGGCGCAACTTCATCAACTTCCTTACCGAATGGGTCAGTTCCGGCCATGCGCCGCCGATACCGCCCGGCGCGTCAGCGGCCGCCGGTGCCGTCGAAAGGCGGCAGCCCAGGATGCCGAGAACGCCACACGCGCCAGGGCCTCCGGACAGGAGCCGTCCGACCACGTCCGATCTCCCCCACTCCCGCCCCTCCCCCTCGACCCCACCGGCGTCCGTCACCATGCCGAGGTCCGCGAGCTGCGGGCGCTCGGGTCGGTCGCGCGGGGGGACGTGCTCGGTGTCGGAGGCGTGGTCCGTCAGCGACCCGGCGCTGCTCAAGCAGCTGCTGACCGGCCCGGACGTGTCCAAGGACGCGCGGGCGCACTGGCCGGCCTTCGGGGACGTGATGGCGACCTGGCCACTCGCCCGGTGGGTGGCCGTGGAGAACACGTTCACCGCGTACGGCCCCCACCACCGCACCCTGCGCCGCCTCGTGGCGTCCGGCCACGGCGTGCACTTCTGCCTGGGCGCGCCGCCGGCCCGGATGGAGGTGGCCCTCGTACTGGAGCACCTGTTCGCCCGCTTCCCGGACCTGCGCCTCGCCGACCCGGCCGCCGAGCTGCCGCCGGTGCCGTCACTGATCAGCGACGGCCACCAGCGGCTCCCGGTCCTGCCGCGCGCCGGGTGACCGACGCCGGTACGCGCAAAGGGACTTCAGCCGAACATGCCCGGCACGTAGTCGCCCGCCGGCTGCCGGGTGATGACGTTCACGCGGTTGTACGCGTTGATGAGCGCGATCAGGCCCACCAGCGCGGCGAGCTGGTCCTCGTCGTAGTGCTCGGCCGCGTTCGCCCACGCCTCGTCGGTGACGCCGCCGGAGGCGTCGGCGAGGCGGGTGCCCTGCTCGGTCAGTTCCAGGGCCGCGCGCTCGGCGTCGGTGAAGACCGTGGCCTCCCGCCAGGCCGCGACCAGGTTGAGGCGCAGCGGGGTCTCGCCCGCCTTGGCGGCGTCCTTGGTGTGCATGTCGAGGCAGAAGCCGCAGCCGTTGATCTGGCTGGCGCGGATCTTCACCAGCTCCTGGGTCGCCTCCGGCAGGGCCGAGTCCGTGAGGACCTGCCCCGCCGAGTTGATGTGCCGCAGCACCTTGCCCGCGAGGGGGCTGCCGAAGAGGTTGATACGCGCGTCCATGATGGGTTCCTCCGTCGTCGTCACTGCCTTCGGCGTTTCGCCTTGTACCGCTACGACGGACCGCGCGGGCGGGATGTGACAGGACCGGGGAGACGGCGGGTGTGACCTGCGTCTCAGCGGAAGGCGGCCGCGTTGCGGGTCGCCCAGGCGGCGAAGTCGCGCGGGGCGCGGCCGAGGACGCGCTCGACGTCCGGGCTGACGCGCCGCTCCTCCGGGGTCGGGTCGCCCAGGATGGACAGGGTCGTCCCGACCACCGGTTCGGGCATGAAGGAGAGCAACTGGGCGGCGGCCTCCTCGCGGGTGAGTTCCGTGAAGCGGACGGGTTCACCCAGGGCGTCGGCGAGCGCGCGCGCCTGCTCGCGGGGCGTGACGGGGGACGGTCCCGTCAGTACGTGGAACCGGCCCGCGTGCCCGTCCTCGCGCAGGGCCGCCGCGGCCACCTCCGCGATGTCGTCCGGGTCGACCGTGGGCAGGCCGACGTCTCCGAAGGGCGCGGCGACGGTACGGCGGGTGCGGACGGACTCGGCCCAGGCGTACGCGTTGGAGTGGAAGCCGCCGGGCCGCAGGATCGTCCAGGTCAGGCCCGACCGCTGGACGGCCTCCTCGAACGAGCGGCCGACCTGGCCGTGGGACGGCGACTCGGGCCGGGTGGCCACCCCCTGCGAGGACAGCAGGACGACCCGGCGGACGCCGTCGGCGCTCGCGGCGTCCAGGATCTCCACCGGGTCGAGCAGGTGCGCGCTGGGGCCGCCGTTCTGGAGGAACAGCGTGTCGGCGCCCTCCCACACCGGCCGCAGGCTCCCGACGTCGGCCAGATCCGCCGGCCGGTGCCGGACGCCCTCCGGTACGTCGGCCTCCGTGACGCCCCGGGACGTGGCGGTGACCGCCTCACCGGCCGCCGCGAGGACACGGACCAGGGAACGGCCGACGTTGCCGGTGGCGCCCGTGACGACATGCATGGGTAACTCCCTGGTCGACGTGGTGAGTCCGCCCCGGATCGGGGCATGAGGGGACGCTAACAGCGCCGGTACAGTAGGTACCCAGAGGAAAGTGACTGACCGACAGGGATGTGCTCATGGCCGTCGCCGACCCCGAACTCGCCTGTCCGATCGGCCCCGTCGTGGACATCGTGTTCAGCCGGTGGACCACTCCGATCCTCTGGTCGCTCCACACGTACGGGCGTCAGCGCTTCGTCGAGCTGGAGCGGCGGATCACCCGCATCACCCCGAAGGTGCTGACCCAGCGGCTGCGGCAACTGGAGCGGGACGGCCTGGTCGTCCGCACCTACCACCCGGAGGTCCCGCCCCGGGTGGAGTACGAGATCAGCGATCTGGGCCGCAGCCTCGCCCCGCTCTTCGCCCACCTCACGGAATGGGCCACCGACCACCTGGACAGCGTCGAGCGGGCCCGCGCCGCCTACGACTCCGCGCCGGGTCAGTAGGCCCGGTGCCCGCCTCGTCGGCGGCGGGGACTAGCCTCGGGCGGAGAAACCAGCGAGAAGCAGGCGGAAGAACCGGCAGCAGGAGGCAGGCGGAGATGGCTAGGGTTCCCAGCGCGGTGGTCGCCGCGAGTGGTCTGGTCGGCGGGTACGGCGTGGCCCGCTGGACGAAGAAGCGGCAGCTCGGCGGGGTCGTGCTCGCCGCGGCCGGGGCCGGGGCCGCGCGGCAGTGGCGGGCGCGGGCCGGCGGGAAGGCGGCCGGGGCGCTGACGGCGGCGTACGTCGCCGGGTTCGCCGGGTCCCACCCGCTGGCCAAGAAGGTGGGCGCCTGGCCCGCCGTCCTCGGCGTCGCCGGCGCCGTCGCCCTGGCCTCCTGGGCGGTCGCCGACCGCCGCGCCTGACCCGGCACGGGCAGGCGGCCCGGGGCCGGGCCCGCTCAGGTCACATGCGTCAGCACGTTGATCACCCGCCCGTTCGGGTCCCGTGCGAAGAAGCGCCGTACCCCCCACTCCTCGTCCCGCGGCTCCCGTACGATCTCCGCGCCCGAGGCGACGACCGCGGCGTACACGGCGTCCACGTCCTCGACCTCCACGCTGAGGTCGGGCACGACGGGGGCCGTGCGTTCCTCGGTGAAGAGGCTGATCTGGGCGGTGGGGTTGGACGGGGAGGCCAGGGTGGTGACCCAGCCCATGTCCATGACCTCCTCGAAGCCGAGCAGGCCGTAGAAGTCGCGGCTGGTGTTCCACTGCTCCCGGGACGCGACGTGGATGTTGGGGACGATCCGGCGGATGGTCATCGGACGGCTCCTGATCCCGTGCTGCCCAGCGGTCCCTGCGGCTCCGCGCCCACCGAGGAGAGCGGCTCGGCGATGTCCTCCAGCGACCGGCGTTCCGCCTTCACCGCGAGGAACGCCGCCACCAGGCCGGCCGCGCACATCAGCCCGGCGCCGATCTGGAAGGCCAGCACCGTGTCGCCGACCACGCCGGACTCGGTGAGGTCGGCGAAGAGCAGCGGGCCGCTGATACCGCCGGCGGCGGTACCGAGGGCGTAGAAGAAGGCGATGGCCATCGCCCGCGTCTCCATCGGGAAGATCTCGGAGACGGTCAGATACGCGCTGGACGCGCCCGCCGACGCGAAGAACAGCACCACGCACCAGCACGCCGTCATCGTCGTCGCCGTGAGCGAGCCGCGGTCGAAGAGCCAGGCCGTGCCGAAGAGCAGGATGCCGGAGAGCAGATACGTGCTGGAGATCATGATCCGGCGGCCGACCGTGTCGAAGAGCTTGCCGAGCAGCAGCGGGCCCATGAAGTTGCCCGCGGCGATGACGGCGAAGTAGTAGCCGGTGCGACCGGTCGGCACGTCGAAGAAGGTGATCAGGATCGTGCCGAAGCCGAAGGTGATCGCGTTGTAGAGGAACGCCTGGCCGATGAAGAGGGAGAGGCCGAGGACCGCGCGGCGCGGATAGCGGCGGAAGACCGTCTTGGCGATCAGGCCGAAGCCGATGCTCTTGCGCTGGTGGATGGTGATCTCACCGGCCGGCGGCGGCAGCTCCCGCCCCTTCTCCCGCTCGATCTCCCGTTCGACGGACGAGACGAGGGCGTCCGCCTGCTCCCCCTGGCCGTGGATGAACTGCCAGCGTGGACTCTCCGGGACGTGCCGCCGCACCAGCAGCACCACCAGGCCCAGGACCACGCCGAGGGCGAAGCTCAGCCGCCAGCCGACGTCCTTGGCGAAGATGCCGGTGTCCAGCATGACGATCGACAGCAGGGCGCCGCCGATCGCGCCGAGCCAGTAGCTGCCGTTGATGATGAGGTCGACGCGGCCCCGGTAGTGGGAGGGGATCAGTTCGTCGATCGCCGAGTTGATCGCCGCGTACTCGCCGCCGATGCCGAAACCGGTCATGAAGCGGAAGAGGAAGAACCACCAGGACTCGAAGGAGACCGCGGTCAGCGCGGTCGCCGCCAGATAGACCACCAGGGTGAGCATGAACAGCTTCTTGCGGCCGTGCCGGTCCGTCAGCCAGCCGAAGAACAGGGCGCCCGAGCACGCGCCCGCCACGTACAGGGCCGCGGCGAGGCCGGTGATCTGGGCGGAGCTGATGTCCAGGCCGCTGCCGTCCTCGGCGATGCGTCCGGCGACGTTGCCGACGATGGTGACTTCCAGGCCGTCCAGGATCCAGACGGTGCCCAGGCCGATCACGATCATCCAGTGCCAGCGCGACCAGGGCAGCCGGTCCAGGCGGGCCGGGACGGCCGTGGTGACCGTGCCGGTGGAAGCGGGCACCGAGGCCGAGGACGACGAATCTGCTGTCATGGCTCCCTCTCCGTCGAGCGAACACCTCGCGATCGCCTGGCGAACGTCCCGCGATCGCCTCACGTGTGCCCGGGACCGGCGGCACCACGCCCGGCACCCGCGGCGCTACGCCCCCAGGATGCGGGAGACCGTGTAGATCAGCAGCCCGGCCAGCGAGCCGACCACCGTGCCGTTGATCCGGATGAACTGGAGGTCGCGGCCGATGTTCGCCTCGATCTTCTTCGTGGTGTGCTCGGCGTCCCAGCTGGCCACGGTGTCGGTGATCAGGGAGGTGATCTCGCGCCGGTAGGTCGTCACCACGTACACCGCGGCGCTCTCCAGCCATCCGTCGACCTTGCCGCGGAGCCCCGGGTCGGAGGACATCCGGGCGCCCAGCGACAGCAGCGAGGCCCGCACCCGCAGCCGCAGCTCGCTGCGCTCGTCCTCCGCCGCCGAGACGATCATGGCGCGTACGGCCGTCCAGGCGGACGCGATGACGTCCTGGACCTCGCCGCGCCCCAGGATCTCGGTCTTCAGCCGCTCCACCCGCGCCCGGGTCTCGGTGTCGGACTGGAGGTCGGAGGCGAAGTCGGTGAGGAAGCGGTCGAGGGCGCCGCGCGCCGGGTGGGCGGGCATGTCGCGCATCTCGGTGATGAAGCGCAGCAGCTCCTTGTAGACCCGCTCGCCGACCTTGCGGTCCACGAACCGGGGGGTCCAGCCGGGTGCCCCGCCCTGGACGGCGTCCATCACGGAGTCGCCGTGCAGGACCAGCCAGTCGTGGGCGCGGGAGACGATCAGGTCCACGGCGCGCCGGTGGCCGCCGTCGGCGACGACGCGGTCCAGCAGCTTGCCGATGCCGGGCGCGATCTCCTGCGCGTCGGCCCGCCGGGTGATCGCCTCCCCCACCACCGCCTGCACGTCGGAGTCGCGCAGCACGGTGAGGGCGCCGCGCAGGGCGGCGGACAGCTCGGCCGTCACCCGGTCGGCGTGCTCCGGTACGGCGAGCCAGGCGCCGAGCCGCCCGCCGATGCCGACGGCGCGCAGCCGGCGGCGCACGACGTCCTCGGAGAGGAAGTTCTCGCCGACGAACTCGCCCAGCGAGACGCCCAACTGGTCCTTCTTCTTCGGGATGATCGCGGTGTGCGGGATGGGGATGCCGAGCGGGTGCCGGAACAGGGCGGTGACCGCGAACCAGTCGGCGAGCGCGCCCACCATGCCCGCCTCGGCGGCGGCCGACACATAGCCCGCCCAGGCGCCCGCGCCCCGGTGGGAGGCCCACTCGGCCAGTACGTACACCACGGCGACGAACAGCAGCAGGCCGGTGGCGGTGAGTTTCATACGGCGTACGCCGTGCCGCTTCTCCTCGTCGGCGGGGCTGAACGAGGTCATCGCGCGGTCACGGAAGGCACCGACGCCCCCGGCCGCCCCCGCATCGGCCCCCGCCCCGGAGGCCCCGGAGTCGTCGGGAAGTTCCGCCCTCGTGCGTTCCATCCGCTCCACCGTTCGCTGGTCCGTCCCGCACACATTGTCCCTTCCTGAGCGACTCCCGGAACGGAACACGAGTTCCCGGCGTCTGTCCTGAAGTGGAACGCGCGGGGCTCCCGCGGCCTTTCCCCGGACCATGCCGCATCATGGGTTCACCGGACCGGAGCCCCGGGGCTCCCCTCGCCCGAGGAGAACAGCACAGCATGGCCCGAGGTCATGACCGGGGTGCGGGGGCGCCCCCCACCCAGCAGCGTGCCCTGCTCGCCGCGATCGTCACGCTGATCGTGGCGATCTCGGCGGCCATATACGCCGGAGCGTCCGCGGACGACGGCACCAGGGACCGCACCCCGGTCGTCGGCGGGAACCTCCCCGGGGGCCGGGCCGCCCCGGCCTCCACCGGCGTCTGGGTCGGCGCGTGGGCCACCGCGCCCGCCGCCGCCGAGCCAGGCACCGAGATCACCGGGATGGCGGGCCGTTCGGTGCGCAACGTCGTGCACACCGGCGTCGGCGGTACGGCGGCGCGGATCACCCTGTCCAACCTGTACGGCCAGTCCCCGCTGACGATCACGCACGCCTCGATCGCGCTGGCCGCCGGTCCCGGCACCGCGGCCGCCGTCCGAGGCACCCTGCGCCCGCTCACCTTCCGGGGCAGCACGCGCGTGATCGTCCCGGCGGGCGGCCAGGTGATGAGCGACGTCGCCCGCATCGCCGTCCCGTACGGCGCGGACGTGCTGGTCACCACGTACGCGCCGGAGCCGTCCGGGCCGGTCACCCACCATCCGCGCGCCCAGCAGATCAGCTACCTCGCCGAGGGCGACCGCACGGCCGACGTGACGGGGGCCGCGTACACGACGCCGACACCGTACTGGCGGTATCTGACCGCGCTGGACGTGCTCAGCAACGAGGCCCAGGGGACGGTGGTGGCCTTCGGCGACTCGATCACCGACGGTTTCGGCTCCGAGGTCGGCGCCAACCACCGCTGGCCCGACGTCCTCGCCGAGCGGCTGCACGAGGCGGGCGGCCGGGACACGCCCCGCTACGGCGTCGTCAACGAGGGCATCAGCGGCAACCGCCTCCTGACCAGCAGGGCCGGCCGCCCCGCCGACAACCCGAGCGGGCTCAGCCGCTTCGAACGGGACGTGCTCCAGCGCACGGGCGCCAAGGCCGTCGTCATCGCCCTCGGCGTCAACGACATCCTGCACAGCCCCGAACTCGCCGACCGCGACGGCATCCTCGCCGGCCTGCGCACCCTCACCGCCCAGGCGCACGCCCGGGGGCTGAAGGCCATCGGCGCCACGATCATGCCGTTCGGCGGCCACCCCGGCTACACGCGGGCCCGCGAGGACATGCGGCAGGAGATCAACGCGGAGATCCGCGCGGGCCGGGTCTTCGACGCGGTCGTCGACTTCGACGAGGCCCTCCGGGACGACTACGACCCCCGCCGCCTGCGCGCCGACTACGACAGCGGCGACCACCTCCACCCCAGCGACAAGGGGTACGCGCGGATGGGGCGGACGCTGGACCTGGACACCCTGAAGGGGGCCGCGCCGGTCGCGGCGTAGCCCGCACCCACCCGGGGCGGAGCCGGTCAGCGCTCCTCCGGCCTGCGCTCCCGCTCCTCGCCGTGCGGGTCGCGGAGGCCGTGCCGGGACGGGTCGAGACGTCTGCGGCCGGAGCCGCGTTCCAGGCGCCGCCGCTCCCGTACCTGGCGGCGCTCCTCCTGGCGGTCCAGCCGCTCCTGGCGGCGTTCCTCCCTGTGCAGCAGCCGCTCCGCCCGCGTCACCTTGCGCTCGACGCCGACACCGCCCCAGAAGGCGAAGCCGGTGACGATCACGCGCGGGGCGCCGGGGTCGCCCAGGACGCCCTCCTCGCTGTGGTCGAAGCCGCCCATGATGCCGATGCCGCGCACGATCACCTCGACACCCGGCGGCACGACCACGTTCATCCCGCCCATGATCGCCACGCAGTTGACCACGACCTCGCGGTCGGCGAAGTCGGCCTCGCGCAGATCGATCTCGCCGCCGCCCCAGAAGGCGAAGGAGTTGAACCGCCGGGGCATCGTCCAGCGCCCCTTGCGCTGGAAGCCGGACATCACGGCGACCGCCCACGACGAGGAGCCCTCGCCGCCGGTGATCCGGCCCGCCCACTCCCCCGACTCCGCGGGATCCTTGGTCATCGGCACCCGGGGCGTCACGGCCGCCGCGCCGGCCGGCAGGTCACGCGTGATCGGCGCCAGCTCCCCGTAGGTCCGCGCACGGTAGGTCGCGTCCAGCCGCTCCTCGAACTCGCCCATGTCCAGGCGCCCTTCGGCGAGGGCGTCCCGCAGGACCTCGGCGACTCGTTCACGGTCGGCGTCGGAGGCGCGGAGTTCCGGGGCGTCGTCGGTCATGCACAGAAGCCTACGAGGTGTCCGGGTACAGGCGGAAGCTGTACCGAAGCAGCGCGCGAGGATCGTGCGAACGAGCCACCCGGCCTGTCGCCGGGAACACCCGTTCCCCACCTCACCCCGGACAACCGACCGCCATCCGGCTCCGCCGGACCGGATGCCGCGACGCTCCGCCCCTGCATGATTCGCTTCCCCCGGCGTGAACGCCGGAGCACTGCGGATGAATCCTGGTAGCGGCGCCGGACACTACGCGCCCGCGCGCTCCGCGTACATCGTGGCGATCACCGACTCGATGTCCGGCTCCCGCACGGACAGGTCGACCAGCGGATACCGGGCGGCGACCGCCGCCACCAGCCCCGCCGCCGACTCCGACGCCGGGAACGCCAGCCACTGCCGGGGCCCCTCCACCCGTACGACCCGGGCGGGCGCCGGTGCCTCGATCGGGGGCAGCTCCCGCTCCAGGTCCACCACCAGCGTGCGCTCGCTCTCCCTGACCTCGTGCAGGCCGGCCGGCGGGCCGTCGTACATCAGGCGGCCGTGGTCGATGACCATCACCCGGGAGCAGAGCTGCTCGATGTCCTGGAGGTCGTGCGTGGTCAGCAGCACCGTCGTGCCGCGCTCGGCGTTCAAGTCCCGCAGGAACCCCCGCACCTTGGCCTTCGAGACGACGTCCAGGCCGATGGTCGGCTCGTCCAGGTACAGCACCTCGGGGTCGTGCAGCAGCGCCGCCGCGATGTCGCCGCGCATCCGCTGGCCGAGGGAGAGCTGCCGCACCGGCACGTCCAACAGGTCCCGGAGCTGGAGGAGTTCGACGCACCGGTCCAGGTTCTCGCGGTAACGGGTATCCGGGACGCGGTACATGCGGTGCATCAGCCGGTAGGAGTCGATCAGCGGCAGGTCCCACCACAGTGTCGTACGCTGCCCGAAGACGACGCCCATCCGGTGCGCGAGCCGCGTCCGCTCCCGGGCCGGGTCGATGCCGGCCACCCGCAGCCGGCCGCCGCTCGGCGTCAGGATGCCGGTGAGCATCTTGATCGTGGTCGACTTCCCGGCGCCGTTCGGGCCGATGTAGCCCACCATCTCGCCGCGCGCCACCGTGAACGACAGCCCGTCCACGGCCCGCACCTCGCGCCGCTCCCGCTTCAGGAAGCCGGTCTTCTTGCGCACGTCGAAGACCTTCTCGACGCCGTCCAGCTCGATGAAGGGCGCCGCCCCGGCCTCTGCCACCCGCTCCACTCCCTCGACTCCCTCAGTTCCCCGTGCTCCGGTACGACCGCAGCCCCGCCCGCCAGGCCAGTCCCGCCGGCGCGCAGCAGGCCGCGGCCACCAGCGGCGGCGCGAACGCCACCCACCCGGGCAGGTCCAGCGGATACGGGCGCCCCAGCACATAACTCGCCGGCAGCCAGTTCACGAAGGCCAGCGGCACCACGAACGTCGCCCCGCGCACCAGGTCCAGCGCGAACACCGTCGGCGGATACTGCAGCATCGTCGTACCGCCGTAGGTGAACGCGTTGGACACCTCCGCGGCGTCCTGCGCCACGAACTGGAAGGCCGCCGCCGCCACGAACACCGCGCAGAAGATCCCGGCCCCGCTCAGCACCGCCACCGGCATCAGCAGCACCTTCGCCGGCGTCCAGTCCACGTCGAGCACCACCAGCGCGTACCCCAGCACCAGCAGCCCCTGCGTCACCCGGCCCAGCCGGCGCAGCGCGAACCGGTCCGCCGCCACCTGCGCGAGCACCGGCACCGGCCGCACCAGCAGCGTGTCCAGCGTGCCGTCGCGCACCCGGCGCCCCAGCCGCTCCATCGAGCCGATCGCCAGGTCGGCCAGGCCGAAGGAGATTCCGGACAGCCCGTACAGGAACGCCACCTCCGGCAGCGACCAGCCGCCCAGCGCGTCGACGCGGGAGAACATCAGCAGGATCGTCACGAAGTCCAGCGCGGTCATCGCGAAGTTGCCGAAGGCGCTCAGCACGAAAGACGCCCGGTAGGCCATCGTGGACCTGATCCACATCCCGGCGATCAGCCCGTACGCCCGCACCCCTTCCAGGATCGGCCCGCGCCGCACCCCCCGCTCCACGGCCTCCGCCACCTCCACCGCCCCGGTCGCCTCAGCCACCCTGGACCACCACCCGCCGTGTCGCCGCCGACTGCGCCAACCGCCCCAGCGCCAGCAGCGCCGCCGCCCACGCCGCCTGGAACACGAACGTCCCCAGCGGATCGGCCTCCCCCAGCAGCACATCCGCCGGCGCCTGGAGCAGCGAGGACCACGGCAGCAGCCGGACGACGTCGCCGAGCGCGCCCGGGAAGACGTTCAGCGGCAGCAGCATCCCGGAGCAGAACAGTCCCGCCAGCCACGCCATCTGGGTGACGCCGGTGCCGTCGAGGAGCCAGAACGCCGAGAGCGCGATCAGATACCGCAGCGCGAACCCCACCAGCATCGCCAGCCCCACCGCCACCAGGAACGCCGCCCAGGTGCCCGCCTCGCGCGGCAGCGCCACCGGAAAGAACAGCGCCCCGAAGACCACCGGCACCACCCCGCGCGCCAGCAGCTGGAACAGGGCCCGGCCCACGTCGGCCGCCAGCCACCACAGCTGGAGATCCACCGGCCGGTAGAGGTCGACGGCCACGTCACCCGTACGGATGCGCTCCATCAGCTCGTCCTCGAAACCGCCGCCGCCGATCGCCAGTGCGGCCAGCAATGCCTGGCCGACCCAGACGAAGGTGGCGGCCTGCGCCTGGTCGTACCCTCCGAGCTGCGGTCTCTCGTCCCACAGGGCCAGATAGGTGTACACCAGGATCAGTCCGAAGACGGTGTTGGTGAAGACCCCGGCGGCGGTGGCCGCCCGATACGTCGCGTACCGTCGGAACCCGCCCGCCGCGACGGCCACGTACAACCGCCCCGAACCCGCGCTCACGCCCCTCCTCCTCCGTTCGGCACCGAAGCGCAGGAGCCTAGTGCGCCCGCGACGGCCCGTGCCACGGAATTTCACGGGTGTGCCGCAGGGCGGGAACGGAACGCCCGGTGCGAGAGTCTTCTACAGAGGGCGTCAAAGGCGTGGGAACGCGTCAGAGGACCCAGAGGCGTACAAGGCCGTACGAGACAAAACCGTACGATGCGAAAACCGTACGAAGCGAAACAGGAGCCCGTGCACGAGATGAGCGACGAGCCGCAGCCGCAGCAGCCGAGTAAGGGCTGGGCCCCGCGAGAGCCGCTGGCGGCCGCCGAGGGGACGGGAACCGGGCCGGGACCGGGACCGGGGACGGGGTCGGGGCCGGGGACGGGGTCGGGGTCGGGCAAGAAGCCCAAGCGGCCCAGGCGGACCGGCTGGCGCCGGCTGATCCCCACCTGGCGCATCGTGCTGACCACCGTCGTCGTCGGCCTCCTGCTGATCGTCGGCGGCTTCTTCCTCGGCTACCGGCTGGTGCGGATCCCCGCCGCCAACGCCCTCGCCACCAAGCAGTCCAACGTCTACCTGTACGCCGACGGCAGCGTCCTCGCCCGCGACGGCGAGGTCAACCGCGAACGCGTCGGCCTCGCCCAGATCTCCAAGGCCGCCCAGCACGCCGTGCTCGCCGCCGAGGACCGCGACTTCTACACCGAGTCCGCCATCGACCCCGGCGCGATGGTCCGGGCCGGCTGGAACACCGCCACCGGCAAGGGCAAGCAGTCCGGCTCCACGATCACCCAGCAGTACGTCAAGAACTACTACCTGGCCCAGGAGCAGACCGTCACCCGCAAGGTGAAGGAGTTCTTCATCTCGATCAAGCTCGACCGTGAGAAGAGCAAGAACGAGATCCTGGAGGGCTACCTCAACACCAGCTTCTTCGGCCGCGGCGCCTACGGCATCCAGTCCGCCGCCCAGGCGTACTACGGCATCGACGCCAAGGACCTCACCGCCGCCCAGGGCGCCTACCTCGCCTCGCTCCTCAACGCCCCCAGCCAGTACGACGTCGTCGCCCACCCCGAGAACCGGGGCGCCGCCGAGGCCCGCTGGAACTACGTCCTGGACGGCATGGTGAGCAAGGGCTGGCTCAGCGCCGCCGACCGCGCCGGCACCACCTTCCCCAAGCCCAAGGCGTCCACCGTCTCCACCGGCATGTCCGGCCAGCGCGGCTACGTCGTCAACATCGTCCGCGACTTCCTGATCAAGAACAGGATCGTCGCGGAGGAGGACCTCGCCCGCGGCGGCTACCGCATCACCACCACCCTCCAGAAGGACAAGCAGGACGCCTTCGTGAAGGCCGTCGACGACAAGCTGATGTCCCAGCTGGACAAGGACCGCGAGGTCGACTCCTACGTCCGCGCCGGCGGCGCCTCCGTCGACCCGGGGACCGGCAAGGTCGTCGCCATGTACAACGGCATCGACTACGTGAAGCAGTACACGCCCAACGCCACCCGCCGCGACTTCCAGGTCGGCTCCACCTTCAAGCCGTTCGTCTTCACCTCCGCCGTCGAACACCACTCCGAGACGCAGGACGGCGACACCATCAACCCCAACACCCGCTACGACGGCACCAGCGAACGCCCCGTCGAAGGCTGGGCCGGCGGCCGCTACGCCCCCGAGAACGAGGACCACCGCGACTACGGCGACGTCACCGTCCGCGAGGCCACCGACAAGTCCATCAACGCCGTGTACGCCCAGATGGCCGTCGACGTCGGCTCCGACAAGGTCAGGCAGACCGCGATCGAGCTCGGCCTCTCCCCCGAGACGCCCGAGCTGACCCCGTCCCCCTCCATCGCCCTCGGCGTCGCCACCGCCAGCCCCCTGGACATGGCCGAGGCGTACGCCACCCTCGCCAACCACGGCCGGCACGGCACGTACACCGTGGTCGAGAAGGTCACCAAGGACGGCAGCCCCGTCGACCTGCCCGAGCGGCGCGAGAGCCAGGCCGTCAGCCGCGAGGCCGCCGACACCACCACCTCCGTCCTGCGCAGCGTCGTCCAGAACGGCACCGCCACCGCCGCCCAGTCAGCCGGCCGCCCCGCCGCCGGCAAGACCGGCACCGCCGAGGAGGACACCGCCGCCTGGTTCGCGGGCTACACCCCCGAACTCGCCACCGTCGTCGCCGTCATGGGTCAGGACCCGGAGACCGCCGCACACAAGTCGCTGTACGGCGTGATGGGCCTCGACCGCATCAACGGCGGCGGCGCGCCCGCCGAGATCTGGGGCCAGTACACCCGCAACGCCCTGAGGGGCGAGCCGGTCACCGACTTCGACCTCCAGCTCCAGACCGGCGCCGACGTCACCGCCCCGCCCTCCGCCGACCCCTCCGACGAACCGGGCGGCGGCGACGAGAGCGGCAGCTCCGACCCCGACGAGGACTCCGGCGACGGCGGCACCGGCACCGGCACCGAGACCCCGGGCTCCAGCGGCGCCGCCACCCCGCCCGCCGACGGCACCACCGGCGCCCCCTCCACCGGCGGCGGCGCGCCCGGCACGGGCGGCGCCAGCACCGAGCCGGGCCCGACGGGCGGCGCGGACGGCGGCGGCGACGGGTCCGACGGCGGTACCGGCGACGGCGGCGGGGACACGGAGGGCGCGGGCGGCGGCGGTCCGGAGCCCGGCACGATCGCGGGCATCCCGATCACACCGCGCCGTCAGTGACCCGAGGTCGCCTTGAGCCCCACGACGGCGACCAGCAGCAGACAGACGAAGAAGATCCGGGCGGCGGTGGCGGGCTCCCCCAGCACGGCCATCCCGAGCACCGCCGCCCCGGCCGCGCCGATCCCCACCCACACGCCGTAGGCGGTCCCGATGGGCAGCGTCCGGGCCGCGTACGACAGCAGCACCATGCTGGCGACGATCCCGGCCCCGGTGCACAGACTCGGCACGAGCCGCGTGAAACCCTCGGTGTACTTCATCCCGATCGACCAGCCGACCTCCAGCAGACCGGCGACGACGAGCAGAACCCACGCCATGACAGGCACCTCCGTGAACGAACTGAACGGTGGTGCGTCGTCTTTTCCACAAACCCGGTACGGCGCGTCTCGTCGGGGTCCCTTCCACGCTAGCAAAACGCGGCGGGAGGGGCCGGTGACCTCGGGACGCAGCGTCCCTCGGTCACCGGCCCCTCCCGCCGCCTTGCTACAGATACAACCCGGTGGAGTCCTCGGACCCCTCGAACCGGTCCGCGGCCACGGCGTGCAGATCCCGCTCGCGCATGAGCACGTACGCGGTGCCGCGCACCTCGACCTCGGCGCGGTCCTCGGGGTCGTACAGGACCCGGTCGCCGGGCTCCACGGTCCGTACGTTCTGCCCCACCGCGACGACCTCGGCCCAGGCCAGCCGCCGGCCGACCGCCGCGGTGGCGGGGATCAGGATGCCGCCCCCGGAACGCCGCTCGCCCTCACTGGTGTCCTGCCGCACGAGGACCCGGTCGTGCAGCATCCGGATGGGCAGCTTGTCGTCCGGGGAGCCGTGCTCGTTTCTCTTGGCGCTCACGCCCTGAACCTACCTGCCCCGGCTCAGCGCCCGCGCCGCCGGGTGCCGCCCAGGGCGAGCAGCCCCACGACCCCGACGACGACCAGGGCGACGGGCAGGACCCGCTCCATCCTGGGCGAGCCCTCCGCGTCCACGAACTGCGACTTCACGTCGCTGACCACCCGGTTGACGCTGACGTACGCCCGTCCGAGGGTGTGGTCGACGCTGGACGCGACCTTGGCCTTGGCATCGCCGACGATCGTCTTCGGGTGCACCCGCATCCCGAGCTCGTCGAGGGTCTCGGCCAGCACCTCGCGGCGGCGCTTGATGTCCGCCTCGATCTGCGCCGGGGTTCTGATGTCCGACGTGTCCGCCACCGTACGCCTCCGAAGTCCTCTGACACTGTCCCGGACAGTCTGTCAGCTACTTGCTTCTCCGCACTGTCAGGACCCCCGGTTACGCTGATTCGATGAGCGAGCGACTCAAGACCGGGGACCCGGCCCCCGCCTTCACCCTCCCGGACGCCGACGGCAACGAGGTGTCCCTGGCCGACCACAAGGGCCGCAAGGTCATCGTCTACTTCTACCCTGCGGCGCTTACCCCCGGCTGCACGAAGCAGGCGTGCGACTTCACGGACAACCTGGACCTCCTGGCCGGCGCCGGGTACGACGTGATCGGCATCTCCCCCGACAAGCCCGAGAAGCTGGCCAGGTTCCGCGAGGCCGAGTCCCTCAAGGTCACCCTCCTCGCCGACCCCGACAAGAAGACCCTCGACGCGTACGGCGCCTTCGGCGAGAAGAAGAACTACGGCAAGACCTACCTGGGCGTCATCCGCTCCACCATCGTGGTGGACGAGGAGGGCAAGGTCGAACACGCCCTCTACAACGTCCGCGCTACGGGCCACGTGGCCAAGATCATCAAGGACCTGGGTATCTGACCCACTCTCCCCCGGGGCCCGCACCGGCATCACCGAGATGCGGTACGGGCCCTTCCGCATGTCATGGGTGACTGTCCGATAACCGGTTCGTTACTCCGTGCGAGGGCTGCGAACACGCGGCCGGGGACGGAGGGGACAACTCGATGGGGAGCAGTAGCTACACGCGGGAGCGGCTCGCAGAAGCCGTCGCCGAGGCCCGCAACTGGACAGACCTGATGCGGCGACTGGGGCTTCGGGTGAGCGGGGGCCAGCGCCGGGTGCTCCAGGAGAAGGTCGCCGCGTACGGGATCAGTACCAGCCACTTCGACAAGCGCAGCCCGTGGCGCGCATATCCGGACGCCGCCGTCGCGGTGGCCGCCGCGTCCTCGTCCTCGCTCCGCGAAGTAGCCCTCAAGCTGGGTGCCACTCCGGCCACCGGCACCCTCTCCCACCTGAAGGGTTCCGATCCGACGGGCAGTCGCTCGGCTCGAAGCTGACACCAGCCACTTCAAGCGCCGGCCGTGGGCTCGGCCCGAACGCCCCGCGCCCGCGCCCGTCGCCCCACGCGTGCTCGTCCAGCTGCCGCCGCACGCCGGACGGACGAATAGGACGCAGCTCCACCGGGCGCTGACCGACATCGGCTTGCCGTACGCATGCGAGACCTGCGGCAACACCGGCGAGTGGCGGGGACAGCGCATCACCTTGCAGATCGACCACGTCAACGGGACCTGGCGTGACAATCGCCGCGAGAACCTCCGTTGCCTCTGCCCCAACTGTCATGCGCTGACGGAGACCTGGT
Organism: Streptomyces sp. cmx-10-19; assembly: GCA_049998335.1. Lineage (GTDB taxonomy): Bacteria > Actinomycetota > Actinomycetes > Streptomycetales > Streptomycetaceae > Streptomyces. The sequence goes on from JAEBFB010000007.1 coordinate 180,682, forward strand.
GTCGACGGAAGAAGGCGCTCTCGCCGGGAGAACGGCACTGCCCGTAGACTGAACGCCGTCGGTCGAGCGTGATGACCGTGCTGAGCGGCCGTGTCGTAATTGGCAGCCGAGCGGCGTTTAGATCGCCGTGGGCGAAAGCCCGTGTGGGTTCGAGTCCCACCGGCCGCACACCATAGAAGGGGCCGTCCCACGGGCGGCCCCTTCTCCGGGCTCAGCCCAACAGCTCCCGTACCACCGGCACCAGCGCCCGGAACGCCTTGCCGCGGTGGCTGATCGCGTTTTTTTCCGCCGGTGTCAGTTCCGCGCAGGTCCTCGTCTCCCCCTCCGGCTGGAGGATCGGGTCGTAGCCGAAGCCGTTCGTGCCGGCGGGCTCGTGACGGAGGGTGCCTCGGAGTTGGCCCTCGACCACGCGTTCCGTGCCGTCGGGGAGGGCGAGGGCCGCCGCGCAGGCGAAGTGGGCGGCGCGGTGGGCGGCCGCGATGTCGCCGAGCTGGGCGAGGAGGAGGTCGAGGTTGGCCTGGTCGTCGCCGTGGCGGCCGGCCCAGCGGGCGGAGAAGATGCCGGGCGCGCCGTTCAGGACGTCGACGCAGAGGCCGGAGTCGTCGGCGACGGCGGGCAGGCCGGTGGCCTGGGCCAGGGCGTGGGCTTTGAGCAGGGCGTTCTCGGCGAAGGTGACGCCGGTTTCCCTGACGTCCGGGATCTCCGGGTAGGCGTCCGCGCCGACCAGCTCGTGGGGCAGGCCCGCGTCGGCGAGGATGGCCCTCAGTTCGGTGATCTTTCCGGCGTTGCGGGTGGCGAGGATCAGGCGGCTCATGGGGTCAGTATCCCGGACCCGCCCGGACGCCTCCGCCCACGGGTGCCGCCCACGGGTGGCTACGGGGTGCAGACCTTGGTCAGTTCGCCGGCCGCGTCGGTGACCGGGCTGAGGTCGGGCGTGCTGTCGCCGTTCTCGACCGAGGTGCGGACGTTGTCGACGGCCTTGCCGAGCTCGTCCACCGCCTTGTCGACGTCGGTGTCGTCGGTCGTGTCGCCGATCTTGTCCAGGTTCTTGTCTATGGAGTCGAGGGACTCCTCCAGCTGCGTCGGGTCGTTCGACGCGGCCTCCACGGCCTGCTGGAGGGCGGTGACGCTGTCGGCGATGGCGTCGGCGGTGCGGACGCAGTCGAGGGCCTTGTCGACGGCGTCGCAGCCGGTGGTCAGTCCGGCGGTGAGGGCGACGGCCGCCAGCGTGGCGGCGGCGACGGTGGTGCGGCGGAGGCGGCGGTGGCGGGTCGCGGCCATGGGTTTCGGTCCTCCCCAGTGGGACAGGGCCGGGCGGCCCGTGTGGCGGTGCGGCTCGGGCGTACGGCACGGGTGCGGCCGTACGCCCGTGGTGCTGCTGCTCTGTACTGCTAGGGACGCCGTCGCGGGCGGCGGAGTTGCGTGTCCCCGCCACCTTCCTAGAGGTGCCCTTGGGGTGCCCTTTACCGTTCGAGGGCCGTGTCGAGCGCCTTGCGCTGGAGGTCGGCCAGCTCCGTGCAGCCGCCGGCGGCGAGGTCGAGGAGCGCGTTCAGCTCGTCACGGGCGAAGGGCTCGGCCTCGGCGGTGCCCTGGACCTCGACGAAGCGTCCGTCGCCGGTGCAGACGACGTTCATGTCGGTGTCGGCGCGCACGTCCTCCTCGTAGCAGAGGTCGAGGAGCGGGGTGCCGCCGACGATGCCGACGGAGACGGCCGAGACGGTGCCGGTCAGCGGCTTGCGGCTGGCCCGGATCAGCTTGCGGTGCTGCGCCCAGGAGATGGCGTCGGCGAGGGCGACGTAGGCCCCGGTGATGGCGGCGGTGCGGGTGCCGCCGTCGGCCTGGAGGACGTCGCAGTCGAGGACGACGGTGTTCTCGCCGAGCGCCTTGTAGTCGATGACGGCGCGCAGGGAGCGGCCGATGAGGCGGCTGATCTCGTGGGTGCGGCCGCCGATGCGGCCCTTGACGGACTCGCGGTCGCCGCGGGTGTGGGTGGCGCGCGGGAGCATGGCGTACTCGGCGGTGACCCAGCCTTCGCCGCTGCCCTTGCGCCAGCGCGGGACGCCTTCGGTGACGGAGGCGTTGCAGAGGACTTTGGTGTCGCCGAAGGAGACGAGGACGGAGCCTTCGGCGTGCTTGCTCCAGCCGCGTTCGATGGTGACGGGGCGGAGCTGCTGGGGGGTGCGGCCGTCGATGCGTGACATGCGGGTGAGCCTAGCGGCCCAGGGGGGCGGGGCTTTCCCCGTACGGCGAAGGGGCCGTCCCCGCTGCGGACATGCCGTGGCGGGAAGGGCCCTTGCCGGTGAGCGGGTGGCTCACATCATGTCTTCGATCTCCGCGGCGATCGGGTCGGCGTCGGTGCCGATGACGACCTGGATGGCGGTGCCCATCTTGACGACGCCGTGGGCGCCGGCGGCCTTCAGGGCGGCTTCGTCGACCAGGCCGGCGTCGTGCACCTCGGTGCGCAGGCGCGTGATGCAGCCCTCGATCTCGTCGATGTTGTCGATGCCGCCGAGGCCGGCGACGATCTTCTCAGCCTTGCTGGCCATGTCTGTCTCCCTGATCCGGACCGCTTTGTCGCAGTAACCCACAGTTGGCCCAGCTTCGCGAGCCACCGTGCGACGGGTACCGAATGATGGCGTCACGACGGCGGAACCGTCTGTCAACTGGTCTACACCAGTGTACCGGCGACCGGATGGAGACCGGATGAGTGCCGACAGCGCGGCCAGTCCCGGACGCGTCCGCTGGAACAGGGCGTTCCAGGGTCTGCAGAAGATGGGCCGCAGTCTTCAGCTGCCGATCGCGGTCCTGCCGGCGGCGGGCATCCTCAACCGCCTCGGTCAGCCGGACGTCTTCGGCGACGACGGTCTGGGCTGGTCGAACGTCTCGAAGGTGATGACGGGCGCGGGCGGAGCGCTGCTGGACGGGGCGCTGGGGCTGCCGCTGCTGTTCTGCGTGGGCGTGGCCATCGGGATGGCGAAGAAGGCGGACGGTTCGACGGCGCTGGCGGCGGTGGCGGGCTTCCTCGTCTACTTCAACGTGCTGCGGCAGTTCCCGGAGGACTGTCCGGAGGGGTCGAAGGCGGTGCCCCAGATCGGCTGCCAGCTGACGGACGGTTCGGAGACGGTGACGGCGTTCGTCTTCCAGAACCCGGGGGTGTTCGGCGGCATCGTGACGGGGTTGCTGTCGGCGTACTTCTGGCAGCGGTTCCACCGGACGAAGCTGGTGGACTGGCTGGGCTTCTTCAACGGGCGCCGGCTGGTGCCGATCATCATGGCGTTCGTGGCGATCGTGTTCGCGGCGCTGTGCCTGTGGGTGTGGCCGCCGATCGGCGACGCGCTGGAGAGCTTCAGCGACTGGCTGAACGGGATCGGCGCGTGGGGCGCGGGGGTGTTCGGGCTGGCGAACCGGGCGCTGCTGGTGATCGGACTGCACCAGTTCCTGAACGTGCCGATGTGGTTCCAGTTCGGTTCGTACACCAAGCCGGACGGCACGGTGGTGCACGGCGACATCAACATGTTCCTGGCGGGCGATCCGAACGCGGGTCAGTTCACGACCGGCTTCTTCCCGATCATGATGTTCGCGCTGCCGGCGGCGGCGCTGGCGATCACGCACTGCGCGAAGCCGCATCGCCGCAAGGAGGTGGGCGGTCTGATGCTGTCGGTGGGGCTGACGTCGTTCGTGACGGGGATCACGGAGCCGCTGGAGTACTCGTTCCTCTTCATCGCGCCGCTGCTGTACGCGGTGCACGCGGTGCTGACGGGTGTGTCGATGGCGGTGACGTGGGCGCTGGGGGTGAAGGACGGGTTCAGCTTCTCGGCCGGGCTGATCGACTACGTCATCAACTGGAACCTGGCGACGAAGCCGTGGCTGATCATTCCGATCGGCCTGGTCTTCGCCGCCGTCTACTACGCGGTCTTCCGGTTCGCGATCACGAAGTTCGATCTGAGGACGCCGGGGCGGGAGCCGGAGGACGAGGTGGAGGACGTAACGAAGGGGTAGACCTCCCTCACCCTTTGAACGTGGTCTCGCGAAGGCCCCCGGACCGTCGGTCGGGGGCCTTCGACATGCCCTCGCGCGGGGCGGGCGGAGGGGCGGGAAGCGGAGCGCGGCCGTGCACTTTGCGTAGCGTTCCGGTCGCGAAAACGTGGGTTCCTTATGCCGCCTTCATCGTGCTACAACAGGTCTACACCACTGAGTGGTGTAGACCACCACCCGATGGAGGAAGTATGAGCACCGCCACCGACTCGGCGGCCCCCGCGAAGAAGCGGGGATCTGGTCTTTTCCAGGGTCTTCAGAAGGTCGGCCGCAGCCTTCAGCTCCCGATCGCCGTGCTCCCGGCGGCGGGCATCCTGCTGCGCCTGGGTCAGACGGACGTCCAGGACAAGCTGAACCTGCCCGACAAGGTCACGGCGGTCTTCGCCACGGCCGGTGGCGCGATCTTCGACAACCTGCCTCTGCTGTTCTGCATCGGTGTGGCGATCGGCTTCGCCAGGAAGGCGGACGGCTCCACGGCGCTGGCCGCCCTGGTCGGCTTCCTGGTCTACAGCAACGTCCTCAAGGCGTTCCCCGTCACCGAGGCCGAGGTCCGGGCCGGCGAGGACATGGCCGCGACGTACAACAACCCCGGGGTGCTCGGCGGCATCCTGATGGGTCTGCTGGCGGCCGTCCTGTGGCAGCGGTACCACCGCAAGAAGCTGGTGGACTGGCTCGGCTTCTTCAACGGCCGCCGTCTGGTGCCGATCATCATGGCGTTCGTCGGCACCGCGATGGGTGTGCTCTTCGGTCTCGTGTGGGAGCCGATCGGTGAGGCCATCTCCGACGTCGGCGAGTGGATGACCGGTCTCGGTGCCGTCGGTGCGGGCCTGTTCGGCCTCATCAACCGCGCGCTGATCCCGGTGGGCATGCACCAGTTCGTGAACACCGTCTCCTGGTTCCAGATCGGTGACTTCCACGACGCGGCCGGCGAGGTCGTCCACGGCGACCTCAACCGCTTCTTCGCCGGTGACCCGACCGCCGGTCAGTTCATGTCCGGCTTCTTCCCCATCATGATGTTCGGCCTGCCCGCCGCCGCGATCGCCATCGCGCACGCCGCGCGGCCCGAGCGGCGCAAGGCCGTGATGGGCATGATGGTCTCGCTGGCGCTGACCTCGTTCGTCACCGGTGTGACCGAGCCGATCGAGTTCTCGTTCATGTTCATCGCGCCGGTGCTGTACGCCATCCACGCGGTCCTGACCGCGCTGTCGATGGCGATCACCTGGGCGCTCGGGGTGCACGCGGGCTTCACCTTCTCCGCGGGCTTCATCGACTACGCGCTGAACTGGAACCTCGCCACCAAGCCGTGGCTGATCATCCCGATCGGCCTGGTGTTCGCGGCGGTGTACTACGCGCTCTTCCGGTTCGCGATCGTCAGGTTCAACCTCCCCACCCCGGGCCGCGAGCCCGAGGAGGAGATCGAGGACATCACGAAGGCGTGATGCCCCGCCGTACGGCATGACGAAGGCCCCGGGACCGAGAGGTCCCGGGGCCCGGTTCGTGTTCACGGCCGGTCAGACCTCGTACACCGCCCCCGGTACCGCCACCTCCACCGCTCCCGGGTAGACCTCGCGCGCGTCGGTCAGGTTGACCTCGGGGTCGGTCCACGGGGGGATGTGGGTGAGGACCAGGCGGCGGGCGGCGGCACGGGCGGCGGTCTCGCCGGCCTCGCGGCCGTTGAGGTGGAGGTCGGGAATGTTCTCCTTGCCGTGCGTGAAGGCCGCCTCGCACAGGAACAGGTCGGTGTCGCGGGCGAGTTCGTCCAGCACGGGCGTGACGCCCGTGTCGCCGGAGTACGTCAGCGAGCGGCCGCCGTGCTCGACGCGGATGGCGTACGCCTCCACGGGGTGGGCGACGCGCTCGGTGTGCACGGTGAAGGGGCCGATCTCGAAGGTCGACGGCTTGACCGTGTGGAAGTCGAACACCTCGCTCATGGAGGAGGCGGAGGGCGTGTCGGCGTACGCGGTGGTGAGCCGGTGCTCGGTGCCCTCGGGGCCGTAGACCGGCAGCGGGGCGCAGCGGCCGCCTTCGTGGCGGTAGTAGCGCGCGACGAAGTACACGCACATGTCGATGCAGTGGTCGGCGTGCAGATGGCTGAGGAAGATCGCGTCGAGGTCGTAGAGACCGCAGTGGCGCTGCAGCTCGCCCAGGGCGCCGTTGCCCATGTCGAGGAGCAGCCGGAAGCCGTCGGCCTCGACGAGATAGCTCGAGCAGGCCGATTCCGCGGACGGGAACGACCCCGAGCAGCCGACGACGGTGAGCTTCATGAAGCAGAAACCTCCGCTGGCGCGTGTGGAGAGACGGGGGTCGTGCGGTGCGTCGAGCGTAAGGCGCCAAACCTGCGGTCGCTCCTCCGCCAGGGGCCGTTGTGGGCGAACTCACCTGCGCTGTCACCGGTTCGGCTGGACCTGGGGCGCGCGGGGCGGTGGAGGCGCGCCGGGGGCGCGGCGCGCGGGGCGGGTGCGCCGGTACGGTCGTCGCTATGGACACGTCCTGGTGGCTCGCCCTCGCGGCGGTGGTGTTGCTCGCGTTCGTCGCCACACTCGTCGACGGCCTGGGCCGGGGGCGGCGGCCGCCGCGGGCCGGTGGCACCCGGCGTCCGCCGGGGCGGCCGGCGGGGCCGCGCGGGCGGGGGGTCCGGCCGCGGCCGGCGGAGATCTGGTGGGCGAACGTGCCCTTCGAGGACACGGACGGCGCGAAGGACCGGCCGTGTCTGGTGCTGGCGGTGCGCGGGCGCCGGGCGCGGGTCGCGAAGATCACCAGCCGGCGCCGGGACGGTCGGGCCGGGGTGATCGCGCTGCCGGCGGGGTCCGTCGGGGACGCGCGGGGGCGGGCGAGCTACCTGAAGACCGACGAGCTGCGCGAGGTGCCGCTGCGGGACTTCCGGCGCCGGGCGGGGGTGGTGGACCCGGCCCTGTGGGACCAGGTCCGTCACCTCGCGCGACAGCGGTAGCCGGCAGCGGCAGGGTGCGGCCGACGCCCCGTCAGGCCCAGAGCTGGCCGTGCAGGGTCTCGATGGCCTCTTCGGTGGTGGCCGCCGTGTAGACGCCGGTGGAGAGGTACTTCCAGCCGCCGTCGGCGACGACGAACACGATGTCGGCGCTCTCGCCGGCCTTCACCGCCTTGTTCCCGACGCCGATCGCGGCGTGCAGCGCGGCGCCGGTGGAGACACCCGCGAAGATGCCCTCCTGCTGGAGGAGTTCGCGGGTGCGGGTGACCGCGTCGGCGGAGCCCACCGAGAAGCGGGTGGTGAGCACGGAGGCGTCGTACAGCTCGGGTACGAAGCCCTCGTCGAGGTTGCGCAGCCCGTACACGAGGTCGTCGTAGCGCGGTTCGGCGGCGACGATCCTCACGTCCGGCTTGTGCTCGCGCAGGTAGCGGCCGACGCCCATGAGGGTGCCGGTGGTGCCGAGGCCGGCCACGAAGTGGGTGACGGAGGGCAGGTCGGCGAGAATCTCGGGGCCGGTGCCGGCGTAGTGGGCGCCGGCGTTGTCCGGGTTGCCGTACTGATAGAGCATCACCCAGTCGGGGTGCTCGGCGGAGAGCTGCTTGGCGACGCGTACGGCGGTGTTGGAGCCGCCCGCGGCCGGGGAGGAGATGATCTCCGCGCCCCACATGGCGAGCAGGTCCCGGCGCTCCCGCGAGGTGTTCTCGGGCATCACGCAGACGATGCGGTAGCCCTTGAGCCTGGCGGCCATCGCCAGCGAGATGCCGGTGTTTCCGCTGGTGGGCTCGAGGATCGTGCAGCCCTCGGTGAGGCGCCCGTCCTTCTCGGCCTGCTCGATCATGTGGAGCGCGGGGCGGTCCTTAATCGAGCCGGTCGGGTTGCGGTCCTCCAGCTTGGCCCAGATGCGGACGTCGGCGGACGGCGAGAGCCGCGGCAGGCGCACCAGAGGGGTGTTGCCCACCGCGGCCAGCGGGGAGTCGTAGCGCATCGCCGATCAGGCCGTACCACCGGCGACCGCCGGCAGGATCGTGACGCTGTCGCCGTCGGCGAGCTTGGTGTCGATGCCGTCGAGGAAGCGGACGTCCTCGTCGTTCAGGTACACGTTGACGAAGCGGCGGAGCTGGTCGCCGTCCACGATGCGGGCCTGGATGCCCGTGTGCCGGGTCTCGAGGTCGGCGAAGAGCTTGGCGAGGGTGTCCCCGGTGCCCTCCACGGCCTTCTGGCCGTCGGTGTACTGGCGGAGGATGGTCGGGATGCGGACCTCGATGGCCATGGCTGAGGGCTCCTGTCGGAAGTTTGTCGTGGGTTCGGTGGGCGCGCGGCGGCACACGGCAGCCCGCCGCGGCTCACGGCCGTACGGCGGCGCGGAGGATCAACAGATGGCGCTGTTCAGCCTGCACAGGTCGACGTGCAGCCGCGCCACGAGCAGCGTGCCCGGCGCCTTGTCGCTCACGTCGAGAAGAACCATGCGGTCATCGTAACGATTCCCGGCCCGGCTCCAGGAGTGTGATCTCACCTGCCGGACGCATTCCGTCCGGCAGGTGATACGGGAGGCGGGGGCGGCGGTCTCAGTACGCCGCCACGACCTCGACCTCCTCCTCCGTGACCTCGCCCTCCAGGATCCGGAACGACCGGAACTGGAAGTCGCCGGCGCCGTCGGTGTCCGCGGTGGAGACCAGGACGTAGTGGGCGCCGGGCTCGTTGGCGTAGGTGATGTCGGTGCGGGAGGGGTAGGCCTCGGTGGCCGTGTGGGAGTGGTAGACGATCACCGGCTCCTCGTCGCGGTCGTCCATCTCCCGGTAGAGCTTGAGCAGATCCTGGGAGTCGAACTCGTAGAACGTGGGCGAGCGGGCGGCGTTGAGCATCGGGACGAACCGCTCGGGGCGGCCCTCGCCCACCGGACCGGCCACCACGCCGCACGCCTCGTCGGGGTGGTCCTCGCGCGCGTGGGCGACGATCTGGTCGTACAGGGCCTGGGTGATGGTCAGCATGCGGTCAGGATAAGCAGAGGGCCGCCCCGTACCGGTGGGTGGTACGGGGCGGCCCATATGCCGGACGGTCCGCGCGGTCAGCCGATCTTCTCGAACTCCGGCTCGCCGCCCCGGTCGCCCCGGTCGCCGCCGTCGCCGTTCCGCTCCGCGACCCGCGGGCTGCGGTTCTTCAGGACCGCCCAGCCGATACCGAGGGCGGCGGCCCAGCCGGCCATCACGTACAGGCAGACGCGGGCGTCGGCGTCGTAGGCGATCAGGCAGGTGACGAAGAGGAGGAAGGCGATGGCGACGTAGGAGCAGATCGAGCCGCCGGGTGCCGGGAAGGAGGAGGCGGGCAGGCGGCCCGCGACGACCGCCCTGCGGTACCTGACGTGGCTGACCAGGATCATCAGCCAGGTCCAGATGCCGGCGGCGGTGGCGACCGAGGTGACGTAGCCGAACGCCTTCTCCGGGACGATGTAGTTGAGGACCACGCCGATGCCCATGAAGAAGACCGAGACGGCGATGCCGATGGCCGGGGTCTTGGTGGAGGACAGCCGGTTGAAGACCCTCGGGGCCTCGCCGCTGTCCGCGAGGGTGCGCAGCATGCGGCCCGTGGAGTACATGCCGGAGTTGCAGGAGGACAGGGCGGCGGTGAGCACGACGAAGTTGACGATGCCGGCGCCGGCCGGGATGCCGATGACGCTGAACGCCTTCACGAAGGGGCTGACGCCCTCGGCGAACTCGGTCCACTTCACGACGGCGAGGATGACGGTGAGGGCGCCGACGTAGAAGAGGGCGATGCGCCAGGGCAGGGTGTTGATCGCCTTGGGGAGGGTCTTCTCGGGGTTCTCGGACTCGCCGGCGGTGACGCCGACCAGCTCGACGGCGAGGTAGGCGAACATGACGCCCTGGAGGGTCATCAGGGACGAGCCGATGCCCTTGGGGAAGAAGCCGTCGAACTCCCAGAGGTTGGAGACGGCGGCGGTGTCGCCGGCCTGGCTGTAGCCGAGGGTGAGCACGCCGACGCCGATCACGATCATGCCGATGATGGCGGTGACCTTGACCATCGAGAACCAGAACTCGATCTCGCCGAAGAGCTTCACCGAGATCAGGTTGGCGACGAAGAGCAGGACGAGGAAGACCAGGGCGGAGACCCACTGGGGGATGTCCGGGAACCAGTAGTGGATGTAGATGGCGGCGGCGGTGAGTTCCGCCATGCCGGTCACCACCCACATCAGCCAGTACGTCCAGCCGGTGAAGTAGCCGAAGAAGGGACCGAGGAACTCGCGCGAGTACTCGGCGAAGGAACCGGAGACGGGACGGTAGAGCAGCAGTTCGCCCAGGGCCCGCATGATGAAGAAGATGATCACGCCGGCGAGGGCGTACATGAGGATGATGCTGGGGCCGGCCTTGGCGATGTTCGCCCCGGCGCCCAGGAAGAGGCCGACGCCGATGGCGCCGCCGATCGCGATCATCTGGACCTGACGGCTGCCCAGCCCGCGCTCGTACCCCTCTTCGGGGGCTTTCTCCGTGTCGACCTGCGCAGAGGTCATGTGTGGTGCGCCTTTCTCCATGCCGACCCGGGCCTTTCGTCGGCCGCGGATCGGGTCTCGATCCCCCCCGGATGATGGAGCTGAGCGGGCCTCACATCCCGCTCGGTGCCTGGCCGGCGGTCCGCCGGCTCGGTGGCGCACCCGGCCGAACATTCGGATGGTGTTCGCCGGGCGGTCGTGAAGATTTACCACGCGGGCGCCGCTGATCACAGGGGCGCTCTGTGACGTGCCACACAGACAGAACGGAACAAAAGGCACCCCGGAGGTGCAAAGAAGGGCAGGCCGTTGACACGATCGTTATCCGGATTTGAGGCTCCGCTGAGCGGACACCGGACCGGCACATTCAGGGCATACGGGAGCTACGGCATGCGGGAGCTACGGCATGAGCGTGCCGACGAGCGACTCCTGGAGTCCGCCGAGCCACAGGTACGCCATGACCATCGGCTTGCGCGGATCCTCGTCGGGGAGCCGGTAGAGCAGGTCGGTGTCGTCCTCGTCGGCGATCTCCAGCCGGGCGCCGATCGCGAGGCGCAGGTCGTTGAGGGCGCCGAGCCACCGCCGGGACTCGTCCGCCGACAGCTTCAGCACCGCCCCGCCCTCGCCGGCCGCGTGGGAGGCGACGGTGTCCAGGGCGCGGATCACCGCGAGGGCGCTCTCGCGCTTGCCGGCGCGCAGGTCGTTCTCGGTGTAGCGGCGGAACTCGGCGGAGTACTCCCGCTGCTCCTCGGCCTCCCGGGCCTGCGGGGTGCCCTCGGGGTCGCCGTAGGCGTCGGGGAAGAGGCGGCGCAGCACCGGGTCGGAGGGCGGCTCGCTCGGGCCCTCGGCGAACAGCTCGGCGAGCGGGTCGCCGGAGGCGTCCTCGGCGGGGCCGGGGCCGATCAGCTCCAGGAGCTGCACGGCCAGCGAGCGGATGATGGAGATCTCGACGTCGTCGAGGGCGACGGCCGCGCCGCCGCCGGGGAGCGGTTCGAATTGTCCGGGCATGAAGGGGATTCAGCTGCTTCCGTCCTGCGGGCGGGCGTGGGTCATTTCCGGTCCTGCTGGAGGGTGGCCCACAGACCGTAGCCGTGCATGGCCTGTACGTCCCGTTCCATCTCCTCGCGGCTGCCGCTGGAGACCACCGCCCGGCCCTTGTGGTGGACGTCCATCATCAGCTTGGTGGCCTTGTCCTTGGAGTAGCCGAAGTACGACTGGAAGACGTACGTCACGTAGCTCATGAGGTTGACGGGGTCGTTGTGAACGATCGTCACCCAGGGCACGTCGGGCTCGGGTACGGCGAAGACCTCCTCCGCCGACTCGGTCTTCTCGATCTCCATGGGTGCGGCTGCCGTCACATGCCCCATGCTGCCACCACAGGGGGGCACCCGCACAAACGGGCCTGTGGCGGGCGCCACGCGACCACAAATCGTCAGAGTGACGAAATGGGGGTAGCATCGTCGTCATGAACACAGCGGACCTTGGGCTGCCGGTGGACGTCCCCTCTACGGCGCTCTTCACGGACCAGTACGAGCTGACCATGCTGCGGGCCGCCCTCAAGGCGGGCACGGCCGGGCGCCGGAGCGTCTTCGAGGTCTTCACGCGCCGCCTGCCGGACGGCCGGCGCTACGGCGTGGTGGCGGGCACCGGGCGGGTGCTGGACGCGGTGGAGAACTTCCGCTTCGACGCGGACGTGCTGCGCTTCCTGCGGGAGCGGGACATCGTCGACGCGCCGACCTTGGACTGGCTCGCGCAGTACCGTTTCAGCGGCGACATCTGGGGCTATCCCGAGGGCGAGGTGTACTTCCCGGGCTCGCCGATCATGCGGGTCGAGGGGACCTTCGGCGAGTGCGTGCTGCTGGAGACGGTGATCCTCTCCATCCTCAACCACGACTCGGCGATCGCCGCGGCGGCCTCGCGGATGTCGTCGGCGGCCGGGGACCGCCCGCTGATCGAGATGGGCGCCCGCCGCACCCACGAGCTGGCCGCGGTCGCCGCCGCCCGCTCCGCCTACGTCGGCGGCTTCGCCACCACCTCCGACCTCGCGGCCGGCTTCCGCTACCACATCCCGACCGTCGGCACCTCCGCGCACGCCTTCACCCTGCTCCACGACAGCGAGCGCGACGCCTTCCGCGCCCAGGTGGACTCCCTCGGCCGGGACACGACGCTGCTGGTGGACACCTACGACGTCGCCGAGGCGGTCCGTACGGCGGTGGAGGTCGCCGGGCCCGAGCTGGGCGCGGTGCGCATCGACTCCGGCGACCTGCTGCTGGTCGCCCACCGGGTGCGCCAGCAGCTGGACGAACTGGGCGCGACCGAGACGAAGATCGTCGTGACCTCGGACCTGGACGAGTACGCCATCGCCTCGCTGGCGGCGGCGCCCGTGGACGCGTACGGCGTCGGCACCCAGCTGGTGACCGGGTCCGGGCACCCGACGGCGTCGATGGTCTACAAGCTGGTCGCCCGCGCCGAGGCCGACGACTCCGGTGGCGAGACGGCGCCGCTGGTGCCGGTGGCGAAGCGGTCGACCGGCGGCAAGACCTCGATCGGCGGCCGCAAGTGGGCCGCGCGGCGCCTGGACCCCTACGGGTACGCCGAGGCCGAGGTGATCGGCACCGGTCCGGTGCCCGACGCGCTCGCCGACCGGCAGCTCCTGGTCGAGCTGGTCAAGGGCGGTGAGGTGGTCGCGCGCGAGCCGCTGGACGCCGCCCGGGACCGCCACGCGGCCGCCCGCGCGGGCCTCCCGCTGTCGGCCACCCAGCTCTCCCGAGGGGAACCCGTCATTCCGACGGAGTACGCGGTCGAGGGCTCGGGTAGCTAAAGCTTCAGCCCCTGTCCCCGACCCCGCCCCGCCCGCTCCGACCCCACAGCCGACCCAGCAGACCCAGCCGACCCAGCCGATCCAGTCGAAGGACACCGACCATGCGCCGCGCCTTGATCGTCGTCGACGTGCAGAACGACTTCTGCGAGGGGGGCAGCCTCGCGGTGTCCGGCGGTGCCGACGTGGCCGCCGCCATCACCGAGCTGATCGGGCAGGCGCCCGCCGGCTACCGCCACGTCGTGGCCACCCGCGACCACCATGTGGCACCGGGCGGCCACTTTGCCGACAACCCGGACTACGTCCACTCCTGGCCCGCGCACTGCGTCGCGGGCACCGAGGGCGTCGGCTTCCACCCGAACTTCGCCCCGGCCGTCGCCTCCGGCGCCATAGACGCCGTCTTCGACAAGGGCGCCTACGCGGCGGCCTACAGCGGCTTCGAGGGCACCGACGAGAACGGCACCCGCCTGGCCGAGTGGCTGCGGGCCCGCGAGATCGACGAGGTCGACGTGGTCGGCATCGCCACCGACCACTGCGTCCGCGCCACCGCCCTGGACGCGGCCCGCGAGGGCTTCCGCACCCAGGTCCTCCTCGACCTGACCGCGGGTGTCGCCCCCGACACCACGGAACGCGCCCTGGAGGAACTCCGCGAGGCGGGCGTGGAACTGTCCGGCAAGCCGGTCGTCCAGTAAGCCCGCAGCCGGCCGTCCAGCAAGCCCGCCGGAAGGGTTGGTCCGGGCGGTCGGCGTCAGCTCCTCTTCGCCCGGTCCAGCGCCGGCGGGGCCAGCCGGGGGTGGGCCGACAGGTAGTGCCACAGGGCGTCGCCGCCCAGGTAGGCGCTGCGGTCCTGGTCGCGGGCTCCGACCAGGGCCTCGAAGCCCGGGACCGCGCGTCCGGCCATGAAGGCACTGGCGAGACCGGCGACACGGTACTTCGCCCTGTCACCGACCCGGCGGCCGTCGATCCGTACGCTCTGCCGGTCGATCCGCTCACCCGCGGGCCGGTCCGGGTCGAAGCGGTACGACACGTTCCCCGACACGGCCACCGGCCGGAATCCGACCGGTCCGTCGGGCGCGGTCTGCCACTGGGACTCCAGCAGCCGGACCAGCTCCCGCCCGGTCAGGGTGCCGCGCACGACTCCGACGCCGATGCCGGAGTCGGCCACCGTGCCGACCGCCGCCTCGGGGAACAGCACCCGTCCCGGGGCGTCTCCGGGGGCGCCCGGCGAGGGGGCGTAGGTCAGGTCGCGGCGCAGGGTGTCGGGCATGGCCAGCCCCAGATCGGCCTCGCGTCCCGCTCGCCGGCCCAGCGGTAGGCGTCGGCGGCGACGTCGTACAGGGCCGACTCGCCCTCGGCGTCGCGGGCGCGGGTGAGGTCCCCGGCGATCGTGCCGATCCGCTGGGTCGCGCGCTCGGCGAGCCTCGCGCGCCAGTAGGCGGCGATCCGTTCCGTCTCGGCGTCCCTCGGCACGTCCTGGGTGACGGCGTGGTTCACCGAGGCGGTGCGCTCGCGCAGCACCTCGCCGGTCCTCGGGTCGAGTTTCAGATTGATCTCGCTGATCAGATGGCCGTGGTTGCCGGCTTGGACGACCGGCCGCGGGGTGCCCGCCGGGTCGGGCAGCATGCAGTTCACGGTGCCGTGCCAGTGCCCGGTGACGATCGCGTCGACCGCCGGGGAGATGGCGCGGTTGAACTCGACGACGGGGCCGAAGGGGGCCGCACAGTCGTTGTGGCCGCCGCCGGTCTGCTGGGAGAAGCCTTCGTGGACGACGGCGACGATCGCCCGGACGCCCTGGGCCCGCAGGCGTTCCACCGAGCGGTTGATCGCGGTGACCTCGTCGGCGTAGGTGTGGCCGCTCGGGGTGTACGACATGGGTTCGGCGCCGGTCAGGGCGGTCGTCGCGTGGACGAAGCCGACGGGGAGCGTGCCGCCGTGGCCGTCGTCGACCCGCTCGACGTGGTACGGCCGCAGCGCGGGGCGGCCGGTGTTCCGGTCCAGCAGGTTCGCCGAGTAGTACGGGAAGTCGGCGCCCGCGAAGCGCTTGCCGGTCGAGTCGCGGAAACACAGGTCGTGGTCGGGACGGCCCTCGCACGTGCCTAGCCGCATGTGCCGGAGGAAGGCGAACCCCCGGTCCATCTCGTGGTTGCCGACGGTGGAGAACTGCAGGCCGAGCGCGTTGAGGTACTCGATGGTCGGTTCGTTCCAGAACCATTCCGTCTCGTCCGGCCAGCCGGAGAAGTCGTCGCCGGCCGAGAAGAGGATCGAGTTCTCGTGCCCTTGCCGCAGCCGTTTGACGTGCGTGGCCAGGTAGGAGCCGCCGCCCACCCGTACCGGCGGGTCTCCCCGGTGTGATCCGACGATGGTCGCGCTGTACTCGCCGAGGTATCCGTGGAAGTCGGTGAGGGACACGAGCTGGACGTCGGCGGGCTCGTCCCGCCCGTCCGCCGTCGCGGGGGTGGCCGCCGCGACGCCGGTCAGCACGACGCCCGCGATCAGTGCCAGGAGGCGCCGGAGCGTGCGGTGTGCGGGGTGGGCGGGGTGTCTGTCGGACCCGAGGGACTGCATTGCATCCTCCTGCCGCCGGTGGGGGTCCGATCACGATCGGACCCGCCGACGAGCAGGCGGCGCCGGAGGAGTGAGCAGCCGGCGCTGGGCGGATGAACAGACCGTGGCCCTCGGGGCCCGCGCGCCGGAGGTAAGGCGCACGGCCGCGCGTCGCTCAGGTCTGGGCCGTCGGGCGTCTGAGGAGGGCGCGGACGGGGTGCCAGAGTTCCTGGGGCAGGTCGGGGCCGGTGACGGGGCCTGTGGCGGGGGCCGTACGCCATATGAGGCCGTCGGGGTGGTGGAGGACCGCGGTGATCTCGTCCGGGGTGGGCGGGGCCGCGTTGCCGCGGAGGTAGACCGGGCGCAGGCCGAGGTTGCGCAGCCGGGTCAGGGCGCGGGCGCGGTTCCGGGCGTGGACGAGAAAACGCAGGCTGCTTCCGGCGGCGGCGGGGCTGGGCAGGTTGAGTGCCACCACCACCGTGCCGTTCGGCAGCTTGCTGAAGCCTCCTGCGCCCATGCGGTCATACCCCCGTGTCAGCCGGAGTCGGGCCGCTCCTCGGGCCCGGTGTCAATAAGAGAACCACAGGACGCACCTAAACACGGATCGGCGGCGACCCGCCAGGGGGTCACCGCCGATCATGCTCTGACCTGGGCAGATGTCGCCTACCTGCCTGCGGGGCCGACCTCCAGCTCGACCGTCGAGCCGTCCGTGGCCTCCTTCAGGATCTCGATCCTCGTGTTGGTGTCAGTGATCTTGACGCCACCGGTCGGGTTCGCCGGGTCGTAGTAGGTGTTCTTGCGGTCGTTGAAGACCGCGACGCCCTTCGAGCCCGGGAAGTACGTCGCGACGTCCGCCTTGTGCAGCGTGATCGCGTCCGTGCGGTGGAGGCTGAACGGCGAGTCGTACGCCTGGATGCGGTTGCGCAGCAGGGTGCCGTCCTGCCACGTCATCGCGGTCGGGTGCGAGTCGATCGGCAGGACCAGGCCGGTGCCGGGGTGCTGGCTGGTGTTGTTGTCCGCCTGGGAGGTGTCCCACTTCCAGATCAGCAGGCCGTTCTGGTACGCGTAGTGCTCGACCCAGTCCGGGCGCGCCGTGAAGCCGAAGTTGTACGGCCCGGTCTGGAGCGTCTTGTCGTACGACTCGTACTGCCGGTTCTCGGCGATGTAGTACTGCGCGTAGTCCTTGGTGAAGGACGCGCCGACGCGGGAGAAGCCGGCGGCGGTCCAGGCGGCGTCCGCCGTCTCGGCGTTGTCGGAGAAGAGGGCCTGGCCGTCGGCCGTCACGGTGATCTCGTCGGCCGTGAAGCCCTTCTGGGCCACGCCGCCGTCGGTCTGGTAGCGGAAGCGCAGGTCGATCTTCTTGCCGGCGTACGCGTCGAGCGGGTAGACGAGCTTGCCGTAGGCGTCGACGGTGGCGCTCAGGGCGGGCTTGCCACTGCCGTCGCGCTCGATCGCACGGCCGTCGAACGTGCCGTCCAGGGCGGTCCAGTTGCCGCCGCCGTCGGTGGACACCTCGGTGTAGAGGTAGTCGAAGTCCGCCTCGATGTCGTACCAGCCGTCCAGGGTGAGGGACGCGGCCGACTTGCCGGTGAGGTCGACGCTGCGGGTCAGCGTGTTCTTGAGGTCGTTGCCGCTCCCGCTCCACCACTGGGCCTTGCCCTCGGCAGGAGCGACTATCTCAGTGGTGACCGCCTTCTCGGGGAGCTGGACGACCAGACCCTGCTTGTGCTTGGTGTTGTACTCGGCCACGCCCAGCTTGTGCCAGGAGTTGACGCCCGCCTTGGCGGTGTCGTAGTTCAGCCAGCCCAGCTGGAGCTTGTCCCAGGCGTTCATGTCGCCGGGCAGGTCGCCGATCTCGTTGCGGCCGGTGCCGAGCCAGGAACCGGACGACATGAGCGTCCAGAAGCCGGTGGAGTTGTCGCCGGCAGCGGTGTCGTAGTGGTCCGGCAGGCCGAGGTCGTGGCCGTACTCGTGGGCGTAAACGCCGAGTCCGCCGTTCTCCGGCTGGATGGTGTAGTCGCCGACCCAGATGCCGGTGGAGCCGATCTGCGTGCCGCCCAACTTGTTGTCGGCCGGGCCGGTGGCACCGGCGTCGGTACCGAAGGCGTACCAGCGGTGGGCCCAGATCGCGTCCTCGCCCTGAGCTCCGCCGCCGGCGGACTCGTCCTCACCGGCGTGCACGATCTGGAAGTGGTCGATGTAGCCGTCGGGCTCGTTGAAGTCGCCGTCGCCGTCGAAGTCGTAGCGGTCCCACTCGTCGTACGCGGCGAGGTCGGCCTTGATCTCGGCGTCGGTCCGGCCGGCCGCCTTCTGCTGCTCGACCCAGGCATTGACGCCGTCCTGCACCGCGAACCAGGCGCAGTTGTCGGGGTCGCACTTGTTGGAGCCGTAACGGGCCTCGTTGTAGGGGACCTTGACCCAGTCGGACACCTCGCCGTCGACCGAGTAGCGGCCCGAGGACTGCTTCTCGTAGTACGTCTTGACGGAGTCGACGCCGTCGCCGGAGCCGAAGTAGAGGTCCCGGAAGTGCTGCTGGTCGTAGTCCTCCTGCCAGGCCGTGGAGTTGTCCGTCCTGCGGTTCGGCTTGGCTATCCGGTTGTGCAGCGGGCCCGCTGCGCCGCCGTAACGGCTGTCGACCTTGTCGCCGAACTCGACCAGGATGGTGAAGATCTTGTCGGTCTTCTCCCGGCCCAGCTCGACGTACTTGGCGTCGCCCTTCTTGCTCTTGAGCTGGACGACGTTCGAGCCGTCCTTCTTCTGCACCGAGGCCCTGCCGGAGATGACCTGGTTCAGCGCCTCCTGACGCTGGGCCTCCCGGGTCTTGCTGAGGGGGCCGTCGAGGTCGTGCGAGTCCATGCCCTCGGCCGGGTGGGGGTCGTTGCCCTCCGCGGCTGCCGGGCGGACGGGCGCGTCCGCGTACGCCACGGTGGCGGCGGAGAGTGTGGCGCCCGCCGCGGCGAGCGCGACGGCGGCGGCCGCCGTTCTGAACGTCCAGGATCCACTGGTCACTTGAGTTCCTCCCCCGCGTCCACGCGCGCGGATGGGGGGACAAGGACATCTGAGGTCCGCGCACACGTGTTCAACGCGTGTAGTCAAGTGCCGCCATTTGACTAGACGTTCGGAAGAAAAGACAGATCTTGACTTGCGCGCGACAAGTGCACTAGGCGGAGTGCGGGTTCGCTTTGCGGACGTCGGCGCGTGGCCGGAGCGGCCGGTGCGGTCCTCGGCGGGCGCGCGGGACCGTCCACGGGCCGGACGGCGTGAATCCGTGCGCCCCCTGTGCATCGGTACTGCGGGTTAGGTCACGCTTACTGCCGGTTCCCCTCGGGCACACAGCCGGTTAGAGTCGCTTGGCACCACGCCCGGAAGCCGGCGGAATGCCAGGCCGACAGCCCGTCACACACCCCCCAGACCGCCTTCCGAGGACACGATGGCCATGACCCGTCCGACTGCCGCCCAGTTCGCCTACGGTTCGTGCACGGTGATCTTCTCGACGCTCGCCATGCTGCTGCTGTCCCGGACGACTTCGGGCCCCGGTGTCGTCCTCGTCGCCCTCGCGGCGCTCGGCCTCGGGCTGCTGGTCGCCCTGACGGTCGCCGCACCCCGCACCCGCCCGACGGTGACCGCCGTGCCGTCCCGGGCGCCGGCGGCGGAGCGGGAGCCGGTGTCCGCGACGCGGGGGCGGGCCGCGTAGGTCAGCGGATGCCGACCACCACGGTCTTCGCGGCCTTGTCGTGCAGGCCCTGCTTGTAGGGCTTGTCGAAGAAGCTCCAGCCGCCCGCGATGACCGTCCACACGCAGGCGCAGCAGAACGCGAACGGGATCCACAGCACGAGGGCGCGGATCAGTGACGTCGGGACCGAGGGCGTGGCGCCGTCGTCGAGGTTGGCCACGCGCATGCCGAGCCACTTCTTGCCCAGGGTCTGACCGGTCCTGCTGATCATGAAGGTGTCGTAGCCGATGTAGAGCAGGGCGGCGATGACGGACTGCCCGAAGGACTTGCCGACGGAGATGTCGTCGCCGTCGACCTGGTACTCCTGGACGTTGAAAGCCCAGCTCAGCAGCCATACGACGATGCCGACCAGGATCATGTCGATGATGCGGGCGAGCGTGCGGCGGCCGCTGTCGGCGAGCGGGGGCATGCCGGCGAGGGGGTCGCGGGGGTAGGAGCCGCCGCCGTACGGGTCACCGGGGGGCGGGGTGCCGTACGGGCCGCCGTGGCCGCCGCCGGGGGGTGGGGGCGGGTTGTCGTACGGCGAGCCGCCGGTACCGCCGCCGGGGCCGTTGGGCGGGGGCGGCTTCCTGAACGGGTCGTCTTCCGGGGGCGGTTCACTGCTCATGGCCCGAGTGGACCTCGGCGGCCCGCTCCGCGCATCCAGTGCAGGACCGTCCGGGGGACGAGGCGTTACGCCGGTCGGGGAGGGGTTTCGGCTCTCGTCGGCGGCTGCGGGTGAGCGGTGGCTGGTCGCGCAGTTCCCCGCGCCCCTGAAAACCCTCAAGCGGCGCCGGGAGCGTCTTGAGGCACGTCAGGTGGACGCCCTGCTTCAGAGGCGCGGGTAACTGCGCGACCGGCCCCCACCTCCCCGCAGCCGAACACGAGACGGGCACCCCCCAGTCCGCGCCCGCCCACCCACAGCCCTCCATACCGGCAACCGACGTACCCCAAAGGGCGCGGGGAACTGCGCGACCGGCCCCCACCGCCCCGCAGCCGAACACGAGACGGAAGGCCCCCCAACCCCCCGCCCGCCCAGTCAGCCCGCGACGAACGTGCCGGCCGCCTTGTCGTGCCAGCACTGACGCCACGGGCGGTCGAACAGGCACCACGCCGCCCCGACCACGCCCACGACCAGCAGCCCGGGGACGCTGTACACCAGCCAGCGCCGCAGCGCCGCGCCGAAGGACGGCGGCTCGTGCGCCTCGATGTCCCGTACCTCCAGGCCGAGCAGCCTCTTGCCCAGCGTCCGGCCCCACTTGGCGGTGGGCAGCGCCTCGTACACCACGCCGAAGAGCAGCAGCACGGCCAGCACGATCCCCAGGTACGTCCCCGTCGTGCCGTCGAGCAGCCAGACGGTGACCGTCTCCCCGGACCGCTTCGCCGCGTCGATCTTGGCGTTCACGTGGTCCACCGCCTCCGTGCCCAGCGGCACCGCCGCCACCGCCGTGACGCCCGCGAGGACGGCGGTGTCGATCAGCCGCGCCGTCAGCCGCTTGCCGAGCCCCGCGGGCCGGGCCGCGGCCTGACGCCGGGCGGCGGCCTGGAAGATGTCCTCGACCGGCGGCTTCCACGGCGCGACGGGCTGCTCCTCCCCGCCCGCGAGCCGGTGCACCTGCTGCGCCCACGACGACTGCCCCCCGCCGGGCCCGGCCGCGGCGACCGGCGCTGCGACGGGCTGCGGGGCGGCGGCCTGCTGCGGTACGGGCGCCGCGGGCGCCTTCCCGGCGGCGGAACCGGGGCCACCGGACTGCGCACCGGCCCGTGGCGAGACCGCGCGGAAGGTCATCGTGCCCTCGTCGGAGGCGGTGGCCCCGGCCCCCGGGGCGGGCGCGCCGGCCACCGGCCGCCGGAAGACGAAGGTGCCGCCGCCCGGCTCCTCCACGTCGCCCGCCGCGACGGCACGGGTGTCCGTGTCCACGTCCGCACCTCGGGGACTACCCGGCTCCCCGCTCCCCTCCGGACCGGCACCGGAGCCGCCCCCGGCACCAGGCTCGCCAGACCCCGGCCCGCCGCCGGCGCCATGCGGTACCCGCGGGTCCGCCGCCGGGCCCGGCCAGGCCACCCGCTGTGGGGAGGCGTCGCCGAAGCCGGACTGGTGGGCGCGGTCGGCGCCCCAGGACGACGCCGGTTGCGGCCGGCTGCCGTGCTGGGCGGCGGCGCCGGCGGGCGAGGGCTCCTCGACCGGGTCCTCGTCGAAGAAGTGCGGGCCGGTCTCCTCGACGGGGAGCGGGGCCGCCGCCCGCACCCCCGGCGGCGGCGCGAGCTGCTCGCCGGCCTTCGGGGCGGGCCGGCTCGTGCCCGCCACCCAGGACGCGCCGTTCCAGTAGCGGACGTAACCAGGAATGGACGGGTCCGGGTAATACCCCTCGCGGGGCCTGTCGTCGCCGGGGGCCGGGGTTGGGGCGCTCATGTCCGTCGTCCCGTATCTGCTCGGGGGTTGATAGAGAGCCTCAACATCTATCAGACGGGCGCAATCCGCACCGCCGGTCCCGCAGGACCCGCCCCTTTCCGGGCAATCTCGTGCATGGACCTTCACTCCGGGGACAGAGTCCGGAAAAAAGTGCCGTCAACCCGCGTAATGCTCACGGCCCCGGCCGCTCTCCCTCGTGCGGGCCCGTCCCACGCGGCCCGTGCGGATCCGTACGAGACGCGAGAGAGGAAACATCGCCATGCACCCCATCGTCGTGGAACGCGAGCTGGAGCTGAGGCTCATCCTGTCCCCCGAGCGCCGCGTCCCGGTGCCGGCCCAGCTCGGCTACCGCACCGACGATCCCTACGCCGTCCACATCACCTTCCACATCGACTCGGGCCACCCGGTGCACTGGACGTTCGCCCGGGAGCTGCTGGTGGAGGGGGTGTTCCGCCCGTCCGGGCACGGGGACGTACGGGTGTGGCCGTCGAAGGCGGACGGCCGCGGCGTGGTGCTGATGGCGCTGAGCAGCCCCGACGGGGACGCCCTGCTGGAGGCGCCCACGCCGCAGGTGTCGGCGTGGCTGGAGCGGACCCTGCGGGCGGTGCCGCCGGGCATGGAGGGCGGGCGGCTCGGCATCGACGACGGGCTGGCCGAGCTGCTCGCCCGGTGAAGGGGAGAGACAGAGGTCAGAAGAGCTTGCCGGGGTTGAGGAGGCCCAGCGGGTCGAAGACCTGTTTGACGGCCCGCTGCATCTCCAGCCCCACCGGGCCCAACTCCCGCGCCAGCCACTCCTTCTTCAGGACGCCCACGCCGTGCTCCCCGGTGATGGTCCCGCCGAGTTCGAGGCCGAGGGCCATGATCTCGTCGAAGGACTCCCGGGCCCGCCGGGACTCGTCGGGGTCGGCGGCGTCGAAGCAGACGGTGGGGTGGGTGTTGCCGTCGCCCGCGTGGGCGCACACCCCGATGGTGAGGCCGTACTCGGCGGCGACCCGCTCGATGCCCGCCAGCATGGCGCCGAGCCGGGAGCGGGGCACGCACACGTCGTCGATCATCGTGGTGCCCTTGACGGCTTCGAGGGCGACGAGGGACAGGCGCCGGGCCTGGAGGAGGAGTTCGGACTCGGCCGCGTCGTCGGCCGGGACGACCTGCGTGGCGCCTGCGGCCTCGCACAGCGCGCCGACGGCGGCGAGGTCGGCGGCCGGGTCCGGGGTGTCGAAGGCGGCGAGCAGCAGCGCCTCCGTGGTCTCCGGCAGGCCCATGCGGGCCAGGTCGTTGACCGCCTTGACGGTCGTACGGTCCATCAGTTCGAGCAGGGACGGCACGTGCCCTCCCTCCATGATCGCGCAGATCGCGTCGCAGGCGGCCGCCGCGGAGGCGAACTCGGCGGCCAGCACCAGCTGCTCGGGCGGCTTGGGACGCAGCGCGAGCACGGCCCGTACGACGATGCCGAGCGAGCCCTCGGAGCCGACGAAGAGCCGGGTGAGGTCGTACCCGGCGACACCCTTGGCGGTGCGGCGCCCGGTGGACATCAGGCGGCCGTCGGCGAGGACGACGTCGAGGCCGAGGACGTACTCGGCGGTCACCCCGTACTTGACGCAGCACAGGCCGCCGGAGGCGGTGCCGATGTTGCCGCCGATCGTGCAGGTCTCCCAGCTGGAGGGGTCGGGCGGGTAGTACAGGCCGTGTTCGTTGACCGCGCGGGAGAGGGTCGCGTTGACGACGCCGGGTTCGACGACGGCGACGCGGTCGACGGGGTTGATCTCCAGGATGCGGTCCATCCTGGTGAGGGACAGCACGACGCAGCCATCGGTGGCGTTGGCCGCGCCGGACAGGCCGGTGCGGGCGCCCTGCGGGACGACGGGGACGCGCAGCTCGGTGGCGGTGCGCATGACGTGCTGCACCTCCTCCACGGCGCGCGGCAGTACGACGACGGCGGGGGCGCCGGCCGGGCAGAAGCCGGCCATGTCGTTGGCGTAGGAGGCGGTGACGTCGGGGTCGGTGAGGACGGACGCGGCGGGCAGCCCCGCGAGCAGCCGGTCGACGAGGGGGGTGGTGGCGACCGCGGCCGCGTCGTCTTCGTCGCGAGGCGCTTCGATACGGCTCATGATCACAGGGTGGCACCGGGGGCCATCGGTGTGAACCCCGTCCGCGGGGGCCGTCGCCTGCATGGGTGTGCTCGTCATACGGGCGCACAGTGAGCGGCATGGAGACAGTGCGCGCCAAGGACGTCGGACACGGGCGGCGGCCACGTCGCGGGCGCCGGGTGCTGATCGCCTCGGCCGCCGCGGTCGCCGGAGCCCTCGCGCTCGGCGGGGTGCTGGTACTGCTGCCCGGGGGCGGCGGTGAGGCTCCCCGGCCGGCGCCCGCACCGGCGGCGCAGGCGCGGGGTGCGGTCACCGCGGGCGTCCCGGCGGCGCTCGGGGACCTGTCGGCGCTGATCGGCGACCGGGAGAGCTTCCTGCGCGCCCATCCGCTGGACGGCGTGTCGTGGGCGGTGCTCGGTTCGGCGTACGTCGAGCAGGGCCGCCGGACGGCGGACGCGGCGAACTGGGCGAAGGCCGAGAAGGCGCTGCACACCTCGCTGAAGGTGGGGGCGGAGCGCAATCCGCAGGCGCTGGAGGGGCTGGCGGCGCTGGCGGTGGCGCGGCGGGACTTCCCGGCGGCCAGGAAGTGGGGCGAGAGCGCGGTCGGGGCGGCGCCGAAGCGGTGGACGGCGCACGCGGTGCTGATCGACGCGTACACCGGGCTCGGCGACCACAAGGCCGTGGGCAAGGCGCTGGACAAGGTGCTGGCGCTGCGTCCGGGCGCCCCGGCCGCCAAGGCGCGGGCGTCGGCGGTCTACCGGGACCGGGGCTGGCGGGAGGACGCGGCGGCGCAGATCTCCGACGCGGCGGCGGCCGCACGGGCACCGGCCGAGCGGGCGGCGTACCTGGAGCAGGCGGGGCGGCTGGCGTTCGAGCGCGGGGAAGCGGAGGAGGCGCTGCGGTTCTTCCAGGAGGCGCTGCGCACCGACCCCGACCAGCGGGCCGCGCAGGCCGGGCAGGGCAGGGCGCTGGCGGCGCTGGGCCGGACGACGGAGGCGCTGGCCGCGTACCAGGCGGCGCTGGCGAAGCGGCCGAGTCCGGAGTACGCGCTGGAGCTGGGCGAGCTGTACGAGTCGCTGGGCCTCGGGCAGGCGGCGCGGGTCGAGTACGACCTGCTGCGGGAGCGGGTGCGGGGCGCCGAGGCCGCAGGGGCCGACGAGCAGTTGGTGCTGGGGCTGCTGGAGGCGGACCACGGGGACCCGGCGGAGGCGGTGCGGGTGCTGCGGGCCGAGTGGGGACGCCAGCCCGGGATCGCGGTCGCCGACGCGCTGGGCTGGGCGCTGCACCGTGGCGGCGAGGACGAGGAGGCGCTGGAGTTCGCGGCGATCGCGACCGACGGCGAGCAGGGCGGCGGGGTGCGCAGCGCGCTGTACGCCTTCCACCGGGGGATGGTCGAGAAGGCGCTCGGGAAGTCGGGGCCCGCGCGGCGGAATCTGCGGGAGGCCCTGACGATCAACCCGTACTTCTCGCCGCTGCGGGTGCCGGAGGCGCGCACGGCGCTGGTGGAGCTGGGCGAGCCCTCGGAGGAGGGCCCGCCCGACTGACATCTGCCTTGGCAGAGCAGGTGTCAAAGGTTTCCGCGCTTCTCCTGCTCCCGCTCGATCGCCTCGAACAGCGCCTTGAAGTTGCCCTTGCCGAAGCCCATCGAGCCGTGGCGTTCGATCATCTCGAAGAACACGGTCGGCTTGTCCTGGACCGGCTTGGTGAAGATCTGGAGCAGGTACCCGTCCTCGTCGCGGTCGACGAGGATCTTCAGCTCGCGCAGGGTGTCGACGGGCACCCGGGTCTCCCCCGCCCACTCGCCGAGCGTGTCGTAGTACGAGTCGGGGGTGTCGAGGAACTCGACGCCGGCCGCCTTCATGGTGCGCACGGTCTGCACGATGTCGTTGGTGTTCAGCGCGATGTGCTGGACGCCGGCGCCGCCGTAGAACTCCAGGTACTCGTCGATCTGGGACTTCTTCTTGGCGACGGCGGGCTCGTTGATCGGGAACTTGACCTTGAGGGTGCCGTCGGCGACCACCTTGGACATCAGCGCGCTGTACTCGGTGGCGATGTCGTCGCCCACGAACTCCTTCATGTTCGTGAAGCCCATGACCTTGTTGTAGAAGCCGACCCACTCGTTCATCCGGCCGAGTTCGACGTTGCCGACGCAGTGGTCCACGGCCTGGAACACACGCTTCTGCGGCGGGGCGACCATCGGCTTCGCGGTGACGTACCCGGGCAGGTACGGGCCGTCGTAGCCGGTGCGCTCGACCAGGGTGTGGCGGGTCTGGCCGTAGGTGGCGATGGCGGCGAGGACGACGGTGCCGTGCTCGTCCTCGACCTCGTGCGGCTCGGCGAGCGAGGTGGCGCCGTGCCCGACGGCGTAGGCGTGCGCGGCGCGCGCGTCCGGGACCTCGATGGCGAGGTCGACGACGCCGTCGCCGTGCTCGGCCACGTGCCGGGCGAGGAAGCGGCCCCAGTCGGTGGCGGGCTTGATCACCGAGGTGAACACGAAGCGGGCGGAGCCGCTCTCCAGGACGTAGCTCGCGTTCTCCCGGCTGCCGTTCTCCGGTCCGGAGTAGGCGACCAGGCGCATGCCGAAGGCGGTGGAGTAGTAGTGCGCGGCCTGCTTGGCGTTGCCCACGGCGAAGACGACCGCGTCCATTCCCTTGACCGGGAAGGGATCGGCCTGCCGGGCGGTGTCGGGAGTGTGGTGTGTGGTCTGCGTCATAGCCGCAGGTTCTCCCGAGTCCGCAAGGTGCGCAATAGTTTCCGTTTCCAGTGGGCAACCTGCCTATCGGCATGCCGGTGTGGCCGGGCGATGTGTACAGGATGACCAGCCGGGAGGGCGGACCGATGGCGATCGACCGACTGGACGGGCGGATCATCGCGCTGCTGGCGCGGGAGCCGCGGATCGGGGTGCTGGAGATGTCCCGGCGGCTCGGTGTGGCGCGGGGCACGGCGCAGGCGCGCCTGGACCGGCTTCAGTCGAACGGAGTCATCCGGGGCTTCGGTCCCGAGGTGGACCCGGCGGCGCTCGGCTACCCGGTCACCGCCTTCGCCACGCTGCAGATCCGGCAGGGCCAAGGGGCCGACGTACGGGCGCACTTGGCGACCGTGCCGGAGGTGCTGGAGCTGCACACGACGACCGGCACCGGGGACATGCTGTGCCGGCTGGTGGCCCGCTCGAACGCCGATCTCCAACGGGTGATCGACCTGGTTGTCGGTTTTGATGGCATCGTCCGGGCCTCCACGGCGATCGTCATGGAGAATCCCGTTCCGCTGCGGATCATCCCGCTGGTGGAGCAGGCGGCCGAGGACAGCGGCGGACCCGACTGAGGCCGGAGCGGCTTCCGGACCTGGACTCCTGGAGGTGGGCGGCGGTGAACTTCTGGGACTTCCTGACCAGCCGCCACCAGCAGCTTCTCACCGACGCCTACCAGCACGCCAGCGCCGTCTTCCAGTGCATGGTCGTGGCGACCCTGATCGGGGTGCTGATCGGCGTCGTCACCTACCGCAGCGAGTGGGCGGGGAACCTGGCGACGCTGACCACGTCGGGCATCCTCACCATCCCGTCGCTGGCCATGATCGGTCTGCTCATCCCGATCGTGGGCCTCGGCGTGCCGCCGACGGTGACCGCGCTGACCCTGTACGGGCTGCTGCCGATCGTGCGCAACGCGATCGTGGGCCTGCGCGGGGTGGACCCGGCGCTGGTGGACGCGGCCAAGGGCATCGGGATGTCGCGCGCGGTCCGGCTGCTGCGGGTGGAGCTGCCGCTGGCCTGGCCGCCGATCCTGACCGGCATCCGGGTCTCGACGCAGATGCTGATGGGCATCGCCGCGATCGCCGCCTACGCCTCGGGGCCGGGCCTCGGCAACGAGATCTTCCGCGGGATCGCCTCGCTGGGCAGCAAGAACGCGCTCAACCAGGTGCTCGCGGGCACGCTCGGGATCATCGTCCTGGCGCTGCTCTTCGACGCGGCGTACGTGCTGCTGGGGCGGCTGACGATTCCCAGGGGGATCCGTGTTTGAGACCGTCGGGACCACCGGGCAGTCCGAGCGCTCTGAGGAGGGCACCACCGGCGCGACCATCGAGCTGGAGTCCCTGACCAAGCTGTACCCGGGCAACCCGACCCCGGCCGTCGAGAACGTGTCGATGGAGATCAAGGCCGGGGAGACGGTGATCTTCGTGGGCCCCTCGGGCTGCGGGAAGTCCACCACCCTGAAGATGATCAACCGGCTGATCGAGCCGAGCGGCGGCCGTATCCGCATCAACGGTGAGGACGTCACCGACATCGACCCGGTGAAGCTGCGCCGCAAGGTCGGGTACGCGATCCAGTCCTCGGGCCTGTTCCCGCACATGACCGTCGCCCAGAACATCGCGCTGGTGCCGAAGATGATCGGCTGGTCGAAGGCGCGGATCAGGTCGCGGGTGGAGGAGATGCTCGACCTGGTGGGGCTGGACGCCGGGGAGTTCCACGGCCGCTATCCGCGCCAGTTGTCCGGCGGGCAGCAGCAGCGGGTGGGGGTGGCGCGGGCGCTGGCCGCCGATCCGCCCGTACTCCTGATGGACGAGCCGTTCGGCGCGGTCGATCCGATCACCCGGGACCACCTCCAGGACGAGCTGATCCGGCTCCAGCACGAGCTGCACAAGACGATCGTCTTCGTCACCCACGACTTCGACGAGGCGATCAAGCTGGGCGACCGCATCGCCGTGCTCCGCGAACGCTCCCACATCGCGCAGTTCGACACTCCGGAGGCGATCCTCACCAACCCGGCGGACGACTTCGTCTCCGGTTTCGTGGGCGCGGGGGCGGCGCTGAAGCGGCTGAACCTGACCCGGGTGCGGGACGTCGGCATCACGGAGTATCCGACGGTGACCGTGGAGGACCCGCTCCAGCACATCTTCGGGCGGCTGCGGGAGGCGGGCACCAACGAGATCCTGCTCCTGGACCGGCGCGGCCGCCCCTACAAGTGGCTGCGGCGCGGGGACCTGATGCGGGCCAAGGGTTCGCTGGCGCGGGCCGGGACGCTGGTCAGCGACACGGTGACCCGGGACGCGACGCTGCGGGACGCGCTGGAGGCGGTGCTCACGGACAACGCGGGGCGGGTCGCGGTGACCGGGCGGCGCGGGGAGTACGAGGGCGTCGTGGACATGGAGACGCTGATGAACTCGGTGCACGAACTCCTGGAGGCGGACCGGCTGGACGCGCTGGAGCACCAGCACGACCTGGAGGAGACGCGGGCGACCCGGACCCACAGCGAGCAGGAGGGCTTCGGCGAGGTCGGGGGCCGGGCGTGAGCGGCTCCTCGCGCGCCTCCTCCTTCGGCGCCGGTCCGGGCACCGTCGGCGCCCTCCCCGGGGACGGGGAGGACGAGGCCCCGCCCTCCGCGCCCGCCGCGGCCCGGCCCCGGGTCGGCTGGCGGAAGCTGACGTTCCTGCCGGTGGCGCTGATCGCCGTACTGCTGGCGACCTGGCTGTGGTTCCGGCAGGCCGACCTGGACGCGCTGAGCCGGAACGCGCTGTCGAACGGGCAGGTCACCAAGGCCCTGTGGCAGCACGTGCAGTTGACGGTGATCTCGACGTTCTTCGTGCTGATCATCGCGATCCCGCTGGGCGTCCTGCTGACCCGCGGCGCGTTCCGCAAGGCGACGCCGGTGGCGATGGCGTTCGCCAACATGGGGCAGGCGACGCCCGCGATCGGTCTGCTGGCGCTGCTGGTGATCTGGCTGGGCATCGGCCGCCGGGCCGCCCTGATCGGCATCATCGTCTACGCCGTCCTGCCCGTGCTCTCCAACACCATCGCCGGTCTCAAGGCGAACGACCCGACGCTGCTGGAGGCGGCCCGCGGCATCGGCATGTCCCCGCTGGGCGTCCTCACCCGGGTGGAGCTGCCGCTCGCCGTCCCGCTGATCCTGGCCGGCGTGCGCACCGCCCTAGTCCTCAACGTCGGTACGGCGACGCTGGCGACCTTCGGCGGGGGCGGCGGCCTGGGCGTGCTGATCACCACGGGGATCACCAGCCAGCGGATGCCGGTGCTGGTGCTGGGCTCGATCCTGACCATCGCCCTCGCGCTGCTGGTGGACTGGCTGGCCTCGCTCGCCGAACTGCTGATGCGTCCGCGGGGCCTGGAGGTACGCACATGAGCCGGCGTACGGGCGCGCTGCTGGCGGCGCTGCTGCTGGCGTCCGCCGGGTGCGGGCTGACCAGCGGGTCCCCGATGGTGGACGACGTGGAGCCCGGGTCGATCGGGCGGGGCAAGCCCCTGGACGGGGCCGATCTCACCGTCACCTCCAAGGAGTTCACGGAGCAGCTCGTCCTCGGCGCGATCATGGGCATCGCCTTCGAGGCGGCGGGCGCGGAGGTGCTGGACCGCACCGGCATCCAGGGTTCCGTCGGCACCCGCGCGGCGGTCGAGAACGGCGACGCGGACGCCACGTACGAGTACACGGGCACCGCCTGGATCACGTACCTCGGCAACGGCAAGCCGATCCCGGACCCGCGCCGGCAATGGGAGGCGGTGAAGGAGGCCGACGCGAAGAAGGGGCTCACCTGGCTGCCGGCGGCGCCGATGAACAACACGTACGCGCTGGCGATGAACCAGGCCGACTTCGGGAAGTACGGCACGAAGACCCTGTCCCAGGTGGCCGAGCTGGCGGAGTCGGATCCGGGGGCGGTGACGCTGTGCGTGGAGGGCGAGTTCGCCAACCGCGCGGACGGGCTGCCGGGGCTGGAGCGGGCGTACGGGATGTCGCTGCCGGCGCGGAACATCACGCAGATGGACGCCGGGATCATCTACACGCAGACCGCGAAGGGGGCCTGCACGTACGGGGAGGTGTACACCACCGACGGGCGGATCAAGTCCATGAACCTCGTGGTGATGCGGGACGACCGCGCGTTCTTCCCCAACTACAACGCGGCCCCCATGATCCGCACCGCCACCCTGAAGAAGTGGCCGGCGATCGCGTCCGTCCTCGACCCGGTCACCAAGGCGCTCACCAACGACGTGGCGCAGACCCTCAACGCGAAGGTCGACGTGGACGGCGAGGACCCGCACCAGGTGGCGCTGGACTGGATGAAGGAGCGGGGTTTCGTGCAGTAGCGGTCCTACGCCGGCTGTTCAGCAGGAGGGGACGTCGCCCTTGCCGCTCTCCAGCGCCTTGAGCGAGTCGATCGCGCCCTTGAGTGTCGTCACCGGGACCAGCCGCAGCCCCTTCGGCAGCTCGGCCTGCGCGTCGGAGCACTCGGCCTTCGGTACGAGGAAGACGGTCGCCCCGTCGCGCCGGGCGGCCTGCGTCTTCAGCGGCACCCCGCCGACCGCGCCGACCGCGCCGCCGTCGGTGATGGTGCCGGTCCCGGCGACGACCTTGCCGCCGGTGAGGTCGTCGGCGCCGAGCTTGTCGACGATGCCGAGCGAGAACAGCAGCCCGGCGCTGGGCCCGCCGACGTCCTCCAGCTTCAGGTCGACGCGGACGCCCTTCTTGTCGAGGCGCAGGTAGTCGAGGGCGGCGGTGGTCGCCGAGTCCTGTGACTCCTTCATCTGCTCCTGGTTGTACTCCTCGATCTCGCCGACGTCGTCACCGCTCGGGTAGACCGCGTCCCGGGGCATGACGGCCCGGTCGGTGTCGAACCAGGACCCGAGCACGTCCCCGAACCGGACGGTGGCGTCGGGCCCGGTCGCCTCGATGGTCGTCATCCGCAGCTGCCCCCGCGTGGCACGCGTGGGCGCCCCGCTGACCGTGATCACCTCGGCGCCCCTGTTCTTCCCGAGCACATCCGCCGTCAGCCCCGGCTGCGCCACGGAGAACGGCAACGGCGCGAACACGGCCACCCCGAGCAACGCCACCACGGGCACACCGCAGACAGCCAGGAACCGGGGACGCGAGAGACGGGAGAGAAGCACGGTGCCAATCTAACGCGGCGCGGCTCCGGCCTCGCCGACGGCCGCCCGGTCCGGGACAGTCGCCGCCTATTCCATCGCGCCGCTCCGCAGGGCCTGGACCACGCGATCCAGGTCGTGCGGCATCACGGCGATGGAGACGGCGCCCTCGGCCGAGGCGCACTCCATGATCCGGGAGCCGCCGTTGATCTTCACGGCTTCACGCAGCGAAGGCGAACGCACCTCGACGATCCGCAACGCGGCCGGAAGCGACACCGCCGCCCCGGCCCTGGTGCGGGCCTCCCACTCCGTATGGCGGCCCCCCGTCACGACCCGTCCTCGAAGCCACCTGTCCCCGCGAGCGGGATGCCGCAGCAGTCAGGGGACCTTGACCACGTCACCCTGTACGGCACCCCTCGCCCGGCGGCCGGCCCGGCGGCCCATCCACCAGGCCGTGAGGCCACCGACCGCGAGCAGCGCCATCGTTTCGATCATGCGCGCATTGAACCAACCACGGGCTGCGGCGTCACCCGCCCGCGTCTCGCGAGGACGTCAGCGCAGCGCCTCCGCCACTTCCCTCGCCGCGTGCAGGACGCGTTCGCCGACGCGTTCCGGGACGACGTCGGAGAGCATGACGACGCCGACGCTGCCCTCGACGCCCGTGACGCCCAGGAGGGGGGCCGCGGCTCCGCAGGCGCCGGTCTCCAGTTCGCTCTGGGTGAGGGTGTAACCGGGTTCGGCGGTGGCCTGCTGGGGGATCTGGTGGCGGCGGGCGGCGAGGATGGCCTTGCCGGCGGCGCCGCGTTCCAGGGGGTGGCGGAAGCCGGCCCGGTAGGCGACGTGGTAGTCGGTCCAGGTCGGCTCGACGACGGCCACGGCGAGGGCCTCCGCGCCGTCGACCAGGGTCAGGTGGGCCGTCGCCCCGATGTCCTCGGCCAGCGAGCGCAGGGCCGGCATCGCCGCCTCGCGGACCAGGGGGTGCACCTGGCGGCCCAGGCCCAGGACACCGAGTCCGACCCGGGCGCGGCCGCCCAGGTCACGGCGTACGAGTGCGTGCTGCTCCAGGGTGGCGAGCAACCGGTACACGACGGTCCGGTTCACACCGAGTCTGTGGGATAGCTCGGTGACGGTCAGCCCGTGGTCCGTATCGGCCAGCAGTTTGAGGACGCGCAGTCCCCGGTCGAGCGTCTGGGAGGTCTCCGCGGTCACGACGCCCACTCCTTCGTGGTGAGGTCGGCGGCCCTCTTCGCGACGGATGCGTCACCGAGTCCCGTCAGTGACGCGCTTCAGAGGCCGCCGATCGGCTGACGGCCCGGCCTTGTGCCCGGACCCAGTCGCTTCACGGCTGCGCTCCGCGGCAGCGCTGCCACGGGGCGTGTGCGTAGCCGGACAGTAGCGAGCGGGTCCGCTCAGCGGAAGGCTCCGTCCAGAATCCGGGCGGTAACTTGAGCGGACCGACCGTGTTCGTCCCGATACGTACAGCACTCGGCGTTCGACGTGGACGCACCGCGCGTCACTTCATGCGGGTCGCCCACTCCCGCACCTTGGTGATGCGCTGGCGCAGTTGACCGGCGGTGGCCTCGGCGCTGGGCGGACCGCCGCAGACACGCCGCAGCTCGGTGTGGATGACGCCGTGCGGCTTGCCGCTCTGGTGGACGTACGCGCCGACCATCGTGTTGAGCTGCTTGCGCAGGTCCATCAGCTCCTTGTGGGAGACGACGGGGCGCCGTTCGGCGGGGAGTTCGAGGAGGTCGGCCTCGTCGTCGGGCTTCTTGCGGCTGTGCGCGATCTGGCGGGCCTGCCGCTTCTGGAGCAGCAACTGCACCTGGTCGGGCTCCAGGAGGCCGGGGATACCGAGGTAGTCCTGCTCCTCCTCGCTGCCCGGGTGGGCCTGCATCCCGAACTCGGCGCCGTTGTACATGACCCGGTCGAAGGTGGCCTCCGACTCCAGCGCCTCGAAGGCGAACTGCTCCTGCTCGCCGGTGTCCTCGTCCTGCTCCCGGTTGGCCTCGTCCATCTCCTTCTCGGACTCGGCGTACGGGTCCTCGTCGCCCTTCTTGGGCTTGTCGAGGACGTGGTCGCGCTCGCGCTCCATCTCGCCTGCGAACGTGAGCAGGTCGGGGACGGTCGGGAGGAAGACGGAGGCGGTCTCGCCGCGGCGCCTGGACCGTACGAAGCGGCCGACGGCCTGCGCGAAGAAGAGGGGGGTGGAGATGGTGGTGGCGTACACGCCGACCGCGAGGCGCGGCACGTCCACGCCCTCGGACACCATGCGGACGGCGACCATCCAGCGGTCGGTGCTGCCGCTGAAGTCGTCGATGTTCCTGGACGCGCCGGTGTCGTCGGACAGCACGACGGTGGCCTTGCTGCCGGTGATCTCCCGGATCAGCTTGGCGTAGGCGCGGGCGGAGTCCTGGTCGGCGGCGATGACGAGGGCACCCGCGTCCGGGATCGCCTTCCTGACCTCGGTGAGCCGCTGGTCGGCGGCGCGCAGCACGGCCGGCATCCACTCGCCGCGCGGGTCCAGCGCGGTGCGCCACGCCTGACTGACGGCGTCCTTGGTCATCGGCTCGCCGAGCCGCGCGGCGATCTCGTCGCCGGCCTTGGTGCGCCAGCGCATGTTGCCGCTGTAGCTCATGAAGATGACGGGACGCACGACGCCGTCGGCGAGCGCGGAGCCGTACCCGTAGGTGTAGTCGGCGGCGGACCGGCGGATGCCGTCGTCGCCCTCCTCGTACGCCACGAAGGGGATCGGGTTGGTGTCCGAGCGGAACGGCGTGCCGGTGAGCGCGAGGCGCCGCGTGGCCGGCTCGAACGCCTCCAGGCACGCCTCGCCCCAGGACTTGGAGTCGCCGGCGTGGTGGATCTCGTCCAGGATCACCAGGGTCTTGCGCTGCTCGACGCGGTTGCGGTGCAGCATGGGGCGTACGCCGACACCCGCGTAGGTGATGGCGATGCCCTGGTACTCGCGGCTGACCGGGCCGGCGCTGTACTCGGGGTCCAGCTTGATCCCTATGCGCGCCGCCGCCTCGGCCCACTGCTTCTTCAGGTGCTCGGTCGGCGCGACGACGGTCACCTGCTGCACGACGTGGTGGTGCAGCAGCCAGGACGCCAGCGTCAGCGCGAAGGTCGTCTTGCCGGCGCCGGGCGTCGCGACGGCCAGGAAGTCCCGGGGCTGCTCCTGGAGGTACTTCTCCATCGCCCCCTCCTGCCAGGCCCGCAGCTTGCCGGCGGTGCCCCACGGGGCACGGCCGGGGAAGGCCGGGGACAGGTGGTGCGAGGTGCTGGAGCTGGCGGTGGTAGTCACGGTCTCCGAAGGGGGGTAGAACGGCTCGGCCACGTATGACGACCGGGCCACCCTACCGGCGCCCGGAGCCGGCCGACGCGCCCGGCGGGTCGGGGCGGCGCCGGGTGGGACGGACGTCACAGCCACCGCGGCCGCCCCGCGCGGCTCACTGGACCGTTCGCTCGCGCAAGCGCGTCGTCACCCACGCCCCCGCCAGCGCCACGACCGCCATCGGCAGGAAGACCGCGGCGAAGGCGGCCGGGTGGGAGCCGGTGGCCCCGGTGGCCCCGGTGGCCGTGTCGGTGACCGTGCCGCCGCCCAGGGCCGCGAAGGCGGCGCCGCCGAGGGAGAGGAGGACGACGTTGGAGAGGCCGTCGGAGATCTGGAGGGCGGCGGAGTTGGTGCCGGCCTCCTCCGGGGCGGAGAGCTTGAGGAGGAGGACGCTGGTGGAGGAGATCACCAGGCCCATGCCGAAGCAGCCGAAGCCCCAGGCGACGGCGACCGTCCAGGCGGGTACGGCGTCGATCAGGACACTGGGGGCGGTGACGATGGCCGCGGCGACCAGAACCATGCCGGCGCTCATCAGGCGTTCGCGCCGGGGTTCCAGGGTCGGCCGGGACTGGAGCCAGGAGCCCGCGGCCCAGGTCGCGCCGCCCGCCGCGAGCGAGAGCCCGGCGAGGGTGGGGCTGAGGCCGCGCTGGGTGACCAGCATCAGCGGGACGAAGGACTCGGCGGCGACGAAGGAGCCCGCGGCCACGCCGCGCAGCAGGACGACGGAGGGCAGGCCGCGCGCGGCGCGGCAGGTGCCGCGGGGCAGCAGTCCGAGGACGGCCGGTACGAGCAGCGCGACGCCTGCCGCGCCGGGCAGCAGCGCGACCCAGCGCAGGTCCTGGGCGGCGTACTGGAGCAGGCCCGCGCCCAGCGAGATGGCCAGGGCGAGGCGGATACGGCGGCGGTCGAAGGCGGCCGGCGCCTCCCCCACCGGGCCGGACGCGCGGCTGCGTATCTGCGGCAGCGCGAGGGCCAGCGGGAAGACCACCAGCACCGGGATGCCGAGGAACACCCAGCGCCAGCCGAGGTGCTCGGTCACCGCGCCGGACGCCAGCGGGCCGAGGACGGACGGCACCACCCAGCCCGCCGCGAACGCCGCCATGATCGCGGGCCGCAGCCGCTCCGGATAGGCCCGCCCGACGACGACGTACAGCGCGACGATCACCAGCCCCCCGCCGAGCCCCTGCACGGCCCGCCCAAGAATGAACAGCCACATCGCACCCGCCGTCCCGGCCAGCACGAGCCCGGCCGCGAAGGCGGCGATCCCGCCGGTCAGCGGTGGCAGGGGCCCCTTCCGGTCGGACCACTGCCCGGACAGCACCATCCCGAACAGACTCGTCGTGAAGTACCCCGAGAACGCGAACGCGTACAGCGACACCCCGTCCAGCTCCCGCGCCGCCACCGGCATCGCCGTCCCCACCGCCGTCGCCTCGAAGGCGATCAGCACGACGACGGAGACGACCCCGACGCTCAACGCCCGGTAGGCACGGCTCAGCACGGTCTCGTCGGCGGCGGTCGGGGCGCTCTCGGCTACGTCGGCGACCTCGGCGTCGCGCGGTTCGGGGGCTGCGGTCATGGCGGTCAGCGTAAGGGCCACAGCCGACATTCACCCCTGTCGGAAGACGGTAAGGACCCGGGACCTTGGTCGTACGACCACCGGGCCCGAGTATGAACGCAGCATGGCAGTCGTGTTGCACCCTCCCCGGTTCCCTTGAGCCGCTCCCCCGCCTCCGCCTACGGTCGTCCCACCGAGTCAGTGACCCGGCCGTGTGCCCGAGTGGTTCAGGGGCTCGCCTGCAAAGCGAGTTACGTGGGTTCGAATCCCGCCACGGCCTCCACGCCTGTGAACAGGCAGCACAAGAGGGCGGCACCCCCGCAGGGATTCCGCCGGCCGGTCAGCCCCGGGCCACCGGGGTATGGAGGGCAGCCGGTGGTGACGGGCAACGTCCGTGCGGCAGAGCCTCGGGAGGCCGGGGCCGTGGCCGTTCTCGACGACCTTCCCGCTACCGAACGGGTCTTGCCCACCATCAGAGCGTGACAAGGCGTTTCCTACGCCTCACACGCTGGAGTAGGCAGACAGCAGTGTGTCCGTGCGAAGCGCGAGCTCTGGCGTCTCGGCGCCCTCGACTTCGACGGACACCTCGTCTCCCCCGACGGCCTGGGCGAGCCTGACCGTGGGTGCTGCCCCTCGGCCGGCCAAGGGGGTACGCGTACCAGTCGTCGGCGGTCTCGTCGTCGGTCGTCTCAAGGCCGGCCTCGATGGTCGCCCAGTCGAGGTCGTCGAAGGCGTATGCGCCATAGCGCGACAGCAACTCGAGGAAGGCGCGCAAGTGCCGGCGCATGATCCATCCGCTGATCGGGACGGTCATGCCTCCCCTCCCGCGCCGGCCTCCAGCCGTGTCGCGCGGTGCAGGGCCCAGAGGGTGAGGGCCAGGGCCGGGACGTCCGAGGTCAGGGGGCGGAGGGTGGCGGTCGGGGTTCTCCAGGTGCGGACCGTGCCCGTCACACCGTCGAGGACCACGTGATCCGTGGCCGTCAGACGGCCCAGGTGTATGAGGCGGTCCGCGTCGGGCGGGAGGAGGTGTTCCGGGTGGTCCTCCGTGTACTCCGTCAGCGTCGGGAGGAGGAGGTCGTCCACGTCTCTGCGGAACGGACCGGCCGCGTTCGGCAGGCCGGTCTCGCTCAGGAAACGGCGGGTGGGCTCGTGGGTGAGGGCCGAGGGGAGGTCGAGGGGCTCGAAGCGGGTCACGTGGGCGCGGCCGAACTCGTGGTCCAGGAGGCGGGGCGGGAGGGCGGCGCCTGGCGGCGTGTGGTGACTGATCGTCAGCAGTAGGCAGCTCAGCAGGGTCGACGTGTTCCAGAGCGAGGGCCGGTCGCCGACCGGTCGCGTCCCGGACGGATCCTCCAGAGAGGTCGCCAGGCGGACTCTGGTGACCAGGGAAGGGGCCGTCGTCGTCCTGGTCCTGACCGTCTGCATGATCTCCCCCGAGATGGTTCGTGCGCCCGTGCTCACTCCTGCGGAGACTACGCGCTGCCACTGACAACGCCTCCGCGCGCGCACCCGTCCACCCCGCAAGACGCGCCGGACACCCCAGCCCGTTGCCTCGCGCGGTCAGTTTCCGG
The DNA here is from genome assembly GCA_049998335.1 of Streptomyces sp. cmx-10-19. Lineage (GTDB taxonomy): Bacteria > Actinomycetota > Actinomycetes > Streptomycetales > Streptomycetaceae > Streptomyces. Next base: position 219,058 of record JAEBFB010000007.1, read on the forward strand.
TGACCACCGCGGCCTGCGGGCGGATGGGGAGGCGGTTGACCGGGCGGCCCGTCGCCGCGCGTACGGCGGAGGCGACGGCTGCCGGGGAGGCCACCACCGGGACGGCGCTGACGGCCTTCGCGCCGAAGGGGGCGACCACGTCGCGCTCCTCGACCAGCTTGACGATCCGGATGTCCGGCGCGTCCAGCGCGGTCGGGAGGGCGTAGCCGGTCAGGTCGGGATGGCGGATCAGGCCGCGCGGGGCGCGCAGGTTCTCCGTGAGGGCGATGCCCACGCCCTGGGTGACGCCCGCCTCGATACGCGCGGTGAGCTGGGCGGGGTTCAGGACGCGGCCCACGTCCTGGGCGACCGCCAGTTCCACCACCCGTACCGAGCCGATCTCGATGTCGACGTCGACCACCGCGCGGATCGCGCAGAACGCCATGCCGACGAAGGCGTCGCCCTGGCCCGCCTCGTCCAGCGGCTCGGTCGGGTGCGGGCGGCACTGGGCCGTCGCCCACAGTTCCTTGCCCTCCAGGGCCTCGGCGACCGTGGTCGACAACACGCCGTCGTACGACGTGATCTTGCCGTCGGCGATCTGGAGCAGCTCGGTCGACATGCCGAACTGGTGGGCCAGCGGCTGGAGGAGCTGGGTGCGGACCATCTTGGCGGCCCGTTCCACCGCGCCGCCGGAGACCCAGGTGTGGCGGCCGCGGCAGCCCGCGCCGGCCGGGGGCTGGTCGGTGTCGACGGGTGCCACGTGGACCTCGTCCACGCCGAGGGTCTCCTGCACGATCTGCCGGGCGAGTGTGGTGAAGCCCTGGCCGGTCTCGACGGCCGCGCACAGCACCGTCGCCACGCCGTCCTGGACCTTCACGGTGGCCGTGGAGACCTCGTCCGCGCCCTCGGCGCCGAGCATGTGCACCATGCCGATGCCGTAGCCCACGCCCCGGCGCACCGCGCCCGGTTCGCCCGCGCCCTCGGGGCCGCCGGGCAGCAGCCACTCGTCCTCGGGCGTGTCCTTGGGCAGCGCGGGCAGCGGGAAGTCGCGGACCGCCTGGAGGAGTTCGGCGACCGGCGCCGGGCAGGTGACCGTCTGGCCGGTGGGCAGCACGTCACCGGTGGCCAGGACGTTGCGCAGCCGCAGCTCGGCCGGGTCCAGGCCCAGCTTCTTGGCGACCTTGTCCATCTGCGCCTCGTACGCCGCGCACACCTGCATGGCGCCCTCGCCGCGCACGTGCCCGGAGGGCGGGTTGTTGGTACGCACCGCCCAGCCCTCGATGAAGGCGTTGGGGACGACGTACGGGCCGCAGGCGAAGGCCACCGCGGCGGCCAGGGCGTCGGAGGATGTGTCGGCGTAGGCGCCCGCGTCGAGGAGGATCTGCGCCTCGACCTTCACCACCCGGCCCTCGGCGTCCGCGTGGTGGCGGTAGCGCAGCAGGGTGGGGTGGCGGTGGGTGTGGCCGAGGAAGGACTCCTCGCGCGTGGCGGTCAGTTTCACCGGGCAGCCGGTCTTCAGCGCCAGCAGGCCGAGCGGCAGTTGGAAGCCCTGGTCCTCGCGGTCGGCGGTGGCGCCGGGCACACCGGTGACGACGATCTTCACCTGTTCGGCGGGCAGGCCGTAGCAGGCGGCGGCCGTGTCGCGGTCGGCGTGCGGGTCGGTGGAGGCGAGGTACAACTCCACGCCGCCGTCCGGGCGCGGTACGGCGAGGCCCGCCTCGGCGCCGATGGGGGCGGGGTCCTGGCGGCCGATGCGGTACAGGCCCTCGACGACGACCTCGCCGGCCGCCTCCGGGTCGCCGTGGCGCAGCGGGATGTGCCGGATCAGGTTGCCGTCGGGGTGCAGCGGTTCGGCCTCGAAGGCGTGCTCCGGGTCGGTCACCGGTTCGAGCACCTCGTACTCGACGATGACGGCGGCGGCGGCCATCCGCGCGGTGTCCGGGTGGTCGGCGGCGACGGCGGCGAGGGGCTCGCCGTGGTGGCGTACGACCTCGGAGGCGAACACCGGGCGGTCGGCGCGGCCTCTGCCGTGCAGCGCCGCGCCGGGCACGTCCTCGTGGGTGACCACCGCGCGGACGCCGGGCATCTCGCGCGCGTGGGTGGTGTCGATGGAGACGATCCGCGCGTGCGGGTGCGGTGAGCGCAGGACGGCCGCCCACAGCAGGCCCTCGGCCCACAGGTCGGCGGCGTACGGGAAGGTGCCCTCGGTCTTCGCGCGGGCGTCGGCGGGCGGCAGGGACGCGCCGAGGCCGTGCGGGATCGGCTCCGGGACCGGGGGCGCCTCGGCGGTCCCCTCGGCCTCCGCAGTCGCGGCGTCGTTGCTCACGCGTGGCCTCCGTCCTGGCCGTGGTTGCCGTGGTCGCCGTAGGGCGCGTCGTGCGGTGCGGGCGGGTCGTGCGGTAGGGGCGCGTCCGGGGTGCCGGGCGGCGGCTGGGGCTCGAAGGCCGAGGCGTTGACGCCGCCCGCGCCGGGGGCCGCCTGGTGTGGGATACGGGGCTCGTCGGCGTCCGCCGCGTGCGCGTCGGCGGCGAGGGCCTCGCGCTCGGCGACGACCTCCTGCACGGCCTCCAGGACGCCCCGGTAGCCGGAGCAGCGGCACAGGTTGCCGCACAGGGCCTGCCGCGCCTCCAGTTCGGTGGGCGCCGGGTTGCCCTCCAGGAGGTTGTGCACGGTCATCGCCATGCCCGGCACGCAGAAACCGCACTGCACCGCGCCGCGCCGGGCGAGCGCCCGCTGCACGTCGGAGGGCTGCCCGTCGGTGGCCAGGCCCTCGACCGTACGTACTTCGCTGCCGGCCGAGGTGACGGCCGGGACCAGGCAGGAGGCGACCAGGCGGCCGTCGACCTGGACGTTGCAGGCGCCGCACTCGCCCTGCGAGCAGCCGTCCTTGGCGCCCGCGAGGCCGAGCCGCTCGCGCAGCACGTACAGCAGCGACTCGCCGATCCAGGCGTCGGTGACGGGCCGGTCGGCGCCGTTGACGCGCAGGACGTAGGAGGCGAGGGGGTGCTCGTCCTGGGGTCCGGGACCCGCGGGGCCCACGGGCTCGGCAGGGACGGCGGTGGCGGCCTCGGGCTGAGGGTCGGTCAGGTCGTCGGCGGGCGGCCGGGGCTCCCCCTCGGCTGCCGCCACGGCCGCTTCCGGTACGGCCGCTTCCGGTACGGCGTCCGCCGCGGCCTCGGCATCCTCCGCGGCCTCCGGATCCGCGGCGGCCGTCACGGGCCCTTCAGCGTCCTCCGGGACGCTCTCGGCGTCCACGTCCTCGGCCGGGTCCGCCGCGCCCTCCACGGGCCCCTCAGCGGCCTCCTCGGCCCCGTCGTCCGGGTCGCCCGCGTCCGCCGCCGTCTCGTCGGCGACCGGCGCCGTGCCGCCGGCCTCCTCGGGCGCGTGGACGTACCCGTCGCCCTCGGGCGCGTGGGCGTACCCGTCGCCCTCGGGCGCGTCGGCCGGCTCGGGCGCGTCCCACGGCTGTGCGGCCGGCTGGGTCGCCCAGGGCGCGGGCGCGCCGCCGGGGAGCGTGGCCGGGGCGCCGGTGCCCCACTGCTCGGCCAGGGACGAGGCGGTGAACTCGCCCGATTCGTCCGGTAGGTCACCGTCGGCGACGGGGATGGACCACTGCCCGGTCACGTCCTGCCCCGGCGCCCCGCCGCCCTGCCCCGGCGCGGCCGCGGGTTCCTGGGCGGCCGCGGGTTCCTGCGCCGCCCCGGAGAAGTCCCAGTGCCCGGTGGCGCCGGGCCGGTAGACGAACTGGTCGTCCTGGCCGGTACCGGCCTGCCCCTGCCCGGCGTTCGGGTCGTAGGGCGCCGCCCCGTACGGGTCCTGCGGTGCCGACGGGTGCTGCGGATAGTCGGCGTACCGCTGCGGCGCGCCCGGCTCCTGTCCCGCGTCCGGCGCGGGCCACTGCCCGGCGTCCGCGGGCGGCATCGCCCAGTCGCCGCCGGCCGCCGGGTCGGTGCCGGTGCCGGGCGCCACCGTGATCCGCGGGGGCACGTAGCCGTGCCCGGGTGCGGCGAGGGGGCTGTCGGCGGAGGCGAACAGCGCGTCGACGCCGCCCTCGGGGAGCTTCACGAAGGCGGTGGCGCCGTCGTCGTAGTCGCCCTGGGGCAGCGGGTTCCAGCGGCTGCCGCCGGGCGGCACGCCGTCCGCGTGAGCGCCGCCGTGCGGGGCCGCGTGCGGGTCGCCGTACCGCTGCCCCCGGCCGTCGTCGTACTGATCGCCGTACTCGTCGCCGTACTGATCGTCGCCGTACTGATCGCCGTGCTGGTCGTCGGTCACGTCAGCGCCCTCCCCAGTGCTCGTCGGGCCAACGCGGCGACCGTGCGCCGCAGGTGCAGTACGGCGGGCGGGAGCTGCGGTACGGAGCCGTCCTCTTCCGGTGCCGCGTCGGGGACGCAGGCGGCGGCGACGTACTCGCCGAAGCCGTGCAGCGCCTCGGGGACGAGGGCGCGGCCGTTGTCCCAGTCGATGAGCGAGGCCACCCACTGCTCGGCCTCCAGCGGCCGCAGCGGCATCGGGGCGATCGCGCCGACCGCGCACCGCACGCCGCGCCGGGCGGGGTCGAGGACCAGGGCGACGGAGGCGGTCGCGCGGCCCGGGCCGGTGCGGCCGGTCGCCTTGAGGAAGACCTGCGGCGCGTGCAGCAGCGGCACGCGCACGTAGCCGATGAGTTCTCCCGCGCGGAGCATCTCCATGCCGGCCAGCAGGTGCGAGACCGGCACCTCGCGGCGGGCCCCGTCCGGGCCCGCGATGATCAGGGTCGCCTCCAGGGCGGCCAGCACCGGCAGCGCGTCACCGGTGGGCGCGGCGGAGGCGATGTTGCCGCCGAGGGTGCCCGCGTTGCGGATCTGCGGCGGCCCGGCGGCGCGCGCGGCGGCGGCGAGCGCCGGGATGAGCGCGGCGAAGTCGGGGCGGCCCATGCGGGCGTGGGTGAGTCCCGCGCCGAGCAGGGCGTGCCCGTCCTGGTACTGCCAGCCCCGGATCTCGCTGATCCGGCCGAGGCCCACCAGCGCGGCGGGCCTGAGCTGGCCGGAGTTGACGGCGGTCATCAGGTCGGTGCCGCCCGCCACCGGCACGGCCGCGGGCATGGCGGTCAGTGCCGCCACGGCCTCGTCCAGTGTCGTGGGCAGCGTGACGGCCTGCGCCGCCTGCGGTGTGTGCGTGGTCAACCCGACTGCCCCTTCCCGCTGTCCCACCCGGTCCCGCTCATGTGGCCGTACGGTACGACCTGACAGGGCGGACGTGGCAACTCTGGCACATCTTCGCAGGGCCCGAACGCAGGGGTCCGCTAGGAGGCATTCGCCCGCCTCGCCTGTGAGATGGTCCGTTTTGGAGTGAGATGACACGGGTTGCGGGAAGGCGCCGCGGGCACCGTCCGACCGGTTCTACCCGGCCGGCGGCGGCCCGTCGAGCGGCCGGCCGAGGACGCCGGGACGCCGCTGCCAGGGCAGCGGGCCGCCGGGCGGCCGGTAGCCGACGCCGAGGGCGTCGAGGCGCGGGTAGTGCGCCGCCAGCCGCCGTTCGAAGTCCGCGAAGTCCCGCTCCTCGGGGGCCGGCAGCGCACTCCAGGCGACCTCGGCGAGCGCGGTGAGCCTCGGGAAGAGCTGGTAGTCCACGCGCGCCTGGCTCTCCGTCACCTCGCTCCAGGCGTTGCCCTGGGTGCCGAGGACGTGCGCGGCCTCCTCCGGCGTCAGCTCCGGCGGAACCGGCTCGAAGCGGTACACGTCCTCCAGGGTGCGGACGTACCCGATCGGTACGGGTTCGTCCTCGCCGGCGTCCTGCCGGTAGTCCAGGTACACCTGCTGCAGGGGGCACATCACCACGTCGTGCCCCGCGCGCGCGGCGGCGACCCCGCCGGCGTACCCGCGCCAGGAGGAGACGGTCGCGCCCTCGGCGAGGCCGCCCTCCAGGATCTCGTCCCAGCCGATGAGCCGGCGTCCGCGTGCGGTCAGCCAGGTGTCGAAGTGCCGGATGAACCAGGACTGGAGCGCGTCCTCGTCGGCGAGTCCGAGTTCCGCGATCCGCGCCTGCGCGGTGGGCGAGCGCCGCCACTGGTTCTTGGGGCACTCGTCACCGCCGACGTGGACGAACTCCGAGGGGAACAGCTCCAGCAGCTCCTCGAACACGCCCTCGTAGAAGCGCAGGGTGGTGTCGGTCGGGGCGAGGACGTTCTCGCAGACGCCCCAGGTGTCAAAGACGGTGAGGGCGGTGGTGTCGATCACATCGGTGTTGCCGAGTTCCGGGTACGCGGCGATGGCGGCCTGCGAATGCCCGGGGACGTCGATCTCGGGGACTACGGTGATGTGGCGTTCGGCCGCGTAGGCGACCATCTCCCGGATGTCGTCCTGGGTGTAGTAGCCGCCGTGGGGCCTGTCGTCCCACAACGGGGAGGCGCGGTGGCCCCACTTGGTGCGCGCCCGCCAGGAGCCGATCTCGGTGAGCTTCGGGTACCGCTTGATCTCGACGCGCCAGCCCTGGTCGTCGCTCAGGTGGAGGTGCAGGACGTTGAGCTTGTGCGCCGCCATCAGGTCCAGGTAGCGCAGGACGGCGTCCTTGGGCAGGAAGTGCCGGGCCACGTCCAGCATCAGGCCGCGCCAGCGGAAGCGGGGCGCGTCCTCGATCCGGACCGCCGGCAGCCGCCAGCGCCGGCCGGGCAGCGGGGCGCGCCGGAAGGCGTCCGGGCCGAGCAGCTGCCGCAGGGTCTGCGCACCCCAGAAGAGGCCCGCCGGACCGCCGCCCGCCAGGTGGACGCCGGCCGGCGTGACGTCGAGGCGGTAGCCCTCGGCCGCCAGAGTGCCGTCGAGGACGAGCCGTACGCCGCCGTCGCCGCCGTCGGTGCCGGGGGCGAGGGCGAGGCCGGTGGCGGCGCCCACGGTGGCGCGCAGCCAGCGTGCGGTGCCCTCGGTGCCGTCGCCCGCGACGACCCTGGTGTCCGGGCCGAGTTCGAGGTAATCGCCCGCTGGGGAGACCGCTTCCCGGGGCCGGGGAATCACGTGGATCACGTCAGTCCTTCACCGCTCCGCCGAGGCCGGAGACGAGTCGTCGTTGTACGAGTACGAAGAAGACCAGCACCGGAATGGTCATCACCGTGGAGGCGGCCATGACGCCGCCCCAGTCGGGGTCGTCCGGCTTGTAGAAGACCAGCAGCGCCATCGGCAGGGTGGACTGCGAGGTGTCGCTGATGAGGAACGACTTGGCGAACAGGAAGTCGTTCCAGGTGGAGATGAAGGAGAACACGCTGGTGGCGACCAGCCCCGGCAGGACCAGCGGGAAGAGGATCTGCCACAGGAAGCGCGCCCGGCTCGCCCCGTCGAGGTAGGCGGCCTCCTCCAGGGCCTCGGGGACGGCTTTGACGAAGCCCCGCAGCATCCAGATCGCGAAGGGCAGCGAGAAGGCGATGTGGGGCAGGATCAGCGAACCCAGCGTGTTCAGCTGTCCGAAGTCCCGCATGAGGAAGAACAGCGGGATCGTGAGCGCCTCGACGGGCACCATCTGGGCGACCAGGAACAGGATGAGCAGCGTGGTCCGGAAACGGAACCTGAACCGCGTCACCGCGGTCGCCGCGAGGAACGCGATCAGCGCGGAGGCGACGACGACGGAACCCGCCACGACGAGGCTGTTGAGGAAGTACCGGCCGAATTCCTGCTGCCCGAAGACCCGGCGGAAGGAGTCCAGCGAGGGCGTCAGCGTCCAGGGCCGCGGGTGGCTGGACTCGATCTCGCCCGCCGGTTTGAAGGCGCTCAGCACCATCCAGTACAGCGGGAAGGCCACGACGACCGCGATCAGCAGGGCCGACGCCTCCGCCGCCAGCCGCCACGGACGGCGCACCCGCGCGCGCAGAAGATTCACAGCTCCTCCCCCTGGCGCCGCAGCAACCGCAGGTAGACCAGCGTCACCGCGAGCAGGATCAGCAGCATCACGACGCCGATCGCGGAGCCGAGGCTGTACTCCGAGGACGCGAACGCCTTCTGATAGGCGTACACGTTGAGAACGAGGTTCTGGCCGGCGATGCCGCCGCCGTTCGTCATGACGTAGATCTGGGTGAAGACCTTGAAGTCCCAGATGACCGACTGGATGGTGACGACCACCAGGATCGGCCGGAGCATCGGCGCCAGGACGGAGCGCCAGATCCGCCACTGCGAGGCGCCGTCCAGCGAGGCCGCCTCCAGCACCTCGCCCGGCACCGCGCGGATCCCGGCGTAGACGGTGACCATGACGAACGGGAAGGAGCACCAGACCACTTCGAGCAGGACCAGCAGGAAGGCGCTGTACCGCCCGTACGTCCACGAGTGGTCGCCGAGTCCCAGCACCCGGTTGACCGGCCCGAAGTCCGCGTCGAACAGCAGCAGCCACACCGTCGACCCGGTGACCGCGGGGGTCGCCCACGCGCCGAGCCCCGCCAGCATCAACGCCAGCCGCGGCACGGCCCGCACCCGGGTCAGCAGCACGGCGAGCGCGCACCCGACGGCGAGGGTGGAGACGACACAGGCCGCCGCGAACACGACGGTGGCGAGCAGCACCCGCCAGAACTCCCCGTCGCCGAGAAGCTCGGCATAGTTCCCGAACCCCTGGAAGGTGGCCGGCTCCCCACCACTGACCTGCGCCTGCGTGTACTCCAGAAAGGAGATCAACCCGAGCTGATAGACGGGGTAGACCAGCAACCCACCGAGAACGACGAGAGCGGGCGCGAGATAGATCCAGGGCGTCCAGGACGCGCCCCGGTAGGGGCGCGGGGCTGTGTCGGATCTGCGGCTACCGCCGCGTGAGCGCGACAAGCCACCACGCACCGCGACCCGCCCACGCAGCGCACCCCCCACCCCATCGGGCGCCCCCGTCATCCGGCGGAGCCAAACGCGGCGTCCATCTTCTTCGCGGCGTCACCAGCAGCCGCGCCCACGGCCTTCTTGCCGCTCACGACCTCCTGGAACATCGTCGGCAGCACCAGCGAGGAGTCGATCGTCGCCCACGCCGCCGACGCCGGCACGAACTTCGTCCCCGCGGCCAGCGTGTCCACGAACGGCTTCACGAACGGCTCCTTCGCCGCCGCCTGCTGCCGCACGTCCGTGAAGGTCGGCAGGAAGCCCATCGCGTCGAAGAGATCGGCCTGCGCCTTCTTGGAGGAGAGCCGCTTCATCAGGTCCACGGCGAGCGTGCGGTGCGAGGTGCTCTTGAGGACGCCGATGTTGTTGCCGCCCGCGAACGCCGGGGCTATGGAGCCGGACTCGACGCCGGGCAGCGGCACGACCGCGTACCTGCCCTTCACCGACCCGGCCTCCACGGCCTGGTGGCTGAAGTCGCCGCCGATGGCCATCGCCGCCTTGCCGGAGGCGAACGCCGTGACGGTGTCGTTGCCGCCCATGCCGGCGCACTTGGCGGCCGGGCAGTTGTCGGCGCCGAACAGGGACGTGTACGCCTTGATGCCCTTCCGGGCGGCGGGGCTGTCGATCCCCGAGGCGTACGAGCCGCCCTTGCCGGTGGCGAGTTCGCCGCCGTTGGCCCAGATGAACGGCATCGCGCCGTAGGTGTAGGCGCCGCCGACGGCGAGGCCGTACAGGTCCGGCTTCTCGGCGCGGATCTTCTTGGCGGTGGACGCCAGTTCGTCCATCGACGTGGGGACGTCGAGGTGCAGTTCGTCGAAGACGTCGGTGCGGTAGTACAGGGCGCGGACGCCGACGAAGTAGGGGGCGCCGTAGACCTTGCCGTCCACGGTGACCGACTGGCGGGCGGTGGGGTCGGTGTCCTTGGCCTCGTCCCAGGACGTGAAGTCCTCGGTGACGTCGGCGAGTCCGCCGTCCTTCACGTAGCCGGCGGTGTCGGTGTTGCCGAACTCGATGACGTCGGGGGCGCTCTTCGGGTCGTTGAAGGCGGCCTTGATGCGCTGGGCTCTGGTCTCGACGGGGATGTACTCGACGCTGACCTCCGTGCCCTCGTGCGCCTTCTCGAAGTCGGCCAGGACCGCGTCGACGACCTTCTCCTTCGGCTTGGTGTCGACTTCCTGGAAGAGCCAGACCCGGAGCGTGCCGCTCTTCTCGTCCTTGCCGGAGGAGGAGTTGTCGGACGCCTGAGGGGCGCAGGCGGTCGCCGAGGCGACGGCTGCGGCCAGCAGGAGGGCGAGGCGGGGGGCGAGCTTCATGGAGTGATCCTCCGGACGTGCGTTGCAATATATGCAATGGCTGTTTCGCTCTGCACAACACTCCGGAGACTAGGGACACATGAACACGTCCACAAGAGGTCTCGACCACTTCGTGATGCACGAAGGCCCCCGGAGCGCGCGCGGGCACGCTCCGGGGGCCTCGGGGACCTGGGTCGGGAAGGGGCGCTACTTCTTGTCGCCGCCGCCCTTGCCCTCGTCGCCGCCACCGCTCATGGACTCGTAGATCTCCTTGCACATGGGGCAGACCGGGTACTTCTTCGGGTCGCGGCCCGGTACCCAGACCTTGCCGCACAGCGCCACCACGGGGGTGCCGTCGAGGGCGCTCGCCATGATCTTGTCCTTCTGGACGTAATGGGCGAAGCGCTCGTGGTCACCGTCACCGTGGGACACCTGCGGCGTCGGCTCGACGAGGGTCCCCGTACCAGTCCCGCGCTCGGGCTCGAGAGTGCTCATACGGCCCAGGGTACTGAAGCGACGACCGAGCGGGAGATCAGTTGAGCGAGGGGTCGTCCGGGTACGTCGCCACCATCGCCAGGTCGCCCCGCTGGCGGCGCAGCACCTCGCGCCAGAGCCGCTCGGGGAACGGGGAGGAGACGTCGCCCGGTTCGGACTCGACGACGTACCAGGCGCCGTCGGCCAGCTCGTCCTCCAGCTGGCCCGGCCCCCAGCCCGCGTACCCGGCGAAGATCCGCAGCGCGCCCACGGCGGACGCCAGCAGTTCCGGCGGGGCCTCCAGGTCGACCAGGCCGATCGCGCCGTGCACCCGGCGCCAGCCCAGCGGCGCGCGCTCGCCGGACGCCCCGCCGGGGACGACGGCGACGCCGAGGGCCGAGTCCAGCGAGACGGGTCCGCCCTGGAAGACGACGCCGGGCTCGCCGGCCAGGTCCGCCCAGTCCTCCAGGATGTCGCCCACGTCGACCGGCGTGGGACGGTTCAGGACGACACCGAGGGAGCCCTCCTCGTCGTGGTCGAGGAGGAGCACCACCGCACGCTCGAAGTTCGGGTCCGCCAGGGCGGGCGTGGCCACGAGCAGCCGCCCTGTGAGCGAGGACACCTCGGTCATGCCAGACATGATCCCGCATGTTCCCCTCCCGTGGGGAGGCAATCGGAGGCACGGGGATGAACGCGCACCCCGCGCACGCCCGGCGGCCGTGACCCCCCGTACGCGCCGGGGAACACGGCGTGTTGTGACACATCCACGATGTTCCCCGACCGTGCACAGGCTTACTTCTGGGGGGTACAAGGCGATTACCCTTTCCCTTCTGGCCCCTGCCCAACCCCACGGAACGCGAGATTCATGACCGTCAACGGCGCTGATGACGTACTGCTTGTCCACGGCGGAACCCCGCTGGAGGGCGAGATCCGGGTCCGCGGTGCGAAGAACCTCGTGCCGAAGGCCATGGTCGCGGCCCTGCTGGGCAGCGCGCCGAGCCGGCTGCGCAACGTGCCGGACATCCGCGACGTGCGCGTCGTACGCGGACTGCTGCAGCTGCACGGGGTGACCGTCCGCCCCGGCGAGGAGCCCGGTGAGCTGGTCCTCGACCCGACCCACGTGGAGAGCGCGAACGTCGCCGACATCGATGCCCACGCGGGCTCGTCGCGCATCCCGATCCTGTTCTGCGGCCCGCTGCTGCACCGCCTGGGCCACGCCTTCATCCCGGGCCTCGGCGGCTGCGACATCGGCGGCCGGCCCATCGACTTCCACTTCGACGTGCTGCGGCAGTTCGGCGCGAAGATCGAGAAGCGGGCGGACGGCCAGTACCTGGAGGCCCCGCAGCGGCTGCGCGGCACGAAGATCCGGCTGCCCTACCCATCGGTCGGCGCGACCGAGCAGGTGCTGCTCACGGCGGTGCTCGCCGAGGGCGTCACGGAGCTGTCCAACGCGGCGGTGGAGCCGGAGATCGAGGACCTGATCTGCGTCCTGCAGAAAATGGGCGCGATCATCGCGATGGACACCGACCGCACGATCCGCATCACCGGCGTGGACGAGCTGGGCGGCTACACCCACCGCGCCCTCTCGGACCGCCTGGAGGCCGCGTCCTGGGCGTCGGCGGCGCTGGCGACCGAGGGCGACGTCTACGTCCGGGGCGCCCAGCAGCGCTCGATGATGACGTTCCTGAACACCTTCCGGAAGGTCGGCGGCGCCTTCGAGATCGAGGACGAGGGCATCCGCTTCTGGCACCCCGGCGGGCGGCTGAAGTCCATCGCCCTGGAGACGGACGTCCACCCGGGCTTCCAGACCGACTGGCAGCAGCCCCTGGTGGTCGCGCTGACGCAGGCGACGGGCCTGTCCATCGTCCACGAGACGGTCTACGAGTCCCGGCTCGGCTTCACCTCCGCGCTCAACCAGATGGGCGCCCACATCCAGCTCTACCGCGAGTGCCTGGGCGGCTCCCACTGCCGCTTCGGCCAGCGCAACTTCCTGCACTCGGCGGTCGTCTCCGGCCCGACCAAGCTGGAGGGCGCCGACCTGGTCATCCCGGACCTGCGCGGCGGCTTCTCGTACCTGATCGCCGCTCTCGCGGCCCAGGGCACGTCCCGCGTCCACGGCATCGACCTGATCAACCGCGGCTACGAGAACTTCATGGAGAAGCTCATGGAACTCGGCGCCAAGGTGGAACTCCCGGGCAAGGCCCTCGGCTAGCCCCCGCACACGCCGATGGGGCGGTCACCCGGACTCGGGTGCCGCCCCATCGGCGTGTGCGAAGAGCGCTCCGTAGGGGCGCGGGGCTGTGTCGATCTGCGGCTCCGCCGCGCGGACGCGACCAGCCGCACATGACCTGCGGGCCGGCAGACGGCCCGCAGTCACCCGGCGCTCGAAGCGGCGCGCCTACTTACCCTTCGCGGCTTCCTTGAGCTTCGAACCCGCGGAAACCTTGACGCTGTAGCCGGCCGGGATCTGGATCGGCTCGCCGGTCTGCGGGTTGCGGGCGGTGCGAGCGGCACGGTGGGTGCGCTCGAAGGTCAGGAAGCCGGGGATGGTGACCTTCTCGTCGCCCTTGGAGACGATGTCGCCGACGACGTCGGCGAACGCGGCCAGCACGGCGTCGGCGTCCTTGCGGGTCACCTCGGCGCGGTCGGCCAGCGCGGCCACCAGCTCACTGCGGTTCATGTTGTTACTCCCGTGTTCTTCTTGCCGTTGAGGCGTGCCACGCGGCGGAGCCGCATGTTGGGCACAGCGATGCCGATGCTGCCAGGGTCCTCTGACATTCCCCGGACCCGGGTCGGTCGTCAGACCCTCGCGCCCAGGGAGGCATCCTGCCTCCACCTGCGGCGGTAAAGCCAATCCGGCACCCCCAGGAGTCGTGAGAACACCCTTGGGAGTCACACGATGAGAGGGCCTGAGCCTTGCGCCACCCTAGAGGGCGATCCGAGGCCCGCCATCCCGCGACGCGCCGGGGAGGGCGGCCCGTGGTGGTGATCCTCACCACCACTTCACGGACCGCCATGCTCCGCCCTGGGGTCCTGCCCGGGGTGTCCGCCCGGTGTGCTAGGCGACCGCTCCGGCGGCCTTCGCGGCCTCCCGTACGGCGCCCGCGACCGCACCGGCGACCTTGTCGTTGAAGACGCTCGGGATGATGTAGTTCGGGTTGATCTCGTCCTCGGTCACCACGTTCGCGAGGGCGTGCGCGGCGGCCAGCATCATCTCCGTGTTGACGGTGCGGGACTGGGCGTCCAGCAGGCCGCGGAACACGCCCGGGAAGACCAGCACGTTGTTGATCTGGTTCGGGAAGTCGGAGCGGCCGGTGGCGACGACCGCGGCGGTCTGCCGGGCGATGGCCGGGTCGACCTCCGGGTCGGGGTTCGCGAGCGCGAACACGATCGCGCCGTCGGCCATCGCGGACACGTCGTCGCCGTCCAGGACGTTGGGGGCGGAGACGCCGATGAAGACGTCCGCGCCGTGCACCGCCTCCTTGAGGGTGCCGGTGAGGCCCTCGGGGTTGGTGTTGTCGGCGATCCAGCGCAGGGCCGACCCGGGCGCGGCGTCGACCAGGTCGGCGCGGCCGGCGTGGACGACGCCGTGGATGTCGGCGACGACGGCGTTCTTGACGCCGGCGGCGAGCAGCAGCTTGAGGATGGCCGTACCGGCCGCGCCGGCGCCGGACATGACGACCCGTACGTTCTCGATGTTCTTGTCGACGACGCGCAGCGCGTTGGTGAGGGCGGCGAGGACGACGATGGCGGTGCCGTGCTGGTCGTCGTGGAAGACGGGGATGTCGAGCGCCTCGCGCAGCCGGGCCTCGATCTCGAAGCAGCGCGGCGCGGAGATGTCCTCCAGGTTGATGCCGGCGAAGCCCGGGGCGATGGCCTTGACGATCTCCACGATCGCGTCGGTGTCCTGGGTGTCGAGGCAGATCGGCCAGGCGTCGATGCCGGCGAAGCGCTTGAAGAGGGCGGCCTTGCCCTCCATGACCGGCAGCGCGGCCTTGGGGCCGATGTTGCCGAGGCCGAGCACCGCGGAACCGTCCGTCACGACCGCGACGGAGTTGCGCTTGATGGTGAGGCGGCGGGCGTCCTCGGGGTTCTCGGCGATGGCCATGCACACGCGGGCGACGCCGGGCGTGTAGATCATGGACAGGTCGTCGCGGTTGCGGATGGGGTGCTTGGACGCCATCTCGATCTTGCCGCCGAGGTGCATGAGGAAGGTGCGGTCGGAGACCTTGCCCAGGCTCACGCCCTCGATGCCGCGCAGTTCCTCCACGATCTCGTCGGCGTGGGAGGTCGAGCCGGCCGCGATGGTGACGTCGATGCGGAGCTTGTCGTGGCCCGAGGCCGTGACGTCGAGGCCGGTGACCGAGCCGCCGGAGGACTCCACCGCGGTGGTGAGCTGCGAGACGGCCGTCCCGCTCGCGGGGACCTCCAGTCGGACCGTCATCGAGTAGGAGACGCTGGGCGCCGTTGCCATGGCCGACTTCCTCTGCTTTCACCGTGTAGCCGTGTTGTGCCGTCCGATCGTCGCACCTACCGCCGAGTACGCGGTAGCCACCCCGGATCGCGAACGTTCTGTTCGTGCGGCGTTCCCGCGGGCGAAGGATTGCCTTCGGAAAACTTCTTCCGTCATACGAGATATGGCCGCCGCACGGAAGGCGCCGAGGAGGAAGCGGGGGAGGTGCCGGGGAAGAAGCCGGGAAAGAACCCGCGGGACGGGAATCGTCTTGCGGGAATCGTTTGTTACCTTGGACGTGGCACCGGCTCGATCCAAGCCCCCGGGCCCAACCTTCGTCGCTTCGAGCGACCACTTGCCGCGAGGCGAGCATGGCGGGTCGGTGCCACTCAAACGCTCACAGAGGTGTGCGAGAGGCCCACGCCGTCCACGGCGTGGGCCTCTCGCACGTCCCGGGAGCGGGCCGCCCCCCGGTCAGTCCGGTCAGTCCCGGAGCAGGTCCGGCACCCCCGTCGCGTCCGGCTCGTCGCGCTCACCGGAGACGACGGTGAGCTGCTGGGTGGCCCGGGTCAGGGCGACGTACAGCACGCGCAGCCCGGCGGGCGACTCGTCGGCGATCTCCGCCGGGGAGACGACCACGGTGGCGTCGTACTCCAGGCCCTTGGCCTCCAGGCTGCCGAGGGCCACCACGCGGTCGCCGAGCCCGGCCAGCCAGCGCCGGGCCTCCTCGCGGCGCTGCATGGCGACGACGACGCCGACGGTGCCGTCGACCAGGTCCAGCAGTCGCGCGGCCTCCGCCCGGACGCTGTCGCCTAGGGAGTCCCCTACGACGGCGAAGCGGGGCTGGACGCCGGTGGAGCGGACCGCCGTGGGCGAGGGGGAGCCGGGCATGGCGAGGGCGAGGACCTTCGCGGCCAGCTCGGCGATCTCGGCCGGGTTGCGGTAGTTCACCGTCAGCTCGAAACGCCGCCCGCGAGAGGGGCGGCCCGCAGGGCCATCCTGGGAAGGGCGGTGGTGGGAGCCGGGCGGGCGGGTGCCCAGGGCCTCGTCGCGGGCCTCGGCCGCCTCGTCCGGGTCGGACCAGGAGGACTGGGCCGGGTCACCGACGACCGTCCACGTGGCGTGCCGGCCGCGGCGGCCGACCATGCGCCACTGCATCGGCGTGAGGTCCTGCGCCTCGTCCACGATGACGTGGGCGTACTCGGTGCGCTCCTGGGCGAGGCGCTCGGCGCGCTCCCACTGGGTCTCCTCGCGCTGCGGCATCAGTTCCTCGAGGCCGGTGAGCTGGTCCAGCGGGTCCAGCTCGCGCCGCTTGCGGGGGCGGGCCGGGGTGCCGACGATCGCCTGGAGCTCGTCGAGCAGCGCGATGTCGTGCACGGAGTGCCCCTCGCGCCGCAGCGAGCGGGCCACCTTGCGGACCTCGCCCGGATTCAGCACGCGCCGCGCCCAGCGGCCGAGGCGCCGCTCGTCCGCCATCGCCGCCAGGACGGCGCCCGGGGTCAGCTCCGGCCACCAGGCGTCCAGGAAGGCGGTGAAGGAGTCCTCGGAGCTGACGTCCTCGTCGAAGGAGGCGCGCAGCTCGGCGGCCAGCTCGGGGTCGGCGTGCCGGGTGCCGGCTCCGGACCTGGCCCACAGGGCGTCCAGGAGGAGCCGGCGGGCGCGGGGGCGCAGCAGGTTGACGGGGGCGGTGCCGCCGAGGACGGTGCGGCGGATGCCGGCCAGCTCCTCGGCCTCCAGTTCGAGGCGGCGGCCGAAGGCGACGACCCTGAGCAGGGTCGGCGAGCCGGCCGGCTCCAGCGCGCCGCGCGCGGCCCGGCGCAGCACCCGCAGCATGCGGGAGGAGCCCTTGGCGCGGGCGGTGGCCGGGGAGTCGTAGAGGGTCGCCTCGGCGCCGTCCACGAGGGAGCCGACGGCGCGGATGGCGACCTGGCCCTCCTCGCCGAGGGAGGGCAGCACGCCCTCGGTGTACGCCACCAGCAGCGGGGTCGGGGAGACGATGAGGATGCCGCCCGCGTACCGGCGCCGGTCCTGGTAGAGGAGGTAGGCCGCGCGGTGCAGGGCGACGGCGGTCTTGCCGGTGCCGGGGCCGCCCTCGACGTAGGTCACGGAGGCGGCGGGGGCGCGGATGACCAGGTCCTGCTCGGCCTGGATGGACGCCACGATGTCCCGCATGGAGTGCGTACGGGCCTGGCCGAGGGCGGCCATCAGGGCGCCGTCGCCGACGACGGCCAGCTCCTCGCCGTCCAGGCGGGCGGTGACCTCGGGCCGCATCAGGTCGTCCTCGACGCCGAGGACGCGCCGGCCCTTGGAGCGGATCACCCGGCGCCGCACGACCCGGCCCGGATCGACCGCCGTGGACCGGTAGAAGGGCGCGGCGGCGGGGGCCCGCCAGTCGATGACCAGCGGGGCGTAGTCCTCGTCGAGGACGCCGATGCGGCCGATGTGGAGGGTCTCGGCGATGTCGGCGGTGTTGTCGGGCCTGATGGCGCCCTCGGCGGGCTCCACCGCCGTGTACGCGCCGTCCGGGCCCTTCTTGCCGTCCTTGCCGAGGAGCAGGTCGACGCGGCCGAAGAGGAAGTCCTCGAACTCGTTGTTCAGCCGGTTGAGGTGGATGCCGGCCCGGAAGACCTGGGCATCCCGCTCGGCCAGCGCGCCGGGCGTGCCGACATGGCCGCGCTGGGCGGCGTCGTGCATGAGGAACTCGGCCTCGTGGATCTTCTCTTCCAGTCGGCGGTACACCCGGTCCAGGTGTGCCTGTTCCACGCTGATCTCTCGGTCGCGTACGGAGTCCTCCCGGGTGGAGTCCCGCGCGGATTCCCCTACGGGGTCGTGCGCCGAGTCGACCGCTGAGTCCTGCTGAGCCTGTGCGGCCACCGGGCCCCCTTCTGACGTGCTGGGCAGCCGTCAAAGGTACGCGAAGGGGACCCGGGAAAGCTACGGCACACCCGGTCACCGGCCCCGGGACGGCCGCCGCCGCCTGTTCGGCGGGCTAGGCGTCGACCTCCACCAGCCGGTCGCCGTCGAAGGTCATGACCTCGAAGCGGTCGATCTGGTGGGGCTCGAAGGCGGCGCCGCCGTGCACGTAGAGCGGTTTGCTGGCCTTCTCGGTGGTGGCGCCGGGGATGCCGTACCCCCAGGCGGGGACGGTCCAGGAGGTGAGGGTCTCGCGTTCGCCGTTCTTGCCGACGGCGACCAGGGAGCACTTCTGCGGGCCCTTGACGTTCTTCAGCTCCAGGACGGCCTCGGTGCCCCACGCCTTCTTCTCCAGCGCCACGGTCGCGCTGACCTGGGTGGCCGGGTCGGTGGCGGTGACCCGGTCGGGCATGGCGGAGAAGGCCGACTCGGCGGGGCTGCCGGCCGGCTGCGCGGCCTCGGTGCGCTGTCCGCCGCCGTCGCCGCCGCCGGTGGTGGCCACGGCGGCGAACGGGCCGCCGATGATCAGCGCGGCGGCGGTGCCCACCAGGTAGAGGTTGCGGCGGCGCTTGCCCGCGCGGCGCTCGGCGACCTCGTCGACCAGCTTCTCCGAGAGCCGCGGCGAGGGCTTCGCCGTGAGCGACTCGGCGATCGCGGGCGTGCCCGCGCCGGGCAGGTCGGCGAGGGCGGCCATCATCGGCTCCATGCCCGCCAGTTCGTCGAGCTGCTGGGCGCACCACTCGCAGCCGGCGAGATGGGCCTCGAACGCGGTGGCCTCGGCGTCGTCGAGGATGCCGAGGGCGTAGGCGCCGACGGTCTCGTGCTCGTTCGGCGCCGGTGATCCCTGCATGGGGACAGAATTACCCGTGCCACCGGGGCCGAATCCCCGGCCTCCCCCGTACCCGCTCATCACGCCGTCACCCCCCGCTCCTCCAGTGCCAGCTTCATCGAACGCAGGGCGTAGAACACCCGGGAGCGCACGGTGCCGCTGGGTATGCCCAGTGTCTGCGCCGCCTCGTTGACGGTACGCCCCTTGAAGTACGTCTCGACGAGGACCTCCCGGTGGGCCGGGGTCAGGTCGTCGAGCGCGTCCGACAGCGTCATCAGCCACAGCGCCTTGTCGATCTCGTCCTCCGCGGGGATGACCTCCAGCGGCGACGGATCGACCTCCTGCGGCCGGGCCTGCCGGCTGCGGTGGCCGTCGATGACGATGCGCCGGGCGACCGTCACCAGCCAGGGGCGTACCGATCCGGTCGCCCGGTTGAGCTGACCGGCGTTCTTCCAGGCACGGATGAGCGTCTCCTGGACGACGTCCTCGGCGCGCTGGCGGTCCCCCGCGACCAGCCGCAGCACGTAGGCGAGCAAGGGGCCGGCGTGCTCGCGGTAGAGCGCGCGCATCAGCTCCTCGTCGGGTTCCGAGGACGTCTGGGACATGCGATGTCGGGCCCTCGCACCACGTTCACCGGCCACGACGGAATCCTTGCGCACGCCCACCTCCGATGTCCGGGGGTTCCCCCAGTCGGTCGCTCGCCCATCCGGTACGGACGCGAAGTGCGGGATGTTCAAAGAAAGGTGGCGGATTTCTCGGGGTGTGGGGACGTTTCGTGGTTTACCGGGCGAGAGCGGCGCGGCGGCGGTGGCGGGCGACGCGTTCGCGGTTGCCGCAGATCTCGCTGGAGCACCAGCGCCGGCGGCGGCCGCGGGAGGTGTCGACGTACACGATGGGGCAGTTGTCGCCCTCGCACTGTCTCAGGCTCGCGCGGGCGACCGGGTCGGTGAGCAGATCCACGACGTCCCGCGCGAGGGCGCCGAGCAGCGCCGCGCATTCCGGGGGCCCGGTCAACTCCCGTACGAGTGAGCCGTCGTCGCCGTGCACCGCGCGCGGGGCGGGGGGCGCGGCGCGGGCGAGGTCGTTCACGCGGGCGAGAGCGAGGTCGTACGGGGTGCCGGGGGCCGGGTGGCCGCGTACCAACCAGGCGCTCTGGCCGCGCAGTTCGCGGAAGCCGGCCAGCCAGCCGGCGTCGGCGTGGGCGAGGGGGGTGCCGGGCGGGACGAGTCCGGCGCCGGTGATCCAGGCGCGCAGCGCGTCCACGGATTCGAGGCGTTCGCCGGGGTGGGTGGTGGCGAGGAGGTCGAGGCAGATCCGGCCGGTGTCGAACCGCAGGTCGTAGGGGTCGGGGGCCGTACCCAGTGCCATGTTCCTGTCACCGCCTAGGGGTGGGCCGGGGGCAGCGAAACCGCTCCCTCCACAGTGCCTGCCCGCCCACGCCCCCGGAACCCCTCGTACCGCTCGCGCGTGGACGCGTGCGTATGCGCCCGCGCGTCCGGGCCATGTCCGGTGCGCCGTGGCGCCCGTTGACCGGACGCATGGCAGACGACAAGGGGCGGCCGGCGCCCGGCGCGGTCAGCTCGGGCGGGTGGGTGCGCGGCCCGGCGCCACGGGGTGCCTCCCCCACTCTCGGCTTCTGTTCCATGAGCGGAGGACCCCCTCGCCCCAGCGGCACGACTGCCCGCAGCGGCCGGGGGAGCGTCAGTCGTCCGCGTACTTCGCGTCCGCCGCCGGGTCCAGGGCGAGCCGGTACCCCCGCTTCACGACCGTCTGGATCAGCTTCGGCGCCCCGAGCGAGGTCCGCAGCCGCGCCATCGCCGTCTCCACGGCGTGCTCGTCGCGCCCCGTCCCGGGAAGGGCACGCAGCAGGTCCGCCCGCGGCACCACCCATCCCGGCCGCCGCGCCAGCGCCCGCAGGAGGGCCATCCCCGCCGGCGGCACGGCCCGCAACTCCTCGTCCACGAGCACCGCGTGCCCCCGGATCTCCAGCCGGTGCCCGGCGACGGGCAGGGCCCGGGCGCGCGCGGGCAGTTCCTGGCAGAGCAGCTGCACGAGAGGACCGAGCCGGAACCGCTCGGGCTGCACCGTGTCGACGCCGTGCGCCTGGAGCGCCACCGCCGTGACCGGCCCGACGCAGGCAGGCAGCACGTCGTGCCCGAACGCGGCGAGCAGCTCGGCCAGCAGCCCCCGCTCCCCCGCCCGTTCGAGCAGCGACACGGCGGCCGGCGCGCTGGTGAAGGTCACCGCGTCCAGCCCCCGCGAGACGGCCGCGTCCAGCAGCCGGTCCACGGGCCCGATGTCCTCCGGCGGCAGCCACCGGTACACCGGCACGCCCACCACCTCCGCGCCGCCCTCCCGCAGCGCCTCCACGAACCCCGGCAGCGGCTCCCCGTGCAGCTGGACGGCGATCCGGCGGCCGTCCACGCCCTCCTCCAGGAGCCGGTCCAGCACCTCGGCCATCGACTCGGAGGCCGGCGACCAGTGCTCGGTCAGCCCGGCGGCGCGGACCGCGCCCTTGACCTTGGGCCCGCGCGCCAGCAACTCCACCGCGCGCAGCCGCTCCAGCAGCGCGTCCCCGAGCCCCCAGCCGTCGGCGGCCTCGATCCAGCCCCGGAACCCGATGGCGGTGGTGGCGACGACCACGTCCGGCGCCTGGTCGAGGAGCTGCTTGGTCGCGGCCAGCAGCTCGCTGTCGTCGGCGAGCGGCACGATCCGCAGCGCCGGGGCGTGCACGACGGCGGCGCCGCGCCGCTGGAGCAGCGCGCCCAGTTCGTCGGCCCGGCGGGCGGCGGTGACGCCCACGGTGAAGCCGGCCAGGGGGCCGTGGTCGGGTCGCTCGCGGTCGGGTCGCTGCTGTTCGTCGTCCATCACTCTCGTCCCGGTCGTCGTGCCTGCCTCGTGGGTGCGTCGTGGCTGCCTCCACGGCGGCCGAGCCTGTCAACGGCGCGTGACAGGCTCGGTTCCGCTTCATGTCCCCCGTGTTACGTCATACCTCGACGTAGCTGAGCTGGGCCTTCGCATCCGCTTGGCCCGCCGGGCCGGCCGGCACCCGGACCGCCGGACGGCGAAGGTATACCGCCCAGGTGACGGCGAAACAGACCGCGTAGTAGGCGAGGAAGGCGACGAACGCGCCGGTGCCGGAGCCGACGGAGAGGAAGGACTGGCGGAAGGCGAGGTTGATGCCGACGCCGCCGAGCGCGCCCACCGCGCCGATCAGGCCCATCGAGGCCCCGGACAGCCGCCGCCCGTACGCCACCGCCGCCTCGCCCGTCAGCCCCTGGGCGAGCGCCTTGTGCTGGAAGATGCCGGGGATCATCTTGAACGTCGAGCCGTTGCCGAGCCCGCTGAGCACGAACAGCACCACGAACACGGTCACGAACAGCGGCAGCGACTTCGCCATGCTGGCCGCGACGAGCCCGGCGGTGGCGGCGGCCATCGCGACGAAGTTCCACAGCGTGATCCGCGCACCGCCGTACCGGTCGGCGAGCTTGCCGCCGACGGGCCGGATCAGGGAGCCCAGCAGCGGGCCGATGAAGGTGAGGTAGGCCGCCTGGAGCGGGGTGCGCCCGAACTGGGTCGTCAGCACCTGCCCGAAGGCGAAGCTGTAGCCGATGAACGACCCGAACGTGCCGATGTACAGCACCGACATGATCCAGGTGTGCCCCTCCCGCACGGCGTCCTTGGCGGCGCCGGTGTCGTTCTTCACGGAGGCGAGGTTGTCCATGAAGCAGGCCGCGAGGACGGCGGCGACCAGGATCAGCGGGATGTAGATGCCGAGCAGCACCCGGGGCCCGCCGCTCGCCCCGATGATCGCGAGCGCGGTCAGCTGGATCACCGGCACGCCGATGTTCCCGCCGCCGGCGTTCATGCCGAGCGCCCAGCCCTTCTTCCTCAGCGGGAAGAAGGCGTTGATGTTGGTCATGGAGGAGGCGAAGTTGCCGCCGCCGATCCCGGCCAACATGCCGACCAGCAGGAACGTCGAGAAGGACGTCCCGGGCTCCATCACCGTGAACGCGGCGACCGTCGGCACGAGCAGCAGCCCCGCCGAGATGATCGTCCAGTTCCGCCCGCCGAAGATCGCGACCGCGAAGGTGTACGGCACCCGCACGACCGCGCCGACCAGCGTGACCACCGACGTCAGCAGGAACTTGTCGGCCGGCGTCAGCCCGTACTCCGGCCCCATGAAGAGGACCAGCACGGACCACAGCGTCCAGACGGAGAAGCCGATGTGCTCGGAGAGGACGGAGAAGAACAGGTTCCGCCGCGCGACCCGCTCCCCCGTCTCCTTCCAGAAGGTCTCGTCCTCGGGTTCCCAGTATTCGATCCAACGGCCGCCAGGGACGGTCATGACGCCTCCACGGTGCTCCAACAGCTCGATGGCCCTGAAGGTAGGGAGCACGCGTTTCGGCCCGGTGGGGCTGTGGATGACCGCGAGGGAACGTTGCTCTCACCAGAGGAGCCTCCCTGGTGAGAGATTCCGCCGGTCACGTGTCAGTGACCTTGCGCGTCCTTTTGGCCCTCACGACGGCGGGGCTGCTCCTCCGGATCGTTCGGGGCGGCTGGACGGACACCGCCGTCTGCGCCACCGACGACGCGGCCACCGCCTCGACGGCCACCGCCGCCTTCCTGCCGGAGAGGGGAGCGCTGGTCGACGCGATCCCCCGCTACTGCGCCGAGGCGCCCGACGCCTACCTGCGACTGCTCGACGAACTCGGCGACCTGCCGTCGACGCTGCTGCTGCTCAGCAGCCTCTTCCCGCTGCACCGACTGCTGCGCGACGCCGCGCGGGAGGGCGTCCACACGGCCCGCACCGCATCCCGGCTCCGGATGCTGGGATGGTGGCTGCTGGCCGGGAGCCTGATCGCGGAGTTCGTGGAGGCCAACACCGGGGCGGCCCTGCTCCCCGAACTCTCCGCCGGCACGGACTTCACGGCCGGGTCCTGGCTGACCGCTTGGTCCACTCCCTACCTGGCCGTACTGACAGGCCTCGGCCCGCTCACCTTCGCCCGGATCACCCGCGCGGGCGCGGTCATGCGTGAGGACCTCGAAGGAGTCGTCTGATGGCCGACGACGACCACGACGGTCACCGCATCGAGGTGCACCTCGACCGACTCCTCGACGAGCAGGGCATGACCCTCACCGAACTGGCCCAGCGCGTGGGCGTGACCAGCGTCAACCTGTCCGTGCTCAAGAACGGCCGCGCCAAGGCGATCAGGTTCACGACCCTGACCCGGATCTGTGAGGTCCTGCGGTGCAGCCCGGGGACCTGCTGAGCCACCGCCCCGTTCCGCCTGCGGGGGCACCCTGAAGGAGACCATCTGCTGACGGTCGCGGTAGGCCGGTGGTGCACCCGCCGCCGCGACCGTGAGAAACGATGACCACCCGTTCCCCTTCGCACCGCGGTCGGCATCACTCGTGCGCTACCACTCATGGCTTGCGACAGAAGCTTCCCACGACAGCAAATGCGATCACCATGAGCGTCCTCGCTCCGTTCGCGTCATCAGTGGCGACGCGGGGACACGCGCGGGAAGACCACCGAGCTTCGCGGTGGCGTCCGCCCTGGTGGCCCTGGCCGTCGGGTGGGTTCCGCCCTGGCTGCGCACCGGCATCGTCCGGCCCCGGCTCTGGGGACTGGGTCTGCTCGGCATCGGTCTCTGGTGCCTCGCGCAGATTCCGTCGCCGTACCGGCACTTCACGGACACCGGAGGCACCGGGACGACCGTCCTGCTCGCCCTGCTCGCCGGCGCGCTGATCGCTCTCGCCTGCTCGGGAGTACGGCGCACCCATCGGTAGGCGGCCCGCCGGGGCCTCCGGCCCGACGACGATGCCCCCGGTGTGGGTGGGCTCCTCGCGAGGAGCCCGCCCACACCGGGGGCCGTCCGTACCGCTCGGCGTACGGCCCGCGCTCAGCCGCGGGCCGTCGCCCGCTTCCCGGCGGAGCGCTTGGCGCCGTTCGGCCACAGGCGGGGCTTGCGCTTGGCCGCGAGGTCCTCGATCCAGCCGACCGCGAGGACCATCAGGCCGATCAGCGGCCAGACCAGAGCGAACATCCAGAACGTGTACGCGTCCGAGAGGGCGTTCGAGGCCCGCTCGCTCTGCATGAACGGCAGCCGGTACGCCAGGTCGATGATCGGGACCGTCAGCATGATCAGCAGGTTGTGCCACAGGTAGATGGTGACCGCGCGGTTGTTGGAGAGCGTGATCAGCTTGTCCCACTTCGCCAGTTTCCCGGGAAGCTCCTGCCAGGACGGGGAGTACTGGAGCAGGATCACCACGAAGCCGAAGGACCAGGCGGCCTGGGCCATCGGGATGTCGTTCAGGTCCCAGCCGTCGGCGCCCAGGTGGCCGGAGGCCCACCACAGGCCGAAGGCCATCACCAGGAACGCGCCGGAGACCGAGACGTAGCGCGGGATCTGCTTCAGCAGCCCCTCGTGGTGGGCGAAGCCCAGGACCCAGCAGCTGCCGTAGACCGCGAAGTCGGTGACCGCGTTGCCGGTCTCGCCGGGGATCTGCACCACGCCGGTGCCGACGACCGCCGTGAGGGCGAGCGGGGCGAACAGCGTGGGCCAGGGGGCCCGGCGGAACGCCCACAGCAGCAGCGGGGAGGCGATGACGAACCAGAGGTAGGCGCGCAGGTACCACAGCGGACCGGCGGCCTGCACCGCCCAGCTGTCCTCCAGCACTCCCGAGGCGGAGCCCACGTGCCAGGGGTAGGGCGGGGCGCCGATCGGGATGATGTAGTTGGCCAGGCTGATCAGGCCCCAGGTGTCACCGTGGTCGGGGTCCTTGGTGGGGTTCCAGCCGTTGATGAACATCATCGCCAGCACGACCACCGAGAACGCCCACATGGGCGGCAGCAGCCGGCGGATGCGGCTGCGGATGACGCTGCCCGCCGGGCGCTTGAGCGAGCGCGCCATCAGCGAGCCGGCCAGGGCGAACATCACGCCCATCGACGGGAACAGCACCGACAGCCAGGCCCAGCCGAACAGGTGGTACACCACGACGCGGACCAGGGCGATGGAGCGCAGCAGGTCGAGGTAGCGGTCGCGGCCCGGCTTCTTGGGCGCGGCGGCCGGCGCGGACTCGGGGGCCGGTTCGGTCGCGAGACCGGGCACGGGGTCCGTCGCCCGCTGCTGCGGCACGGCGTACGGCGCCCCCGGGGCACCGTACGGGGCCTCGTCGGGGCCGCCCGCGTACGGAGCACCGGCCGGGGCTCCGTTCCGGACGCT
Source organism: Streptomyces sp. cmx-10-19 (assembly GCA_049998335.1). Classification (GTDB taxonomy): domain Bacteria; phylum Actinomycetota; class Actinomycetes; order Streptomycetales; family Streptomycetaceae; genus Streptomyces. The sequence continues at coordinate 245,040 of JAEBFB010000007.1, forward strand.
GCTCGGGTCGCCCCCGTAGGGAGTCCCGAAAGGGGTCTCGTAGGGGGTCCCGTACGGGCCGGCCGGCTCCGGGTTCCTGCCGGTACCGGTCGTGTATCCGTGGGTCATGCCACGGGCCTCCGATCATCGCTGCTCGCACGCTGGCCCGGCACGGTGCCGCCGGGAGCCCCGACGACGCCGGTGCGGCGCAGCTTCTGCCAGCGCAGGCGGCCGCCGGTGAGTGCGGTGATCCAGGACTGGAGCAGCACGACGTACATGAGTTGGCGGTAGAGGATCTGCTGGAGCGGCAGCGAGATCAGGTGGCTCATGCGCTCGCGGTCGAGCCGGAACGCGTAGGCCGCGCAGACCGCCTGGAGGGCGAGGACGCCCAGCCACGCCAGGATCGTCTTCTGGGTCGGGCCGAACACGATGCCGTAGAGCAGGAAGATGTCGATCAGCGGCGCGAGCAGCGGGGCCACGACCATGAACAGGGAGACGAAGGGCAGGCCGACGCGGCCGAAGCGGCCCGAGGGGCCCTTCTCGATGATCGCGCGGCGGTGCTTCCAGATGGCCTGCATCGTGCCGTACGACCAGCGGTAGCGCTGGGACCACAGCTGCTGCACGGACTCCGGGGCCTCGGTCCAGGCGCGGGCGTTCTCGGCGTAGACCACGCGCCAGCCGGCGCGGTGCAGCGCCATCGTGACGTCGGTGTCCTCGGCGAGGGTGTCGTCGCTCATGCCGCCGATGGGCTCCAGGGCGGAGCGGCGGAAGGCGCCGACGGCACCGGGGATGGTCGGCATGCAGCCGAGGATGTCGTACATCCGGCGGTCCAGGTTGAAGCCCATCACGTACTCGATGTGCTGCCAGGCGCCGATGAGGCTGTCCTTGTTGCCGACCTTCGCGTTGCCGGCCACGGCGCCGACCCGCGCGTCGCCGAAGGGCTGGACGAGCTCGCGGACGGTGGACGGCTCGAAGACGGTGTCGCCGTCCATCATCACGATGATGTCGTAGCGGGCGTTGGCCAGGCCCCGGTTGAGGGCTGCGGGCTTGCCCGCGTTGAGCTGGCGGATCACCCGGACGTTGGGCAGGCCCATCGCCTCGACGATGCGGGCGGTGCCGTCACTGGAGCCGTCGTCGATGACGATGACCTCGATCGGGTGGTCGCTCGCCATCAGGGACAGCACGGTGTTCTCGATGCACTTGGCCTCGTTGTACGCCGGGACCAGCACCGTCACCGGTTCGGTGATGTCCGCACCCCAGCGGAAGCGCAGGCGGCGCACGCGGCGGGCGTGGACGCCGGAGAGCAGCAGCATCAGCACGAACCGGGCGATGACCAGGGTGCCGACGATGGACAGGCCCACCACCAGGACGCCGGTGACCTTCTCGGACGCCTGGACCAGGAAGACCCAGGCCTTGCCCTTCCACAGGTCGACGCCGGTCACCGGGGTCATGGCGCTGGGGGCGTCCAGGGCCTCGGTGAGGTTGTCGAAGGTGTAGCCCTCGGCCTTGAGGTCGGGCAGGAAGCGGTCCAGGGCCTGCACGGTCTGGTGGCGGTCGCCGCCGGAGTCGTGCATCAGGACGATGGCGCCCTTGCCGCCCTTGGGCGTGGCCCGGCGGATGATCTCGTCGACGCCGGGCTTCTGCCAGTCCTCACTGTCGGTGTTGTTGACGACGGTGATGTAGCCGCGGCTGCCGATGTACTGCGTGACCGGCCAGGACTTGTCGTCCATCGCGTCGGCGAAGGAGGAGTACGGCGGCCGGAAGAGCGAGGTGCGGACACCGGCCGCGCCGGTGATCGCCAGCTGGTTCTGCGACAGCTCCCAGTCGATGCGCTTCTTCGACTGGTAGGAGAGGTCGGGGTGGTTGAAGGTGTGCAGGCCCACCTCGTGGCCCTCGTCGACCATGCGCTTGACGAGGTCCGGGTAGCGGGAGGCCATCGTGCCGGTGACGAAGAACACGGCGTGCGCGTGGTGCTTCTTCAGCACGTCGAGCACCTTCGGCGTCCAGGTCGGGTCGGGGCCGTCGTCGAAGGTGAGGACGAGCCGGTGGTCCGGGACGCTCAGGCCCTCGGTGCGGCCGCCCCGGACGTCGATGACCGGGCCGCCCTCCAGGATCTTGTCCGGTACGTGGGTGACCGGTGCGGGCTTCTGGATGCGGTGGTCGGCGAGGATCTCGCTGTGCACGTAGCCGCGCAGCATGAGCATCGCGACCAGGGCGACCAGGAGGAGCAGCGGGAGCAGCAGGCGCAAGGGCACGCGGCGGCGGGAGCCCTCGCGGGCGCTGCGCGCGGACCCACGACGGCGGTTGCGGAATGCCATCAGAGGGTGTTCTCCGGGGACAGGGAAGGGGGAGTGGAGGTGTCGCCCGGATCGGCGACTGCGACGACGGCGGTGCCGTCGGCGGCTCCGGCGGCGACGGGTGTCGTGTCGCTCGCGCCGTTGGGGAGGATGCCGGTGCCGCCGTCGCCCGTACCGGGGTCCGTGGCCGGCTCGGTGGTGGGCGCGGTCGGGTCGGGCGGGGAGGGGTCGGTGCCGCCGCCGGTGGTGCCGCCGGTGGTGCCGCCCGTGGACGGGTCCGGGTTGTCGACGGGCGGCGGTACCTGCGTGGCGGGCTGCGTGCCGGTGCCGGTGCCCGGGTCGGCCACGCCGCCGCCCGTTCCGGTGCCGGGCTTCTGGGAGGATCCGCCGGTCACCGGGGCGGCGGGGTCGGCGCTGGTGCCGGGCTTCTGGGCGGCACCGGAGGCGCCGTCCTTGCCGGACGCGGACGCGCCGCCGCCGGGCTCGCTGGTCGCGTCGGCACCGGTCGAGGAGTTGGTCCTCGGGTCGGCGCCGTCGGTGACCGAGGGCTCCGCGGACTGCGAGGGCCCGGGGGTGGAGTCGACCTCGCCGGCCGGCTTCTCGTTCTCCTGGCCCTGCACGGGCAGCCAGGGCGCGTTGGAGTTGCCGGACAGCAGGGTGGAGACGATGACGACGGCGTAGATCGCGCAGGCGATGCCGACGAATATGCCGAGGCGGCGGTAGAGGCGGCTGCGACGTCCGGACTCGTCGACGAAGACGGGTCCGTCGGAGGCCTCCGTACCGCCCTTGCGGCGCTGTCCGTTGCTCTCGGCGCGGCGGATCACGCCGTTGTCGCCGAAGTTGACGGCGTCGAGCTGGACGGTGACCTCGTGCGGGTCGTGGGCGTGCTCACCGGCGTCGGAGCCGGGGTCGCCGTCGGCGCCGGGGGTCTCCTGCCACGGGTCGCGCAGGGCGGCGGTGCCGGGGCCGGCGGCCGGGAGGACTCGGGTGGCGCCGGCCGGGTCGGCGGGGCCCGCCGGGGATGCCGCGGCGAAGGGGTCGCCGGGGGCGAACGGGTCGCCGGGTATGCCCGCTCCGGCCTGACCCGCCGGACCGGCCGGGCCGGTCGGGGGGAGGACGGCGGTGCGGTCCGCGTCCGGGCCGGCGGGACGCGTGGCGTCCGCGTCGGGCTTGCCCCAGGTGATGCGGCGCGGGTTGATCGGGGGGCGGGCCCGCCCGAGGTCCGTGCCGTCGCGCCCTATTCGGGCGCCGAGTATCTCGGTCGGGGCGGCGTCCGCTTCTCCGGGCCGCTCGACGCGACGTGTGGCGTCGTCGGAGCCCTCGAACCAGTTCTGCCCGCCCCCGGCGGGTCCGCCGGAGCCGTTGCCGGTCATCGGAAAGTCCCCTGCTGTCGGGTGAACGCGGGTCGCGGAAAACACCTCGGTGGCGTCTGCATCCGGTCTCGCCTCCGAGAGATCATGAACCCGGGACTCGGCCTGCGGCCAAGCCGGTTGGGCGTCTTTTTGCCAACTATTCACGCGCGCGCACTTCCCCCCACGGGACCGTTCCGGGTGCGCATACGACCGCGAGCACTCGTCGGCCGAACCGGCCCCCACCAGGTTCGAGCGCCCCCCGTACCACACCGTGCTCAGGGGACGAATGTAGCGCACGCGAAGGACGTGTGGTTGCCCTGTGTCCACTTATGGACAGACATCACAACCGCGTAAGGACGGACATCACCGTTTCGTCGGCGACCGGAAACCATCCTCCGGCCGGAGACGGAGCCAGTCGTTCCCGGTCGCGAGCTGGGCCGCCGCCCTCCGCAGGGCGTCGAACGCGGGGCGCGCCAGGCCCCTTTCGCCACACCGGGGAGAGCGGCGACAACGGTACGGGATCGACCAGCGGGCGCACCACGGTGGCCGGCAGCGCGGGGAAGCCCTCCACGGCCAGGACCGGGGTGCGGGTCTTGTCCATGATCCGCCGGAACTCCCCGTCGCCGACGGCGAGCGGAGCGGGCGGCGCCACCTCGATACCGCGCCCCTCGCACAGGCGGCGCGCGAGGTCGGCCCACTCCGGCGGGCGCGGATTGCCGGCCCCGGCGTACACGCTCTCCCCGGCGAGCGCGGCGGCACCTCGGCAAGGCCGGCCAGCGGGTGGTCCTCGGGCAGGACGACGACATCCGCTCGCAGCGCACCGGTTGGTGGCCGAGCCCGGTCCGCAGCGCCTCGGGCAGGCCCGCGTACCGGCCGAAGGAGGCGTCGAGGCGGCCCGCGAGCACCTCGCCGGCGGCATGACGGCGGTACGTCAGTCCGCTCTCTTGACTTGCTCCTTGGGCTGAAGCCCGGGGATTCCGGCCTTCCCAGTCGTGTTGCCGTGCCGCTGCGCGGCGCGGTTCGCCGTCGGGAATACGTGGCTTCCTGTTCCTTCACGCTGAGCCGGGATCGCCCCCGGTCCTACCGGCGCTCCGCAGGCCGATACCGCCAGTGTCCGGCGGCCGTCTTGACCAGGGTGCGGCCGTACCGCTCAGCCAGTCCTGCCACCGACAGGTCCTCCACGGCGCTCGCGTGCCGCAGAAACCGGGGGGAGTCGACATTCGTGCCGTCGGACCCGACCGCGAAGTGAGTGAAGCCCAGGTCGATGCCGACGGTGTTCTCGGTTTCGCGCATCCGTGCCTGGTCGGCGGCGGGGTCGGCGTCGAGGACGAACGAGGCGAAACACCGGCCGGCAGCGTCCTTGACGACGGTCACGGAGGACGGTGTGGCGGGCAGGGGGCGGGACCACTTCACCTTCACCGCGCCGATCTTCGGCAGGCTGATCCCCGGGGGACTTGAAACGCGGCGCGCCGAGCCAGGCACGCCCGGCCCTCCGGGCATCCTCACGGGCACGCAAAGCGTCGTTGCACATGACGCGGGCGCACCCGAACGCCCTCGACAACGCGGCCTGCTGACTGGTGGCCGGGTACAGCCTGAAGGCGTACCGAAGCTGCACGCGAGGACCGTACGAACGAGCACCCCGCCTGTCGCCGGGGGCCAAGCACGGGGGTGCGGGTGGCCGAGCCCCCGCCTCGCGCGGCGAAGCCGCGTGAAAAACGATGAGGGCGACCTGTGCTCGCGCTGTACGCGAACACAGGTCGCCCTCGACCTCGTGGAGATGGCGGGAATCGAACCCGCGTCCAACGGTGTGGAATCAGGGCTTCTCCGTGTGCAGTTCGCTTCGATTTTCTCGGCCCCGGAGATCACGCGAACAAGTCTCCGACGGGCCCAGTCACTGTTTGGTTTCCCTCTTCACCCCGTGACCGGGATCAAGGTTTAGTCCCCTAGCTGATGCCAGGATCCGGGTCGGGAACAGCCCCGGGCTGACACTCCCGTAGTAGGAGGCTCGCTCTGCTACCTGAGATCAGGCAGCGAGGGCGAAGGCCTGCTGGGAGGAATCGCGCTTGGTGTTGGCGATTATTTTTTTCGGCCTGTGGTTTACGAGATCATGGCCGCTTCCTCGACACGCTTCCCCTGCTTCGACAGCCGCTGTCGAAACCGATCATCCCCATGTTGATTTTTCAAACCGTGCACCCGCGCGGGGTGCGTTCACCATCGTACGTGACCAACGCACGCACGTGCCAGCCCATTCCCCGCGGTCAGGCCCGCTGCTTGCGGCGGATCGCCGACATCGTCCGCTCCGCCTCGCGCCGGTCCTGCTTCTCGCGCAGGGTCTGCCGCTTGTCGTACTCCTTCTTGCCGCGTGCCAGCGCGATCTCCACCTTGGCGCGGCCGTCCTTGAAGTAGAGCGCCAGGGGCACGATCGTGTGGCCGGTCTCCTGGGACTTCGACTCCAGCTTGTCGATCTCCTCGCGGTGCAGCAGCAGCTTCCGCTTGCGGCGGGCGCTGTGGTTGGTCCAGGTGCCCTGGCTGTACTCCGGCACGTGCACGTTGTGCAGCCACGCCTCGTGCCCGTCGAGCTGCACGAAGCCGTCGACCAGCGAGGCCCGCCCCTGGCGCAGCGACTTCACCTCGGTCCCGGACAGGACCAGGCCCGCCTCGTAGGTGTCGAGGATCTGGTAGTCGTGCCGCGCCTTCTTGTTCTGCGCGATCAGCTTGCGCCCTTTTTCCTTAGCCATAGTGCCGCCCATTTTGGCACTAGGGAGGGGCCGTGGGGAAAGCCGATCACGCGGGGCGGGCCCGCTAGCGCCCCAGCCCGCTCAGTACGGTCCGGGCGCGGTCCAGGGCGGCCGGGTCGGTGGGGTCGACCTCCAGGTCGGGGGTGATACCGGTGCCGTCGACGCCGCGGCCGGAGGGGGTGCGGTAGTGGCCGACGGTCAGCTCGGCGACCGAGCCGCCGGGGAGCCGGCTCGGCATCTGGACCGAGCCCTTGCCGAAGGTGCGGGAGCCCAGGACGACCGCGCGGCCGCGGTCCTGGAGGGCGCCGGTGAGCAGCTCGGCCGCGCTCATGGTGCCGCCGTCGACGAGCGCGACCAGGGGCCGGACGGTGTCGCCGCCGGGCTCGGCGTGCAGGGCGCGCTGGTCGCCGTCGACGTCGTACGTGGCGACGAGGCCGCCGTCCAGGAAGGCGGAGGCGGCGCTGACGGCCTCGGTGACCAGGCCGCCGGAGTTGCCGCGCAGGTCCAGGACGACGCCGGTGCCGGACGGGACGCGGGCCACGGCGTCGCGGACCCGGGCGCCGACGCCCTTGGTGAAGGAGGCGACCTTGACGACGGTGACACCGTCGGCGCGGGTGAGGACGGTCACGGGCTCGGTGGAGAGCCGGGCCCGGCGCACGGTCTCGGTCCACGCGCGCGTGCCGCGTTCCAGGCCGAGGCGGACGGGCGTGCCGGCGGGCTCCTGCTGGGCGTCGCCGCGCAGTATCGAGACGACCTCGGTGACCGGGCGCCCGTCGACCCGCTCGCCGTCGACGCTGCGCAGCCGGTCGCCCTCGCGGATCCCGGCGTCGGCGGCGGGCGAGCCCGAGCGCACCCGGGTCACCTCGATGCCGCCGTCGCGCTCGCGCCGCGCGGAGAGGCCGACGCCGGTGTAGCGGCCGTCGAGGGCCTCCTCCAACTCCTCGTACTCGCCCGGGGAGTAGACGGCGCCCCAGCGGTCCCCGCTGCGGCTGACGGCGCGTTCGGCGGCCTCCGCGGGGGACTTGCCGTCGGCCATCGCCTCGGCCGCCGCGCGGGCCACGTCGTCGTGCCGGCCGGCGGGGGCGGCCGCGCGGGTGCGTTCGGGCGTCGGCTTCCGGTCGGTTCCGGGCAGCGCGCCGGTGGCCGCGCCGGTGACGAGGACACTCGCGAACACCAAGGTCAGGGCGGCCCCGTGGCGTACGCGACGGGGCTGACAGAACAGGTCACGGCCTGACATGCCGGTGAGTCTAGGACAAGGCAAGAGGGACGAACGGCCGCTTGACCGTTCGTCCCTCTTGGTATGCGTCACACCTTCAGGTACTTGCGCAGCGCGACGAACGCCGCCAGCGCCGGCATCAGCAGGCTCGTGGCCAGGATGAGCGGGAGCTTCGTCAGGACGGCGTCCCACCCGATGAAGTTGATCAGGTTCAGCTTCGAGGACAGGTTCATGCCGTGGTCGATGGTGAAGTACCAGCCGCCCGCCAGGAACACGCACGCCAGCCCGCCGCCGATGAGACCGGCGACGGCGGCCTCCATGATGAACGGGGTCTGGATGTAGAAGCCGGAAGCGCCGACCAGCCGCATGATGCCGGTCTCGCGCCGCCTGCTGAAGGCGGAGACCCGCACCGTGTTGACGATCAGCAGCAGGGCCACGATCAGCATGAGCACCATGACGCCGAGCGCGGCCCGGTTCATCAGGTTCAGCAGACCGAAGAGGTTGTCCAGGATGCCCTTCTGGTCCTGCACGGACTGCACGCCCTCACGGCCGTTGAAGGCGGTGGCGATGACCTGGTACTTCTCCGGGTCCTTGAGCTTGATCCGGTACGACTCCTGCATCTGGTCCGGCGTGAGCGAACTGGCCAGCGGCGAGTCGCCGAACTGCTCCTTGTAGTGCTTGTACGCGTCGTCCTGCGACTCGTACGTCACCTTGTCGACGACCGTCATCTCGTCGAGGTCGGCCATGATCTGCTTCTTCTGGTCCGAGGTCACCGCGCCCTTGGCGCAGTTGGGGTCGGACTCGGCATCGCTCTTGTTGCAGAGGAAGACCGAGACGTTGACCTTGTCGTACCAGTAGCCCTTCATGCTGGCGACCTGGTCGTTCATCAGCAGCGAAGCGCCGAAGAGGGCCAGCGACAGGGCGACGGAGACGATGACGGCGAAGGTCATCGTCAGATTGCGGCGAAGACCGACACCGATCTCCGAGAGCACGAACTGGGCGCGCATGGCGTCTCGTTAAGCCTTTCCGTTCCTCGTCAGTGCTGGTAGCCGTAGACGCCGCGTGCCTGGTCGCGGACGAGGCGGCCCTTCTCCAGCTCGATGACGCGCTTGCGCATCTGGTCCACGATGTTCTGGTCGTGGGTGGCCATGATCACCGTGGTGCCCGTCCGGTTGATGCGGTCGAGCAGCTTCATGATGCCGACGGAGGTCTGCGGGTCGAGGTTGCCCGTGGGTTCGTCGGCGATCAGCAGCTTGGGGCGGTTGACGAAGGCGCGGGCGATGGCGACGCGCTGCTGCTCACCGCCGGACAGCTCGCCGGGCCTGCGGTCCTCCTTGCCGCCGAGACCGACGAGGTCGAGCACCTGGGGCACCGACTTGCGGATCTCGCCGCGGGACTTGCCGATGACCTCCTGGGCGAAGGCCACGTTCTCGCCGACCGTCTTGTTCGGCAGCAGGCGGAAGTCCTGGAAGACCGTCCCCAGCTGGCGGCGCATCTGCGGCACCTTCCAGTTGGAGAGTCGGGCGAGGTCCTTGCCCAGGACGTGCACCTGTCCGTGGCTGCACCGCTCCTCGCGGAGGACCAGCCGCAGGAAGGTGGACTTTCCGGAGCCGGAGGACCCCACCAGGAAGACGAACTCGCCCTTCTCGACCTCCAGGGAGACGTCGCGGAGGGCTGGGTGGTTCTGCTTGGGGTAGACCTTGGACACGTTGTCGAATCGGATCACGGATGCACCACGGGTCGCCGGGGGTAGATGTGCGTGACCATACGCGAACCGGGGAGGGGCCCGCAGTCACCGGTCGGGGTTGTGCATCAGTTGCGCGTTTTGTCCCTGCCGGGAGGGCGCGCGGGGCCTTGCGGAACCTGGCACAGTGGAGGGGGAACGTTCGTACCGACGCGGGCGTTGTTCCTGACGGACCCGGCGGCAAGGAGGGCGAGCGCATGACGTACGACCGGTTGGTGTGCGCGAACTGCGCGGCGCCCGTGAGTGAGGGCCGGTGCCCGGTGTGCCGGGCGAACCGCGAGCGGATGCAGCAGGAGAACAACTTCTTCGCGGGGCTGAATCCGATGACGCTGATCGCGCTGCTGGCGGTGCTGATCGCGGCGGTGGCCCTGCTGGCCCACCAGACCGTCTGAGCGGCGTGGAGGGCCCGCACAGGGCCGCCACGACACGGACACGGGAAGGGCCCGGAGCGTGTGCTCCGGGCCCTTCCGTGTGCCTGTGCGCCGCGTGCGCGGGCGGCTACCGTCAGGCAGCGGCTCCGCCGCGGCCGTTCATGAGGCGCGGCAAGAAGCGGAAGCCGATGCCGCCGGCGATCATCGTCGCGGCGCCGACCAGCAGGAACGTGGTCTCCGCCGCACCGGTCTCGGCCAGCTCGTCCCCACTTCCCTGAGCGGAGGGGTTGGAGGCCGGGGCCTCTTCCCCGGTGTCGGTCAGCGCGGAGGAACCCTGGTCCTGGGTGACGGCGTCGTTGCCACCACCGTCGGGGGTGGTGCCGCCGATGCCGCCGGAGCTGCCGCCGTCGCCGCCGGTGGAGCCGCCGTTGCCGCCCGTGCCGCCGCCGGTGGTGCCGGTGGAGCCGCCGTTACCGCCGGTGGAGCCGCCGGTGGTGCCGCCGTCGCCGCCGGTCGAGCCGCCGGTGCCGCCGGTGGAACCGCCGGTGGTCGGGTCACCGGAGGTGCCGCCCGTCGTCGGGTCGCCCGACGTGCCGCCCGTGGCGGGGTCACCGGAGGTACCGCCGGTCGTCGGGTCACCGGTCGTGCCACCGGTCGTCGGGTCACCGGAGGTGCCGCCCGTGGTCGGGTCGCCCGACGTGCCGCCCGTGGTCGGGTCGCCGGAGGTGCCGCCGGTCGTCGGGTCACCGGTCGTACCGCCGGTCGTCGGGTCGCCGGAGGTGCCCGTCGACGTACCCTCGGTCACACCCAGGCTTGCGCCCTCGTTGGTGCCGCCCTCGGTACCACCTTCGGTACCGCCCGTGGGGTCGCCGGCCTCGCCGGCCTGCACGCCGATGCTCAACGGACCGGCCTCTACACCGATCTCCAGCGCCGAGGCCGCGCCCGCGGCGGTCAGGGAGGCGCCGGCGGCGATCACCGCGCCGGCCGCTATGCGTGCGACACGGACACGCGTCTTCTTCGTCATGTAGTTGCTACCCCCAGTAGCCAGTAGTCGGTGAGGCCGCGTTCGGGGGCCGTGATCGACGGGGGCGGCTGACGTGCTCGAGCCCCCGGTTCACATGCGCCCCAGAAATACGCATGCCGCGCCTTACCCTCGCGAAAGTTCAAAGCGACGTCAAGGTCGTTGCGTACGCGATGTCCGAGTAAGGAGACGTATGCGAGAAAAGGCAACCGCCGCCATATGGGCGGCAGTTGCCTTGTCGACAAACGGCACGTACGCCGCGTGCTACTTCTCCTGCTGCTTGCGCCAGCGAATTCCGGCCTCCAGGAAGCCGTCGATCTCGCCGTTGAACACGGCCTCGGGGTTGCCGACTTCGTGCTCCGTGCGCAGGTCCTTGACCATCTGGTACGGGTGCAGCACGTACGAACGCATCTGGTTGCCCCAGGAGTTGCCGCCGTCGCCCTTGAGGGCGTCCATCTTGGCCTGTTCCTCCTGGCGGCGCCGCTCCAGGAGCTTGGCCTGGAGGACGTTCATGGCGGTGGCCTTGTTCTGGATCTGGGAGCGCTCGTTCTGGCAGGAGACGACGATGCCGGTGGGCAGGTGGGTGAGGCGCACCGCGGAGTCCGTGGTGTTCACGCCCTGGCCGCCGGGACCGGACGACCGGTACACGTCGACCCGCAGCTCGGACTCGTCGATCTCGATGTGGTCCGTCGTCTCGACCACGGGGAGGATCTCGACGCCCGCGAAGGAGGTCTGGCGCCGCCCCTGGTTGTCGAAGGGCGAGATGCGCACCAGCCGGTGCGTGCCCTGCTCGACGGAGAGCGTCCCGTAGGCGTACGGCACCTGCACGGCGAAGGTGGTCGACTTGATGCCGGCCTCCTCCGCGTACGACGTCTCGTAGACCTCGGTCTTGTAGCCGTGCTGCTCGGCCCAGCGCAGGTACATGCGCTGGAGCTTCTCGGCGAAGTCGGCGGCGTCCACGCCACCGGCCTCCGCGCGGATGTTGACGAGCGCCTCACGCGCGTCGTACTCACCCGAGAGCAGCGTGCGGACCTCCATCTCGTCCAGCGCCTTCTTCACGGCCGTCAGCTCGGACTCGGCCTCGGCACGGGTGTCCGGGTCGTCCTCCTCGTCGGCCATCTCGAAGAGCACCCCGAGATCGTCGATCCGGCCGCGCAGCGCCTCGGCCTTCCGCACCTCCGCCTGGAGGTGGGAGAGCTTGCTGGTGATCTTCTGCGCCGCCTCCGGGTCGTCCCACAGCGAGGGCGCTGCCGCCTGCTCCTCGAGCACGGCGATGTCTGCCCTCAGCCTGTCGAGGTCCAGGACGGCCTCGATCGACTCCATGGTCGAGGAGAGGGACTTCAGCTCTTCGGATACATCGACGACTGCCACGCGTCCAGCGTAACGGCTCCGGCCGGCGGTCCTCGCCCGGTCCGTCCCCGGCCGCGGCCGCCGGGCCTCACGGGGAGGCCGGGGCGGAGTTCCGTGTGTCCTGGGGGCCCGCGCCGTCCTCGTCGCCGCCGGTCGCCAGCCACGTACCGACGCCGACCGCCGCCACCAGGGCGATCGCGCCCGCGCCGAGGGCGAGCCGGCGGCGCCGCGCGGTGGCGCGGTTGCGGGCCGAGCCGGGACGCGGGGCGCCGGACGCGCGCGGGGCGCGGGCGGTGCCGCGGGCGGGGCCGGCCAGCTCGTCGGGGGCCGGTACGCGCATGGAGGTGTGGGTGTCGCGGTTGGAGTCGGCGGGCTTGGCGCCGGGCACCAGGGGCACGGCCCCCCGGCGCCGTACCGGCTCCCCGGCGGGCGCGGCGGCCGGGGGCTCCTCCGGCGCGTCCTCGTCCTGGTCGGCGTCGGGCTCGTCCACGTCGAGCGGGCCCATGCCGGCCAGCAGCGGCAGCAGCTCGCGCAGCCGGGCGCTCAGCTCGGAGGCGCGCAGCCGGGAGGCGGGCGCCTTGGCGAGGCACTGCACGAGGAGCTGCCACAGCTCGTCCGGGATGCCGGGGAGCGGGACGACGGTCTCGGTCACATGGCGGCGCAGTACGGCGCCGGGGTGGCCGCCGCCGAAGGGCGTGAAGCCGGCCAGCAGCTCGTAGAGGACCGTGGCCAGGGCGTAGATGTCGACCGCCGCGCGCGGGGGCAGGCCCTCGACGATCTCGGGGGCCAGGTAGTCAGGGGTGCCGATGATCTTCGTGGCGCGGGTGCGGCGCGGGGTGTCGATGAGTTTCGCCACGCCGAAGTCCGTCAGCAGGGCGGGGTGGGAGCCGCCGGGGCCGAGCGGGCCCTGCATGTCGAGCAGCACGTTCTCGGGCTTGACGTCGCGGTGGACGACCCCGGCGGCGTGCGCGGCGGCCAGGCCGTCGGCGATGTCCGCGACGACGGCGACCGCGGCCTCGGGCGCCATGCGCCGCTCCCGGTCCAGGCGGGTGCGCAGGTCGGTGCCGCGGACCAGGTCCATGACGAGGGCGAGGTCGTTGCCGTCGACGACCAGGTCGCGTACGGAGACGATGTGCGGGTGCTCCAGGCCGAGCAGGGCGGTGCGCTCCTGCACGAAGCGTGAGACGAGTTCCTGGTCGGACGCCAGGTCCTCGCGCAGGAGCTTGATCGCGACGGGCCCCTCGGGGCCCTCGCCGAGCCACACCGTGCCGGCGCTGCCCCGCCCGAGGATCTGGTGGGCGGTGTACCGGCTGCCGATCTTCCGTGCCAAGACTGCTCCTACCGACGCGTGTTGCGCCTTAAAGTACGCGTCCCGGGAGGCGACCTTCACGGTGGAGGGGGAAATCACCCCCTGGATGTCGACAAGTCTCCGGACCCGGCCGTTCCGAGGGCGGACTGAGGGCGGCCAAAGGGCGGACCGAGGGCTTCTCAGACGGCTCGCCCGAAGGCTCGCACGAGGGCGCGTTGGACGGCTCAGCCGCCGGTGGAGGCCCCGCCGCCGCCGCCCAGGTCGCCGATCCAGTCCTTGGCGTCGGTGAACCAGTCGCCGAGCTGGTCCCAGTAGCCCTGGCCGGTACCGATCCAGTCCTGGAGCGGGCTCAGCTCCCAGATCAGCCAGCCGGCCACGACCAGGATGACGAGCGTCACCAGGCAGCCCTTGAGGCAGCCGAGGCCGGGGATGCGCATGGGGTTGGCGCTGCGCTGCCGGGGCGGGCGGGGCTCGCGCCGGGGCGGCTGGGGCTCCGGGGCGGGCGGCGGGGCGTAGCGCTGCGGCTCGCGCCGGGGCGCCTGCTGGGGCTGCTGCGGCTGCGGGGTGGCGTACCGCTGGGGCTGTTGCTGCTGCGGGTAGCCGTAGCCGGGCTGCTGGGGCGGGGGGCCCTGCGGGGCCTGGCGCGGCGGCTGCTGCGGGCGGGCGACCTGCCGCTGGGGGCGGCGGCGCAGCGGGTCCTCGTTCGGGTCCAGGTACTGGACCTGCGTCTGCTCGTTGCGGTCGCGGGCGGCGCGCAGCTGGTTCTGCCAGGGGTGCGGGTCCTCGGGGCCGCCCGGTCCGCCCTGGCCCGGCGGGACCGGGGGCATGACGGCGGTCGGGTCGGGCGCGCCGCGGCTCGGGAGGACGGCGGTGGGGTCGGCGGCGCCGGCCGGGCCGCCGGTGTGCGGCAGGACGCTGGTCGCGCCGTTCGGGTCGTAGCCGCCGTTCGGGTTCTGCGGGTTCTGCGGCAGGACCTGGGTCGGGTCGGCGGCCCCGGGCGCGTCCGGGACCTGCGCGGGCGCCGGGTCGGGGGCGAGGAGGACGCCGACGTTCTCGGCGGCGCCGATCTGCGCGCTGCCGGCGTGCACGCCGATGCCCTCGGCGACGACGCGCAGGCCGCGGGCGAGGTTCTCGGCGCTGGGCCGTTCGTCGGGGTTCTTGCGCAGGCAGCGCTCGATGACCGTCCACAGCGGGTCGGGGACGGTGGAGGGGCGGCGCGGTTCGGCGCTCAGGTGCTGGTGCAGCACCTCCAGGGCGGAGCCGCCGCCGAACGGGGGACGGCCGGTGACCAGCTCGTACAGCAGGATGCCGGCGCCGTACACGTCGACGGCGGAGGTCTGCGGGCGGCCCTCGGCGGACTCCGGCGCGACGTACGCGGGCGTGCCGACGAACTCGTGGGTGCGGGTGAGGCCGGGCGAGTCGGCGAGGCGGGCGATGCCGAAGTCGGTGAGCATCGGGTGCATCTGCCCGTCGTACTGCTTCAGCAGGACGTTGGCCGGCTTGAGGTCGCGGTGGACGACGCCGTCGGCGTGGCTGGCGGCCAGCGCGTCGGCGATCTGCGCGGTGAGCAGGGCGGCGGCGACCGGGGTGAGCGGCCCGTTCTCCCGCAGGTAGCGGTGCAGGTCGGGGCCGTCGACGAGGTCCATGACGAGGGCCAGCAGCTCGCCCTCGACGACCAGGTCGCGGACCCGGACGATGTTGGGGTGGGTGAGCCGGAGCAGGACGGAGCGCTCCCGCAGGAAGCGCATCACGATGTCCGGGTCGCTCGCCAGCTCCTCCTTGAGGACCTTGATGGCGACGGTCTCGCCGGGCTGTCCGGCCACGGCCGCCTCGGCGCCCGCGGTCTCCCGCTGGCGGGCACGCCAGACGGTGCCCGTGGCACCGCGGCCGAGGGGCTCCTCGAGGAAGTACTTGCTGCCGACCGGCCGCACGTCATGCGCTCCCTGTTGCTTGCTGGCATCGCCTGCTGCTGTCGCCCGCCGGCGTTGCCCGCCGGCGGTTCCGACCCACTGTAGTGCCGCGCTCCCGGCACGGGGCTGTCGTCGGCCGTGGTTCCTGTGGGAAGGAAAGACGCCCTACCCGGTCCCTTGGTTGCCGGGCGCGGACGTGAGCGATCTCAAGCCGACGGCAATCGATCGGCACGGGGTCATCTGTCAGGCATTTTTGGGGGCAGAGCCGACCAATCAAGATCATTTGAAGGCGGGTGGCGGGCGGGTTGTCAGTGGCAGGTGCGAGGATGCGTGCAGTACTGGCCGACGTGCTCGTGTGGCGGTGGGGGAAGTCCGCGGTGGGGGACCGCGGGGTACGGCTTCCGTCGCGCGGGTGCCCGCGCGAAGGGACCGCTGGCGGCGATGCAGATCCGGCTGACCGTCATAGACCCGCAGGGCCCGCATGCCGTGGCGGGGGGCCGGGCCGCGCGCTGCGACGCGCTGGTCACCGCCCCGGCCGGCACGGCCCTGGCCTCGGTCTCCTCCGCGCTGGCCGCGGCGCTCCCCGGCGGCGAGGGCCCGGGCTCCGGCCAGGTCGTGCTGTACGCGGGCGCCCAGCGGCTCGACGCGCAGCGCAGCACCCTCGGCGAGCCGCCGCTGATCGACGGCGCCGTGCTCTGCCTGGGCGCCCCCGGTGAACCCGATCCGCACACCGAGCCGGCCGGCGTCCCGGTCCAGCTGCACGTGGTCGCCGGTCCCGACGCGGGCGGCGTCCATCTGCTGCACGGCGGGCAGATCCGGCTCGGCCGCTCCGCCGAGGCCGACGTGGCGCTCGACGACCCGGACGTCTCCCGCGCGCACTGCGCCGTGACCGTCGCCGCCGACGGCCGCGTCTCGGTCGCCGACCTCGGCTCCACCAACGGCACCACTCTGGACGGCACCCGCGTGGGCGACCGCCCGGTCCGCTTCACGCCGGGCGCGCTCCTGCGCATCGGCGAGTCGGCCCTGCGGCTGGTGCCGGTCCCCGACGGGACGACGGCCCGGGTGGCGACGACCCCGGACGGGGAGGGGTACGTCCGGCTGCCGGCGGCGGTGGGGGCCGGTGAGGTGTCCCACGCGCGCGTGGCGGACGGGGAGACGGAGGGTCCCGTACGGGATGCCGGCGGCGACGCGGCCACCCCGGCGCGCGGGACCGGCGGGACCGGAGGAACCGGCGGGGACGGCCCGTCGGGGCAGACGCGGCACGCGTACGGCACCGCGGACTCCTATGGCGCCGCAGAGACAGCAGAGGCATACGGCGCCGCCCCGTCGTACGGCGCCGTCGAGTCTTCCGGCACCGCCGGGTACGGGACGACGCGCGGGGTGCCCGGCGAGGCCGCGCAGGTGCCCGGACAGGGCGGCGCGCCGCGCATCGAGAGCCACGGGACCGGCCCCTCGGCGGGCGTGCCCCGGCAGACCCACGGCGAGGGGGCGACGCACGGAGGCGTGCGGGGGGCGTACGGGGCGGACGCGCCCTCCCCCGGCGCACCCGGGGAGGCGCCCGGCGCGGGGGACGTGGACGCGGGGCTCGCGGGGCGCGAAGGCACGCCCCTGCGGGGGACCGACGTACCGCAAGGGGTGCGGCGGCGCGGTATCGGGGCGTGGGCCCGGCGGCTGACCGGGGGGCGCGGCGGCGCGCAGGGCGGTGTCGTACCGGAGGGGTACGAGGACGAGGTCGTGCCGGTGGTGTCCGGCGGGTCCGCCGCGCGGATGCCGGAGGTGTGGCCGGACGCCGCCGCGCTGCTGCTGACGGCGCTGGGGCCGGGACCGCGGCTGTGGGAGCGCGGGGCCGGTCATCCGGAGGCGCTCGCGGTGCGGCTCGGAACGGCGGACCGGGTGGCGCCCGGCGGCGACGCGACGCTGCCCGCGGTCCCGATGACCGCCGGACTGCGCGAGGTCGGGGCGCTCGGGCTGGCCGGGCCGCGCGCGCGGCTCGACGGGCTCGCCCGCTCGGTGCTGGCCCAGCTCGCCGCGCTGCACTCCCCCGACACCCTGGAGATCGTGCTGATCAGCGCGGACCGGTCCCGGCCGCCGGCCGAGCGGTCCGCCGCGTGGTCCTGGCTGGGCTGGCTGCCGCAGCTCCGCCCGGCGCACGGCCAGGACTGCCGGCTGCTGCTCGCCTACGACCGCGAACAGGCCACGGCCCGCGTCCACGAGCTGCTGCGCCGCCTCGACGACCATCTGACGGAGGCGCGGCACGGGACCCGGCCGCCCGGCCGCAGCGGCACGATCCCGGCCCAGCCGACGGCTCCCGCGCCGGACGCGGGCGGCGCCAGGCCCCCCTCCTGGGCGCGGCCCCGCGACGGGAGCGAGCCGGCCGGCGGCTTCGCGGGGCCGTACACGGTGGTGCTCGTGGACGGCGACCCCGGTGGCGCCGACGTGCGTGAGGCGGTGGCGCGACTGGCGCTGGAGGGACCTCGGGTGGGGGTCCACCTCGTGTGCCTCGCCGAGACGCCCGCCGCCTCGCCCGCCTCGCCGGTGACGGAGACGTACGAGGCGGCGTGCGCGGTGTCGCCGGTGTTCCGGGAGTGCGGGGCGGTGGCGCTGCTCAGCGGTGACGTGGCGACGGCCCTGCGGCTGCTGCGGGTCGCGCCGTCCGGTCCCGTCGGCCACGGCACGCTCGGGACGGTGGACGCCGTCTCGCTCGCCTGGGCGGAGCGGTTCGCGCGGGCCCTGGCGCCGCTGCGGGCCGAGGGCGCGCCCGGGGGCGAGCGGCACGCGCGCGTGTCGGCGCCCCTGCCGCAGGTGGCGCGGCTGCTGGACGAGTTGGGCCTCGCGCGGGCCACCCCGGCGTCCCTGATGGCCCGTTGGGCCGACGCGGCCGACGATCCGGCGGCGCTCGGCGGACGCGCGCACGCGGTGCTGGGCGCCGGGCCGCGCGGGCCCGTCACCGCCGACCTGGCCGCCGAGGGACCGCATCTGCTGATCGAGGGCCCGCCCGGCAGCGGGCGTACGGAGCTGCTGCGCGCGGTCGTCGCCTCGCTCGCCTCGGCCGAACGGCCCGACCGGCTCGGCATCGTGCTGATGGACGGGCGGGACAGTGTGGGCGAGGAGAGCGGGCACGGGGAGGGGCTGCGGGTCTGTACGGACGTACCGCACGTCACGACGCATCTCGTCGCCAACGACCCGGTGCGGATGCGGGAGTTCGCGCAGTCGCTCAGCGCCGAGCTGAAGCGCCGGGCGGAGCTGCTGGGGCGGGCGGACTTCGCCGAGTGGCACACCGGGCGGGCCGTGTCGGGGCGGCTGGTCGCACAGCGGGCGCCGGGGGGTGCGGGTGCGTCGGGGTCGGACACCGGGGACGTCGAGTCGCCGCCCAGTTCGACGCTGCGGCTGCGGCCGGGGGCGGCCCGGCGGCGTACGGGGGAGGTGCCGCCGCTGCCCCGGCTGGTCGTGGTCGTGGACGACCTCGACGCGCTGGTCACACCGCCGCTCGGGTCGCCCGGACGACCCGCGGCGGGGTCGGTGGTGCGGGCGCTGGAGGCGGTCGCGCGGGAGGGTGAGCGGCTGGGGGTGCATCTCGTGGCGGCGGCGGTGCCCGGGGGGCGTACGGCGCAGACGGAGCCGTCGGTGCGGGCCTCGCTGCGGGTGGTGCTCGACGCGGTGGGGGCCGGGCCGGACGGCACGGCGCCGGGGCGGGGGCGGTTGGTCCGGGGGGACGGGCGGGGTGCGGTGTTCCAGGGGGGCCGGGTGACGGGGCGGATTCCCCGTACGGCGACGCTGCGGCCGACGGTGGTGCCGCTGGAGTGGGAGCGGATGGGAGACCCGCCGGCCCGGCGTCCGGTACGGGAGTTGGGGAACGGCCCGACAGACCTGGCCCTGCTCGCCAGCGCGTTGGAACGGGCGGCACGGGAGGTGTCGGCGGCGGAGGTGCCGTCGCTGCTCCAGGGGCCCCCTCGTAGGGTCTGATTGGCAGGGCACAGAACTCGGCGGGTGGGACCGTGGTGCCCAGGTCATGTCGGCCGGTGTCGAGTTCGGCTCCGGTTCTGAGCCCCGTGCGAGTGGTCGTGGCGGCGATGGTCTCGATGACGACCTGGGAGCTGGTCAGGGGCCTGCCGCGCCAGTCTGCGGTGAGGTGGCAGAACATCCGGTGTCCGATCTTGTTCCACTTCGATGTCCCGGGGTGGGAGGTGACAGACCGTGACCTCAAGTCCCTTTTCCAGGGTGAAGGCGGCGAGGTGCTTCTTCCACGTCCAGCGGCGGGGGTCGTTGGAACCACCGCAGTCGGCGGTGATCAGCAGCCGCCCGGCGTCCGGGTGGTCCTCCCGTCCGCGCTGCTGCCACCAGCGGCGGTACCGGACGGCGCCACCGGCCGACGGCGCCGCGGGGGACGTCCACGGCGACCTCGACCACCGGCCGGGGCGCGACCAGCACGACGTCCAGGACGTCGCGGGCGCCCCACCCGGCACAGGAGACGCGCGCCCCGTCCAGGGATGCCCGCACGCGGCGGTGCCGGCAGGCCGAGGCCTACGGCTCACACGGCTTCCGCGCCTACCTGAGCGAACGCGGCATCGCGTGCACCATTGCGGAGAAGCGCGACCGGCAGTGACACCGCCACGACCGCGGCTGCCGCGGAGGCCGGCACCGGTGTTCGACCGGCGGAACCATCGCCGCCGCAACGGCGTCGAACGCTGCTTCAACCGGCTCATGGGCTTCCGCGGCATCGCCACCAGATACGACAAGACCGCCGCCTGCCGAAGCAGGCGGCAGTCCCGCGTCATTCCCGCTTCGGGCGAGATCCGTTCGAAGGCGGACCTCAGTAGCCGACGGTGAACCGCATCTGGTGGTGTGCGGGCTTCTCGATCTCGTCGGCGAAGGCGATGGCGAAGTCCGCCCCTGAGATGCTGGAGTTGCCGTCGGCGTCTGTGATCAGGGTGTCGGTGCCCAGGCGGAAGGTGCCGGTCCTGGTTCCCGGGTTGTACGAGCCGAAGGTGGCGGCTGGGCTGAGGTAGAACCAGTCGACGGTGGTGTCGGTGTTCTTCAGGGTGTCCAGCAGGCGTGCGTGGGCTTCGGCGCCGGCCCGGTACTGCTCGGGAAAGTCCGCCCCCTCGCTGTAGAGGGGGCCGCCTTCGGTGACGTGCAGGCTCGCGGCGCCGCCGACCACACCGAGCCGTGCGCCGCGGGCTGCGGCCAGCAGCGCCGGGACGGCCGACGCCAGTTCTTTGCCGTCGCTCTGGCGGGGCACGGTGGCCACGACGATCGCGTCCGCCCCTGCCGCGGTGGCGGTGACGAACTGGGCATCGTAGAGGGACCCGCTCCGTACCTCGAGGTGCTCCCTCGGGGTGACCCCGGCGGGGTTGCGGGCCACGCCGACCACCTGGTGGCCGCGGGCGAGCAGTTCATCGGCGATGTGGCCGCCCGCGTAGCCGCTGATACCGAAGAGGACGATCCTGGACATGTTTTCTTCCCTTGCTGTGGTGGGTGGGAGGGGAGAACGAACGTGACGGTCACCCCGACCGGCTGACCGCTGGACCTGCGCCCGGCGACGGCAGTGAGCCTTTCTCGACGGCCGGAACTGCGGCCTGAGACGTGGTCGCTACCAGCCGATCGGGCCGTAGCCGCCGTCGCCGTCGCCTCCGGTGGTCCAGAGGTGGCCCCACAGGATGCCGGAGGGGCCGTCGTCGGGCAGGGTGGCGAGGTGCACGCTGGGCTCGGCCCCCTGAGCGGCGGAGCGTACGCCGCGGCCCCCTGTGAAGTCGGTGGCGGTGAAGCCCGGGTTGGCGGCGTTGACCTTGATCGGGGTGTCGCGCAGTTCCTTGGCGTACATGGCGGTGAGCATGTTGACCGCCGCCTTGGACGACGGGTACTGCGCCGACGCCGGCATCTGGCCGATCGGGCTGGTGGTGCTGCTCTGCGCGGAGATCGAGCCGACCTCGCTGGAGACGTTGACGATCCTCGCCGCTTCGGCGCGGCGCAGCAGCGGGAGCATCGCGTTGGTCACGGCGACGACGCCGAAGACGTTGATGTCGTAGACGGCCCGCATGTCCTCCATCGAGGTCTCGCTGGGCCGGGTCCTGCGGCGCGCGACAGTGGACGTACCCGCGTTGTTGACCAGGATGTCCAGGCGGCCGTACTCCGCCTCGATCCACGCGGACGCCTGCCCGATGGACTCCTCGTCGGTCACATCGATCCGGACGAAACGGGCATCGATTCCCTCTTTTCGCAGCGTGTCCTCGGCCTCTCGGCCGCGCGTCTCGTCCCGCGCGCCGATCAGCACGGTCATGCCCAGCGCGCCCAGCTGCCGGGCCGTCTCGAAGCCGATTCCCTTGTTGGCCCCGGTGATCAGGGCGATCTTCGTCGTCATCGGTAGCTGAAGGTGCGGTGCCCGCAGGGCCCGCTCCCTTCGCCTCCTTCCCATCCGTGCGTGCGGTGCTTGTGCAGCCGGTGGCGGCCGTGGCGTCCTCCAGCGGGCAGATCCGTCCGGTCGGCGCCGCTTCTGCCACGGCGGTGACCATCGGGCTGTTCGCCGACCGTGCGGTGAGCGCGACCGGTCGCACCACGCCATCGCTCATTCTCAAGCATCACGTTAGTCGACTAAAGATTAGTCGACTATACATCTCTCGGTATGATTGTCCTATGGATCCAGCCGAGGCCTACCGCGTGAACCGTGCCTTCTACAAGGTGAGCCAGCTCTACCGCGCATCCAAGGCGCGCCGCCTCGCCGAGCTCGGTCTGCACCCCGGCCAGGACGTACTGATCTGGAACATCGCTCAGCACCCGCACGGGCTTACCATCGGCCAGCTCGCCGCCCAGCTCGGTGTCGAACCCCCGACCGCCACCCGCAGCCTCTCCCGCCTCGACGGAGGCGGCTGGTTCCGCCGCGAACCGGTGCCCGGCGACCGCCGCCAAGTCCGTATCGTCGCCACCGACGTGGGCCGAGCGCTCCTTCCCGACATCGAACGCGTCTGGAACGAACTGGCCGAAGACACCCTGGGGTCGGCCTCGCCAGACGACCGGGCGACCGTCCTCGCCGTCCTCGAAGACGCCATCACCAGCCTGCTCCCCGAAGCGGACGACACTCCGCTCACCGAAGCCTGACTCACCTGGAGACGCGAGCCCACACCGCCGATTCCCGTCGGTGATCTCCGGCCGCCGCCGTCCGACGGCCGAACCCCTGCCCGTGCCG
The DNA here is from genome assembly GCA_049998335.1 of Streptomyces sp. cmx-10-19. Classification (GTDB taxonomy): domain Bacteria; phylum Actinomycetota; class Actinomycetes; order Streptomycetales; family Streptomycetaceae; genus Streptomyces. The sequence goes on from JAEBFB010000007.1 coordinate 267,507, forward strand.
CCCTCGACGTCTTCGCCGACGATGCGACGTGGTGCTCGTACATCCGCCGCTCCTGCGGCCGGCGTTCGTTCCTGTACGGCACCCTGCCGCCGACCTCGTCGGCGCCGGCACATCGACCGTCGTGGCCGCCAGGAAGGCCGCCTGCGCGGCAGGACGCGCCGGAGCTGTCCCCCTTCGCGGGCACAGGGAGTGATACAAGGCGGCAGGGATCACGGCCGAGTGATCCGGCTCGCATGCGAGGCGGCCGGGCTGCCACCGCCGACAGGACGCCGACACTGCCGGCACCGCCTTCCCCGGTCCCGCCCGGCGCGCATCGGCGAGCGGGAGGGCAGCAGCCCGCTCAGGCTGTCGAGGCTGGTGTCGCTCTCCAGGTGAGGCCCGTGCCGCGCCCGGTGGCCACCTGGGCTGCCGTACCGATCCCGGCCCGCACCGCGACGAGGACGAAGACCAGCGGCGCGAACAGGGCGCGCGCATAAGGCGTCTGACCCTCCATCCGGCCCATCCGCGACCACCGCCTGCGGCACGGCGAGCACGACGACCTCGGCGGGCGTCATCGGCACGGCGAGCCGCAGCGCGGTCCGCAGAGCACTCACGCCGGCACCTCCGGGTGGGACGGAATCGGCGGGAGAGCGCTCTTCCACCCCGCTCCGCCCTTTCCCGCACCGCACCCGGCGTCAAGAAGCGGGCCGCCCGGTGGTGGATCTCCGCTCGCCCGGGGTCACGACGCGGTCACGATCCAACGGCCCACCAGGGACGCGCCCTTGCCGCCTCCACCCCCCTGGCGTACACCGGACCGCACGGGACAGCCGGACGTTCGACGCACGCGTACACCAGCACGCTGAGAAGGAAGAACGGGGCATCGATGCGCACCAGCAGCACCCTGCGGAGCCGCAGGACCGTCAGCAGGACCACCCGGGCCGCGGCCACCCTCGCGGCGGGAGCCCTCGCCCTCACGCTCACCGCCTGCGGCGGGGACGACGACAACGGCGGCGGGGACGAGGGCAGCAAGCCCAGCACCACCGACGGACCCGCCGGTCTCGCCCTCCCGAAGCTGGACGGCGAGACCCTGGAGGTCGCCGCCGTCTGGACCGGCACCGAGCAGGAGAACTTCAAGAAGGTCCTCGCCGAGTTCGAGAAGCGCACCGGCGCCAAGGTCACCTTCGTGCCCGCCCAGGACCCGATCATCAACTTCCTCGGCTCGAAGGTCGCGGGCGGCGCCCCGCCGGACGTGGCCCTGCTCCCCCAGCCCGGCGCCATCAAGCAGGCCGTCGACAAGGGCTGGGCCAAGCCGCTGGGCGCGGAGGCGGCCAAGGAGCTGACGAAGAACTACTCGCAGGGCTGGCAGGACATAGGCAAGGTCGGCGGCAAGCAGTACGGCGTCTACTACAAGGCCGCCAACAAGTCCCTGATCTGGTACAACGCGCAGGTCTTCGAGAACGCGGGCGCCGCCGAGCCGGGGACCTGGGACGAGCTGCTCACCACCGCGCAGACGGTCTACGACTCCGGCGTCACCCCGTTCTCGGTCGGCGGCGCGGACGGCTGGACCCTCACCGACTGGTTCGAGAACGTCTACCTCTCGCAGGCCGGGCCCGAGAAGTACGACCAGTTGGCGAAGCACGAGATCAAGTGGACGGACCCCTCCGTGAAGGAGGCGCTGACCACGCTCGCCGAGATCTGGGCCAAGAAGGACTACGTCGCGGGCGGCGCGTCCGGCGCGCTCCAGACGGAGTTCCCGGCCTCGGTGACGCAGACCTTCACCGGCGGCGACCAGCCCAAGGCCGGCATGGTCTACGAGGGCGACTTCGCGCAGGTCAACATCGGGGAGACCGAGGCGAAGGTCGGCACGGACGCCAAGGTCTTCCCGTTCCCGGCGGTCGGCGACACCGCGCCCGTGGTGTCCGGCGGCGACGCGGCCGTGATCCTGGAGGACTCGAAGGCGGCGCAGGCGCTGGCCACCTGGCTGGCCTCCCCGGAGGCGGCGACGATCCAGGCGAAGCTGGGCGGCTTCCTCTCGCCCAACAAGAGCGTCGAGGCGTCGGCGTACCCGAACGACGTGCAGAAGAAGATCGCCGAGGCGCTGGTCGCGGCCGGTGACGACTTCCGCTTCGACATGTCGGACCAGGCCCCGCAGGCGTTCGGCGGCACGCCCGGCAAGGGCGAGTGGAAGGCGCTCCAGGACTTCCTGAAGAACCCGAAGGACGTCGCGGGCGCCCAGGCGAAGCTGGAGGCGGACGCGGCCGCCGCCTACGGGAGCTGACGCGATGACGTCGGCCACGGCGGCGGGCACCCCTGCGGCCTCACCGGGCCCCGCCGCACCCAAGTCGCGCAGGAGCGTGACCGGCACCCGCAGGACCGTGGCGGCCCTCTTCCTGCTGCCCGCCCTGGTGCTGCTCGGCGCGCTCGTGGTGTACCCCATCGGGTACTCGCTGGTCCGCAGCTTCTACGACCAGTCCGGCGACTCCTTCGCCGGACTCGACAACTACCAGGCCCTGTTCACCGACGACGGCATCCGCACCGCCCTGAAGAACAACGTCATCTGGGTGGTGTTCGCACCGACGGTCGCCACCGCGCTCGGTCTGGTCTTCGCGGTGCTGACCGAACGGGTGCGCTGGGGAACGGCGTTCAAGCTGGTCGTCTTCATGCCGATGGCGATCTCGATGCTGGCCGCCGGGATCATCTTCCGCCTGGTGTACGACCAGGACCCGGACAAGGGCGTCGCCAACGCGGTGTGGGTCGGCGTGCACGACACGTTCGCCGAGTCCTCCGCGTTCCCGAAGGCTCACCCGGGCCGCGAGTCGCCGCTGGAGCCGGCCGGCGGCGGCGCGTTCGTCACCAGGGAGCCGGTCAGGAGCGGCACCCCCGTCGCCCTGCCGCTGGTCGGCGTCGCCCCCGACCTGATGCCGGACGGCGCGGAGAAGGCCGCGGCCGCCCGGCCCGAGGACGGGAAGGTCACCGGCACGACCTGGCAGGACTTCACCCGCGGCAAGGGCGTCGGCAGGCTGGGCGGCGTCGACGCGGCCGAGCTGGGCTATGCCGGCATGAGGATCGAGGCGGTGAAGGACGGCGAGGTGGTGGCGTCGGCGAAGGCGGCCGGAGACGGCACCTTCACCCTCCCCGCCGAGGCCGACGGGGCGCTGCTGCGGCTGCCCGCCGACAACTTCAAGGAGCCCTACAACGGCCTGGACTGGCTCGGCCCCTCCCTCGTCACCCCGGCCATCATCGGGTCGTACGTGTGGATGTGGGCGGGGTTCGCGATGGTGCTGATCGCGGCCGGTCTCGCGGGCGTGCCCCGCGAACTCCTGGAGGCCGCGCGGGTGGACGGCGCGGGCGAGTGGCAGGTCTTCCGGCGGATCACCGTCCCGCTCCTCGCGCCGGTCCTCGCGGTCGTGGTCGTCACCCTGATGATCAACGTGCTGAAGGTGTTCGACCTGGTCTTCATCATCGCCCCCGGCTCCTCCCAGGACGACGCGAACGTCCTCGCCCTGGAGCTGTACCGCAAGGGCTTCGCCTCCGACCAGCCGGGCATCGCCAGCGCCATCGCGGTGTTCCTGCTGCTCCTGGTGATCCCGGTGATGTGGTTCAACGTACGGCGGCTGCGGCGGGAGGTGCGGCGATGACCGCGGAGGCCGGATCCCTCACGAGTACCAAGCCCGCGCCCGAGCGGGCCGTCAAGGCGAAGCCCTCGCTCGCCTCCCGGCTCACCGAGGGGATCAGCGGCGGCCTGGTCCGGGTGTTCCTGATCGTGGTCGGCCTGTTCTGGCTGTTCCCCACGATCGGGCTGCTGCTGTCCTCGCTGCGCACCCCCGAGGACATGGCGGCGAGCGGCTGGTGGAAGGTCTTCACCAAGCCGTCCGAGCTGACCTTCCGGAGCTACGAGGAGCTGCTGAAGAACGGCGACATCACGTCGTCGCTGCTCAACACCGCCCTGATCACGGTCCCGGCGACGCTGCTCGTCGTGGTGATCGGCGCGCTCGCCGGGTACGCGTTCGCGTGGATGGAGTTCCCGGGCCGCGACTGGTGGTTCCTGGCCGTGGTCGGGCTGCTGGTCGTGCCGGTGCAGGTGGCGCTGATCCCGATCGCCGAACTCTTCGGCAAGATCGGCCTGTTCGGCTCGGTCGTCGGCGTGATCCTCTTCCACGTCGGCTTCGGACTGCCGTTCGCGGTGTTCCTGCTGCGCAACTTCTTCGCCGAGATCCCGAGGGAGCTGCTGGAGGCGGCCCGGCTGGACGGCGCGGGTGAACTCCGCCTGTTCGCGCGGGTGGTGATGCCGCTGGGCGGGCCCGCGATCGCGAGCCTCGGCATCTTCCAGTTCCTGTGGGTGTGGAACGACATGCTGGTCGCGCTGATCTTCTCGGACTCCGGGAGCCAGCCGATCACGGTCGCCCTCCAGACGCAGGTACGGCAGTTCGGCAACAACGTCGACGTGCTGGCGCCGGGCGCCTTCATCTCGATGGTGGTCCCGCTGGCCGTGTTCTTCGCGTTCCAGCGGCAGTTCGTGTCGGGCGTGATGGCTGGGGCCGTCAAGTAGCCGCCGCGTCAACCGAGTAGAGAGCGCTCACCCTTGAGGGGCGGCCCGGTCACCGGTCCGCCCCTCTCCCGTACCGGTACGTGATCGCCCGAATGCCGCAGGGGCCGTAACCAAGTCACTCCGATGGCCGTTGCCGGGCCGAACGGCCGCACCGGCCCCGCCGACCCTTGGATGTCCCCGTGCCCAGGTTCAGTGTCATCGTTCCCGCGTACCAGGTTCAGCCCTATCTGCACGCGTGCCTGGAGTCGGTGCTGTCGCAGTCGTACACGGACTTCGAGGTGATCGCGGTCGACGACCGCTCGCCGGACTCCTGCGGGGAGATCATCGACGAGTTCGCCGCCCGCGACCCGCGCGTGCGCGCCGTGCACCTGCCGGAGAACCAGGGCCTCGGCCCCGCCCGCAACGCCGGGACGGAGCGGGCCACCGGTGACTACCTGGTCTTCCTCGACGGCGACGACACCCTCACCCCGGACGCGCTGCGGGCCGTGGCCGACCGGATCAAGGAGACCGGCGACCCGGACGTCCTGGTCTACGACTACGCCCGCGCCTACGGCACCGGCGAGAGGGTCCGCAACCAGGCCGCCCGCCACCTCGCCGAGGACGGCCCGGCGCCCTTCGCGCTCACCGACCGCCCCGGCCTGCTGAAGCTGCTGATGGTGGCCTGGAACAAGGCGGTGCGCCGCGAGTTCGCCGAGCGCGAGGGCCTCGCCTTCCCGCCCGGCTACTACGAGGACACCCCCTGGACCTACCCGGTCCTGCTGCGGGCGGAGTCGATCGCCACCCTGGACCGGGTCTGCGTGCACTACCGCCAGCGCCGGCGCGGCAGCATCCTCGGCACGCCCAGCCCCCGCCACCTGGACGTCTTCGCGCAGTACGACCGGGTCTTCGCGTTCCTGGAGGCGCACCCGGAGCTGGACCGCTGGCGGCCGGTGCTCTACCGGCGGATGGCGGACCACCTGACGACGGTGTTCACCCGCCCCGACCGCCTCCCGCGCTCCCTGCGCCCCGAGTTCGCGCGCCGGGCCCGCGTCCACTGCCGCCGCTACCGGGTCCCCGGCGCCCCCGCCCCGCTCGCCGTGCGGCTGCGCCACGCCCTGCTCCGGCTGGGCCTGCGCCGCACCTGGCAGGCGCTGCGGCTGGCGTCGGCCCTGCGCCGCCGGACGGCGAGCGGCGCCACCGCCCTCTCGGCCACCGTCCGCGCCACCGTCCTGCGCCTGCACTACCGCCTCCAGCGCCTCCTCCCCCTGCGCGCCGACCGCGCCGTCTTCGCCACCGACGGGAACCGGGGGCACGGCGGCGACCCGGGCGCGCTGGAGGAGGCGTTCCGCGAGTTCGCGCCGGGCGTGCGCACGGCGTGGGCCGCCGACCCCGCGCACCACCACACGGTCCCGCCGGGCACCCGCCGCCTGGCCCCCGGCACGGCCGCGTACGGGACGGCGCTGGCCCGCTCCCGGTACCTGGTGCACGACGCCGCCTTCGACCCCGGACTGCGCAGGCGCCGGGGCCAGATCCTGATCCAGGCGGACGCCGGGACCCCCGTCGCCTACACGGGCCTGGACCTCCTGGACCGCCCCGCCGCCACGCGCGGCACCGGCACCCGCACCGACGCCGCCCGGCTGCTGCGGGAGGCCGACGCCTGGGACTACGCCGTCTGCGCCGACCGCCACTCCACCCTCACCCGGGAACGCGTCCACCCCGGCGCCTGGACCGCCCTGGAGCACGGCCGCCCCCGCACCGACGCCTTCCACCGGGCGACCGCCGCCGACGTGGCCCGGCTGCGCGCGACCCTCGGCATCCCCGAGGGCGCCGTCGCCATCCTGTACGCGCCCGTCCCGCGCGCCTACCGTCGCACCCAGCACCTCGCCCTGGACCTGGAGCGCGTCGTACGCCGCCTCGGCCCGCGCTACCTGGTGCTGGCCCGCCTCCCCCACGTCGAGGGCCCGCTCCCCGGCGCCGGGCGCCGCGTCCTCGACGTCCGCGACCACCCGAGCGTGGAGTCCCTGTGCCTGGCCTCGGACGCCCTGGTCACCGACTTCTCGCCGCTGATGTTCGCCTACGCGGGCCTGGACCGCCCGATCGTCCTGCACGCCGACGAGCCCGAGGCGTACGAGGCGGTCCACGGCACCTACCTCGACCCGCGCGCGCTGCCGCCAGGCCCGGTCGCGCGGAGCGAGGACGAGCTGATCGGCGTCTTCGCCGACGGCGACTGGCACGGCGCTCGCTCCGCCCGGCTCCGGGCCGCCTTCCGCGAGCGGTTCTGCCCGCACGACGACGGCCGCGCCGCCGAACGCGTCGTCCGCCGCGTGGTGCTCGGCGAGGCGCCCGAGGCGCTGCCGCCCGTGGTGCCGCCCGCCGCGCGCCGCCCCGCGCCGTCGGCCGCCGCGTCCCTGGTCCGGGCGCCGCTGGCCACCGTTCCGCAACCCGCGGGACCCCGCACCGTCACCGACAGCCTCTGACGGCCGTTTGTCCCACGGGAGTTCACGCGCCCGGCCCGGGTCGCGGCGCGCTCCCGCCGGACCCGGACCACGAGAGAAAGAGCAGCATGCCCCGCTTCAGCATCATCGTCCCGTCCCACGGAGTCGCGGGGCGGCTCTCCCAGGCCCTGGACTCGGTCCTCGCCCAGTCCTTCGGCGACGTCGAGCTGATCCCGGTCTGCGACGCCCCGGACGGCTCCGCCGCCGACGTGGCGGCCGCCCGCGCCGAGCGGGACTCCCGGGTGGCGCCCGTGCACTCCCCGCCGTCGGCCGGGCTGTCCGGGGCGCGCAACACCGGGCTGCGGGCGGCGACCGGCGCGTACGTGCTGTTCCTCGACGGCGACGACGTCCTCGCGCCCGGCGCCCTCGCGGCGCTGGACGCGCGGCTGGCGGACACCGGCGGCGTCGACGTGCTCTATTTCGAGCACGAGCGGGTCCCCTGGTGGGAGGGCGAGCCCACCAACCCGGCCTCGCCGCTGCTGGCGAAGACCCCGGACGCCGCCTTCGCCCCCGACCGCGCCCCGCACCTCACCGGCGTGCGGCTGCCCGCCTGGAGCGCGGTGTACCGCCGTACCTTCCTGACCGAGCGGAGCCTGTTCTTCCCCGACGGGCACTTCACGGACGTCGGTTTCGGCGCGCGGGTCGCGGCGTGCGCCGAGCGCGTGGCGGTGCTGCGCTCCGTGGTCGTGCGGCATCTGGTGCGCCGGCAGGGCAACCGGCTGAACCAGCCCGGCGCCCCCCACCTGGAGCTCCTCGACCAGGCCGAGCTCGCCCTCACGTACGCCGACGAGCGGGGGCTGCCCGAGGAGCGGCGCGGGCCGCTGTTCGAGCAGCTCTTCGCCGCGGTCCTGAAGACGGCCGCGCATCCGCGCCGGCTGACCCGCGCCGAGCGCCGCGCCTTCTTCCGCCGGGCGAGCCGCCTCTACCGCCGCCACCGCCCCGCCGGGTACCGGCCGCCGGGCGGCCGGATCGGTGTGCAGCACCGGCTGCTGGCGTCGGGGTCGTACGCCGGCTTCCGCGCCCTGCGCGCCGCCAACCGGGCGGCCGGCGGTGCCGTGGACCGCGTGCCCCGCCCCCGCGGCCTGCGCACCCGCCTGCTCTACCGCCGCCACCTGCGCCGCCCGCTGGACCCGAACCTGGTCGTGTACTGCGCCTATTGGGGTCGCGGTTACGCCTGCAACCCGGCCGCGATCCACGCCAAGGCCCGCGAACTCGCCCCGCATCTGCGGTCGGTGTTCCTGGTCGAGCCGGACCAGGCGCACACCCTGCCGCAGGGCGTCGACCACGCGGTCATCGGCAGCCACCGGTACTGGGAGGTGCTGGCCCGCGCCACGTACCTGGTGAACAACGCCAACTTCGCCGAGGGTGTGGTCAAGCGCCCCGGCAGCGTGCACGTGCAGACCCAGCACGGCACCCCGCTGAAGACGATGGGCGTCGACCAGTCGACGTACCCCGTGGTCGCGGCGGCCAGCGGCAGCTTCACCAAGCTGCTCGGCCGCGTGGACCGCTGGGACTACAACCTCTCCGCCAACCGCCACTCCACCCAGATGTGGGAGCGCGCCTTCCCCGGCTCCTACGAGCAGTTGGAGTACGGCTATCCCCGCAACGACGTCTACTGCACGGCGACCGCCGACGACGTGGTCCGCGTCCGGCGCGAGTTGGGCGTGCCGGAGGGCAGGACGGCGGTGCTGTACGCGCCCACGCACCGGGACTACGAGACCGGGTTCAACGCCGGGGGCCTGGACCTGGAGGCGTTCTGCGAGGCGGTGGGCGAGGACGTGGTGGTGCTGCTGCGGGCCCACTACTTCTACGACCGGGGCGGGAAGCGCGGGCGCACGGGCCGGATCATCGACGTCACCGCGCACCGCTCCTCGGAGGACGTGTGCCTGGCCGCCGACGCGCTGGTCACGGACTACTCGTCGATCATGTTCGACTACGCCAACCTGGACCGGCCGATCGTCGTGTACGCCGACGACTGGGAGGTCTACCGGGAGACCCGGGGCGTCTACTTCGACCTGATGGCGGCGCCGCCGGGACCGGTGGCGCGGACGCCGGAGGAGCTGGCCCGGGTCTTCGCCGACGGCACGTACGCGGGCGCGGAGTCGGCGGCGCTGCGGGCCGCGTTCCGGGAGCGGTTCTGCGCGTTCGACGACGGCCGGGCCGCCGAGCGCGTCGTACGCCGGGTGCTGCTCGGCGAGCCGCCCGAGGCGCTGCCGCCCGTGATCCCGCTCGCGGAGCGCGTCCCGGCCCCCGCCGCCGCCACCCACGTAAGGAGCTGACCCCGCAGTGCCCCGCTTCAGCATCGTCATCCCCTGCTACAAGGTGCAGGGCTTCCTGCGCGAGTGCCTCGACTCGGTCCTGGACCAGTCCTTCCGGGACATCGAGGTGATCGCCGTGGACGACTGCTCCCCCGACGGTTCGGGCGCGATCCTCGACGAGTACGCCGCCCGCGACGAGCGGGTGCGGGTGCTGCACCTGGCGGAGAACGCGGGCCTCGGCCGGGCCCGCAACGCGGGCATGCCGCACGCCACCGGCGACTACCTGTTCTTCCTCGACAGCGACGACACCCTCACCCCGGGCGCCCTGCGCGCGATGGCCGACCGGCTCGCCGAGACCGACGACCCGGACGTCCTGGTCTTCGACTACGCGCGCACCTACTGGTGGGGCGGCACCCGGCGCAACGCGCTCGCGCGGGTGCTGGCGGAGACCGGGGACGGCACCTTCACGGCCGCCGAACGCCCCGAGATCCTCGACCTGCTGATGGTGGTGTGGAACAAGGTCTACCGCCGTGACTTCGTGGAGCGGGAGGGGTTCGCCTTCCCGCCGGGCTACTACGAGGACACGCCCTGGACGTTCCCGGTGATGTTCAGCGCGGAGCGGATCGCCACACTGGACCGGATCGGCCTGTACTACCGCCAGCGCCGCCAGGGCAACATCCTGTCCACCACCAGCCGCAAGCACTTCGACGTCCACGCCCAGTACGAGCGGGTCTTCGCCTTCCTCGACGCCCGCCCCGAGCTGGCCCGCTGGCGGCCCTTCCTGCACACCAAGATGGGCGAGCACTGCCTCGACATCCTCTCCAAGCCGGACCGGCTGCCCCCGTCCGACAAGGCCGAGTTCTTCCACCGCACCGCCGAGATGTTCCGCGCCCGCCGCCCCGAGGGCACCCGCGTCCCGGCCGAACTGCGGGTGCTGGAGGGGTCGTACGCCGCCTACCGGCTGCGGCGGCAGTCGGGGAGGGCGGCCCGGGAGCTGGAGCGCCGGGCCCGGCGCGCACGCGGGGCGGCCGCCGGGCGCGTACGCCGGTTCACGACCGCCGTGCACACCCGCCGCCCCCTCGACCCGGACCTCGCCGTGTACTCGGCCTTCTCCCACCGGGGCGTCCTCGGCGACCCGGCGGCGATCGCCCGCGAGGCCGCCGAGATCGCCCCGCACCTGCGCGGGGTGTGGGTGGTGCGCGACGAGGAGACGGCCGCGCTGCTGCCGCCGGACACCGAGCACGTGCTGCTGGGCAGCGCCGCCTACCGGCGGGTGACCGAGCGGGCCACGTTCTTCGTCAACAACGTCAACTGGCCCGGCGCCCTCACCAAGCGCCCCGGCAGCGTCCACGTCCACACCCACCAGGGCACCCCGCTCAAGTACATGGGCGCCGACCTGCTGCACCGCCCCGGCGCCCGGCACGGCCTGGACGTGCCGCAGATGCTGCGCCGCGCCGACCGCTGGGACCACAGCCTGGTCGCGGGCCGGTACGCGGAGCGGATGTGGGAGCGGGCCTACCCCTGCCACTTCGCGTCCGCGCGCACCGGCAGCCCCCGCAACGACGTCTTGGTGAGCGCGGGCCCCGAGGACGGCCGCCGGGTCCGCGAGCGGCTCGGCGTCCCCGCCGGCCGCACCGTCGTGCTGTACGCGCCGACCCGCCGCGACTACCGGCGGGGCGGGCACGTCGACCGGATCGACCTGGCCCGGCTCGCCGCCGACCTCGGCGACGACCACACCCTGGTCGTGCGCCTCCACCCGTCCCTGGCCACCGGCCCGGCACGCGGTCTGGGCCTGGCCGAACTGCACCGGCGGGGCGTCCTGGTCGACGCGACGGAGGAGCCGCACGTCGAGGACCTGATGCTCGCCTCCGACGTGCTCATCACCGACTACTCGGCCCTGATGTTCGACTACGTGCTCCTGGACCGGCCGGTCGTGATCCACGCCGACGACTGGGACGCGTACGCGGCGAGCCGGGGTGCCTACTTCGACGTCACCGAGGACTCCCCGGGCCATGTCTCGCGCTCCTACCGCGAGCTGGCGTGGCTGCTGGCCTCGGGCGCGTGGCGGGACGAGGAGGCGGCGCGGCTGCGGGCCGCGTTCCGGGCCCGGTACTGCGAGTACGAGGACGGCCGGGCCGCCGAGCGGGTGGTGCGGACGCTGCTGCTGGGCGAGCCGATGCCCGAGCCCGCCGGGGTGCCGGGGGCCCGCACGGCCTCGGCGGCCGGGCGCGACCTGCTGCCCTCCTCGTGAGACCGCCGCACTGGGTGCTGCTCCTGGCCGCCCTGTTCGCCGTGCTCCAGCTCGCGAACGTCATCGGCCGGGACACCCCCGACACCAAGAACTACCTGTCGTACGCGCTCAGCCTCGGCGGCGCGGACAAGCGGGAGGTGGCCACGGCCACCATCGACTACGTGTGCGCGAGCCGGGCCGAGCGGGCCCGCCGGGACCAGGGCGTGCACGTGGTCCGCTTCCACCGCCCCGACCCCACCGACCGGGTCATGGCAGAGTGCCGGGCCGGGGAGTGGCGGCAGGTGGAGCCGAGGCTGGCGGCCGGGCAGACCGGCGGGCACACCGTGCCGTACATGTCGGAGCGCTTCATGCGGATCTTCGAGGCGCGGCCCGGCTATCCGGCGTTCCTGGTGCCGTTTGTGCGGGTCCTCGGCGTGACCTGGGGCCTGTGGGCGGCGGGCGTCGTCCTCGCCGGGGCGGGCGGGGTCCTCGCCTGCCTGATCCTGCGGGCCCTGTCCGTGCCGGTGCCGCTCGCGCTCACCGGGCAGGCGCTGTACTACGTGCTGCCGTGCGGGACGACCGCGATGCGCCCGATGGCCGAGGGGCTGCTGACGGCGTTGACGCTGGCGGCGGTGTGGGGCTGCGCGCTGGTGCTGCGGGCGGGCCGGACCCGGGCCGGCCTCGCGCTGGTCGCCGGGTCGCTGCTCGCCCTGTTCACGGTCAAGCACTCCCAGGCGCTGTTCCTCGGCCTCACCCTGGCGGCGGCGGGTGCGCTGATCGCCCTGCGGCGCCGCCGCCGGGGCCGGGCGCCGGGCCGGGGCGTGCTCGCGCTCACGGCCACGGGCCTCGTGGGCGCCGCCGTGACGCTGGTGCTGGCGCGGCTGCTGCACTACCCCTCCGAGGCGGACAGCATCCAGGACCTGCTCACCGCCCACTTCACCCGGCCCGACCGGGCGCGTCCGTGGCCGGAGTTCTGGCAGTTGCAGGGCAACTTCTGGGTGGAGTGGCTGCGCCGCCAGGCGCGGGAGCCGCTGTTCCTGGCCGCGCTCGCGGCCGGGGCGTGGGGCGCGCTGCGGCGCGGGGGCGCGGTCGGCGGGTTCCTGGTCGCGGCGGCGGGCACCGGGTTCCTCACCCAGGCCGCGCATCCGGACATCGCCATCTGGGGCGGCCGGCTGATCGTCCTGGCCTGGCTGCTGCCGGTGGTGGGCGTGCCGCTGCTGCTGGAGCCGGTGGTGCGGGGCGCCCGGGTGCCGCTGCCCGCACAGGGGCAGGCGGACCGGGCGCGGGCGGTGGGGTGAGGACCCGGGGCACGGGTGGGCGTCCCCCGTTGAGGTGACGTGGGGTCATGACCCCGACCCTGCCGGGAACATACGGCAAATGCCCCGAATGTCCCTATTCTCCTCACCCTCTTCCGCTTCGTGAGCACCGGCGTCCTCGTCCGGCGGTCCGTGGGCGGCGCGACGGCGCTGCGCGGCGGGCGCGCCTGGCGTCCCACCCCGTACCAGGCGGCCGGCTTCCTGTTCTTCCTGGTGATGTCGCTGGCGTACTGGGCGGTGCCGCTGTGCTGCGACGCCGGTCAGCACGCGGCCGTCGTCGAGCGCCTGAAGGCCGACCTCCTCCACCCCCGCCACCCGATGGCCGACCTGCCGGGCGCGGGCAGCGCGTACTACTCGCCGTACGCGCTCGCGCAGGGCGTGTTCGCGCGGCTGATGGGACTGGGCGGCTGGGAGGTGGCGCGGCTCGCGGGCCCGCTGAACCTGCTGGTCCTGCTGACCGGCCTGAACCGCTTCACCCGGACGCTGACCCCGCGCCCCTGGGCGCCGGTGCTCGCGCTGGGCGCGATGACGCTGCTGTGGGGCACCGAGCGGGCCTGGTGGAGCGGGTACCTCGGACTGATGTCGATGACGGGCAACCTCGGCTATCCCTCGGCGTGCGCGATCGGCCTCACCTTCTGGGCCTGGGGCCTGACCGGCGCCCGCGCCCGCGACACGCGCCGGGTGCGCTACGTCGGCCCGAGCGGCCTGCGGGGGCTGCCCGGGTACGCGGGGCTGGGCGCCCTGTACGGCCTGATCCTGCTCGTCCACCCGATCACCGCGGTGGCGGCGGCGCTGGGCGCGGTGGCGTTCGTGGCGGGCGGGCAGCGCGACTGGCGGTGGCCGGTCGTGGGCCGGTGGGCGCTGACGGCGGCGGTCGCGGTGGCGTGCGCGGCCCTGTGGCCGTACTTCGACGTGTTCGCGCTGGCCGGCGACGCCAGTGTGGACGGGATGCACCGGGTGCTGTACCTGCGGCTGCCGGGTGAGTTCTGGCTGGCGCTGCTGGGACTGCCGGCCCTGTGGGCGCGGGCACGCCGGTCGGCCCGGGACCCCCTGGTGCTGATGTTCGCGCTGGACTGCGCGGTGGTGGCGTACGGCTGGTTCAGCGGGCACTACACGTACGGCCGCATCCTCGGGCTCACGCTGGTGCCGCTGCAGTTCGCGCCGGCGGTGGAGCTGGCGGCGCCCCGGCCGTGGGGGCGGTGGCGCAGGACGCTGGGGCGGGTGGCGGCGGCGGGGGCGCTGCTCGGGTTCCTCACGGTCCACGCGGGGGCGGTGGTGCCGCGCGCGCTGGACCCGGTCGGCTTCGAGCAGCCGCCGCGCTGGCCGTCGTACGCGTGGGCGGCGCGGCACATCGGCCCCGGCGAGGTCGTGATCACCGACGGCTACTACGCCGGGCACGCCCTCGCCGGGTACGGGCCGAACCTCGCGGCGCCCGCCTGGCCGGACCCGGCGCTGGACGAGCGGGACCGGGTACGCCGGGTGGCGGACGTCAGGGCGTACCTCTCCCCCGGCTCGACCCGCGCCGAGCGCGCCGCCGTCGTCCGCCGCTACCACGTCCGGTGGCTGCTGCTGACGCGCTGGCAGCGGGTGCCCGAGGAGGCGGTCATGGTGACGTGGAGCGGGAGGACGGGGGAGGTGCTGGCGCGGGTGGGGTGAGGGGGCGCCCTCCGAGGGGGTGCTGCTACTCGACGACGAGCTCGACGGGGATGTTGCCGCGGGTGGCGTGGGAGTAGGGGCAGACCTGGTGGGCCTGCTCGACCAGCTTGCGGCCGGTCTCCTCGTCGACGCCCTCGGGCAGCTCGACGCGGAGGGTGACGGCGAGCGCGAAGCCCTCGCCCTGCTTGCCGATGCCGACCTCGGCGGTCACGGCGGCGTCGCTGACGTCCACCTTCGCCGCGCGGCCGACGAGCCCGAGGGCGCTGCCGAAACAGGCGGCGTACCCGGCGGCGAACAACTGCTCGGGGTTGGTGCCCTGTCCGTCGCCGCCCATCTCGACCGGGGCGCTGAGCGCGAGGTCCAGCTTGCCGTCCGAGCTGACGGCGCGGCCGTCGCGGCCGTGGGTGGCGGTGGCGGCGGCGGTGTAGAGCGTGTTCATGGGGAACCGTCCCTGTGAGTGGTGGAGCGTGTCCTGCCTGACGAGGACAACTAAAGCACACAACTAGATTGCGCACAACTAAATGGCGGGCAAGGTGGTGTCGGTTACCCTGGGGCCCATGACCACGCCCGCGACGGACTGGCTCCGCCTGGACCAGCAGATCTGCTTCACCCTGAACGCCGCCTCACGCGCCTTCGGCGGCGTCTACCGGGTGGTCCTCAAGGATCTCGGGCTCACCTACCCGCAGTACCTGGTGATGCTGGTGCTCTGGGAGGAGGGCGAGGTGCCGGTCAAGCGGCTGGGCGAGCGGCTGCGCCTCGACTCGGGCACGCTGTCGCCGCTCCTGAAGCGGCTGGAGGCGGCCGGTCTGGTCCGGCGGGAGCGCAGTGCGCGCGACGAGCGCTCGGTGGAGGTGCGGCCGACCGCGGAGGGGCTGGCGCTGCGCGAGCGGGCGGTGGAGGTGCCGCGCCGGATCGCCGCCGCGACCGGTCTCGACCTCACGGAGATGCTGGACCTGCGGGCGCGGCTGGAGCGGCTCACGGCGGCCGTGGACGCGTACGGCACGGGTCCGGCCGGGGCGGCCGACGCCCGGTGAGCGGACCTGGGTGTCCGGACGGCGGCCGGATGCCCGATCATGACCACGGGGGACCGACCGGCGGGCGTGAACCGACGGACTTGAACCGACGATGTGAACTGACGAGGGGACGGCCGCAATGACCTGGCTGATCACCGGCGGCGCCGGATACATCGGCGCGCACGTGGTACGCGCGATGACCGAGGCGGGCGAGCGGGCGGTCGTGTACGACGACCTGTCCACCGGCGTCGCCGAGCGCGTGCCCGACGGCGTCCCCCTGGTGGTGGGCTCGGTGCTGGACGGCGAGCGGGTCGCGCGCGCCCTGGCCGACCACGCCGTCACCGGGGTGATCCACCTGGCCGCCAAGAAGCAGGTGGGCGAGTCGGTGGACCTCCCCCTGCACTACTACCGGGAGAACGTGGAGGGCCTGCGGGTCCTGCTGGAGGCGGTCACCGCGGCCGGCGTCCCGTCCTTCGTCTTCTCGTCGTCGGCGGCCGTGTACGGCATGCCGGACGTGGACCTGGTGACGGAGGAGACGCCGTGCGTGCCGATGTCGCCGTACGGCGAGACGAAGCTGGCCGGCGAGTGGCTGGTCCGCGCCACGGGGAAGGCGTCGGGGCTGTCCACGGCGTCGCTGCGCTACTTCAACGTGGCGGGCGCGGGGAGCCCGGACCTCGCCGACACCGGCGTCTACAACCTCGTCCCGATGGTCTTCGAGAAGCTCACGGAGTCCGCGTCCCCCCGCATCTTCGGCGACGACTACGCGACGCCGGACGGCACCTGCGTCCGCGACTACATCCACGTCGTCGACCTGGCCGAGGCCCATGTGGCCGCCGCCCGCGCCCTGGCCGCCTCACCGGGCCGCTCCCTCACCCTGAACATCGGCCGGGGCGAGGGCGTCTCCGTCCGCGAGATGATCGACCGCATCAACGCCCTCACCGGCTACGTCCAGCCCCCCACCGTCACCCCCCGCCGCCCCGGCGACCCGGCCCGCGTCGTGGCCTCCGCCGACCGCGCCGCGACGGAACTGGGCTGGAAGGCCAAGTACGACGTCGAGGACATGATCACGTCGGCCTGGGCGGGCTGGACCCGCCTCCACCCGGAGGCGGCACGGGACTGAGCGACCGCTCCGCCACTCGTCGGCCTCGCCGGACGTGCGCATGCGCCGGCCAGGCCGACGACGGCGGGGCCCGTCAGAGATCCCCCGGGGCCCCGTCCTCGCGCCGCGGCTCCGTACGGTGGTCGAAGTAGGCCCACGCGAAGATCCCGAGCACCGCCACGACGCCCACGACCGGTATCTGCACCGCCAGGCTCGCGTTCCGGGTGAGGAAACCGGCGAGTCCCGCCGCCAGCCCCCCGCACAGCATCACCATGCGGCTGGCGAAGTACTGCCCCGGATCGAAGCCCTCCCGCTCGGAGAACAGCCCCTCCACCGCCGCCTTCGCCGGCCGCGCGGCACCCCGGCGCTTCTTCGACCGGTACTCCAGCGCGTACCCGATCAGCAGGTAGAGCGCGAGGACCGCGGCGATCCACGCCCAGTCAGACGGCTCGTCCGTCCCCCCACGCGCCAACAGAACCCCCGGCCCCGACTCCATCCGGGCCCCCTTCCCCCAGGGGAACCCGAATGCCCCGCCCCCGGGACCACATGCGGGGCAACTCCCGGCCAGGGCACCGGAGTCAGATCCGCCCGCGCACCCAGCCGGGATCGGGATTGACATACGCCCGCCCCGCCACGAAGAGCGTCGGCACGGTCTCGTCACCCCCGTTGGCCTCCCGCACCACGGCCGCCCCGGCCGGATCACGCCAGATGTCGACCCAGTGCAGTCGGCGCGCCCCGCGTCCCAGCCGAAGACGCAGCCGCAGCCGCAGCCGCAGGCAGTACGCACACCCCGGCCGCCAGTAGACGACGGCCCGCCCATCCGCAGCACTACGCCGCCGCGCCTCTTCCGCCCCCACCGACCGCGGAAACACCAGCGGCGAGTTGACCCCCGCCACCAGCACGCACACCCCCAGGAACACCGCGGCCGCACCCGGTTCCCCCCGGGCCGCCGACCACGCCGCGCCCCCCACGCCCGCGACCACCAGCGGCACCGGCCACATCCACGCATGCCTCATGACCGCACAGGCTATCGACGCGTCGTAGCGCACACGCGTATCCCGGGGAGGAGTGGTCACCCCGCCGTCAGCACCTCCACCCCCAGCCCCCTCAGTCGTTCGACCACCCCGTCCAGGGGGTCCGCGTCGGTGATCAGGCCGGTGATCTCGGTCCAGGGCAGGACGCGGTACGGGGAGGCCGTGCCGATCTTTTCCGAGGACGCGAGGATGTACGTGTCCGCGGCCCGGGCGGACAGGGCGCGCTTCATCGCCGCCTCGTCGGCGTCCCCCGTGGTGAGGCCCGCTTCGGGGTGGACGCCGGTGACGCCGAGGAGGCAGAGGTCGGCGGAGACGTTCTGCGCGGCCTCGACCGCGGCGGCGCCGCAGGTGACCGCCGAGTGCTTGAAGACCCGGCCGCCGAGGAGGAACAGCTCCGCCCGGGGATGGTCCAGCAGCGCCGCCGCGATGGTCGGGCTGTGGGTGATGACCGTGCAGTCCAGTTCCTTCGGCAGCGCCCGGGCGACGGCGAGCGCGGTCGTGCCGCCGTCGAGGATCAGCGTCCCGCCCGGCCGTGCCAGCCCCGCCGCCACCGCGGCGACCTTGCGCTTGCCGTCCTGGGCCACCGTCCGCCGGGCGTCGTAGTCCACCACCGCCGGGGACACCGGCAGCGCCCCGCCGTAGACGCGCTGGCACAGCCCCTCGGCGGCGAGGTCGCGCAGATCGCGCCGCACGCTGTCCTCGGAGATGCCCAGGTCTGCGGCGACGTCCTTCGCCACCACCTTGCCCTCGCGGGCGAGCAGATCCAGCAGGTGTTCACGCCGTTCAGCGGCCAGCATGCACGTTCCTTCCCTCTCTTGCACGTTCTTGCATGTTCTTGGGTATCTTAGCGTCCATGACCGACACACCGATGCTCATCCTGATCGCCGGGCCCTACCGCTCCGGCACCGACGGCGACCCCCGGGCGATGGCCGCCAACCTCGCCCGTCTGGAGGCCGCCGCCTGGCCCGTCTTCGCCGCCGGCCACCTCCCCGTGATCGGGGAGTGGATCGCCCTGCCCGTCCTCCACTCCGTCGGCGCGGGCCCCGCCGACCCCCTCGCCGACCAGGTGCTCCACCCCACCGCCGACCGGCTGCTCGCCCACTGCGACGCCGTACTGCGCCTGCCCGGCGAGTCCGCGGGCGCCGACCAGGACGTCGCCACCGCCCGCCGCCGCGGCCTGCCCGTGTACCACGACGTCTCCGAGATCCCCCACCGCGTCCCGCAGGAGACGGCATGACCGGCCGCCCGGGTGTCGACGTCCCGGACCACCGCGGCCGCACCGGCCTCGACCGGGCCGGACGCGACCTCGACCGCAACCCCGGAGTCCGGGTACGCGACGTCGAGCTGACCTCCCGGGGCTGGCACGTCCTGCGCCGCACCACCTTCGACTACCGCCGCCGCGACGGCCGTTGGGAGACCCAGCAGCGCGAGACGTACGACCGCGGCAACGGCGCCGTCGTCCTGCCCTACGACACCGCGCGCGGCCGCGTCCTGCTCACCCGCCAGTTCCGCTATCCCGCCTACGTCAACGACCACCCCGACGGCATGCTCGTCGAGGCCGCGGCCGGACTGCTCGACGCGGACGACCCGTACACCGCGGTCCGCCGCGAGGCCGCCGAGGAGCTCGGCGTCACCCTGGGCCCGCTCACCCACGTCCTCGACGCCTACATGAGCCCCGGCTCCGTCACCGAACGCCTCCACTTCTTCGCCGCCCCCTACACCCCGGCCGACCGGACCGGCACCGGCGGCGGGGTCGAGGACGAGGGCGAGGACATCGAGGTCCTCGAACTCCCCTTCACCGAGGCCCTCACGATGACGTACGACGGCCGCATCGCCGACGGCAAGACCGTCCTGCTCCTCCAAT
Source organism: Streptomyces sp. cmx-10-19 (assembly GCA_049998335.1). Classification (GTDB taxonomy): domain Bacteria; phylum Actinomycetota; class Actinomycetes; order Streptomycetales; family Streptomycetaceae; genus Streptomyces. The sequence goes on from JAEBFB010000007.1 coordinate 286,979, forward strand.
GGGCGGCCCTGAAGGGGCCCTTCGCCCGGAACTGACCGGCACCCGGGGCCGCCGATATCCGCGTGCGCCCCGGCACCGCCGCGTCCGGCACTGCGCCCATGAACGCACCCGGAAAACCCGCGCCCCCGGCCCCGCGCACCTACGGCCTCCTCCTCATCGGCGGCACCTGCGGAGTCGGCAAGAGGAAGCGGCACGGGACCGAGGGGCGGATCAGGAGCTGCCGGGCGGGCGGCCGGGGAGGCGGTGCCGTCGAGGCCGCTCGCGCCGAGGCCGCCGCCCCCGGGCGGGGACGGCGGTCTCGGCGGTGACCCCGGTGCGCGCAGCCGGGGTCAGTCGGCGCAGGTGATGCGGGCGCCACCCCAGTCCGCGTGGTCGAAGTTCTTGCCGTCGCCGCCGTCGCCGACGGCGAGGGTGAGGGTGTGCACACCGGTGAGGTCGGCGGTGAGGCCGACCGCGGCCTGGCCACCGCGCACCGCATCGCCGGCCGCGAGCTGCCGTCCGTCGCCGAGGACGGTGAAGGTGACGCTTCCCTGCCCCGCGGTCTCGTCGTCGACGCCCACCTCGGCCTCGAAGCGCGTGCAGCGGCCCTGCACGTCGATCTGCACCTGAGCCGGTGCGTGCATGCCGAGGCCCTTGTCGTAGACGGTCCCGGCGACCGTCAACGGGAGTCCGTCTCCCCCGCCCGCCTCGCCGTTGGAGAGGTCCCGCTCGACCGGTCCGTAGCCGTTGGTCTCGGTGAGGAAGGGCTGGTCACTGGCGTACACCTCGCCGTGCAGCGGAACGACCACCCGCACCACCTGCTCGACGTGGATCGGCGGCGCGTCCTGGCCCGCCGGATCGGCGTAGCTCACCCAGACGGGCACCTCCACCGCACCGCCCGGCTGGTCCTTGCCGACGGTCACCGTCCAGTGGCCTTCCAGCACCTGGCCGGCGCGCAGCGTACCGGCCGTGGCGTCCCGGCCGTCGGCCGTCCAGCCCTCGGGGAGCCGCCCGCGGTCCAGCGTCATCCGCACCCGGTGCAGGGCGTCGCCCTCGGGCAGCACGAACCGCGCGTCCACCCGCACCTGCTCGCCCGGCCCCGCGGTCGCGGTCTGCGGGTCCAGGGTGAGCCGGGTGGCCGGCGCGGTGACGACCGGCTCGTCGCAGTCCGTGCGGTTCCTGGTGGCGGGGCAGGCGATCGCGGCGAAACCGCCGTTGTCCGCCGCGAGCACCGAGTAGACGTCGGCGGAGGTCACCGATCGTACGGTCCGCCGCAGTCCGTCTCCGTCGTCCTCGACCGTCTCCAGCAGCCAGCGGCCCTTGCCGAGGAAGTCGAGAGGTGCCTTCATCGTGTTGCCCTCGCCGGCCAGGATGCCGCCGACGAACCAGCGGTCCCCGCTGCGGCGGGCCATGACGACCTGGCGGTCACCGGCCGGCTGCTGCCCGGGCCCGCCGGAGACCAGATGCGTCTCGTCCCAGACCGTGGGGAGCTGTTCGAGGTAGCGCTCGGCGACCGGGTGGGCGGCGAAGCCCTCGGGGTTGTCGCCGAGGCTCGTCCAGCCCGACTCGAAGACCACCGGGAGCGCCAGTTCACGCGCCAGGGTGTCCTGTCGGCCGGGGCGCGAGAACCAGGTGGGCGTGTAGTCCATCGACCCGACGATGTTCCGGGTGAAGGCGAGGAAGATGTCGCGCGTCGCGTTCTGCCCGTTCTCCTCGCCGCGTACCGCCTCGACACTCATCACCTGGGGCCAGGTGCGCTGCAGGCCGCGGGGGATGGTGGCTCCATGAAAGTCGATCATGAGCTTGTGCTTCGCGGTGTCGCGCAGGATGCCGTCGTACCACTGGAAGGTGGACTGGGCGTCGGAGTTCATGTAGTCGACCTTGACGCCCGCGACTCCCCACGCCTTGGCCTTCGGCAGCCAGGCGTCGCGCTGCTTCTGGGTCCTGAGGTCGCTCCAGTCGAACCACAGGATCACGTCGACGCCCCGGGCCCGCGCGTAGCGCACCAGCTCCGGGACCCAGCTCTCACGCCATCCGGCGTCGACGAGCGTGTACGGCAGCCCGTGTTCGGCCGCGTAGTCGACGAAGTCCCGCTGCCGGCCGTAGTCACCGGGGCTGGAGCCGTCGCTCAGCCAGGACCAGTCGTTGATGCCCGGCCTGATCCACGACGTGTCCTTGACCTGTGAGGGCGGCGCGAGGTCGTCCACGAGGGTGGAGCCGACCAGGGTGTCCAGGCCGCCCACGATCGCGGTACGCCACGGCGTCGCCAACGGCCCCTGCGAGGTCACCGCCGCGTCCTCCGCCAGGGCGACCGAGTAGGCGGTGCCGCCGTCCTTGTGCGTGAGGTGGCTGCCGGAGTACCGGCCGTCGACGTCTGCCTCGGTCAGCAGCACGTAGGTGCCGTCCACGCCGAACAACGTGGGGTAGCCGAACGAGCAGGTGTCGCCGTCGCACGTCCCGGGCCGCGCCTCGTTGGCGGCGCCCGCGGTGGTCTCGGTCCGCTCGGACTCGTAGGCGCTGTGGTACGGCTGGACCCACGCCTTCGCGTCCGCCGGCAGCTCGAACGTCGACGCCTCCCGCTCGACGGTCACCTGGCCCGGTCCGTCCACGAGGTACCGGTAGGCCACACCGTCGTCGGACACGCGGACCACGACGCCCAGTTGCCCGCCGTCGGCGCTGCGGAAGGTGAGCGTCGCCTCCCGCATGGTGGCGGAGCGGCGGAGCTGCTTGCCCGTGGTCATCCGGTAGGACTCGTGGACCGTTCGCTCCCGCCGGTCGACCAGCCGCAGTCCCGTCGTCAGGTCGTGCGTGTCGGTGCGCAGGCCGAGCCGGCCGGGAAGGAGTACCGGCTTGCTGTCGCGCTCGACCGCCAGGTGCAGTTCTCCGGCCGCGTCGAGGTCCACTTCGGCCGCCAGCTCCGAAGTGCCGGGGCCGGTCACCGACCAGGTGTGCCCCGCCTGCTCCCCGGCACCGGACGGCGCGGCGGCCGTCACGACCAGCGTGCCGCCCATCAGCGCCCCCACGGTCACACCGGCCAGCGCCCGCCAGGGTCGTCGCCATTGCTCTCTCATCCGCGCCCATGTCCCTTCAGCCACGGCCACGCGGGGCGCCCCCTCCTGGCAGCTGCTCCGCGCCGAGGCGGTGTTCAACATAACCAAACGTTTTCCACCGAATCCCTGCACATGAGATCCGTCCCGGGCACGCGGGTCAAGGGTTTGGACAAGAGCTGTCACAGCCGTCCGCCGCCGCGTACGCCGGAGCGGGTCTCGGCCGCAGACCGCGTTGCCCTGCACAACCCGCGGCTAATCTCCTGGAGTTGCCAAGGCCATGTCGCGGCCGACTTCAGCGCGACGAGGCGCGGAGACCGCGCCCGCCCCCACCGGGGAGCCGTTTCCCTCCGTGCGGTGACGTTTCGTTTCTGGTGACTTCTGGTGGCACTTCCGCCAGGTGCACCCGCCGGACGGCGACGGGCCCGACGGCCGGCCGTCCTGTCCCACGCCCTGATGGGCGTCGGCGTACGCGGCACCTCCTCGCCGGGACCCCGCTGACCGCCGGCGCCGGTGCCGTACTCCCGCGGAGGGCACTGGCGGCCGTGGGGCCGGGGAAACGGGGGCCCGGCGGTGACGACGGCGCCCGCCGTCAGGTGGCCGGTCCCCGGCGTCGGGGGCGCGCCCGGCCCTCGCACGCACGCCGGGCCCGTCCAGCGGCGAGCCGCAGGGGCGGGAGGCGGGGGCAGGGGGGCAGGAGGCCCGAGGGCCGAGTGGGTGGCTGGGGGTGGGATTGGACGGTTCCTCCCCAGGGGGCGGGGAGAAAGGCCAGGTCAGGCGGATGGGGCGGAGGCGGGGAGTGGGAGGAGGTGTCCAATCGCCCCGCCCCACCGAAACCCCGGCACCGGGGCAGCTGGGCAGCTGGGCAGCGCCGGCTGATCTACACCGACACCGTGAGTGCCCTGGAGGCCGAGGCGATCGGCGGGGTGATGCGCGGTGACGCGGTCAGGACCACCCGCGTGCTGCTCACCGCCGGTGAGGCCACCGTCCGGGAGCGGCTCGGGCTGCGGGAGGTCGGGTCGCAGTACGACGTCCATGTCGAGCGGAGCCTGCGGATGGCACGCCGGCTCGCCGAGCAGGCCCCCGAGGGGACCGTACGGGTGCCGACGGACGGACGCTCGGTACCGGACATCGCCGCGGAGGTCGTACGGGCCACGGCCCGGTGACCCAGGGCGGCCCCGCCCCCCCCTCGGCCCCCTCAGAGCGCCTTCAGCCCCGCCGCCGTCACCCGAGCCAGCGCTCCCAGGTACCCCTTCGGCAGCTTCGGGCTGCGGATGACCACCGAGCGCCAGTAGAGCGGGCCCGAGATCAGGTCGAGCGCCAGGTCGACGGCGAGGTCGGCCCGGATCTCGCCGCGCTCCGCCGCCGCGGCGAGGATCTTGCTGGCGACGCCGTCCTGCCCCTCCCGCAGCGCCTTCTGGAGCGCCTCGGCGATGTCGGGGTTGCGGGCCGCCTCCGCCTGGAGGTCGGGGATGATCTGCGAGGCCACCGGGTGGCGCAGCGCGCGGGACGTCACCTCGTACAGCAGCCGCAGGTCGCCCTCCAGGGACCCGGTGTCGGGTGCGGGCAGGCCCTGGACGGCGAGCGCCGAGACGACGTCGAGCACCAGGTGCAGCTTGGAGCGCCAGCGCCGGTACACGGCCGTCTTGCCGACCCCCGCGCGGCGCGCGATGCCCTCGATGGACATCCGCGCGTAGCCGACCGCCGCGAGTTCCTCGTAGACCGCCGCCCGGATCGCCTCCGTCACGTCCTCACGGAGCACCGCCGCCCCGGCGGGGGTCCGGCGGCGCGGACGCTGCGGCTCCGGCTGCGGCTCGTCGGCGTTGGTCGTCATACGAGCCAAGCATAGGGCGTCACGACGAAACGGTTGCGTTCCGACCCCCGGACGGCCTACGCTCGCGTCACGACGATACGGTCCCGTCCCGACGTAGGTGAACACACACCGTTCCCCAGGTGAACGACGGGCGCCGCACCCACACCCCCGAGCGAGAGCAACGGACGTGAGCCAGGTCCTCAACACACCGCCCCCGACAGCGGCCCCCGCCACCCCCGCCGCCGAGACCGACCTCGCGGCCCTCGCCGCCCGGCACGGCCTGTCCGTCAGCGGCGCCCGCCCCTCCCTGCCGTCGTACGTCCGCCAGCTGTGGGACCGCCGGCACTTCATCACCGCCTTCTCCACCGCCAAGCTCACCGCGCAGTACAGCCAGGCCAAGCTGGGCCAGGTCTGGCAGGTGATGACGCCCCTGCTCAACGCGGCGGTGTACTACTTCATCTTCGGCGTGCTGATGAACACCAAGCGCGGCGTGGACGACTTCGTCCCGTTCCTGGTCACCGGCGTGTTCGTGTGGACCTTCACGCAGAGTTCGATCATGGCGGGCACCCGCGCGATCTCCGGGAACCTCGGCCTCGTCCGCGCCCTGCACTTCCCGCGCGCCGCGCTGCCGGTCTCGTTCTGCCTCCAGCAGCTCCAGCAACTGCTGTTCTCGATGGCCGCCCTGCTCGTGATCCTGCTGGCCTTCGGCGTGCCGCCCACCATGTCCTGGATGCTGGCGGTCCCGGCGCTGATACTCCAGTTCGGCTTCAACGCGGGCGTGGCGCTCGTCATGGCCCGGATCGGCTCGAAGATCCCGGACATGGCCCAGCTGATGCCGTTCCTGCTGCGCACCTGGATGTACGGCTCGGGCGTCATGTTCAGCATCGACCACATGACCGGCCCGGACAGCGGCCTGCCGTCCTGGGTGGGCACCGCCCTCCAGCTCAACCCCGCCGTCGTCTACATCGACCTGATGCGCTTCGCCCTGATCGACAGCTTCGGCAGCGCCCAGCTGCCGCCCCACGTGTGGGCGCTGGCCCTGGGCTGGGCCCTGATCGCCGGGATCGGCGGCTTCATCTACTTCTGGAAGGCCGAGGAGACGTACGGACGTGGCTGAGAACGGCAGCAGTGAGAAGAAGGCGGACGAGCGCGTCCCCACCGTCGTCGCCGACGGCGTCGACATCGTCTACCGGGTCAACGGCACCGGCGCCGGCCGCGGCTCCGCCACCGCCGCCCTCAACCGCATCCTGCGCGGCAGGAAGGCCGAGAAGGCGGCGGGCGTACGTCGGGTGCACGCGGTGAAGAACGTGTCCTTCACGGCGTACCGAGGCGAGGCGATCGGGCTGATCGGCACCAACGGTTCCGGCAAGTCGACGCTGCTCAAGGCGGTCGCGGGCCTGCTCCCGGTGGAGAACGGCCGTATCTACACCGACGGCCAGCCCTCCCTGCTCGGCGTCAACGCCGCCCTGATGAACGACCTCACCGGCGAGCGCAACGTCATCCTCGGCGGCCTGGCGATGGGCATGTCCCGGGCCGAGATCAAGGAGCGCTACCAGGAGATCGTGGACTTCTCCGGGATCAACGACAAGGGCGACTTCATCACCCTGCCGATGCGCACGTACTCCTCCGGCATGGCGGCCCGGCTCAGGTTCTCCATCGCCGCCGCCAAGGACCACGACGTCCTCCTCGTGGACGAGGCGCTGGCGACCGGCGACCGCTCCTTCCAGAAGCGTTCCGAGGAGCGCATCCGGGAACTGCGCAAGCACGCCGGCACCGTCTTCCTGGTCAGCCACAGCAACAAGTCCATCCGCGACACGTGCGACCGGGTGCTGTGGCTGGAGCGGGGCGAGCTGCGGATGGACGGGCCGACGGAGGAGGTGCTGAAGGAGTACGAGAAGTTCACCGGCGGCCCCGACAAGGCCGCGAAGCCGGCCGCGAAACCCGCGGCCGAGCCCAAGGCCGCCGCGTAGGCGGCGAACCCCTCCGCCCCGGCCCCGTCACCCGGGCGCCCCACCCACGATTAACCCTTTTGTCCGATTGATGTCACCATGACCGCAGAGCAGTCGACCCCGCAGGAGTGATCCAGGAGCGCCGAAGGAGTCCCCCGCGATGCCCGAGACCGCCGCCCCCCACCTCAGCGTCGTCGTCCACGGCCCCACCGTCCAGGACCACCTCCCCGCGCTCCTCGACTCCCTCGACGCCCACCCCCTCACCGGCGTCGAGGTGATCGTCGCCGCCGTCGGGGACTGGGCGCGGGAGACGGCCGAGCGGCACACCCCGGCGTTCACGGTGCTGCCGCTGCCGGAGGGGGCCTCGGACTCGGCGGCCCGTGCGGCGGGGGCGGCGCGGGCACGGGGCCGGTGGCTGCACTTCGTGCACGCCAAGGACGGCCTGCCGCCCGGCGCCCCGCGCCTGCTCGCCGAGCACGCCGCCACGCTCCCCGGCACCGTGGACGTCCTGCTCTTCGACCACGTCCGCAGCACCTGGCGCGCCTCGGGCCTGCCCTCCCCCGACGGCCCCCGCCTCGCCCGCGCGGGCCGCGCCGACCTCGCCCTGGACGAGCGCACCGCGCTGCTCTGGACGGCCCCGCTGCTCGGCACCCGCGCGGTGCGCGCCGACTTCTGGCGGACGCACGAACGGCTGCTGACCACCGACGACGAGCCGTTCGCCGCGTACGCCGCCCTGCTGCTGGCCGACCGCGTCGCCTGCCTGCCGCACCCGGCGTACGAGGAGCGACGGCTGCGCCCCGAGAGCCTCCCGCCGCTCGCCCCGGCCCAGTGGTACGCCCTGGTCGACCGCTACGAGGCCCTCCTCGGCCTCGCCGCCGACCGGCCCGCCGTCCACCTCACCCTCTACAAGCTGATGGTCCGCGACTGCCTGCGCACCTTCGCCCGCGCGGGCCTGCCGGACGACGTGGCGCGGGAGTTCTTCCGCCGCGCCTCCCTGGCCGCGCGCCGCCACCGCCCCGAGGGGTACCGGCAGCCCGCCGGGCTCGAAGGCGTCCGCCGGTCGCTGCTGGAGGCGGGCGCCTACCGCAAGTACCGCGCCCTCCAGAGCGCCCACCACGCCCGCCGCGCCGCCCGGTCGGCCGTACGCACCGGCAGGCACCGGGCCGGGACGCGGCTGCGCGCCCTCCAGTACCGCCGGGCGCTGGCCGAGCCGGTCGACCCGCACCTCGCGGTGTTCTCGGCGTACTGGGCGCGCGGGGTCGCCTGCAACCCGGCCGCGATCGCCGCGAAGCTCGCCGAACTCGCCCCGAGCGTCCACCCGGTGTGGGTGGTCACCGCCGTGAACGCGGCCCTGCTGCCGCCCGGCACCGACCACGTCGTCCCCGGCACCCGCCGCTACTGGGAGGTGCTGGCCCGCGCCAAGTACCTCGTCAACAACGTCAACTTCCCCGACGCGGTGGTCAAACGCCCCGGCACGGTCCACGTCCAGACCCACCACGGCACCCCGCTCAAGCGCATGGGCGTCGACCAGTTGCCCTATCCCGCCGCCGCCCGGGGCCTGGACTTCCAGGCGCTGCTGGAACGCGTCGACCGCTGGGACTTCAGCGTCTCCGCCAACAGCCACACCACCCGCATGTGGCAGCGCGCGTACCCCTCCCGCCACCTCAGCCTCGACCACGGCTACCCGCGCAACGACGTGTACTACACCGCCGGCGCCGCCGAGGTCCGCGCGGTCCGCGACCGCCTCGGCATCGCGCCGGGCCGCCGGGCGATCCTGTACGCGCCGACCCACCGCGACTACGAGGCCGGCTGGACCCCCCGCCTCGACCTCGCCGCCCTCGCCGACCACCTCGGCGAGGACACGGTCCTCCTCGTACGCGGCCACTACTTCTACGAGGGCGCCGCCTCCCCCCTCGCGCACCTGCGCCGCACCGGCCGCCTGATCGACGTCTCCTCGTACGACCCCGTCGAGGACCTCTGCCTGGCCGCCGACGCGCTCGTCACGGACTACTCGTCGATCATGTTCGACTACGCCAACCTGGACCGCCCGATCGTCGTCCACGCCGACGACTGGGAGACGTACCGCACCACCCGCGGCGTCTACTTCGACCTGATGGCCGAGGCGCCGGGCCCGGTCGCCCGCAGCCAGGCCGAGCTGACGGAGATCCTCACCGGCGACGCCTGGCACGACGCCCGCGCGGCCAAGGCCCGAGCCGCCTTCCGGCGCCGGTTCTGCGAGTACGACGACGGCCGCGCCGCCGAACGCGTCGTACGCCGGGTCTTCCTCGGCGAGGACGAGCGGACGCTGCCGCCGGTCCTGCCGCTGGAGGAACGCACCCCCGCCCCGACCCCCGAGGAGGCGACCGCGCGATGAAGACCGCCACGGCCCCGGCCCCGCCCGCGCCCACCGCACTGAGCGTCCCGGACGTCACCGTCACGGTCATCGTCTACAACGACGCCGACCGCCTCCCCCGCGCCGTCGCCTCGGTGCTGCGCCAGTCCCACGCCAACCTGGAGGTCGTCATCAGCGACGACCACTCCACCGACGCCACCCCCGAGGTGGCCCGCGCCCTGGCCGCCCAGGACCCCCGCGTCGTCCACCTCCGGCTGCCCGAGAACAGCGGCGGGTGCAGCGCCCCGCGCAACCGTGCCCTGGAGATCGCGCGGGCGCCGTACCTCATGTTCCTCGACAGCGACGACGAACTCCCCGAGCACGCCGTCGAGGTGCTGCTCGCCGCGCACCGCGAACGCGAACTCGACTTCGCGATGGGCGCGGTGCACCGCATCCGCGTGGACGGCGGACGCCGCACCACCTGGATGCCGCACCTGGTCGCCGAACGCCGCACCCTCGACGGCATCGAAGCCGACCCGCGCCTGCTCTTCGAGCACCTCTCCACCAGCAAGATGTACGCCCGCGCCTTCCTCGACCGCCACGGCCTGCGCTTCCCCGAGGGCATCCACTACGAGGACCAGCTCTTCTCCGCCCAGGCGTACTGCCTCGCCCGCACCTTCACCGTCGTCCCCGAGCCGGTCTACCGCTGGTACATCGCCCCGTACGCCGCCTCCGAGGCCGCCTCCATCTCCAACCAGCGGCACAAACTCACCAACGTCCGCGACCGCGTCCACGTCCAGCGGCTCATCGACGCCTTCCTGACCGAGAGCGGACATCGATCACTGCGCGCCGACAAGGACTTCAAGTTCCTCAAGCACGACTTCCGCATGTACGCCGGTGACCTGCCGTACCGGGACGACGCCTGGCTCACGTCCTTCGCGGACCTCGTGAACCCGTACCTCGACACCCTCGCCGACGAGGCGTACGCCCGGCTCCCGCGTGCCGAACGCGTCGTCCTCCAACTCCTGCGCGACCGGCGCCTGTCCGACGTCCGTACGGCGGCCCGGGGCCTCGGACACGACGTGGCACCGCGCACCGTGACGCCGGACGCGGAGAGCGGCCGCGTGTACTGGGGCGGGGAGATACCGGGGAGCGCGCGGGCACGCCGCGAACTGGACCTGACGGACGAGCACGTGGACACGGCCCCGTTCTTCCTGGCCCGGCTCCGGCACGAGATCACGGACCTGGTCCCCGCCCCCGGCGCGTCGATCGACCTCACGATCCGCACGTACGACCCCGCCCTGCGCCTCCCCGTCGGCCCCCAGCGCGCCACGCTGCACCTCACCCCGGGCCACCACCGTCTGACGTTCCCGTTCCGCCTGGATCCGGTCGCGCCCGGTGTCTACGAGGGCCGGGTCCGCCTCGACCTGGCCGCCGCCCGGCTGCCCCGCCACGGCTTCGAGGGCACCCGCCACCCGGTCCTGCGCCTCCACCACCAGGGCCACACCCACACGGGCATCCTCCTGGCCCCGCTGGCCTTTCCACCCCTGACCACCGAGACGGGCTCCCGAACCCCCCACAGCATCACCGTCTCCCCCGAGGGCCACACCCCGGGCCGCCTCACCCTCCACTGGCACCCCACAGGCCACACGGCGGCCCTCCTCCGCCCGGCCCTGCGCCGCATCGCCACCCCCCGGGTCCGCAGAGCGGCCCACCTGGCCGCCAACATCCTGCGCTGACCGGGACAGCGCCCCCTCCTCACCCCGTCGGGGGTCGGCGGGTGTCAGCCGAAGCTGCGGCGATAGGCCTGCGGGCTGACGCCGGTCGTGCGTTTGAAGCGGTCGCGGAATGCGGTGGCCGAGCCGAAGCCGACCTGTTCACCGATGCGCTCGACACTGTGCCGCGTGCTCTCCAGCAGGTGTTGCGCCTGGCGGATTCGGGCGCGGTGGAGCCACTGGAGCGGGGTGGTACCGGTCTGGTCGCGGAAGCGGCGGACCAGCGTACGGGTGCTGACCCCGGCGTGGGCGGCGATGTCGTCGAGGGTGCGGTCGCGAGCGAGGTCGGCCCGCAGCCAGGCCAGTACGGGGTCCAGCGTGGAACCCCGGGGGGTCGGGGTGTGATCGTGGACGATGAACTGGGCCTGTCCGCCTTCGCGTTCCAGGGGCATCACGGACAGCCGGGCGGCGTCGGCGGCCACGGCGGAGCCGTAGTCGCGGCGGATCAGATGCAGGCAGAGATCGAGGCCGGCGGCCGCACCGGCGGAGGTGAGGATCTGCCCGTTGTCGACGTACAGCACGTCGGGGTCGACATCGATGCCCGGGTAGGCGGCGGCGAGTTGCGGGGCGGCGGCCCAGTGGGTGGTGGCGCGCAGGCCGTCGAGCAGGCCGCCGGCGGCGAGCGGGAAGGCGCCCGAGCAGATGGAGGCGATCCGGGTGCCCGCGTCGGCGGCCTGCCGCAGCGCCGTGCGGACCGCCGGTGACAGCGGCGCGGTCGGGGGCGGCGGCGGCGTCGCTGCGGGCGGTGCGGGCCGAGGCGGCGGCGCAGGCGGGTGCCGGGAACGATGATCGTGTCCGCCCCCGTGAGCCCGTCCAGTGCCTGAGCGGCCTGGGAGGTACCCCCGGGGCGGCACGGTGGGCGCACACCCACTCCGACCGCCGCAGCTGCGGGCAAGCGTGCCGCAGGGCGGCACGGGTGGGCGCAGCGGCACGCCCACAGCGGGGCGAGCGCACACCCACCCCCGCCCAGCCCCCACCCCGGGCACCCCCGAAGAACCGCACCCCGCACCCCCGAAGCACCGCACCCCGCCTCAAGAAACCACCGCGTACAACACCGCCCCACCCGGCCCGTACCCCACCACCCTCAAGCCGGCATCCTCCTGAAGCCCCGCCCCCCGACCCCGATCCACCACCCACCGCACCCCATACCTCCGCTCGATCCCCCGCCGCACACTCCCCCCACCCCCCACCGAGAAGTACCGCTCCACCACCCGAACCCGCTCCCCCTCATCCCGCAGAAAGGCATCGGGATACCCAGGAGCCACCGTGTACGCACCCATCGCCGGAATCTGCCGAGCCGGGAACTTCCGAGCCATCACCACATCCCCGTAACCAACCCACCGCGAGATCCACCCGTACCCCTCCCACGGCTCCCGGTACTTCTCCGCCACCACCCCCGGCAACACCCGAGGCCCGACCACATACCCCAGCACCCCCACCTGCCCCCACGCCCCCACCACCAGCGCCACCCCCACCACCCCCGCCACCCAGACCTTCCTCCGCGCCACCTCCGCCACCTCCACCCCCACCGCCACCTGCGCCGGGATCAGGGCCGCCGGCGACACCCGCCCCCAGGCCCAGTGCCCACTCACCCCACCCACCGCGAACACCACCACCCCCAGCAGAAAGGACAGCACCAGCACATCCCGCCGGTCCCGCCGCCACCGCACCCCCAGTGCCACCACCCCCACCAGCACCAGCCAGTACCGCCCGAGCAGATCCCGGTACAGCGACCGATGCACCGCGTCCATCCCGCCCCCGGCACGGAGCAGCGCGAAGAAGTCGTAGTACGGCCACACCCACAGCACCACCACCCCGAGGCCCGCCCCCACCCCCAGCCGCGCCCACACCCTCCGCCCGCACCGCCCCGAGGCCACCACCGCCAGCGCCCCCAACGACGCCACGATCCCGGAGTACTGGTGCACCAGCAGCACCACCCCCCACAGCACCCCGCACCCCGCCCAGACCCCCCACCCGGCGCCGGGCCCGCTCCGCACGGCATCCAGCAACCAGGCCCACAGATGAAACGCGAGCCCGAGCGCGAACACGCTCGGATAAGCGACCGTCAGGGCAAGCGAGTTCAGCCCGAGAAACCCGCTCCAGCTGAACTGCGTGGTCCCCCACAGCAGCACCAGACACCCCAGCGACAGCACCACCGCCCCCGGCCGTCCGCCCAACGCCCGCACATACCGCCACACCCCCGTCACCAGCACCCCGGCCCCCACCACCGCCCCGATCCGCAGCACGGCGAAGACGGACAGCCCGCTCACCTTGGCGAGAGCCCCCAGCACCACCGTCCACGGCGAGTAGTACGGACTGGGCGTGTCCACGTCGACCAGGGGATTCCCGGGGTCGAGGAGGCTGTGCCGCAGCCGCTGAAGGGTGGCCGCGTGCATACCGAGATCACCGATCCAGGGCAGCCGGACGATCACGACGCCCCACAGGACCAGCAGAAGCAGTACGAGTACGGCACCGATGCGGGGCAAAGGGGCCCGAGTCATGACGAAGCGCCCGGTCACCCGGCCACCCTATCCGCGCAAACCACCCATACAACTCAAACCACCCCACGCACGGCACAAAGGCGCCCCGGACCGCACCGGCCCGGGGCGCCTCACACCGCCGAAACGGCGTAGCCGCTACGCGTGCGTCCGCAGCAGCGTCCGCATCGTCCGCATCGCCACGGACAGGTTGGACAGGTCGAACGCCTCCGACCCCCGGATCTCCTCCAGCGTCGTCCGCGCCCGCCCGAGGATCGCGCCGTTCCTCTCCTCCCACGCCTTGAACCGCTGCTCCGGCGTCGACGTGCCGTTGCCCACCGCGAGCACGTCCGCGGTGAGCGCGGCGTGGGTGGCGTACAGGTCCTCGCGGATCGCCGCGCGGGCCATCGACTGCCACCGGTCGGCTCGGGGCAGATCACTGATGCGGTCCATCAGCTGGGTGACCCCGAGCCGGTCGGCGAGGTCGTAGTACACATCGGCGACGTCCAGCGGCTCCTTGCCCGTGCGGTCGGCCACCGACACGATGTCCAGCGTCGGGAAGGCCGAGGAGAAGCCCGCCACCCGCGTGGCCGGCTCGTCCGGGACCCCGGCGGCGGTCAGCTCGTCGTAGATGTGCTGGTACCACTCCGCGTCCGCGCCCCGCAGCAGCTTCGGCAGCTGCGCCCAGACCTGCTCGACGCGCTCGGCGAAGAACTCGACGGTCCCGGCCAGCTCCAGCGGCTGCGGCCGGTTGTTGAGCAGCCAGCGCGTGCCACGCTCGACGAGACGTCGCGAGTGCAGCCGGATCCGGGTCTGCACGGCGGCGTCGACCTTGTTGTCCAGCTCCTCCACCGCGTCCCACACCGGTGAGGTGCGGAAGATCGCCCGAGCCGCGGTCTGCGCCCGCACGATCTCCTCCAGCGAGGCGCCGGTCTCCTCGCGCATCCGGTGCAGATACGTCGTACCGCCCGTGTTGACCGTGTCGTTGACCAGCACCGTCGTCGTGATCTCGCGGCGCAGCGGGTGGGCGTCGACCTGCTCAGCGAACCGCTCGCGCAGCGCGGTCGGGAAGTACGCGTGCAGCAGCCCCCTGAGGTACGGGTCGTCGGGCAGCGAGGTGTGCAGCAGCTCCTCGGCGACCGTGATCTTCGTGTACGCCAGCAGCACGGCGGTCTCCGGGCCGGTGAGGCCCTGCGCGGTGCCGAGGCGTTCGCGGATCTGGCGGTCGGTGGGCAGGAACTCCAGCGCCCGGTTGAGGTGGCCCTCGCGCACCAGGTGGCGCATGAAGCGCTGCTGGGCGTGGAGCATGTCCTTGGACTGGGCCAGGGCGTTGGCGATCGCCGTGTTCTGCGCGTAGTTGTTGCGCAGGACCAGCGCGCCGACCTCGTCGGTCATCTCGGCGAGCAGCTTGTTGCGCTGCTTGACGGTCATGTCGCCGTCCTTGACGAGACCGGTGAGCAGGATCTTGATGTTCACCTCGTGGTCGGAGGTGTCCACGCCCGCGCTGTTGTCGATGGCGTCGGTGTTGATCCGGCCGCCCTGGAGCGCGAACTCGATCCGGCCCAGCTGGGTCAGGCCGAGGTTGCCGCCCTCGCCGACGACCTGGGCTCGCAGGTCCTTGCCGTCGACGCGGATGGCGTCGTTGGCCTTGTCGCCGACGTCGCCGTTGGACTCGCCGGACGCCTTGACGTACGTACCGATGCCGCCGTTCCACAGCAGGTCCACCGGCGCCGTCAGGATCGTCTTCATCAGCTCGGCCGGCGTCATCTTGGTGACCCCGGGCTCGATGCCGAGCGCCTCGCGCACGTGCGCGTTGACGGGGATCGACTTGGCGGTGCGCGGGAAGACGCCGCCGCCCGCCGACAGCAGCGAGGTGTCGTAGTCCTCCCAGGAGGAGCGCGGCAGCTCGAACAGGCGCCGCCGCTCGGCGTACGAGACGGCCGCGTCCGGGGTCGGGTCGAGGAAGATGTGCCTGTGGTCGAAGGCGGCGACCAGGCGGATGTGCTCGCTGAGCAGCATGCCGTTGCCGAACACGTCACCGGACATGTCGCCGATGCCGACGACGGTGAAGTCCTCGCTCTGGGTGTCGACGCCCAGCTCCCGGAAGTGCCGCTTCACGGACTCCCAGGCGCCGCGGGCGGTGATGCCCATGCCCTTGTGGTCGTAGCCCGCCGAGCCGCCGGAGGCGAAGGCGTCGCCGAGCCAGAAGTTGTAGGACTCGGCGACCTCGTTGGCGATGTCGGAGAACTTGGCGGTGCCCTTGTCGGCGGCGACGACGAGGTACGTGTCGTCCTCGTCGTGCCGGACGACGTCGGCGGGGTGCACGACCTCGCCGGCCACCATGTTGTCGGTGATGTCGAGCAGCGCCGAGATGAAGGTGCGGTAGCTGGCGATGCCCTCGGCCAGCCAGGCGTCGCGGTCGGCGCTCGGGTCGGGCAGCTGCTTGGCGACGAAGCCGCCCTTGGCGCCGACCGGCACGATGACGGTGTTCTTCACCATCTGCGCCTTGACCAGGCCGAGGATCTCGGTACGGAAGTCCTCCCGCCGGTCCGACCAGCGCAGACCGCCGCGCGCGACCTTGCCGAAGCGCAGGTGCACGCCCTCGACGCGCGGCGAGTACACCCAGATCTCGAACGCCGGGCGCGGCGCGGGCAGGTCCGGGATGGCCTGCGGGTCGAACTTCATGGAGACGTACGCGTGCGGCCTGCCGTCGCTCGCCGACTGGAAGAAGTTGGTCCGCAGCGTCGCCTTGATGACGGTGAGGAAGGACCGCAGGATCCGGTCCTCGTCGAGGCTCGCCACCTGGTCGAGCGCGGCGTCCAGCTCCTCCAGCAGCGCGTCGACGATCTCCAGCCCGGCCCGCTGCCGCTCGGGCGCCATCCGCGCCTCGAACAGGGAGACCAGCAGCCGGGTGGTGTGGACGTTGTTGCGGAGGGTGTCCTCCATGTAGTCCTGGCTGAAGGTCGAACCGGCCTGCCGCAGGTACTTCGCGTACGCCCGCAGCACCATCGCCTGCCGCCAGGTCAGCCCGGCGCTGAGCACGAGGGCGTTGAAGCCGTCGTTCTCCGCCTGGCCGGTCCAGGTGGCGGCGAAGGCGTCCTGGACGCGCTCGCGGGCGTCGTCCCCGAGGTGGCCGGCGCCGCCGGACGGCGACTTGGGCATGCGCAGCCCGAAGTCGTAGATCCAGGCGGTCGTACGGTCCGAGCAGCGCAGTTCGTACGGGCGCTCGTCGGTGACCTCGACGCCGAGCCGGCTGAGCACCGGCAGGACGGCGGACAGGGAGACCGAGCCGCCCTTCTGGTAGATCTTGAACCGGCGTTCCTCGGGCGCGGCGCCGACCGGCTCGTACAGGCTCAGCGCGAAGGTCTGCTCCTCGTCGAGCCGCTCCAGGTGGCCGAGGTCGGCGACCGCGGAGCGCGGGCTGTGGTCGGCCTTGTAGCCCTCGGGGAACGCGTCGCCGTACCGGCGCAGCAGCTCCGCCGCGCGCTCCTCGCCGATCTCGGCGGTGAGGGCCTCGGCGAATCCGTCGGTCCAGGAGCGGGCGGCCTCGACGAGGCGGGCCTCGATGCGCTCCTTGTCGGCGTCGGACAGCTGCGGCAGCTCGGAGCCCTGCGGGACCCGGACCACGAAGTGCAGGCGGGAGAGGATCGACTCGGTGTTCCAGGCCGTGAAGTCGACGCTGGTGCCGTCCAGCTCCTCCTTGAGGATGTCGATGATCCGCAGCCGGACGCCGGTGGTGTAGCGGTCGCGGGGGAGGTAGACGAGGGCCGAGTAGTAGCGCCCGTACTCGTCCTGGCGCAGGTAGAGGCGGAGCCGGCGCCGCTCCTGGAGGTAGAGCACGGAGGTGACGATCGGCTCCAGCTCCTCGACCGAGGTCTGGAACATGTCGTCGCGCGGGTACGTCTCCAGGATCTGGAGCAGGTCGCGGCCGTCGTGGCTGTCGCGCGAGAACCCGGCCCGGTTCAGCACCTCCTGCACCTTGCGCCGGATCACCGGGACGCGGCGGACGGACTCGGTGTAGGCGGCGGAGGAGAACAGGCCGAGGAAGCGCCGCTCACCGACGACGTTGCCGTTCTCGTCGAACCTCTTGACGCCGATGTAGTCCAGGTACGAGGGCCGGTGCACGGTGGCCCGGCTGTTGGCCTTGGTCAGCACCAGCAGCCGGTGCTCGCGGGCCTTGGCACGGGCGTCGGCCGGGAGCCGCTCGAAGGACGGGCTGACGGGGTGCGCCTCGTCGGTCGCGTGGTGCGGGTCGGCGCGCAGGATGCCGAGGCCGGTGCCGGCGACGGCGGCGAGGGAGTCGTCCTCGCGCAGCTGGTACTCGCGGTAGCCGAGGAAGGTGAAGTGGTCGTCGGCCAGCCAGCGCAGCAGCTCGCGGGCCTCCTCCACCTCGTGCGGGGGCAGGTCGGCGGGGGCGGGCTCGGAGGGCAGCAGCTCCGCCATGCGGACGGCGGCCTCCCGCATCTTGCCCCAGTCCTCGACGGTCTCACGGACGTCGTTGAGGACGCGCAGGAGGTCGGCGGTGATCTGCTTGAGGTCGCCGCGGTCGGTCTCGCGGTCGATCTCGACGTGGATCCAGGACTCGACGTGCGCGTCGTGCGGCAGGTCGTCGGAGGGCTTGCCCGAAAGCACCTCCAAGAGCCGGCCGGCCACGTCGCGCCGCACCACGATCAGCGGGTGCACGACCACGTGGATGCCGCGGCCCTGCCGGGTCAGCTCGTTGGTCACCGAGTCGACGAGGAAGGGCATGTCGTCCGTGACCACCTCGACCACGGAGTGGCTGCACGTCCAGCCGTTCTCCTCGACCGTCGGGGTGTGCACCCGGACGTTCGCGGTGCCCTGCGGGCGGTTCTCGGCCAGCCGGTAGTGCGAGACGGCGGCTCCGAAGACGTCGACCGGGTCGCGGTCGGCCAGGTCCTCCGGGGCGGTGTGCCGGTAGTACCGCTGGAGGAGCGCGAACACGGATGCGTGGTCCAGGGCGCCCGGGGTGCCGGGGGTCCCCTCGCTCGTCGTCCCAGTCGGTAGGTGCCCCCCGACCGGGCTGTTCTCAGCTACCCGCGCAGCCCTTTCGAGCAGCTCGGCCTTGGCTTCGTCCAGCTTGGTCTGCATTGTCCTCTGACTCCTGTCGCGCGCCGTTGCGTGACGTAGAAGGAAGTACGGTCTCCCGCCCTCCGGCGTGACGCCGGGTCGCGGGGTGTCCGGTCTGCTCCGCCGCTATGCCGCAAGGTGAGAGGAGCGGGGGCATATCAGCCGATGTCGCCGCGCTCACCTGTGGAGGCGGCGGCGTACCGGGGGCCTCGGGCGCCCCGTCCCGCCCGCGAAGACCAGCGACCGCCGCCCGGGCACGGTTGTCGTCCGTGCGTACCGGGCGCAGGGCGAAGGCACCAGTGCCCCCGCGAGCTATCGCGCTGATCACGCCACAAGGCTATCTCCCCACGCCACCATCCCGTCACGAGCCGCCCATGTACAAAACACCCCCCCCCCCACAACTTGGCCACCCCGAACAACAGCACTCCCCCCGTGGCCGCGGGCCATCGCACCGCACCCCCTCCCCCCGTGGCCGCGGGCCATCGTGCCGCTGGGGCGGCACGGGCGGGCGCAGCGGCACCCGGCAAGCGCCGGCGAGCGAAACCCACCCCCGGCCCACCCCAGTCCCGCTCACCACACGGCCGACAGCACGCACACGTCACCCACCCGCACCCGCGGCCAATCGCTCCGCCACCACAACCGCCTCCCCCAACGAATCCACCACCGGCACCCCCACCCCCTCCAGACTGGCCCGACTGTGCGACCCCCCGGTGTAGAGCACCGCCCCCGCCCCCACCACCCGCGCCGCCACCGCGTCATCCGCCGCATCCCCGATCACCACGGTCCGCCCCGCCTCCACT
This sequence comes from Streptomyces sp. cmx-10-19, assembly GCA_049998335.1. GTDB lineage: Bacteria > Actinomycetota > Actinomycetes > Streptomycetales > Streptomycetaceae > Streptomyces. The sequence continues at coordinate 306,239 of JAEBFB010000007.1, forward strand.
CCCGCCGCCCCCAGCTCCGCGAGATGCCGCACCATCTGCTCCGCCTTGCTCCCCCCGGACGGCCCCCGCCGCCCGTCCACGCGTATGAAGTGCGCCTCGATCCCCATCCCCCGCACCAACGGCACCAGCTCGTCATGCCCGTACATGCTGAGGATCGACTGACTCCGCCCCGCCGACCGCCACCCCGCGAGCAGCTCGACGACCCCCTCGGCGAGCCCGCACCGCACCCGGTGCTCGGTGTAGTGCCGATGGAAGGCCGCGTCCATGACCGCCCACTCGGCGGCCGTGGGCAGCCGCCCCATCAGCCGCTCGTAGAACCTCGGCACCGGCACGCAGTACAGCTCCCGGTACCGCTCCAGCGTGATCGGCGCCAGGCCCAGCTCCGCGAACGCCGCGTTCGTCGCCGCGATGATCGCGTCGTTGTCGTGGAACAACGTCCCGTTCCAGTCCCACACGATGTGTGCGCCCGTCTGCATCCCCATGCCGGAAAACGTACCCGCCCCCACTGACAATCAAGGCGGCGCGGGCGTCAGCGCCCCAGCAGGTTCGGGATCTCCTGCGTGGCGTACCAGAGCAGCTCGTGGTCCTCGGCCCCGTCCACGACGAACTGCGCGTCGTCGTCCCCACCGTCCGCCGCCGCCAGCGCCCCGGCGGCCGCGGCGACGTCCGCCTCCGCGTCGGCGGAGTCGACGTGCACGGCAGCGGCCTTGGCCAGGGCCGGCGGCCCCGCCACCCGCACCGCACCCGGCGCGGAGGGGTCGGGCCCCCGCTCCGGGCCGACGGAGACGGCCCCGTCGGCCACGTCCGCGGCGACCACGACCCGGCGCCGGGCAGCCCCGGGGTCGGCCGCCAGCAGCCGCAGCGAGGCCGACGCGGCCCGGTTCAGGGCGGCGTACTCCAGCTCCTCCAGATCGTCCGAGGCGCACCACTCGCGCAGCGCGGGGGTGACGGCGTAGGCGACGAACGACTCGGCCCCCAGCTCTCCCGTGCTGTGCGCCTCGGCGAGACCGGAGAGGGTCAGGGGGACGTAGACGCGCATGGCACTGCCGCTTTCGTTGGGCCGTAAGGGCTTTCAGGATACGTGCGGTGTCCCCTTTCGAGCCCCCACCCAAGGCCCCCGACTCGTCAACCCCGACCCCCGGAATTCACCCGCTCCACCCCCTCGGAGCCCAGCATTCCCAAGGCGAGACCACCCGGATAAGTGAACCGCCCGAGCCGCCCGACGCGACCACGCCCCTCCTTGCCGACCCACACCCCCACCCCGTACAAGATCCCCACACGAAGTTACCGCCCGGTATGACCCGGGCCGCCGAAACGGGGACCCCATGCGCAAGGTCATGACCAGAAGCCAACTCCGCCCCTTCACCCCCTATCCGGACCCCGCCCCCGTCCACCGCCCGCCTGTCACCACTGCCGACGCGAGCCCGCCAGACGCACGCCCCGGTGCCCATCCCGAGACCACCGCCGGCTCCACCCCGCTCCGCACCGCCGACACCCGTCCCGGCACCACTCCCGAGCCCACCACCCGCGACATCGCGCTCCACGCCGCCGACGGCCGGCCGTCCCGCCACCCTGGCACCGCATCGCCGAGCACCCCCGCCCCCGCCTCCCCTCCCGCCGTCACCGCGCTCCGCCCCGGTGGCATGCCGCCCCGCAGGCCCGGCGGCAGCCCGCCGCGGACCGCCACCCCCGGCGGCCGCCCGCCCGGCTCCCCCGGCCGCTCCGCGCGGGCCCGTACGCGCCCCACGGACACCCGCCCGCCCACCACCGCCCCCGGCAGGGCCACCAGGCCGGCCCTCCGCCCGCTGCCGGGCGCCTCGGCCCCCGGTGTGTTCCCGTTCCCGCCACCGAGCCGTCACGCGGCTCCAGGCGCCCTCCCCGGCGTTCCTGCCGCCCGGGAAGCCCTGCACCCCATCCCGCACCCGGCGGCGCCCCTGGTCCCCGCCCAGACCCCCCGCCGCCCCGTCCCCCAGCCCAGCCCCACCGACCTCTTCGCCGAACTCCTCCTCCACGTGCTCAGCGGCCGGCGCCCGGTCCACTCGATGCTCCGCCACACCGTCGGCCGCGCCTATGACGACCTGGCCCACCTCGCCGAACGCGGTCCCCTGCGCACCCGCGGCACCCACCCCGTCGTCCGCGACATCGGCTACTTCGAGCCCCGGCCGGGCGCCCTGGAGGTCTTCGCCCGCATCGGCGCCGGCGACCAACTGCGCGCGATGGCCTTCCGCCTGGAACAGGGCCGCGACCTGCGCTGGCGCTGCACGGCCGTGGAACTGGGCGGCCCCCGCCGCCCCCACCAGGACGACGACTGACACCCCCGCGACCAGCCGAATCACAAGCCGCCCTGTCCCAGGCACGCCGAAGGGCCGGCACCCGCAGGTGACCGGCCCTTCCCCCCACTACCGCCACGGCACCCCGCAGGGCACCGCACCGTCCCTACTTCTTACGGCGACGCCCGCCCTTGGCCTGCTTGCGGCGCTCCGCGCGGGTGAGCCCGTCCGACGCCGTGGCCCCCGCGGGCTCACCGTCGGTGGTGAACTCGCCCTCGACGACACCGCCCTCGCCGTCCACGGTCGGCGCGGAGAAGTGCAGGTCACGCCGCTGCGGAGCGTCGAGACCCTTGGCCCGGATCTCCGGACGGGCACCCGCCTGGGCCGGCACGGCGTCCTGCGCGGCCTTGTCCAGCGACGGCGCCGCGTCCTCGACCGGAACCTCCTCGACCTGCTGCTCGACCTGGACCTCCAGGTTGAACAGGTAGCCGACGGACTCCTCCTTGATGCCCTCCATCATGGCCTGGAACATGTCGAAGCCCTCGCGCTGGTACTCGACCAGCGGGTCCTTCTGGGCCATCGCGCGCAGGCCGATACCCTCCTGGAGGTAGTCCATCTCGTAGAGGTGCTCGCGCCACTTGCGGTCCAGGACCGACAGCACGACCCGGCGCTCCAGCTCGCGCATGATCTCGGAGCCGAGCTGCGCCTCACGCGCCTCGTACTGCTCCAGGATGTCGTCCTTGACGGACTCGCCGATGTAGTCGGCGGTGAGCCCGGCCCGGTCGCCGGCCGCCTCCTCCAGCTCCTCGACGGTGACCTTCACCGGGTAGAGCTGCTTGAAGGCGCCCCACAGCCGGTCGAGGTCCCAGTCCTCGGGGAAGCCCTCGGCGGTCTCGGCCTGGACGTACGCGTCGATCGTGTCGTTCATGAAGTGCTGGATCTGCTCCTGGAGGTCCTCGCCCTCCAGGACGCGGCGCCGCTCGCCGTAGATGACCTCGCGCTGCCGGTTGAGTACCTCGTCGTACTTCAGGACGTTCTTGCGGGTCTCGAAGTTCTGCGTCTCGACCTGCGACTGGGCGGACGCGATCGCACGCGTGACCATCTTGTTCTCGATCGGCACGTCGTCCGGCACGTTCGCCATCGACATCACGCGCTCGACCATCTGGGCCTTGAACAGCCGCATCAGGTCGTCGCCCAGGGAGAGGTAGAACCGCGACTCGCCCGGGTCGCCCTGACGGCCGCTACGACCGCGCAGCTGGTTGTCGATACGCCGCGACTCGTGCCGCTCGGTACCCAGCACGTAGAGGCCGCCCAGCTTCTCGACCTCTTCCTTCTCGGCCTTCACCGCGTGCTCGGCGCGCTCCAGCGCGGCGGGCAGGGCCGCGGCCCACTCCTCGATGTGCTCCTCGGGGTCGAGGCCGCGCTGGCGCAGCTCCGCCTCGGCGAGGTCCTCGGGGTTGCCGCCGAGCTTGATGTCCGTACCGCGGCCGGCCATGTTGGTGGCCACCGTCACGGAGCCCTTGCGGCCGGCCTGGGCGACGATCGTCGCCTCCCGCTCGTGCTGCTTGGCGTTGAGCACCTCGTGCTGGACTCCGCGCTTGCTGAGCTGCTGCGAGAGGTACTCGGACTTCTCGACCGAGGTGGTGCCGACGAGGATCGGCTGCCCCTTGCGGTGCTTCTCCTCGATGTCGTCGACGACCGCCTCGAACTTGGCGACCTCGGTGCGGTAGATCAGGTCGGACTGGTCCTTGCGGACCATCGGCCGGTTGGTCGGGATGGGCACCACGCCGAGCTTGTAGATCTGGTGGAACTCGGCGGCCTCGGTCATCGCCGTACCCGTCATGCCGGACAGGCCGGGCTGTTCCTTGCCGTCGTGGTCGTGGCGCTTGTAGAGGCGGAAGAAGTTCTGGAGGGTGATCGTGGCGAGCGTCTGGTTCTCGTCCTTGATGTCCACCCCTTCCTTCGCCTCGATCGCCTGGTGCATGCCCTCGTTGTAGCGGCGGCCGGCGAGGATACGGCCGGTGTGCTCGTCCACGATCATGACCTCGCCGTCGATGACGACGTAGTCCTTGTCCTTCTTGAACAGTTCCTTCGCCTTGATGGCGTTGTTCAGGTAGCCGACCAGCGGCGTGTTCACCGACTCGTAGAGGTTGTCGATGCCCAGCCAGTCCTCGACCTTGGCGACGCCCGACTCGTGGATGGCGACGGTGCGCTTCTTCTCGTCGACCTCGTAGTCGCCGGTCTCCTCGATGCCCTTGAGGCTGTTGCCGGCCTCGCCCTTCTTCAGGCGGGTGACGAGCTTGGCGAAGTCGCCGTACCACTTGGTGGCCTGGTCGGCCGGGCCGGAGATGATCAGCGGCGTACGGGCCTCGTCGACGAGGATGGAGTCGACCTCGTCGACGATGGCGAAGTTGTGGCCGCGCTGGACGAGTTCGTCCTTGGACCAGGCCATGTTGTCGCGCAGGTAGTCGAAGCCGAACTCGTTGTTCGTGCCGTAGGTGATGTCGCAGGCGTACATCTCGCGGCGCTGGGCCGGCGTCTGGTTGGCGAGGATGCAGCCGACGTCCAGCCCGAGGAACTTGTGGACGCGGCCCATCATCTCGGAGTCGCGCTCGGCCAGGTAGTCGTTGACCGTGACGATGTGCACGCCCTCGCCGGACAGGGCGTTGAGGTAGGCGGGCAGGGTGCCGACGAGGGTCTTGCCCTCACCGGTCTTCATCTCGGCGACGTACCCCATGTGCAGGGCGGCGCCGCCCATGATCTGCACGTCGTAGTGGCGCTGGCCCAGGACGCGCTTGGCAGCCTCACGGACGGTGGCGAAGGCCTCGGGCAGCAGGTCGTCCAAGCTCTCGCCGTCGGCGTAGCGCTGCTTGTACTCATCGGTGAGGGCCCGCAGCTCGGCGTCGGAGAGGTCGACGAAGTCCTCTTCGATGGAGTTGACCTGGTCCGCGATGCGGTGCAGCTTGCGCAGGATCTTGCCTTCGCCTGCACGCATGATCTTCGAGAGGACGGACACGGGGGTTGGTCTCCTTGCCGGTCGGGCCTGGGACGGTCGGTTTCCTGTGACGGACTGAGCAACGGCCATCGTATGCGAGGACCCCGCCGCCCCGGGAGGCTGCCGCTGTCACCCGTTCCAACGTGCGGGGGCCGCGGATGGTGCCGCCCTCTTCGACGAATTGCACGGAAAGTGACTGTTTGTTCACGCAGGGCAAACACATGGCGCCCGTCCCCGGCCGCCGCGCAGAATCGGCCGATGGAACCCGTCACGCTCACCACCGACCGCCTCCTCCTGCGCACGGTCGGCCCCCGGGACACCGAGGCCGTGTACGCCGCCTGCCAGGACCCCGACGTCCAGCGCTGGACGGTGATCCCCTCGCCCTACCTCCCCGAGCACGCGCGGAGCTTCACCGAGCAGTTCGTCCCGGACGGCTGGGCGAACGACTCCATGTTCACCTTCGGCCTCTTCCTCCCCGCCGGGGACCTGGTGGGCATGCTGGGCGCCACGATGATCTCCCTGGGCGCCGCCGAGATCGGGTTCTGGGGCGCCAGGGAGCACCGAGGCAACGGCTACGTGACCGAGGCCGTCGGCGCCGTCGCCCGCTGGGCGTTCACCGCGCGGGCGATCGACCGCCTGGAGTGGCGCGCCGAGGTCGGCAACACGGCCTCGCGCGCGGTGGCCCTCCGTGCGGGCTTCACCCAGGAAGGCACCCTCCGCTCCGCCCTGAACAACAAGGGCGTACGCCGCGACGCCTGGATCGCCTCCCTGCTCCCCTCAGACCTGGACCTCCCCTCCACGGCCCCGTACCTCCCTCACTGAACCGCGGGCGATCGTGCCGCTGGGGCGGCACGGGTGGGCGCAGCGGCACCCCCACAGCGGGGCGAGCGAAAACCCACCCCCGCTGTCAGCCCCACCCCCTATCGTGCGGACGTATGACGACCCTCCCGCCCCCCGCCGCGGAACTCTCCGCAGACGACGCCCGCCGCCTGGCCCTCCGCGCCCAGGGCTTCCTCGGCGCCCCGGACCGCCGCGCCGGCGTCCGCGGCGTCCTCCGTCACCTGGGCGCGGTGCAACTCGACACGATCTCCGTCCTCGCCCGCTCCCACGAGCTCATCCCCTACGCCCGCCTCGGCGCCGTGGGCCGCAAGACGGTCGAGGCCGCCTACTGGAAGGACACCCATGCCTTCGAGTACTGGTCCCACGCCGCCTGCATCCTCCCCATCGAGGAGTGGCCCCACTTCGCCTTCCGCCGCCGCGCCTACCGCGACCGCCCGCACTGGCACCACGACCTCCCCGAGGGTGCCTACGACCAGGTCATTAAGCAGCTCCGCACCGAGGGCCCCCTCACCGCCACCGACCTGGGCGGCGCGAAGAAGACCAGCGAGTGGTGGGACTGGTCCGGCACCAAGGTCGCCGTGGAACGCGCCCTCATGTACGGCGAGGTGGTCTGCGTGGAGCGCCGGGGCTGGAAGCGGGTCTACGACCTGGCCGAGCGCGCCGTCCCCGCGGCCCTCCTCCACGACGACCTGGACGACACGGAGTGCCTGCGCCGCCTGGTCCGCCTGGCCGGCCAGTCCCTGGGCGTCGGCACGCGCGCGGACATCGCGGACTACCACCGCCTCAAGGCGGAGCAGGTGGACGCCGTGATCGCCGACTCGGGCCTGGTCCCGGTCACCGTCCAGGGATGGGGCCGCCCGGCCTGGGCGGACCCGGCGGCCCTGGAGACACCCCCGCGCGGCCGCCACCGCACGACGCTGCTCTCCCCCTTCGACTCCCTGATCTGGGAACGCGCCCGCACGGAACGGATCTTCGGCTTCACCCACCGCCTGGAGGCCTACGTGCCCAAGCAGAAGCGGGTGCACGGCTACTTCGCGATGCCGGTCCTGGCCGGCGGCCGTCTCGTCGGCCGGGTGGACCCGGGGCGCGAGGGCCGCACCCTGGTCGCGCGGCAGGTGAAGCTGGACGGCCCGAAGGCCGCGCCCGCGGTGGCCCAGGCCTTGGTCGAGGCGGCGAGCTGGGTGGACTGCACGGACGTACGCGTGGAACGCGTCGACCCCGACCTGCGCGCCCCCCTCACGAGCGAACTCGCCCGCCTGCTCGCCTGACCGGACACCACGCCTCAGCCGGCGCCGGTCACCGGATTTCGAGAATCTTCTCCCGCATCGCGTACACCACGGCCTCCATCCTGGAGTGCAGCTGCAGTTTCTCCAGGATGTTGCGGACGTGGTTCTTCACGGTGTTCTCGGAAATGAACAGTTCCTTGGCGATGTCCCGGTTGTTCATTCCGGTGGCGACGAGTTTGAGGACCTCCAGTTCGCGGTCCGTGAGCCGCGGCGCCGGCACCAGCCGGCGTTCGTCGGTGCGCTGGATCATCGACTTGAACTCGGTGAGGAGTTTCGACGCCATCGACGGACTGATCTGCGACTGCCCGTCGGCCACCGCGCGAATGGCGGTGGCCACTTCGTCCGTCGAGATCTCCTTGAGGAGATATCCGGTCGCGCCCGCCTTGATCGCGTCGTAGAGGTCGGCCTCCTCGTCGCTGATCGTCAACATGATGATCTTCGCGCTGGGGGCCACCTCCTTGATGGAGGTGCAGGCCTCGATCCCGCCCCGCTTGGGCATCCGCACATCCATGAGGACGATGTCCGGCAGCAGGTCGGCGGCCTTCTCGACGGCCTCGGCGCCGTCACCGGCCTCCCCGACGACCTGGATGTCCTCCTCGGCCGCGAGCACGATCTCCAGACCGCGGCGGAAGAGCGCGTGGTCGTCCACGACCAGGACCCTGATCGGCTCCTTGCGCGCGGCGCCCGCGCCGGCGTCCGGGCCCATGCCGGCGTCCCCGTCGTCGATCCCGTGGTCGACGCCCGCGGCCCGCATCGGTCCGAAACTGTCCGCCATCGTTCCTCCCCCTGAAGGCTGCGGCCCGTGGTCCTGAGCCATCGCCAACCCAAGGCAACGTCCCACCGGTTGGGCCGTTGCCGCCATGATTCCATGCCCGGCGGCACTGGGGTGCCCGAGCAGGCCGCGAGGGGTCGTACACCCACGCGCACCGTCGCACACCGGTGCCCCTGGGGGCGCACAAGCGCTCCAGGGGCACCGGCCCACGGTCACCCGGCGGGGGTCAGCCGCCGAGCGCGTCACCCGCTTCGGGGGCGTGCGCCGAGGTGACCATCGTGTCCGTGGTGAGGTGGATCACGCCGTAGTCGTAGGCGTGCCGCCGGTAGACGACGCTGGGCTCCTTGGTCTCGGAGTCGACGAACAGGTAGAAGTCGTGCCCGACCAGTTCCATCTCGTAGAGCGCCTGGTCGAGGGACATGGGTGCGGCCACGTGGGTCTTCTCGCGGACGACGAGCGGGCCGTCGCCCTGGACCTCGAGCGAGCCGATCTTCTTGGTGGGTACGCCGTCCTGCTTCTCCTGCGGGACGACCTCGCCGTTCCCGTTGAGCGTCGCCGCACCGGGTACGCGGTCGGCGACCTCGGCCGCCGGGATCCGGCGCGAGCCACGACGCGAGAAGCGCTTGTCGTGCTGCTTGCGCAGCCGTGCGTCCAGCTTCTCCGCCGCCAGGTCGAGCGCCGCGTACGGGTCGCTCGCGGCCGCCTCCGCCCGGATCACCGGACCGCGGGAACGCAGGGTGATCTCCACCCGGTCGCAGCGGTCGGCCTGACGGGGGTTCGGCTCCTTGGACACCTCGACGTCGAGGCTGATCACCTTGCCGTCGAGCTTCTGGATCTTCTCCAGCTTCAGCTTCTCGGCCACGTGCTTCCGGAACCGCTCGGGCACCTCGGTCTTGCGGCCCTTGACGACGATGTCCACGCAGAACTCCGTTCCCGGATCGCTCCGCTTCGACGGCGGAGCATCTCCCTTTTGCACCAGGTTCCGGTCTCTCCCGAAACCTCGGACTCGGTGACGTCCACCTCCTCCCCCGCGGGCGGGATCTCCACTCCACCGGTGCGGGTGATGACGATGAAAACCCGCAGCACGGCATTCGGATATGAGAGGTGTGGCCTGCGGCTTTGCCTCACAACCGAACATATCTCGCCCGGACGGATGTCGTCACCCTCTACTGCGGCGTACCTCCGTTCCGGTGATGTGAGCCTCCCATTACCTGCAACGAAGCATATTTTCGGTCAATTCCGGTTTCATTCGAAGGCATCCGGTGACGCCGCGACCACTGCCGCGCAGATCGCTTCACGGATCACGCCACCGCCTCCGTTCGGGCCCGCTCCGAGGAGCCCGGTCTTCCGTTCTTCTCTGCCTTCCCCTGCCGCCGCCGGATACACGGCCGATCTCGCCCTCCCGTACGTGTCCGCACCCGCCTGCGACTCACTTCCGGCCGAAGCCGCGCCGATCGCCGCCCGCACCGCTCGGGCCGCCTCGGCCAGGGACGCCCCCGTCGTCATCAGGTCGTCGACCAGGACGACCGGCCCGCCCCCGCGCAGCAGCCGCCCGGCACCGGGCGTCACCGCCAGCGCGCCGGCGAGGTTGGCCAGCCGCTGCCGGGCGTCGAGCCCCGACTGGTCGGCCACGGCGTGCCGTTGCCTCAGCACCGCCAGCACCCGCGCGGAGGTCCCGGTCCGCCGCAGCTCCCCGGCGGCCGCGAGCGCGATCCGCCGCGCCGGGTCGTGCCCCCGCGTCCGCACCGCCCGCCGCGCCGACGGCACCGGCACGAGGAACACCGGCCCCCGCGCCCGTACCGCCTCCGCCCCGCCGCCGTCCGGCCACGTCTGCTCCAGCCCCACCCGTACCGCGTCCGCCAGCGCCGCGCCGAGGGGTGCCGTGAGGGCCAGTACGCCCCGCTCCTTGTGGGCGAGCAGCGCCGCCCTGACCTCGTCCGCGTACGGCGCCGCCGCGTACACCACAGGCAGCCCGGGCGGCTCCGGCACCGGCCGCACCCGACGCGGCGGGACCCCGCTCAATGCCCTGCGGCACCGGCCGCACAGCACCGCGCGCGCCCTGCCACACCCTCCGCACTCGGCCGGCACCACCAGGTCGGTGAGGTCCTGCCACCTGCTCCGCAATCCCCGCATGGCCACCACTGTGCCCGAGCCCACGACCCGCCGCCGAGCCTGTGGAAAACGCCGCCCCGCCCCCTGTGGACCACCCTGGACGCCCCCCACAACAGACCGCCCGTACGAGTGAACGCCGTACGCAAGCAGCGACGCGACGAGGGGACGGGTCAGTGAGACGCGGCATCGCCCCGCTCACCCACTTCACCCCGGATAGACCGGTGCCGTCCCCTCCGTCACCTTCTGCCACTGGAGCCCCGACGGCAGCCGCACGATGAGGTTCTCCGAGTACGCCACCAGCGGCAGCCGCTCGTCCTCGGTCGCGGCGATCTCCTTCACGCCGGTCAGCGCCGCGGGCACCGAGGCCTCCGGCGCCGAGCCGTCGACCTGGACGTATCCGATCTGCTGGACGCCCCCGCGCTCGCGTCCGACCACCACGAGCCGGCTGTCACCGGCCCACGACATGGCGGTGACCTCCTCCAGCTCGGGGGTGGCGGAGCGCAGTTCGAGGACGGTGATCGCGGCGGGCTCGCCTGCCTTCCCGTCCCGTTCGATCCGCCCGATGAGCAGGGACCGCTTGCCGGCCTTCTCCACCACGAGCGCGATCCGCACCCCGTCGGCCGCCACCCGCACGGCCTGGACCCGCCCGTCGAGCCCCGGCGTCCGCACCTCCGCCGGCTCGCCCCGGCCGTCCTGGAGGACCAGCAGCCGGGGGTCGGCCGGGTCGCGGTCGGCGATCCACAGGTCGCCCCGCGCGTCCCAGCTGGGCGTCGTCAGCCGGTCGGTCTCCGCCTTGCCCTTGCTGAACAGCACGGGGTCGCCGAGCGAACCGCCCGACACCAGCGTGGAGACGTACAGCGCCTTGCTGTCGAGGCCGATCCCGGCCGCGCTGTGCTCGTCGCGCGACACCGCCACCGACCGCAGGGCCTTCCCGCCCTCGCCCAGGGGCCCGGGCACGGGTTCGGGCCGGGTCCCGTTGCTGCCCGCGGCGATGCGCACCACGCGCTTCTCGTCGTCGACGAAGTACAGGTAGTCGGGCCGCTGCGCCGAGCCGCGCGCCGCGACCGTCTCCGCGCGGTCCTCACTGAGCGAGCACAGCGGCTCGCCCCCCGCGCGGAGCTCGACCTCCTCCACCGTGGGAGTGAGGTTCTGGAGCGTGAACAGGAGCTGGGCGGCCATCTCGTCGCACTTGTCCGCCCCGGCCCGGGCCGCCCGCTCGTTGAGCGGCACGGTCAGCTTGCTGCGGTCGTCGGGGGCCAGCGCGACCGCGTCATCGGCCAGCGCGGTGCCGGTGGGAAAACTGGACCTGACCACGGGCCCGAGCAGGCTGGTCGGCCCGTTCAGCAGGGAACGCACCACCTGCGTCATCGGGTCGACACGCCGACGCACGTACACGGGGTCGGCGACCGCCGAGGGCTGCCGACTGGTACCCGCCTCGTCGTCCTTCACCGGCGTGTCGGAGGCGAAGTAGTACCGGTTGACCGACATGTAGTTGCGCTGGAAGTCCGACTTGCCCATGACGACGCCCTGCGGCAGCACGTCGATGCGCCACTGCCTGCTCTTGCCGTCCCGCGTGAGGTGCACGGAGTCGCGGTACGGCCCGTCGGCCGGCGCGTACGACTGCTGCGCGTCCACCGTGGCGACCTTGGTGCCGGTCAGCGTGACCGAGTAGTCGTTGGCGTCCTCACGGCTCGCCGAGTGGTCGGACTGGGTGCCGGGACCGCCCGCGAGCACCGTCGCCGACGCGTCGGGCCGCCAGTTCTTCGCGGCGGGGCCGGTCAGGTACTTGCGGGCCGTCTCGTAGTGCGGGTCGTCGCTGGTCAGCGCCTCCAGGAAACCCTGCACGATGTCGGCGGGCGAGGCGTCCTCGCGCGGCGGCATCGCGAACACCCGCACCTGCGGGTCCTGCCGGGGCGTGGACTCCACCCCCCGCAGATCCCCGCTGTCCGGCATGGACGCGCACCCCGACAGCAGTACGGCGCCGCATACCCCGTACGCCACCACGCGTGCCGGCAGCCGCCGACCGCCCCCCTCGCGGTCAGCGCCCACGAGTTGCCTCCCCTTGCCTGTTCGCGTCCTCGTACCCCGCGTCCGGGCGGTCCGCCGCCTCCGGAGCCGTCCTGCCGTCCTGCCGCCGGGCGCCCGACGCGGGCCTCGGCACCACGCGCGCGCCGCTGCCGGGCAGCGCCGTCGGATCGGCCGTCGGGGCCATTCCGGACGACCTCGGCGTTATCGGCCCCCGGCCCGCCATCGGGGACGTCTGCCCGCCCGGGACCTGCGCCGGGACACCGACGGCCCGGTCCGCGCCCTGCACCGCGGAGCCGTGGGGACCGCCCGCATGGCGACCCGGCCCGTCGAGTCCCGCCTCGTCGGCCCCTCGGCCGCGCCGCGAGTCCGCCGGCTCCAGGGGTATCGGCGAACCCCGCAAGGGCTCGTCCGCCGTCCTGGGCAGCGTCAGCCGGAACTGCGAGCCGCCACCCGGCTCACCCCACGCCTGGAGCCAGCCGCCGTGCAGCCGCGCGTCCTCCAGGGCGATCGACAGCCCGAGTCCCGTGCCCCCGGTGGTACGCGCGCGTGCCGGGTCGGCCCGCCAGAAGCGGCTGAAGACCCGGGTGGCCTCGCCCGGCTTGAGCCCGACCCCGTAGTCGCGCACCGCGACGGCGACCGCACCGCCGGCCGCGGCGAGCTTGACGACCACGTCCCGGCCCTCACCGTGCTCGACGGCGTTGACGACGAGATTGCGCAGCACCCGCTCCACGCGCCGCGCGTCCGCCTCGGCGACCACGGGCTGCTGGTCGCCGACGACCCGTATCAGCGTGCCCTTGCGCTCGGCGAGCGGCTCGGCACCGCTGACGACCCGCCGTACGACCTCCCGGATGTCTATCGGCTCCGCCTCCAGGGCCGCGGCGCCCGCGTCGAAGCGGCTGATCTCCAGCAGGTCGGCGAGGAGCGTCTCGAAGCGGTCGAGCTGGTCGGCGAGGAGTTCCGCCGACCGCGCGGTGACCGGATCGAAGTCCACGCGCGCGTCGTGGATGACGTCGGCGGCCATCCGTACGGTCGTCAGCGGGGTGCGCAGCTCGTGCGACACGTCGGAGACGAACCGCCGCTGCATCCGGGACAGGTCCTCCATCTGGCTGATCTTGAGCTGGAGGTTCTGCGCCATCTTGTTGAAGGCTTCACCGAGGCGGGCGATGTCGTCCTCGCCGGTGACCTTCATCCGTTCCTGGAGCCGCCCTGCGGAGAGCCGTTCGGCGATGCCGGCCGCCATCCGCACCGGCGTGACGACCTGCCGCACCACCAGCCAGGCGATCGCCCCGAGCAGCACGACGACGAACAGCCCGGCCGTCGCCAGCGTGCCTCTGACCAGGCTGAGCGACTTCTCCTCCTGGGTGAGCGGGAAGAGGTAGTACAGCTGGTACGGCTCGCCGTTGGGGTCGCTGACCTGCTTGCCGATGACCAGTCCCGGCTGGGAGGGCTGGTCGGAGTTGTAGACGATCCGGGTGTAGCTCTGGGCGGCCGCCGTACTGCCGTCGATGCGGTCGCGCAGGTTCTCGGGGACGCTGGCGGACCAGTCGACCAGGCCCGAGGCGCGCGGGCCGCGCCCGCTGCCGCTGTCCCCGCCCATCGGGAGCGTGACCACGTCGAAGGCGCCCTGGCCGCCGCTGGAGAGCGAGCGGACCAACTCGCTCATCCACTGGATGACGTTCTGCGAGGGGCGGCCGTCGACGGGGGCGCTGTCGTCGCCGTTCCCGTTGCCGGCGCCGTTGGCGCTCGCCGTCTCCTCGGCCTTCTGCTTGGCCGCGGCGAACCCGCCGGTGGCCTGGCTCTGGGAAGCCTTCACCTTGGCGTCCAGCAGGCCGTTGCGGACCTGCCCGACGACGACGAAGCCGAGCAGCAGGACCACGCCCAGCGACATCAGCAGCGTGGTGACGACGATCTTGAGCTGGATGTTGCGCCGCCACAGCCGCATGACGGGCAGCAGCGGCCGACGCACCCAGCGCATGAAGAGCCGGAGCACCGGACTGCCCTGGACCCCGCCGTGCAGCAGCCCGCCCTCCAGCAGGCGGCCGAAGCGCGATCCCGATGGCGGGGGGCCGACAGGCCGTCCGGCGTGGGCCCCGGAGCGGCCGGGCGCCGAAGCGGCACTGTCCCTGCTCATGTCAGCTCGGTCCTGCCTTGTAACCGACGCCTCGGACGGTCACCACGATCTCCGGCTTCTCCGGGTCCTTCTCGACCTTGGAGCGCAGCCGCTGGACGTGCACGTTCACCAGCCGGGTGTCGGCGGCGTGCCGGTAGCCCCAGACCTGCTCCAGGAGCACCTCGCGCGTGAACACCTGCCACGGCTTGCGGGCCAGCGCCACCAGCAGGTCGAACTCCAGCGGGGTCAGCGCGATCGACTGCCCCTCCCGCTTCACGGAGTGCCCGGCCACGTCGATGACCAGGTCGCCTATGGCCAGCTGCTCCGGTGCCGGCTCCTCGGACCTCCTGAGCCGGGCCCGGATGCGGGCCACCAGTTCCTTCGGCTTGAACGGCTTCACGATGTAGTCGTCGGCGCCCGACTCCAAACCCACCACGATGTCGACGGTGTCACTCTTCGCCGTCAGCATCACGACCGGCACGCCCGACTCCGCCCTGATCAGGCGGCACACCTCGATGCCGTCCCGGCCGGGCAGCATCAGGTCGAGCAGGACCAGGTCGGGCTTGGTCTCCCGGAAGGCGGCCAGCGCCTTGTCGCCGTCGGCTACGAAAGATGGCTCAAAACCCTCACCACGCAGCACAATGCCGAGCATCTCGGCCAGTGCGGTGTCGTCGTCGACGACAAGGACTCGTCCCTTCATAAACGACATCATCCCATTAGCTAATCGTTACCTGACATGACCTGGCACACAGCTCGGCCAGCGCCTCGCTCGTCACGGGCGAAACCACGCCCTCCTCGGTGACGATCGCCGTCACCAACTCGGGCGGTGTCACGTCGAACGCCGGGTTGTACGCCTGGGTCCCCAGGGGTGCCACCGGAATCCCGCCTCCCGCTCCCGCCACCGGCACCTGCGGTGCTGTGACCTCGGTCACCTCGTATCCGGGACGCTGCTCCACCTCGATGGACGCCCCGTCCGGCGTGTGCGGATCCACCGTCGTGACCGGCGCCACCACGATGAACGGCACATGGTGGTAGCGCGCGAGCACCGCGAGCGGATAGCTCCCCACCTTGTTGGCCACCGAACCGTCGGCCGCGATGCGGTCCGCGCCGACGAGCACCGCGTCCACCTCACCCGCCGCGAACAGCGAACCGGCCGCGTTGTCGGTGAGCAAGGTGTACGCCATGTCGTTGCGGGCCGCCTCGAATGCCGTCAGGCGAGCACCTTGCAGCAAGGGACGCGTTTCGTCCACCCACAGGCGCCGCAGCCGCCCCGCGCGGTGCGCCGCGAGCGCCACCGCGAAGGCCGTGCCCTCGCCGCCCGACACCAGAGCACCGGTGTTGCAGTGTGTCAGCACCCGGTGCCCGCCGGCGGGCAGCAGCTCGTCCAGCAGCGCCAGCCCGTGCGCGGCCATCCGGCCGCTGGCCTCGGCGTCCTCCCGGTGCAGCGCCCGCGCGGCCGCCAGCGCGGCCGCGGCGGCCTGCCGGGGGTCGCCGGTCCGGGCGAGGGCCTCCTGGTGGGCGGCCTGGGCCCGGCGCACGCCGACGGCGAGGTTCACGGCGGTCGGGCGGGCCCCCGCCAGCGCCGCCGCGGCCTCCTCGACCTCGAAGCCCCGCACGGCGGCGAGCGCGACCCCGTAGGCCCCCGCGATGCCGAGCAGCGGTGCCCCGCGCACGGCGAGCGATCGGATCGCCTCCACCAGCGCCGACGCGTCCGTGCAGACCAGCTCCACCTCCTCGGCCGGCAGCCTGGTCTGGTCCAGCAGGACCAGCACCGGGCCCTCTGGCGGTTCCTCCCAGCGCAGTGCCGGGATCTCGGTCGGCCGCTTGCTCTCGCCGCTTCGCGCGTCCTGATCAGCCATGCGGTCAGTGTGCCCCCTATCCGACGGACAATTGAAGGTGCGCAGCCTCTACCGCGGCCGGTCCACAGCAGACCGCCCCGTGGCACGATGGGCGCCAACCTGCCGCCGCGCCCGCGGACGGGCACCGTGAAGGAGCGACGATGAACGACACTCCGGGCTGGGCCTCGCCCGGATCCGCCCCGTCCGACGGGCGGGAGCCCGGCGCGTCCGGCCCGGCCGAGCCCGCCGACCGCCCCGGCACCCCCGACCGGCCCGCACCGCCCGCGGACCGGCCGGAAGCGGAACCGAACGGCCCCGGCACGAAGTGGTCCAAGGAGCAGCCGCCCCCCGGCCAGTGGTCGGCCCCCACGGGCCCCACCGCCCCCGGCCAGGCCCCGCCGCCCCCACCGCCCGGCCCGGGCTGGGGCACGCCTCCCGGCCCTCCCGCCGGCGGTCACCAGGGCCCCGGCGGCTGGGGTGGCCAGGGCAGCGGCTACGGCGGCCCCGGGGGCTGGGGAGGCGGCTACGGCGCCCCCGGCGGCTGGGGCGGTCCCCCGCCCGCGGCCAAGCCCGGCGTGATCCCGCTCCGCCCGCTCGGCGTCGGCGAGATCCTCGACGGCGCGGTCTCCACCATGCGCACCTACTGGCGCACGGTCCTCGGCATCTCCCTGACCGTCGCCGTCCTCACCGAGGTCGTCGTCGTCCTGCTCCAGGGCCTCGTCCTGGACAACGGCGGCACCGACGCCCTCAACGACCCCGATGCCACCCTGAGCGAGCTCGGCGACGCCCTCACCGACACCACCATCAACTCGGGTGTCGTCTTCCTCGTCTCCCTCATCGGCACCATCCTGGCCACCGCCCTGCTCACGACGGTGACCAGCCGTGCCGTACTGGGCAGGCCGGTGACCGTCGGCGAGGCCTGGCGCGACGCCCGTCCGCAGGTGCTGAGGCTGTTCGGCCTGATCGTCCTGCTGATACTCATCGTCTTCGGCATCGTCCTGGTCGGCACGGCCCCCGGCCTCCTGGTCAGCGTCACGACGAGCGGGGACGCCGGCCTGGCCCTGAGCATCCTGGGCGCCCTCGCGGGCACCGTCGTCGCGGTGTGGCTGATGGTCCGCCTCTCGCTGGCGTCGCCCGCGCTGATGCTGGAGAAGCAGGGCATCAAGAAGGCGATGGTCCGCTCCACGAAGCTGGTCCGCGGCTCCTGGTGGCGCGTGTTCGGCATCCAGCTGCTCGCCACGATCATCGCCAACGTCGTCGCGTCGATCATCGTCATCCCCTTCACCTTCCTCGCCGCCGCACTCGGCGGTGGCGGCGTGGGCGGCTTCCTGGAGGGCACCGGCGACCTCGGCTGGACCTTCCTCATCGTCACCGGCGTCGGCTCGGTGATCGGCTCCATGATCACCTTCCCGATCACGGCCGGCGTCACGGTGCTGCTCTACATCGACCAGCGCATCCGCCGCGAGGCCCTCGACCTCGAACTGGCCCGCGCCGCGGGCACCCAGGGCCCCGGCGCGCCCGGCGCCGTCCCGGGGAGCTGACGGGGTGGGTCCCGCGGGGGAAATGTTCACCGAGGCGCTGTCACGCGCCGCCGCCCACGCGGTGGCGCACGCCGGCAGCAGCTCCGTACCGGTGCTCGCGCGCGCCGACGACGAGCCACCCGTGACGATCCCACGTGACCCCGCGCGGGAGGCCGCCCGGCGCGAACTGTCCAAGCGGATGTACCACGAGAACGACCCGAGCTGGTTCCAGCGGGCTCTGAACGCTTTCTGGGACTGGATCGCCGAACTCTTCACCAAGGCGTCCACCGCCACCCCCGGCGGGACGCTCGGCCTGGGCGTCGTCCTCGTGGTCGTCGTCGCCGTGCTGGGCGCCCTCTGGTGGCGCCTGGGCACCCCGCGCCGCACCCCGGCCGCCGCCCCCGCCCTCTTCGACGACCGCCCCCGCAGCGCCGCCGACCACCGCGCCGCCGCCCAGGCCCACGCCGCCCAGGGACACTGGAACCAGGCCGTCCAGGAACGCATGCGAGCCGTCGTCCGTGCCCTGGAGGAACGCGCCCTGCTCGACGAGCGCCCCGGCCGCACCGCCGACGAGGCCGCCACCGAGGCCGGCCGCGCCCTGCCCGCCCACGGCGCCCGACTGCGCTCCGCCGCCCGGGACTTCGACGACGTCACGTACGGCGGCCGCCCCGGCACCGAGCAGACGTACCGGAACCTCACCGCACTCGACCACGACCTGGACCGCGAGAAGCCCCACCTGGCGAGCAGTACGGCTGGCGGCGCGGACCACCACCCCCGCCGGGGAGCCGCCGAATGACCAACGAGGCCACGCTCCCCGCCACCTCGGCCTCGCCCACCGCCCGCCAGGTGTGGACCCGCGCGCGGGGCGTCGTGCTCGCGCTCGTCCTGCTGCTCGTCGGCGCCGTCGCGATCGCCGTCGTCCGCTCCGACACCCGGCACGGCGAACTCGACCCCCGCTCCGCCGACCCCTACGGCAGCCGCGCGGTCGCCGAACTCCTCGCCGATCGGGGGGTCTCCACGCGCGTGGTCACCACCCTGGACGCCGCCCGCGCCGCGGCCGGCCCGGACACCACCCTCCTCGTCGCCGCCCCCGACCTCCTGACGGAACGCCAGCAGCGGCGCCTGCACGCCGCGACCAGCGGCTCCGGCGGCCGCACCGTCCTCGTGGCCCCCGGCGGCGAGGCCGTCGAACGGCTCGTCCCCGGCGTCACCGCCAGCCCCGCCCTCAGCGTCGACTCCACCCTCGCCCCCGCCTGTGACCTGCCCGCCGCCCGCCGCGCGGGCACCGCCGACACGGGCGGCGTCCGCTACAGCCCCCACCTCGAAGCCGACGCCTGCTACCCCAGCCGCCGCCTCGCCACCCTGCTGCGCATCCCCGACACGTCCGGCGAGGCACCCCAGGAGGCCACCCCGGGCGACACCGTGGTCCTCGGCGCCCCCGACATCCTCCTCAACGACCGCCTCGACGAGCACGGTAACGCCTCCCTCGCCCTGCAACTCCTCGGCTCCCGCGCCCACCTGGTCTGGTACCTCCCCTCGCTCTCCGACGTCCCCCGACCGGACGACGAGCGCGGCTTCTTCGACCTGCTCCCCTCCGGCTGGCTCTGGGGCACCCTGCAACTCCTCGTCGCCGCCGCCCTGGCCGCCCTGTGGCGGGCACGCCGGCTCGGCCCCCTGGTGCCCGAGAAACTCCCCGTCGCGATCCGCGCCTCCGAGACCGTCGAAGGCCGCGCCCGCCTCTACCGCAAGGCCGACGCCCGCGACCGCGCGGCCACCGCTCTGCGCTCCGCCACCCGCACCCGCCTCGCCCCCCTCGTCGGCGTCCCCGCCACCCAGGCGCACACGCCCGAATCCCTGCTCCCCGCGCTGTCCGTCCACCTGAACGGCGACGGACAGTCCCTGCACGCCCTCCTCTTCGGCCCGCCGCCCGGCGACGACGCGGCCCTGATCGCCCTCGCCGACCAACTCGACGCCCTCGAAAGAGAGGTACGCCGTCCATGATGGACCCGACCACTGACAACGCCGGGCAGACCGGCGACCCGGGCGACGCCCGCGCCGCCCTCGAAGCCCTGCGCGCCGAGATCGCCAAGGCCGTGGTCGGCCAGGACGCCGCCGTCACCGGTCTCGTCGTCGCCCTCCTGTGCCGCGGCCACGTCCTCCTCGAAGGCGTCCCCGGCGTCGCCAAGACCCTTCTCGTCCGCGCCCTCGCCGCGGCCACCGAACTCGACACCAAGCGCGTCCAGTTCACCCCCGACCTGATGCCGAGCGACGTCACCGGCTCCCTGGTCTACGACGCCCGCACCGCCGAGTTCTCCTTCCAGCCCGGCCCGGCCTTCACCAATCTGCTCCTGGCCGACGAGATCAACCGCACGCCCCCGAAGACCCAGTCCTCCCTCCTCGAAGCGATGGAGGAACGCCAGGTCACCGTCGACGGCACGCCCCGCCCGCTCCCCGAGCCCTTCCTGGTCGCGGCCACCCAGAACCCGGTCGAGTACGAGGGCACCTACCCCCTCCCGGAAGCCCAGCTGGACCGCTTCCTCCTCAAACTCACCGTCCCCCTCCCCTCCCGCCAGGACGAGATCGACGTCCTCACCCGCCACGCCGCCGGCTTCAACCCGCGCGACCTGCGCGCCGCCGGCGTACGCCCCGTGGCGAGCGCCGCCGACCTGAACGCCGCGCGCGCGGAGGTCGCCAAGACGACGGTGCACCCGGAGATCACGGCGTACGTCGTCGACCTGTGCCGCGCCACCCGCGAGTCGCCGTCCCTCACCCTCGGCGTGTCCCCGCGCGGGGCGACGGCCCTGCTGTCGACCTCCCGCGCGTGGGCGTGGCTCACGGGCCGCGACTACGTCACTCCGGACGATGTGAAGGCCCTGGCCCTCCCCACCCTCCGCCACCGCGTGCAGCTGCGTCCCGAGGCCGAGATGGAGGGCGTGACCACGGACTCCGTCATCAACGCGATCCTCGCCCACGTCCCGGTCCCCCGCTGATGGCCCTCACCGGACGTGCCGCCCTCGTCGCGGCCCTCGGCTCCGTCCCCATCGGCATCTGGGACCCCAGCTGGACGGGCATCCTCGCGGTCAACGCCCCTCTGGCGGCGGCCTGCGCCTGCGACTTCGCCCTGGCGGCCCCCGTACGCCGCCTGCGCCTGACCCGCTCCGGCGACACCTCCGCGCGCCTGGGCGAGACCGCCGACGTCACCCTGACCATCACCAACCCCTCCAACCGCCCGCTGCGGGCCCGCCTCCGCGACGCCTGGCCCCCCAGCAGCTGGCAGCCCGGCACGGAGGCGGACTCCTCCCGCCACCGCGTGACGGTCCCGGCCGGCGAACGCCGACGCGTCACCACGCGCCTACGCCCCACTCGCCGCGGCGACCGCCAGGCCGACCGCGTCACGATCCGCTCCTACGGCCCGCTGGGCCTCCTCACCCGCCAGGGCAGCCACCGGGTGCCCTGGACGGTCCGCGTCCTGCCTCCGTTCACCAGCCGCAAGCACCTGCCCTCGAAGCTCTCCCGCCTCCGCGAACTCGACGGCCGCACCAGCGTCCTCACCCGAGGCGAGGGCACGGAGTTCGACAGCCTGCGCGAGTACGTCCCCGGCGACGACACCCGTTCCATCGACTGGCGCGCGACCGCCCGCCAGACCGCCGTCGCCGTACGCACCTGGCGCCCCGAACGCGACCGGCATATCCTGCTCGTCCTCGACACCGGCCGCACTTCCGCCGGCCGCGTGGGCGACGCCCCCCGCCTCGACGCCTCCCTGGACTCCGCCCTGCTTCTGGCCGCCCTGGCCTCCCGCGCGGGCGACCGCGTCGACCTCCTCGCCCACGACCGGCGCGTACGCGCCCTCGTCCAGGGCCGCACGGCAGGCGACGTTCTTCCGTCCCTGGTCAGCACGATGGCGACCCTGGAACCGGAACTCGTGGAGACCGACGCCCGCGGCCTCACCGCCACGGCCCTCCGCTCGGCTCCCCGCCGCTCACTGATCGTCCTGTTCACGACGCTGGACGCGGCCCCGATCGAGGAGGGCCTTCTCCCTGTCCTCCCCCAGCTCACCCGGCGCCATACGGTCATCCTGGCCTCGGTGGCCGACCCGCACGTCTCCCGCATCGCGGGCGCCCGCGGCAGCACGGACGCCGTCTACGAGGCCGCCTCGGCCGCTCAGGCCCAGGAAGAACGCCGCCGTACCGCCGACCAACTCCGCCGACACGGCGTCACGGTCGTCGACGCAACCCCGGACGAACTCCCCCCGGTACTGGCTGACGCCTACTTGGAACTCAAGGCAGCGGGCCGCCTCTGAGGAATCAATCAGGCCCCGAATAGGGGCCTGAAATGCAGAAAGCCCCGCACCATAAGGTGCGGGGCTTCCCAGCAATATTTGTTCGGCGGTGTCCTACTCTCCCACAGGGTCCCCCCTGCAGTACCATCGGCGCTGTAAGGCTTAGCTTCCGGG
>JAEBFB010000008.1:0-312523 GCA_049998335.1 Streptomyces sp. cmx-10-19
TGCGCGAGGGCAGCGAGGAATACCTCGACAGCGAGAAGTACCAGCTCAAGCCCCGCGACTGGGCCGCCGCCGCCCGCGAGGGCCGCACCATCGCCCCGCTCGTCACCAAGCTCAACACCATCCGGCGCGAGCACCCCGCGCTGCACCGGCTCCGGAACCTCCGCTTCCACCACACCGACAACGACGCGCTCATCGCGTACAGCAAGCGCGTGGGCTCCGACGTCGTCCTGGTGGTCGCCAACCTCGACCCCCACCACACCCAGGAGGCCACGATCTCCCTCGACATGCCGCAGCTGGGTCTCCACTGGCACGACTCGGTGCCGGTGCGCGACGAACTCACCGGCGAGAGCTACCACTGGGGCCGGACGAACTACGTACGGCTGGAGCCCGGCCGGACTCCCGCCCATGTCTTCCACGTCCGCCGGCCGTCCGCCGCCGCGCCGCAGAACGGAGGGTCAGGAGCCTCATGACCGTGAACGAGCCCGTCCCGGACATGTTCGAGGACACCCCGGCCAAGGACCGCCATCCGGACTGGTTCAAGCGAGCCGTCTTCTACGAGGTCCTCGTCCGCTCCTTCCAGGACAGCAACGGCGACGGCGTCGGCGACCTCAAGGGGCTCACCGCCAAGCTGGACTACCTGCAATGGCTGGGCGTGGACTGCCTGTGGCTCCCGCCCTTCTTCAAGTCACCGCTCAAGGACGGCGGTTACGACGTCTCCGACTACACGGCCGTCCTCCCGGAGTTCGGGGACCTGGCCGACTTCGTCGCCTTCGTCGACGCCGCGCACCAGCGCGGCATCCGCGTGATCATCGACTTCGTCATGAACCACACCAGCGACCAGCACCCGTGGTTCCAGGAGTCCCGCAAGAACCCGGACGGCCCCTACGGCGACTACTACGTCTGGGCCGACGACGACACCCGCTACGCCGACGCCCGCATCATCTTCGTCGACACCGAGGCCTCCAACTGGACCTACGACCCGGTGCGGGGCCAGTACTACTGGCACCGCTTCTTCTCCCACCAGCCCGACCTCAACTACGAGAACCCGGCGGTGCAGGAGGAGATCCTCGCCGCCCTGAAGTTCTGGCTGGACCTCGGCATCGACGGCTACCGCCTGGACGCCGTGCCCTATCTGTACGCCGAAGAGGGCACCAACTGCGAGAACCTCCCCGCCAGTCACGCCTTCCTCAAGCGGGTCCGCCGCGAGATCGACGCCCAGTACCCGGACACCGTGCTGCTGGCCGAGGCCAACCAGTGGCCCGAGGACGTCGTCGACTACTTCGGCGACTACGCGACCGGCGGCGACGAGTGCCACATGGCCTTCCACTTCCCGGTCATGCCCCGCATCTTCATGGCCGTGCGGCGCGAGTCCCGCTACCCCGTCTCGGAGATCCTCGCCAAGACCCCCGCCATCCCGTCGGGCTGCCAGTGGGGCATCTTCCTGCGCAACCACGACGAGCTGACCCTGGAGATGGTCACCGACGAGGAACGCGACTACATGTGGGCCGAGTACGCGAAAGACCCCCGCATGCGCGCCAACATCGGCATCCGGCGCCGGCTCGCGACCCTGCTGGACAACGACCGCGACCAGATCGAGCTGTTCACCGCCCTGCTCCTCGCCCTCCCGGGATCCCCGATCCTCTACTACGGCGACGAGATCGGCATGGGCGACAACATCTGGCTCGGCGACCGCGACGCCGTGCGCACCCCGATGCAGTGGACGCCGGACCGCAACGCCGGCTTCTCGACCTGCGACCCCGGACGGCTCTGTCTGCCGGCCATCATGGACCCGGTCTACGGCTACCAGGTGACCAACGTCGAGGCGTCGATGGCCTCGCCCTCGTCCCTGCTGCACTGGACCCGGCGCATGATCGAGATCCGCAAGCAGAACCCCGCCTTCGGCCTCGGCACCTACACCGAACTGCCCTCCTCCAACCCCGCGGTGCTGGCCTTCCTGCGGGAGTACGAGGACGACCTGGTGCTCTGCGTGAACAACTTCGCCCGGTTCGCGCAGCCCACCGAACTCGACCTGCGCGAGTTCGCCGGACGCCACCCGGTCGAGCTGTTCGGCGGGGTCCGCTTCCCCGCCATCGGTGAACTGCCGTACCTGCTGACCCTCGGGGGCCACGGCTTCTACTGGTTCCGGCTCACCCGAGTCGCATCCCGCATCGGCCGCCGCGTGTGAGCGTGGGCCGAGGAAAGGACGCGTCACCATGCCGAAGACCGCACCCCTGCGCCCCAGACGCACACCCCTCGCCGAGCCGCTCGCGTCGCTCGGGGGGCTGCTGCGGGACTGGCTGCCCCGCCAGCGCTGGTTCGCGGGCAAGGACCGCCCCGTGGCCGAGCTGGGTCTGCTGTCGATGACCGAGCTGTTCCCGGGCTGCCTGCACCTGCTGGTGCACACCGGGCCGGGCACCGTGCCCGCGCCCGGCGGCGCACCCCCGGCCGGCGACTGCTACCAGTTGCTGCTCGGCGTGCGCGAACAGCCCTGGCCGCGCCTGGGCCGGGCCCTGATCGGGCAGGTCCAGGACGGCCCGCTGGCCGGCCAGACGGTCTACGACGCCCTGCACGACCCCCGGACGGCCCAGCTGCTCCTGGAGCGGCTGCGGCACCCCGGCAAGGCGGGCCCGCTGCGCTTCGAGGCGGACCCGGCCCGGCCGGTGCCCGGCGGGCTGGCGCCGCGGCTGCTGGACGCCGAGCAGTCCAACTCCTCGCTGGTGTACGGCGACGAGTTCATCCTCAAACTGTTCCGGCGGGTCCAGCCCGGCGTCAACCCGGACCTGGAGGTGCCGGGCGCGCTGGCCCGCCAGGGCTGCGAGCGGGTGCCCGCGCCGGTGGCGTGGCTGCGCACCACCCGCCCGTACGAGGCGACGCTCGGGGTGCTCCAGCCGTTCCTGCACGACGCCACCGACGGCTGGGAACTCGCCCTGGACGCGCTGGCCGCCGGGGACGACTTCACCGCGCGGTCCCACGAGCTGGGACGGGCGATGGCCGACGTGCACCTCGCGCTGGCCTCCGCCTTCCCACCCGCCGGGCCCGGGGAGAACGGGCGTACGGCGGCGGCGATGACCGAGCGGCTCACCGCCGCCGCGCACCACGTGCCGGCGCTCCAGCCGTTCGTGCCGGGGCTGCGCTCCGCGTTCGCCGCGCTGGCCACCTGCGACTCGGGGCCGCCCGCCCAGCGCATCCACGGCGACCTGCACCTCGGGCAGGTGCTGCGGGCCGGCCGGGACTGGTTCGTCATCGACTTCGAGGGCGAACCCTCCCGTCCGCTCGCCGAACGGCGCAGTGCCCACTCCCCCCTGCGGGACATCGCGGGCATGCTGCGCTCCTTCGACTACGCCGCCCGGCAGCGCCGCCCGTGGCGCCCCGAGTGGGCGCGCCGCTGCCGGGAGGCGTTCTGCGCCGGCTACGCCGCCCGCGCCGGCTGGGACCCCCGTAAGAAGCACGGCCTGCTGCGCGCCTACGAGACGGACCGGGCCGTGTATGAGGTGCTGTACGAGGCCCGGCACCGTCCCGACTGGCTTCCCGTACCGATGGCGGCGATCGAACGACTCGCCGTGAGAGGAGACTGACCCGTGGCCCTCCGCGACACCTCGCTCCCCGAGCCGTCCGCGCCCGCCCCGTCCGCACCCGGTACGGCGGCCCCGCCGCTGGATCCGACCGACCGGGGGCGCCTGCTGGCCGGCGCCCACCACGACCCGCACGCCCTGCTCGGCGCCCATCCGGTGCCCGGCGGTGTCGCCTTCCGGGCGCTGCGCCCCTTCGCCCGCGAGGTGAGCGTCGTCGTGGACGGCGTGCGGCACCCGCTGGTCCCGGAGGAGGACGGCCTGTTCTCCGCCGTGCTGCCGCTGGCCGGAATCCCCGCGTACACGCTGGCCGTGGCGTACGAGGAGGGCGAGCAGGAGACGCACGACCCGTACCGCTTCCTGCCCGCGTTCGGCGAGCTGGACCTGCATCTGATCCGCGAGGGCCGGCACGAGCAGCTGTGGCGGGCGCTGGGCGCCGAGCCGATGACCCACGAGGGCGTCACCGGCACCCGGTTCACGGTGTGGGCGCCGAACGCGCAGGGGGTGCGGGTCGCCACCGACTTCACCCACTGGGACGGCACCGCCTTCCCGATGCGCTCGCTGGGCGCGTCCGGGGTGTGGGAGCTGTTCCTGCCGGGCGTCGCCGAGGGCACCCGGTACAAGTTCGAGATCCACTCCCGCTACGGTCACCGCTTCCTCAAGGCCGACCCGATGGCCCGCGCGGCCGAGGAGCCGCCGAACACCGCGTCCGTGGTGACGGTCTCCCGCTACGAGTGGGGCGACGCGCAGTGGATGGCGACCCGCGCCGACACGCCCGTGCACGAGGCGCCGTTCTCCGTGTACGAGGTCCACCTGCCGTCGTGGCGCCCCGGACTGACCTACCGCGAGCTGGCCGAGGTGCTGCCCGCCTACGTCAGGGACCTGGGCTTCACGCACGTCGAGCTGATGCCGGTCGCCGAGCATCCGTACGGCCCGTCCTGGGGCTACCAGGTCACCGGCTTCTACGCGCCGACCGCGCGCCTGGGCTCGCCGGACGACTTCAGGTTCCTGGTCGACGCGCTGCACCGGGCCGGCCTCGGCGTGATCATGGACTGGGTGCCGGCGCACTTCCCGAAGGACGACTGGGCGCTGGGCCGCTTCGACGGCGACCCGCTGTACGAGCCCGGGGACTCCCGGCGCGCGGAGCACCCGGACTGGGGGACGTACACCTTCGACTTCGCCCGGACGGAGGTGCGCAACTTCCTGGTCGCCAACGCCGTGTACTGGTGCGAGGAGTTCCACATCGACGGGCTGCGGGTCGACGCGGTCGCCTCGATGCTCTACCTGGACTACTCGCGGGACTCCGGGCAGTGGGAGCCCAACCAGTACGGCGGCCGGGAGGACCTGGCGGCGATGGCGTTCCTCCAGGAGATGAACGCGACCGTCTACCGGCGCTGCCCCGGTGTGGTGACCATCGCCGAGGAGTCCACCGCGTGGGGCGGGGTGACCCGGCCCACCGACACCGGCGGACTCGGATTCGGCCTGAAGTGGAACATGGGCTGGATGCACGACTCGCTGGAGTACGCCGCGCACGAGCCGGTGCACCGCAAGTACCACCACCACGAGATGACGTTCTCGATGGTGTACGCCTACAGCGAGAACTACGTGCTGCCGATCTCGCACGACGAGGTCGTGCACGGCAAGCAGGCGCTGGTCTCGAAGATGCCCGGCGACTGGTGGCAGCGGCGCGCCAACGTCCGCGCCTACCTGGGCTTCATGTGGGCCCACCCGGGCAAGCAGCTCCTGTTCATGGGACAGGAGTTCGCGCAGGGCGCCGAGTGGTCGGAGAAGGAGGGGCCCGAGTGGTGGCTGCTGGACGAGGGCTACCACTTTGCCGCCGACCACCGCGGGGTCCAGGATCTGGTCCGCGACCTCAACGGCCGCTACGCGCGCACCCCGGCGCTGTGGCAGCGGGACACCGATCCGGCCGGCTTCCGGTGGGTCGCCGTGGACGCGGCCGAGGACAACGTCTTCGCGTTCCTGCGCTACGACGACGGCGGCGGTCCGCTGCTGGCGGTGTCGAACTTCTCGCCGGTGGTCCGGCACGACTACGCGCTCGCCGTCGGTGACGAGGCGGCCGCCTGGCAGGAGGTCCTCAACACCGACGCCGGACAGTACGGCGGCAGCGGCGTGACCAACCCGGACCCGGTCAAGCCGGAGGACGGGACCGTCCGGATCACGCTGCCCCCGCTGGCGACGGTGTGGCTGGTGCCGTACGCCCCGTGAGGCGGGGCGGCGCGACCAGGTGTCCGGCCGCCCCTGCGGGGCATTCGGGGTCCTACACCCGTGCACCTGGTCGTCGCGGCCCGGCCCACAGAAAGGCGGCATCTCACGTGCGCACCGTCGGAGTGGAGGAGGAGCTCCTCCTGGTCGATCCCGGGACCGGCGAACCGCGGGCCCTGTCCGCCGCGGTCCTCGCGCGGGCCTCGCTGGACGACGCCGAGCAGGACGTGTTCGAGAAGGAACTGCACGAGCAGATGCTGGAGTTCGCCACGCATCCGCAGACGGACATGGAGCGGCTGCACCGGGAGATCGTCCGCTGCCGCGGGGAGGCCGGGCGGCACGCCGGGGGGATCGGCTGCGCCGTCGCGGCGCTCGCCACCTCCCCGCTGCCGGTCACCCCGTCGGTGGGCGTGAACCGCCGCTACGAGTGGATGGCCGAGCAGTACGGCGTCGTCGTCCACGAGCAGCTGGTGCTGGGCTGCCACGTCCACGTGTCGGTCGACTCCGACGCGGAGGGCGTCGCGGTCATCGACCGGGTGCGGCCCTGGCTGCCGGTGCTCGCCGCGCTCAGCGCGAACTCGCCGTTCTGGCAGGGCCAGGACTCCTCCTACGCCAGCTACCGCAGCCGGGTCTGGCAGCGCTGGCCGTCGACGGGCCCCACCGAGCTGTTCGGTTCGGCGGAGACCTATCACCGGCGGGTCGCGGACATGGTGGCCACGGGCGCGCTCCTCGACGAGGGGATGGTCTACTTCGACATCCGGCTCTCACCGCGCTATCCGACGGTCGAGTTCCGCGTCGCGGACGTGTGCCTGGACGCCCGGACGGCGGTGGTTCTCGCCTGTCTGGCCCGCGCGCTGGTCGACACGGCGGCCCGGGAGTGGCGGGAGGGCACGGAGCCGGCCGGCCACAGTGTGAGCCTGCTGCGCCTCGCGTCCTGGCGGGCGGCCCGGTCCGGGCTGACGGAGGAGCTGCTGGACCCGCGGACGATGCGCCGGATGCCGGCCGAGACGGTCGTACGGGCGCTGCTCGACCACGTCGGCGACGCCCTGGAGGCCACCGGCGATCTCGACCGGGTGCGCGAGGGCGTAGACGAGCTGCTGCGGCACGGCAACGGCGCCCGCGTCCAGCGCGAGCTGCTGGAGCGCACCGGCAGCCTGCGCGAGGTCGTCACCGCGTGCGTACGGCGGACCCAGGCGGCCTGAGACACCCGCTCGGGTCCTCAGAGGATCAGGACCAGGGCGTAGGCCAGGAAGCCCGCCGCGCACAGGACCACGACGGCGAGGATCAGGGTCAGCGGTCCGGCGGCCCAGCCCTTGGGCGGGTTGTGCAGCTCCTGCGGGCCGGCTTCGGGCATGCTGCTCTCCGCCGGCGGCGTCTCCCCGGGCGGCACACCGCCGCCCGGCTCCAGGCCGGTGGTGATTCGGGGATCGGGATCCGGGTTCACATAGCTCATGCCGTCCGGGTCCCCCGATCGGGCGAGATCACCGGGGCGGGACCACTTCCGGCGTCCGGGCCCCTTGCGGCCTGCGGCTCGGCTAGATTCCGAGCACGGCCGAGCACGGTGCTCACCGGCGGAGTCACCGTCCGTACATGTCAGGAGCCAGCGCATGCGCGACCACGCTCTCGCTCCCCCGCCCGCCCCGCCGCCCCTGGCCGGCGGGCTCGCCGACAGTCTCTTCGAGTGGGCCGCGCGCAGACCCGACCTGCCGATGCTGGCCCGCCGGCACGCCCCCGGCTCCCCGGTGTGGGACCGGGTGACGGCGGCGGACTTCCGCGACCAGGTGGTCGGCCTCGCCAAGGGTCTGCTCGCGAGTGGGATCGCGCCGGGTCACCGGGTGGCGATCCTGGCCCGTACCCGGTACGAGTGGACGGTCTTCAGCCATGCCCTGTGGACGGTGGGCGCCGAGGTCGTGCCGATCTACCCGACCTCCTCGCGCGACCAGGTCGAGCACATCCTGCGGGACGCCGGCTGCGCGGGCGTACTGGTCGAGGACGAGCAGAGCGTGATGACCGTCGGCTCGGTGTGCGCGGCGCTGCCGGCGCTGCGGCACGTGTGGCAGCTGGACGCCGGCGCGCTGGACACGCTGGTGGAGCGCGGCGCGTTCCTGCCGTACACCACGGTCGACTCCATGCGGCGCATCGTGCTGCCGGACTCCACCGCGGTCGTCGCCTACACCTCGGGCACCTCGGGCCGGGCGATGGGCTGCGCGCTCAGCCACCGCAGCCTGGCCGCGCCCTGCGACACGCTGCTCTCGGGCTGGGGCCACACCGTGGCGCCCGCGGGCGAACAGGGCGCGGTCCTCGCCTTCCTGCCCTTCTCCCACGTGTACGGGCTGATGATCCAGAACCTGTGCGTGCGCGGCGGGCTGCTGATGGCGCACGAGCCGGCGATGACCGGGCAGGCGCTCTCCTCGGCGCTGGGCTCCTTCCGGCCGACGTACCTGTACGCCGTCCCGTCGGTGCTGGAGAAGATCTACAAGAATTTCCTGCGCGCCGCCCAGCAGGCCGGGCACGGTGCCCTGTTCGAGCGGGCCGCGGGCACCGCCCGGGACTTCGCCGCGGCGCTGGAGCGCCGGCGCCTGGGGCAGGGCTCCGGGCCGGGGCTCGATCTGCGGCTCCAGCACGCCCTGTACGAGCGGACGGTGTACCGGCGGCTGCGCGCCGCGCTGGGCGGCCGGGTGCGCCGGGCGACGTCGGGCGGCTCGCCGCTGAGCCGTGAGCTGACCCTGTTCTACGAGGGCATCGGGATCTACGTCCACGACGGCTACGGGCTGACCGAGACCAGCGGCGGGGTGACCATGCAGCCCTTCGGCCGGGAGAAGTCCGGCACGGTGGGGCAGGCGCTGCCCGGCATGGAGGTCCGGCTGGCCGACGACGGGGAGATCCTGGTGCGCGGACCCTCCCTGTTCCAGGGCTACCTCGGCGACGAGGCCGCCACCCGGACGGTGCTACGCGACGGCTGGCTGGCCACGGGCGACCTCGGGCACCTGGACGACGAGGGCTATCTGGCGATCACCGGCCGCAAGAAGGACATCATCATCACCAGCGGCGGCAAGAGCGTCGCCCCGGCCGCCCTGGAGCAGCGGCTGCGGATGCACCCGCTGGTCCACCAGGCGGTCGTCGTCGGCGACAACCGGCCCTGCGTCGGCGCGCTGATCACCCTGGACCCGGAGTTCCTGACGCACTGGCGGGCGGCCCTCGCCCTGCCCGGCGACGCCCCGGCCCGGGAGGCTCGGGAGGAGAACGCGCTGCGCGAGGAGGTGGCGCGGGCGGTGGCCGCGGCCAACAGCGCCGTCTCCCGCTCGGAGTCGATCCGGGTCTTCCGGGTGCTGCCCGAGCCGTTCGACGTGGCCAACGGGCTGCTGACCCCGTCGATGAAGCTGCGGCGCGACGAGATCGTACGGACCTACGCGCTGGAGATCGACGCGATGTACGCGGCCCGGTCGCAGTACCGGCCGCCGCGCGAGCCGGACCGGGAGGCGGCCGGGTGGGAGGAGTCGGACAACGTCTTCCTTCGCTGACCCGCCACGCGTGACCGCTCCGTGACCGACCGTGCCGTGTCCCCGGCCCGGCACACGGGCGCGCGTAGCACCGGCCGACCCGGGAACTAACAGACGAAAGGAAGTGCGAGGAAGGACGACGCCCGGCGGACGGCCGGGCCGGGAAGGCGAAATGGCAGCCGAGTCGCGTAGGGACAGGACACTGGCTTCCGAGGAGAACACGAACCGCACCGCCGGCTTCACCGGGGAGCTGCACAACGTGACCGGTGCCCGGCTGGTCGCGGAGGAGTTCCTCTACGACCTCGCCAGGGCGGCACCGCCCTCGGCGCCGGAGCACTGGGACGACATCCTCCTCGTCGTCACCGAGCTGGCGGCGAACGCGGTGCAGTACGCGCCGGGGCCCTTCGAGCTGCGGCTGCGGCGGACCTTCGACGGGGTGCACGTGGTGATGCACGACACGAGCACGACCGAGCCCGCGCCGCGCCCCTTCCACCCGCGCAACGGGGGCGGCGGCATCGGCTGGCACCTGATCCACACCCTGTCCGACCAGGTGAGCGTCGTCACCGGGGAGAAGGGCAAGGACATCCACGTCTTCCTGCCCTGGTGACCGGATCGGTGGACAGCCCGGCGGCCGGCTCAGGAGGCGGCGTCCGCCTCCGCCTCCCGCAGCGGCACCAGCACGCGGATCGTCTTGCCGCCGCCCGGCTCGGGCTCGACGGTGATGTCCCGGGCGAGCCGGGCGACGAGCGGCCAGCCGTACCCGCTGCCGCGGTGCGTGGTGGGGAAGGCGCGAGCGGCCTCCGGCACCACGTCGCTGTGGTCGCCGACGGCGATCCACAGCCCCTCCTCGACGGGCCGGGCCTCGAACGCGGCCAGACCGCCGCCGTGCCGGACGGCGTTGGTGACCAGCTCCGAGACCACGAGCAGCAGGTCGATCACGTCCTCCTCGCGCACCGCGCGACCGGGCCCGCCCCACCGGGTCCGCGCCACCGACTCGGCGTACGCCCGTGCCGTCGCGGGGCCGGTCACGCTCTTTGGCACCGGCGCGCCGGACGGCACGACGCCGGCCGAGACGGTGATCGTGTCAGTTGGTTCCATGTGCGTGGTGTCCCTGGTCTCGGCCGTGCGGTCGTTCGGCGGGTCAGGTCGCGGGGGTCTCCCGTGGTGGCAGCTGATGGTAGTAGGCGCCGACCGAGGCCAGGTAGTCCCGGTCCATCGTCTCGCTGTCGGTACGGAACCGGGGCGCGGCCTTGACCTCGGCCCGGGTGCAGGTCAGCGAGACCGTGCGCGCCTCGGGGTCGATCGCGGCGACGACGCCGACGGGAACGAGCGCGCTGCGGCCGAACACCCATACGCCGGTGTCGACGACCAGGTGCCGCATGCCGAAGTGGTCGGCCTGCCGGTCCACGTGCCCGATGGTGCCGTCGTCGGCGACGACGGTGCAGCCCGTCAGGTCCTCCCCCTCCACATGACCGCTGTCGGCCCTGTACGACCAGATGCTCTCCATCGGCACGCTGCCCCTTCCCTCCCGTGTCGGCGTGGTCGGACGGGCGCCGGGGCCCGACCGGCTCCACCCAGCGGATACCCGGCCGGGGGCCCCGCATTCGGGTGCCGTGTCCGGGTGCCGCGGGCGCGAGGGGCCCGGCGAATTCCGGACGAAGCGGTGGCCGGTCCGGGACCGCCCCCTCGCCCGGGTGACCCCCCGCTTTGTCCGGGCGCGGGACGTGGGTTAGCCTTCGACGTATTTTTCTGAGTGGGCAATCCGTGAACTGCGCAAACGCGGGCACGGAGGCCGGACCGCCCGACCGGTCCGGAGGGGGTTGCGAGTCCTCGCTCCGAGGGCTCCGGGGAGCGGAACGAGGGTGCGCATGACCAACGACAGCACCGGAGCCGTCGACACGGTTCCGGGGGATCAGGAGCTGCGCCGGCTCCTGGCGGGCCTGACCGCCGTCCGGGACGGCGATTTCGGCACCCGGCTGCCGGACGACGCCGACGGACTGATGGGCGACATCGCCACGGTCTTCAACGGCATGGTGGACCAGCTGTCCGTCTTCACCTCCGAGGTCACCCGCGTCTCCCGCGAGGTGGGCACCGAGGGGACGCTGGGCGGGCAGGCGCGGGTACCGGGGGTCTCGGGCACCTGGGCCGACCTGACGGACTCCGTCAACGCGATGGCGGGCAACCTCACCACGCAGGTCCGCGACATCGCCCAGGTGGCGACGGCGGTGGCCAAGGGCGACCTCTCGCAGAAGATCGACGTGGACGCCCGCGGCGAGATCCTCGAACTCAAGAACACCATCAACACGATGGTCGACCAGCTCTCCGCCTTCGCCGACGAGGTCACCCGCGTCGCCCGCGAGGTCGGCACCGACGGGCGCCTGGGCGGCCAGGCCGACGTCCAGGGCGTCAAGGGCACCTGGCGCGACCTCACCGACTCGGTGAACTTCATGGCGGGCAACCTGACCAACCAGGTCCGCAACGTCGCCCAGGTCGCCACCGCCGTGGCCAAGGGCGACCTCTCCCAGAAGATCACTGTGGACGCCCGCGGCGAGATCCTGGAGCTGAAGAACACCATCAACACGATGGTCGACCAGCTCTCCGCCTTCGCCGACGAGGTCACCCGCGTCGCCCGCGAGGTCGGCACGGCCGGCAACCTCGGCGGGCAGGCCCGGGTGCGCGGGGTGTCGGGCACCTGGAAGGACCTCACGGACAACGTCAACGTGATGGCGTCCAACCTGACCGGGCAGGTCCGCTCGATCGCCCAGGTCGCCACCGCCGTCGCGCGCGGCGACCTCTCGCAGCGCATCACCGTGGACGCCAAGGGCGAGGTCGCGGCGCTCGCCGACGTGATCAACACGATGGTCGACACGCTCTCCGCCTTCGCCGACGAGGTCACCCGCGTCGCCCGCGAGGTCGGCACCGACGGGCGCCTGGGCGGCCAGGCCAACGTGCCGAACGTCGCCGGCACCTGGAAGGACCTCACCGACAACGTCAACTCGATGGCCAACAACCTCACCGGCCAGGTGCGCAACATCGCGCTGGTGACGACGGCGGTGGCCCGCGGCGACCTGTCGAAGAAGATCGACGTCGACGCGCGCGGCGAGATCCTCGAACTCAAGACGACGATCAACACGATGGTCGACCAGCTCTCCGCCTTCGCCGACGAGGTCACCCGCGTGGCCCGCGAGGTCGGCACCGAGGGCCGGCTCGGCGGCCAGGCCGAGGTGGAGGGCGTCTCCGGCACCTGGAAGCGCCTGACCGAGAACGTCAACGAACTCGCCGGCAACCTCACCCGGCAGGTCCGCGCGATCGCCGAGGTCACCTCCGCCGTCGCCGAGGGCGACCTGACCCGCTCCATCAACGTGGAGGCGTCCGGCGAGGTCGCCGAGCTGAAGGACAACATCAACTCGATGGTGGAGTCCCTGCGCGAGACCACCCGGGCCAACCAGGAGCAGGACTGGCTCAAGACCAACCTCGCCCGGATCTCCGGCCTGATGCAGGGCCACCGGGACCTGCCCGTGGTCGCCGAGCTGATCATGGACGAGCTGGTGCCGCTGGTGTCGGCGCAGTACGGCGCCTTCTACCTGGCCGAGGAGGGCGAGAGCGGCCCCGAGCTGCGGCTCGTCGGCTCCTACGGCTCCCCGGAGACCACCGGCCGGGCCACCAGGATCTCCTTCGGCCGCACCCTGGTCGGCCAGGCCGCGCGCAGCCGGCGCACCATCGTGGTGGACCAGCTCCCGGCGGGCTACCTGTCGATCTCCTCGGGGCTCGGCGAGATCGAGCCGACCGCGCTGGTGCTGCTGCCCATCGTGGTCGAGGGCCAGGTCCTCGGAGTCATCGAACTGGCGTCGGTCGCGCCGTTCACGCAGATCAACCGGGACTTCCTGGACCTGCTGATGGAGACCATCGGCGTCAACGTCAACACCATCGTGGCCAACGCCCGTACCGACGAACTCCTCGCCGAGTCGCAGCGCCTGACCGCCGAGCTCCAGGCCCGCTCCGCCGAGCTCCAGGTGCAGCAGGAGGAACTCCAGCACTCCAACGCCGAGCTGGAGGACAAGGCGTCGCTGCTGGCCACGCAGAACCGGGACATCGAGGCGAAGAACCTGCAGATCGAGCAGGCCCGCCAGGAGCTGGAGGCCCGCGCCCAGCAGCTGTCCCTCGCGTCGAAGTACAAGTCGGAGTTCCTGGCCAACATGAGCCACGAGCTGCGCACCCCGCTCAACAGCCTGCTGATCCTCGCCCAGCTGCTCGCCCAGAACCCCTCGCGCAACCTGACCCCGAAGCAGGTCGAGTACGCGGGGATCATCCACTCGGCGGGCTCCGACCTGCTCCAGCTGATCAACGACATCCTGGACCTGTCGAAGGTCGAGGCGGGCAAGATGGACGTCTCCCCCGAGCAGGTCACGCTGCGTCAGCTCATCGAGTACGTCGAGGCGACCTTCCGGCCCATGACGACGCAGAAGGGCCTGGAGTTCACGGTGAAGACGGCCACCGGGGCGCCGGCGGACCTGCTGACCGACGACTCCCGGCTGCGCCAGGTGCTGCGCAATCTGCTGTCCAACGCGGTGAAGTTCACCGAGCGCGGCGGGGTGGAGCTGGCGGTGGAACCGGCGCCGGACGACGAGGTGCCCAGGGGCGTGGTCCGGGGCGGTCCCGTGGTGGCGTTCCGGGTCAAGGACACCGGCATCGGCATCCCCGAGCAGCACCTGGAGTCGATCTTCGGGGCCTTCCAGCAGGCGGACGGCACGACCAGCCGCAAGTACGGCGGCACCGGGCTCGGCCTGTCCATCACGCGGGAGATCGCGCAGTTGCTGGGCGGCGCCGTCACGGTCGACAGCACGCCCGACCGGGGCAGCACCTTCACGCTGTATCTGCCGGTGGCCCGGCCCGACTTCGAGGAGCTGCTGAACCGGGGCCCGGAGCGGTTGCCGGCCGAGGCGTCCGCCGACGTGCTCAGCCGCCCGGTGCCGGTGCCCGAGCTGACGGGCACCTCCCGGCAGCGGCCGCGGCGCCTGCTCGTCGTGGAGGAGCGTCCGCGGGGCCTGCTGACCCTGGTCGCGGAGAGCGTGATCGCCGACCTGACGCACGGGCGCGACGACGCGGGCGACCGGCCCCCGCTGGACGTCATCACCGCCGTGGGCGCGCAGGAGGCGGCCGGCGCGCTGGCCGCCGAGCCGTGCCACTGCGTGGTGCTGGAGCTGGGCATGCCGGACGCGGAGGCGTCCCGCTTCCTGCAGGCGCTGCGCGGCGACTCGGCGCTGGCGAGCGTGCCGGTGCTGGTGCACAGCGGCCACCGCGCGGACGCGGCCCTGGAGGAGAACCTGCGCGCGGGCGCGGCGGGCGGGGCGGGCGGGGCGCTGGAGTTCCTCTCCAGCCTGGACGAGCTGCGCGAGCGCATCGCCCTGCACCTGGCCGCCGAGGAGCCCGGGGACGTGCTGTCGCTGGTCCGGCACGAGGAGCCGAAGCGGCCGGCGGCCCCGCACGTCGTGGACGACTCGACGGCGGGGCGCACCGTCCTCGTCGTCGACGACGACGCGCGCAACCTGTTCGCGCTCAGCGGCATCCTGGAGCTGCACGGCTTCCGGGTGCTGCACGCGGAGAACGGGCGGCGGGGCATCGAGACGCTGGTGGGTCACCCGGAGGTGGCGCTGGTCCTGATGGACGTGATGATGCCGGAGATGGACGGCTACACGGCGACGGCGGAGATCCGCCGGATGCCCGAGTACGCCGAGCTGCCGATCGTCGCGGTCACGGCGAAGGCGATGCCCGGCGACCGGGAGAAGAGCATCGCCTCGGGCGCCAGCGACTACGTCACCAAGCCCGTCGACACCCAGGACCTCATCTCCTGCGTCCGGCGGTGGCTGGCATGAGCGGGGCGGCCCGCGGCCGAGGAGCGTCCGCATCGTGAACGACATGTCCGAAGAGCGCCCCGAGCCCGGCGAGGGTGCGCCCGCGCTGCGCCGGATGACGCCGCTGTCACCGGTGGGCCGGCTGGCGGCCACCGTGGACCGGCTCAGCCGGGAGGTGCGGGCCGCCCAGGCGGAGGCCGAGGGGCGGGCCCTGATCGAGCTGGCCAAGGGCATCCTGGTGGCCCGGCTCGGCTGCGGTCCGGCGCAGGCGGCCCGGCAGCTCACGGAGCTGGCCGAGCAGTCCCAGGCGACGCCGCTGGAGTTCGCGGTCGACGTCATCAACCAGGCCGCCCGGGACCGGGTGTCGGAGGTGACGGACGCGTTCCTCGCGGCCACCGCCGCCGTCCGCGCCACGGCCTCAGCCCCGGCCCCGTCGGACAATGGCGGGGGCGGCGAGGGCTCCCCGGGCGGGGATCCGGCCGCCGAGTCGGCCGCCGTACGGCTGCGGGCCGCCGAGAGCGGCGCGCTGGCCGCGGACGACACGCAGGCCGTCGCGGACGCGCTCCTGGAACAGGCGCTGCGTCCGCTGGGCGCCGTCGCGGTGGCCATCTGGGCGGCCGGGTACGACTCTTCGCTGACCCTGGCCGGCAGCGCCGGGTTCTCCACGGCGGAGGCCACCCGCTGGCGGTACGTGCCGCCGGACGTGGCGACGGTGGCCCGGTGCGGGCTGACCGAGCGGGCCGGGCAGTGGATCACGTCGCTGGCGGAGACGGGGCTGCCCAGCGTGGGCCGGCACCAGTATCCGGACGGCGGCCGGGTCGCCGTACCGGCCGGCACCGGGGGCCGTATCCACGGGGTGCTGGAGATCGCCTGGGCCGCGCCGCTCGCCCCGCAGCCGCCGCAGGTGATACGGCAGGTGGAGGCGCTGGCGGAGCTGTGCGCGCACACGCTGGAGTCGTACACGCCGCAGCCCGGCGCCGAGGCGGAGCCTCGGGTGATGCCGGACGCGGTGGAGCTGATGGACCTGGCCGACGGGCTGTACGACCCGGCCCTGGTACTGGTGCCGCACCTGGACGCCGACGGCCACCTGGCGGACTTCCGCATCCAGCACGTGAACAAGCGCTTCCTGGACCCCGCCGGGCGGCCGCGTGCCGTCGTCGGCGGCGCGCTGCTCCTGGAGGCCTATCCGATGGCCGCCGGGGACAGCGAGCTGTTCCAGAACGTGGAGCGGGTGTACGCCACGGGCGAGCCGTTCCGAGCCCGGCGGATGAACCTCACCGCGCTGGTGGACGAGGTGCCGCTGTCGGCTGTCGCGGACATCAGCGTCAGCCGGCACGGCAACGCGGTGCTGCTCATCTGGCGCATCGAGGACGAGGCGGCCCGGCTGGCCAGTCTGCTCCAGCACGCCCAGCGGCTCGGCCGTATCGGCGGCTTCGAGGAGAACCTGCTCACCGGCGAGATCACCTGGAACGGCCAGCTCTTCGACCTGTACGGGCGGCCGCAGACCAGCATGCCGGTGCCGCTGGAGCAGCTGACGGCGCACGCCCACCCGGACGACGCCGTGCCCATCGGGCGGTTCCTGCGCACGCTGATGCACCACCGGCGCCCGGCGTCGGCGGCGTTCCGCCTCCAGCGGCCCGACGGGGTGACCCGGCACGTGCGGGTGGTGGCCGAGCCGGTGCTGGACACCGACGACCGGCTGCTCGTCGTGCGCGGCGCCTATCAGGACATCTCGGCGCAGCACTGGACCGAGGTGGCGCTCGCGGCGACGCGCGACCAGTTGGCCCACACCGAGCAGCAGGCCATCGAACGGGCCCGGCTGACGCTCCAGTTGCAGCACGCGATCATGCCGCCCGCGCAGACTCCGCTGAAGGTGCCGGACCTCCAGGTGGCGGTCCGCTACCGGCCCGCGGAGACCGAGCAGCTGGTGGGCGGCGACTGGTACGACGCGGTGATGCTGCCCAACGGGCTGGTGCTGCTGTGCGTCGGAGACGTGGCCGGGCACGGCATAGAGGCCGCGACCAGCATGGTGGTGCTGCGCAACGCGCTGCGGGGTCTGGCGGTGACCGGTGCCGGGCCGGGTCAGTTGCTGTCCTGGCTCAACATGGTGGCGCACCATCTGACCGGCGGGGTCACCGCGACCGCCGTGTGCGGCCTGTACGACCCGGCGCGGCGCACCCTGCGCTGGGCGAGGGCCGGTCATCTGCCGCCGGTGCTGGTGCGGGGGGCGCGGGCGGAGCCGCTGCCGCTGGTGCGGGGCATGCTGCTGGGCGCGGTGGCGGAGACGGCGTACGAGGAGGCCGAGGTGCAGCTGGCGGGCGAGGACACGCTGCTGATGTACACCGACGGTCTCATCGAGCGCCGGGACCGGTCGGTGGAGGAGTCGCTGGACCAGTTGCTGAGCACGGTCCGCGCGACGCCGAAGAGCCTGGACCAGCATCTGGACCGGCTGCTGACCTACAGCCGTTCGGACACCGACGACGACACGTGTCTGGTGGGCATCAGAGTGGGGTGACGTTCAGGGGGGTGCCATCCGCCCCACGGATCCGGCCCGAACGCGTAGGCATGAGGTCGGCTTTCGGGGGTATCCGCCCGGCGCGGTGGGCCATTACGGTCCGCCGCGCCGCCGCATTGTTGGAGGTACACGTGCCCATAGCCCAGAACCCGCTGTCCGTCGAGGTGACGCTGCCCCGGGAGGAGGTCGCGCTGCTGAAGGTGGAGGGCTACCTGGACGTCGACACCGCGACCGAGTTCCAGCACCATCTGGCCAATCAACTGCACCACGGGCGACGGCACTTCCTGCTGGACCTCTCGGAGGTACCGTTCATGGACTCCTCGGGGATGAACATCATCCTGCGGGTCTACCAGGAGGCCCGTGAGCTGCCGGGGACCGTGCACATCATCTCGCCCGCCCCCGCGGTGCGGCGCGTGCTGGACCTGACGGGGGTGAGCATCACGGTGCCGGTCTCGGAGAGCGTCGACGAGGCGCTCGCCCGGGTCGACGCCGAACCGGGGGGCCCGCGGATCCCCGAGGCCTGACCCCGTTCTCCGCCCTGCCGCTCATCCGGACCGGTCGTGCGGGAGCAGGTGTCGTACGAGGTCGGCGCGTCGTTAGAGTGGTCGGCCGGCAGAGTCACGTCGCCGTCACATCACCTCCGGGAGGCGGGCGGCGCAACGCGGATGAGGAGTGGAGCAGGTGCCGGATCAGTCGGAGGGCAGAGCGGGATCGCCGGCGAACGAGGTCAGGGAGCTTCTGCGGCGCCGCCGTGAGCAGATCGCCCAGCGCTGGGCGGACGAGCCCCTGTTCCGCGCCGTCTTCACGGTCTCGCGGGACGAGGCGGTCGAGGCGGGCAAGGCCGTCGTGGACGCCCTGGCCCAAGTCGCGGACGCGGCACGGGTGGAGGACCCGGACGCGGCCGGATTCACGACGGTCCGCGAGCAGTTGGCGCGGATGGGCGCCGCCCGCTCCCGCGCCGGTCTGAGCACGGCGCAGGTGTCGAGCGAACTGGCCGCGCTGCGGCAGCCGGTGGAGAACCTGCTGCTCGCCGATCTGCCGGACGCCTCGGCGGAGTACGAGCGCGCCTGCGTCACCACGCTGAACGTGCTGATGGGCACGTTGCGGGTGGTGGTGATGCAGACGGCGCTGACCGAGGGGCAGGCGCTCATCGACCGGCAGCGGCTCCAGCTGCTGGAGGTGGCGACCCCGGTCATCAAGCTGTGGGACGGCATCGTGGCCGTGCCGCTGATCGGCACGCTGGACAGCGCCCGCAGCCAGGTGGTGATGGAGACCCTGCTGGAGTCCATCGTCGAGCAGCAGGCGCGGTACGCGATCCTGGACATCACGGGTGTGCCGACGGTGGACTCGCTGGTGGCCCAGCACCTGATGAAGACGGTCGCGGCGGCCCGGCTGATGGGCGCCGAGTGCATCGTCTCCGGCATCCGTCCGGCGATCGCGCAGACCATGGTCCACCTCGGGCTGGACCTGGGCACCGTGGTGACCCGGGCGAGCCTCGCCGACGCCCTCGGCTATGTGCTGCACCAGCTCGGGGTGGGCATCGTGACCCCCGGCCAGAACGGCCCGGTCGCCCGGTGAGCGAGACGTCCCCGGGCCCCTTCGGGGGTCCCGTGACGGGTCATGTCCCGGTCCTGCGGCTGGGCGAGGTGCTCCTGGTCACGCTCCAGGGGGATCTGCACGACAGTTCGGCACAGCAGTTGCAGCAGGACCTCGCCGAGACGATCGTCTCCAGCGGCGCCACCGGCGTCATCATCGACGTCTCCGGGGTGGAGATCGTCGACTCGTACCTCGGCCGGATCCTGGCGGAGATCGCCGGGCAGACCGGGCTGCTGGCCGCGCGGACCGTCCTGGTCGGCATGCGGCCGGCGGTCGCCATCACGCTGGTGGAGCTGGGTCTGACGCTGCCCGGGGTGCACACCGCGCTCAGTACCGAGGTGGCCATGGACCTCCTCCAGAGCCAGGCCCCGTCGTCCCGCTTCGGCGGTCTGCGCCAGGAGCGTCCGTGATGCACGCTGCCGCGGGCTCGCAGGCCCGCCTGCCGATCCGTTCGGACCTGGATCTGGTGTGGGTACGACAGCATGTGCGGCAGACGGCCGCGCAG
Organism: Streptomyces sp. cmx-10-19; assembly: GCA_049998335.1. Classification (GTDB taxonomy): domain Bacteria; phylum Actinomycetota; class Actinomycetes; order Streptomycetales; family Streptomycetaceae; genus Streptomyces. The sequence goes on from JAEBFB010000008.1 coordinate 19,761, forward strand.
CTCGGCTTCGGTCTGGTCGACCAGACCAAGCTGGTGACCGCCGCCAGCGAACTGGCCCGCAACACCCTCGTGTACGGCGGGGGCGGCACGATGGAGACCGAGCCGCTGGCCGACGGGGGCATGCGCGGGCTGCGGCTGACGTTCCGAGACGAGGGGCCGGGCATCGCCGATCTGGAGCAGGCGCTCAGCGACGGCTTCACCTCCGGTGACGGGCTGGGCCTCGGGCTAGGCGGCGCACGGCGCCTGGTGCACGAGTTCGGCATCGAGAGCGACCCGGGCGCCGGTACGACGGTGCGGGTGGCCTCGTGGGTGGGGCGGCCGCCGCGCCCGCGCGAGGAGATCTGATGCCGCGCGTGTGGGACGTGCCGGTGCACGACTCGACCCGGGTGCGCGACGCCCGGGTGGCCGCCGAGCACGCGGCGGCCGTGGCCGGGCTGGACGAGCAGCGGACCGCGACCGCGGCGCTGGTGGCGACCGAGCTGGCCACCAACCTGCTCAAGCACGCGGGCGGCGGCCAGGTGCTGATCGACGTGGTCGCCCCGCCGGTGCTGGTGCCCGGCCGGGAGGACGTCCGGCTGGTGCAGGTCGTCACCGTCGACCACGGGCCCGGAATCGCCGACGTGTCCACCGCCCTCGGCGACGGCTTCTCCACGGCGCGCTCCTCGCTGGGCGCGGGCCTCGGCACCTGTGCGCGGCTCGCCGACGACTTCGACCTGCACAGCGTGCCGGGGCGGGGCACGGTGGTCCTCGCGCGGGTCGGCGCGGTGGCCGCGGGCCGCGCCGCCGGGGCGGGTGCGGCGGGGCGGCTGCGGGCCGGCGCGGTCAACGTGCCGTTCGGCGGCGCCGAGTACTCCGGCGACGCCTGGGCGTGGGTGCGGTCCGGCAATCTGGTCACGCTGATGCTGGCCGACGGTCTGGGACACGGTCCGGAGGCGGCCCGCGCCTCGACCGCCGCCGTGGAGGCCCTGAGCGCCTCGGCCCACCTGCCGCCCACCGACGCGCTGGGGCGGCTGGACAGGGCGCTGTCGAAGACCCGCGGCGCGGCCGTCGCCGTGGCGCAGGTCGACACGCGTGCCGCCCGGCTGAGGTTCGCCGGGGTCGGCAACATCGGGGCGCGGCTGTGCGAGGGCGGCGCCTGGCGGCATCTGGTGTCGCGGCCCGGCATCGTCGGCGCCCACCGGCCCACGACCCTGCGCGAGGAGGAGGCGGCCTGGTCGGAGGACCGGGTGCTGGTCCTGCACAGCGACGGGCTGCCGAGCCGCTGGGCACCTACGGACGACACGTGCCGTACGGCGGCCGACCCGGCGGTGACAGCCGCCGTCACCCTGCGCGACGCGAGCAGTTCGGCCCGCCCGGTGCGGGACGACACCGCCGTCGCCGTCCTGACCCCGACCCCGCCGGACCGCCCATGACCCGTACCTGGCAGATCACCGACGTCACCGACGCGGCACGGGCCCGTGCCGCCGCCGCGCGCCTGGCCGGGGTGCACGGGGCGCCGCCCCTGGAGCGGGCGCGGCTGGCGGCCTCGCTCGGCGCGCAGCTGCGGCTGTGTCTCGCCAAGGGCGGCACCTGGACGCTGAGCCTGGAGACGGGCACGGCGGCGACGCCGGACGCCTGTGGAAGCGTCGTCCTGCACGCCGTGGTGACGCCGGCGCGGGAGGCGTCGGGCGCCGGGCAGCCGCCGTGGCGGGTCACCGTGCCCTGCCCGGAGCCGCAGCCGGACGCCGACGCCGCGGCGAACGGCCCGCAGGCGCTGGCGGAGGCGCTGCTGGACGCCGACGAGGACACCGCGCTGGTGCTGGAGCGGCTGACCGAGCAGGAGCACCTGGTGGACTTCCACCGGGAGGAGCTGCAGCAGACCAACCAGGGCGTGGTGGCGCTGCACGCCGAGCTGGACGCGGCCGGGCGGGCGCAGCGGGAGGCGTTCGCCGCCGAGCGCAAGGCGCGCACCGAGGCGGAGCACGCGCGGCGCCGGCTGACGTTCCTGGCAGACGCGAGCGCGGTGCTGACGGCGTCGCTCGACCATCACGAGATCGTGCGGCGGCTGCCGGACCTGCTGGTGCCGGAGTACGCCGCGAGCGTCGACGTGTGGCTGTTCGAGCAGGACGGCGAGCGGCCGGGGTCCGCGCATCCGGCCGCCGCGGTGGTCGCGGCCCGCACCGGCCGGCCGCAGTACGCCGCCGAGCACCCGGGCGCGCTGCCGGGCGTCGACGACCAGCCGCCCTCGGCGCTGGCCCCGGACCGGCCGCTGCTGTGCATCCCGCTGCCGACCCGGCAGGCGCCGCTGGGCGTGGTGACGCTGTCCCCGCCCGGGGAGCGCTGGGACCCGGACGACGCCGTGATGCTGGTGGAGCTGACCCGGCGGGCGAGCATCGCCATCGACCACGCCCAGCGCTACCAGCACAACCGGGACATCGCCGAGACCCTTCAGCGGGCCCTGCTGACCGAGCTGCCCGCGCCGCCCGGCCTGGCACTGGCGGCGCGCTATCTGCCGGCCACGCACGGGCTGAACATCGGCGGCGACTGGTACGACGCGTTCCGCCAGCCCGACGGCGGGGTGATCACCGTGGTCGGGGACGTCACCGGGCACGGGCTGCACGCGGCCGTGATGATGAGTCAGCTGCGCACCGCCCTGCGCGCGTACGCGGTCGACGGCGGCAGTCCGGGCCGGCTGCTGACCCGGTTGCACATCTTCCTGCACCATCTCCAGCCCGATCTGTTCGCCACCGCCGTCATCGCGCGCTTCCACCCCGACGAGCCGACCCTCACCTGGGCCGCCGCCGGCCATCCGCCGCCGGTGCTGCGTACCCCGGACGGGCGGGTCCGCACCCTGGACGCCAAACCTGGTGCGATGCTCGGCATCCCACTGGAGCAGGAGATCGCCGACCACACGGAGCCGCTGGCGCCGGGCTCGACGCTGGCGCTGTACACGGACGGGCTGGTGGAGCGCCGGGCCCGGGGCATAGACCCGGGGATCGCCCGGCTCGCCGAGACCCTCGGCTCGTTCGGCCCGGCCGACCTGGAGGCGGATCTGGAGGGTTCGGCGGACGGGATCCTGCGGCCGCTGCTGAGCGACTCGGAACGCGACGACGACGTGTGCCTGCTGCTGTGCCACGTCCGCGGGACGGGTTGAGCGGCGTACCGTCACGGAGTGCGGCATGGTGGTCACCAGCGTCCGTCGCCTGCCCGCCGTGTCCGGTCGGCAGCTCCGGTGTGGGCGCGGTGGGGTCGTCGAGGTGCGAAGCGGCGATCCCCGGGCAGGCGAAGGGCGTTCGCGGCAGATCGCCTCAAGCCGCAGAAAGGGATGAACACCGTGACACGACCCAGGATCCTGGTGGTCGGCGCCGGCTTCGCCGGCGTGGAGTGCGTCCGCCGTCTGGAGCGCAAGCTCTCCCCTCACGAGGCCGACGTCACGCTGGTGACGCCGTTCTCCTATCAGCTGTACCTGCCGCTGCTGCCCCAGGTCGCCTCGGGGGTGCTGACGCCCCAGTCGATCGCGCTCTCGCTGCGCCGCAGCCGCCGCTACCGCACCCGGATCATCCCGGGCGGCGCCATCGGGGTGGACCTGAAGGCCAAGGTGTGCGTGGTGCGCACCATCACCGACGAGATCGTCAACGAGCCGTACGACTACATCGTGCTGGCCCCCGGCAGCATCACCCGCACCTTCGACATCCCGGGCCTCACCGACCACGCGTTCGGCATGAAGACGCTGGCGGAGGCCGCGTACGTCCGCGACCACGTCATCTCGCAGCTGGACCTCGCCGACGCGAGCCAGGACCCGGCGGAGCGGGCCTCTCGGCTCCAGTTCGTGGTCGTCGGCGGCGGCTACGCGGGCACCGAGACCGCGGCCTGCCTCCAGCGGCTGACGCACGCGGCCGTCAAGCGCTACAACCGGCTGGACCCGGGCCTGATCAAGTGGCATCTGATCGACATCGCGCCGAAGCTGATGCCCGAGCTGGGCGAGAAGCTCGGCCGGGACGCGCAGGAGATCCTCACCCGGCGCGGCATCGAGATCTCGCTCGGGGTGTCGATCGACAAGGCCGGTCCGGAGGAGGTCACCTTCACCGACGGCCGGGTGGTGCCGACGCGGACGCTGATCTGGACGGCGGGTGTGGTGGCGAGCCCGCTGATCGCCACGCTGGGCGCGGAGACGGTCAAGGGGCGGCTCGCGGTCACCGCCGAGATGTGCCTGCCGGATCACGACGGGGTGTTCGCGCTGGGCGACTCGGCGGCCGTGCCGGATCTCGCCAAGGGCCAGGAGGGCGCCGTCTGCCCGCCGACCGCCCAGCACGCGATGCGGCAGGGCCGGCACGTCGCGGAGAACATCGTCGCCACCCTGCGCAACCAGCCGATGCGGCCGTACGTCCACAAGGACCTGGGGCTCGTGGTGGACCTCGGCGGCGCCGACGCGGTGTCCAAGCCGCTGGGACTGGAGCTGAAGGGGCTGCCCGCGCAGGCGGTGGCCCGCGGCTACCACTGGTCGGCGCTGCGCACGGGCGTGGCGAAGGCCCGGGTGGCGGCCAACTGGGCGATCAACGCGGTCGCGGGCGACGATTTCGTGCGCACCGGCTTCCAGGCCCGCAAGCCGGCCAAGCTGAAGGACTTCGAGTACACGGACGCCTATCTGACGCCGGAGCAGGTGCGCGAGCAGGTCGAGGGGGCGGGCCGCCCGGAGCTGTGACCCTCCCGAGGCGGTGGCCCGGCGGCCGGGGCCGGGCCGTGACATGACATGCTGGGAAGTGGATCTCGGCGTGAATCCGCCGGGCACCGGCGGTGGATCGGGAGAGTGCAAGGCGGCGTGAAGGCGGCGGGGCGCTCGGTGCGGACACGGCTGCGGGACCGCGTCGCCGCGTCCGACCCCGGGCTGTTGCGGCTGACGGCGGGGCTGCGGACGGTGGGCGCGATCGCGCTGGCACTGGGCGTGCTCGCCGCGTTCGGCGTGGACGTCACCCATCTGGTGGCGGGCGCCATGTCGGCGATGGTCGCCACCTTCGCCATCCGCGAGAAGGAGCCCGGCCCCCAGGCCGTGTCGCTGGCGCTGGGGCTGCCCGTGGCCCTGGCGTCGGTGTCGCTGAGCGCGCTGCTGACCTCGCACGTCGTCCTCGGGGACGCCTTCTTCGTCGTCCTGATCTTCTCCGCCGTCTTCGTCCGGCGGTTCGGCGACCGGGGTACCGCACTGGGGCTGATCGGCTTCCAGGTGTACTTCCTGTCGCTGTTCGTCGGCGCGAGCACCTCGGCGCTGCCGGGGCTGTGGGCGGCCATCGCGGTGGCGTTCGCGTGCAGCGCGGTGGTGCGTTTCGGGGTGGTCCCGGCCACACCGGCGCGGATCCTGCGGCGGCTGCGGCAGGCGTTCCGGGCCCGGCTGGCGCAGCTGATCGCGGCGCAGTCCGAGTTGCTGGACGCCGGGCCCGACGACATGGACAGGACGCTGGAGCGGCTGCGCGAGGGCACGGCCCGGCTGCACGAGACGGCGCTGATGATCCAGTCCCGGCTGGCGGAGGGCACGCCCGACGAGTCCACGGCGCGGCTGGTGCAGCGGCGTATCGCGGACGCGGAGATCGCCGCCGAGCGGCTCGGGCTGCTGCTGCTGACCGCGCGCAGCGCCGAGCGGGCGGACACGCTGACGCTGCATCTGCCGGGTGCACCGGCCCCGGCGGTGGGCCGTTCGCCGGCGCCGGGCGAGGCGACGGAGATACTGCGCCGGGATCTGGGGGCGCTGCGGACGCTGGTGCTGAAGCCGCCGGCGGAGGCGCGCGGTACGGCGCTGTCCCATCTGCGCAACCGGCTGCTCGGCTACCGGGACGAGGAGAGGCTCCCCGAGGCTACGGCGGCCGTGCAGGACGTGTTCCGCGGGATCGGTGAGGCGGCGCGGGCGGTGATGGGGCTCAGGATCGCCCTGGACGGTCCGCAGGACGAGTCGGACGACACGCCGGCGACGGCGCGTTCCCGGGAGGAGCTGGACGCCGAGGACGCGGCGATCGACGCGGGTGAGGAGGCCGCGCCGAAGGAGGAGCCGGCGGGATGGCGGCGGCCGACGACGCGGGCGGCGGTGCAGGTCGCGGTGGGGTCCTCGCTGGCCATCGTCGGCGGGGAGTTCCTGTCCTCGCAGCGCTGGTACTGGGCGGTGCTGACCTGCTGGATCGTCTTCCTCAACACGGCGTCCACCGGGGAGATCCTGGTCAAGGGCTACCGGCGGCTGCTGGGGACCGTGCTGGGCGTGGTGGCGGGCATCGCGCTGGCCGGGCTGGCCGGGAACCACACGTGGATCGCGTTCGGGCTGGTGCTGCTGCTGATCTTCGCGATGTTCTACACGGCGCCGCTGTCGTACACGCTGATGTCGTTCTTCGTGACCGCGATGCTCGGGCTGCTCTACACCCTGCTGCACACCTACAGCATGTCGGTGCTGGTGCTGCGGATCGAGGAGACGGCGCTCGGGGCGGCCTGCGGGATCGTGGCGGCGGCGCTGGTGCTGCCGATACGGACCGACCGGCGGACCAACGAGCTGCTCGGTACGGTGCTGGAGCGGCTGACGGACGTCACGGAGGGTGCCGTGGACCAGCTCAGCGGTGGTCCGGAGGCGGATCTGCTGGACCGGGCGCGGGACCTGGACCAGGCGCTGGGCGATCTGCGGGGCGCCACCCAGCCGCTCACGCATCCGATCACGCCGCTGCGGACGCGGCGGGACACGGCGCGGTACGTGGTGGCGCTGCTGGAGACCTGCGCGTATCACGCGCGGTCGCTGGCGGCGACGGCGGAGCTGCTGCCGACCCATCCGTCGATCGCGGCGGATCCGCGGCTGCGCGGGGCGGTGCGGCGGACGGTGCGCAACATCGAGGCGATCTCCGCGAAGGTGGCCGACGAGCATGCCCGGACCGAGGTGGAGACCGGTCCGAGCATCGCCTCGCTGCTGGAGCCGGACGCGGCCGGTGTGCCGCGGTACGGCAGGATCACCGGCCGGGTGCTGCGGCATCTGGAGCGGCTGGACGAGGCCGTGGTGGGCCTCGCCCGGCCGCTGGGCGTGCCGATCAGGACGCCGGGGCGCTGACGGCCGTCAGAAGTCGCTGGGCAGACCGCTGGCCTCGGCGATGCCGCGCAGTTCCTCGTTCTGGACGTGGCGCTCCTCGAGATAGTGGGCTATCTCGCCGAGCCGTTCGGGGTCGGAGGCGGTGGCGGAGTCCGTGACGACCCGGACCGGGCCGGTCACGTCGGTGCTGATCTCGACGACCTCGTTGTCGAGGCGGCCGGTGACGGCGGTTGCGATGACCAGGGCTGCCTCGTCCCTGATCTCCTGGGGCAGTGCCTCGGCGTTCTCCCCGTCCAGGGAGAAGTCGATGCTCGGCATCTGCTGCTCGTCGATCGCCTGGAGGACGGGTTCCACCACGCTGAGCAGCAGCCGGTAGTCGTCGCTGGCCATGCGCACGCGCAGCAGGTCGAGGTAGACGTCCACGGGACGTCCGTCCGGCGGAGGAATCTCGTGTTCGTTCATCCGCCCCGTGTTCCCCGCCCCGCGCGGCTCAGACGCGGCGCCAGCGGGCGAGCGCGAAGGAGAACACGCCGAACAGCACCAGACCGACGGCCACGGCCGCCAGCAGCCAGGGGCCGAGCGGGGTGTCGGCGAAGGAGCGCAGGGTGTCGTCGAGGCCCTTGGCCTTGTCGGGTTCGTAGTCGACGGCGGCCCGTACGGCGAAGACGCCGGCCGCCGCGAAGACGAGGCCGCGGGCGACGCCGCCGCCGACACCGGTGACGTCGACCAGGTGCCGGGCGTGACGGCCGAGGGCGCCGGTCTTCATCTTGTCCCGGTACTTGCGGCGGATCGCCTGTACGCCGATCACGACGCCGGCGATCGCGATGCCGACGCCGACGGCGCCGACGATCCACTGCCCGGCGGGCATCTCCATCACCCGGGCGGTGACGTCGCGCGACTGACGGTCGCTGGAGCCGCTGCCGCTGTCCTCGGAGCCGGCCGCGAAGGCCAGTACGGAGTAGGCGACGAAGGCGTAGAAGACGCAGCGGGCGGCGGCGGGCACCCGCTTCTTCGCCTTGTGGCCGTCCTTCCCGACGGTGCCGAACGCCGCCTCGGACAACCGCCACAGCGCCATGCCGACGAGCCCGATCCCGAGCGCCCACAGCAGTACGGCGCCGAACGGCTTGTCCGCGATCTCGGCCAGGGCACCGCCCCGGTCCGCCTGCTGCTGACCGCCCCCGAAGGCGATCTGCAGGGCCAGCACCCCGACCAGCAGGTAGATAACCCCGCGCGCGGTGAGCCCCGCCCGGGCGGCCCCCTCGGCGACCGACCCGTCGGCAGCCTGCCGGGCCTTCCCTCGACCGGTCTGCCCAAGAACACGTGCGTTCATATGACCTCCCCTCCCGGCCTACCGCTTGCCCCGCCGCCCGCCCGGCACACGGGGTCGTTTCCCGGCCGTCCCGGGCCCCCACCGACCTGCGGGCCCACCCGGCTCACGGGCACGTCGGGTCACGGCATCATCCGGACCCCGGGGCGACGACCCGGCGCGGTTCGGGGACCGGGCGGGGGTGACAGGGCGGGAAGGTCCCGGGAGCCGGGGCCAGGGGGCCGGGATGAGCCCCCGGCGGGCCGGGCGGACAGGAGGCCAGTCGCCGCGAGGCCGCGAGGCCGCGAGGCCGCCGGATCATGGCATCACCGGCCAATCGACCCGTCCGTGCTCCGCCCTCAGCAGCCGTGCTGCCCTCCCCCACGGAATCGGCTGCGCGGGCCGACAGGCGCCGAACCACCCGGCCGCTCACCGGCCACGGAATCACCGGGCCACCGGGCCGCCAGGCGTTTGAGCCGCCACGCCGCCAGGCATCCGAGCTGCCGGGTCATTCGTTCACCGGCCACTCAGCCCTCGCTCCCAGCCACTCCCAGCCGGGCTGCCCCGCCCACGGCATCGGCTGCGCGAGCCGACGGACGCCGAACCGCCCGGCCGCTCACCGGCCACGGAACCACCGGGCCACCACGCCGCCACGCATCCGGGCTGCCGGGTCATGGGTTCACCGGCCACTCGGGCCTCGCTCCCAGCCACCCCCAGCCAGGCTGCCCCACCCACGGCATCGGCTGCGCGGGCCGACGGGCGCCGAACCGCCCCGCCGCTCACCGGCCACGGAATCGCCGGGCCACCGGATCACCTGGACGCTCACCAACGACGGAATCACGGGGGCGCCGGGCCACGGGCCTCATCGCCGGGGTGTCCCGTCGCCCCCCCATGCGGCGACCGCCCGCACACCGTTGGATCGGTGTGCGGGCGGTCGGGCCACCGTGGGGCGGATCCGCCGGTCAGTCGGCCGCACCCGCGGGCTGGGGGCTGAGCCAGGCTCGGGCGGCTTCCAGGGCCCGGCGTACGTCGCGCGTGCCGGTGGACACGCACAGGGTGTACGCGAGGTCCCGGCTCCGGGGGCCGGGCTCGCCCGTGCCGCCGTGGGGTTCGTCCACCTGCGCCGCCTCGTAGGCGTCGACGAGTCCCCGCAGCACCGCGGGATGGGGCTTCAGCATCGGCGTCGTTCCTCCAGGTCGGGGGTCGGGGTGTTCAGGGCTGTACCGGACGGGTGCCGCGGGCGGGCCGCCGGCCCATCGCCTCGTCGCGGACGCGGGCGCAGCTGCGGCTGATGAGCCGCGAGACGTGCATCTGCGAGATCCCGAGCCGGTCGGCTATCCGGCTCTGCGTCATGTCCTCGAAGAACCGCATGTAGAGGATGGCCCGCTCCCGTTCCGGCAGCCGGCGCAGCCCCTCCTTGGCGGACTCGCGGTCGATGACGGTGTCGTACGAGGCGTCCGCCGCGCCGAGGGTGTCGGCGAGGCTGTAGCCGTCGTCGCCGGCCGACAGCTCGGCGTCCAGCGACAGGGTGCTGAAGCTCTCCAGCGCCTCCATGCCGGCGCCGACCTCGTCCTCGGTCAGGCCGGTGTGCTCGGCGAGGGCGGCCACCGAGGGTTCGGGGCTGCCCGGGCTCTGGGTGAGTTCGCGGCGCGCGACACGCACCTTGTTGCGCAGTTCCTGGACCCGGCGGGGCACCCGCAGAGCCCACATGCGGTCCCGGAAGTGGCGCTTGACCTCGCCGGTGATGGTGGGGACGGCGTAGCTCTCGAAGGCCCCCCGCTCCGGGTCGAAGCGGTCGATGGCCTTGACGAGGCCGAGGGCCGCGACCTGGCGCAGGTCCTCGATGGACTCGCCGCGGTCCCGGAACCGGCCGGCGATCCGGTGGGCCATGGGCAGCCAGGCGGTGACGAGCTCGTCGCGCAGGGCGTCCCGTTCGGGTCCGTCCGGCAGCCCCGCGAGCCGGCCGAACAGGACCAGGGTGTCGGGGGCGTCGTCGTGCCGGCGGCGGGTCGGGGCGGCGGCCCCGGCGTTCTCGGGGGTACCGGGACGGATGGTGGGCGTTTCTGTGAGCATGCGGATTCGCTCCTGAACGGTGGTCTCAGGGGACATTCCGCGGGAGGGACGCCGGCCGAGTCACCCCGGGGGGACCCGGAGCACCTGAGCAGCCGTACCGCTCCCGCTGCTGCGCCTCCGGTCCGAAGCACGAATCTGCGACTGCCCCCGCCCCGGTGGAACAAACTCCGCTTTTCGAAAAGTACTCAGGACAGCGCAACGACCACGGTGATGCACTTGCCACCGGAGGGAAGATCTGCCACCCGTACGTCACGGGCGAGCCGGCAGACGATGGGCCAGCCCCGGCCGCCGACCCGGCGGCGGCCCTCGGCGTCGACGGGCGGCACCGCCACCGGCAGGTCGTGGCTGCGGTCGCACACCGACAGCCGCAGCGCCGGCCACTCCAGGTCGACCTGGAAGTCGGTGATCCCGCCGCCGTGCAGGATCGCGTTGGTGGTCAGCTCGGAGGCGACCAGTACGGCGTCCGACAGGGCGCCCGCGTCGCACGTGGGGTGTCCGCACTCGGTGACGACGCGCTCCACGGCCCGGCGTGCCTCGGCGGGCCGGGCCGGCCGGAACTGCCGGTGCCGGTCCGCGCCGGGTCGTTCCACGACGGGTTCGATCGTGTGCCTGTCACACATCCGTCAGCTCCCTGCTCGATGGGGGGTGAGCCGGATCCGGCCCGGCCGTAGTCGCGTACTCGCCGTACGGCCTCGTCACTTTCGGCTGACCTCAGCCCCGGGACCCAAACCTCCGGCCCTTCGCCCGGCCCAACACGGCACAACCCGCCACACCCCGCCATCCGAGCGCCGTTGCGGGGTACGCGAGGGGCATGACGGATGTTGTGGACTCGGACGAACTGCTGCGCCGGATACGTCGCGCGAGGTCCTGCGCGCTGGAGGAGAAGCGGGCCTGGCAGACCCGCGGCGAGGAGCTGAGGCCGACCGATCCGGAGGGCGCCCGGGAGGCCGCCGTGCGGACGGTGGCGTACGAGGCGGTCCTGCGGGTGCTGGACGAGGTGCTGACCCCCGGCCGCACCTCGCGGTGACCGGGCGGGGTGCTGCCCCCGGGCCGCACCCCGCGGTGACCGGGCACGGGGCGGATTGACGGCGGGCGGACCGGGAATCCGGGACGGCATGAGCGCCGATCACACCACCGCCCCCGTCCTGGAAGCCCTCGTCGCGTACCGCCGTGAGGGGCAGCTGTCCTTCACCCCGCCGGGGCACAAGCAGGCGCGGGGCGCCGATCCGGCGGTGCGCGAGGTGCTCGGCGACGCGGTCTTCCACGGCGACGTGCTGGCGACCGGCGGGCTCGACGACCGGCTCGGCCGGGGCCGGGTCCTGCAGCGCGCCCAGGAGCTGATGGCGGACGCCGTCCACGCCGACCACACCTTCTTCTCCACCTGCGGGAGCTCCCTGTCGGTGAAGGCGGCGATGCTGGCCGTCGCGGGCCCGCACGAGAAGCTGCTGATCGGCCGCGACGCCCACAAGTCGGTGGTGTCGGGGCTGATTCTGGCCGGGATCGTGCCGGTGTGGGTCGAGCCCAGCTGGGACGCCGAGCGGCATCTGGCCCATCCGCCGACCGCCGCCGAGTTCGAGCGGGCCTTCGAGGCGACGCCCGAGGCCAAGGGCGCGCTGGTCACCAGCCCGACGCCGTACGGCGCGAGCGCGGACCTGCGGGCGATCGCCGAGGTCTGCCACCGACGCTCGAAGCCGCTGATCGTGGACGAGGCCTGGGGCGCGCACCTGCCGTTCCACCCGGACCTGCCCTCCTGGGCGATGGACGCGGGCGCCGACATCTGCGTGACCAGCATCCACAAGATGGGCAGCGGTCTGGAGCAGGGCTCGGTCTTCCATCTCCAGGGCGACCTGGTGCCGCCGAAGCTGCTCGGGATGCGGGCCGACCTGCTGGGCACCACCAGCCCCTCGTCGCTGATCTTCGCGGGGCTGGACGGCTGGCGCCGCCAGATGGCCCTGCACGGGCACGAGCTGATGGGCGGCGCGCTGGAGCTGGCGGCCGGTGTCCGGGCGGCGATCGAGGACATCGACGGCCTGCACGTCGACGGCCGGGACGACTACTGCGGCCCGGGCCTGGCCCACGGCTTCGATTCGTTGCCCGTCGTCATCGACCTCGACGGACTGGGCATCTCGGGCTTCCAGGCCGCGGACTGGCTGCGCGAGCACCGGAGCGTGCTCGCGCACATCACCGACCACCGCCGGATCGGCGCGCAGATCACCCACGGCGACGGCCGGGACACCGCCGGCGAGCTGCTGGCCGCGCTCAAGGACCTCGCGCACGCCGCGCCGGAAATCGGTCCGGCCCCGCGGGTCGAGGTGCCGTCCCCGGCCGAGCTGCGGATGCCGCAGGTGCGGCTGCCCCGGGACGCGTTCTTCGGGCCGACCGAGGACGTGCCGCTGGAGCGGGCGGCGGGCCGGATCGCGGCGGAGATGATCACGCCGTACCCGCCCGGCATCCCGGCCGTGCTGCCGGGCGAGCGGCTCGGCGAGCCGGTGCTGCGGTACCTGCGCAGCGGTCTGGACGCCGGGATGTTCCTGCCCGACCCGAGCGACCCGGCCCTGAGGACGATCCGGGTCGTCGCCAAGGACGCGGAGGACGCCGAGCGCACGGAGTGAGACGGGTCACGCGACGCGGTACCGGTTTCACGGAACGCACCGAAGTGGTTTACCGTTCATTCATACGTGGCGACGGAGTCGACTGAAACGTCCTCCGCGGTCACCGCTTACGGCCCTGGCTGGCCTCCCCCGTCCAGCCAGGGCTTTTTCATGCCCGCACGCCCCCCGCGCGCCGGTGTCCCCGGTTCCCGCACCGAATCCGTACGGGATCCGACGTCCGCCGAGGTGCCCAGGACGCCGTGAGCGACTGAAATGGGCATAGGGAAAGCCCCGGATCCGAAGCGCCGGCGAGGAGCCCCCGCCATGACCAAAGCGATCAAACTGCTCACGGCCCTGCCCCTGTCCCAGCGCGAGCGGCTGACGGCGCTCGCCCGGGAGGTCTCCTTCCCGGAGGACACCCGGATCTTCGAGGCGGGTGCCCGGGCCGACCGCTTCTGGGTCATCCGCTCCGGCGCGGTCTCCCTGACCCAGCAGGTGACGTCCCTGCAACGGGTCACGGTCGCCAGCCTCGGCGTGGGCGACCTGCTCGGCTGGTCCTGGCTGTTCCCGCCGTACGAGTGGGACTTCGGCGCCGAGGCCTTCAGCCCGGTGCGCGCCTACGAGTTCCGGGCGGACTCGGTGCTCGCGCTGTGCGAGGAGGACCCGCAGCTGGGCATCGTGCTGGTGCGCTCGGTCGCCGAGATCCTCGCGCACCGGCTGGAGGCCACCCGGGGCCGGCTCATGGAGCACTACGCCCTGCACGGGCGCGGCAGTGTGCTGTGAGGTCCGGTCAGACGCGGTAGCGGCGCAGCGCCGGCATCGCGAGGGCCAGGGCCAGCGTCACCACGACGACGAGCAGTCCGCCGCCGGCCACCGCCTCCCGGGCGCCGAAGACGGAGCCCGCCCCGCCGTGCAGGACGTCGGCGAGCCGCGGCCCGCCCGCCACGACGACGGTGAACACGCCCTGCATGCGCCCGCGCATCTCGTCGGTCGCGGCGGACAGCAGGATCGCCCCCCGGAACACCATCGAGACCATGTCGGCGACGCCGGCCACGGCCAGGAACGCCACCCCGGCCCACAGGTTGCCGCTCAGTCCGAACCCGGCGACGGCGGCGCCCCAGACGACGACCGAGCCGATCACCATCCAGCCGTGCCGGCGGGCCCGGGAGAAGGTGCCGGAGAACAGCCCGCCGGCCACCGCGCCGATGGGGATCGCCGCGAACAGCAGTCCGAGGGCGAGGCCCTCGCCCCAGGGGGCGTAGGTCTCGGCGGCGAGCTGCGGGAACAGGGCGCGGGGCATGCCGAGGACCATCGCCACGATGTCGGCCAGGAAGGACAGCAGCAGCACCTTGTGCCCGGCGATGTAGCGGAAGCCCGCCACGACCTCGCGCACGCCCGCGCGCCGGGCCACCTCGCCCAGCGGCGGCAGCGCGGGGAGCTGGTGGACCGCCCACACGGTGACGCACAGGGCCAGCGCGTCGATCAGGTACAGCTCGGGCAGCCCGATGACCGGGATGAGCGCGCCGGCCAGCAGCGGGCCCACCACCTGTCCGGTCTGCATCACGGTCGAGCCGAGGGCGTTGGCGGCGGGCAGTTCGTGCTCGGGCACCAGGCGGGCGATGGAGGCGTTGCGGGCGGGGGCGTTCAGGCCCCAGAACGCCTGCTGGAGCGCGAGCAGCAGCATCAGCGCGCCCACCGACTCCAGGCCGGTCACCGCCTGCGCCCAGAACAGCAGCGAGGTGACGGCGATGCCGATGTTGGTGATCAGCAGCAGCTTGCGGCGGTCCATCGCGTCGGCCACCGCGCCGCCCCACAGGGCGAACACGATCAGCGGCAGCAGGCCCGCGAGGCCGGCGGCGCCGACCCACGCCGAGGAGCCGGTGATGTCGTAGATCTGCTTGGGCACGGCGACAGCGGTGAGCTGGCTGCCGACGGAGGTGACGACGGTCGAGGACCACAGCCTGCGGTAGGCGGGGCGGCGCAGGGGACGGGTGTCCATCGCCCAGCGGCGCCGGCCGCGCCGCGGCTCCCCCGGTGGCGCCGGGGCCTTCGCCAGGGGTTCGGTGGTGCTCTCGTCGCTGCTCTCGCTCGTGTCCACGCTCTTCCCACATGCTCGGTACATCTTTCAGCTGCGCGGATCACTATCGCAGACCCGTTCGAGCACGCCCGGACGCGTATCACGGAACGGGACCGGCTCCGGCTCCGGCTCACGCTCCGGCTCCGGCTCCGGCTCACGCTCCGGCGACGAGGGAGACGCCGAGCACGATCATGGTGGTGGCGACCAGCCCGTCCAGCACCCGCCAGGCCCCGGGCCGGGCCAGGAACCGGCCGAGGTAGCGGCCGCCGAAGCCCAGCGCGGTGAACCAGACCAGGCTGGCGAGCGCGGCACCGAGCCCGAAGGTCCAGCGCAGCGGCCCCCGGTCAGCGGCGACCGAGCCCAGCAGGAACACGGTGTCGAGGTAGACGTGCGGGTTGAGCCAGGTCAGCGCCAGGCAGGTCAGCACCGCCCGGCGGCGCGACCCGGCGGCGTCGCCCTCGGCCCGCAGCGCACCGGTGGGCCGGAAGACGCGCCGGGCGGCCAGCGCGCCGTAGCCGAGCAGGAAGGCGCCGCCGATCCAGCCCACCGCGGTCAGCGCGCCCGGCCAGGCCACCACCACCGCGCCGACCCCGCCGACGCCCAGCGCGATCAGCAGGGCGTCGGACAGCGCGCAGATGCCGACCACCGCGAGCACCGCGTCGCGGCGGATGCCCTGGCGCAGCACGAAGGCGTTCTGGGCACCGATGGCGACGATGAGCGAGAGGCCGGTGCCGAAGCCCGCGGCGGCGGCGGTGAGCGCGTTGGTCATGCCGCCGACGCTAGGCGGGCGATCACAGGACGTACAGCTAAAGATTCTTACGTATCCTTAGCAAAGCTGAAGACGGCGCCGGCGGGCGGTGGCCGGGGCGAGGGCGGCGGGAGTGACGGTGTCGGACTCGGCGGTGTTCGCGGATCTGCCGCTGGATCAGGTGCGCACCCTGCTGGCCGTGGTCGACGAGGGCACGTTCGACGCGGCGGCGGCCGCCCTGCACGTGACGCCCTCGGCGGTCAGTCAGCGGGTGAAGGCACTGGAGCGACGGACGGGGCGGGTGCTGCTGCTGCGTACCAAGCCGGTGCGGGCGACCGACTCCGGTGCCGTGCTGGTGCGGCTGGCCCGCCAGGTGGCACGGCTGGCGCGGGACGCCTCCGCCGAACTGGGACTGCGGGACGAGGGCGAGCCGACCCGGGTGTCGGTGGCGGTCAACGCGGACTCGCTGGCGACCTGGTTCCTGCCCGCCCTCACGGGCCTGCCCCGGGAGCCCGCGCTCTGCTTCGAACTGCGCCGCGAGGGCGAGAGCCACACGGCGGCCCTGCTACGGGAGGGCACGGTGATGGCGGCGGTCACCTCGTCGCCGGAGCCGGTGCCGGGCTGCACGGTCCGGGCCCTGGGCCGGATGCGCTATCTCCCCTGCGCCCGCCCCGAGTTCGCCGCGCGGCATCTGGACGGGCCGCCACGGGAGGTGCTCGGCGCGGCGCCGGTGGTGGTCTTCGACCGGCGGGACGACTTCCAGGACGGCTTCGCGCGGCGGCTCGGTCTCGACGGCGCCGGCGCGGCCCGGCACCACGTACCGACCTCGGAGGGCTTCGTCGAGGCCGTCGCCGCGGGCCTCGGCTGGGGCATGGTGCCCGAGCCGCAGGCCGTTCCCCTGCTGCGTACGGGCCGGCTCGTGGACTTCGCGCCGGACCTCACGGCGGACGTCCCGCTCTACTGGCAGCAGTGGCGGCTCGACTCCCCGGCGCTGGCCGCGGTGGCCGACGCGGTGGTGGCGGCGGCCGCTTCGGCGCTCCGACCCTGACCCTGTGGCGCAGTGCATGACAACACGTCGGTTTCGCCCCCGGTCGACAGGTCACCCGCATCGGAGTAAGCCATGCACGAGGGCGCGAACGAAACCGATCGCAGGTGACTTTGAATGGACAACTGGCGAGAGTACGCCGCATGCCGCACGGAGGACCCCGACCTCTTCTTCCCGATCGGCACCACCGGTCCGGCCGCTCTGCAGACCGAGCAGGCGAAGGCGGTGTGCCGGCAGTGCCCGGTACAGGAGCAGTGTCTGCGCTGGGCGATGGACACCGGGCAGACCATCGGCGTCTGGGGCGGCACGAGTGAACTGGAACGGCGCGCGCTCAAGCGCCGCGAGGCCCGCCGGTCCGGCTGACCCTCGAACGGCCCTCGCGTCCCGGCCGCCCGGCGGTATTGGACGTGGGGTCGCCGCGACACCGCCCCGTCGAAAGGCCCGCCCATGACCGTCCGCGTGCGCCGCGTCTACGACCCGCCCGAGCCCGACGACGGGGTGCGGGTCCTGGTGGACCGGCTGTGGCCGCGCGGGGTGGCGAAGGACGCGGCGCACGTGGACGCGTGGCCCAAGGGCCTCACCCCGTCGACGGAGCTGCGCCGCTGGTACCACGCGGGCGAGGGCTCCTACGAGGAGTTCGCCCGCCGGTACGAGGCCGAGCTGGGCGAACCCGAGGCGGCTCGACTCCTGGACGTCGTCCGGGAGTCGAGCCGCGAGGGCGAGGTGACGCTGCTGACGGCGTCCGAGTCGCCCGAGGAGAGCCACGCCTCCGTGCTGCTCCGCCTGCTGCGACAGGCGTGAGGCGCCCCGGCGTTCAGCCGGCCTGCCGCGCCGCCGCCCGGCCCGCCGCCCGCCCGGAGAACAGGCAGCCGCCGAGGAACGTACCCTCCAGCGCGTTGTACCCGTGCACCCCTCCCCCGCCGAACCCGGCCACCTCACCGGCCGCGTACAGCCCCTCGACCGGCGTGCCGTCGGCGCCGAGGGCGCGGGAGTCGAGGTCGGTCTGGATGCCGCCGAGGGTCTTGCGGGTGAGGATGTGCAGCTTGACGCCGATGAGCGGGCCCGCCGCCGGATCCAGGACGCGGTGCGGGGTCGCGACCCGGCCGAGGCGGTCGCCGAGGTAGCGGCGGGCGTTGCGGATGCCCTGGACCTGGGCGTCCTTGGCGTAGGGGTTGGCCATCTGGAGGTCGCGGGCCTCGATCTGGCGCCGGATCTCGGCGGCGTTGAGGAGCGGTGCGTCGGTGAGCCCGTTCATCCTCTCGACCAGCCGCTCCAGGTTCGGCGCGGTCACGAAGTCGGCGCCGCGGCGCAGGAAGGCGTCCACGGGGGCCGGGGCGCCCTTGCCGAGGAGGCGGGTGCGCAGGACCCCGGCGCGGTCCTTGGCGGTGATGTCCGGGTTCTGCTCGGAGCCGGAGAGCGCGAACTCCTTCTCCACGATCTTCCGGGTGAGGATGAACCAGGAGTGGTGGTGGCCCGCGAGATCGGGGGCCGTGCGCAGGTGGCGCAGGGTGCCCAGGGTGTCGTAGCCGGGCAGATACGGCTCGGGCAGGCGGCGGCCGAGGGCGTCGAACCACATCGAGGACGGTCCGGGCAGGATGCGGATGCCGTGACCGGGCCAGATCGGGTCCCAGTTGCGCACGCCCTCGGTGTAGTGCCACATCCGGTCGCGGTTGACCAGGCGGGCACCCGCCTCGGCGCTGATGCCGAGCATCCGGCCGTCGACGTAGGCGGGGACGCCGGTGACCATCTCGGCGGGCGGGGTGCCGAGCCGCTCGGGCCAGTGGCGGCGGACGATGTCGTGGTCGCCGCCGATGCCGCCGGAGGTGACGACGACGGCCCGGGAGGTGAGTTCGAACTCCCCGATCGCCTCACGGCCGGAGGCGACGCCGCGCGGTGAGTGGTCCTCGGCGAGGAGCGTGCCGCGTACGCCGCGCACGGCGCCGTCCCCGACGACGAGGTGGTCCACGCGGTGGCGGTGGTGGAAGGTGAGCAGCCCGTCGCGGGCGGCCTGCCCGGCGTACCGTGCGAAGGGCTCCACTACGCCGGTGCCGGTGCCCCAGGCGATGTGGAAGCGGGGTACGGAGTTGCCGTGGCCGCCCGCGCTCAGGTCGCCGCGCTCGGCCCAGCCGACGGTGGGGACGAAGGTGATGCCGTGACCGGCGAGCCAGGACCGCTTCTCCCCCGCCGCCCACTCCACGTACGCCCGCGCCCAGCGCACCGCCCAGGAGTCCTCGTCCTCGGTCCGGTCGAAGCCGGCGCTGCCCTGCCAGTCGCTCCAGGCCAGGTCGAGGGAGTCCTTGACGCCGAGGCGGCGCTGCTCCGGGGAGTCGACGAGGAAGAGGCCGCCGAGCGACCAGAACGCCTGCCCGCCCAGGTTGGCCGCGTTCTCCTGGTCGACCAGGGCGACCCTGCGGCCCCGGCTGGTCAGCTCGTGCGCCGCGACCAGGCCCGCCAGGCCCGCTCCGACCACGATGACGTCGGCATCCATGACGACCCTGCCTTCCTGATTCCCCGTCATCGGTCCCCGCCGCCCCCGGTGAGCAGCGCGGTCAGCAGCCGCGCCAGCCAGGCGCGGGCGTGCCCGGTGTCCCGGTCGAGCAGCAGCTGGGTGGTGACGCCGTCGTACGCAGCGACCACGGCGTGCGCGGCCTCCTCGGCACCGCCCGGCACGCCGCCCGCGACCCTGGCCAGCCGCTCGGCGATCGCGCCCCGCAGCCGCGCCCGGTGCTCCAGCAGGGTCCGCGCCACGGCCTCGTCGCGGGCGGCGTGCACGAGGAAGTCCGTCTTCACCAGCAGCCAGTCGCGGTCCAGGAGCAGCACCTCGGCGACCCGGTCCACGGCGGCCGGTACGTCCAGGCCGGGGCCGTCGGCGGCGAGGGCCCCGGCGACCTGCTCGGCGACCTGCTCGGCGATCAGGTCGGCGCGCCGGCGGTAGAGGGTGAAGAACAGCTCGTCCAGGCTGTCGAAGTTGGAGTAGAAGGCGCCCCGGCTGTACCCGGCGGCCTCGCAGACCTCCTCGATCGACACCCGGCCGAAGCCCTTGGCGGCGAACACCGCGAACGCCGCGCCGAGGAGGTCGGCTCGGGTCCGCGCACGCCGTCTGGTCACCCGCCCGGCGGTCGCCCCCGCCGTCACGCCCGGCTCCTCTCCGCCGTCGGATGCGTGAATGTATCGGATGCACCGGTGTATCGAAAGGGGTCCCGTGAAGGCGCCGCACCAGGCCGCCAAGGCGGCTCCCGCGGGCCGCGAAGGCGCCCCCGGCACCCGTTAGGACGCATTTTCGAATCAGGAGTACGCTGGTCCCATGACCACGCACCACCTCCAGGGCTCGCTCTTCGACCAGGGCGACGAGGTCCGGCTCGGCCCGCTCGGCGGGCTGCGGCGCACCGTCCTCGGGGCGGGGGCCTGGATCGACCTGCTCCCGGGCTGGCTGAGCGGCGCCGACACGCTGTTCGAGCGGCTGGCCGCCGAGGTCCCCTGGCGCGCCGAGCGGCGGGCCATGTACGACCAGGTCGTGGACGTCCCCCGGCTGCTCGCCTTCTACGGCGCCGCCGACCCGCTCCCCCACCCGCTGCTGGCCGAGGCCCGCGACGCCCTGTCCGCGCACTACGCCGAGGAGCTGGGCGAGCCCTTCGCCACGGCCGGGCTCTGCCACTACCGGGACGGACGGGACAGCGTCGCCTGGCACGGCGACCGGATCGGGCGGGGCACGCGCCGGGACACGATGGTCGCCATCCTCTCGGTCGGCTCCCCCAGGGACCTGCTGCTGCGTCCGGCCGGCGGCGGTGACACCGTGCGCCGGCCACTGGGCCACGGCGACCTGATCGTGATGGGCGGCTCCTGCCAGCGCACCTGGGAGCACTGCGTGCCCAAGAGCACCCGCGCCGCCGGGCCGCGGATCAGTGTCCAGTTCCGCCCGCACGGTGTGCGCTGAGACCGCCGCCCGGAGCCGCCGGCACCGGCCCCACCGCACCGGCAACCGGCCTCACCTGCTTTGCTGGTGACGAACGACCAGGACGAGCGGAGTGCGGGGCGATGATGCGGGCGGACGTACGGCAGGTCGGAGACGGCATCTTTCTGGTGCACGGCTCCCACACCAACTGGGTGATCCTCAAGGACGGGGACGCCGTCACCCTGATCGACACCGGGTACCCCGGCGACCGGGAGCGGCTCCTCGCCTCGCTGGCCGAGGTGGGCAGCGCGCCGGAGGCGGTCACGGCGGTGCTGATCACCCACGCCCACAACGACCACCTGGGCTCCGCCGAGCACCTGCGCGCCGCGTACGGCACGCCGGTGCTGCTGCACGAGGCCGAAGTGCCGCACGCTCGGCGGGACTTCCTCCAGCAGGTGTCGGTCGGCGCGATCCTGCGCAACGCCTGGCGGCCGGGCGTCCTGCCCTGGACGGTGCACGTGCTGCGCAGCGGCGGCACCGAGCAGCACCCGGTGACCGCGCCCGCGGCCTTCCCGGGCGAGGGTCCCCTCGACCTGCCCGGCCGGCCCGTGCCGGTGCACACCCCGGGCCACACGGACGGGCACAGCGTCTTCCACCTCCCCGAGGCCGGGATGGTGATCTCCGGTGACGCGCTGATCAGCGGGCACGCCACCTCCCGGATCGAGGGCCCGCAGCTGCTGCCTGACATGTTCCACCACGACCGGACCCGCGCGATCGCCTCGCTCGACCTCATCGCCGGCCTGGACGGCGACGTCCTGCTCCCCGGGCACGGTCCCGTGCACCGGGGCCCGGTGAAGGAAGCCGCCCGCCAGGCCCAGGAGCGGGCACTCTAAAGTCGGGGGCATGGCCTTGCAGATCAGTGCCACCAATCCGGAGCACCCCGCGCTCCTGCTCGAACTGCCCTGGCAGCTGCCGCTGGAGCAGTGGCCCGAGGAGTACCTCGTGCCGCTGCCCCGGGGCATCTCCCGGCACGTCGTGCGCTACGCGCGCGCCGGGGACGAGGTCATCGCCGTCAAGGAGCTGGCCGAGCGGCCCGCGCTGCGCGAGTACCAGCTGCTGCGCGACCTGGACCGGCTCGCCATCCCCGCGGTGGACGCGCTGGCCGTGGTCACCGGCCGCGCCGACGCCGACGGCGCGCCGCTGGAGCCGGTGCTGGTCACCCGGCACCTCGGGGGCTCGCTGCCGTACCGGTCGATGTTCGAGACGACGCTGCGTCCGGCGACCATGCACCGGCTGATGGACGCCCTGGCCGTGCTGCTGGTGCGGCTGCACCTGGCCGGGTTCGCCTGGGGCGACTGCTCGCTGTCCAACACCCTCTTCCGGCGCGACGCGGGGGCCTACGCCGCCTACCTGGTCGACGCCGAGACCGGCGACCTGCACGCCCGGCTGAGCGACGGGCAGCGGGAGTACGACCTGGACCTGGCGCGGGTGAACATCAGCGGCGAGCTGCTGGACCTGGAGGCGTCCGGGGCGCTGCACCCCTCCGTCGACCCGGTCGACTTCGGCACCGAGATCTGCGCCCGCTACCGGAGCCTGTGGGAGGAGCTGACCCGCACCTCCGTCTACCCGGCGGGCAAGTACCACTACATCGAGCGCCGCATCCGGCGCCTGAACGACCTCGGTTTCGACGTGGCCGAGATGCAGATAGAGCACGCCTCCAACGGCGACACGGTCACCTTCGTGCCCAAGGTCGTCGACGCCGGCCACCACCAGCGCCAGCTGCTGCGGCTGACCGGCCTGGACGCGGAGGAGAACCAGGCCAGGCGGCTCCTGAACGACCTGGAGAGCTGGATGGCCACCCAGGACGACTACGCCCCGGGCGACCCCCTCGGCGCCCGCCCGGAGGTCCTCGCCCACCGCTGGGTGCGCGAGGTCTTCCGGCCCACCGTGCGGGCCGTGCCGGTGGACGTGCGGGGCACGATGGACCCGGCGGAGATCTACCACGAGCTGCTGGAGCACCGCTGGTACCTGTCCGAGCGGGCCCAGCTCGACATCGGCCTGGACACCGCCGTCGAGGACTACGTCGCGCACATCCTGCCCAAGGTGCGGGAGTCCCTGCGGCCCACCTCGGACTGAGCCGGCGCCCGCGCGGGCGTCAGCGGTGCGGGACCACCGCCACCGGGCACTCCGCGTGGTGCAGCACGCCGTGCGCCACCGAGCCGATCCGGGCGCCGACGGCGGTTCGGCGGGCCCGGCGTCCGACGACCATCAGCTGGGCGTTCGCGGAGACGCTCAGGAGCACCTGTCCGGCGCTGCCCATCTCCACGTGCTCGACGACGGGCACGTCGGGGTAGCGCTCGCGCCACGGTCCGAGGGCCTCGCCGAGGGCCTTGCGCTCGTACTGCTCCAGACCGCCGGCCTCGTCGGCGAGCGCCATCGAGCCGGGGCTGTAGGTGAAGACGGTGGGCAGCGCCCAGGCCCGGACGGCCCGCACGGTGGCGCCGCGCGCGGCTGCCGTCTCGAAGGCGAAGCCGATGACGTCGGCGCTGTCCTCGGGCTCCCCCTGCTGCCCGACGACGATCTCGCGGCCGGACGCCTCGGCGGATGCCTCGTCCCCGGCGCGCACCAGGACGACGGGTCCCGGCGCGTCCGCGATCACCTGGCGGCCGATGGAGCCGAGCAGGAAGCCGACGACCGCCCCGTGCCCGCGCGAGCCCAGCACCAGCAGCTCGGTCTCGCCGGAGGCGGCGAGCAGCGCGGCGACCGCGTCGCCGTCCCGGACGTCGGAGGTCACCGCGAGAGAGGGGTGCCGTTCGGTGACGGTCCGCACGGCCTCGGCGACCGCGTCCCGCGCCCACTGCTCCTGCGTCTCGCGGGGCGTGGTGCCGGCGACGCCCTGCCCCTGGAACCGCCAGGCGTGGACGACGTGCAGCGGCGTCCGGCGGCGTACGGCCTCCCTGGCGGCCCAGGCCAGTGCGGCCAGG
Organism: Streptomyces sp. cmx-10-19; assembly: GCA_049998335.1. Classification (GTDB taxonomy): domain Bacteria; phylum Actinomycetota; class Actinomycetes; order Streptomycetales; family Streptomycetaceae; genus Streptomyces. The sequence continues at coordinate 43,501 of JAEBFB010000008.1, forward strand.
CTCTCCGCCGAGGCGTCGAATCCTGCCGTGATCGGGCGCGTCATGCGGGTCCCTCCCTGTGTCGCGGACTCGGTCCCTGTCATGGGCCCCAGTCTTCCCCACGCCGTCGTCCTGAGACTCCCGTGCCCTGGTGCCTGAGCGGGGCGGGGCGATCGAACATACGATGGGCGGCAGGCCGGTGCGGTGACGGGGACGCCGTGCCGTGAACCGGCCGCACGACGTGGGGGATGTATGGCACAGGCCGACGGGGTGGCGCGGACCGTCATCATGACCGTGGACGACGACCCCGGGGTGTCCCGGGCCGTCGCCCGTGACCTGCGGCGACGCTACGGCGCGTCGTACCGGATCGTGCGCGCGGAGTCGGGTGAGTCGGCCCTGGAGGCGCTGCGCGAACTGAAGCTGCGCGGGGATCTGGTGGCGGTGCTGCTGGCCGACTACCGGATGCCGCAGATGAACGGCATCGAGTTCCTCGAGCAGGCCCTGGACGTGTATCCGGGCGCCCGGCGGGTCCTGCTGACGGCGTACGCGGACACCAACGCGGCGATCGACGCGATCAACGTCGTCGACCTGGACCACTACCTCCTCAAGCCCTGGGACCCGCCCGAGGAGAAGCTCTATCCGGTCGTGGACGACCTGCTCGCCGCCTGGCGGACCGGCGACCACCGGCCGGTGCCCAGTACGAAGGTCGTCGGGCATCGCTGGTCGGCGCGGTCCTCGGAGGTCCGGGAGTTCCTGGCCCGCAACCAGGTGCCGTACCGCTGGTACTCCGCGGACGAGCCCGAGGGGAGGCGGCTGCTGTCGGCGGCCGGGCAGGACGGGCAGCGGCTGCCGGTGGTGGTGACGCCGCACGGGACGCCGCTGGTGGAGCCGGAGGCGTCGGACCTGGCCGCGCGGGTGGGGCTGGCGACGACGCCGACGGCCGACTTCTACGACCTGGTGGTGATCGGCGGCGGCCCGGCGGGGCTCGGCGCGGCCGTGTACGGGGCCTCGGAGGGGCTGCGGACGGTCCTGGTGGAGCGGTCGGCGACCGGCGGCCAGGCCGGGCAGAGCTCCCGCATCGAGAACTACCTGGGCTTCCCGGACGGCGTCTCCGGCGGGCAGCTCACCGAGCGGGCCCGGCGGCAGGCGACGAAGTTCGGCGCCGAGATCCTCACCGCGCGGGAGGTGACCGGCCTGGAGGCGAGCGGCGCGGCGCGCGTGGTGCGCTTCTCGGACGGCTCGGCGATCGCCGCGCACAGCGTGATCCTCGCGACCGGCGTGTCGTACCGGCAGCTCACCGCGCCCGGTACGGACGACCTGACGGGCTGCGGCGTGTTCTACGGTTCGGCGCTGACCGAGGCGGCCTCCTGCCAGGGCCACGACGTGTACATCGTGGGCGGCGCCAACTCGGCCGGGCAGGCGGCGATGTACCTGTCCCGGGGTGCCAAGTCGGTGACGCTGCTGGTGCGCGGCGAGTCGCTGACCGCGTCGATGTCGCACTACCTGATCCGGCAGATCGAGGAGACCCCCAACATCCACGTGCGCTGCGGCACGGTCGTCGCCGGCGCGCACGGCGACGGGCACCTGGAGCGGCTGACGCTGCGCGACGCGGCGGGCGGCGCCACCGAGGACGTGGACGCGCAGTGGCTGTTCGTGTTCATCGGGGCGGCCCCGCTGACCGACTGGCTGGACGGCACGGTGCTGCGGGACGAGCGCGGGTTCATCCTGGCAGGCCCCGACCTCACACCGGACGGGCGGCCGCCGGGCGACTGGGAGCTGGACCGGCCGCCGTACCACCTGGAGACCAGCGTCCCCGGCGTGTTCGTGGCGGGCGACGCCCGCGCGGAGTCCGCCAAGCGGGTCGCGTCCGCCGTAGGAGAGGGAGCCATGGCCGTCATGCTCGTCCACCGGTACCTGGAGCAGTCGTGAGCGGGCGCGCGATGCCGTGCAGCCCCGGGGAGATCGGGGAGCTGTTCCTCTTCGAGAAGCTGACGCCGGAGCAGCTGGGCCGGCTGTGCGCGGAGGGCCGCGTCGAGCTGTTCGAGCCCGGACCGGTGTACACCGAGGGCGAGGACGCGACGTGCTTCTACGTGATGCTGGAGGGGGAGCTGGTGCTGTCCCGCCGGGTCGGCGGGGACGAGGTGGAGGTCAACCGCACCGCGCAGCGCGGGGTGTACGCGGGCGCGATGCAGGCGTACGTCGGGGACCGGCTGCCGCAGGTGTACAACAACTCGCTGCGGGTGACGGAGCCGACGCGGTTCTTCGTCCTGCCGGCGGACACCTTCGCGGCCGTCATGCGGGAGTGGTTCCCGATGGCGGTGCATCTGCTGGAGGGGCTGTTCTTCGGCTCCAAGAACACGCAGCGGGCGATCGGGCAGCGGGAGCGGCTGCTGGCGCTGGGGTCGCTGTCGGCGGGGCTCACCCACGAGCTGAACAACCCGGCGGCGGCGGCCGTGCGGGCCACCTCGTCGCTGCGGGAGCGGGTGGCGAAGATGCGTCACAAGCTCGGCGTGATCGCCGAGGGGCCGTTCACGCGGGAGGCGCTGGCGCAGCTCATCGACCTCCAGGAGCGTACGGCGGAGCGGGTCGCCAAGGCGCCCTCGCTGAGCCCGCTGGAGGCGTCCGACCGGGAGGACGCCCTCGGCGACTGGCTGGAGGACCACGGCATCGAGCAGGGCTGGCAGCTCGCGCCGACGTTCGTGCAGGCCGGGCTGGACGCGGAGTGGCTGGAGCAGGTCGCGGCCGCCGTGGGCGAGGAGATCCTGCCGGGTGCGGTGGGGTGGCTCAACTACACGGTCGAGACCGAGCTGCTGATGAACGAGATCGCGGACTCCACGGCCCGCATCTCGCACCTGGTGGACGCGGCCAAGCAGTACGCGCAGCTCGACCGGGCGCCGTACCGGACCGTCGACGTCCACGAACTCCTCGACAGCACGCTGCTGATGCTCTCGGGGAAGATCGGCCCCCGCATCGAGGTCGTCAAGGAGTACGACCGTACGGTGCCGGATATCCCGGCCTACCCGGCGGAGCTGAACCAGGTGTGGACCAACCTCGTCGACAACGCGGTGGCCGCGGTGAACGAGGCGGGCGGCGAGGGGACGCTGACCGTGCGGACCGCGCTCCACCACGACCGGCTGCTGGTGGAGTTCCGCGACACCGGCGCGGGGATCGACCCGGAGATCCGGGAGCGCATCTTCGACCCCTTCTTCACCACCAAGCCGGTGGGCGAGGGCACCGGGCTCGGCCTGGACATCTCCTGGCGGATCGTGGTCAACAAGCACCACGGCACGCTCCAGGTGGAGTCCGTGCCGGGCGACACCCGCTTCCAGGTGCTCCTGCCCCTCACCGCCGCCGAACCCGACCCGACCGACGACACCGAGGAACCCCACGACACGGAGGAACCGGCATGACCAGCGAGACCGGAATCGACCCCACCGTCCCGCCGAGCGGCGCCGGCTGCGCCGAGTGCGACGCGGCGGGCGGCTGGTGGTTCCACCTCCGCCGCTGCGCGGCCTGCGGCCACGTCGGCTGCTGCGACAGCTCCCCGGGACAGCACGCCACCGGCCACTACCGCTCCACCGGCCACCCCGTCGTCCAGAGCTACGAGCCGGACGAGGACTGGTACTGGAACTTCGCCACGAACGAGCTCCTCCCGTCCGGCCCCGACCTCACCCCGCCCCACAGCCACCCGGCCGCCCAGCCCACCCCGGGCCCGGCGGACCGGGTCCCGGCGGACTGGGCCGCGACACTGCGCCGCTGAGGGCGCGAGACACGGCGGCACCTGCGGCGCGGGCCGGCGACACCGGCCCGTCACCCCCGCCGGACATGTGCGATCCGCCGCGGGACCCCTGGCGCCCGACCCCCGTACGACGCCGACGCCGACGCCCGCCCGCCGCCTGCCCGCGACGGCGCTCCGGGCAGGCACGCCAGGTCGAGCGGTAGTGGCCGGAGCGGGCCTCTCCCCCTGGGCCGCCGGACCGGTGTGGCGCGAACGTCGGGGGCCGGGGGCGTTGCCGGTGGGGCGTGTCAGGATGGGCGGCGTGTCGGAGATCTCTTTCACCAGCCCACTCGTCGGTCGTGAGGACGAACTCGCGCGGCTCGACGGTGCGCTCGAACGCGCCCGGGGCGGGGAGGCACGGGCGGTGCTCGTGGCCGGCGACGCCGGGGTGGGGAAGACCCGGACGCTGGACGAGGTCGCCGCGCGGGCGGCGGCGGCCGGGGCGACCGTGCTCACCGGGCACTGCGTCGACCTGGGCGACGTCGGTCTGCCGTATCTGCCGTTCACCGAGATCCTCGGGCAGATGGCCGCCGACGAGCGGTTCGCGGCGGTACTGGCCGCGCACCCGGTGGCGGAGCGGCTGCTCGGGGGCGGCCCGGAGGACGACGGGGGCGCTCCGCGGTCGCGACTGCTGCTCTTCGAGGGTGTCGCCGCGCTGCTGACCGAGCTGGCGGACATCGCGCCGCTGCTGCTGGTGCTGGAGGACCTGCACTGGGCCGACCAGTCCTCCCGGGACCTGCTGAGGTTCCTGCTCAGCCGGGGCGTGCTCCAGCGCCACCGGATCGCGGTGTTCGCCTCGTACCGGGCGGACGACCTGCACCGCCGCCACCCCCTGCGCCCCCTGCTGGCCGAGCTGGTGCGGCTGCCCGCCGTGGAGCGGCTGGAGCTGCGGCCCCTGCCGGACGCCGACGTGGCCCGGCTGGTGCGCGCCCTGCGCCCGCGCCCGCTGCCGGACACCACCGTGCACCGGATCGTGGAGCGCGCCGAGGGCAATGCCTTCTACGCCGAGGAACTGGTCGCCGCCACGGACACGCCCGCCGGGGGTGTGCCGAGCGGGCTGGCCGACGTACTGCTCATCCGGTTCGAGCAGCTGACGGAGACCGCCCAGCAGGTGCTGCGCACCGCCGCCGTCGCCGGCCGCCGCGTGGGGCACGACCTGCTGCGGGACGCGGTGGGGCTGCCCGAGGACGAGCTGGAGGCGGCGCTGCGCGAGGCGGTCGAGCGGCAGTTGCTCGTCTCCGGCGACGGGATCACGTACTCCTTCCGGCACGCCCTCGCGCGGGAGGCGGTCTACGCCGACCTCCTCCCGGGTGAACGGGCCCGGCTGCACGGCGCGTTCGCGCGGCTGCTCGCCGGTCCGGGCCGCCGTTCCGACAGCGCCGCCGAGCGCGCCCACCACCACCGCGAGAGCCACGACCTGCCGGAGGCCCTCACCGCCTCGCTGGAGGCCGCCGACCACGCCCAGCGCGTCGGCGCGCCCGCCGAGGAGCTGCGGCACCTGGAGGCGGTCCTCGACCTGTGGTCGTCGGTCGGCCCCGACGCCCGCCCCGCGGGTCCCGACGCGGTGACCCTGACCCTGCGCGCCTCGGCCGCCGCCGCGCACGCCGGGGAGCTGCACCGCGCGGTCTCCCTGACCCGGTCCGCGCTGGCGGGCCTCGGCCAGGACGCCGACCTGGAGCTGGCCGCCCGGGTCCGCTACACCCTCGCCGGGAACCTGTTGAGCGTCGACAACCTGACGGCCGCCTACACCCACAGCAGCGAGGCCCTCGGCCTGATCCCCGCCGAGCCGCCGTCGTCGACGTGGGTGTGGGCGGCGGCGACCCATGTGATGGCGGCCCGCCAGGTCGGGGAGAACGAGACCGGGCTGCGGGTGGCCCGCCGGGCGCTGCGGGTCGCCGAGGAGCTGGGGGTCACCGACGCCCGCGCCGACCTGCTGATCTCGCTGACGAGCCTGGAGGGCGCGGGCCGCTCCACTCCGGCGGGCCGCGAACGGCTGCTGGAGGCCCGGGACCTGGCCCGGCGCGCGGGCAACGCGCCGGTGGAGATGCGGGCCCTGTTCAACCTGGCCATCGGCTGCTTCGAGTCCGGGGACCCGCAGGACTGCCTGCACTGGGCGACCGAGGGCCTGGACCGGGCCCGCCGGGCCGGGCTGCTGTCCGCGCCGTATCCGAGGGAGATGCGGTATCTGCGGCTGCTGGTGCGGTACACGCTGGGCCAGTGGGACGAGGTGCTGCGCGAGTCCGCCGAGGAGGCGGGGGTGCGCGCGCCGGTGGAGGGCCACGCGCTCGGCCCCGCGCTGTACGTGACGCTGGCGCGCGGCGGCGTCGAGGCGGCGGAGCGGGCGGCCCGGACCCTGCTGGAGGGGCCGTTCGACTGGATGGCGAGGATGGTCGGGGGCCTGGTGCTGGCCGACGCGGCGGGGCTGCGCGGGGACGCGGAGGAGGCCGTGCGCTGGACGCGGTCCTCCCTGGAGACGCTCACGGAGGCGGGCGAGCGGCCCACCGTGACCGTCCGGTTCGCCACCCTCGCGCTGTCCGCCGTCGCCGACGCGGTGACCGGGCTGCGCCGCACCGGCGACGCGGCGGGGGTGGCCCGCTGGACGCGGACGGCGTCCGAGCTGCTGGAGGAGGCCCGCTGGTCCGCCGCGCACGGCTACGACAACCTGCCCCAGGGCCGGGAGGGCCAGGCGTGGCTGGCCCGGGCGGAGGCCGAGTGGTCCCTGATCTCCTCCCCCGCCCCCGACCCGGCGGCCTGGGAGCGGGCGGTGGCCGCCTTCGCGCACGGCGACCCCTACGAGCGCGCCCGCTGCCGGCTGCGCTGGGCCGAGGCCCTGCTGGCCGCCGACCGCCGCGCGGAGGCGGCCGCCGAGGCCGGCGCCGTACGCCGGGAGGCCGACCGGCTCGGTGCCGTGCCGCTGCGCGAGCGGGTGGACGGCCTGTCCCGCCGCGGCCGGCTCACCGGCACCCCGGCGCCCCCGGCCGCGCCGGGCGCCGCGGCGCTGACCGCCCGTGAGCAGGACGTGCTGCGGCTGCTCACGCTGGGCCGCAGCAACCGGCAGATCGGCGAGGAGCTGTTCATCAGCGCCAAGACGGCGAGCGTCCACGTCTCCAACATCCTCGCCAAGCTCGGCGCGGCGGGCCGCACGGAGGCCGTGGCGGTCGCCTACCGGCAGGGCCTGATCGCGCCGGAGACGACGTCCTCGGGCTGACCCCGGCCGGCCCTCCGGCACCCGATCTTGGCGGAACGGGGTGCTCCGGGCCAGGATGCGCGTATGAAGGGTGACCTCTTTTCCAGCGAGCACATGGTGCGCCCCGCCACGGCGCCGGGCATGACCGTCGAGAACTCCAAGTGCATCCGTTACGCGGTGAACGGCGAGATGCTGGCCCGGCAGGGGGCGATGGTCGCCTACCGCGGCGACCTCCAGTTCGAGCGCAAGGGCCAGGGCGTCGGCGGCATGCTCAAGCGGGCCGTCACCGGCGAGGGGCTGCCGCTGATGGCGGTGCGCGGCCAGGGCGAGGCGTGGTTCGCGCACGAGGCGCAGAACTGCTTCGTCGTCGAGGTCGAGCCCGGGGACGAGTTCACCGTCAACGGCCGCAACGTCCTGTGCTTCGACGCCTCCCTGTCGTACCGCATCGCCACCGTCAAGGGCTCCGGCATCGCCGGCGGCGGGCTGTTCAACAGCGTCTTCACCGGGCACGGCAAGCTGGGCCTGATGTGCGAGGGCAGCCCGCTCGTCATCCCGGTCTCGCCGCAGTACCCGGTGTACGTCGACACGGACGCGGTCGTCGGCTGGTCCGCCGGGCTCGCGACCTCGCTGCACCGCTCGCAGTCCATCGGCTCGATGCTGCGCGGCGGTTCCGGCGAGGCCGTCCAACTGGTGCTCCAGGGCGAGGGCTTCGTCGTGGTACGGCCGAGCGAGGTGACGCCGCAGAAGGCGCAGCAGCACTGAGGGAACCCGGTTGACCCCGGGTGCGGCGCGCGAAAGGGTGCGGGGATGACTGCCTTGATCACGATCCCGGAGATCGAAGCCGCGGCCGAGCGGATCGCCGGACACGTCGTACGCACCCCGACCGTGTCCAGCCCCGGCCTGTCCGCGCTGCTCGGTGTCCCGGTCACGGCGAAGCTCGAACTGCTCCAGCGCACCGGCTCGTTCAAGGCGCGCGGCGCGACGGCGAAGCTGCTGTCGCTGACCGACGCCGAGCGGGCGGCCGGGGTCGTGGCGGTGAGCGGCGGCAACCACGGCATCGCGGTGGCGGTGATGGCCGCCGCGCTCGACGTGAAGGCCACGGTGGTCATGCCGCGCACGGCACCGGCCCGGTCGGTGGAGATCGCCGAGGAGGCGGGCGCGCTGGTGCGGCTCACCGACGGCATGGACAGCGCCTTCGCCCTCGTCACCCGGCTCCAGGAGGAGGGCCTGACCCTGGTGCACCCCTTCGACGACCCGGTGGTGGTCGCCGGGCAGGGCACGGTGGGGCTGGAGTTCGCCGAGGACGCCGGGGAACTGACCGACGTGCTGGTGAGTGTGGGGGGCGGCGGGCTGATCGCGGGCGTGGCGGCGGCGCTGCGGGCGCTGCGGCCCCAGGTGCGGATCTGGGGCGTGGAGACCGAGGGCGCCGAGGCCATGTCCCGGGCGCTGACGGCGGGCGGGCCGCTCGCGGTGCCGCTGTCCTCGGTCGTCACCACGCTCAGCGCCCCGTCCGTCTCCCGGTTGACGTACGACCATGTGGCGGAGCTGGTCGGCGAGGTGCTGGTGGTGCCGGACGGGGAGGCGGTACGGGGGTCGCTGGCGCTGGCCGAGCACGCCAAGGTGTGGACGGAGCCGGCCGCCGGCTGTCTGCTCCCGGCCGCCCGGCGCGTGGTCGAGCGGGTGGGCGGCGGCGCCCGGCTCGGGCTGGTGGTGTGCGGCGGCAACGCGACGACGGCCGACATGGCGGCCTGGGCCGCCCGCTTCGGGACCGGCTGACGGCCCCGGCGCCGGCGGATCGCCTCGGCACCTGCGGGGATGAGTGCGCCGGACCCCGTTCCGCCCGTTTTCGCCGCTCCGGGGTGGGGACTCGGCGGTCATGGCGCGAATCGGATACACGATGATGACCGAGCAGGCCGGCCCCCGTGAACTCGTCGGCCATGTGGTGCGGGCCGAGGAGGCCGGGTTCGACTTCTCGGTGACCTCGGACCACTACTTCCCCTGGCTGCGCGCGCAGGGCCACTCCCCGTACGCGTGGAGCGTCCTCGGCGCTGCGGCCCAGGCGACCTCCCGCATCCCGCTGATGACGTACGTGACCTGTCCGAGCTTCCGCTACCACCCGGCGGTGGTGGCGCAGAAGGCGGCGACCCTCCAGTTGCTGTCGGAGGGGCGTTTCCGGCTGGGGCTCGGGGCGGGCGAGAACCTCAACGAGCACGTGGTGGGCGGCGGCTGGCCCGCCGTGGACGTACGGCACGAGATGCTCCGCGAGGCCGTGGAGATCATCCGCAAGCTGTTCGCGGGCGGCCATGTGAACTATCGCGGGACGCACTTCGACGTGGAGTCGGCCAAGCTGTGGGACCTGCCGGAGAGCGCGCCGCCCATCGGCGTCGCCGTCTCCGGTGAACGCTCCTGCGCGCTGGCGGGCGAGCTGGCCGACCTGGTGATCGCCACCGAGCCGAAGCCGGATCTGCTGGCCGCCTTCGACCGGCACGGCGGTACGGGCAAGCCCCGCGTCGGCCAGCTCCCGGTGTCCTACGACCCCGACCGCGGGGCGGCGATCGCGCGCGCCCACGACCAGTTCCGCTGGTTCGGCAGCGGCTGGAAGGTGAACTCCGAACTCCCGCACCCGGACGCCTTCGACGCCGCCACCCAGTTCGTCACGCCGGACGATGTGGCCGCCTCCATCCCCTGCGGCGACGACCCGGACGCCTTCGTGGCGGCCGTACGCCCCTACGTCGAAGCCGGATTCACCGAGGTCGCTCTCGTACAGATCGGCGGCGAGACCCAACACGCCTTCCTGGACTGGTCGGAGAAGACCCTGCTGCCCGCGCTGCGCGAGGCGCTGGGCGGGGACTGAACCCGGGGCGCACGGGAGCTGAACCCGGGGCGTGGGCGAATCACCCGGATGACTGAGCATCATGCCGGTGGGCGGGGTACTAGGGGGCTTTACGACCGTCACCCGTGCGTCCGTCGTGCCGCGCCCTGTCGCCCCTGGAGGCCCCCGTGACCACCGCCGTCCACGCGTCCCTCGTCGTACAGCTCCAGGCGGGCGACGCCGACCGTTTCCCGGTCCTCGCCCACCTCGGGTACGACGCGGCGGACCCCTTCGCGCTCACCGTGGTCTTCAGCCACGACGGCCGGGTGCTGGCCCGCTGGACGCTGGACCGGCAGATGGTGGCCGACGGGCTGACCCGCCCGGTCGGCATAGGCGACGTGCGGCTGCGGCCGGAATCGCACGGCATGTGGGACGAGTTGCGGATCGAGCTGCTGGGCGACGACCGTCCCGACGGCGACCGGCACCGCGCGGTGGTGTTCGTGTGGGCGGCCGCCGTCGAGTCCTTCCTCAACGAGACGTACGCGGTGGTGCGGCCCGGCCGGGAGCAGGTGAGCGTCGACGACTTCCTGGCGGAGCTGATGGCCGAGGGCTGAGGCCCCCGGCCGTCGGCTTCGGCCCCGGATCAGTCCGTGGTGTGGCGGTAGCGGGTCCACAGCGGGAGGGCGAACCAGCACAGCAGGTACCACAGGACGACGCCGGTGACGAGGTAGGGCACGAAGCCGTCGTGGGTGGCGACGCGCAGGATCAGCAGCAGCGAGCAGGCCGTCGTGGCGAGCAGCAGCACGAGGCCGAGCATGGTGAGCCGGGACGCCCACCGCACCGCCTGCGGCTTCACGCGCCGCCCGGAGACGATGCGGTGCAGGGAGACCGGCCCGATCAGGGCGCCGGTGGTCACGGCCCCCAGTACCACCGTGATCAGGTAGATCGTCTGGTCGGTGTCCGAGAGCCGGTGGTACGTGGGCTGGAAGACGACGGTGAGCAGGAAACCGAACAGGATCTGCACGCCCATCTGCGCGACGCGGACCTCCTGGATCAGCTCGGTCCACATCCGGTCCGCGCGCTCCTCCTCGGTCTCGTTGCGCCCCCTGCGCCGAGGCGAGGCCTCCGCCGCGTCCGCGTCCTTCACCGTTTCCTCCTGATGGCCGTCGCTTGTGTGTTCCCCTCCCTCTTCCCGGGATCGCGGTCCTCAGGCGCCGGGCGGGGGCGGCGACGCCCGGTTTGAGTGATCGGGAGGCGGTTACACGGGCCGGGACCGACGCAGGCGCAGGGAGGATGGCCCAGGATGTCCGACACTCAGCTCACGGTGACCCTCGACGGCGGCGGCATCGACGATGCGCGGGCGATCGTCAGCGCCTTGGAGGGCGTGTTCGGCGCGCCTGACGCCCCGCCCGGCGACGAGGGGGCGACAGTGCGCACGGCGACGTTCGCCGCGACCACCGCCCCGGAGGGGTCCGCCGCCCCCGGCGCGTCCACGGGGCCGAAGGGATCCGGCGCCGCGCTGTCCGCGCCGGTGACGGTCACCGTGCAGGGCACGCCGCAGGCCGTGGAGGCGGCCGGCGAGGCCCTCTCACGCGCCTTCACGACGCGCGACGAGGGAGCGGCCTCCGGCGACCAGGAGCGGGAACGGCAACTGATCCTGGTGCCGTGAGGCTCGCGGGCCGTGCCTACCAGCGGCCCTCGACCTGCTCCTTGATGCGCCGGTCGTAGAGGTCGCCGATGGCCGCGAGGGTGGCGTCGGACAGCTCGGGCAGCCGGGCGGCGTCCGTGTTGGCGCGGGCCTGCTCGGGCGAACGGGCGCCCGGGATCACGGTGGTGACGCCGGGCTGCTGGATGATCCAGCGCAGCGCGAGCTGGGCCGGGGTGCAGCCCTCGGGTGCGAGCGCGGCGAACTCGGCGGCGGCCTCCACACCGGTGGTGAAGTCGACGCCGGAGAAGGTCTCGCCCTGGTCGAAGGCTTCCCCGTGCCGGTTGTAGGTGCGGTGGTCGTTGGCCGCGAACACCGTGTCCTTGGTGTACTTGCCGGTCAGCAGGCCGGAGGCGAGCGGTACGCGCGCGATGATGCCGACGCCCGCCTCCCGGGCGGCCGGCAGGACCTCGCGCAGCGGCTTCATCCGGAACGGGTTGAGGATGATCTGCACGCTGGCCACGTTCGGGCGGGCGATGGCGGTCAGCGCCTCGGCGCAGGTCTCCACGCTGACGCCGTACGCGGCGATGCGCTCCTCCTCGACGAGGGTGTCCAGGGCGTCGAACACCTCGTCGCTGGAGTAGACGGGCGTCGGCGGGCAGTGCAGCTGCACCAGGTCGATGACGTCGACGCCGAGGTTGCGGCGGGAACGGTCGTTCCAGTCCCGGAAGTTGCCGAGTACGTAGTTCTGCGGGATCTGCTCGACCCGGCGGCCCATCTTGGTGGCGACCAGCACGTGCAGGTCGGGCCTGCCGCGCAGGAAGCTCGCGATGGTCTCCTCGCTGCGGCCGTCGCCGTACACGTCGGCCGTGTCGAAGAAGGTGACGCCCGACTCGGCCGCCGCCTCCAGTACCGCGAGAGCTTCCCTGTCGTCCACGTCCCCCCAGTCGGCACCGAGCTGCCAGGTGCCGAGGCCGACCACCGAGGCGTGCTGATCCGACCGGTCGAAAGTGCGCTCGTCCATGCCGTCAGTGTGTCATCCGCGGTGCGCCGGCAGCGCGTCGGGACGTCCGGCGCGGGCCGTGCGCTCGCCGGTCGCGGCGAGCCTGCGCGCCTGTACCGCCCGCGCGAGCCGCGGGCCGAGCCAGCGCTTGAGGCGGCGCAGTGCCTCCAGCCGGCCGGCCGCCCGGTCGAGGCGGTAGTACAGGCCGGGCGGCACGTACGGCAGCAGCGGTGAGTGGCGCTGGCCGAGCAGGGCGAACATCTGCTCCGGGGGCAGGTGGAGGTAGCGGGGCAGGTTCTCGTACCACTGGGCGCTGTGCCGGGCGGCGCTCTGCACCGGCAGCAGGGCCGCCTTGCGTTCGCGCTCGTAGTGGGCGAGGGCGTCCGGGACGGTCGGCCGCTCGCGCAGGGCGCCGGCCAGCGTCATGGCGTCCTCCAGGGCGAGCGTGGTGCCGGCGCCGATGGAGTAGTGGGTGGTGTGGGCGGCGTCGCCGAGCAGGACGAGGTTGCCCCGGGACCAGGTGCGGTTGGTGAGGGTGCGGAAGGCCGGCCAGACGGTGCCGGCGCGGCCCGCCGGGCGGGCGGTGAGGGGGTGGCCGTCGAGGGTGTCGGCGAAGAGCTTCTCCAGCAGGACCAGGCCCTCGCCCTCGTCGGCGCGGTCCAGGCCCAGGCCGGTCCAGGTCTCGGGGGCGCACTCGACGACGCAGGTGCTGCCCTCGGGCCCGTAGCCGTAGCCGTACGCCCAGATCCAGCCGTGGCCGGTCTCGGTGAAGGTGAAGGTGAAGGCGTCGAAGACCTTGGTGGTGCCGAGCCACACGTAGTGGTTGCGTCCGGTGCGGATCTCGGTGCCGAAGTGGCCGGCGTACCGGGTGCGCAGGGCGCTGCCCACGCCGTCGGCGGCGACCAGGAGGTCGGCGGCGGGCGGGGCGTCGGCGGTGATCTCGTGCTCGTACTCCAGGCGGACGCCCAGGGAGCGGGCGCGGGCGGCGAGGATCTCCAGCAGCTTGTGGCGGCCGATGCCGAAGCCCTCGTCGCCGCGGTGCCGGGTGCTCGCCTCGCCGACGTGGGCGACGCCGTCGCGCCAGCGCACGGAGTGCTCCTCGACGGCGCGCGCGGACTCGGGGTCGTGCGCCCGCAGCCGGTCCAGCAGCCCGCGCCAGTAGGTGACGCCGTAGCCGTAGGTGGAGCCCTCCGGGTCGCGTTCGTAGACGGTGATGTCGTGGGCGGGGTCCTGCCGCTTCAGCAGGATCGACAGATACAGTCCGGCGGGCCCGCCGCCGATGCACGCGACCTTCACACACACCCCTGAAATGCACTCGAATCGGTCATTTGGGTGCGCAGAGTAGCAAGGGGGAGCCGTGGGGCCGGGGTTCCGCGGCGGAGGGTCGGCGCGGGTTACCCGGCCGCCGCCGTACGGCACTCCGGGTGGCCCCAGCCCTGGTCGTTCTTGGCGATGGGCTCGCCGGCGGCGTAGGAGCGGCCGCACAGGCAGCGGCCGGGGAACTTCGCCTTGATGGTGCGGGCGGCGCCGCCCTTGCCGGCCGCACCGCCGGTGCCCGGCTTGCGGCGCGGTGCCTTGCGGGCGGCGGGGACGTCGGGGCTGGGCGGCGGCTCCGGGGAGCCGAGGCCGGTGCCCGCCGGTTCCTGGACGACGGCCGCCTGGCTGGCGGCGCGGTCGGCGAAGTCGTTGAGCCGGTCGCCGTCGACCTGGTGGGCGGGGACGTAGCGGAACTCGACGGTGCGCCCGCCGAGCAGCTCGTCGATGCGGACGACGAGGTCCTGGTTGGCGACGGGCTTACCGCCGGACGTCTTCCAGCCGTTGCGCTTCCAGCCGGGCAGCCAGGTGGTGACGGCCTTCATGGCGTACTGGGAGTCCATCCGGACCTCCAGCGGCACATCCGCGTCGGTGGCGGCCAGCAGCCGTTCCAGCGCGGTCAGTTCGGCCACGTTGTTGGTCGCCCGGCCCAGCGGGCCCGCCTCCCAGCGGACCGGGGTCTCCGACGCGTCGGCCACCACCCAGGCCCAGCCGGCCGGACCCGGGTTCCCCTTCGAAGCCCCGTCGCACGCGGCCACCAGTCGTTCACGCATGCGCCCGATCATGCCACGGCCGGGCCCGGTGCCCGGACCGGGTTCAGGAGACGTCGGTGAGCGGCGGCATCTCCCCCTCGGTCCTGCCGATGTCGATCACGGAGAAGCTCGCGCCCTGCGGGTCGCTCAGGGCCGCGAACCGGCCGAAGGGCGTGTCGACGGGCCCGAAGCGCAGGACGCCGCCGAGGCCGGTGGCGCGGGCGACGGCGTCGTCGCAGTCGCGGACGGTGAAGTAGACGTTGATGTACGGCGGCACCTCGGGCGGGAAGTCGTCCGTCATGGCCATCCGGCCGAGGGCCGGGCGGTCGCCGAGGCTGTAGACGCGGAAGTCCACCTGGTCGTCCTGCATCTGCTGCGCCTGGTAGGAGAAGACGGCCGGGAAGAAGGCGTCGGACGTCCCGGGGTCGCGGGCGAAGACCTCGGCCCAGCAGTACGCCCCGGGCTCGGCCGTCGCCTCGAAGCCCTCGTGGGTGCCGCTCTGCCAGACGCCGAAGACGACGCCGCCGGGGTCCTTGGCGAGGCACATGGTGCCGAAGTCACCGACCTTCATCGGCTCCAGCACCACCTCGCCGCCGGCCTCGCGGATGCGGCCCGCGGTCGCCGTCGCGTCGTCGGAGGCGAGGTAGAGGCACCACTGCGAGACGTCCTCCTGGCCGGGCAGGGGCGGCACGACGGCCGCGACCGCCTTGCCGTTCGCGTAGCACTGGGTGTAGTTGCCGAACTCCGACATGGTCTCGCCGAAGGTCCAGCCGAGGACGTCGCCGTAGAAGCGCTTGGCCGCCTCCAGGTCGCCGAACATCGCGTCGGCCCAACAAGGGGCCCCTTCAGGTTGCACGGCCATGACTGCCGCCTCCCGTGCGGGTGCATTCGGTCCGTTCTTCACGCTAGTCACCCCGCCGGCGCCTCGCGCGCCGACGGGAATGAGGTCACCGGCCGCCGGCGTACGCCTCCTCCAGGGCGGCGATGTCGAGCTTGCCCATCGCCATCATGGCCTTGTTGGCGCGGGCGACCTTGGCGGGGTCCGGGTCGCGGAACATCTCCTCCAGCCGCGCCGGCACGACCTGCCAGGACACCCCGAACCGGTCCTTGAGCCAGCCGCACGGCCCCTCCTGCCCGCCGCCCTCGGTGAGCCGCGCCCAGTAGTGGTCGACCTCGTCCTGGTCGTCACAGGTGATCTGGAACGACACCGCCTCGCTGAACGTGAACTGCGGCCCGCCGTTCAACGCGACGAACCTCTGCCCGTTGGCGGTGAACTCGACGGTCAGCACGCTTCCGGCGGGCTGGTACGAGCCCTCGGGGTAGTACGTGACGGGCCCCGCCCCGGAGTTCTTGAACACCGAGACGTAGAACTCCGCGGCCTCCTGCGCCCGCCCGTCGAACCACAGACACGTGGTGAATCCATCGGCACTCATCGCTACCTCCTGGTCGTGGAACGCGCTCACCACTGTCGACCGCCGTGGGCGCCGGAACTCATCGGTCGGGACGGACACGGTGCCGGCACCCGCTCTGCCCAGGGCGAATCTGCCCCGGGCAGAGAACGGCCCGCCCGGCAGCCCGCCGCGACGACAGTGGGGTGACCGCGGTCCACGACGGCCGCGGGACCACCCGTTGGACGACTCGACAAGGAGCGCCGATGTCTTCACTCATCGCCGGTCACGGCGCGGTGGCAGCCCCGCGTGCGGAGGAGGGCGACACGCCCGCGACGCGGTTCGACGACCAGCTCGCCGCGCAACTGCTCGGGCAGCGCATCGTGCTGCTGGGCACGCAGGTGGACGAGGTGTCCGCGAACCGGGTCTGCGCCCAGTTGCTGATCCTGTCCGCCGAGGACCCGCACACCGACATCAGCCTGTTCATCAACAGCCCCGGCGGCTCCGTGCACGCGGGCCTCGCGGTGTACGACACGATGCGGCTGATCCCCAACGACGTGTCGACGCTCGCGATGGGCTTCGCCGCGAGCATGGGGCAGTTCCTGCTGAGCGTCGGCGCGCCCGGCAAGCGCTACGCCCTGCCGAACGCGCGCGTCATGATGCACCAGCCGTCGGCCGGCATCGGCGGCACCACCGCCGACATCGAGATCCAGGCCGCCAACCTGGACTTCACCAAGCGCACCATCGAACGCATCACCGCCGAGCACACCGGCCAGAGCCCGGAGACCATCTCCCGGGACGGCGACCGCGACCGCTGGTTCACGGCCGAGGAGGCCAGGGAGTACGGCATCGTCGACCAGGTCGTCCAGTCCTTCACCGACGTACGGCCGACCGCCACCAAGCGACGGATGGGACTGTGACATGGGCAGCTACACGATCCCGAACGTCGTCGAGCGCACCCCGCAGGGCGAGCGGTCCTACGACGTGTTCAGCCGGCTGCTGTCGGAGCGGATCATCTTCCTGGGCACCGAGATCGACGACGGGGTGGCCGGCGTCGTGATCGCTCAGCTCCTCCACCTGGAGGCGTCGGCCCCGGAGCGCGAGATCGCCGTGTACATCAACTCCCCCGGCGGCTCCTTCACGTCGCTGATGGCGATCTACGACACGATGAGCTTCGTCCAGACGCCGATCTCCACCTTCTGCGTCGGCCAGGCGGCCTCGACCGCGGCGGTGCTGCTGGCCGCCGGGGACCCGGGGCGGCGGTTCGCGCTGGAGCACGCGCGCGTGCTGCTCGGGCAGCCGGCCAGCGGCGGACGGCAGGGCACGGTCTCCGATCTGGCGCTCCAGGCCAAGGAGATGGTGCGCATCCGCGCCCAGGTCGAGGAGGTGCTGGCCCGGCACACCCACCACGACGTGGCGACCCTGCGGGCGGACATGGACCGCGACAAGGTGTTCACGGCCGGGGAGGCGGTGGCGTACGGGCTGGCCGACGAGGTCCTCACCCGGCGCCGGCTGATGTGAAGGACCGGGCCGGCGTCCCGCCACGGGGGTCGGGACGCCGGTCCCCGCGGACCGCGCGGACCATCGGTCGCTCAGGCCACCAGGCACATCCCGTCGAAACGCGTCCCCCCAGTGCCCCGGACGGAGCGACTCGACCCGGCGCCGGTGGGTCGCGACGTGACCCGGAGCAGCTCCCCGTGCGCCCGCTCCAGCAGGTCCCCGAGGCCCAGTCCGAGGGCCCCCGCCGCCGCGGCCAGCACCTCCGAGGACGCCTCCTTGCGGCCGCGCTCCACCTCCGACAGGTAGGGCATCGAGATCCGGGCGGCCTCCGCGACCTCCTTCAG
The DNA here is from genome assembly GCA_049998335.1 of Streptomyces sp. cmx-10-19. Taxonomy (GTDB): domain Bacteria; phylum Actinomycetota; class Actinomycetes; order Streptomycetales; family Streptomycetaceae; genus Streptomyces. Next base: position 61,203 of record JAEBFB010000008.1, read on the forward strand.
CGTGCGTTCCTGGTCGAGGCGCTCCTGGCGCAGGACGTCTCCGACGAGGTCACGCCACAAGGGCTCCCGGGCGGGCGGCCCGGGCTCCCCGGGGCGCGTGGCCTGCGGGCGCAGCGGAATGACGCGGGCTTCGTTCGGCACGTGGCTGGTCACCTCCCCAGCCTAGGAGCCGGCGGCCGCCGCGGAAGGGCCCGGCGTTCCGCCCAGAGGGAAATCCACGGGTGCCTCCCACCCCTCGCGGGGCTACTCTGAAATGAGGAGGCATGGACCGCCGAGACGCGGGTAGTCGCTCGCGCGGCAGGAATGGGGAGAGGGCCGAGGGGTCCGACTGTGACGTTCGTGGGAGAGGTAATGAAGAGCGCCGTGATCCGGCCCGCAGGGCAGATGGCCGAGACGGGCATCGTGGACGCCCGCACCGTGGCCCCGCGCGATGCCCGCCAGCTGTCCCGGCAGTTCTTCCAGCGCCTGACGGAACTCGAAGAGGGCACGCGGGAGCACCAGTACGCGCGCAACACGCTGATCGAGATGAACATGTCCCTCGTGCGGTTCGCCGCCGGGCGTTTCCGCGGGCGCGGGGACGACATGGAGGACATCGTCCAGACCGGCATGATCGGCCTGATCAAGGCGATCGACCGGTTCGAGCTGACGCGCGAGGTCGAGTTCACGTCCTTCGCCCTGCCGTACATCGTCGGCGAGATCAAACGCTTCTTCCGCGACACCACCTGGGCCGTGCACGTACCGCGCCGCCTCCAGGAACTGCGGGTCGAGCTGGCGAAGGCCCGTGAGGAGCTCTCCTCCCGGCTGGACCGCGAGCCGACCGTCGCCGAGCTGGCCACGCTGATGAACATCAGCGAGAGCGAGGTCGTCGAGGGCCAGATCGCCTCCAACGGCTACAACTCCTCGTCCCTGGACGCCGCGCTGACCGGCGACGGCCCCGACAACGGCGAGTCGGTGCTGGCCGACTTCATCGGCGTCGAGGAGGACGGGCTGCGGCTCGTCGAGGACTTCCACTCGCTGGCGCCGCTGATGGCCGAGCTGAGCGAGCGCGACCGGCGGATCATCCACCTGCGGTTCGTGGAGGAGGCCACCCAGGCGGAGATCGGCGAGGAGCTCGGCTGCTCGCAGATGCACGTGTCCCGCCTGATCAAGCGGATCATCGGCCGGCTGCGCGAGGGCATGCTCGGCGAACTCGGCTGCGCCTGAGCGCGCCGGAGGCGGCCGGTCCTCTCCCCGTCGTACGCGTGGTGCCCCTGGGCCGTCGGTTCAGCCCTCGGTGAGGGGCACCACGGCGCGGACCCGCTTGCCGACCGGCACGAGTTCGACGTCGACCGACTCCACCAGCGCGTGCACGATCTCCAGCCCGTGCCGGCCGATGCGTTCGGGGTCCCGGGGGAAGCGCTGGGGCACGGCGCCGCTGCTGTCGTAGACGGTCACGGCGACCGAGGCGCCCGTGCCCTCCAGCTCAAGGATGTAGGGGCCCTTGCTGTGTCGGTCGGCGTTGGTGACGAGTTCGCTCACCACCAGCAGGACCGCGCCGTCGGCGCGGGGGCCGATCGTGGCGCACCACTCGGTCCTGAGCTGGTCGAGGAAGAGTGAGGCGAAGGCGCGGGCCTCGGCTATGCATCCCGGCTCGCCGGAGTAGTGTGCCGCCCGCCTCAGCGGTTCCACGGGAACGTCGAAACCAGTCGGTATCACTGCCCCGTCCAGATGCTCGGTCATGCGTTTCTCTCTAGGAAGCCGGACTGGCCGGACGCTGCTGCACCCGTCCTCGTACCCCGAGCCGGGCCGTGCAGTCCCCGTCTTTTCACAGTGCGGGCATCGTCACACCGACTCCGGGCACCCGGGGGTGCGGGAGGGTGTGCGATGAACGAACTGATGGCCGCGCGAAGTCTCACCACCCGGCCGGTGGTCACCCTCGGCGGCGACGCCGTCGCCCATGTCAAGGACACCGTATGCGACGCGGCCGCGAGCCGGATCACCGGTTTCACACTGACCGGGCGCGGGCTGCTGTCCGGGCCGCTGAAGGAGGGCCTGCCGTGGTCGGCGGTGCACGCGCTGGGCCATGACGCGGTGATGATCCGCGACCGGCGGGGGATGGTGAGCGCGGCGGTCATGACGGTGCACCAGCAGAGCCTGCGCGGGCGCGTGCTCGGGGCGCGGGTGGTGAGCGAGGCGGGCGCGGAGATCGGCACGGTGCTCGACGTGGTGGTGGAGGGCGGCACCGGCGGGCGGGTGGTCGGCTTCCGGGTGGCGGCGAGCCGCCGCTTCGTGCCCGGCCCGGCCCGGCACCGGCGGCGGGTGTACGTGCCGCGCGGGCAGACGCTCACGGTCACCGGCCGCGCCCTCGTCCTGCCCGACGACGCCGTCCGCCATGTCGCGGACGACCTGCGGGGCTTCACCGCGCTGGTCGGGCATCTGCGGGGTTCGCCGCGATGATGCTGCTCACCGAGGTACGCGGCCTGCCGGTGCTCCCGCCGGCCGGTACCGGCCCGCTCGGCCACGTGGCCGCCCTGTCCGTCGACGTCGCCGCCGCCGCGATCTCCCACGTCCGGGTGCGCGGCGGCCGCCTCCGCCGGGACACCTCGCTCCCCTGGGCCCGCGTCGCCGCGGTCGGGCCCGCCGCCCTCCGCCTCCACTCCACCACCCCCGACCCGTCCCCCGCCCACCACGACCTCCTCGGCCGCCGCGTCCTCACCGACACGGGCACGTCCCACGGCATGGTCCTGGACGCGGCCTTCGACCCGGAGACCGGCGCCGTCCTCGCGGTGTTCACCACCCGGGGCGAGATCACCCCGGACCGGCTGCTGGGGCTCGGCGACTACGCATTGGTGGTGCGGGCCGCCTGATTCCGGCCGTGCGACGACGAGGGGCGTGAGGATCACGGGCCGCTCCGGGCAGGCCGCTCGGCAGCGGCCGGGTGGAGCCAGGGGCCGACGGCGCGGGCTGGGGCGACGGGACCACCCGGCACGGAAGCAGGACCGGCCCACAAGTGGCTCGGGGCGAGGACCCGGGCCAAGCGAGGCGGACCCGGGCCGAGCGAGGCGGGCCGATGGCGTGAGGCCGTCGGCGCGGCTCCGGGCAGGGCGGAGCCGGGGAGCTGGGGGGGGCGGCGGGGCGCGTCCAGCGGGCAGGGCGAGCCAAGCGGTCCCGAGGGGGCAGGGCGAGCCGAGCGGTCCCGAGGGGGCAGGGCGAGTCAGGGGGTCCGGGGACCGGGCACCTCCGGGGGTGCCGGGGCCGGGGCCGTCCCCTCGGCGACGTCGCGTGGAGTGTGGGTGACCGGGGCGACGCCGGACGGCCCTGTCGGCGGGCGGTGGTGCCGGGGGCTGCCTAGCGTGGCAGCGTGAGTGACCGAGCCCCAGCCGCGCCCCCGTTCCGCCCCGCCGCCGCCCGGCACGGCTGGGTGCGGGCGCTCGGTACGGTGCTGGCCGGGCTGGTCGCCATGTACGTCGTGACCGCGCTCGGGCTGTGGGCGGCCGGCGCCGGTGACCTGCCCGACCGGGCCTTCCCCAGGGTCGTCGTCGCCACGGTGGTCATGGCGGTCGGCGGCGCGCTCGAGATGTCCGGCGGCGCCGGGAACCTCGCGGACACCGACACGGGTCTGACCGTGATGCCGCTGTCCGTCACGCTCACCGGCGCCCTGGTGATCGGCGCGGGCTTCCTGCGGCCGCTGCGGCACCGGGCGGTCGCCGGGGTGCGGGAGCTGGCCGGCTGGGCCGGGCGGATCGCCGTACTGTGGCTGCTCGCCCTGCTCGGGATGGCGTTCGCCGCCCGCCAGACCTTCGCGCTCTCCCTCGGCGAGGGCGTCCTCGACGACCTCGGGGATCTGTTCGGCGTGACCCCGCGGGTCGGATTCACCACCGACGCCCCCCTGACCGTCCTGTTCGGCCTGCTGTGGCTCGCGGGCGTCCTCCTGCTCGCCCTGCTGGTCGCGCGCGGGGTGCCGCTGCCCGGCCGGCTGGCGGGCCTGCACACGTCGGTGCGGCCGGCGGTGTACGCGATGGTCGCGCTGCTGCTCGCGTACGTCGCCGTCGGCGTCGTTGTCGCCCTGGTGGCCGGGACGCGCGGGCATCCGGCGGACACCTTCGCCGTGCTGCTGCTCGGGCTGCCGAACCTGGCGTGGCCCGCGCTCACCGTCGGCCTCGGGGCGACGTGGAGCGGGCGGGTGGAGGGGCCGTTCGGGCTGCCGATGCCGCAGGTGCTCGACGAGGTGCTGCGCACACCGGACGTCTCGGAGCTGAACCTGGGCACGCTCACCGACCGGGACGGGCGGATGTGGTGGCTGCTGGTCGCCGCGGTGGTGCTGGTCCTCGCGGCCGGTTACCTCCAGGCGGTCCGGTCCCCGGCGCGTACGCCGCTGTGGCTGGGCACCGTCCGGACGGGCGTGGCGCTGGCGCTGACGGTCCTCGTGGCCGGCCTGGTCGGGCGGGTCTCCGCGCACTTCGGGCTGTCGGTGCTCGGCCTCGGCGACCTCGGCGGCGGGCTCTTCGGGCAGGTGTACCTGCGGCCCCGGCTGTGGGGCGCGGTCGGGCTGGCCCTGCTGTGGGGGCTGGTCGCCGGGTTCCTCGGCGCGCTGCTCGCCCGCTGGACGGGCCGGCGGAGGGCGCCGGACGGGTCGTAGGGGAAGGCACCGGGGCTCGTAGGGGGAGGGCACCGGAGGTCAGGGCAGCACGTTCAGGCGACGGGGACGACGAGGGGCGGGGAGGCCCGCTGCATGCGCAGGGCGTCCACGGACTCGGCCATCAGCTCGTACTCGGTGGTCTCGTCGCTGGTCGCGATGCGCACCAGGCGCCCTGCGGCCAGTTCGTCGGCGACCTGCTCCTGTCGGTCGTCGTCGGCGCACCAGGTGCGCAGGGCGCGTGGCACGTCGGGCGCGTCGTCGGCGAGGGGAGTCAGGGCGCCGCGGGGTAAGTAGGGGGTGCCGGGCTGCGGGTCCAGGCGCTCGGCGATCCAGATGGCGCGGTCGCGCAGCCACCACAGGGCCAGGGCGAGGGTGGGAGCCCGGTAGGTGCCCAGGGGGACTCCGATGCGCCGGCCCTCACAGACCCCGTAGGCGGTGACGTGGCACAGGAACTCGTCGTGCACTGCTACCCTCCCCCGTCACCCGGCCCACCTGCCGGGGCGGGGCGGGGCGTCCGTGCGGATCGTGTGCTGTGCGTGAGGGCCCTGTCGCATGCTGTGAGAGGCCCTTGTGGTGAGTATGTTCGCAACTTGACCACTGTCACCATGAATTTCCGGCCAGTCTCCTGGCATATTCACGGCCGTTCGTGGCCGAAAAGCACGGCGTCGCGCGTCCGGCGGCTGCGGGCGGGGCGCGGTCCCCGGGTCGCCGGGACCGGCATCCGGGCCCTGAGCAGCGCACACCCCTCGAAGGGGACTCATCGTCATGTCGACAGGACGAACCGAAGGGCCCGGGAGCGCCATCGCGCTCCCGGGCCCCCGGGGTGACTCGTCGCCGGTCCGTCCTACTTGTTGGCGATCTTGTCGATGCGGGCCAGCTCGTCGGCGGCGAAGTCGAGGTTCGCGACGGCCGAGACGCTGTCCTCCAACTGCTGCGGGCTGCTCGCGCCGACCAGTGCCGAGGTCACGCGGCCCCCGCGCAGCACCCATGCCAGCGCCATCTGGGCCAGCGTCTGCTTGCGGGAGGCGGCGATCTCGTTCAGGGCGCGCAGCTTGGCGACCAGTTCCGAGGTGACCGCGTCGGAGTTCAGGAACGGGCTGTCGCTCGCGGCCCGCGAGTCCTCCGGGATGCCGTCGAGGTAGCGGCCGGTCAGCAGGCCCTGGTCCAGCGGGGAGTAGGCGATGGAGCCGACCTTCAGCTCGTCCAGGGTGTCCAGCAGACCGCTGGTCTCGGCACGGCGGTCGAGCATGGAGTAGCGCGGCTGGTGGATCAGCAGCGGGGTGCCCAGCTCGGCGAGGATGCGGGCGGCCTCACGCGTCTGCTCCGGCGAGTAGTTGGAGACGCCGACGTACAGCGCCTTGCCCTGCTGCACCGCGGAGTGCAGGGCGCCCATCGTCTCCTCCAGCGGAGTATCCGGGTCCGGGCGGTGGGAGTAGAAGATGTCGACGTAGTCCAGGCCCATGCGGCCGAGGCTCTGGTCGAGGGAGGACAGCATGTACTTGCGCGAGCCCCACTCGCCGTACGGGCCGGGCCACATCAGATAGCCGGCCTTGGTGGAGATGACCAGCTCGTCGCGGTACCGGCCGAAGTCGGCCTTGAGGGCCTCGCCGAGCGCGGACTCGGCGGCGCCGGGCGGCGGGCCGTAGTTGTTGGCGAGGTCGAAGTGGGTGACGCCGAGGTCGAAGGCGCGGCGCAGGATGGCGCGCTGGGTCTCGACGGGGCGGTCCGGGCCGAAGTTGTGCCACAGGCCGAGCGAGAGCGCGGGGAGCTTGAGGCCGCTGCGTCCGGTGCGCCGGTAGGGCAGGTCCGCGTAGCGGTCGGGGTGTGCGGTGTACAACGCGACTCCAGAGGGGGTTGGCACCCGAGTACGGGCTGGGTGGAACCGATGGGGAACCGCGCCCCACTCTGCCCTGACCTGCGTGCAGTGGTCCAACAGAAGAATCCGATGAGATTGCGCGGTTAGGCTTCTCAATCATGGAACTGCGTCATCTCCAGCACTTCGTGGCGGTCGCCGAGGACCAGCACTTCACCCGCGCGGCGGAACGGCTCCTGGTGTCCCAGTCGGGCCTGTCGGCGTCGATCCGGGCCCTGGAGCGGGAGCTGCGGGCGCCGCTGTTCGTGCGGACGACGCGCAGGGTGACGCTGACGGAGGCCGGGCGGGCGCTGCTGGGCGAGGCGGAGCGGATTCTCGCGCAGGTCAGGTCGGCGCACGAGGCGGTCGCGGCGGTCCAGGGGGTGCTGCGCGGGACGCTGTCGCTGGGCGCCGAGCAGTGCATCGCGGGGGTGCCGGTGGCGGGGCTGCTGGCCGGGTTCCGGCGGCGGCACCCGGATGTGGAGATCCGGCTGCGGCAGGCGGGCTCGGGCGAGTTGGCGGAGGAGGTGGCGGCCGGGCGGCTCGATCTGGCCTTCGGCTACCGCACCCAGGCGGACACCGACCAGCTGCGGTCGGTGTCGCTGGCCGGGGAGCCGATGACGGTGCTGTGCCACCCCGACCACCGGCTCGCCGCGCACGGCGCGGTGCTCACCCCGCGCGACCTGGCCGACGAGGTCTTCGTCGACTTCCACCCGGACTGGGGGCCGCGCCGGGTCACCGACGCCGTCTTCGCCGCGGCGGGCGTACGGCGGACCGTGCCGCTGGAGGTGAACGACGTGCACGGGCTGCTCGACCTGATCGACGAGAACCTCGGCATCGCGGTCGTGCCGCGCCACTTCCGGCGCAAGCGGGCCGCGCTCACCTCGCTGCCGCTGAAGGACACCGGGGAGACGCAGTACGAGACGATCGCGCTGCTGCCGCCCGCGCAGGCGACGAGTCCGGCGGCGCGGGCGCTGATGGGTCTGCTGGAAACGCCGGGCGCGTGAGGCGGGAGTGCGCGATGGTGGACGTATGCATGCCAAGGACATCCTCATCGAGGGCTACGGCCGTATCCAGGAACTGGTCCACGCCGCCGTGGAGGGACTGGATCCCGACGGCCTGAACGCCCGCCCCACCGCCGACGCCAATTCCCTCGCCTGGCTGGTCTGGCACCTCACCCGCGTCCAGGACGACCACATCGCGGACGCTTTCGGGCTCGACCAGGTGTGGCTGACCGGGGACTGGGAGAAACGCTTCGGCCTCGACCTCCCCCGGGACGCCACCGGGTACGGGCACAGCTCGGCCGAGGTCGCGAAGGTCCGCGTGGACTCGGGCGATCTGCTGACCGGTTACTACGACGCCGTCCACGAGCGGACGCTCGGCGCGCTGCGTTCGCTCACCGCCAAGGACCTGGAGCGGATCGTGGACGACCGCTGGGACCCGCCGGTCACGCTCGCCGTGCGGCTGGTCAGCGTCCTGTCCGACGACCTCCAGCACGTCGGACAGGCCGCCTATGCGCGCGGGCTGGTTCAGAGCGCGGGGGCGTAGCCCGGCAGGACGACGTCCTCGATCAGGGACCTGCGCTCGTCGAACGGGATGAAGGCGCTCTTGAGGGCGTTGACCGTGACCGTGCGCAGGTCCTCGACGCTCCAGCCCGCCTCCTCGACCAGCAGCGACATCTCGCGGGTCATCGTGGTGCCGGACACCAGACGGTTGTCGGTGTTGAGGGTGACGCGGAAGCCGAGGTCCTTGAGCGCGGTGATCGGGTGCTCGGCGATCGAGGTGGCGGCGCCCGTCTGGAGGTTGGAGGTCGGGCACATCTCCAGGGCGATCCGCCGGTCGCGCACCCAGGCGGCGAGGCGGCCCAGCTTGCCCGAGGCGAGGTCGGGGATGTCGTCGGTGATGCGCACGCCGTGGCCGATCCGCTGGGCGCCGCACACCTGAAGCGCCTGGTGGATGCTGGGCAGGCCGTGCGCCTCGCCGGCGTGGATGGTGAACGGCACGTTCTCGCGGCGCAGGTACTCGAAGGCGTCGAGGTGGTCGGCGGGCGGGAAGCCGTCCTCGGCACCGGCGATGTCGAAGCCGACGACGCCCGCGTCCCGGAACGCCACCGCGAGGCCGGCGGTGGCGCGGGTGCGGTCGAACATCCGCATCCCGCACAGCAGCGTGCCGACCCGCACCGGCGTACCGGCCGCGGCGGCCCTGGCCATCCCGGCGGCGAGCCCTTCCTGCACGGTCTCGACGACCTCGGCGAGGGCGAGCCCGCCGCTCAGCATCAGCTCGGGCGCGTAGCGGAGTCGTCGGTGTACAGGAAGAACCCGACGCGCCCGCCCGTCTGGTCGCCGACCCGGGCGCGCTGGGCCTCGCCCTTGCCCCGGGCCAGCAGCAGCCCCGTCCCCCGCCCCGGACCGCCCGGCTCGACCACGACCCACCGTGCGCCGTCGGCACGCGGCGCGTCCTCGACGAGCCGGAAGCCGAGGGCCTCGGTGTAGAAGCGGATCGCCTCGTCGTAGTCGTCGACGACGAGGGTGACCAGGGCGATGTGCGACATCGGGGCCTTCCGGGAGGGGCCGTCGGCGGGGCGGCGGAGCGATTGACCGCAGAGGTTATACGTAAAACCTGCCTGCGCGCCAGTCCCGTCCTAGGACTCCCGCCCGAGGCGCCGACGCACCCCCGCCCGCTACGGTCACGATCATGGACACCGAGACCGGCCCCGAGACCGGCAGCGGCACCACCGCCGGGCCCCGCACCCCGCCCCGCCGCCCCGCGCACCGCAAGCGGGACGTACTGGACCGGCTGGAACGGGAGAGGGACATCTGGGTGGCCACGGCGGACGCGGACGGCGTGCCGTACCTGGTCCCCCTGTGGTTCGTCTGGCACGAGGAGGCGGTCTGGATGTCCACGCGCCTGACCGATCCCACCGGCCGCAACCTGCGCGAGGGCCGCCGGGCCAGGCTCGCCTTCGGGCACACCCAGGACGTCGTCCTGATCGACGGCGAGGTGGAGACGTTCGACCGGACGCGGGTGCCGCCCGTCGCCGTCGAGGCGTTCCGCGCGAAGACGGGCTGGGACTCGCGCATGGACGGCGCTTCCTACGCCTGGTTCCGGGTGCGGCCGCTGGCCGTGCAGGCGTGGCACGAGCAGCGTGAGCTGAAGGAGCGGCACCTCATGCGGGACGGGGTCTGGACGGTGTGACGAGGGCTCAGCCGGTCCCGGCGCCCTCCAGCCGGGCGAGGTCGGTGTCGCCGAGCCGCAGGGCGCCCGCGGCGACGTTCTCGGCGAGGTGGGCCGGGGTTGCCGGTGCCGGGGATGGCGAGGACGTGGGGGCCCTGGTGCAGGGTCCAGGCGGTCCGCACCCGCGCGGTGATCGTCTCCGAGGTCATCGGCGGAGTGCCGCCCAGGGGGCCGGAGGTCAGCAGTAGAGGTTGCCGCCCGGCGAGACGCCGAGGATCTGGCTGAACTGCTGGTACTTGGTGACGCGGCTCTGCACCTGCGCGGGATTCTTGCCGTCGCACTCCAGGGAGCCGTTGATGGAGCGGATGGTCTGGCCGAAGCCGGCGCCGTTGACCATCGCGTTGTGCGGGGTCATGCTGCCGGGGCCGGACTGGGTGTTCCAGTACCACAGGGCGGTCTTCCAGGCGACGGCCGCGTCGTTCTGCACCAGCCAGGGGTTGCCGAGCAGGTCGATGCCGAGCGCGTCGCCCGCGGCCTTGTAGTTGAAGTTCCAGCTGAGCTGGATCGGCCCGCGCCCGTAGTAGGCGGCCTGGCCGGCCGGGCAGCCGTAGGGCTGGCTCCAGTCGCAGTAGTGCGGGTAGTTGGCGGTGTTCTGCTCGACGACGTGCACGAGTCCGCCGGTCTCGTGGCTGACGTTGGCGAGGAAGGCCGCGGCCTCCTGCTTCTTGGTGGCGTCCCCGCCGGTCGTGGCGAAGCCGGGGTAGGCGCTGAGCGCGGCGGTCAGGCCGCTGTACGTGTAGAAGGAGTTGCGCCCCGGGAACATCTGGTTGAACTGGGCCTCGCTGACCACGAAGGTGCCGACCGGCGTGCCGGGGCCGTTGTCGCAGGCGTACGGCTCCCAGTACCAGGTGCTGATGACCGGGTCGTAGCCCGGGTTGGCGTGCTCGGCGATGTAGGCCCTGCCGTCGGTGTAGCGGACGATGTCACCGGCGTTGTAGGAGCGGCCGGCCGTCCAGTTCGGGTAGCTCGAACACGCGGCGGCGGAGGCTTCGGCGGCGGGCAACAGGGCGGGGACGGCGCCCGCGAGGGCGAGGGCGGCCACCAGGGCGGAGATACGGCGCTTCGACACGGGTCTGTCTCCTTCGGCGGAGCACGGCCGCCCCCGTACCGGGGCATGGGACAGCGGAGCCGGATACACACGTGCCGGTCGGACCGGTCACGGCGCGGGGACGGCCGTAGTGGGGGGTGTGGAGCACACTCAATCGCTTTGGTATGTACCAGTCAAGGGTGTAGACCAGTCGAACCCGACTGTGGCCGGAAGGAGTTGGGCCGGAGAGTCAGCCCATGACCACGACACCCCGCCCCCTCGCCACCGCGCCCCCTCGTCACCGCGCCCCCTCGTCACCGCGGCCCCTCGTCACCGCGGCCCCTCGTCACCGCGGCCCACCGTCACCGCGGCCCACCGTCACCGCGGCCCACCGTCACCGCGGCCCACCGTCACCGCGGCCCACCGGCTCACGGCGGAGCCGCTCGCCCCCTCGGCGCAGCGCGTCGTCCAGGACGGCGTGCCCGTGAGCCACCTCGACGCGATCCGCCGGTCCGGGCTGCTCGGGGTGAGCGGACCGGAGGAGTACGGCGGGGCCGGCGCCCCGGCCGCGGTCGCCCGCGAGGTCGCGGAGATCCTGGCCGGCATCGCCTACGCCCACGTCCGCGCCTTCCCCGGATCCCGGTGCGGGCCACGGGCGAACGGGGCGGGGTGCGCTTCGAGGGCGCCGTGCCCCGGTACACGGGCTGGGGCCTGGACGACCTGGTGCTGCTCGCGGGCGTGACCGGGGCGGACGAGGTGGTGTTCGCGTCCGCCGACGCACGCGAGCAGCCGGGACTGCGGCCGCCGGCGCCGACGCGGCTGGTGGCGCCGACGGCCGCCCGGACGGTGCCCCTGACGCTGGACGGGCTGTGGCTGCCCGAGGAGTCGGTACTGCTGCGCACGCCCCGCGACGAGTTCGCCCGTACCGACATCCGGCGCAGCGCCAACGCCTCCCCGGCCGTCTTCGGCGTCGCGTCCGCCGCGCTGGACCTGCTCGCCACCGCACCGGTCGGACGCGGCCCGGCCGGCGCCCTGCGCGCCCGGCCGGACGAGGTCAGGGACCGGGCGTACGTGCTCGCCGACCATCCGGCGCCCCAGGAGTGCCTCAAGGAGCGGCCGGCGCTGCGGACCCAGGCGTACGACCTGCTGCGGGCGGCCACGACAGCGGCGGTGGTGGCCGGGGGCGGACGCGCGACGAGCCTGGACAATCCCGCCCAGCGGCCGGCACGGGAGGGGATGTTCCTGCTGGTGCAGGGCCGGACGGCGCCGGTGCGCGCAGCCCGCCTGGCGGCGCCGGCCCGGACCTGACTCCCCGGTGCCGGGAGATCCCACTCCTCCCACCACTACACATAAGGGAGAAATAAGAGCAGAATGCTCGTATGCGGCGCTACCGCATCACCGCTTGAAACGCGGTCGGCCCTGCAAGTCGAAGGAGACGACTATGGCCAACGTCTCGCATTCCCGCAGTGACATCACCAGCCATCCCGACGCCCCGGAGATGCAGGCGCGCTACGCGCGCATGCTCGGCGGTCGTGACGTGGCACTCGTGGACGGGCCGGTGTTCCTGCTCGGCCTCTACTGTGCCGTGTCCCCGTGGATACTCCACTTCACCACCAGCCAGCCCTCCCTCGTGGCGCACAACCTGATCGTGGGCATCGCCATCGGACTGCTGGCCCTCGGATTCACCCGCGCCCCCGAGCGCATGTACGGCCTCAGCTGGGCCATGTGCGCGATAGGTGTCTGGATGATCATCTCGCCGTGGATCGTGGGCTCCGGCCCGGACGCCGGCGTCATCTGGAACAACCTCGTCATCGGCGCCCTGGCCCTGATCCTGGGCATGATCTGCGCCGGCACGGCGGCACGGAGCACGTCGAGGCCCTAGACCCACCGGAGGGAGACACCACGGCCGGTCCGTCCCGCGCGGGCCGGCCCTCGCGGGTTTGTGCGTGTGCCGGGCGGCAGTGGGCATACGCACTGCTGCGGGGGTCTTGACGAGAAGGGGTGGGGATGGAAGTCGACGGCATCATCAGCGCGGTGATCATCGGTATCGTCATCGGCGTACTGGGCCGACTCGTGATTCCGGGCCGTCAGCGCATCGGCGTCCTGTGGACGATCGTCGTCGGCATCCTGGCGGCGCTGATCGGCTCATGGATCGCCTCGGCGTTGGACGTCGCCGACACCGACGGCGTGGACTGGGTCGAGTGGCTCATCCAGATCGGCCTTGCGGCGGTCGGCGTGGCTGCGCTGGACCGGTCCCGCTCGCGTCCGCGCCGTTGAGGGTCATGACCGTCACCCGCCGCGAGGGCACGCCTCGCGGCGGGTGACGGCTGTTTTCCGGGCATCCTCCAGCGGTGTCGTAGGCATCCCGAGGAGTCCAAAGGAGGACCGTCCGTCATGGTCGTGAAGGAGACCGCGACGCGCCCGGGGAGCGGAGGAGAGCTCTTCCTGACCCCCCGGGGGGCGGCGTCGGTCAGTTCTCGGCGCGCTGGCGGAAGCGCCGGTGGAGGACCGTTCCGCCGAGCACGAGGGCGGCGCCGCCCGCGAGGACGGGCAGGGTCTGGTCCGCGCCGGTGTGGGCGAGGGACGCCGCCGCCTCCTGGGGCGCGGCGGCCTGCGGGGCGTGCCGCGGCGGGGCGGGGGGCTCCTTCTCCGGGGCGGAGGGCTCGGGAGCGGCCGGTTCCGGCTCGGCCGGGGGACGCTGCGGCTCGGGGCGGTCGTCGGAGGTGTTCGTCGACTCGTTGCCGACGGCCGGGTTGCCGATGCCGACGACGTTGACGCTGTTGCCGGTGACGTTCACCGGGAGGTGCACCGGAAGCTGTACGCCGTTGCCGGACAGCACGCCCGGCGAGTCCTGTGCCGCCCCCTCGGCCGACGCGCCGCCGGACCCGCCCGCAGACCCGCCCGAGGACGTTCCCGTGGCGGAGCCGCCGGACGCGCCCGCTCCCTCGTGCGCCCCGTGCGAGGCGCCGCCCCCCTCGTTGGCGCAGCTGTTGCCCGCGGCCGGGTTGAGGAGCCCCACCACGTTCACGGTGTTGCCGCACACGTTGACCGGCACGTCCACGGGAAGCTGGACCGTGTTGCCGGAGATCAGCCCGGGCGAGCCGGCCGAGACGCCGTCGGCGGTGGCACCGTCGGACGCGAACGCCGCGTACGCCGGCATCGTCACGGCCAGCGCACCGGAGGCCGCGAGGGCGAACACACCGTTTCGGGTAACCCTTCGCATGAGGTTCCCTGCCTTCCAGACTTGGTCGCGGGCACTCACCCGCACCGGTTAAAACGCGGGCGCACCATCCGAGTTATGGCTTATCGGTCTTTCACTCCTTCGAGTGGGCACCGCGTCGAACACCTGACCGCACGAACCTCCGTACGACCCCCGGCTCCGCCCGGAGGCGGCGGACGCGGGGCCCGCTTATGGTGAGCGAGGACGCCGACCACCGGTCCGCGACGGGGCGTCCGGGAGGCATCGATGCAGGCCAAGCTGGAGAAGCGGTCCTCGGCCCGGCGTTGCGCGGTCACCGGCGCGCTCGGCCTTGCCCTGCTGGGCGCGGGGCTGCCCGCCGCGGGCGCCGGGGAGTTGCCCGCCGCGACCGCCGGGACGGCACCCGCCACATCCCCCGGCACTCGGTCCGCCGCCTCCGCCCGGGACAAGGGCCCCGGCCTCTCCCGCTTCTACGACCAGCGCGTCACCTGGTCGGCCTGCGAGGGCATGGACATGCCGCAGGAATTGCAGTGCGGGAAGGTGACCGTCCCTCTCGACTACGGCCATCCCGGGCGCGGCACACTCGACCTGGCCCTCGCCCGCTACCGGGCCACCGGCCACGCGCGGGGCTCGGTGCTGCTGAACTTCGGCGGTCCGGGCGGTTCCGGGGTGAACGAACTCGCGGCCGGCGGCAAGGAGTTCATGCATCTCACCAACGGCTACGACGTGGTGACCTTCGACCCGCGCGGGGTCGGCCGCTCGTCCCCCGTGACCTGCGGCACGGCGGCCACCATGAAGATCATGGAGGCGACCGACGGGGACGCGGAGATGTCCGACCCGAAGGACGTGCTGGGGCGGCTGCGGGACGCGGCGGACGAGTGCGCGAAGCACTCCGGTCCGGTCCTGCCGCACATAGGCACGGTCGACGCCGCGCGGGACCTGGACGTGATGCGCGCCGCGCTCGGTGACGGCCGGCTCAACTACCTCGGCTTCTCGTACGGCACCCGGCTGGGCTCGGTGTACGCGGCGCAGTTCCCGCACAAGGTCGGCCGGATGGTGCTGGACGGCGTGGACACGCTCACCGAACCGCTGGCCGAGCAGGGGCTGGCCGGGGCCCGGGGGCAGCAGACGGCGCTGGAGAACTTCCTCGACTGGTGCGTGGAGGACATCGCCTGTCCGTTCGGCCAGGACGCCCGGGCCGCCCGGGACCACGTCGAACAGCTCGTCGCCTCGCTCGACGCCGACCCGGTGCCGTCCGGCTTCGGGGAGCCCTTCACCGGGCAGGACCTGGTCGGCGCGATCGGACAGGGCCTCTACAGCCGCGAGTTGTGGCCCTCGCTGGAGCGGGCGATCGCCCAGCTGGTCGAGAACGGCGACACCGGCGGCCTGGAGAACTTCTCGTCCGGCGGTGTCACCTTCCCGCTGCGCGCGCGGACGGGCGCGGCGGACCGCGCGGGTGGGGGCGCCGGGCTCACCGACGAGGAGGACGTGCCCCTCGACAACCTTCCGGCCGCGCTGATGGCGATCAACTGCGCGGACGACCCCGACCGCCCGAGCGCCGACCAGGTCGCCAGGTCCCTGGGCGCGCTGCGCGCGCGGTACGAGGAGGCGTCCCCGGTCTTCGGCCGGTACCGGCTCACGCAGGTGCTGATGTGCTATGGCCGCCCCAAGGGGACCGACTACATCCGCGAGGACGTGAAGGACGTCGACACCGCGCGGATGCTGCTCGTGGGTACCCGGGGCGACCCGGCCACGCCGTACCGGTGGACGACGGAGACGGCCGAGCGGCTCGGCTCCTCGGCCGTGGTGCTCGACAACAAGGGCGAGGGCCACACCGGCTACGCGTCCTCGGAGTGCGTGCACCGCAAGGTCGACGACTTCCTGCTGTACGGTTCGCTGCCGCCCGACGGCAGTTCGTGCGGCCCCGAGTCCGGCGAGGACCCCTCGGACTGAGCCGCGAGGGCGCCCCGAACGCCCCGATATGCCGGTCGGCCGCATCGGTCCTAACCTGCTGGCATGGAGCACGATCTGAGTCCCGCCACCCTCGCCGGACTGCGGCGTCCCCGCCCGTATCCGGCCGTGTCCGTGCTGACGCCGACGCACCGCCGCGAGCCGGACAACGCCCAGGACCGCGTCCGGCTGCGCAATGTGGTCGCCGAGGCCAAGAAACAGCTGGAGGACGATCCCGCGGTCACCCGCGAGCGGCGCGCGGAGGTGGGCCGGGAACTGGACCGGGCGCTCGCCGAGATCGATCTGACCTACGCCGAGGACGGCCTCGCCATCTTCGCCGCCCCGGGCGAGCACCAGGTCTGGACGCTGGCCCGGTCCGTGCCTGAGCGGGTGGTCCTCTCGGACACCTTCCTGACCCGCAACCTGGTCGCCGCGCACGCCCTGGAGCGGCCGTTCTGGGTGCTCTCGGTCGCCTCGGACCGCGTCAGGCTGTGGAGCGGCGGCGTGGACCGGGTGGTCGAGGACCACACCGGCGGCTTCCCGCTCGACCGGCCCGCCGAGGACTTCGACCCCGAGCGCCAGGAGCAGATCGGCGACGCGCCGAGCACCTTCCGCGACGAGGGCACCCGCAGGTTCCTGCGCGACGCCGACGCCGCGATGGCCAAGGTCCTGCGCGCGCACCCCCGGCGCCTGTACATCACCGGCCCGGAGCCCGCGCTGTCCCTGTTCGACGACGCCGGCTCGCTCACGGCGGACGCGGTCCTGGTCCCGCACGGGGGCCTCGCGCACGGCACCGCCGAGGCCGTGTGGCAGGCGGTGCGGCCGGTGCTGGAGGAGGAGGCGCGCGGGTCCGTGGACGCCCTGGCGAGGGAACTGGACGCCGCCCGCGGGCGCAGGGACTTCGCCGCCGGGGTGGACGAGCTGTGGGAGAGCGCCCACACGGGCCGGGTCCGACTGCTCGCCGTCGAGGAGAACTTCAGGGTGACGATGCGCGACGACGGCGCCCACCTGGTCCCGGCGGTAAGCGGAGACCTCGACGCCCGCGAGGACATCGTGGACGAGATCGTCGAACAGTGCCTGGAGACCGGCGCCGAGGTCCGCTTCGTCCCGGACGGCGCGCTCGCGGAGGCGGAGGGCATCGCCGGGGTGCTGCGGTACTGACGCCCCGCCGCCGCCCGCTCCTCTTGACGACCGTGAAACCCTGTCCGGCGTACTCGTACCCGCGGGGTGCGGCGGCGGACGGGGAAGGAGCCGACGGAGCGTGAGCGAACTTCTGGGTGTGGCGGTCCTGGGCGCGGGCAGCATGGGCGCCGACCACGTACGACGACTGGACCGGGTGGTGAGCGGCGCCAGGGTGGCCGCGGTGGCGGACCCCGACGCCGAGCGGGCGAAGGCGGCGGTGGAGGGCGTCGACGGGGTCGTCGTGCACACGGACGCCGAGGCCGCGCTGGACGCGCCGGGAGTGGCGGCGGTCGTGATCGCCTCGCCCGGCGAGGCCCACGAGGAGGCGCTGCTGGCCGCGTTCGCGCGCGGGCTGCCGGTGCTGTGCGAGAAGCCGATGGTGCCGGACCCGGCGGGCGCGCTGCGCGTGGTGGAGGCGGAGGCGCGCCTGGGCCGCCGGCTGGCCCGGATCGGCTTCATGCGGCGCTACGACGCCGAGTACCTGAAGCTCAAGTCCCTGCTGGACGGCGGGCGGCTGGGCCGGCCGCTGATGCTGCACTGCGTGCACCGCAACGTCTCCGTACCGTCGCACTTCACCTCCGCGATGCTCATCAACAGCTCCGTCTCGCACGAGATCGACGCGGCGCGCTGGCTGCTCGGCCAGGAGCTGACCGCCGTGACGGTGCACCGGCCGCGCCCCTCGGCGGGGGCGCCGGAAGGGCTGGCCGACCCCCAGTTCGTGGTCTTCGAGACCGAGCGGGGCGTGCTGGTGGACGTGGAGGTCTTCGTCAACTCCGGTTTCGGCTACGAGGTGCGCTGCGAGGCCGTCTGCGAGGCGGGCAGCGCCCGGATCGGCGCGGCCCACACCATGCTCGTGACGGACGCGCACGGTGCCCGGGAGGATGTGCCGCAGGACTACCTCGTACGGTTCGCGGACGCCTACGACCGCCAGGTGCAGAGCTGGGTGGACGCCACCCGGCGGGGGCAGGTCACCGGCCCGGGCGTCTGGGACGGGTACGCCGCCTCCGTGGTCGCCGCGGCCGGTGTACGGGCGCTGGAGACGGGCGAGCGCACCCCCGTCGCACTGGCACCCCGCCCGGCGCTCCACGACCCGGTGTAGAACAGGTGCCGCAGCGCCGTAGAACAGGGGTGCGACGAACACCAGGGCGACGACGCGTCCGACCGGCGACACCACTCAAGTCCCGTAGGTGTCCTACGACTTGACCGAGGTTCCGCGTACACCGTTCGGGCGCCGAAGTCGCTCCGGGAAGACGGTGGCATATGCCTGAAGCACCACCGTATCGTGTGTCGCCGAATCCCTTACGGGGCGTCGCGGGCTGTGCGACAGTCATAGCGGTCCTTCCACCGGCCCCGACTCCGTCCGGCCGTCCCGCCCTGGTCGTACCGTCTGCACATCGGAGTGCGTCATGTCGTCCCCTCTCTCCGCGGACCATCCGGCCGCCCCGCCGCCGGGGCGCGGCTCGGTCGAGTCCCTGATAGCGCAGGCGCGGCGGCTGCGGGGAGACGTGGACGCGGTGCGGAGGGACAGCCAGGACGACGCGGCGGACCCCCACGGCCGCTGGCAGCGCGCCCTCTACGACCTGGCGCTGCACCAACTCGGCGACGTCGACGAGCACTTGGCGCAGCTCCGGGACGGTCCGGCGCCCGCGCCGCGCCCCGGTTCGCTGCTCAGCCGGGTCGGCAGCGCGGAGTGGGACCTGCTGACGGACGGGGCCGAGTGGTCCGGGGAGCTGTACCACATCCTCGGCCTGGACCCGGGGTCGGCGCCGCTCAGTCTCGACGAGATCCCGTCCCTGGTGCTCGCCGAGGACCGTCCGAAGCTGACGGCGATGGTCACGGACTGCCTCGTCGACGGGCGGCCGATCGACGGGGAGTTCCGCGTGGTGCGCCCCGAGGGGACCGTGCGCACCGTGCACATGATGGGCGAGCCCGTGCTCGACGCCGACGGCAGCACCGCCTCGATGTGGGCGGTACTGCGGGACGTCAGCGAACTGCGCCGCAGTCAGCGGGCGGTGAGCGAGACCCGTGACTCGCTGAGCCGCCGTCCGCTGCCGGCGGACGCCGGGCGAGGGGCCGCGGCCGGACCGCGGGAGACCGTGCGACCCCCCTGGCACGGCCTCCTGCGGTTCCCGCACGAGGGGCGGCCTGGCCTGGACCTGGCCGCCGTACTCCTGTCGTCGGCGGACCCGGCCGCCGGACCGCCCCGGTACGGGGGCTGGTACGACGCCTGCCCCCTCGGCGACGACGGGACCCTGCTCGCCGCGGGCGGCCTCGCCGGACCGGACCCCGACGGGGCCGAGGGCCCGGCACTGCTGATCGGCGCGCTGCGCGGCCTGGCGGCGACCGGCACCAGGCCCGGCCGGCTGCCGGACCTGCTGCACCGGTTACTGCTGACCACCGCCCTGCCGCCCGTACGCGACGCCGTGTACTGCGGCTACCGGCCCGCCGGCCGCACTCTCGCCTGGTCGCACGCCGGACACCCCGTCCCGCTGCTGCTGCGCGGGGGGACGGGGCGTGAACTGTCCGGGCAGGGCGAGGCGACCGTCGACGCCGGTGACCTGCTGCTCCTGCACACCGGCGCGCTCGAACCGGCGGCCGTAAAATACCTGATCACCCTTGCCCCCCGGCTGACCGGGGTGGCCTCCGCCCAGGACGCCGCACGGATCGTGGCCCGGGAACTCGGCGGGTCCGCCGGCCAGGACGCGTACGTCCTGCTGGCCCTGGTGACGCCCTAGGGAACGCGGTGCGCCCTACGCGGACGCGATGTCGCCGCCCCTCCCCTTCCCCTTGGCGCCGGTTCCCTTGGCGCCGGACCCCTTGGCCGGCTTGCCCTTGAGTGCCTTGGGCAGGGCCGCTTCGATCTCCTCCCGCAGTTCCTGGATCTTCGGGTAGCCGGAGTACTGGGCGGTGAGCCGGTACATCTGGCGCAGCCGGTCCCAGGTCCGCCGGGAGGAGTTGGACCCCATCGACACCAAGGCCAGGCGCGCGTACCGGTCGGCCTGTTCGGGGTCGTCGGCGATGAAGCAGGCGGAGGCCATCGACAGATAGTCGAAGATCTTGGACCGCTGCCGGCCGTCGACCCGCAGGGCCAGGGCCTTGTCCGCGTAGTGCTGCGCGTGCGCGGCGGCCCCCGGTTCGAACTCGGCGAGCGTCCGGTAGGCGAGGGCCTGCATGCCGTACAGGTCCTCCTCCTTGAAGGTCTGCATCCAGTCCGGGGGCGGCGCGTCCGCCTTGTCGGAGACGAAGAGGTCCTCGGCCCGGCCCAGGGTGCGGCGCATCGCCTGGCCCCGGCCCATCGACGCCTGTGCCCAGGCCTCGATGGTGCAGAGCATGGCCTTGGTGCGCGGCAGCACCTGGTCGCCGGAGCCGGACCGGGCGAGCTTCATCAGGTCGAGTGCCTCGTCGGGGCGGCCCAGGTGGACCATCTGGCGGGCCGCCCGGGAGAGCGCCTCGCCGGCCCGGGGCCGGTCGCCGCCCTCGCGCGCGGCGTGTGCGGCGATGACGAAGTACTTCTGGGCGGTGGGTTCGAGGCCGACGTCGTGCGACATCCAGCCCGCGAGGACGGCCAGGTTGGCGGCGACGCCCCACAGGCGCCGCTGGAGATGGGGTGGGTGGTGGTAGGCGAGCATGCCGCCCACCTCGTTGAGCTGGCCCACCACGGCCTTGCGCTGGAGTCCGCCGCCCCGGGCGGCGTCCCAGGCGCGGAACACCTCGACCGAGCGCTCCAGTTCCTCCACTTCCTGCGACCCGATGGGGGCGGCCTCGTAGCGGTCGAACCCGGCGGGGTCGGCGTGCAGGGGTTGGTGGAGGTCGGGACCGTCGGCCGCGAGGACCGGGTCGGTGTGCAGCCAGTCGTGCATGGCGCTGCTGAGTGCGGAGCCCGCGGCGAGCGCGGCGCCCGCGCCCACCAAGCCGCGTCGGTTGAGCATGAGGTCCATTCCCGTGAATTCGGTGAGGACCGCCGCGGTCCGGTCGGGCGCCCACGGCACACCGTCGGGATACTCCTCGCTCCCGCCGCTCTGCCGTTTCCCCGCACGCCCGTGCCGGACCAGACCGAGGTCCTCGATGGTCACGACACGGCCGAGACGCTCGGTGAACAGAACCGCCAGCACCCGCGGCACGGGATCGCGCGGGATCTCTCCCATGTCGATCCACCGCCGCACCCGCGAGGTGTCGGTCGCCAGCTGGGGGTGGCCCATGTCCGCCGCCTGCCGGTTGACCAGCCTCGCGAGTTCGCCCTTGGACCAGCCGGCCAGGCCGAACAGGTCCGACAGACGGGTGTTGGGTTCTCCGCTCACGTCAAGCCCCCAGGTTCTCGGCTGAGTTGACAGTAGCCCCGTGCGGGTTGCCGGGCGACTATTCGCCACCGTTCGCCAGGGTGCGCCAGATGGTGTGCCACGGGCGGCCGGGTGTCAGGTAGGAATGCGCCACCCCGACCCGGTCGCCGAGGGGTTACTCCCCAGGGTGACTTCCGAAGAGGCCGGTCGGGCGGCGCGACGGCTTCCCGGCCGGCCACGGCCGTCCACGCAGGCACAGCTTTTCCGGCAGGCACAGCAGGCACACGAAGGGATCTGTCTCGCCCATGTACGCAGCATCGTCCTCCGTGTCCGCCCCGCAGCGCGCGCTGCACCCCCGCCCGGCGGCGGGCGGCGGCCCCTACCTCGCCCCCGCGCGTCCGGCGGCCCCGGTACTCGGGGCGGGCAGGGCGCGGCGCGGCGCGGGGCCCGGCACACAGCCGCTCAGCGGGAGAATCGACCTGTCCGGCCCCCAGGGGGCCCAACTGCGCACGGCGATCGCCGCCGTGCACCGCATCTGCCCGGAGTTCGCGCCGGTGCAGGTCCTGCGCCGCACCGGGCGGGCCGTCCTCCTGGTCGGTACGACCGGGCGCAGTACGGCGGTCGCCAAGTGTTTACTGGACCACTCCCCCGCGTGGGCGGAGCGGATCCGGCACGAGATAGGGGCATACCGCTCGTTCGTCCGGCAGCGCCCTCCGGTGCGGGTGCCGAGACTGATCGCGGCGGACCCGGACAACTGCACGCTGGTCATCGAGCGGATGCCCGGCCGGGTGGCGGCGCTCCAGCGGCACCCCCTGGAGGCTCCGCCGCGGGCGGACATCAGAGCGGCGCTCGGCGCGATCTGCCGGCTCAACGCCTGGCGGCCGCCGGCCGGCACCTTCGACGCCCCGCTGGACTACGCGGCCCGCATCAACCGCTATCACGAGCTGGGGCTGCTCACCGACCGTGACCTGGGCGACCTGCAGAAGCTGCTGCACGGCATCGCCCACGCCGGCGGCCGCCAGGGCATGGGCCAGTTCTGCCACGGCGACGCGCTGCTGTCCAACGTGCTGATGTCGCCGTCCGGTCCGGTGCTGGTCGACTGGGAGCACGCCGGCTGGTATCTGCCGGGGTACGACCTGGCGACCCTGTGGGCCGTCCTCGGCGAGGCCCCGGAGGCGCGCCGCCAGATCAGCCAGATCGCGCAGGTGCCGGGCACGGCGGCCCGGGACGCGTTCCTGGTGAATCTGATGCTGGTCCTCACGCGGGAGATCCGCACCTACGAGACGGCCGTGCAGCGTTCGATGCGGGAGCCGGCCGTGCCCACCCCGCCGGGCGCCGCGCCGACCGGCGAGGAGCAGCGGCTGCTGCTGCGCCGGCTGCACGACGACTGCCAGCTGGCCCGCCGGGCCGTGCGGGCGGCGGTCGGCACGCGCTGACGAGGCGACGCTGACGAGACGACGACGGGAACGACGATCCGCGGTGTGCCCCTCGGGGCGCACCGCGGTTTTCCGTTGCTCCGGAACCCGGGTGGCCGCGGGCCCATTGGTGTACGCCACTGACGCCCCGCAGGCCCGTGGGGCGTCACCGCGAAACTCGCCCGGCGCCCGGCTGACGTGGGAAATCGGCACCCCAGCGGCATGATTGACGGATCGTCGGACCGGCGGGTACCACTGACCCAGCCCGGCCCCGCACGCCCCGCTCCGCTCCGCCCCGTCACGCCCCACCGTCACAGGAGGCCGTTTTGCGAGGTTCCCCCGTCGTGCCCGCCCTGGCCACCGCGGCGCTGCTGCTGCCGTTGCTCGGCGCGGCACCGTCCGCCGCCGGGCCCGCCGGCCCCCCGCCCGCCCCGGACCGCCTCCAGCACGCGTTCGCCGACGCGGCGGCCGAGTACCACGTGCCGCAGAGCGTCCTGCTCGGCGTCTCCTACCTCCAGTCCCGCTGGGACGCGCACGCCGGCGCGCCCAGCGTCACCGGCGGCTACGGCCCGCTGCACCTCACCGACGCCCGCACGGCGCTGGCCGGGGCGTCCCACTCCCACCACGACGCCGGCACCGAGGACCCGCGCGGCGACGACGCCCGAGCGGCCCTGCACCCGACGGCGAAGAGCGCGACGCCCGCCGCTCTCCCCGCCCGGCTGACCACGCTGCCGAAGGCGGCCGAGCTGACCGGCCTGAGCCCCCAGGCGCTGCGCACGGACCCGGCGGCGAACGTGTCCGGCGGGGCGGCGCTGCTGGCCGCCGCCCAGCGCGACCTGGGCGAGCCGCTCAGCACGGACCCGGCGGACTGGTACGCAGCGGTGGCCCGCTTCTCCGGCGCGGAGGACACCGCGACGGCGGCGGCGTACGCGAACGACGTGTTCGACGTGATCCGCGCGGGCGGGCGGCGGACCACGGACGCCGGTCAGCGGGTCGCCCTGACCGCCCGGCCCGAGGTCGCCCCCGACACCTCCCAGCTGCGCGGCGCCGGGCTGGGCGCCGCCTCGGCGACCGGCACCGAGTGCCCGAGGACGGTGTCCTGCGAGTGGGTGCCGGCGCCGTACGAGGAGTTCGGGGACGGTGACTACGGCAACCACGACCTGGGGAACCGGCCGGCCTCGCAGCGCATCCGGTACATCGTCGTGCACGACACCGAGGGCACCTGGGACGGTGTCCTCGACATGGTGCAGGACCCGACCTACGTGTCCTGGAACTACACCCTGCGCTCCACCGACGGCCGCATCGCCCAGCACGTGAAGGCGAAGGACGTGGCCTGGCACGCGGGCAACTGGTACGTCAACGCGAAGTCGATCGGCCTGGAGCACGAGGGCTTCCTCGCCGAGCCGGACGCCTGGTACACGGAGGCGATGTACCGCTCCTCGGCGCGGCTGGTGCGGTACCTGGCCGGGAAGTACGGCATCCCGCTGGACCGGCAGCACATCCTGGGCCACGACACCGTGCCCGGGACGACCACGGCGACGATCCCGGGCATGCACACGGACCCGGGGCCGTACTGGGACTGGCGGCACTACTTCCGGCTGCTGGGACGTCCCCTGGAGCCGACCGCGTCGAAGAACGCGGGCCTGGTGACGATCCGCCCGGACTACGCCGCCAACCGCCCTCCGTACACGGGCTGCGTGACGGCGGGCGAGCCCTGCGCGGCGCACGGCTCCAGCGAGGTGCGGCTGTACGCGGACCACGACCTGTCCGCGCCCCTGATCAAGGACGTCGGCCTCGGCACCATGCCGACGACCGGGGTGAACGACCTCTCGTCCCGGGTCTCGACGGGCCAGCAGTACGCGGTGGCCGACCGGTGGGGCGACTGGACGGCCGTCTGGTACCTGGGCCAGAAGGCCTGGTTCCCGAACCCGGAGCGGAACCCGGCCGCCGTGCCCGCCTCGGGACGCGTGATCACCCCGAAGCGGGGTCTGGCGAGCGTCCCGGTGTACGGGCGCGCCTACCCGGAGGCGGCCGCCTACCCGGCGGGCGTGCCCGCGCAGGCCGTCTCCCCGCTGCCGTACACGCTGCCCGCGGGGCAGAAGTACGTGGTCGGGGAGAAGGTGCCCGGCGAGTACTACTACGCGGTCGACTTCGGCGGGGCCGCGCACCGGGTGGTGCGGGGCAAGGACCTGTACTACGAGATCCAGTACGGCCACCGGGTCGCGTACGTGCGCGCGGCCGACGTCACCGAGTCCGCCGTGCGGTAGCCGCCCCGGCTCAGCCCTGCTGGAACAGCTCCGCCGGGAGCGGCTTCAGCAGGGCGTACAGGTCGTCGGTGATGGGGCGGTCCCAGGCGGCGATGGTGACCAGGACGCCGTCGCTGCGGTCGAACTGCACGCAGGAGATGCGGCCCTCGGAGAGCTTGAGGCGGCGCACGACGAGCAGGTTGTCGCCCTGCATCACGGGGACATCCTCGGCGCCGACGACGGTGACCTCCTCGTCGTTCTCCAGGGCGAGGAGGAGCTGGGCCACCTCGAAGGGGATCTCGCCCTCGGGGACCTCGCGGGCCGGGGAGCCCTCCGGCAGATTGCCGATGATCATCGCGGGGCCGCGGCCGCCGAAGAGGTCGTAGCGCAGGAAGACGCCCTGGCAGCTGCCGTCGGGCGCGGGCAGCAGTCCGGCGCCGAGGTTGCCGGGCCAGTCGCCCGGGTCCATGGCCAGTACGTCGAAGTCGGGCCCGGCGGGCGTGGCACTGCGGCGGCGGAGGAACGACATGCCGCAATGGTACGTGGCCGGGCCCCGCGGACGGCGTGCGGGCGGACCCCTCATTCCTCCGGCGGGGCGGGGGGGGGCACGACCGCGACGGGGGACGCCGCGTGCAGCAGGACGGCGTGGGTGACGGAGCCCATCATGCGGGCGGGGGCGAGCAGGCGCCGGCGGTGGCGGCCGACGACGACCAGGTCGGCGTCCCGGGAGGCGGCGACCAGTTGTCCGGCGGCGTCGCCGGGGGCGATGTACGGCTCGGCCCGGACATCGGGGTGGCGTTCGCGGTGCGGGGCGAGGAAGCCGTCGGCGAGGGCCCGGGTCTCGCTCTCGATGGTGACCTCGTCGATGGCCGGGGGCACGATCTGCCCGGCCGCGGCCCAGGTCTGCACCGGCCACGGGTGGGCGGCGACGACCTGGAGGCGGGCGCCGCGCAGGGCGGCCTCGGTGAAGGCGAAGGAGAGGGCGGCGTCGTCGGGGCTGTCGACGTGCAGGCCGACCACGACCCGGGGGCCGGGGCCGGCCGGGGCCTCGCCGTGGACCTCGCGGCCGGGGCGGGGGATCACGGCGACGGGGCACTCGGCGTCGCGGGCGGCGGCGATGCCGTTGGAGCCGAGGATCAGACCGGCGAAGCCGCCCCGGCCGCGGGAGCCGAGCACCAGCAGCCCGGCCCCGGCGCCCAGTTCCGGCAGGACGGCGCCCGGGACGCCCTCCATGCCGACGTACTCGGTGGGGACCGCGTGGGCGCGGCCGGCCAGGTGGGCGCGGGCCTGATCCAGGACGGGGTCCTCGCCGGTGTCGGGCGGGCCCGCGACCAGGACGTCGGTCTGCGCCCAGGCGGCGTACCGCCGCACGTGCACGACTCTCAGGGGTGCCTCGCGCCAGTGGGCGGCGTCGAGGGCCCAGTCCAGGGCGCGCAGGCTGTCGTCCGAGCCGTCGACCGCCGCGACGACGGGCAGGGTGGTCGTGGATGCCATGTGTGCCTCACCTCCGGGGTGCGGAGTTCCCTGCGGTCCCGGCGCGGACACCCCGGTCGGGCCGGTCTGCTCACCCCGCCCGGCCACTCACGTGAGGTCGAACTCGCCCTCCCGCGCTCCCGACACGAACGCGCCCCACTCCGCCGGGGTGAAGATCAGGGAGTGGCTCTGGGGGCTGCCGCTGTTGCGCATGGCGATGAAGCCCTCGACGAAGGCGATCTGGACATCGCCCAGACCTCTGCTGCTGGACTGCCACTGCGCGTTGCTGAGGTCCAGCTCGGGCTTGTCCCAGCCCGTGAGCGGGCGCTGGTGGGTGGTGCTCTCGGCCACGTCCGTGCTCCTCCCGGTGTCGTCGTCCGCGGCCAGCCTAGCGATCGGGTCCGAGCGCCGACAGGCCACGGGACGGGTGCCCTTGGGACGCGGTGTTCAGTCGTCGGCGAGGAAGGCGGCGACGCGTCGGACGAAGCGGCGCGGATCGTCCAGCCACGGGTAGTGCGCGGCGCCCTGCTGGACGGCGGTCTCGGCGTGCGGGAAGACGTCGGCCAGGCGGCGGGCGAGGTCCGGGCGGGGGCCGCCGTCGAGTTCGCCGGCGAGGACGAGGACCCGGGCGGGGCAGGTCGCGAGGGCCGCGCGGGTGGCGGGCGCGTCGAAGGCGCCCGGCGCCATGCAGACGTCGGCGGCGGCTTCGTTGGTCTCGTGCTCGCCGCGGGCGGTGTGGTCGCGGGTGGCGTCGTTCCAGTGGCCGTGGAAGAAGGGGAGGAAGACGGGGTCGAAGCCGGCGGTGCCGTCCAGCCAGGCGCGGAAGGGGCCGATGGCCTCGTCGAACCAAGGTTCGTTTTCGCGCAACAGCGCTGCTTCGAGCCGGTGTTCGGGCGTCGCCGGCATGTCCAGTGCCCAGGGGGTGGTGGCGATCAGGGCGAGGCGGGCGACGCGCTCCGGATGGCGGGCGGCGTAGAGCATCGCGAGGCTGCCGCCGGCCGAGTGGGCGAGGAGGTCGATCCGGTCGAGACCGAGGTGGGCGCGGAGTGCCTCCACGTCGGCGACGAGGAAGTCGCAGCGGTAGGTCGCCGGGTCCTCGGGGGTGGCGGAGTCGCCGGTGCCGCGCAGGTCGAGCAGGATCAGCCGGCGGTGCGCGCTCAGTCCGCCGAGGTCGCCCAGGTAGGAGGAGGCGCACATGGGTCCGCCCGGCAGGACGACCAGCGGCTCGCCCTCGCCCCGCTCGTGGTAGGCGAGGCGGGTGCCGTCGTAGGAGGTGAAGGTCTGCATGGCGCTGATGGTCGCCGGGGGCCGGCCGGTGCCGCGACGGAGTTGCGGGGTCAGGGGGTGGCGAAGCGGTCGCGCAGTTCGCGTTTGAGGATCTTGCCGCTGGCGTTGCGGGGCAGCGCGTCCACGAAGCGGACTCGTTTGGGGGCCTTGAACGCGGTGAGCTTCTCGCGGACGTGGGCGATGAGTTCGTCCTCGGTGACCTCGCCGCGCGGGACGACGACCGCGGTGACGGCCTCGATCCAGCGCGCGTCGGGCAGGCCGACGACCGCGGCCTCGGCGACGGCCTCGTGGGTGTAGAGGGCGTCCTCGACCTGGCGGGAGGCGACGAGGACGCCGCCGGAGTTGATGACGTCCTTCACGCGGTCCACGATCGTGAAGTAGCCCTCCGGGTCCCGCACGGCGAGGTCGCCGGAGCGGAACCAGCCGTCACGGAAGGCGGCCTCGGTCTCCTCGGGCCGGTCCCAGTAGCCCTCGCACAACTGCGGGGAGCGGTAGACGACTTCGCCGGGGGTGCCGTCGGGCACGTCCTCGCCGTCCTCGTCGACGACGCGGGCCTCGACGAACAGGACGGGCCGGCCGCAGGAGTCCATGCGGCCCTCGTGCTCGTCGGGGCCGAGGACGGTGGCGAGGGGGCCGATCTCGCTCTGGCCGAAGCAGTTGTAGAAGGCCAGGTGCGGCAGGCGGGCGCGCAGCCGCTCCAGGACGGGCACGGGCATGATCGACGCCCCGTAGTAGGCCTTGCGCAGGCCGCTGAGGTCGCGGGTGGCGAAGTCGGCGCGGCCCGCGAGGGCGACCCACACGGTGGGCGGCGCGAAGAGGCTGTCGACCCGGCCGTTCTCGATCAGGTCCAGGAGCAGGTCGCCATCGGGTGCGTCCAGGACGATGTTGGTCGCGCCGACGGCGAGGTAGGGCAGCAGGAAGACGTGGGTCTGCGCCGAGTGGTAGAGGGGCAGCGCGTGGGCGGGGCGGTCGTCCGCGGAGAGGTCGAGGGCGGTGACGGCGCTCAGGTACTCGTGCACCAGGGCGCGGTGGGTCATCATCGCGCCCTTGGGCAGGGCGGTGGTGCCCGAGGTGTACAGGAGCTGCACCAGGTCCTCGGCGGCCGGCTCGGGGCCGTCGTACACGGGTGCCGTGGCGAGGCGGGCCAGGAGGGAGTCGGCGGCGTCGCGCAGAGGCAGGGTCCGGGTGCCGTCGGGGAGGCGGGCGGCGAGGGCGGGATCGGTGAGGACCAGGCTGCTGCCGGACTGGCCGACGAGGTACGCGAGGTCGTCGCCGGTGAGGTTCTGGTTGACGGGGACGTGGACCAGGCCCGCGCGGGCGCAGGCGAGGAAGGCGATGAGGTAGGCGTCGGAGTTGTGGCCGTAGGCGCCGACCCGGTCGCCGGGGGTCAGGCCCGCCGAGTGCAGGACGCTCGCCGCGCGGGAGACCGCGGTGTCGAGTTCCCCGTACGTCCAGGTGCGGTCGCGGTACTCCACCGCGACGCGGGCCGGAGTGCGTCGGGCGCTGCGCCGCAGCACCCCGTCGACGGTGCTGGCGTGTCCGGGCGTCATGTGCCGATCCTCGGCCGGGCGGCGGGGCGGGTCAAGCGGTGTGCGTCCGGCCCGCCGGGCCCGCGCGCACCAACGGACACCGGTCCGCCTGGCCCATTGACACCGCCCGCCGCTGACCGGAAAGTTTCACTCCGCACGGCGATCCGGGAAAGATACTTTCAGCTTCGGTGGCGGGAGACGCTTCGATGGCCGGACAGGGGACGGACGGATTCACGCGGCGACAAGTGGGCGCCGGGGCGCTGGCGTTGGGCGGTGCGCTGGCCCTCGCCCCGTTCGCCGCCGGACCGGCCGAGGCCGCCGGCCGGGAGAGCCGTCCCACGCTCCGACGCGGCTCGCCCGAGCGCGCGGGGCTGCTCGCCGGGCATCTGCGGCGCCTGGTCACCGACGCCGAGGCGTTCCTCGGCCCCTCCCCCGCCCACCCCTGGTACGCGGGTGCCGTGCTGCTCGCCGGGCGGGGCGGCACGGTGGCGCTCCACGAGCCGATCGGTAGGGCGGTGCGCTACCGGGCGTACGACGAGGCGACCGACACGGGGGTCGAGTTCCCGCCGGCCGAGCAGATCCCGATGGCCGAGGACACGGTGTTCGACCTCGCGTCGGTCTCCAAGCTGTTCACGTCGATCCTCGCCGTGCAGCAGCTGGAGCGGGGCGCGCTGGAGCTGGAGGCGCCGGTCGCCACGTATCTGCCGGACTTCGGCCGGGCGGGCAAGCAGCAGGTGACGGTCCGTCATCTGCTGACGCACACCTCGGGGTTCGCGGCGTGGATCCCGCTGTACAGCGCGCCGACGTACGAGGAGAAGGTGCGGCTGGTCTACGACGAGGCGCCGGTCGGCGCGCCCGGGACGGCGTATCTGTACTCGGACCTGAACATGATCTCGCTCCAGCTGGTGCTGGAGGAGGTCACCGGGCGGGCGCTGGACGTGCTGCTGCGCGAGGAGGTCACGGGGCCGCTCGGGCTGACCCGCACCCGGTACAACCCGCCCGCCTCCTGGAGGCCCCGGATCGCTGCCACCGAGGACGCCCGCAGGCCGTGGTCGGGGCTGGACCGGGGGCTGGTGTGGGGCGAGGTGCACGACGAGAACGCCTTCAGCCTGGGCGGGGTCGCCGGGCACGCGGGGGTGTTCTCCTGCGCCTGGGACCTGGCGGTGCTGGGCCGCACCCTGCTCAACGGCGGCTCGTACGGGCGGGCGCGGATCCTGCGGCCGGAGTCGGTGGAGCTGATGTTCACCGACTTCAACACCGCCTTCCCGGGCGACGCGCACGGCCTGGGCTTCGAGCTGTACCAGCACTGGTACATGGGCGCGATGGCGACGCCGCGCACGGCCGGGCACACGGGCTTCACCGGCACCTCGCTGGTGCTGGACCCGACGACCGACTCGTTCCTCGTCGTGCTCGGCAACTCCGTGCACCCGGTGCGCGGTTGGCGTTCGGGGTCGGCGCCCCGGGTGGCGGCCGGGACCGATCTGGCGCGGGCGGTACCCGTACGTCCGGTGGACGGGCGCACGGCGTGGTTCTCGGGGACGGCGAGTGCCGCGACGGCGACGCTCACGCTGCCCGCGCTGGACACCTCGGACGGGCGGGTGCGGCTGGAGTGCGCGCTGTGGTGGGACACCGAGCCCGACGCGGACGTCCTGGCCCTGGAGGCCACGGCCGACTGCGACACCACCTGGACGCCGGTCCCGTTCACCACCGCCTCGTCCGACATGGCACACCGGGAGCATCCGGCGGGCTCGGTCTCCGGCTGGTCGGGGCGCTTGTGGCACCGGCTCTCCGCCGCCCTCCCGGCCGCCCCCGGGCTCGTCCTGCGCTGGCGGTACACGACCGACCGGCTGTACGTGGGCCGCGGGGCGTACGTCGACCGGCTGCGCGTCCTGGGGGCCCGCCGCCGGACCCTGTTCGACGACGCCCGCCCGGCGGACGTGGCGCGGGTCGCGGCGGTGGGGTGGAGCGCGGCCTCCGACTAGGGCGGCCGGGCGCGCGGAGGGACCGGCTAGGTGTTGAAGACGGCCTTCTGCACCTCGTTGGGGCCGTCGAAGCTGTTCTCCTTCAGGCCGTCGAGGCGGCTCACGACCTTGTCGTCGGCGTGGTTCTGGCGGGCGCGGTCGACGAGCGACTTCTTGTCCGCCGGGTAGTCCATGCCGTTGAGGGCCTTCTGGAGGTCGATGGGGCTGAGGTCCGCCATGACGGTCTCCTTGTCGTGTGTGTGGGGGGAGTGAACGGATGAGATCGTGTGCGAAATATCCGTTATGTCGCGGTACCCAGCACCTCTCGACGCATGCGCGGTCAGCCGGCCCCGCCCTCCAGCACCGCCATCGCCGCGTTGTGTCCCGGTACGCCGCTGACCCCTCCCCCGCGTACGGCGCCCGCGCCGCAGAGCAGGACGTTCGGCTGCGGGGTCTCCACGCCCCAGTGCCCGGTGCCCTCCTGCGCGTGGGGCCAGGACAGGTCGCGGTGGAAGATGTGGCCGCCGGGCAGACCGAGGCCGCGGTCCAGATCGAGCGGGGTGCGGGCCTCGACGCAGGGACGGCCGTCGGCGTCGGTGGCCAGGCAGTCGGCGAGGGGCTCGACGAGGTGGGCGTCGAGCTGGGCGAGGGTCGACTTCAGGAGTTCGTCGCGGACGGCGTCGTTGTCCCGGGCGAAGAGGCGGGCGGGGGTGTGCAGGCCGAAGAGGGTGAGGGTGTGCATGCCCCGGGCGGCGGGGCCGGGGCCGAGGATCGTGGGGTCGGTCAGCGAGTGGCAGTAGATCTCGGAGGGCGGCACCGAGGGCAGCTCACCGGCGGCGGCCTGGGCGTGGGCGGCGGCCAACTGCTCGTACCCCTCGGCGATGTGGAAGGTGCCGGCGAACGCCTCGCGCGGGTCGGCGTCGGGGTCGCGCAGGGCGGGGAGCCGGGTGAGCAGCATGTTGACCTTGAGCTGGGCGCCCTCGGCGGGCGGGGGCGGCGGGGCGCCGGTCAGGGCGGCCAGTTCGCGCGGGGAGGCGTTGACCAGGACGTGGCGGGCGGCGGCGGCGCCCTCGCCGTCGGCCGTGCGCCAGGTGACCTCGGCCGTGCGGCCGTCCGCGTCGATCCGCACCGCCTCGTGCCCGGTGGCGAGGACGGCGCCGGCGGCGCGGGCCGCGCCGGCCAGGGCGTCGGTGAGCGCGCCCATGCCGCCGACCGGCACGTCCCAGGCGCCGGTGCCGCCGCCGATCACGTGGTAGAGGAAGCAGCGGTTCTGGAGCAGGGCCGGGTCGTGGGCGTCGGCGAAGGTGCCGATCAGGGCGTCGGTGAGGACGACGCCCCGGACCAGGTCGTCGGCGAAGTACTCCTCGACGGCGACGCCGATCGGTTCCTCGAACAGGGTCCGCCAGGCCGTCTCGTCGTCGACCCGGCGCCGTAGCTCCTCGCGGGTGGGCAGCGGCTCGGTCAGGGTCGGGAAGACCCGCCGGGCCACCTGGCCGGTCAGGGCGTGGAAGCGCTGCCATGCCTCGTACTCGCGCTCGGAGCCGGTCAGCCGGGCGAAGGACTCCCGGGTGCGCCGCTCGCCCCCGCCGACGAGGAGCCCGGTGGGGCGGCCGTCGCGCTCGACGGGGGTGTAGGAGGAGACGGTGCGCCCGCGCACCCGGAAGTCCAGGTCGAGGTCGCGCACGATCTTCTTGGGCAGCAGACTGACCAGGTACGAGTACCGCGACAGCCGGGCGTCCACCCCGGCGAACGGCCGGGTGGAGACCGCCGCTCCGCCGGTGTGGTCCAGCCGCTCCAGCACCAGTACGGAGCGGCCGGCGCGGGCCAGGTAGGCGGCGGCGACCAGGCCGTTGTGACCGCCGCCGACGATGACGGCGTCGTAACTGCGGGCGATGCGGGGCGGGGATGTGCGCGGCGGGGTCGGCATGGCCCTTGGTAACACGGGCCCCTCGGGGACGGCCAGCCCACCGACGCCCCGCCGACCGGCCTCGGCGGACCGTCGCCCCGCACAGCGCCGCCGGGAGCGACCGGCCCCTCCAGCGCCCCACACCGACCAGGCTCAGCGGGCCGCCGCCCCGCGCAGCGCCGCTGAGCGCGGCCGATCCACCGGCACCCGCCCACCACACCCAGCGCGCCGCCGCCCCGCGCACTGGGCCGCCAGGAGTGGCCAGCCCACCAGCGCCCCGCCCACCGCACCCAGCGGGCCACCGCCCTGCGCAGCGCCGCCGGGAGCAACCGGCCCACCGGCACCCCGCCCACCACACCCAGCGCGCCGCCGCCCCGCACACTGGGCCGCAGGGAGTGGCCAGCCCACCAGCGCCCCGCCCACCGCACCCAGCGGACCGCCGCCCCGCACACTGGGCCGCAGGGAGCAACCGGCCCACCGGCGCCCCGCCGGCCGGCCTCAGCGGGCCGTCGGCCCGCGCAGGGCCGCGACCCTGCGGTGGAGTGCGGCGGCCTCGTCGGTGCGGCCGAGCTGGTCCAGGCAGTGGGCCTCGTCGTCGCGACCGGTGAGGGTGTCGGGGTGGTCGGCGCCCAGGACGCGTTCGCGGGCGGCGGCGACCAGGCGGTACTCGGTGAGGGCGGCGGACCAGCGGCCCAGCCAGCCCAGGGCGACGGCGATCTCGCGGCGGCTGACGAGGGTGTCCGGGTGGTCGGGCCCGAGGACGCGGGCGCGGATCGCGTGGATTTCGCGGGCCTCGGCGAGGGCCTCCTCCCAGCGGCCGAGCCGGCCGAGGTTGACGCCCAGGCCGTGCCGGGCGCGCAGGGTCTCGGGGTGCTCCGCGCCCTGGGCGCGGGTGCGGTCGCCGATCAGCTCCTCGTACACCGTGAGCGCTTCGGCGCTGCGGCCGAGGCGGCCCAGGCCGATGCCGGTCTCGTAGCGGGCGGCGAGGGTGTCGGGGTGGTCGGCGCCGAGGACGCGGGCGCGGGCCTCGGCGACCTCGCGGTAGGTGCGCAGGGCCTCCTCGGGGCGGCCCAGGCGGCCGAGTTCGTACGCCACCTCGTAGTAGGTGACGAGGGTGTCGGGGTGCTCGGGCCCGAGCACGCGGGCGCGGGCCTCGGCGACGTCTGCGGCCATGCGGTGGGCGTCCTCGGTGCGGCCGAGACGGCCCAGGGTGAAGGCGAGGTTGTGGCGGCAGCGCAGGGTGTCGGGGTGCTCGGCGCCCATCACGCGCTCGCGGGCCGCGAGGACCGAGGTGTACACCTGGTGGGCGTCGGCGTACCGGCCGAGCCGCCCCAGGCAGTAGGCCATCTCCTGGCGGACGGCGAGGGTGTCGGGGTGGTCGGCTCCCAGGGCCCGGATCCTGGTCTCCGCGACGCCCTTGTACGCGCGCAGCGCCTCCCCCG
This sequence comes from Streptomyces sp. cmx-10-19, assembly GCA_049998335.1. Lineage (GTDB taxonomy): Bacteria > Actinomycetota > Actinomycetes > Streptomycetales > Streptomycetaceae > Streptomyces. The sequence goes on from JAEBFB010000008.1 coordinate 95,801, forward strand.
GGTGTCCGGTGCGGCCGAGGGCGAAGGCGGCCTCGTACCGGCTGGCGAGGGTGTCGGGGTGGTCGGCGCCGAGCAGCCGCTCGCGGTCGGCGGCCACCGCGCGGTGCGTCTGGCCGGCCTCCTCCCAGCGGCCGAGGCGGCCCAGGTCCAGGCCGTGGTCGTGGCGGGCGGTGAGGGCGGCGGCGGTGTCGGACGGGTCGGCGCGTACGCCGGGAGCGCCGGATCCGGCGGGCCGCGGGAACCAGGCGCCGGACAGGCCCGCCGCCGGGTCCGGGGGTGGGGCGTGCGGGCCGGTGCCGGTCGCCTTGTGGCCGGTGGTCATGCCCCGCGTCCAGGACGGCAGCGGGGTACGGCCCCCGGCCGGGCGGCGCGGGCCGGGCGCCGCCGCCAGGGCCGGCGCGTACACCGGCGCCGGGCGGCCCTCGGCGAGTCTGCGCCCCAGCTCGCGGGCGTCGTCGGGGCGGTCCTCGGGCCGTTTGGCCAGCAGGTCCAGGATGATCCGGTCCAGGTGCCGGGGCAGGTCGGCGCGGTGGCTGCGGGGCGGCGCCGGCACGGTGTCGCGGTGGCCGACGAGGATCGCCCAGGCGTCGTCCAGGTCGAAGGGCGGCGCGCCGGTGGCGATCTCGTAGAGCACGCAGCCCAGCGAGTACAGGTCGCTGCGCCGGTCCACCTCGTCGCCGCCGATCTGCTCCGGCGACATGTAGTGCGGGGTGCCCATCGCGATGCCGGTGCCGGTCAGCCGGGCGGTGAAGCCGACGTCGTGGCCGAGGCGGGCGATGCCGAAGTCGCAGATCTTCACGGTGCCGTCGGCGAGCCGCACGATGTTCGCGGGCTTCAGGTCGCGGTGGACGATGCCCTGTTCGTGGGTGTAGGCGAGGGCCGAGGCGACCTGTTCGGCGATGTCGAGCACGTCGGGGACCGGCAGCGGCCGGTGCCGGTCGTCCTCCAGCAGCCGGCTCAGGTCGCGGCCCTCCAGCAGCTCCATGACCAGGAAGAGCACGCCCTCCCACTCGCCGAAGTCGTGCACGACGGTCACCCCGCGGTGCTGGAGCGCGGCGGCCACCCGGGCCTCGCGCCGGAACCTCTCCCGCAGCACGCGGGTGAGGGAGTGGTCGTGCTGCGTGCCCAGCGGCTTGAGGCACTTGACGGCGACGCGCCGGCCCAGGGACTCGTCCTTGGCCCGCCACACCTCGCCCATGCCGCCGCGCCCGATGCGTTCGAGCAGCCGGTACCGGCCCTGGATCAGCGTGCTGTCCCCCATCTCGCCGCCCGCTCCCGTAGCAGTCCGCCGCGCCCTCCCCTGGTTGGTCCAGTATGGCGGCTTATGCTCCGAGTTTGTATGGCGCCGGGCGGGCGGCCGGCCCGAGCCGCGCCGTGGCGCGCAGGATGTGCTTCGGCGGCAGCTGCCAGCGCAGACGTGCGGGGACCGCGCGCAGCAGCGCGCCGGTGGCCCGCAGCCGCCGGTCCACGGCGGCGGGCGCGGGGGCCGGTCTGCCGTAGAGGTCGTGCGCGTACGGCGGTAGGGAGTCGTACGCGAGACGGGCGACCCGGCGCCACAGCAGCGCGCGGGCGGGGACGAGCAGGGGGTGCACGGGCGGGCGGCGCAGGAAGTCGTCCACCTCGCGGGCGTCGGCGCCGGCGGTCAGCTCGGACCGGACCCGGGCGAAGTAGGCGGCGAGTCCGGCCCGGTCCGCGGGGACCGTGCCGGGGTCGAGGCCGACGAGGCGGGCGCTGTGCCGGTGCTCGGCGAGGTAGCGGTCGGCGTGGGCGTCGGTGATCGGGAGTCCGGAGCGGCGCAGGACGTCCAGGTAGGAGCCGATCTCGGCGCAGTGCACCCACAGCAGCAGGGCGGGGTCGTCGACGGCGTACCGCTCGCCGGTGTCGGGGTCGTTCGCGCCGAGCATGCGGTGGATCCTCCGGACCCTGGCGCCGGCCCGCTCGGCGGCCTCGGTGGTGCCGTACGTCGTGGTGCCGACGAAGCCCGCGGTGCGCATGAGGCGGCCCCAGGCGTCGCGGCGGAAGTCGCTGTTCTGCATCACGGCGCGTACGGCGCGGGGGTGCAGGGCCTGGAGGTACAGGGCGCGGATGCCGGCCACCCACATCATGGGGTCGCTGTGCGCCTGCCACGTCACGGTACCCGGGCCGAAGAGACCGGGGTCGCCGTCCGTCCGCGTCGCCGCCATGGAGGCAGGCTAACCCGGCACGGGGCGGCCGTGGCGCAGGGCCTCGGCGCGGCCGCCTCAGCGCAGGGTGGCGAGGAACTCCCCGCAGGCGCGGGCGCAGTCGCGGCAGGACTGTGCGCTGTCCTCGGCGCCGGGGTGGGCGTCGAAGACGTGGGCGCTCTCCAGGCACACCTGCCGGCACCACTCCAGCTGGACGCGGATGGCGGTCTCGTCGACCTGGTTCTGCTCGGACAGCACCCGGCAGGTGGCGTCGCAGACCTCGGCGCACATGATGCCCCTGCGCCGTACGAGTTCCTGGTTCTCCGTCCCGTCCGGGTCCACGAGGCTCGCCCGCAGCGCGCAGGCGCGGGCGCACTCGGTGCACGCCTGGGCGCAGGCGAAACGGTCCTCCAGGAAGCGGAAGAGTTCCTGCTGCGAAGTCGTCGTCGGTGTCACACGGCGCGGGTTGCCGCTGTGCCCGCCACCAAACCGGGGAGCCCGGTGTTTCCAAGGGCTCGGGGCGTTCCGAGGGCCCGTGGTGATCGGCGGGACCGGTCCGTTCGCGGCCGCAAGCTTCCTGGTCGGGCTGAGCAGGTTGACGTCGGGGTCCGGGGGTACCCGCGGTTCATGACCAACGCATGGATGGACCTGGCCGCGGGGGGCTCCGGCGCCCTTGCTATCTGGCTGGTCGTCGCCGCCGTCGTGGTGGCGGCGCTGCTGATCGGCGCGTTCGCGTTCGGCAGTCGGCAGAAGCGCCGGGAGCCGCCGCCCCCGCGTCCGGAGGAGCAGCCCCGTCTGCCCGACGACGGGCCGGTCCGCGAGGTGCGGGAGCGGCGGGAGCCCGACGAGATGCCCCGCAGTGACGAACGGACGCTGCCGCACGAGCTCGGCCACCAGAGCAGCCGCACCGCCTCCGGGCAGGAGCGGCCCCGCTGGGACGAGGGCAGCAGCGGCTCCTTCGGCAGCGGCGGCCCGGGCGGCCGCTGAGGCGTACCGGCGCGCCCCGGGTGCCGCCTTTCTCTTCCGGGAGGGATGCGAGCCGGGAAGGATACGAGAAGGCCGTGACGGCCACGGCACGGGTGAGGGCCCGCCCGCGCGACCAGCGCGGGCCCTCACCCGTGTGCGCCGGAGCAGCGGCCCGCGTCAGCCCCGGGGCTCTGCCGGGGTCGGGAGGCCGACGGCGGGGCAGTCGTCGCTGGAGCGGCCCGCGAGACGGCCGCCGGGTTGCTCCACGGTGACCTGGGCGCTGCCCAGGGCCGGGTCCTGGCGCAGACGGGCGACGGCGACCGTGCAGGCCAGCTGGTCGACGGCCGTGTCGCTGAGGCTTTCCGCGTCGCCGGGCAGCCGGACGGTGACGGCGGCGCCGTCGGTGCGCAGGGTGGGGTTGGCGGCGGAGCGCGGGAGTTTGGAGGTCAGGCCCCGCCCGCGTTCCTCCCTGTCCGGTCCCTCGAACAGCAACAGGACGGTGCGGACGAGATCGGCGCCGCCGGGCGTCTGGCGGGTGGCCGCCGCCAGGGCGCCGTCCGCGACGAAGTAGAGCGGTACCGCGCCGACGGGTACCGCCGCCGTCTCGGCCGGGGTGGGGACGGACGTGGCGTCCGGGTTCAGGACGCCGGTCGCGGGCTCGCCCGCCTCCACCACCCCGGTCTCCGGGATGCCGCACGCGGCGAGCGGGAGGAGCAGCGCCGCGAGGAGGGCCGGGAGCGCGCGCCGGGTCGGGGTCATGGGCGCTCCTCCTTCGCCGGGTGCGGGTCCCGGGCCTCGGCGGTGTCCGGGCGCAGGGGCAGGACGACGGTGAAGACGGCGCCGCCGTCCGGATGGTTCGCCGCCCGGACGGTGCCGCCGTGCGGGCGGACGTTCTCGGTGGTGATGGCGAGGCCGAGGCCGCTGCCCTCGCTGCGGGTGCGGGCGGTGTCCGACTTGTAGAAGCGGTCGAAGACGTGGGGCAGGACGCTCCCGGGTATGCCGTCCCCGGCGTCCCGGACCGTGAGGACCGCCTGCCGGCCGGTGTCCGGGGCGTCCTCGGCACGCAGACCCACACGGACCGGCGGCGCCCCGTGGCGCAGGGCGTTGCCGACAGGGTTGGCGACGACGACGTCGAGGCGGCGCAGGTCGACGCGGCCCCGTACGGCGTCCGGCGCGGGCAGGTCGGCGGCGACGGTGTCCAGGCAGCCCCCGGAAGGCGAGGGTGCGCCGTACGCACTCGGCGAGGTCGATCTCGTCCAGGTGCAGGTCGGCGGCGCCCGCGGCGAAGCGGGAGATCTCCATCAGGTCGGCCACGAGTCCGGCCAGCTTGGTGGTCTCCTCGCTGATGAGGCGTACGGCCGTCGCCGTGTCCTCGTCGAGACCGGCCGCGTCCTCGTCCAGGACGTCCGTCACCGCCGCCATCGCGGCCAGCGGGGTGCGCAGTTCGTGCGAGACGTCGGCGGCGAAGCGCCGTGCGCCCGCCTCCATGCGGCGCAGTTCCGCCACCGAGCCCTCCAGCGCGGCCGCCGTCTCGTTGAAGATCCGGGAGAGGTCGGCGAGTTCGTCGGAGCCCTGCACCGCGAGCCGGGTGTCGAGGTGCCCCTCGGCGATGCTGCGGGTGGCCCGGCGCAGCGCCCGTCCGGACACAGGACCCCGCGCGCGGCCAGCAGGGCGACGAGGACTGCGAGGACCAGGGCGGGCACGGTGGCGCGTTCGATGGCGCTGACCAGCGCGTCCACGTATCCCTGCTCCTCCTGCTGGGGCACGGTGAGGTGGACCTCCAGGCCGGAGGCGCGGCCCTCGGTGGGGTACCGGCCGGCGAAGGTGACGGGCAGACCGACGACGAGCGAGGAGCGGCCCTGGCGCGTCACCCGCTGGAAGACGGTGGCGCGGCGGGTGCGCACCGACTCGCTCAGGCCCGGGGAGAGTTCGCGGAAGGCGTCCCCGGGCACGGACGTCACGCGTGTCCCGCGGCGGACGGCCAGCACCCGCCAGCCCTGGGAGGGGCCGCCGCGCGCCACGTCCGTGACGAAGGACCGCAGGCCCTCCTCGTCCGGCGGGAAGCGGTAGTTGGGGGCCAGGGTGTCCACCCGGTGCCGGAAGTCCTCGATCACCGCGTCCTGGCTCTGCTGGAGCACGCCCCGGCGCGCCTCGCGGAAGGTGAGGACGCCGGTGGTCACGGTGGCGACGACGGTGACGAGGGTGAACGCCACCACCAGCCGTACGCGCAGGCCGCCCAGGGCGCGCAGTACGCGTGGCACCAGTGGCAGTCGCAGGGCCCTCACCGGGCTCCGAAGCGGTAGCCGAAGCCGCGCACGGTGTGGATGTGGCGCGCGGCGCCGGCCGGTTCACCGATCTTGGCGCGCAGGCGTTTGACGCAGGCGTCCACGAGCCGCGCGTCCCCGTGGTAGCTGTGCTCCCAGACGGCCTCCAGGAGCTGCTGGCGGCTGAGGACCTGCCCGGGCGAGGCGGACAGCGTGAGCAGCAGCCGCAGTTCGGAGGGGCCGAGGGCGACGGGCCGCCCCTGGTGGGTGACGGTGAGCCCGGCCCGGTCGATGACGAGGTCGCCGCGGTGCTCGGTGCGCGGGGTGCCGGTAGGATCCGTCGAGGACGGCATCGGCATCCCGGCGAAGGACGTCGCCGAGGTTGAGCGCGTCCTCGCCGACGAGCGGGGCTGGACCGCCGACGGGAAGGTCGGGTTCCGGCGGGTGACGGGCGACAGCGCCGACCTCCGGGTCCGGCTGGCCACCGCCGGGACGGTGGACCGGATCTGCGGCTACTGGGGTCTGGACACGGGCGGCGAGGTCAACTGCGACGTGGGCCAGGAGGTCATGGTCAACCTCAAGCGGTGGCTGCTGGCCACGCAGTACTACGCGGACGACGTGACGTCCTACCGGGCACTGATCATCAACCACGAGGTCGGGCACTTCCTCGGCCACGGCCACGTGGGGTGCCCCGGGGCGGGGCGGGCGGCGCCGGTGATGATGCAGCAGATCAAGGGCCTGCACGGCTGCGAGACCAACGTGTGGCCGTACGACGCCGAGGGACGCCGCATCGGCTGAGGCCGAACGGGAGCGCCGTGTGGGGCCGGCATCAGGCGCTCACCGTTCCTCGGGCGGCCTCACGCGCAGCGCCTCGGGGGTCACGGCGTTGGCGCGGGCCGCGTCGGCGAGGGCCTGGGCGGCGGCCTCGGCGGCCTGGGCGGTGTCGCTGGCCGCCTGGGCGGCGCCGTCGTCCCTGGCGGGGCTCTCGCGGGTGGCGGGCGACTGGGGCAGCGCCTCGGTGAAGGCGCGGGACACGCCCTGGAGGGCGGAGGTGACCTCGCTGGGGATGACCCAGAACGTACTGCCCGAGCCCTGGGCGAGCTGCGGCAGCACCTGGAGGTACTGGTAGGCGAGGAGCTTGGGGTCGGGGTCGTTGCGGTGCACGGCCTGGAAGACCTCGTCGATGGCCCGGGACTGGCCCTCGGCCTTGAGGATCTCGGCGGTCCGGTTGCCCTCGGCGCGCAGCACGGCCGCCTGCTTGTCGCCCTCGGCGGTGAGGATCTGCGACTGGCGCTGGCCCTCGGCGCCGAGGATGGCGGCCCGCTTGTCGCGCTCGGCCCGCATCTGCTTCTGCATGGCGTCCTTGATGGACTGCGGCGGGTCGATGGCCTTGATCTCCACCCGGTTGACGCGCAGGCCCCACTTGCCGGTGGCCTCATCGAGCACGCCGCGCAGCTGGCTGTTGATGGTGTCGCGGGAGGTGAGGGTCTTCTCCAGGTCCATCGAGCCGACGACGTTGCGCAGGGTGGTGACGGTGAGCTGTTCGACGGCCTGGAGGAAATTGGCGATCTCGTAGAAGGCCGCGCGGGGATCGGTGACCTGGAAATAGAGGACGGTGTCGATCTCGACGACCAGGTTGTCCTCGGTGATCACGGGCTGCGGTTTGAAGGAGACGACCTGTTCACGCAGATCGATCACCGGATAGACGCGGTCGATGTACGGAATGACGAGGCTGAGTCCGGGTTTGAGGGTGCGGTGGTAGCGGCCGAGCCGTTCGACGTTGCGGGCGCGGGCCTGGGGGACGATGCGGACCGCCCGTACCACGGTGAACACCGCGAGAAGCGCGACGATCACACCGGCGATCAGGAACGCCGTGGCTTCCATGGTCACTCCCGGGGATAGACGAATGCGGTGGTGCCGCTGATCTCCATGACGTCGACGGTCGCGCCTTTGGGAATGGTGAGCGTCTCGTCGTAGGAGCGGGCCGTCCATTCCTCGCCGCCGATACGGACCCTGCCCTCCCGGCCGGTCACGTCGGCGACGACGTAGGCGGCCTGCCCGACCAGGGCGTCCACGCCGAACCGGGCGGTCTGGGGCTGGAAGACGTGGCGCAGGGCGATGGGGCGGACGAAGAGGACGGTGACCGTGGAGACGACGGCGAACACGACGAACTGGAAAGGCGCCGGCAGTCCGGCCGCGGCGGACCCGGCCGTGATCAGTGCGGCCGCGCCCAGCATTCCGAGCGCGGCGGTGAGAGTGAAGATCTCCGCCACGACGAGGACCGCCGAGACGATCAACCAGATCAGCCACGGATCCATGACGAACCCCCTCCCGGCTTTCCCTTATTTTACCGGCAGGCGGCCGAAAGGGGACCCCGGCGGAAGGCGCCGCTCATCGCTCCACCGCACCTCGCGGATTGTCGAAACAGCGCGATTCATCGTGGCACGGTGTGCCGCGCGGGATTTGACAGGGGGCGGCCAGCCGGTAGACACCGGGGCGGGGTGCGCGCAGTTCCGTCCAGCGGTCGCCGGTGGAATTCTCCTGCATCTCTTTCAGGCAGCCGTCCGATTCCCGGTATTCCTTCGGGGTATTCCCGTCGGCGTCCACGCGCTCAGCCAGGGCGCATACGGTATGCGGACGAGGATCCGTCCCGGTTCGGCGACGTCGATGGTCACCTCGTCCTGTTCGGCGCGGACGGCCCGCGCGTGCGGCTCGGTGAGCGGGGTGGGGCCGGTGACGGTGGACAGCTGCCAGTTACCGTCGCTCCGGGTCTTCTTCAGGGAGGGCAGGCCCCGGCGTACTAGGTCCGCCTCGTGCTCGCCGCCGACGTCGGGGGCGTCGGCGGGCAGGACGACGTGGCGTACGGCCCAGCGGTCGAGCCAGGCGCGGTAGCCGTCGGCGTCGAGGGGGCCGTCGTAGAAGAGCGGGTTGCGGCCCATGTCGACCTGGCGGTTCCAGGGATCGCGGCGAGCAGCGGCAGGACACCGTCCCGGCGAGCGTCATCGTGGTCCGCACCCCGAGCACCGACATCACGTACGGCGACAGGCGACACGGCGCTGTAGGGGACGGGGTGCATCCCGCCGTATCAGGCGAGGTTGTACGCGGAGTCGGGGGTGCTGCGCGGCGAACCCGGCCCAGGCGTCCTGGGCCGCGTGGTCGCCGCCGCTGTCGGCGAGGGTGAAGAACCACAGGAGGTGGGCCACGGCGGCCGTGACGGTCGCGACCGTCACGGGACGGCGGAGCAAACGCGCCGCTCGCGCTGTGACCACGGGTACCCCTCTAGTTCCCCCCCTTGTGCTGTGTCTCGCCCCCAGGGCGTACGAGCGTACACAGACAAATGTACGTTCGTACGCACCGGGGGTGAGGGATACGCGGGCTGAGGGGTGCCGCGGGGTGCGGGCGGCGCGGGAGGTCCGGCCGGTCAGCTCGCCGGGGCGCTGCTCGCCCGGCACTGGAGGTGGTGCGGGACCACCACGTCGAGGGGCGGGACGGTGGAGGACGGGCTGTAGATGCGGTCCGCGAGGCACTGCAGGGCGCGTTCGGCGATCTGGCGCTTGTCGGGGACGACGGTGGTCAGCGGCGGGGTGGCGTACCGGCCGTCCTCGTTGCCGTCGAAGCCCACCACCGCGAGGTCGCGGGGGACGTCCAGGCCCCGCGCGTGGGCGGTGTACAGGGCGCCGAGGGCGAGTTCGTCGGTGAAGGCGAAGACGGCGTCGGGGCGCGCGCCGGCCTCCAGCAGGGCGGTCATCGCCTCCGCGCCGTCCCTGCGGTGCAGGGTCGTCACCGGGATCTCCAGGGCGGGGTCGGGGCGCATACCGGCCCGGCGCAGGGCGTTGCGGTAGCCGGTCAGCCGCTGGCGGGCCGTCTCGTTGCGCAGGTGCGGCTGGGCGCCGATCGCGGCGATGCGCCGGCGCCCGGTCTCGATCAGGTGGGTCGTCGCCTCGTCGGCCGCGAGGACGTTGTCGACGGCGACGCGGTCGGCGAGGCCCTGCGCCTGCCGCTCACCGCGGCTGGCGGATCATGTTCGGGCTGGCCGGGATCCCGGCCGCCGTCCTCGCGCTCGGCATGCTCAAGCTGCCGGAGAGCTCCCGGTGGTTCGTGGAGCGGGGCCGGCTGGAGAACGCGGCGGCGGTGCTGCGCCGGCTGCGGCCGGTGGGCACGGACGTCCACGCGGAGACCGCCGGCATCCCTGACGTCTCCGCCTCGGTCCCCCGCTCCGACCGGTGTGTGCTCACCCTGCCGTGGGTGCGGCCCGCCCTGGTCGTCGCGCTGGGCGTGGCCGCGTTCTCCCAGCTGACCGGCATCAACGCCATCGTCTACTACGCGCCGTCCCTGCTCGCGGACGCGGGGTCGGCGACTCCGCCGCGCTGCCGACCGGGATCGGCATCGGGGGCCATGCTCGTGGTGGCCGGGGTGGCCGGGGTGGCCGGGGTGGCCGGGGTGGCCGGCTCGATCGCCGTGGACGCGATCGGCCGGCGCCGGACGATGCTGTGGTTCGTCCCGCTGTCCGGGCTGGCCATGACGGTGCTCGGGATCACGATCCAGTGCTGGGCGGCTCCCCCGACCAGCACTGGATCGTGATCGTCTCCCTGTTCGCGTACATCCTGTTCAACGGCATCGGGATGCAGTCCGTCGTGTGGCTGATCGCGCCCGAGATCCTGCCAGACCGATCGGGCCCACCCTCCAGTCGCCCTCGTCGAGGAGGGCGATGTACGGGATGCGGGCGCCGAAGACGGACCCGACCAGAATGAGCAGGGGCTCACGGACCCAGAAGGGCAGGAGCCGGAGGAGGGAACCGAGCACCGGGTGATCTCACCAGGCCAAGATCGTACCGGCTGTGGCGGAAGGCATAGTTCCGGGTCACGACTCAACCGTGACGGAACGGGGACTCGTAGCACCCTCGGCTCTCGCGCGCGTGACCATCGCTGCCGCAAGGCCGATACTGCGGGAAGCAGCACTTCGACCGATAGTCGCCGGCGAAGCTCAGCCCGACCGCCGGCCACCCGCCCCAGGAGGCCCCCGTGAAGATGCTCATCAACGTCCCCGAGACCGTGGTCGCGGACGCGCTGCGCGGGATGGCGGCCGCGCATCCCGAGCTGACCGTGGATGTCGAGAACCGGGTGATCGTGCGGCGGGACGCGCCCGTGGCCGGGCAGGTGGCGCTGGTGTCCGGGGGCGGGTCGGGGCACGAGCCGCTGCACGGCGGGTTCGTGGGGCCCGGAATGCTGGCGGCGGCCTGTCCGGGTGAGGTGTTCACCTCGCCGGTGCCGGACCAGATGGTGCGGGCGGCGGCGGCCGTGGACGGCGGGGCCGGGGTGCTGTTCGTCGTGAAGAACTACACCGGCGACGTGCTCAACTTCGACATGGCCGCCGAACTGGCCGAGGACGAGGGCATCCAGGTCGCGAAGGTGCTGGTCAACGATGACGTGGCGGTGACGGACAGTCTCTACACCGCCGGGCGGCGCGGTACGGGCGCGACGCTGTTCGTGGAGAAGATCGCCGGGGCCGCGGCGCAGGAGGGCCGGCCGCTGGACCAGGTGGCCGCACTCGCCCGCCGGGTGAACGACAGTTCGCGCAGCTTCGGGGTCGCGCTCAGCGCCGTCACCACCCCGGCCAAGGGCACGCCCACCTTCGACCTGCCCGCCGGGGAACTGGAGCTGGGCATCGGCATCCACGGCGAGCCCGGCCGGGAACGGCGCCCCATGATGACCTCCGGCGAGATCGCCGAGGCCGCCCTGGACGCGATCCTCACCGACCTCACCCCCCGCAGCCCCGTCCTCGTCCTGGTCAACGGCATGGGCGCCACACCGCTGCTGGAGCTGTACGGCTTCAACGCCGAGGTCCAGCGCGTCCTGGGCGAGCGCGGTGTCGCCGTGGCCCGCACGCTCGTCGGCAACTACGTCACCTCGCTGGACATGGCGGGCGCCTCGGTCACCCTGTGCGAGATCGACGAGGAACTGCTCGCCCTGTGGGACGCGCCGGTGAAGACGCCGGGCCTGCGGTGGGGCGTGTGACGGCATACGGGGAAGGGATCGCGACGTACCTACCAGGCAAGGAGATCCAGTGCTCGACGCCGACTTCTTCCGCCGTTGGATGACGGCGACCGCCGTGTTGGTCGACCGTGACGCCGAACGGCTCACCGCCCTCGACTCGCCCATCGGCGACGCAGACCACGGCAGCAACCTCCAGCGCGGCTTCCGGGCCGTGGCCGCCGCACTGGAGAAGGAGGCGCTGAGCACCCCCGGCGCGGTCCTGATCCAGGCCGGGAAGCAGCTCATCTCCACGGTCGGCGGCGCCTCGGGGCCGCTGTACGGGACGCTGCTGCGCCGCACCGGCAAGACGCTCGGGGACGCCGCCGAGGTGAGCGAGGAGCAGTTCGCGCAGGCGTTGCGGACGGGGGTGGACGCGGTGCGGACGCTCGGGGGTGCCGCGCCGGGCGACAAGACGATGGTGGACGCCCTGGTGCCGGCCGTGGACGCTCTCGGCGAGTCCTTCGCCGCGGCGCGCGCCGCCGCCGACGAGGGGGCGAAGGCGACCGTGCCGATGCAGGCCCGCAAGGGCAGGGCGAGCTATCTCGGCGAGCGCAGCATCGGGCACCAGGATCCGGGCGCGACCTCGTCGGCGCTGCTGTTCACCGCACTGGAGGAGGCGGCCGGTGAGTGACGGGAAGCTGGTCGGGATCGTGCTGGTGTCGCACAGCGCCGAGGTCGCCGCGTCCGTGGTGGAGCTGGCGAAGGCCCTGTCGGGCGGCGGCGTGGCGGTGCCGGTGGCGCCGGCGGGCGGCACCGCGACCGGGGAGTTCGGCACCAGCTCCGAGCTGGTGGCGGCCGCCGCCGCAGCCGTGGACCAGGGGGCGGGCGTCGCCGTCCTCACCGACCTCGGCAGCGCGGTCCTCACCGTCAAGGCGCTGCTCGCCGAGGGCGACGAACTCCCCGACGACACGCGTCTGGTCGACGCCCCGTTCGTCGAGGGCGCGGTCGCCGCGGTCGTCACGGCGTCGACGGGCGCCGACCTCGACGCGGTGGAGGCGGCGGCGGTGGAGGCGTACTCGTACCGGAAGACGTAGGCGCCGAGGGTCCTCGCCGGGCGGTCCGGTGCCCGCGGGCCGCCCGCGTCAGTCCCCCGCCACGAACTCCCGCGCCAGCCGCTCCCCCGTGCGCTCCGCCTGCGCCGTGTCCTCGATGGGGTCGATCTCGCTGCCCTTGAAGACGATGTACGTCACGTCGGAGGCGGCGCCGCCGGTCCGCGGGTCGGCCGGGATGCCGAGCAAGCGGGCGGCGGCGTAGGAGGCCTCGCCGATGAGGCCGCGGGGGCCGATGTCGCCGACGACGGCGTACCCGACCCGGTCCCCGTGGACGACGGCGGCGAGGGACCCGCCGCGTACGTCGTCCTCGCGGTGGTCCCACCGTTCGCTCGGCTGGGGCACGACGACGTAGGGCAGGCGCTCCGCGTCCAGCGCCCGGCCGTCCGACCGGGTGAACGCGGTGGCGGGGCTGAAGTGCGGGTCGGTGCGGCTGTTGCAGCGGTCGCCGGGGCGGCCGTCGCAGTCGACGTCCAGGTCGGCCTTCCAGTACACGGCGTCCCGGGTCCCGCAGACGGGGATGTCGGCCGGCGCTCCGGCGTCGCTGCGGTAGCGCCCCTTCGAGACGGGGGTGCAGTCCTTGACCTTGGCCAGCAGGTCGGCGGCGCGGACGGGCTCCGTACGGCCCGCGTCCTCCCTCTTGCCCGGCCGCACCTGGGACGGAGGTACGGGACCGGGGGCGGAGGGCGGCGGGGAGGTCAGCGGGGCGACCCGGATGCCCGAGCGGCCCGCGCGTACCGGGCCGGTTTCCGTGCGCGCGGGGCCGGCGTGCGGCGGGAGGGCGGTGCCGAGCTGGGGCCGGGGGGCGACCGGGAGCGCAGCCGGTGCGGCGCCGGGGAACGCCGTGGGGGCGAGCAGGGCGGCGCTGGCCGCGACCAGTGTCAGCGACGGGACACGCACGATGGGGCCTCTCCTCGGGGACAGGACGGGACGGTCGGCCCCATCTGTCCCCAGAACGCCCGCGCGGCCACCCTCGACAGGGCCGGACGGCGCAGGCACCGGCCCCCGCGCGCGCCGCGGCTCCCGGGAACGTCCGGCGGCGGGCGGACCAGGCCCGTTCCGGCTCCGGTCCACCCGGCCGCCCGCGCCGGCGCGGGACCAGCGACGACAGCGTTCCGCGCCGACGGCTCGAACTCCCCGCTGCTTCCGGGGACTTCGACCGTGAGGTGTCTCAGCATACGTAACCCTTCCGGGTGATCCGCACCCACGGCACACTTGATGTGATCGCGTCATGGACGGCATATTGGTCCGGACCATTGCCGTTCCGGGAGGCAGAGCCGTGCGACGAACCCCCGCGCCCGCCCTGTACCGCTGCGCCCTGCTCACCGCCTCGCTCGCCCTCCTCGCCTCCTGCGGCTGGGGCGCGGGCGGCGACGGCGAGGTCGGGGGGCTGCCCGGCATCCCGGCCGGCGTCACCGCCGAGGCGGGCAGCGCGACGACGGTGCACGTGATGTGGAGCGCGGTCGAGGGGGCGGAGGCGTACGAGGTGTACCGTGGCGGCACCCGCGTGAAGGAGGTCCCGGCGTCCGCGCGCATGGTGGACGTCACCCGGCTGGCCCCCTCGACGGCCTACGTCTTCGCCGTACGGGCGCGGGACGCCGACGGGCGCCTCGGGCCACCGAGCCGGGAGGCCCGGGCGGCCACGCCCGCCGCCGTCGACGACACCTCCGCCCCGACGCGCCCGCGCGCGACCGAGGGCCGGGCGGTGGACAGCCGCTCCGTCCAGCTCACCTGGTCCGCCGCCGCGGACGACCGCAAGGTGGTCTCGTACGACGTCTACCAGGGGGACGCGAAGGTCCACAGCGTCGGGGGCGGTCAGACGGCGGCCGTGGTCACGGGGCTGCGCGCGGGCACCCGTTACTCCTTCACGGTGCGGGCGCGGGACGCCGCCGACAACGTCTCCCCCGCCGGTCCCGCCGCACGGGTCACCACACCGGGCGTCGACGACGGCCGTGCGAGCGCGCCGACGGATCTGCGCGTCGCCTCCCGCCTCGACGACGGGGCCTACCACCTCGACCTCACCTGGACCCCGCCGCGCTCCGACGCCCCCATCACGGAGTATCAGATCCACCTAGACGGCCGTCCCGCCACCTCCCTCGTCTACGGCGCCGAGGCACCACGCGACCGCGCCGAGTACAGCTTCTACGCGGGCCGGGAGGCGGGCGTCACGCACCGGGTGAAGATCCGGGCCCGACTGTCGGACGGCACCTGGGGCGGGTTCTCGGTGGAGCGGGCGGTGACGCTCGGCAGGTGAGGCCCGGGGTGGGGTGTCACCTGGGCGGTCGCGTTCGGCATGCGGGCGGGGCCACGGCGCTGTTGGCTGCCCGTGAGGGGGCACGGCCGTTCCCGATCTCGGCGGCCTACCAGGAAGTTCCGCCGACCGTGCCGCCGGAGGGCAGTCCACATGCGCATCCCATCGCCACTTCTCCGCTCCGGGCTGACCGTGGCAGCCGCCGTCGCGCTGCCCGTCGCCCTGACCACCGGGCCGGCCGCCGCGGGGCCCGGGATCTCGGTGAGCACCACCGGGTCCACCGTGTCGGTCACGACCACCGCCTGCGCCCAGCTGAACGGCAGTTGGGGTACCGCCTCGCTGCTCACCGGCGCCCAGCGGGACTTCGCCCAGGGCCGCCAGGTGGCGCTGTCCGGGAGCGCGTCCGGCCAGTCCGCGACCTGGGCCGGCATCGCCCCGGGCACCTACACGGTCATCGTCCTGTGCTCCAACAACAGCACGGCCGGCACCCAGACGGTCATCGTCTCCACAGCGCCGTCCCCGTCCCCGTCCCCGAGCCGTACCGTGACGCCCTCCCCCTCCGCGTCGCCGCGCGGTGTCCTGGGCGGGCTCGGCGGGGCCGTCAAGGACTACGGGACGGTCACCCTGGTGGCGGGCGGCGCGCTGGTGGGATCCGGGGTCATCGCGGCGGCCTGGTTCCTGCGTCGGCGCTCCAGGCCGTTCCGGTTCTGACCGGCCGCCGCTTGCCAGAAGGGGGTCAGGCCGTCCCGTCGCCGGGAAGTTCGGCGAACTCCTCCAGCGCGTGCCGGAGCCAGCCGGTCCAGAAGGTCTCCAGGTCGATGCCGGCCCGCAGCACCAGGTGCCGCAGCCGGTCCTCGGCGCCGTCCTTGCCGGGCGGGAAGTCGCGCCGCTCGATCTCCTCGTACTCCGCCAACTGCCGCTCGTGCAGCTCCAGATGGCGGCGCAGGTCGGCCGCGACGCCGGTGGTGCCGACCACGGCGGCGGCGCGCAGCCGCAGCAGCATGGTGTCCCGCATCGGCTTGGGGTCCTGCGGGGCGGCGGTCCAGCGGGCCAGTTCGGCGCGGCCCGCGGGCAGGACCTCGTAGGACTTCTTCTGCCCGCGGGCCGGCTGGGCCTCCGGCAGGGCGCGGATCAGGCCGTCGGCCTCCAGTCTTCCCAGCTCGCGGTAGATCTGCTGGTGCGTCGCCGACCAGAAGTAGCCGATGGAGCGGTCGAAGCGGCGGGTCAGCTCCAGCCCGGACGACGGCTTTTCGACCAGGGCGGTGAGGATCGCGTGCGGGAGGGACATGCGCTCATCCTAGGGACGGCCGGACGCCGGTCTCACAGCGCCGCGGCCAGCTCCGTGCCCTGCTTGATGGCGCGCTTGGCGTCCAGTTCGGCGGCCACGTCGGCGCCGCCGACGAGGTGGGCGGAGCGGCCGGCGGCGAGCAGTTCCTCGTACAGGTCCCGGCGCGGTTCCTGGCCGGTGCACAGGACGACGGTGTCCACCTCCAGGACCGTGGACACGCCGTCGACGGTGACGTGAAGTCCGGCGTCGTCGATCCGGTCGTAGCGCACGCCCGGGGTCATGGTGACGCCGCGGTGCCTCAGCTCGGCGCGGTGGATCCAGCCGGTGGTCTTCCCGAGCCCGGCGCCGACCTTGGTGGTCCTGCGCTGGAGCAGGTGCACGGTGCGCGGCGGCGCGGGGCGCTCGGGCGCGGCCAGCCCGCCGGGGGCGCGGTAGTCGGTGTCGACGCCCCAGAGGCGGAAGTACGCCGCCGGGTCCTCGTGGGCCTTGTCGCCGCCGTCGGTGAGGTACTCGGCGACGTCGAAGCCGATGCCGCCGGCGCCGAGGACGGCGACGCGCTCGCCGACGGGGGCGCTGCCGCGCAGGACGTCGAGGTAGCCGACGACGCTCGGGTGGTCGACGCCGGGGATGTCCGGGGTGCGGGGGGTGACGCCGGTGGCGACGACGACCTCCTCGTAAGCGTCGAGGTCGGCGGCGGTGACGGGGGTGTCCAGGCGTATGTCGACGTCGTGGGCGGCGAGTCGGGTGCGGAAGTAGCGCAGGGTCTCGTCGAACTCCTGCTTGCCGGGGACCTGGCGGGCGACGTTCAGCTGGCCGCCGATCTCGCTCGCGGCGTCGAAGAGGGTGACGTCGTGGCCGCGTTCGGCGGCGCTCACCGCGCAGGCGAGCCCGGCCGGCCCGGCGCCGACGACCGCGACGCGCTTGCGGCGGCGGGTCGGGGTGAGGACCAGCTCGGTCTCGTGGCAGGCGCGGGGGTTGACCAGGCAGGAGGTGATCTTGCCACTGAAGGTGTGGTCCAGGCAGGCCTGGTTGCAGCCGATGCAGGTGTTGATGGCCTCGGGGCGGCCGGCGGCGGCCTTGGCGACGAAGTCGGGGTCGGCGAGCATCGGGCGGGCCACCGACACCATGTCGGCGGTCCCCGAGGCGAGCAACTCCTCGGCCAGTTCCGGGGTGTTGATGCGGTTGGTGGTGACGAGCGGCACGGACACCTCGCCCATCAGCCGCTTGGTCACCCAGGTGTAGGCGCCGCGCGGCACGGAGGTGGCGATGGTGGGGATGCGGGCCTCGTGCCAGCCGATGCCGGTGTTGATGATGCTCGCCCCGGCGGCCTCGACGGCCTTGGCGAGGGTGATCACCTCGTCCAGGGTGGAGCCGCCGGGGACCAGGTCGAGCATGGAGAGCCGGTAGACGACGATGAAGTCCTCGCCGACGGCCTCGCGGACCCGGCGGACGATCTCGACGGGGAAGCGCGTGCGCCTCTCGTAGGAGCCGCCCCAGCGGTCGGTGCGGTGGTTGGTGCGCGCGGCGATGAACTCGTTGATCAGATAGCCCTCGGAGCCCATGATCTCGACGCCGTCGTAGCCGGCCTCGCGGGCCAGGCGGGCGGTGCGCGCGTAGTCGTCGACGGTGCGTTCCACCTCGGCGTCGGTCAGCTCGCGGGGCACGTGGGGGCTGATCGGCGCCTGGAGGGGGCTCGGGGCGACCAGGTCGGGGTGGTAGGCGTAGCGGCCGAAGTGGAGGATCTGGAGGGCGATCCGGCCGCCCTCGCGGTGCACGGCGTCGGTGACGACCCGGTGCCGCTCGGCCTCGGCGCCGGTGGTGAGCTTGGCGCCGCCCGGGGAGGGCCGGCCCTCGTCGTTGGGGGCGATGCCGCCGGTGACGATGAGGCCCACCCCGCCGCGGGCGCGGGCGGCGTAGAAGGCGGCCATGCGCTCGAAGCCGCGCTCGGCCTCCTCCAGACCCACGTGCATGGAGCCCATCAGGACCCGGTTGGGGAGCGTGGTGAAGCCCAGGTCGAGCGGGCTCAGCAGGTGGGGGAAACGGCTCATCGGGCCCTCCGTGCGCGGTGTGGTGCCTCTGTTGTAGAGGACCGCCGCCTCTTTGTGCAACTAGTTGCACAAAGAGGCGGCGCACGCCACACACCACCGCGCCCCGCGGACCCGCCTCAGCGGCCCCCGAAAGCTCTCAGCGGCTCTCCAGCCGTACGTGCAGCTCCCGCTCCTGGTCCCCGGAGGCCGTGCTCAGGTCCTGCACGGTGAAGAGGGAGTCCAGGGTGGTGCGGAACCGCTCGATCGCCCAGTAGCCGCCCTGCACGTCGGCCTCCACGGACGCCGCGAGCCGGGCCGGGTCGCACACGCCCTCGTGCGCGTCGGCCACGTCGAAGGTGCCGAGCCACACCGTGGGGCGCACCTCGTGGCAGGTCCGGGTCGCGTCCCCCGCGTGCCGGTCGTCGGACCCGTAGCAGGCGCACAGGACGTCGAACACGGTCCGGGCGTCCTCCGTGCTGCACCCGCTCAGCTCCACCGAGACGGACTCGGGATGCGCTCGCTCACCGTCCATCGTGATCGCTCCTCTCATGGCCCATACCACCAGAAAAGCACCACCCGGGGTCCCGCGCGAAGGGGCCGGACGGGACGCCGTGACAGGGCGGGCGCCGGTACGGCGGATGCCGTCGCCCGTGCGGCGGGCGGCGCCGCGCGGGGCGATGCTGGAGGGAGGTGGCAGCGCAGCGGGATGCCGCGGGAACCGGCCCCGTGCGCGGTGGAACGCGGTACAACAAGGGAGTCGGCATTCATGAGGACGTGTCGCGCAGGACGGTGAAGGCGGGGCGTGGGATGAGTGCAGCCGGGTCTGCCGGGTTCGACGGCGACGCGTCGCCGCGCGGAACGGCGCGGCCCGGCGGGCTGCTCGACCTGCTGAGCCTGGCCGCGATCGTGCTGGACTCCGAGGGCCGGATCGTGCTGTGGAGCCCGCAGGCCGAGGAGTTGTTCGGCTGGTCCGCGCCGGAGGCGCTCGGGCAGTACGCCGCCCGCGTCATGGTCGACGAGCGCCACTTCGACCTGGCCGTGCAGCTGTTCTCGGACGTGATGAAGACCGGCCGCGGCTGGGCCGGCGCCTTCCCCGTCCGGCACAAGGACGGCGGCACGCGGCTGGTGGAGTTCCGCAACGTGCGGCTGATGGACGACCACGGGGAGGTCTACGCGCTCGGCCTCGCCGCCGACCGGTCGACGGTGCGGCGCCTGGAGCACGATGTCGCCCTGTCCTCGCGGATGGTCTCGCAGTCCCCGATCGGCCTGGCCGTCCTCGACCCCGACCTGCGCTACGTCTCGGTCAACCCGGCCCTGGAGGGCATCAACGGCATCCCCGCCGCCGACCACCTCGGCCGCACCGCCCGCGAGCTGCTGCCGCTGGTGGAGGCCGAGGCCCTGGAGGCGGCGGCGCGCGAGGTGCTGGCGTCCGGGCGGCCGGTCGTCGGCAAGGCCACCACCGGACGCACCCCCGCCGATCCGGACGAGGACCACACCTGGTCGGTCTCGCTGTACCGGCTGGAGGACGCGCTCGGTGCCGTGCTGGGCGTGGCGATCTCGGTCATGGACGTCACCGAGCAGCACCGCACGAGCGCCGAGGCCGAGGCCGCCCGGCGCCGGCTGGCCGCGGTCGCGGACGCCTCCGCCCGGATCGGCACCACCCTGGACCTGGACCGCACCGCGCTGGAGCTGGCCGAGGTGGCGGTGCCCGACCTCGCGGACATCGCGGCCGTGCACCTGCTGGAGGCGGTGGTCGAGGGCCGCCGCAGCACCCTGGGCCCGGCCGAGCCCGCCGTGCTGCGGGCGCTGGCCGTCCAGGCGGCCGGCGCCCCGGAGGCGCTGCGGGCGGCCGACCGGTCCGGCGAGGTCGCCCGGTACGGACCGGACCGCCTGGTCACCGAGTGCGTGCGCACGGCACGGCCGGTCATGGTGGAGCGGGTGACCGGCGACGACCTGGCGCGCATCGCCTGCTCACCGGAGGCGGCCGCGCTGCTGGGCGAGGCGGGCATGCACTCGTACCTGGCCGTGCCGCTGATCGCGCGCGGCGAGGTGCTCGGGGCGCTGGACCTGAAGCGGGTCGGCAATCCGCTGCCCTTTGGCGAGGACGACCTGCTGCTGGCCCGGGAGCTGGCCGCGCGGGCGGCGCTCCAGATCGACAACGCCCGCTGGTACCAGAACGCCCGCGACACCGCCCTCACCCTCCAGCGCAGCCTGCTGCCGAGCCATCCGCCGGTGACGGGCGGCCTGGAGGTGGCCTCCCGCTACCAGCCGGCCGGGGGCACCAGCGAGGTCGGCGGCGACTGGTTCGACGTGATCCCGCTGGAGGGCTGCAAGACCGCGCTGGTGGTCGGGGACGTGATGGGCAGCGGCATCGCGGCGGCGGCCTCGATGGGGCGGCTGCGCACGGCGACCAACACCCTGGCCGCCCTCGACCCCGATCCGGCGTTCCTGCTCGCCCACCTGGACCGGACCACGGCGGGCCTGGACCAGGCCATCGCCACCTGCGTGTACGCCGTCCACGACCCGCACCGCCGGCAGTGCCTGATCGCCAACGCCGGGCACCTCCCGCCGATCCGGCTGCGCTCCGGCCACCCGCCGGAGCTGCTCGACCTGCCCACGGGTGTGCCGCTCGGCGTGGGCGGCGTCCCCTTCTCCACCACCGCCGTGGGCCTGGAGCCCGGCGACCGGCTGGTGTTCTACACGGACGGCCTCGTCGAGACGCGCCGGCATCCGCTGGACCAGCGGCTGGAGGCGCTCCTCGCGCTGCTGGAGGGCCCGGACCGCCCGCTGGAGGAGGTCTGCGACATGCTGCTGCGCACGCTGCACGAACCGGAGAACTCCGACGACGTGGCCCTGCTCATCGCGCGGGCCACGGCGCCGTCGTAGAAACGACCCGGTGGTGGGACGACCTGCTACGGCCGGACGCCGGTCACCACGTGGGCGTGCAGTTCGTCGGAGACCGCGAGGCGGGTGGTGAGGCCGGCGCGGGTGAAGGCGTCGACGGCGGCGGGGGCCTGGCGTTCGCTGGTCTCGGTCAGGAGGCAGCCGCCGGGGGCGAGCCAGCGGGGGGCCTCGGCGGCGACCCGGCGCAGCACGTCGAGGCCGTCGGCGCCGCCGTCGAGGGCGACCAGTGGTTCGTGGTCGCGGGCCTCGGCCGGCAGCAGCGGGACCTCGCCGGTGGGGACGTACGGCACGTTGGCCGCGAGGATGTCCACCCGGCCGCGCAGCTCCCCGGGCAGCGGGTCGAAGAGGTCGCCGGCGTACACCCGGCCGCCCGCCCCGGCGAGGTTGCCGCGGGCGCAGCGCACGGCGGCCGGGTCGACGTCGACCGCGTGCACCTCGGGCCGGTCGAGAGCGGCGGCGAGGGCCGCGCCGACGGCACCGGAGCCGCAGCACAGGTCCACGACGACGGCCGCGCGCGGGGCGAGGGCGAGGGCCTCGGCGACCAGGAACTCGGTACGGCGGCGCGGGACGAAGACGCCGGGTGCGACGGAGATCCGCAGACCGCGGAACTCGGCCCAGCCGACGACGAGTTCGAGGGGCAGGCCGCCGACGCGCCGGTCCACCAGGACGGCGAGTTCCTCGGCGGTGCGGGCGGCGGACAGCAGGAGGGCCGCCTCGTCCTCGGCGAAGACGCAGCCGGCGGCGCGGAGCGCGGCCACGACGGAGTCAGGCGTGGGGAAGGCGGAGGAACTGGGGAAAGCGGAGGAACTGGGGAAGGGTGCGGGCATGGAAGCCGAGAGCCTTTCGAGAACCGAAGGGCGCTCTCAGGTCACCGGTCGGCGGTGACCGCACTGCCGTGGGGAGAGAGCACCCGGGCCGACACAGCGGTAATGGGTCTCACCTCCCGGGCGTCCGGCGGCCGGGACGATCCGCGGCCGCCGGTCACCCTACCCCAACACCCCCGACGCCCGGGCGCCACCGCCCTGCCCGGCCCCCTACAGTTGTAGTGCGCAACCACCCACGTGGAGGAGGACCTGTGACGGCTGCGGACCCACCGGACGCGGTGGAGACCATCCACCGCGAGATGACCGCCTTCGCCCGCCGGGCCCGCGCGTCGGCCGGGCGCGTGCATCCGGAGCTGTCGCTGGTGTCGTACACGCTGCTCGGGCATCTGGAGGAGCGGGACGTTTGCCGGGCCACGGACCTGGCCGCGCACTACGCCCTCGACAAGTCGACCGTCAGCCGCCAGGTGGCGGCGCTGGAGCGGGCCGGGCTGATCGAGCGGCGCCTGGACCGGGAGGACCACCGGGTGCAGGTGCTGCATCTGACGGACGCCGGGCGGCGGATCCTGGCCCGGGTCACCGAGAGCCGCCGGGCCGCCTTCCGGGAGCGGCTCGCGGACTGGGCCGAGGAGGACCTCGTCCGCTTCGCCGCGTATCTGGAGCGGTACAACGCGTGGCCCGGTACCGGGCGGCTCTGAGCGGGGGTACGGCAGCACGTACCGTTGACCGCGTACGCACCACGTTCCCGCCGGCCGCGGGCGCCCCGCCCCGCCGGTCCGAAAGGCTCCCTCCGCATGAACACCACCCGAGGCTTCACCGGGCGTCCGCGCGCCGCCCGGCCGGGGCTGCCGCCCGGTCAGTACGACGCGGGCGACGACTGGCCCGTGCTGTCCGCCGAGGTCACGCCCGACCTGGCGCCCGCCGACTGGAGCTTCCGGGTGGGCGGCCTGGTCGCCGAGGACCGTTCGTGGGACTGGGCCGGCGCGCACCGGCTGCCGGCGTCGGCGTACGCGGGCGACATCCACTGCGTGACGGGGTGGTCGAAGTTCGGGGTGCGTTTCGGGGGCGTGTCCCTGGACCGCTTCCTCGACGCGGCGCGCCCGCTGCCGTCCGCCACCCACGCCGTGGCCTACGCGCACACCGGGTACACCGCGAACCTGCCGCTGGCGGACCTGACCGGCGGGCGGGCGTGGATCGTGTGGGAGTACGACGGGCGGCCGCTGGCCCCGGAGCACGGCGGTCCGGCGCGGCTGGTGGTGCCGCACCTGTACTTCTGGAAGAGCGTGAAGTGGATCGCGGGGCTGGAGCTGCTCGGCCACGACCAGCCGGGGTTCTGGGAGCGGAACGGCTACCACGCGCGTGGCAACCCCTGGCGCGAGCAGCGGTACTCCGGTGACTGAGACGACGACGCCCGCGGGGGGCGCGGTGCGGGCCTTCACTCCCCCGACCCGGTTCGCCGTCCCCGGGCGCATCGAGGTGAGCGGGCAGGTGGCCGGGGCCTGGCAGACGGCCACGCTCACGGAGATCCGCCGCGAGACGCCCCAGGCGTCCACCTTCCGGTTCGCGGTGCCCGGCTGGGCGGGTCATCTGCCCGGCCAGCACCTGATGCTGCGCCTCACGGCGGCCGACGGGTACGTGGCGCAGCGCCACTACTCGCTGGCGTCCGCGCCGGACGGCTCCGGGCACATCGAGCTGACCCTGGACCACGTGACCGGCGGGGAGGTGTCGGGCTGGTTCCACACGGTGGCGCGGCCCGGGGACCGGATCGAGGTGCGCGGCCCGCTGAGCGGCTTCTTCGCCTGGCCGGGCGACCGTCCCGCGCTGCTGCTGGGCGCGGGGTCGGGTGTGGTCCCGCTGATGTCGATGGTGCGGTACCACCGGGCGCGGGGCCTGACCGTGCCGCTGCGGCTGCTGGTGTCCGCGCGCGGCCCGAAGGAGCTGATCTTCGCCCGGGAGTTCGGCGCGGAGACCGTTGCGGTGTTCACGCGGAGCGCGCCGGCGGGCGTGCCCGTGGGCCGGATGACGGCCGCGCATCTCGCGCCGCTGCTGGCCGAGGCGCCGGCCGGGGGCTGGGAGGCGTACGTGTGCGGGTCCAACGCCTTCGCGGAGCACGCGTCCCGGCTGCTGGTCGCGGCCGGCCAGCCGGTGGACCGGATCCGGATCGAGCGCTTCGGCTGATCCGCGGCCGAAGGGTCCGGGGAGTCCGAGGAGACGGGCGACGGGGTGGGCCAGGTCCGCCGTACGGGGTACCAGTCCAGTGCGGGCGCTCGCACACGTGGCGCGGCACCGAGGCACGGCGGCGGGAGGTCGACATGCGAACCCGGGTGCGCGGCTGGCGCTGGCGGCGCAATCCGCTGCGGCGCCGGTCGGACGTCGTCGAGGCGTGGACGGTGCTGGTCGTCGCGGTCCTGTTGTGCGTGGGCGCTCCCCTGCTCGGCGCCGCCGCCGCGTGGTGGGGCCACGGCGAGGCCCAGCGGGTCGTCGCGGAGCAGCGGGCGGACCGGCACCGGGTGCGGGCCGAGGTGACCGGCCGGGCCCGTGACACCCAGCCGTCGGCGCAGCTCGGCGGGCAGCACACGTACCGGGCGACGGTGCGCTGGAGCACGCCGGACGGCACGGAGAAGACCACCACGGCACGGGTGCCGGCCGGGGCCCGGGACGGGGAGACCGTCGACGTGTGGCTGGACTCGCGGGGCCGGGGCGTGCCGCCGCCGTCGGACGGCGCGGCGATCTGGCAGCACAGCGCGACCGTCGGCTCCTTCACGACCCTCGGGGCGTCGCTCCTGGTGCTCGCCGGGCACCGGGCCGTGCGCGCGGCGGCGCTGCGACGGCGGATGTCGGAGTGGGACCGGGACTGGGCGCTCACCGAGCCCCGGTGGACGCACCGCCGGGCCTGACGGGTACGGCCCTCGCGGCGGGGCCAGGGACCGCTCACGTACGGTGTGGTCATCCGTACCGGTCCGGCACTGTGTCCCGCAAAGGCGGTCCCCGATGGCTCTGTTCGATCTTCCGCTCGACGAACTGCGCGTGTACCGCAGCGCGTCCGCCGCACCCGAGGACTTCGACGCGTTCTGGGACAGGACGCTCAGCGAGGCCCGCGCACACGATCTGGACGCCCGTTTCGAACCGGTGGACACCGGGCTGTCCACGGTCGAGGTGTACGACGTGACGTTCGCCGGCTTCGGCGGCCACCCGGTGAAGGGCTGGCTGACCCTGCCGGCGGCGGCGTCGGAGCCGTTGCCGCTGATCGTGGAGTTCCTCGGGTACGGCGGCGGGCGCGGGCTGCCGCACGAGCACCTGCTGTACGCGTCCTCGGGCCGGGCGCACTTCCTGATGGACACCCGCGGCCAGGGCAGCGCCTGGGGCGCGGGCGGCGGCACCCCGGATCCGGTCGGCGCCTCGCCCGCCTACCCGGGTTTCATGACCCGTGGCCTGGAAGCGCCCGAGGACTACTACTACCGCCGGGTGATCACCGACGCCGTCCGTGCCGTCGAGGCCGCCCGGTCCCACCCCCTTACCGACCCGGCCCGCACGGTCGCCCTCGGCATCAGCCAGGGCGGCGGCCTCACGCTCGCCGTCGGCGGCCTGGTGCCCGACCTGACCGCGGTCGCGCCGGACGTGCCCTTCCTCTGCGACTTCCCGCGCGCGACCGTGCTCACCGACCGGCACCCGTACCGCGAGATAGGCATGTACCTCAAGACGCACCGCGGCCGGACCGAGGACGTGCTGCGCACCCTCTCCTACTTCGACGGCGTCCACTTCGCCGCCCGGGGCCGCGCGCCCGCCCTGTTCTCCACGGCGCTGGAGGACCAGATCTGTCCGCCGTCGACGGTCTTCGCCGCCTTCAACGCCTGGGCGCACGAGGACAAGACGATCGAGGTGTACGACTTCAACGACCATGAGGGCGGCGGCCCGTACCAGCAGGCGGCGAAACTGCGCTGGCTGCGCGCGTACGCCTGACGTCGCGGGGGCGAGGGACCGCACGCCCCATACACGCCCACGCACGCGCCACGCGCGCCCTAAGGCAGTCGCCGGGCGACGACCAGCCGGGCGCGCGGGCTGCCGTCGGGGCGCCGTCCGAACTCGGGCAGGGCGCGCAGGCCGGTGCGGAAGCCGGCGCGGGTCAGCTCCCGGCCGACGTCGCCGAGCCGGAACGTGCGGTAGTACATGACGAACGGCGGCCGCCACAGCGCGTTGCGCACCCGCATCGCCGCGTCGAAGCCGAGCAGCGCCCAGTAGCCCGCCGTACCCGGCCGGGCCGGCGCGGCGACGGGGAAGGCGAAGCAGCCGCCGGGCCGCAGCGCGGAGTGCACCTGGCCGAACAGTCCCGGCAGTTCGCGGGGCAGGAAGTGCCCGAACGCCCCGAAGCTGACCACGAGGTCGAAGGCGGCCCGGAAGGGCAGGGCGCGGGCGTCCGCGCGCACCCAGGAGACCGCCGGCCCCTTCGGCGGGGTGTTCCGGCGCGCGACCTCCAGCATGCCCGCGCTGAAGTCGACTCCCGTCACGCCGGTGCGGCACACCCGGGCCAGCACGTCCACGCCGGCGCCCGTGCCGCAGCACAGGTCGAGTCCGGCGTCGAAGGGGCCCTCCTCCGCCAGCGCCGAGGCCACGGCGTCGAGCACCCGGTCGGGCGTACGGTACGGGGTGTGGTCGAACTTCGGGGCGAGCAGGTCGTAGCCGTGCTCGACCGACGACAGTGCCTGGACGGCGAGTTCGCGCAGGGTGGGGCCTTCGGGGCTGAACATCCGGTCAGCCTAGAGCGTGTCCGGCGGGACCGGCGGGGGCATGCCGGTGCGCCAGGACGCCGAGCACGCGCTCGCACCAGCGGGCGTTCTCCCGTTCGAAGGTGATCCCGGCGAGCAGCGTGAGGTAGGGCCCGACGCGGTCGGCCTCGCGAAGGTGCTCGTCCTCGGTGCGGCCGTCCAGGAGGCGTTCGCGCACCCGCTCGTAGCGGGCGAGCTTGCCCAGCGCCCAGGCGCGGCGCTCCTCGACCAGTGCGCGCACGGCGCGAGGGTCGACGCCGTCCATCGCCTGCATCTTGATGAGGAACTCGTCGCGGACGGCGGTGGGCCGCCGGGTCGGCTCGGCGGCGAAGGCGCCGAGCTGTTCCCGGCCCGCCTCGGTGAGCGAGAACAGCCGCTTGGTGGGCCTGCGTTCCTGCACCACCGTCCGCGCCACGATGAGGCCGTCGCCCGCGAGGCGCTCCAGTTCGCGGTAGAGCTGCTGCGGCGTGGCGGGCCAGAAGTTGGCGAGCGAGACGTCGAACACCTTGGACAGCTCGTATCCGGATGCCTCGCCCTCCAGCAGGGCGGCCAGGACGGCGTACTTGAGGGACATGTCGACACGCTAGCAAGCGACGACTACTCTCCTCCGCACCTATTAAAATAGTTTAATAAGGAGTTCTGATGCAGGCATTCCGTGCCGCCGTCGAGGCGCAGGACCTCGACGCCGTCGAAGCGCTGCTGGCCGAGGACGTGGTCTTCACCAGCCCCGTCGTCTTCAAGCCGTACCACGGCAAGGCGATCACGGCGGCGATCCTGCGCGCGGTCGTCCGCGTCTTCGAGGACTTCCGCTACGCACGCGTCATCGGCGCGGCGGACGGCCCCGACCACGCGCTGCTCTTCACCGCCCGCGTCGGCGACCGCGCCCTCCAGGGCTGCGACTTCCTGCACGTCGACCCGTCCGGCCGCATCGACGAACTGACCGTGATGGTGCGCCCGTTGTCGGCCGCGCAGGCCCTCCAGGCGGCGATGGCGGCGCAGTTCGCCACGATCGAGGAGGAGGCCCGGGCCGCCGGCTGACCCGCCCCTCCCCGGGGGCACACGGAAGACAGAGACAGGAAGACGGAACAAGCAGCGCAGCCGTCACGCTGGCGAGGGTGGGACACATCGAGGTCATACATCGAGGTCCCACCCCACCGGCCTCCTTGTGGTACGGTGCGAGCGGTATTCGTGTACGCCTCCTTCCGAGGCGCCGGTACCGGTTCTTTCCCTTTCGGTTCGCCGACCCGCCCGTCTTGATGCGACCGGCGCGTCCGCTTCTCAGCCCGACCTCGCGCATGTCCGAGGCGCTGTTCCCGCCGCTGTTCGAAGGCGTGTCCGTACTCGTCGCGCGGCTCCCCTCCCCTCCCCTTCCTTCCGCATGTCTCATGCCCGTGTCCTCGAAAGGACCGATCACCATGACCACCACCCTCGAACACCCCCCTGTACAGCAGTCCCCGGCCGAGATCGCGAGCGGTGTCCTCGACATCGACGCGGGCGGGAAGGGACGGCTGCGCGGCCCGAGCCTCCAGCCGGAAGCCTCCGACCCGCACCTCTCCCCCGCCCTGATCCGCAGGTACGGCCTGCGCAAGGGCGACCTGGTCGAGGGCGTGCGCGGTGAGCGCGGCGCCCTGACCGACGTCGTCCGCGTCGGCGGCCGGACCCCCGGCCGCACCGGCCGGCGGCACTTCCACGACCTGACCCCGCTGCACCCGTACGAGCGGCTGCGCCTCGAACACCCGGCGGCCGGCGCGACCGGCCGGATCATCGATCTGCTCGCCCCCGTCGGCAAGGGCCAGCGCGGTCTGATCGTGGCCCCGCCGAAGACCGGCAAGACCGTCCTCCTCCAGCAGATCGCCGCCGCCGTGGCCGGCAACCACCCCGAGTGCCGGCTGATGGTGGTGCTCCTGGACGAGCGGCCCGAAGAGGTCACCGACATGCGCCGCTCGGTGCGCGGCGAGGTGTACGCCTCCACCTTCGACCAGGGCGCCGAGCAGCACATCGCGCTCGCCGGACTCGTCGTGGAGCGCGCCAAGCGCCTCGTGGAGGCCGGCGAGGACGTCGTCATCCTCCTCGACTCCCTGACCCGGCTGTGCAGGGTCCACAACAACGCCGCCTCCTCCAGCGGCCGCACCCTCAGCGGCGGGGTCGACGCGGCGGCGCTGACCGGGCCCAAGCGGTTCTTCGGCGCCGCCCGCAAGGCCGAGGAGGGCGGGTCCCTCACCATCCTCGCCACCGCCCTGGTGGAGACCGGCTCGCGCGCCGACGACTACTTCTTCGAGGAGCTCAAGAGCACCGGCAACATGGAGCTGCGGCTCAGCCGGGACCTCGCCGCCCGCCGGGTGTTCCCCGCCGTCGACCTGACCGGCTCGGGCACCCGGCGCGAGGAGCTCCTGCTCTCCCTCACCGAGACCAAGGCCGTACGGGGCCTGCGCCGGGCCCTGCACTCCGGGGGCGGGCAGACCGCCGTGGAGACGCTGCTGGAGCGGCTGCGCCGGACGCCGGACAACGCCACGTTCCTGCGGCAGGTCCAGCCGACGCTGCCCGCGGACTGACCCGCGACCCCCTTCCCCGTACCCCTCCCCTGCGGCATCCGGGTGCTTGCGCGCGTGACGCGGCCCGGGCAGCGGGGCGGCATGGCGACCCGTTCCTACGTTTGCGGTATGACTATCGGATTCTCATCCCGGACGGTTCGCTCCACCTGCGTGCTCTGCGCGGCGGGGCTGCTGACGCTCCTGCCGGCCGCCGCCACCGCCCGTGCGGGGCACCCGGACCCCGTCCCGCCGGGTGGTCCGGAGGCGGCGCCGGCCAGGCCGTCGCTGCTGGACCGGCCCGGTACACAGGTCCGGCCCCGTCCAGGGGTGCCCGATGTCCCCGAGGTCTCCGCGCTGTCGTGGGTGGTGGCCGACGCCGGCAGCGGCGACGTGCTGGCCGCGCACGACGCGCACCGCAGGCTGCCGCCGGCCAGCACCCTCAAGACGCTGTTCGCCCTCACCGTGATGCCGGTCCTGCCGGGCGGCATCCGGCACGAGGTGAGCGGGAAGGAGCTGACCGGCATCGGCACGGGCAGCAGCCTGGTCGGCGTCGTCGAGGGGCACACGTACCGCGTCTCCGACCTGTGGAACGGCGTCTTCCTGAACTCCGGCAACGACGCCGTGCACGTCCTCGCCTCGCTCACCGGCGGCTGGAGTGCCACGGCCGCCCGGATGCAGGCCCGGGCCCGTGCCCTCGGCGCCCGCGACACCCATGTGCGCTCGCCCGACGGCTACGACGCGCCGGGTCAGGTGTCGTCGGCCTACGACCTCGCGGTGTTCGGGCGGGCGGGGCTGCGCAACCCGGACTTCGCGCGGTACTGCGCCAAGGTCGACGCGATGTTCCCCGGGATGGGCGGGGGCACGTACGGGATCATGAACACCAACCGGCTGCTGACCGGGGCGGACGGGGTGGAGCCGTATCCGGGGCTGATCGGCATCAAGAACGGCTACACCAGCAACGCCGGCAACACCCTGGTCGCCGCCGCCCGCCGCGACGGCCGCACCCTGGTGGTGACGGTGATGAACCCCCAGGAGGGCGGCGGCCACGCCGTCTACGAGGAGACCCGCGCCCTCCTCGACTGGGGCTTCGAGGCGGCGGGCCGGGTCGCGCCGGTGGGTTCCCTCGCCCCGCCCGACGCCGAGGCGGGCCACGGCCCGGAGGCGGTACCGACGGGGACGCGGGCACCCGAGGACGACCCTCTGTGGCCGGAGACCGGCGTCATCCTGGCCGCCGCCGGCCTGGGCGCGGCCGCCATGTCCCTGACCCTCCGCGTCAAGTGGGTCCGGGACAGCTAGCCTGCGCATACCCCCCGGGACACGGTGGTGCTGGCCACACCCCCACTCCGGGGGCGGACGCCATTCTGCGGCGGAGCCCCCGTTCACATACTGAACCGCATGGCAACTCCGACCGTACTGACCACCGAACCCGGCAGCGGTTTCGCCGAGCTCTCCCGGCGCATGTCCGACGCGGGCCTCCTGCGCCGCCGCCCCCTCTACTACACGGTCCGCTTCACGGCCGTGGCCCTCGCGCTCACCGCCGGCATCACCGCTTTCCTCACGCTCGGCGACAGCTGGGCCCAGCTCCTCGTGGCCGCCGGACTGGGCCTCGTCTTCGGCCAGTTGGGACTCGCGGCCCACGACCTGGCCCACCGTCAGGTGTCCTCGCGCCGCCGCGCCAGCGAGACGGGCGGCTATCTGGTCGCCGACCTCCTCCTGGGCATGAGCTACGGCTGGTGGATGAACAAGCACACCCGCCACCACGCGAACCCCAATCACGAGGAGAAGGACCCGGACGTCTCCCCCGACATCCTGGTCTGGTCCCGCGGTCAGGCGAGCCGTGCGAAGGGGCTGCCGCGCTTCGTCGGAAGGCACCAAGCGGCGCTCTTCTTCCCCCTGTTGACGCTGGAGGGGCTCAATCTGAGCTTCAACAGCTTCAAGGCGCTGCGCAGCCGCTCGGTGAAGCGCCCGGTCCTGGAGGGCACCCTTCTCGTCGCCCATTTCGCCCTCTACTTCGGCGCCCTGTCCACCGTCCTCTCCCCCGGCCTCGCCGTCGCCTTCATCGCGGTCCACCAGGGTTTGTTCGGCATCTACCTCGGTTCGGTCTTCGCCCCCAACCACAAGGGCATGCCGATGATCGAGGAGGGCACGGAGCTCGACTTCCTGCGCCGCCAGGTCCTCACCTCCCGCAACGTGCGCGGCGGCGTGTTCGTCGACGCGTTCATGGGCGGCCTCAACTACCAGATCGAGCACCACCTGTTCCCCAGCATGCCCACGCCGGCCCTCCCCCGCGCCCAGGCCGTCACCGAGGCGTACTGCGCCGAACTCGGCGTCCCGTACCACCGGACCGGCCTGCTCGCCTCGCATCGCGAAGCACTGCGGCACATGAGGGACGTCGGGGAGCCGCTGCGCGCCGCCCGCTGAGGGACCGTGTGGTCAGCTGTGCAGCACCCCCGCGCCGAGCAGCCCGAACAGCAGCAGGCCGATGACGATCCGGTAGATCACGAAGGCGTTGAAGGTGTGCTTGGCGACGAACTTCAGCAGCCAGGCGATGGAGGCGTAGGCCACCGCGAAGGAGACCAGGGTGCCGACGGCCAGCGGCAGCGCCCCCGCCCCGGTGCCGAGGGCGTCCTTCAGCTCGTACAGGCCGGCCCCGGTCAGGGCCGGGATGCCGAGGAAGAAGGAGAGCCGGGTGGCGGCGACCCGGTCGAGGTCGAGCAGCAGGGCCGTGGACATGGTGGCGCCGGAGCGGGAGAAGCCCGGGAAGAGCAGGGCGAGGATCTGCGAGCCGCCGACCAGCATCGCGTCCCTGAACGAGGTGTCGTCCTCGCCCCGCTTGTGCCGGCCCAGCCGGTCCGCCAGCCACATCACCCCGCTGCCGACGATCAGCGAGCCGGCGACCACCCACAGGGAGGCGAGCGGGCCCTTGATCAGCGGCTTGGCGGCGAGACCCACGAGGACGATGGGGATCGTGGCGGCGACGACCCACCAGGCGAACTTGTAGTCGTGGTGGTAGCGCTCCTCCGGATCGCGCATTCCGCGAAGCCACGCGGAGCCGATCCGCGCGATGTCCCCCGAGAAGTAGACCAGGACGGCGGCGATCGCGCCGACCTGGATGACCGCCGAGAAGCCGATGACGGCGTCGTCGTCGACGGGGATGCCCATCAGCCCCTGGGCGATCTTGAGGTGGCCGGTGGAGGAGACGGGGAGGAACTCCGTGACACCCTCGACGGCTCCGAGGACGATGGCCTGACCGATGCTGATGGCGCTCATGGGATCCAGTTCCTACTACACGCAGGTAGGAGTCCGGCGTCACGTCCAGAGCGCGTCGGCCACAGTCACCCCCGCGAACACCGCGGCGAGGCCGGCCGCCACACTCGCGCCCACGTTGACGGCGGCGTGCAGGCGGGCGCCGGTCTCGGTCAGCCGCAGGGTCTCGTAGGAGAAGGTGGAGTACGTGGTGAGCGCCCCGCACAGTCCGGTGCCGAGCAGCAGCCGCAGTTCGGAACCGGCGGCCCCGGCCAGGGAGGCCCCGGTCAGCAGGCCGAGGGCCAGGCAGCCGACGACGTTGACCGTGAAGGTGCCCCAGGGGAAGACGGAGTCGTGCCGGGACTGGACGGCCCGGTCGGTGAGATAGCGCAGCGGGGCGCCGACCATGGCGCCCGCGACGACCAGCAGCCAGTTCACGCGCCCGTGCCCTCCGTGTCCGGTCCGGCGGACGCGTCGTGCGTTCCGCCGTCGTGCTCGCCGACGTAGCGGATGACCTCGCAGTCGTCGAGGATGACGAGGCCCTCGGTGACGAGTTCGTCGAGCTGCGGCAGGAAGTCCCGTACCCGCGCCTCGGTGTCGACGATGACGACGGCCACCGGCAGGTCCTCGCTCAGGGACAGCAGCCGGGTGGTGTGGATCAGGGAGGAGGCGCCGAAGCCCTCCACGCCGCGGAAGACGCTGGCGCCCGCGAGGCCCGCCGCGTGGGCGCGGTGGACGATCTCCGAGTACAGCGGGCGGTGGTGCCAGGTGTCGTTCTCGCCGACGAAGACGGTGACGCGCAGCGCGCTGCCGGTCAGTCTCGTCATGACTGCCTCCGCTTCAGGACGCGGCGGGCCGCCCATGCGGCGAGCCACACCGCCGTGAGGGCCGCGAGCGGGGTCGCGGCGAGGTAGAGCAGGCCCGTGCGGACCTGGTCGCCGGCGAGCAGCTGCCGGGCGTCGACCGCGTAGGTCGAGAAGGTGGTGAAGCCGCCGAGCACGCCGGTGCCGAAGAAGGGCCGGACCAGGCGGTGGGCGGCCCGGACCTCGGTGATGACCACCATGAACACGCCGATCACGGCGCAGCCGACGACGTTGACCCACAGGGTGGTCCAGGGGAAGGCGCCGCCGTCGGTCGGCCACCACAGGGAGGCGGCGTAGCGGGCGGTGGCGCCTGCGGCCCCGCCGAGGGCGACGACCGCGACGACGGGTGCCTGGGCGTGCCAGGGCGGCCGCGCCGGGGCGGTGGCCCGGATCTCGCCGAAGCGTTCGGTGTTCGGGGCGGTCATGGTCGTACGTCTCCTACTCGCCGGGCAGGGGGTGCCCCCCGCGCAGGTCAAGTAGGGACCGTTGGCGGCGACTGTGCCGCGGTTCGGGTACGGCGGGCCCCACCGCCGCGCCGCGCCCGAGGCGCGACCGAGGACCAGCCTAGCGCCGGGTCGGGGCCCGGGGCACGTCGGGAGGCCGGTGGTGCGCC
The DNA here is from genome assembly GCA_049998335.1 of Streptomyces sp. cmx-10-19. Taxonomy (GTDB): domain Bacteria; phylum Actinomycetota; class Actinomycetes; order Streptomycetales; family Streptomycetaceae; genus Streptomyces. Next base: position 129,581 of record JAEBFB010000008.1, read on the forward strand.
ATCGGCCCTCGCGCGCGCACCAGTTGCACGCCCGATGAGGCGGGGGCGCGGTGCTACCGTGCAGGTATGGCAGTCAGGACGGCCGGTGCGCGGCTCGAGGAACGCTGGCGGGACATGCTCTCGGCACACGCGCGCACGATGTGCGAGATCGACCGCGCGCTGCATCCGCACGGCCTGGGCGCGAGCGACTTCGAGGTGCTCGACATCCTCGCGGGCGAGGGGCCCGGGGAGGGCGCCCAGTGCCGGGTGCAGAACCTGGTCGGCCGGGTCCATCTGAGCCAGAGCGCGCTGTCCCGGCTCATCGCCCGGCTGGAGAAGGACGGCCTGGTGGAGCGCTCGATGTGCGCCGAGGACCGGCGCGGGGTGTACGTCACCCTGACGCGCCGGGGCCGTGACCTGCATGCCGAGGTGCTGCCGCTGCAGCGGGCCGCGCTGGCCCGCGTGCTCGGCGACGACGAGAACCCGTAGCGGGCTCTCCTCCCGGGACTGCTAGGGCCGGGCCAGCAGGGTGCGCACGCCGTCCGACGTGAGCGTCAGGCGGTGCTCGGAACCGGCGTCGATGGACAGCGACAGGTCGTCGGCCGGCCACTGCGCGGCGAGGGCGCCCAGCGGCACCATCCGGTAGCGGGAGACGTACGGCAGCAGGTCGGCCATCTCCAGCTCCGAGGTGAACACGGGCACGACCTGGCGGCCGCCCTGCTGTTCCAGTACCGGCAGGGCCAGCATCCCGGGGTCGGACTCCTGGTCGTTCGCGTCGTCGGGGACCGGGACGAGGACGTCGCTGCTCGCGAGCGTGTCCAGGGCCGCCGTGTCCTCGGTGTTCTCGGCGAGCATGTCCAGGGCCCGCTGGGCGGGCGTGGCGGGGTGGTCGTTCGCGGGTGTCTCCATGGCAGATCCCCTGATAGCGACGGTGGTGAGGCCCACGCGCACGGTAGGGCGCGGACATGGTTCAGGCTCGCGTACCCGGTCGCCCACGGCGCAATCATGCGCGGGGCGTGCCTCATGGCAAGCGGCCGATCGGCCGACTTGTCCGACATGCCCGTGTGAGGACACTCATCTGATCAGCCATGAGCCCACTTGATCGATCAGACGGCCGATCGGGTTAGCATATGAGCGCCGCCTAGCTCGAAAGATAGAGACGTGACTGTCAACGACGACTCGTTCACCAACTGGAAGCACCGCGAGGAGATCGCGGAATCGATGATCCCGATGATCGGGAAGCTGCACCGGGAGCGGGACGTCACCGTCCTGCTGCACAGCCGCTCCCTGGTGAACAAGTCGGTGGTCAGCATCCTCAAGACCCACCGCTTCGCCCGCCAGATCGCCGGGGCGGAGCTGTCGGTCACCGAGACCATGCCCTTCCTGCGGGCCCTCACCACGCTCGACCTCGGCCCCTCGCAGATCGACATCGGCATGCTCGCCGCGACCCACCGGGACGACGAGCGCGGACTGTCGGTGGAGGAGTTCACCGCCGAGGCCGTCGCCGGGGCCACGGGCGCCGCGAAGGCCGACCGGCGCGAGGGGCGCGATGTCGTGCTGTACGGCTTCGGGCGCATCGGCCGGCTCGTGGCCCGCCTGCTGATCGAGAAGGCCGGATCGGGCAACGGCCTGCGGCTGCGCGCCATCGTCGTGCGCGGCGGGGGCGACCAGGACCTCGTCAAGCGCGCCTCACTGCTGCGCCGCGACTCCGTGCACGGCCAGTTCCAGGGCACGATCACCGTCGACGAGGAGAACAGCACCATCCTCGCCAACGGCAACGCCGTCAAGGTGATCTACGCCGACGACCCGACGCAGGTCGACTACACCGCGTACGGCATCAAGAACGCCATCCTCATCGACAACACCGGCAAGTGGCGCGACCGCGAGGGCCTCTCCAAGCACCTGCGCCCCGGTGTCGACAAGGTCGTCCTGACCGCGCCCGGCAAGGGCGACGTCCCGAACATCGTGCACGGCGTCAACCACGACACCGTCAAGCCGGACGAGCGCATCCTGTCCTGCGCCTCCTGCACCACCAACGCGATCGTGCCGCCGCTGAAGGCGATGGCCGACGAGTACGGGGTGCTGCGCGGGCACGTGGAGACGGTCCACTCGTTCACCAACGACCAGAACCTGCTGGACAATTACCACAAGTCCGACCGCCGCGGCCGGTCCGCGCCGCTGAACATGGTGATCACGGAGACGGGTGCCGCCTCCGCCGTCGCCAAGGCGCTGCCGGACCTCAAGGCGCGGATCACCGGCAGCTCGATCCGGGTGCCCGTGCCGGACGTGTCGATCGCGATCCTCAACCTCCAGCTGGCCCGCGAGGCGAGCCGCGAGGAGGTCGTCGACCATCTGCGCGAGGTGTCGCTGACCTCGCCGCTCAAGCGGCAGATCGACTTCATCAGCGCGCCCGACGCGGTCTCCAGCGACTTCATCGGCTCCCGCCACGCCTCGATCGTGGACGCGGGCGCGCTGAAGGTCGAGGGCGACAACGCGATCCTCTACCTCTGGTACGACAACGAGTTCGGCTACTCCTGCCAGGTCGTGCGCGTCGTCCAGCACGTCTCCGGGGTGGAGTACCCGACGTACCCGGCCCCGGCGGTCTGATCCGGTCGCGCACCTCGGCTGCGCAGGTGCAGCCGGAGCTGTCTCAGGGCTCCTGAGGATGGCTCTCGACCTGCACTGAAAAGCATGATCGACGTACACAGCGAGGGCCGCCACCCGCAAGTCAGGCGGCGGCCCTCAGTGATCGTCTACAGGCCTGGGGGCTCTCAGGGGGTTTCGCGGGAGTGCGCGCGCCCACCTCGCGAAGGCTCGATCCGAAGCCGTCCGAGCGTCTGATACGGCCTGACCGTCTCTGGGAACTCACCGTTCAGGTTCAGCGCCTGGGCCACGGCGAGCCCTTCGCATCGACAATACTCTTCCACCCACGCGAGGCCGGCCGCCAGCGCAGCGTCTCCGTCACCGGGGTCCGTCCGGATCTCCCCGTACAGAGGGGCATCGGCGGATGCCTGTACGCCCACGGCCCAGGCCCCGCCGTAACGAGCCCCCGCCAAGAGGAACTCGGACGGCTCCCTACGCCGTCGGTCGGCAGCGACAGCGTGCTGGTCTCGGTGTAGCGGAGGGGCACCGACGCGCGTAGGTCCACGGCTGCCGGGGGTTTGGGCGCGCCGTTGTCCAGCCACGCGTCCATGTCGGTCCGGCCCCGCACCCCGTTGTCTGGCGGGAAGTGAGCGTACGTCTCCAGCGTGATGGTCACCGAGGCGTGCCCCATCCAGTGCGACACTGACACCGGATCCTCCCCGGCACCGAAGCCTGCTGCTGACCGCGGTGAAGGACTGGGCGGAGTCCCACTTCGACGAGGTGCACCGGTCCCGTGAACGCTACGACAGGGAAGCCGGCGACCCCGCCGACCGGTAGGTCCCGGCCGGGCAGGCGGCGGTGACGCGGCCCTACGCCCCATCAGGCCGGCGGCGCGGGGAACCGGCCCAGGGCCGTCCGCACCCGTGGGACGACGGCGATTCAGCGGCCGGTGGGGTCGGTCGCACCGTCACCCCGCAATGCCCGCGCCAGCTCCCGCTCCACGGCGATGAGCGGCAGTTCGGGGCACAGGCGCTCCGGGTGCCCCGGTGGCGGATCGGTCAGGGCCGGTGCCGTGGGGACGTCCGGCGGCGGGGGCGGGTGGAGGATCCACAGATGTCCGAAGGCGACGAGGCTCTCGTACACGACGCGGAGGAGACGGACCAGGTAGGAGCGCATGCGGCAAGCGTCCCCCGGCACGCCTAAGCGAGACCAAAGCGGGCCGCGGGACGCTCGACCGACGGCGCGGGAAGGGGAATGCGAGGGGCCTGGGCGGGGAGTGGTGAACGGCGAATATTGGCCAAAGGTTGTCACGTACGTAGTTCCACTGATGCGCGGACACCGCGGCGGAAGCGACTGTGATCGAGCGCGACCGCAACCGACCTCCCCTATCGCACGAGGTGTCGATGCGTTACGAACTACTGGGCCCGCTGCGGGTGGCGAACGGCCAGGACCACTTCACCCTCAGCGCCCCCAAGATGGAGACCCTGCTCGCCCTGCTGCTCACCAGCGCCGGGCAGAGTGTCACCAAGGACCAGCTGATCAGCGAGCTGTGGGGGACGCGGCCGCCGCGCCGCGCGGCCGCGGCCGTCCACGTCTACATCTCGCAGCTGCGCAAGTTCCTCGTCTGTGCGGGCGACTCCGAGGGCCAGGCCATCGCCACCACGCCCGTCGGCTATCTGCTGCGACGCGGCCGGGCGGAGCTCGACGTCGACGACTTCCAGGACGCGATGCGCACCGGCCGGGCGCACCAGCACGCGGGGCGCCACGAGGAGGCGGCCCGGGCGTTCGACCGGGCGCTCGCACTCGTACGCGGTCCGGTGCTGGCCGGGACGGCGGAGGGGACGGCGCTGGCCTCCTTCAGCACCTGGGTCGAGGAGGAGCGGCTGGCCTGCCTCGAACTCCTCGTGGACGCCCGTACCGCGCTGGGCCGGCACCGGGAGGTGATCGCGCGGGCCGGAAGCCGATGCGCGCGGGCGGCGCGCGACCCTGGTGCGCGACACGGACCGGGTGGTCACCGCGGTGCTCGATCCGCTGGGCACGCGGGTGGCGGTCTTCGCCTACGACCGGGACGGCCGGCTCGTGCGGCACACCGACGCCGACGGCCACGACACCGGCTACCGGTGGGACGCGGAGGGCCGGCTCACCCGTCTGCTGCTGCCCGACGGCGATGGTGTCAGCATCGCGTACGGCCGGGCGGGCGCGGTGACCGAGGTGGGCTGGGACGGCTCCGAAGGGCGCGCCCGGGTCCGGTTCGACCATGTGCCCGGCAGGACCACGGTGACCGATGCCGTGGGCCGCGTCACCGTGCACGCCTTCGACGCGCAGGACCGGCCGCTGTCGGTGACCGGCCCGGCCGGGGAACTCGGCCGCTGGTCGTGGGACGCGCACGGCGGGCCGGCCGAGGCGACCGACGCCACCGGGCACACCATCCGCTACTCCCGTGGCCCGTCCGGTGAGTTGACGGCTGTGACGCTGCCGACCTCGGCCCGGTCGACGGCCGAGTACGGCGACGCGGCGCACCCCGCGCTCCCCACGGCACTGCGGGACCCGGCCGGGAACACGCTGCTCCTGGAGTACGACCCACAGGGCCGCCTGGCGCGGACCACCGCGCCAGGCCGGGCGGTTCCCCTGGACGTCCGTGCCTACGACCCGGTGCACGGCCGGCTCTCCTCCCTCACCGACGGCAAGGGCGACACGACCTCCTTCTCCTACACCGCCGACGGCCTGCTCACCGCGGTCGCACCCCCCGCGCCGCTGGGCCGCACCGTCTTCCACCACGACGACCTGTTCCGGATCACCGGGGTGAGCGCGGGCAACGGGCGGCGCACCGGCTACCGGTACGACGCCTCCGGCCGGCTCGCCGAGGTGTCCGACGACGACTCCGGCGCCGTGCTGCTGACCCTGGCCCGCGACGCGGTGGGCCGGGTGGTCCGCAAGGCGGGGGCGGGCTGGGCGTACTCCTTCACCTGGGTGCGCACGGGGGCCGGCAGCCGCCTCGCCACCGCGGTCCGTACCGAGGGTGAGGGCCGCGACGAGGTCGGACTGACCTACGACGCGACAGGCGCGCCGCTGTCCCTGACGACCGCGGGCGGCACCACCCGGTACACCTACGACCGGTCGGGCGACCTGGCGTCGGTCACCGGCCCGTCCGGGCGGGTCGTCCGCTTCGGGCACGACGCGGCGGGCCGGGTCACCCGCCTCGACTTCGGGGGCGCCGTGCAGGAGATCGGCCACGACGCCTCGGGCCGCCGGACCTCCCTGGTCGTGCGTGACGAGGACGGCGGGGAGCTGGTCCGCGCGGCCTACGGGTACGCCACGCCGGACGGCGCCGACACCGACGTGCTGCGCTCCGTCACTGTCGCCGACGAGACGACCACGTACGCCTACGACGGCCTGAAGCGTCTCGTGCGGGCCGGCGAGGTGACGTACGCCTACGACGACGCACACCATCTCACCCGGCTGGGCTCGATCGGCTTCACCCTCAACGCCGCGGGCCAGGTGGTGCGGTTCGGGGAAACCGAGTTCGGCTACGACGGCGCGGGCAACTTCACCGACGAGGTGAACCCGACCGGCTCGTTCAGCTACAGCCCAACGAACCAGACCCTGGCCGGGGTCTTCGGCGGGCAACTGGTGGCCGAGATGCGCTACGACGCCCTCGGCCAGGAGATGCCCCGCCGCATCACCGAGACGGCGCTCGACGGCGGGACCGTCACGCACGTGTTCACGTACTCGCCGCTGGGCATCGCCCGCGTGCTGGACGACGGTGTGCCCACCGATGTCGTCCGCGCCCCGGACGGCACCGTCCTCGCCGTGCTCACGGCGGACGGCCGGCACTACTGGACCGTCACGGACCAGCAGGGTTCCGTCCTCGCCCTGCTCGACGAGGACGGCCGCGTCGCGGCCCGCTACCGCTACACCCCGCACGGCGCGGTGACGGCGTCGGGCGACGCCGCGGCGGCCAACCCCTTCCGCTACCGGGGCGCCTACCAGCTGCTGCGCAGCGCCCACCTCCTCGACCACCACTTCTACAACGGCTTCTGGGGCCGCTTCACCCAGCCGGACCCCACCGGCCTGCAGTACGCGCCGTACACGTTCGCCGACAACGACCCGGTGAACACGGCGACGTGGACGCGCCACGACGTGTGGGCCGTGGCGGCGCGCGGCGATGCGCGCGCCTTCTTCCCCCGCCCGCCCGGGTCCGGGACTCCCGGCGCGGTCTTCGATCCGACCGGCCCCGGGGTGACGCCCGACCGGCAGCCGGCGGTCGCGGGCGTCCCGGCGGAGCGTGCCCTGTTCACCCCCTGAGACCTCCTCACCCCATCCAGCATCTCCCCCGAGAGGAACCCACCATGGCGGACCAGATCGTGCTGCGCGTGCCCAAGGAAGTCGTCGTCAAGGTCGTCGACGACGTGGCGAACCTGGAGGACCCGCAGATCGGGCAGGGCGGCACCTTCGACGACGAGCTGTACGACGAGACCGGCAAGCTGGTCGGCACCTCGCACGGCACCTTCACCATCAAGTACGTGCGCCCCGGCGACGACGGGCTGCTCACCTACTACTCGGAGGACATCACGCTGGAGGACGGGACCATCCACGCCGAGGGCTGGGCCGACTTCCACGACGTGCGCACCAGCGAGTGGGTGTTCTACCCGGCGACCGGTACGGGCGGCCGCTACGCGGGCCTGACCGGCTTCCGCACGTGGCGGATGACCGGGGTCCGAGCGTCGGCCGAGGCGCGGATCCTGCTCTCCGACTAGTCGCGGCCCCCAAGGAGGTACGGCACATGTCCCAGCAGGACGTGCACATTCTGTCGGCGGCCTCCGCGCTGCCCGGGCCGCCCGTGGACAACGCGGCGCTGGCCCGGCGGTTCGGCATGGACGCACTGTGGGAGCAGTGGGTCGAGGCGTTCATCGGCACCAGGTCGCGGCATCTGGCCCTCGACCTGGAGTCGGGCCGACTCACCGGCACGCTCGCCGATCTCGCGGAGGAGGCGGGCCGCAAGGCGCTCAAGGCGGCAGCCCTCACCCCCGGCGACATCGATGCGGTGGTGCTGGGCACCGCGACCCCGGACCGGTTGATGCCGGCCACGGTCAACGTGGTCGCGGACCGGCTCGGCATCGACCAGGTCCGCAGCTTCCAGCTCCAGTCGGGCTGCTCGGGCGCCGTACAGGCACTCGACGTGGCGCGTCAGCTGGTCCTCGGGGGCGCCGCCCGCCGGGTGCTGGCCCTCGGTGGGGACGTCATCGCCCGGTTCTACGACGTGACGACCGATCTGCGCCGAGCGGACCCGGCCGAGCTGGTCAACTTCGTGCTGTTCGGGGACGCGGCGGGCGCTGCCGTCGTGTCCGCCGAGCCGGCCCCGGGTTCGGCCGCGGTACGGGCTCTGTTCACCCGGCTGGTCGGTCTGGGCCGTGAACCGGGCGCGGTACTGGAGTGGTTCGGCCCAGCCGACCGGGACAGCGACCGGCCCGCGGCGACCGAGGACTACAAGGCGATCGAGGAGCACGTGCCCCGGATGACCGAGGAAGTGCTCCACGAACTCCTCGCGGATTCCGGCTGGCGTGCCGAGGACGTGGGCCTGCTGCTGCCGCCGCAGCTGTCGGGCCGGATGACCAAGCTGATCAGCGACCGGCTCGCCCTGCCCGCGGCGCGGGACGTGTCGGTGGTCGACGAGGCGGGCAACTGCGGCAACGCCATCGTCTTCCTCCAGCTGGAGCGTGCCCTGTCCGAACTCCGCCCCGGGGAGCGGGCGCTGGGCATCTCGATCGAGTCCAGCAAGTGGCTCAAGGCGGGTTTCGCGCTGGAGGGGAGCGCCCCGTGACGCAGGACGCCGTGGCCGGCCTCGCCGAGCTGCACCGCAGCGGCCTTCTCGCCGCCCGCTACCCGCACGTGCGCGGCCTGTTGGCCGAGCTGGACGACGTGGGCCTGGCCCGTGCGGGCCACCTGCTGGCCAGGGCCGACGCCGACGAGGTGCTGGCCGCCCACCCGGACACGCCCGCGCCGCTCGTCGCCGTGACCGGTCACGGCACCCTGTCCGCCCTGGTGCCCGCGCTCGCCGCACAAGCCGCCCGGCACGGTCTCCTGGCCCGGGTGGAGTTGTCGGAGTTCGACAGCTGGGTCTTCGATCTCCTCACCCCGGACAGCGCCCTGTACGCACGGGATCCCGCGTTCGTCCTCTGCGTGCTGGACGCGGCGCTGATCGCCGACGAGCTGCCGGTGCCGTGGACCGTGGAGGACGCCGAACGGGTCCTGGCGCACAAAACCGATCTGGTGGAGCGCGCCGCCGAGGTCTTCGCCCGGGCCGCACCCGGCGCCACACTCGTCCTCAACACCCTGCCTCTGCCACGCGAGTTGACCGCCCAGCTGGTCGACCTGCGTTCGCGCGCCCGGCTCGGCGTGCTGTGGCGTGAGGCCAATGCCCGGCTGCTCCGGCTGCCGGAGCGGCGGCCGGGGACCGTCACGGTGGACCTCGACCCGCTGCTCGCCGAGGGGCTGCCCGCCCGTGACGCGCGGCAGAGCGTCTACGCCAAGGCGCATCTGTCGCCGGAACTGCTGGCGGCGTACGCCCGCGAGGTGGGCCATCTGCTGCGCCAGTCCGCGGGCGGCGGCAAGAAGGTGCTGGCCCTGGACCTGGACGGCACGCTGTGGGGCGGAGTCCTCGGCGAGGCCGGGCCGGAGGGCATCGAGGTGGCGGGCGGCTACCGCGGCGAGGCGTTCCAGCGTTTCCAGCGGGTGGCCCGCCAGCTCTCCGCGCAGGGCGTGCTGCTGGCCGCGGTCAGCAAGAACGACCTGGAGCCGGTGGAGAAGGTGCTGCGCGACCACCCGGACCTGGCCCTGCGCGAGACGGACTTCGTGCAGGTGCGGGCCGACTGGCGCCCCAAGCACGAGAATCTGACGGAGCTCGCCGCGGATCTGAACCTGTCCGTGGACAGCGTGGTGTTCGTCGACGACAGCTCGTTCGAGCGCGGTCTGGTGCGCCGCGAACTGCCGGGTGTCGCGGTGGTCGCGGTGGGCGAGGAGCCGGCCCGGCACGTCGGGGACCTGCTGCGCGACGGCTGGTTCGACGTGCTGGAGCTGACCGCGGAGGACCGGGCCAGACCCGCCAGGTACCGGCAGGAGCGGGCCCGCAAGGACTTCCTGGACGACTTCGACTCACTGGAGGGCTATCTCCGCGAACTGGACATCGCGGTGACGGTGGCGCCCGCCACGGCCGGGCAGCTCGCCCGGGTCTCGCAGATCACCCTGCGCACCAATCAGTTCAACCTCACCACGGAGCGGCTGCAGGCCGCCGATGTGCAGGCGCTCCTGGAGGCGCCCGGCTCGGACGTCCTGGTGATCGGGTCCCGGGACCGGTTCGGGGACAACGGGCTGGTCGGGGCGGTGCTGCTGCACCGCGACGGTGACACCGTCGTACTGGACAACTTCCTGCTCAGCTGCCGCGTGTTCTCGCGCGGCATCGAGCAGGCGGTCCTCGCGGCCGTGCTGGCGGACGCCCGCGCCACCGGCGCCCGTCAGGTGCTCGGCCGCTATGTGCCGAGCCCGAAGAACGGCAAGGTCGCCGATTTCTACACCCGCTCGGGCTTCGCGCCGGTCGCCGGGGAGCAGGGCGGGGCCGGGGCGCTGTTCCGGCACGACCTCGACCGGGTCCCGGCGCCGCCGGAGCACATCCGTCTGACCGCGAGGCTGCGGCCCGAACCGGGAGGGAACGACACCCCGTGAATTCCATCGACGACTTCGTGGCCCTGCTGCGCGACGAACTCGCCCTGTCCGTCACCGCCGAGGACATCGGTCTCGGCTTCGACGCCGTCCCCTCGTGGGACTCGGTGCACCTGCTGTCGCTGTGCACGATCCTGGAACGGGAGACCGGGCGCCCGCTGGTCCTCGCCGAGGTCCTGGAGGCCCGGTCCCTGGAGGCCGTCTACCACCTGGCGACCGCGTCATGAGCACACGGCGGACCGGTGAACCGCTCCCCCGCCAGCGCCGGCACACGCTCTTCTTCCAGGAGGTGGTGAAGGAGTTCGCCCCGGTCTTCCTGGACACCGAGGTCGACATGAGCGCGGTCCGGGCGCACCGTGCGGCGGCCCAGGAGTCCGACGGGGTGCGGTATGCGACGACCACGTACGTGCTGCGGGCGGTGGGCGGCGTGCTCGCCAAGCATCCCGACGCCAACGCCGCGGTGAGCGGTCCTCCGTGGCGGCCACGCATCGCCCGCTATCCGTTCGTCAGCGGCAAGCTCACCCTGGACCGCACGCTCGCCGGGCACCGAGTGGTGCTCGGCACCGTGGTACCGGACTTGCACCAGGCCGAACTCGCCGACATCCAGGCCCATGTGGAGCGGGTCCGGTCGAGTGATCCGGAGCGGGCGCCTGATTTCGAGGGCATCCGGGCACTGCACCGGGGGGCGCTGATCGCGGCCCGGCGGCGGTTCCGGCGGGCCGCCCGCTCGCTCGAGCTGCGGCCGCACCTGACGGGCACCGTCGCGGTGACGTCGCTGGGCCACCGGGCGGTGGACTCCTTCCAGTCGGTGGGCGGTACGACGCTGACGTTCGGGGTGGGCCGGATCACCGACCGGCCGGTGGTGCGCGAGGGCGTCGTGGCGGTCGCGCCCGTGCTGCGGCTCAGTCTCTGCTTCGACCACCGCGTGATCGACGGGGCCGAGGCCGCGGACGTGCTGACCGAGGTCAAGGAGGCGCTGGAGAGCGTATGAACGACATCGCGGAACTCAAGAATTTCGTGGTCGCGCACACCCGGTCCCAGGGTCTGCCCCCCGAGCACTACGATCCGCTGCTCGCCCGGGTCCGCCATGACGGCGACGGCACACCGGGGTCGTGGGTGCACGAGTGGAGCACCGAGGCGGACCGGCTGGCCGGAGAGGGACGGCTGCTGGACGCCTGCGTGCACTACAACATGGCACGCTTCCCCTTCGTGGACGGCCCGGCCCGGCAGACTGCTCTGGAGCGCTGCACCGCGGCGTTCGACGCCTGGCGCGCGGACGTCTTCCCGGCGATCGAGCGCCTCGACGTGACGCTGCCGGCGGGCCGGGTGCGCTGCTGGACGGTGGGGCTCGACGCCGCCGAGCCGCGGCCCCTACTGGTGCTGACCGGCGGCATCGTGTCCGTCAAGGAGCAGTGGGCGCCGGTGCTGACCCAGCTCGGCGATCTCGGCTTCGCGGGCGTGGTCACCGAGATGCCGGGCGTCGGTGAGAACACGCTGCCCTACGACGCGGACGCCCCGGCCATGTTCTCCGCGCTGCTGGACGCGGTCGCCGGGCGGGCGGACGTGTCGCGTACCTATGCGCTGGCCCTCAGTTTCAGCGGTCACCTGGCGCTGCGGGCGGCGCCGCGCGACGAGCGGATCAGGGGGGTCGTGGGGGCCGGACTGCCGGTGCGGGACTTCTTCACGGACGCCGACTGGCAACGGCGGGTACCCAAGGTCACCACCGACACGCTCGCCCATCTCACCGGCACCGCGCCGGAGAAGGTGTACGACCTGGTCCGGGACTGGGCGCTGAGCGGGGACGAACTGGCCGCGCTGCGCGTGCCGGTGGCCCATGTGACCAGTCTGCGGGACGAGATCATCCCGCCGGCCGACGCGCGTCTGCTGCGGGAACGGGTGCGCGGTATACGTCTGCTGGCTCACGACGACGTGCACGGCTCACCGTCGCACTTCGCCCAGACCCGCCTGTGGACCCTGCTGTCCGTGCTGCGGATGCGCGGCGGGTACGGGGCCGAACGTGCCGCGCTGACCCGGGAGTTCGCCCGGTTGCGCTACGGCGGGAGGCGGCTCTCGTGAGCGGGATGCTGCTGGAGGGCGGCTCGCGATGTCTGCGCAACGTGCTCGGCCGGTTCGCGACCGGGGTGGTCGCGGTCGCCGCGACCGATCCGGGCGACGGGACGCGCGCGGGACTCGTGGCGAACTCGTTCTGCTCGGTGTCGCTCGAACCGGCCCTCGTGTCCTTCTGCGTGGCGCACACGAGCAGCAGCTGGCCGCGCATCAGAGGGGCCGGGCTGCTCGGGATCAGCATCCTGGGGGCCGGTCAGAAAGAGGCGGCCGTGCGGCTCTCGGCTTCGGGCACGGACAAGTTCAGCGGGCTGCCGTGGACCGGTTCGCCGGGCGGGACCCCCGTCCTGGAGGGTTCGCTGGCCTGGCTGGAGTGCTCGGTGGAGGCGGAGCACGCAGCCGGGGACCACACCATCGTGCTCACGCGGGTGCGCGCCCTGGACGCGACCGCGGACGGGGAGCCGCTGCTGTTCTACCGCGGTTCCTTCGGCGGTTTCAGCCGCTGAGATGCTCCTCGCCCGCGCCGAAGGCCCGCAGAAACGTCTCCACGCCGGCCGAGACGACCTCCGCGACCTCCTCGGGGTCGAGCGGACGGGTGCCCAGCGCGCTCATGCCCGGGAGCTCGTCGTAGATGAGCGCGATGAACTGGTTGGCGGCCCGCACCGGGTCCTCGATCCGCAGGTGTCCGGCGTTGGACAGGCGGGCCAGTCGGCCGGCGAGGGCCTCGGTGAACTGGTCGGGCCCGCTGGCCCGGACGGCGTCGAACAGGTCGGGGAAGCGCACCGCCTCCGCGTACAACAGCCGGCGTACCGCCTCGGAGCGCTCGTCGCAGTAGCAGTCGACGAGCTTGTGCGCGATGTCCTGGAGGCCGGGCCGCAGCCCCTCGGGATCGGTGGGGAAGTCCTGCAGGACGTGCAGGGTCTTGGCGTTGGAGCCAGCGGCCGTCTCGGTCATGACGTACCGGAAGAGGTTCTCCTTCGAGCCGAGGTGGTTGTAGATCGTCGGCTTCGAGACGCCCGCCTCGACGGCGATCAGGTCGAGGCTCGCCTGCGTGTAGCCCACGCGCGCGAAGACGCGCAGCGCCGCGTCCACGATCGCCCTGCGCTTGTCCATGCGGCCCCGCTCGGCGGGGACTGCTGCGGCCTTCTCGCTCTCGCCAACATTCATGCGGCCATGCTACCGTGCCAGTCACAGAATTTAACTACCCAGTTCAATTTACAGGGTGAGTCGGTTAAAGGGAGTTGCTGTGTCTGTAACGAAGGCGGACGAGACCGGGCCCGCCCGGCTCGATGCCGCACTGCTCACCGTGGTGGGTGTGATGGTGCTCGGCGGGATGATGTCCTACCTGGACGCGACCATCGTCAACGTCGGGATCAGCACGCTCGGCGGTGAGTTCCACGCGACCCTCTCCACCATCGAGTGGGTCACCACCGGCTATCTGCTGGCCGTCGCACTGGCCATCCCGGTGGCCGGCTGGGCCACGGTCCGCTTCGGCGCCAAGAAGATGTGGCTGCTCGGCCTGACCGTGTTCCTCGCGGGCTCGGCGCTGTGCGCCGTCGCCTGGAACGCGGAGAGCCTGATCGCCTTCCGGGTCCTGCAGGGACTGGGCGGCGGCATGGTCGACCCGATCATGATGACCGTCGTCGCGACCGCCGCGGGCCCGCAGCGGATGGGCCGGGTGATGGGCCTGATCTCCGTGCCGATCACGCTGGGGCCCGTCGTCGGCCCCATCGTGGGCGGCCTGCTCCTGGAGAACCTCTCGTGGGAGTGGATGTTCCTGGTCAACATCCCGTTCGCGCTCGCCGCGATCGTCCTCGCCGTCCGCGTACTGCCCGCCGACCCGCCGCGCGGCTCGGAGCCGGTGCCGCTGGACGCGCTCGGCGTCGCCCTGCTGTGCCCCGGATTCGCCGCGCTCGTCTACGCCCTGTCCCAGGCGGGCGCACACGGCTTCGGCAGCGCCACCGTCATCACCGGGATCGTCCTCGGGCTCGCCCTGTTCACCGCCTACACCGTGCACGCGCTGCACACGGCCAAGACCCCGCTGCTCGACGTACGGCTGTTCTCCAGCAAGGGGTTCTCGGCCAGCGTCGCCACGATGTTCCTGCTCGGCGGCGGACTGTTCTCGCTGCTGTTCCTGCTGCCGCTGTACTACCAGCAGGTGCACGGCCACAGCGTCCTGGAGTCCGGGCTGCTGCTCGCCCCGCTCGGACTCGGCACCCTGATCGGCATGCCCGTCGCCGGGAATCTGGCCGACCGGATCGGCGCGAAGCGGCTCGTACCGCTCGGCGCCCTGCTCATCGGGGCCGGAGCGCTGGTGTTCACCCAGTCCGACGCGGGCAGCTCCCAGATCGCGCTGACGCTCGCGCAGCTCGCCACAGGCTTCGGCATGGGGCTGGTCGGCGCGCCCACGATGGGCTCGGTGTACCGGACGGTGCCCGGCGAAGCCGTCGCCGGGGCGACCGGCGCGGTGTTCATCCTGAACCAGATCGGAGCGTCCCTCGGCATCGCCGTGGTCGCGCTGCTCCTCCAGGGCGGCGGCGCGCACACCACGCCCACGGCCGACACCTTCGGCAACGCCTTCTGGTGGCCGGTCGCGGCGGCGGTCGTCGTCTTCGTCGCGGGCCTCCTGCTGCCGGGCAGGCCGCAGCCCGCACCCGCGGCCGCACCGGCCGCACCCGTGGCGGACCACGCCTGACAGCCGTCTTCCCCTGCCGCTGTGCCCGCCGGTCGATCCCCCGCGCCGGCGGGCACAGCCCGGACCACCGCCCGTGAGCACCCAGGAGTCCACCGATGAGCCAGCCCGCATCCCCGCTCGCCCTGTCCGTCCTCGACGTCGTCCCCGTCTTCGAGGAGGACTCCGCGACCCACGCGCTGCGACGCACCGTCGCCCTCGCACCGCAGGTCGAGGCCCTCGGCTACCGGCGGTACTGGGTCGCCGAGCACCACAACACCCCGAGCCTCGCCACCTCCGCGCCCGGCATCCTCATCGGCCGGCTCGCCGCCGCCACCACGACCCTGCGCGTCGGCTCCGGCGGAGTCCTCCTGCCCAACCACGCGCCCCTGGTGGTCGCCGAGCAGTTCGGCACCCTGGAGGCGCTGCACCCGGGCCGCATCGACCTGGGGCTCGGCCGGGCCCCCGGCACCGACCCGCTGACCGCCCGCGCCCTGCGGCGGGCACCCGATCGCGGCGGTGACGACTTCGCCCGCCAACTGGCCGAACTCGACGGCTACTTCGCGCCCGGCGACCCGGCCTCCGGCATCATCGCCGTACCTGCCGCGGACGGGCGGCCCGACCTGTGGGCGCTCGGGTCCAGCCCCTCCAGCGCCCAGCTCGCCAGCGCGCTGGGCCTGCCGTACGCGTACGCGCACCAGATCAACCCCTACGCCACCCTGCCCTCACTCGACGCCTACCGCACCGCGTTCCGGCCCTCCCCGCACCTGGACCGGCCCAGGACCCTCGTCGCCGTGCTGGCGACCGTGGCAGACAGCGACAAGGACGCCTGGCGGGTCGCCGCACCGTATCTGCTCGGCAAGATACGGATGCGTCAGGTGCCCCGTTTCGACGCCTTCCCCTCGGCCGCGACCGCGGCACGCCACACGTTCACGTCCGCCGAGCGGACCTTCCTCCACGATCTCGCCGAGCCGCAGCTGATCGGCGGCCCGGACACCGTGCGCCAGAAGCTGGACGCGCTCGTCGCGGCGACCGGCAGTGACGAGGTGATGGCCCTGACCGTCGTCCCCGATCCGGAGGAGCGGCTGCACTCCTTCCGGCTCCTGGCGCGGGCGGTGGCCGCGGTGCGGCCCGGCGAAAGCGTTTCAGCCCCGCTTTAGCCCCGATGGCGACAGTTCCCTCGGCACTCGCACCCCTTCGCGCCATACGGAGCCTCCATGCATCCACGCCGGACCGTCCGCACAGCAGCCCTGCTCCTCCCCCTCGCGCTCGCCGTCGCCGGCTGCAGCAGCGACGGTGACACGGGTACCGCCGGGGCGGCGGCTCCCCGGTCCGGCGGCTCGCTCACCTACGCCGCGGACCAGGAACCCGACTGCTGGGACCCGCACGCCAGCGCGCAGGACATCACGTCCTTCGTCCAGCGTCCCGTCTTCGACTCGCTCGTCTACCAGACACCGGACGGCGACCTGAAGCCGTGGCTCGCCACGAAATGGACGATCGGCGACGGCGGCCGCACCTACACCTTCGCCCTGCGCGAGAACGTCACGTTCCACGACGGCACCCGCCTCGACGCCGCCGCCGTGAAGGCCAACTTCGACCACATCACCGACAAGGGCACCCAGTCCCAGTACGCCGCGGGACTGCTCGGCCCCTACCGCTCCACCACGGTCAAGGACAAGTACACCGTGCAGGTCCGGTTCAGCCGCCCCTACGCGCCGTTCCTCCAGGCCGCCAGCACCACCAACCTCGGCATCGCCTCCCCCGCCTCGCTGGACGACGGCAACGACAAACTGTGCGCGGGCACCGACTCGGTGGGCTCCGGGCCGTTCAAGGCGCAGACCTACGCCCGCGGGCAGCAGCGCGTCTACACCCGCAACGCCGCCTACAAGTGGGCGCCGCAGGGCGCCGGGCACTCCGGCCCGGCACGGCTGGACCAGGTCACCGTGCGGTTCGTCCCCGAGGCCGCCACCCGCGTCGGCACGCTCACCTCGGGCCAGGTCGACGCGGCGGGCGCGCTGCCCGCCAACCAGTACGGCGCCGTCAAGCGCGACACCCGCGTGCGGGTCGTCACCAAGGCCACCCCCGGCGCGGTCGACAGCTTCTACCTCAACACCAAGAGCCCGCTCTTCTCCGACGTGCGCGTCCGCCGCGCCTTCCAACGCGCCATCGACCTCGACACCCTGGTGCAGTCGGTCTTCCTGGGTACCGGCACCCGGGCCTGGAGCACGCTCGCGCCCACCACCCCGCACAGCTACGACGCCTCCCTGGAGAAGACCTGGCCCGTGGACCGCAAGCTCGCCGGGCGCCTGCTCGACGAGGCGGGCTGGACCGGCCGCGACGCCCAGGGCTACCGCTCCAGGAACGGCAAGCGGCTCACGGTGCGAGCACCCGTCTACGGGCAGCCGAGCGTGTTCGCGCAGGCGGTGCAGGGTGACCTGAGGAAGTCCGGCATCCGGCTGGTTCTGGACGCCTCGACCGACGCCACCGAGGTCTCCGACCGCCTCGACAAGGGCAAGTACGACGTGGTCGAGACCGGCTGGGCACGCGCCGACGGCGACATCCTGAGCCAGTTCTTCCTCTCCACCGAGACCTCGGTCGGCGGCGGCCACAACTTCGCGCACGTCGCCGATCCCCGGGTCGACGGCTGGCTGCACGCCGCACAGAGCGCGCAGAAGCCGGCCGAACGCGCCGAGAACTACGCCAAGGTGCAGCAGTGGACGCTCCGCCAGGCCGTCGTGGTCCCCGCGTACGTGGAAAACTCCGTCGTCGGCCACAGCAAGAAGGTGCACGGCCTGCGGCTGTCGATCTCCGCGTGGCCGGAGTTCTACGGCGCGTGGGTGGAGCAGTGATGACACGGCCCCCCGTTCTGCTGCGCTACGCGGCCGCCCGGCTCGGCTCCGCGCTCCTGGTCGTCTGGGCGGCCGCCACCTGCGCCTTCGTCGTCCTCCAGTTGGTACCGGGCGACCCGGTGAGGGCCGTCGTCGGCTCCCACGCGCTCGTCGGCGCCGAGCAGCGCGAGGCGATCCGCCACCAGTACGGTCTCGACCGGCCGCTGCTCGTGCAGTACGTGAGTCACCTGGGGCAGCTGGCCCAGGGCCGGCTGGGAGAGTCGTACCAGCTGCAGCAGCCGGTCGGCGACGTCCTCGCCGACCAGCTGGGGCCAACGGCCGAGCTCGCCCTGTGGTCGACGGTCACGGCCGTGCTGCTCGCCGTCGCGGTCACCCTGCTCACCACCGGGCGAGCCCGCTGGCCCCGTCGGCTGTCCTCGGTCGTGGAGCTGGTCGTCGTCTCCACGCCCGCCTTCTGGCTCGGCATCGTGCTGCTGACGGTCTTCTCGTTCCGGCTGGGCTGGCTGCCGGTCACCGACACCGGCGACGCACGCGCCCTGGTGCTGCCGGTGCTGACCCTGGCCCTGCCGATCGCCGCCGTGCTCGCCCCGGTCCTGCGGGAGGGCCTGCTCGGCGCCCTCGGCCAGCCCTTCACGCTGTCAGCCCGGGCACGCGGCCTCGCCGAGCACCAGGTCCGCTCCCGGCACGCACTGCGCCACGCGGCGCTGCCCGCGCTCACGCTGGCCGGCTGGTTCACCGGCACCCTGCTCGGCGGCGCCGTCGTCGTCGAGAACGTCTTCGCCCGGTCCGGTATCGGTCGCGTCACCCTGCAAGCCGTGTCCGACCGGGATCTGCCGGTCATCCAGGGCGTGGTGGCGCTCTCGGCGGTCGTGTTCGTCGTGGCCGCCGCGCTCGTCGACCTGGCATACGCCGCGGTCGACCCGCGGCTGCGCAGGGAGACCGGGGTGAGCGCGGCATGACCTCACTCACCCGCCCGGCGCCGCCCCCGCCGCGCCGCCGTCCCACCCGGCGCGGCACCGCCGCGGTCGCCGCCGCCGCGCTCGTCCTGGGCCTCATCCTGCTCGCGGCCGCCCTGCCCGCGCTCCTCGCACCCGACGACCCCGCCGCGACCGACCCCGCCCGCGCCCTGCTGCCGCCGGACGGCCACCACTGGTTCGGCACCGACCAGCTGGGCCGCGACGTGTTCGCCCGCGTCATCCACGGCACCCGCTACTCCCTGGCGATCGGCGCCGCCGCCACCGGCGTCGGCATGGGCCTGGCCCTCGTGTGGGGTCTGGGTGCCGCGCTCCTGGGCCGGTTCGGGGACGCCGCCCTGATGCGGGCCGCCGACGCGCTGCTCGCGCTGCCCGGACTGCTGCTCGCCCTCCTCGTCGTCCTGATCACCGGCAAGGGGGTGCTGGGCACCACCCTGGCCGTCGCCGTGGGCACCGCACCCGGATTCGCCCGCGTGGTCCGCGCCCAGGCCCTCGTCGTACGCCGGTCCGGCTATGTCGAGGCGGCGGTCGGCCTCGGTGTCCCGCGCCCGCTCGTCGTCGTACGCCACATCGTGCCCAACACGGTCGGCCCCCTGCTGGTCCTGGCCACGGTCACCCTCGGCGCCTCCATCTCGACCGGCGCCGCGCTCAGCTACCTCGGACTCGGTGCCCAGCCGCCCACACCCGAATGGGGCGCCATGCTCACCGAAGGACAGGGTTACCTCGAACAGGCCTGGTGGATCGCCCTGTTCCCCGGCCTGCTGCTCGTCGGCACCGTCCTCGCCGTCACCGTCCTGGGACGCCACGCACAGGCCCGCTCGGAAGGGCGGCTCGTCACATGACACCCGTACCACTGTTCGACGTCGACGGGCTCGACGTGCGCTTCGGGTCGGGGCCGGATGCCGTGCACGCCGTGCGCGACGTCTCGCTCACCCTCGACGCGGGGCGCTGCCTCGCCGTCGTCGGCGAGTCCGGCTCGGGCAAGAGCGCCCTCGCCCGGGCCCTCCTCGGCCTCGCCGGACCGACCGCGCACGTCACCGCGCGACGCATGCGCCTGGACGGCCGCGACACCCTGGCCTTCGGCCCTCGCGACTGGCTCTCGGTACGTGGCCGCCGCGTCGGCCTCGTCGCCCAGGACGCCCTGGTGGCGCTCGACCCGTTGCGTCCCGTGGGCCGGGAGATCGCCGAGCCGCTGCTGATCCACCGCCTCGCCACGCGCCGCGAGGCACCCGGCCGGGTCGTGGACCTCCTCGAACGCGTCGGTGTCCCCGAACCCGCCTCCCGCGCCAGCAGTTACGTCCACCAGCTCTCCGGCGGACTGCGCCAGCGCGCCCTGATCGCCTCGGCACTCGCCGCCGGACCCGGCGCCCTCATCGCCGACGAACCGACGACCGCGCTCGACGCCTCCGTGCAGGCGCGGATCCTGGAACTGCTCGGCGGCCTCAAGCAGGACGGCACGGGACTGCTCCTGATCAGCCACGACCTCGCCGTCGTCGAGGCGCTCGCCGACGACATAGCGGTCATGCACGCGGGCGAGATCGTCGAGCACGGCATCGCGGCCGATGTCCTTCACTCGCCCCGACACCCTTACACCAAGGAGCTGCTGGCGGCGGTCCCCGGCCGCGGCCGACCGCCCCGCCGTCCGCAGCCCCCACCGCGGACCGGCCGCCCGCTGCTCGAAGTGAGCGGCGTCGCCAAGCGGTTCAAGGCGGCCCGGGGCGCACGCCGCACCGCCGTGGACGACGTCTCCCTCACCCTGCATCCGGGCGAGACGCTCGGGATCGTCGGCGAGTCCGGCTCGGGCAAGTCCACCCTCGCCCGCATCGTCCTCGGACTGCTCCCACCCGACGCCGGAGAGGTGCGGCTGGCCGGCGAGCCGTGGACCGCGCTGCGCGAGCGCGCCCGGCGTCCGCGCCGCGGCACCCTGCAACTCGTCCCGCAGGACCCGCTCAGCGCCTTCGACCCCCGCTGGCCGAGCGCATCGCGCGCATCCTCGCCATCGCCCCCAAGCGGCAGGTGCAGCATCATGACCACCCTGGCAGCGCTCCATCCCGACGCACTGGCCGCCCTCGCCCCGGCACTACCGGAGAGGGGCCGGGCTCACCGAGGACCGGGCGGCAGGCCGCACGTACTCTGGGCGCAAAGCGTCTGACGCTGGAGAGCGCCCTCGACCTGGGCGAGCGGCAGAACGCGGACGGCCGCTGGTTCCCCCAAGCCTGCCGGAAGTGCACCGAGGACCGAGCGTCGACCACGGCTCTCACTGCCGGCTCTGCGCCTCGGAGGCGACCGCTGGGAACTGCACGGTCGGCCGGGGCCTGTACGCCTCCAGCGGGAGTGCTGCCGATGACCGAACCCGACGTCTTGGAGGAGATCGAGCGGCTGCGGCGGCTGGTCTCGAGGCTGATGCCACCCGCCCGCTCACGGAGGAGCGGGGCGGGAGGCTCGGCGAGCGCTTGGTGCGGCGGGGACCCAGGCCCGGCCGCCACTGACCTGCAAGCGCTCGGCGTGACCCCGCGGGGCTGCTCCGACCGCTACTGGGTCCGGTACAACTGTCTCACCACCTGGTAAGGCTGGCAGGCATACCTCGCCGGGTGCACGTACTGCCGGGGCAGCATGTGCTGGGTCTCCCACGGCCGCCGGACCGCGCACGAGGAAACCACCACCGACGCCGGTCAGCCCCAGCCGGTGTGTGGGGCCTGTTCGGACCCGATTCTGCCGACGGAGCGGGCCGTGCCGCA
Organism: Streptomyces sp. cmx-10-19; assembly: GCA_049998335.1. Lineage (GTDB taxonomy): Bacteria > Actinomycetota > Actinomycetes > Streptomycetales > Streptomycetaceae > Streptomyces. The sequence continues at coordinate 151,155 of JAEBFB010000008.1, forward strand.
CCTGTGGGAAGGCGAGGCGCCACCGTACCCCGGCTACGACGGGAGGAAGTTCCCTGCGTCGCCATGTGACGTAGGGGGACTACTATTTTCGCAGCTCACAGCCCTATCTGGGAGGGTGGTCTGAGGGAGTTCTTAGGGAGGTTCCCGCTACCACGGGGGGTTGTCAGGGGGTTTGGGCGCGAAAGAGTGCGGAACATCGAGAAATACCCAGAAACGCTTAAACGCCAGGTTGCAGCAGCCTTTGGCTCACTCGACGCAGGTCAGGTCCGCTCCGGGGTGGAGTACCCGACGTACCCGGCTCCCGCGGTCTGACCGGCTTCTCCGGGCGGCTCGTTGCGGCGTGGGTGTGCCGGAACGAGCCGCCCGGCCTCGGCTACGGCGCCGTGACGGTGAGGGTCGCGTCGCCGTGGGAGCGCCGGGCGGCGCCCACCTCGTAGACGGCGGTCGTCGCCGCCTCCCCGGCGGGGGCGTCGGCGGGGACGGTGACCGGGACGCGGACGTGGGCGCTCTGCCCGGGGGTGAGCGCGGGCACCGGGACGGCCGGGGCGCTCCAGCCGTCGGGCAGCGCGAGGGAGACGGTGCCGGCGGGGAGCTTCACCTCGTCCTGGCTGACGACGCGGACGGTGACGTCGGTGGTCCGCCCGGCGGGCAGCGGCGCGGGCGGGGTGACGGTGACGGGGGCGCAGACGCCGCCGAGCCACTTCAGGTCGAAGGCCGAGTAGGTGAGGTGCCGGTAGTCGGCGCGCTCCCACAGCAGGCCCACGCGGGGGTCGGCGCCGGTGCCGTCGTCCAGCATGGTGAGGGTGGAGTAGGCGGCCGAACCCGCCTCGACGGTCCTGCGCACCGGCCAGTTCTCCCCGTTGTCGCAGGAGAGGCGGACGGTGAGGTTGCTGCGGCCGGCGCCGGTCGCGGTGTTGCTGAACAGCAGCCAGTCGGCGCGCGGGTGGGTCGCGGGCACGCCCGGCGCGACGCGGGTCAGGGAGCCGTTGTTCGCCGGGTCGGGCAGCTCCTTGTCCTGTCGCAGGGGCGTGTAGGTGATCCCGCCGTCGGCGGAGTGGGCGATCGTGCGGTACGGCTTGGAGCGGTTGTTGAGCAGGACGCGGCCGTCGGACAGCTCCACGGTCTTGTTCTCGTCGCCGCCGGGTCCCACCGGGGTGCCCGTGCGCCAGGTGGCGCCGTGGTCGTCGCTGTAGGCGCTGACCGCGTGGGTGGTGCCGTCGGGGCGGCGCAGCGCGTACTGCTGGAGGAGGCGGCCCTTGTGGGGGCCGTGGCGCAGTTGGATGCCCTCGCCGGAGGAGGCGAACAAGCCGGCCCAGGCGGGGTCCTTGATGTCGGCGGTGATCCGCTCGTGGTGCCAGGTGAGGCCGTCGTCGTCGGACCAGCTGTAGTCGGTCTGCTCGATGTCGGGGTCGGTCTCGTCGTTGCCGGTCGCGGAGCCGAAGAAGCCCTGGTTCACGGTGGCGGCGTAGAAGAGGAAGACCCGGCCCCTCTCCCGGTCGACGAGGAGGCTGGGGTCGCCGTAGCCCTGCGGGGCGGGGTCCTTGCGCACGGTCTGCTGCGCCTGCCAGGTGGCGCCGCCGTCGGTGCTGCGGCGCAGGACGACGCCGATGTTGCTGGGCAGGTCGCTGAGGGTGGGGCGGGCGTCGTAGGCGGCGAGCAGGGTGCCCTTGGTGGTGCGGGTGAGGGCGGGGATGCGGTAGCGCGGGGAGCCGACGCCGGCGGTGGCGATGTCCTGCGAGGTGAGGACGGCCACGGGGGCGGCGGGCGTGGGCGCGGGAGCGGTGCCGGCGTGGGCGGCGGGGACGGTGACGGTGACGGCCAGGACGGCGAGGGCCGCGGTGACGGCGGCCGGGGGGACTCTTCGCTGCATGGACGGGCCTTTTCTGGGGTCTCGCGCGACAGCGCTCGGGGAGGAGGGCGCTGATCGAGGGGGGTGGGGCGGGTCCATCATGGTGGCGCGAGGCCGGGAAGGTGTGCCGGACACGGCCTCGGCACGGACCGGGTGTCGGCGCGGGCCGGCCGGGCAGGTGCGGGGTGTCGTGTCCCGGCTCGGCCGGGGCGCGGGTCACGGGACGGTCGGCGGACACGAGAAGGGGTTCATGGACGTACGGGTGCGGCGCTCGCCCTGGCTCGGGGCGCTGATCTGGTGCGTCGCCGTGCTGGGTACGACCGTGCTGGCCGCGGCGGCCGTCGTGCGCGGCACCGTCCTCGACCCCGGGTTCTACGGGCAGGTGCTGGAGGACGAGCACGCGTACCAGCGCTTCTACGACGAGGTGCTGGTCGACCCGGAGAGCACGCCGCTGGCGCGGGACCTGCTGGACCGGCTGCCGGTGCCGCAGTCCACGATCACCTCGAACCTGAAGGTCGTGATCCCGCCGGAGACGCTGCGGGTGATGGGCGACCGGCAGATCGCCGAGGTCATCCACTATCTGGAGGGCGACCGGGAGCGGCTGCGGATCACGGTGGACCTGGAGCCCGTCGTCGCCAACGTCGAGCGGCTCAGCCAGGCGTACTTCGGGGACGCGGTCGCCGCGCTCCAGCAGCGGTCCGAGCCGGACTTCCATGCCTTCGTGCAGCGCCTGTCCGAGCTGGTGGCGCGGGTCGTGGCCGGTGAGGCGCCGTTGGAGGGGCTGCCGACGCTGCCGCTCTCGCACGGTCAGGCGCTGGCGGCGGCGGACGCGTTGATGCGGCTGGTGCCGGTGTCCGCGCGGGCGGAGACCGGACCGACCGTGCGGAGCGCGCTGGACCGCGGGGACGTGGCGGCGGCCCTGGCCGCGATCGCGCCGGTGGCCCTGACGGAGCGGGTCCGGGACACCGCGGGCGAGTTGCTGCGGGAGGCGAACGCGGGGACGTGGGTGGTCACCGTCGACCTGGACCCCTCGGCCGAGGCGCTGGCGCCGGTGGACCGCGCGCGGTCGATCACGCGGCTCTTCCAGGAGGTGGTGGAGCCGGCGGCGGCGGTGCTCTGCGCGGCCGCGCTGACCCTGCTGTGGCTGACCTCGCCCGGCCCGGTCAAGCGGCGGCTGATGCCGCTGGGCTGGGTGCCCGCGGCGGCGGCCGCGCTGCTGGCGCTGACGGTGCTGCTGCTGCGGCTCACCGTGGACGACTCGCTGTTCGGCTCCACCGCGTCCTGGCCCGCCGCGGCCTCGACCCTGCTCGGCGACATCGAGGCCACCGCCGTCGACCGGCTGCTGACCACGGCCACCGTCGTCGCGGTGATCCTGCTCGCGGCGGGCGCCCTGCTGATCACGGTCGGCTGGGTGTGGCAGACCCGGCCCGGCGTGCCCGTGCTCACCGATCCCCGGCACGGCCCGGCCCTGACCCTCGCCGTCACGGCGTGCGCGCTGGTCGGGACGTTGGTGGCGCCGGTGGCGATCTCCGGTTCCTCGCCGCGCATCTGCCAGGGCAGCGCCGAACTGTGCGACGCCCGCTACGACGAGATCGCGCAGCTCGCCTCGCACAACGCGATGGCGACGACCGCGGACCGGTTCATCGGCCCCTTGCAGGACCCGGACATCGTCGGCCAGCTCGACGCCGGGGTGCGGGTGCTGCTCCTGGACACGCACCGCTGGGAGCGGCCCGAGGAGGTCGCCGGGCGGCTGAGCACCTCCGACTTCTCCCCCCGGCTGCGGGTGCGGCTCACCCGGCTGCTCGGCCGGGTCAACCCGCCCGCCCCGGGGCTGTGGCTGTGCCACTCGGTGTGCGGGGCCGGCGCCCTCGGCATGGTGGCGACCCTGCGGCAGCTCGGCGACTGGCTGCGCGCGCACCCGACGGAGGTCGTCACGCTGGTCCTCCAGGACGGTGTGGACGCGGTGAGCAGCCAGCACGCCTTCCTGGAGGCGGGGCTGTCGGACCTGCTGTACGAGCCGGACGCGGACGCGGACCGCCCGTGGCCGAAGCTGAAGGACATGATCGACGGCGGCCGGCGCCTGGTGGTGTTCGCGGAGAAGGCGGACGGCCCGGCGCCCTGGTACCGGAACCTGTACCGGTACGGCATGGAGACGCCGTTCGCGTTCCGCAGCCCGGACGAGATGTCCTGCCTGCCCCACCGGGGCGGTGACGGCAAGCGGCTGTTCCTTCTCAACCACTTCGTCACGGCGGGCGGCGGGGTGCGGCTGGACGCCGGGGTGGTCAACTCCCGGGATCGGGTGCTGGAGCGGGCGCACGACTGCGAGCGGCGGCGCGGCAGACCCGTCAACTTCGTCGCCGTGGACTACGCGACCATCGGCGACGCGCTCGGCGCGGTGGAGGAACTGAACGCGGAGCGGCTGCGGGTCGACACCAGTGTCCCGGTGCGGCGGTCCCCGGACCGGCTGGGCGGTACCGGCGGGACCCGCACGCCCGGGGCCTGGCGGACGGGCGCCCGGCGACGCGTGGTGGTCACGCGTCGTCGGGCGCCCCGGTGGCTGCTCCTCCTACTGGTTGATCTTGAACTGGCTGCCCGGCTCGATCAGGACGTCTCCGTCCCGCGAGTTGGTGATGGTGACGTTGGTCAGCGTCGCGCTGCCGCGGGCGCCGCTCATCGCGAGGATGCCGGAGCCGTTGTCGGACTTGTCGATGCGAACGTTCTGGATCTTCACGTCCGGTATCGCGCCGCCGCCGGTCTTGAACTGGATGCCGTCGTAGGTCGAGTCGAGGATCTCGGTGTCCCTGATGGTCACGCCCGGGATGTCCTGGCCCTGGGCGAACAGGGTGATGGCCCCGAACTCCTGGTCCTCGTTCCAGAAGGCGCCGCCCGTGCGGTGCAGGGCGTTGCCCGCGATGAGGGTCTGCCCGGAGAAGGGCAGCGGGTCGTGGTCGGTGGCGAGCATGATGCCCGGGTAGTTCATGGTGTCGGCGATGACGTTGTTCTCGATGGTGTTGCCGTAACCGCCGTACACCGCGATGCCGTTGGCCCGCCAGGGCAGCTGGATCGTGTTGTTGCGGAAGTGGTTGTCGTGGCCGACGTCCACCGAGGTGTCCTTCACGTACTTGCTGGCCCACACGGCGAGCGCGTCGTCGCCGGTGTTGCGGAAGGAGGAGTTGTAGACGGTGGAGTTGCGGGTGCCGTTGGCGAAGTTGATGCCGTCGGCGTAGGTGTCGCGGACGCGCATGCCGGTGAACTCCAGGCCGTCGCCCGGGTTCCACAGCTCGGGGATGCTCGAGTAGTCGCGGCCGACCCAGACACCCACGTTGGCGTGCTCGATCCACACGTTGCTGATCTTGGTGTTCTTGCCGAAGCGGCCGTTGAGGCCGACGCCGCCCTCCTGGTTGCCGTCGCCGCCGCGGAGGGTGCCCGAGCCGAAGACGGCGATGTCGGAGATCTTCGTGTTGTCGTCGATGTCGAAGCCGAAGTTGCCCTCGTGCGGGTGGTTGATGCCACCGGCCTCGTGCGGCGGGGTCAGCGTGTAGAGCTGCGAGTGCCACATGCCGGCGCCCCGGACGGTGACGTCGCGGATGCCCACCTGGTTGTACTGGCCGCGGTTCTGGGGGTCGTCGGTGAGGATCTTCCGCTCCTGGCGCCACTGTCCGGCGGGGATCCACACGCAGTCGATCCGGCCGTTCTGGTCGTCGGTGACGGCCCGCTGGATGGCGTCGGTGTCGTCGAGCCCGTCGCCGGGGACGGCGCCGTACTCGGTGATGGAGGTGCAGTTGGCCGGCTTCGCCGCCGGCGGCGCGACCTGCTCCAGGTCGATCAGGTCGACGACGTAGAAGGCGGCGGTGTCGCCCGCGTCCCGCTGGAGGCGGAACCGGGTGCCCTGCGGGAAGGTGCGGTTCAGCAGGGCGTGGGACTCGTCGAACAGGCGCCGGGCGTCGCCGCCGGGCCGGTTGGTGAGGCCCTCGGGGTCGTCGGTGGTGCCGTACAGCCAGCTGTGCTTGGACGACAGGGTGAGCTTCTGCACGAAGGCGCCGTCGGCGTAGAGGCTGAGGGTGGCTTCCGTTCCGCCGCCGCCGGGGGCGTCGGGGATGGAGTTGCGGACCACGATGGAGTTGGTGGACGTGGTCGAGGTGAACTCGACGTACTGGCCGGTGGAGTTCAGCCGGACGGACGTGCGGCCCGAGGACTCTGAGCCGAAGTTGGTGTGCCCGAAGGTGCGCTCGGCGTCGGCGGTGACCAGGGTGCCGTTGGTGCGGCCGTCCTCGGCCTCGTACTCGGTGTACGGCACGGCGGCGCCGCGTCCGACGACGAGGGACTTGGCGAGCATGTTGTTGTTCTCGTTGGTCTCGGTGACGACGTTCGTGGCGTCGGCGGTCGCGGTGAGCGTGACGCCGCCGCTGGTCGCCGTCCAGGTGCCGGCGACCGGCACGTCGACCGTGGCGCCGGCCGCGATCTGCCCGGTGGTGCCGTTGAGAGTGGTGGGTCCCGCCTGGAGACGGGTCACCGAGCCCGCGGCGGCGGCGCTGGTGCCGCGGTTGTGCACGGCGACGGTGAAGGAGACCTGGGCGCCCACGGCCGGGTCGGCCGGGTCGGTGGTGACGGACGTGACTTCGAGGTCGGGTCCGGGGGCCCGGTCGACGACCAGCTTGTTCGCCGCCGTGCGGCTGTTGTTGGTGTCGTCCGGCTCGGGGACGGTACCGCGGGGGTCGACCACGGCGGACACCGAGTAGCTGCCGGCGGGGTGGGTGCCGGTGGCGACGGCGACCTGGGCGGACTGGCCGGGGTCGAGCGCGGGGACGGCGGCGGTGCCCGCGACCGCGCCCTCGACACTGACCTCGGTGGTGGTGGCGGCCGAGCGCGCGGTGCCGGCGTTGCGGACCGTGGTGTTCACGGTGACCGCGTCGCGCTCGCTGGGCGCGGCCGGCGTCCAGGCGAGGCCGGTGACCGTGAGGTCGGGCGCGGGGGCGGCGGTGCCGACGACCTGGAACTCGGCGACCTGGCCGCCGCCGGCGCCGGTGTTGGAGAAGAACCGCAGCCGTACGTCGGCTACCTGAGCGGTGACGGGGATGGTCACCGTGTTGCCGGTGCCGGGGCTGAAGGAGTAGTCGGCGCGGGCGCGCAGCGAGGTGAAGTCGCTCGCGCCCCGCTTGCGGCCGAGGACCTGGATGCCCTGGGTGCGGGCGCCCCACGCGGCGTCCGGGTTGAGCTTGACGACGACGCCGCTGACGTCCGCGTCGGCGCCGAGCTTGACGGTGAGGTCGGCGGGCTGGCCGGCCGCCTCCCAGTAGGTGGAGGTGGAGTCGTCGGTGGCGTTGGCCGCGACGTAGTTCTGGGTGGTGGAGGTGGCCTCGACGGGCTTGTTGCGGGCGAGGTTGGTGCCGGTGGGCGGTGGGCCGGTGTCGACGTCCTCGCCGTACACCTCCAGCTCGGACAACTGGGCCGCGTTCCAGCCGGTGTTGCCGGTGACGTTGACGCGGACGTAGCGGGCGTCGGACGCGGCGGCGAGGTCGACGGCGACCGTGTTGGCCTGGCCCGGGTCGAAGGTGCGCGGGGCCGAGGCGGCGAGCGTGCGGAAGGTGGAGCCGTCGGTGCTGCCCTGGAGGGAGAGGGTCTGGCTGCGGGTCTCCCAGCCGGTGGGCAGTTCGAGAACCACCCGCTCGACGCTGCGGGCGGCGCCGAGGTCGACCTGCAGCCATTGCGGGAAGGAGCCGATCGGCCCCTCCCAGTAGCTGGCCTGGATGCCGTCGGTGGCGTTGCCCGCCGGGTAGGTGCCGTTCGAACCGCCCGCGCTGGCCGGGCGGCCGAGGGCCAGGTTGACGTCGGCGACGGCCGCCGCGGAGGCCGGGGCGGCCTGCGCGGTGGCGGCGAACGGCAGCGGCAGCAGCGCCGCCGTAGCCAGTCCGGCCACGACGGCGCCGGTCAGCGGCCGTCTGCCGCGGGATCTCCATCTCATGGGGGTCCTCAGTTCCGTGGGGAGTCGGGGAGTCAGGGAGTCGGAAAAGCGACAGGCCGGAGGAAGAGGGAAGTACCGACCATGCGCATCAATTGAGCTGGACAGTCGATTCTTTGCGGAAAGCGTGTCATCAGGTTTCTAGCGCGTCACCGGTTTGTCAACGGTCGCGGTACAGGCGGGAGTTGACACGTAATCGACTTGCGTTGCTTGCGTTCCGGTTGCGTGCGCACTGAGCTGCGGTGTCGGTTCCGGGGCGGCCCGGGAGGGCGAAGGAGAGATCGTGTCGAGCGCAAGTGATGCGCAGTCAGGGGAAACAGCGGGCTTGGTCCGTGGGAAACAGAAGGGCCGGCTCGGCGCCCGTAGGCATCGAGCCGGCCCTTGCCGGTGAGTGCGGTCCCGAAGGGGATCAGTCCGTGCCGGACTCCATCGCGGCGCGGTCCAGCAGTTCGTCGTCGGCGGAGACCTCGCCGCGCGAGGCGATGGCCTCGGCGCCGCCCTCGGGCATGGCGCCGATCAGCCCCGTCGCGGCGGCCTGCGCGGCGCCGATGGCGGGGCTGCCGGTGCCGATGAGGCCGAGCCCGGCGTACTGCTCCAGCTTGGCGCGGGAGTCGGCGATGTCGAGGTTGCGCATGGTGAGCTGGCCGATCCGGTCCACGGGGCCGAACGCTGAGTCCTCGGTGCGCTCCATCGACAGCTTGTCCGGGTGGTAGCTGAAGGCGGGGCCGGTGGTGTCGAGGATCGAGTAGTCCTCGCCGCGCCGCAGCCGCAGGGTCACCTCGCCGGTGACGGCGGAGCCGACCCAGCGCTGGAGCGACTCGCGGATCATCAGCGACTGCGGGTCCAGCCAGCGGCCCTCGTACATCAGCCGGCCGAGGCGGCGGCCCTCGGTGTGGTACTGGGCGAGGGTGTCCTCGTTGTGGATGGCGTTGACGAGGCGCTCGTACGCGGCGTGCAGGAGGGCCATGCCGGGCGCCTCGTAGATGCCGCGGCTCTTGGCCTCGATGATCCGGTTCTCGATCTGGTCGGACATGCCCATGCCGTGGCGGCCGCCGATGGCGTTGGCCTCGGTGACCAGGTCGACGGCGGAGGCGAACTCCTTGCCGTTGATCGTGACCGGGCGGCCCTGGTCGAAGCCGATGACGACGTCCTCGGCGGCGATCTCGACCGACGGGTCCCAGAACCGCACGCCCATGATGGGCTGCACGGTCTCCACACCGGTGTCGAGGTGCTCCAGGGTCTTGGCCTCGTGGGTGGCGCCCCAGATGTTGGCGTCGGTGGAGTACGCCTTCTCCGTGGAGTCGCGGTAGGGGAGGTCGTGGGCGAGCAGCCACTCCGACATCTCCTTGCGGCCGCCCAGCTCGGTCACGAAGTCCGCGTCCAGCCACGGCTTGTAGATCCGCAGCTGCGGGTTGGCGAGCAGGCCGTAGCGGTAGAACCGCTCGATGTCGTTGCCCTTGAACGTGGAGCCGTCGCCCCAGATCTGGACGTCGTCCTCCAGCATCGCGCGCACCAGCAGCGTGCCGGTGACGGCGCGGCCCAGCGGCGTGGTGTTGAAGTAGGCACGCCCGCCCGAGCGGATGTGGAACGCCCCGCAGGTGAGCGCGGCCAGCCCTTCCTCGACCAGCGCCGCGCGGCAGTCGACCAGGCGCGCGATCTCGGCGCCGTAGGTCTTCGCGCGGTCGGGCACCGAGGCGATGTCGGGCTCGTCGTACTGGCCGATGTCGGCGGTGTACGTGCAGGGGACGGCGCCCTTGTCACGCATCCACGCGACCGCGACCGAGGTGTCGAGGCCGCCCGAGAAGGCGATACCGACGCGCTCGCCGGTGGGGAGGGAGGTGAGGACCTTGGACATAGGAAGAGTATGCATTATTACGCATGACCATGCAAAGCCGGGTCGCCGACGGGCGCGCGTCGCTGGTCGTCAGGGGTTGCCGGGGCACACGAAGAGCGCCGGTCGCACCGGTTGCCGCCGACCACCCCGCCGCTCAGGCCGTGGCGGTGCGGCGCCCGTTCACCCAGGCCAGCAGCACCACCGAGCACACCGCCGCGAACGCGCACCAGGTGGAGACGAACTCCAGCCGCCACAGCGCCCAGCAGATCAGCGCGCCCACCGCCGTCAGGACGCCGAGCGTGCGCAGGCCGCGGTCGGAGGTGAGGAGCAGGGCGCCGATCGTGGCCACCAGGTAGCCCGCGACGAGGAGTTCGGCGTGCGGGAGGTCCACGACGTAGCCGACGGTGTGGCCGCGGATCTCGGCGCGTACCGGGCGGGCGGCGAGGGCGTGGGCGAGCACCGCCGAGGTCGCGAGGCCGAGGGCGAGCGGCACGGCCAGGCGGCGCCGGGCCCGCCCCGGGGCGGCGCAGAGCACGCCCACCGGCACCCAGAGGGCGAGCAGCGGCAGGGCGACGACGGTCCAGGCGAGGATGGCCGGGCCGGTGCCGCCGTCGGAGGCCCAGACCGCGGCCTCGGTCATCTGGTGGGCGCCGAGCAGCAGGGGCAGGGCGGCCAGCGGGAGATCGCGGACCTGCCGGGTACGGGCGACGCAGACCACGCCGACGGCGGCGATCCCGGCACCGGCGACGAGATCGGCCTCCGCGCTCCAGCACATCACTGCGTCCTCGGGTCGGCCGACGGGTCCTCCATCCTCACCGATCCCCTGCTGGCCGACGGACCCGACACGGCCGCCGGCGGTCCGGGCACCGCCCCGGGACCCACCGGGGCGATGAGACCCCCTGACCGACACGCCCCCCGGAAGGCAGGCCGGCACTCCGCGGCTCACCCGAAGGCAGACCGGCACCCGTGGGTGAGGAACGGCGCCGGGCGGCTCAGGTGTCGCCCCCCGCGTCCTGGTCGAGGACGGCGTGCAGCCGCCGCGTGTGATCGACCCGGCGTTCCGGGCCGGTGAGGGTGACCGTCGCTGTCAGCAGGGGCTCGGCGCTGGACGCGGCCAGCCGCAGTTCCAGCGTCCCCGGTTCGACGACGCGCCGCCCGTCGCGGCCGGTGAACGACGCCAGGTCGGCCGGGGCGTCGACGCGCACCCCGTGGGCCTCGCCGGGGTCCAGCGCCACCCGCGTGCAGCCGACGAGGCGCTGCGCCGGCTGGACGACGGAGGCGACCGGGTCGTGCAGATAGAGCTGGACGACCTCCGTGCCGTGCCGCGCCCCGGTGTTGCGGACGGTGAACGCCAGCGAGAACGCGCCGTCGGTGGACGCCTGGCCGGCGTCCACGGCGAGGTCGGTCCAGGCGAACGTGGTGTACGTCAGCCCGTGCCCGGGATCCGCCGGAGGTTCCCCCCTGCCGCGGCGGGCACAGGAAGGCGCGCAGCGCGCGGGCGGCGCTCTTCCCGTGCCGTCCAGGCGTTCAGGTCCTCCTGCCGGCGGTGGCCTCCCCCGTGGCCGGCGTCGAGGGCTCCGGCCCACCCGCACCCGCAGCCGGCGCCAGCGGTTCCTCCCACAGCAGTACGCCGTCCACGGCCGGCGGAACCCGGCCGTGGAAGCGGCCGCCCGTCTCCAGGGCGTCCGCGAAGTCGGCCGGCAGGTGGCGCACGGAGGGCCACTCGGTGAAGGAGGGCGCGTCCTCGTCGAAGTACCGGCCCACCCCGGCCGAAGCGCGGTCCGGGGCGGCATGACAGGAACAGGCCGTCGGAGGACTGCCAGCCGATGCCCAAGGTGATCAGCAGCCGCTCGGCGCGTCAGCACGCGGCCGGTTCGCCGTCCCCTTCCTCGCCCTCCTCATCCTCCCCGCCCTCGATCTCGTAGCCGTCCTCTTCCCCGTCCTCGGCGATCTCCCGCAGGGAGACCGCGCCGTCCTCGGTCTCCGCGAGCCCGGCCGGCGGTCCGCAGTACGCCGGCTCGGCCCCACCGTCGCGGAGTCCTGGGCCCGTATCGACGCCTGGCCGGCCGGGCGCGCGCCCCCTCAGTCACGTCCGGCTGCGTCCGCCGGCGGCCGATGCTCACGGCCGGGGACCTTACGGCCCGGCACCGGCACCGACGTCTGTGACGTACGCCACTCACTCACGTCCGACGGTGGTCGATTGACCTCCGTTTGACCGAACCTTGGTGATTGCTTTCCACTGTCGAGATCAATCCGTGTCCAAGAGCGGTCTGTGAGAGACGGATCACGACGGAGAGGGGAATGACCAGCCCATTCCTGGGCTAATTTAGGGCAGCCTCACCTTGCCGGACGGGTCACCGTACGGCGTCCCGCCCTGCCGTTCCTCCGTCGCCCGGGAGCCCTGATGCGAGCCGTCCGCCACTCCTTCGTCACCGTCGCCGTCACCGCGGCGGCGCTGACCGTCGTCACGGGCTGCACCGAGAAGAGTGACGCGGGGGACGGCGACGCGATCCAGGTCACCGCCGCCGACGCGAAGTGCACCACCTCCGCGACGTCGGTGCCGGCCGGCCAGGTCACCCTCCAGATCGAGAACGAGGGCTCCCGGGCCACCGAGGTCGAGATCCTCTTCCCGGACGACCGGATCGTCTCGGAGAAGGAGAACATCGGCCCCGGCACCAAGTACACGCTCACCGCCGAGGTCAAGGCCGGTGCGTACGAGATAGCCTGCCGCCCCGGCATGAAGGGCCACGGCGTCCGGCAGAAGCTCACCGTCACCGGCGGCAAGGCCGCCCAGCGCGACCCGCGGCTGGACAAGGCCGTCGCCGCCTACCGCGAGTACGCGCAGGAGCAGGCCGACGAGACACTGCCCAAGGTCGAGACCTTCGTGGCCGCGGTGAAGAAGGGCGACCTGGACGCCGCGAAGGCGGCCTACGCGCCTTCCCGCATCGGCTGGGAGCGCACCGAGCCGGTCGCGGAGTCCTTCGGCGACATCGACCCCAAGGTCGACGTCCGCGAGGACGGCCTCGAAGAGGGCCAGAAGTGGACCGGCTGGCACCGGCTGGAGAAGGCCCTGTGGCAGGACAAGAAGATCGGCGCCGAGGAGCAGACCCTCGCCGACCAGCTGGTGACCGATCTCAGGGACTGGCAGAAGCGCGTCGGCCGGGCCGAGATCACCCCGACCTCGATGGCCAACGGTGCCAAGGAGCTGCTCGACGAGGTCGCCACCGGCAAGGTCACCGGCGAGGAGGAGCGCTACTCGCACACCGACCTGGTCGACTTCAAGGCCAACGTCGAGGGCGCGCAGAAGTCCTACGAACTGCTGAAGCCGGTCGCCGGCGAGAACGACGCCGCGCTGACCGGCGAACTGGACAAGCAGTTCGCCGCGTTGAACACGCTGCTGGACAAGTACCGCCCGAGCAAGGACTCCTACGACTTCACGTCCTACGACAAGGTCGGCAAGGACGACCGCAAGGATCTGTCGGACGCGGTGAACGCGCTCGCCGAGCCGCTGTCCAAGCTGGCCGCGGTCGTCGTCAAGTAGCGCTATCCGCAACGTGATCGAGGAACGGGTCGGAGTATGACGGACAGTCAGTACGGGCACGGCGGCGAGGAGAGCCAGGGTGCTTCGGCCGGTACCGCGCCCACCCGTCGCGCGATCGTCGGCTGGGGCGGTGCCGGGCTCGTGCTCGGTGCCGCCGTGGCCGGGGGCGCGGTCGCCCTGGCCGGCACCGGTGACGACGCCGGCTCCGGCGGGGACGGCGCGGGCGGCGCGGTGGACTTCCACGGCGCGCACCAGGCGGGCATCGCCACCCCGGTGCAGGACCGGCTGCACTTCGCCGCGTTCGACGTGAAGACCGAGGACCGCGCGGAGTTCGTCCAGCTGCTCAAGGACTGGACGGCGGCCGCGCGGCGGATGACCGGCGGCGAGGCGGTCGGCGGGGGCGCCTACGGCGGACCGGCCGAGGCACCGCCGGACGACACCGGTGAGGCCCTGGGGCTGCCGCCGTCCCGGCTGACGTTGACCGTCGGCTTCGGCCCCTCCCTCTTCGAGCGCTTCGGCCTGGCCGGCCGGCGGCCCGAGGCGCTGGTCGACCTGCCCCGCTTCCCCGGCGACAACCTGGAGAAGGCCCGCACCGGCGGCGACCTGTGCGTCCAGGCGTGCGCCGACGACCCGCAGGTCGCGGTGCACGCGATCCGCAACCTGGCCCGCATCGGCTTCGGCAAGGTCGCCGTCCGCTGGTCGCAGCTCGGCTTCGGCAAGACCTCGTCGACGACGCCGGACGCCCAGACCCCCCGCAACCTGTTCGGGTTCAAGGACGGCACCCGCAACATCGCCGGGACCGAGACGGACCGGCTGGCGAAGTACGTGTGGGTCGGCGAGGGCGACGGCGGCGCCCACGACGGCTGGATGGCCGGGGGCTCGTATCTGGTGGCCCGGCGGATCCGGATGAACATCGAGGTCTGGGACCGTACGTCCTTGCAGGAGCAGGAGGACGTCTTCGGCCGCGACAAGGGCGAGGGCGCGGCGGTCGGCAAGGCCAAGGAGCACGACGCGCCCTTCCTGAAGGCGATGAAGCCGGACGCGCACGTGCGGCTCGCCCACCCCGACTCCAACGGGGGCGCCACCATCCTGCGCCGGGGCTACTCCTTCACCGACGGCACCGACGGACTCGGCCGGCTGGACGCCGGCCTGTTCTTCCTGGCCTACCAGCGCGACCCGCGCGAGGGCTTCATCCCGCTCCAGCGGCGGCTCTCGGCGTCGGACGCGCTCAACGAGTACATCCAGCACGTGGGTTCGGCGGTCTTCGCGATCCCGCCCGGCGTTCGCGACGCGAGCGACTGGTGGGGGCGGACGCTGTTCTCCGAGGAGGCGTAGATCCGTGTTCTCCAACTACCTGATCGGTCTGCGCGAGGGGCTGGAGGCCAGCCTCGTCGTGTGCATCCTGATCGCCTATCTGGTCAAGACCGGCCGCCGGGACGCCCTGCGGCCGATCTGGACGGGCATCGGCGTCGCGATCGCGCTCGCCCTCGGCTTCGGCTGCGTGCTGGAGTTCGGCTCCCAGGAGCTGACGTTCCAGGCGCAGGAGGCGCTCGGCGGGTCGCTGTCGATCGTCGCGGTGGGCCTGGTGACGTGGATGGTGTTCTGGATGCGGCGCACCGCCCGGCACCTCAAGTCCGAGCTGCACGGCCGCCTCGACGCGGCCCTCGCGATGGGGACCGGCGCGCTGGTCGCCACCGCGTTCCTCGCCGTGGGCCGGGAGGGTCTGGAGACCGCGCTGTTCGTGTGGGCGTCGGTGCACGCGGCCGGTGACGGCTCCCCGCGCCCGCTGATCGGCGTCGCCCTGGGCCTGGCCAGCGCGGTCCTGCTGGGCTGGCTGTTCTACCGGGGCGCGGTACGGATCAACCTGGCGAAGTTCTTCACCTGGACCGGCGGGATGCTCGTCGTGGTCGCGGCGGGCGTCCTCGCGTACGGCGTGCACGACCTCCAGGAGGCCGACATCGTCCCCGGCCTGACCGACCTGGCCTTCGACGTCAGCGGCACGATCCCGCCGGACAGCTGGTACGGCACGCTGCTCAAGGGCGTCTTCAACTTCCAGCCCGACCCGACGGTCCTCCAGTCGGTGGTGTGGGTGCTGTACCTGGTGCCGGCGCTCGCGCTGTTCCTCACCCCCGCCGGGTTCCTCTCCGGGCGGGCCGGCACGAAGGCCCCCGACGACCAGGAAGCACGGCCCGTGCACTGACGGGCCTCACGGCCGGCCGGGGGCTCGTGTGCGCGAGGTGTAATCCCGTGTGCTCCCACCGCGTGACGGCGCGGTAATCGGAACTTTCTACGGTGCTGGTCACAGGGCTGCCCGCCCCGGGCACGGCGGGCCGGTCCCGGAAGGTACAGGCCGCGCGCGTGGAGGTCCGGTGTCAGCTGGCTCGGAGAAGGAGAGCGTCCGCACGGTCTGCTCGTACTGCGGCGTCGGCTGCGGGATCGTCCTGGACGTGGCCCGGGACCCGGCCGACGGCCGCCGCCGTGCGCTGAAGGCGGCCGGGGACAAGGCGCACCCCGCCAACTCGGGCCGGCTGTGCACCAAGGGGGCGACCAGCGCGGACATGATGGCCGCGCCCGGCCGCGTCCATCGCGCGCTGGTCCGTCCCGAGCGGGGCGCCGAGCCGGTCGAGACGGACGTGGACGACGCCGTCGCCGAGGTCGCCGCCCGGCTGCGGGCGATCCTGGACGAGCACGGGCCCGACGCCCTGTCGTTCTACGTCTCCGGGCAGATGAGCCTGGAGGCGCAGTACCTGGCGAACAAGCTGGCCAAGGGCTTCGTGCGCACCAACCTCATCGAGTCCAACTCCCGGCTGTGCATGGCGAGTGCCGGCACCGGCTACAAGCTGTCCCTCGGCGCCGACGGGCCGCCCGGCTCCTATCAGGACTTCGACCACGCGGACGCGTTCCTCGTCATCGGCGCGAACATGGCCGACTGCCACCCCATCCTGTTCCTGCGCATGATGGACCGGGTCAAGTCGGCGGGCGCCAGGCTGATCGTCGTCGACCCGCGCCGCAACGCCACCGCCGACAAGGCCGACCTGTTCCTCCAGATCCGGCCCGGCACCGACCTCGCCCTGCTCAACGGCCTCCTGCACCTGCTGGTCGCCGACGGACACATCGACGAGGAGTTCATCGCCGAGTTCACCGAGGGCTGGGAGGAGATGCCCGCCCTCCTCGCGGACTACCCGCCGGACAAGGTCGCGGAGGTGACCGGCATCCCGGAGGCCGACATCCGCCTGGCCGCCCGGTGGATCGGTGAGGCCGGTGCCTGGACGAGCTGCTGGACGATGGGCCTGAACCAGTCCACCCACGGCACCTGGAACACCAACGCCCTGGTCAACCTCCACCTCGCCACCGGCGCCCTGTGCCGGCCGGGCGCGGGCCCCTTCTCCCTCACCGGCCAGCCCAACGCGATGGGCGGCCGCGAGATGGGCTACATGGGGCCGGGGCTGCCCGGCCAGCGCTCCGTCCTGGTCGACGCCGACCGCGCCTTCGTGGAGAACCTGTGGGGCATCCCGGAGGGCTCCCTGCGCACCGAGGTCGGGCGCGGCACGATCGAGATGTACGAGCAGTTGGCCGCCGGGGACATCAAGGCGTGCTGGATCATCTGCACCAACCCGGTGGCCTCGGTCGCCAACCGCAAGACCGTCATCGCGGGTCTGGAGGCCGCCGAACTCGTCATCACCCAGGACGTGTTCGCCGAGACCGAGACCAACGCGTACGCCGATGTCGTCCTGCCCGCGACGCTGTGGGCCGAGTCCGACGGCGTCATGGTCAACTCCGAGCGCAACCTCACCCTCGTCCAGGGTGTCCTCGACCCGCCCGGACAGGCGCTGCCCGACTGGCAGCTGATCGCCCGGGTCGCCTGCGCGATGGGCTTCGCCGACGGCTTCTCGTACACCTCGGCGGAGGAGGTCTTCGAGGAGCTGAAGCAGGCGTGGAACCCGCAGACCGGCTGGGACCTGCGTGGCGTGACCTACGACCGGCTGCGCGCCACCCCCGTCCAGTGGCCGGCACCGACCGCCGACGGCCCGGACCGCAATCCGGTCCGCTACCTCAACGACGGGGTGAGCCGGACGCTCCTGGAGCGCGCCGACGGCACCCGCCCCCGCCTGGCCTTCGCCACCCCGAGCGGACGCGCCCGGTTCTTCGCCCGGCCGCACCTGCCCCCGGCCGAACTGCCCGACGACGAGCACCCGTTCGTCCTCAACACGGGCCGGCTCCAGCACCAGTGGCACACGATGACGAAGACCGGCAAGGTCGCCAAGCTCACCAAGCTCGACCCCGGCCCGTTCGTGGAGGTCCACCCCGAGGACGCCCGGGCGCTCGGGGTGGCCGAGGGCGACCACCTGGAGGTCACCTCCCGCCGCGGGCGCGCCGTCCTGCCCGCCGTGGTCACCGACCGCGTCCGGCCCGGCACCTGCTTCGCGCCCTTCCACTGGAACGACCTGTTCGGCGAGTACCTCAGCGTCAACGCCGTCACCAACGACGCCGTCGATCCTCTCTCCTTCCAGCCCGAGTTCAAGGTGTGTGCCGTGGCCCTGGCCAGGACGACCGCGCCGGTCCCGGCGGTCACCGAGAAGACTCCGGTCCCCGTGGCGGCGGCACCGGTCCGCGCCGACTCCCCCGTCCCCGCGCTGGCCGCGCTGTTCGGCATCGCGGACGACCTCGCCCCGGCACCCCTGGCCGAACCGGAGCGCCGCTATCTCGCGGGCTACCTCACCGGCCTCGCCGCCGCCCCGCCCGACGGCCGGGTGCCGGTGCTGCCGCCGGACGCGCCCTTCGAGGCGGGGCACGCCCTGTGGGTCGACGGGGTGCTGGCGGGCATGTTCTCCCGCACCGCCACCGCCGCGCCGGCCACCCCGCCCACCGGCGCGCCCGCCACCTCCTCCCCCGCCACCGCGTCCCCCGCCGCGCCGCTCGCCGAGACGGCCGTACCGGCCCGGCGCCTGCTCATCCTCTGGGCTTCCCAGACCGGCAACGCCGAGGAGTTCGCCGCCGAGGCCGCCGCCCGCCTCACCCGGCCGGACCGCGCCCCCGAACTGCGGCCCATGTCGGAGGCGATCCCGGCCGACCTGACCGCCGGCACCGACGTCCTCCTCGTCACCAGCACCTTCGGCGACGGCGAGGCCCCCGACAACGGCAGCGACTTCTGGCTGGCCCTGTCCGCCGAGGACGCCGGCCGGCTGGCGGGGGTGCGGTACGCGGTCCTGGCCTTCGGCGACTCCAGCTACGGCGACTTCTGCGGCCACGGGCGCCGGCTCGACGAGCGCCTCGACGCCCTCGGCGCCACCCGGCTCCTGCCCCGTACCGACTGCGAACCCGACTTCGGCGACACCGCCGAGCAGTGGCTCGCGGGGGTGGTCACGGCGCTGACCACGGCGGAGGGCGGGGCGGCCGGGGAGGGTGGAAAGCGCACGCCCGTAGCGGCGACCGCCGCCGGACCGGCGACCGCCGCCACCGCCTCCTACACCAAGGCGTCCCCCTTCCCCACCCTCCTCGTGGGCAACAGGCTGCTGAGCCTGCCCGGTTCGCAGAAGGAGGTGCGCCAGTTCGCGTTCGACACCCGCGACGGCGAACTCGCCTACGACGCCGGCGACGCCCTCGGCGTGTGGCCGGCCAACAGCCCCGCACTAGTCGCCGAGTGGCTGGCCCTCACCGGCCTGGACCCCGACGAGGCCGTCGACCTCGGCGACGGCGCCCCGCTCCCCCTCGAAGAGGCGCTGCGCACCCACCTCGACATCTCCCGCGTCACGACCGACCTGCTCAGGTTCGTGACGGACCGCACCGGTCGGCACGAGCTGAAACGGCTGCTGCGGCCGGACAACAAGGACGCGCTGGCGAAGTGGAGTTGGGGCCGCCAGGCCGCCGACGTCCTCGCCGAACACCCCGTCCGGGCCTCGGCTGCGGACTGGGCCGGGATCCTCAAACGCCTCCAGCCCCGCCTGTACTCGATCTCCTCCAGCCCGCTCGCCCACCCCGGCGAGGTCCGCCTGACGGTCTCCGTCGTCCGCTACACCAACGACCTCGGCCGGGACCGCAAGGGCGTGTGCTCGACCTACCTCGCGGACTGCGCCGACGACGGACCGGTCCAGGTCTTCGTGCAGCGGTCCCCGCACTTCCGCCCGCCCGCCGACCCGAGCACGCCCATGATCATGGTCGGCCCGGGCACCGGTGTGGCGCCGTTCGTCGGCTTCCTGGAGGACCGCCGGGCCCGCGGCCACACCGGCCCCAACTGGCTGTTCTTCGGCGAACAGCGCCGGGCCACCGACTTCTACCACCGCGAGGACCTGGAGGCGTACCGGGCGTCCGGCCACCTCGACCGCCTCGACCTCGCCTTCTCCCGCGACCAGCGCAACAAGGTCTACGTCCAGGACCGGATGCGCGAACACGGTCCCCGGCTGTGGCAGTGGCTCCAGGACGGCGCCCACTTCTACGTCTGCGGCGACGCCGGCCGCATGGCCAAGGATGTCGACCAGGCGCTGCGCGACATCATCGCCACCCACGGCGCCATGTCCCCCGACGACGCCACCGCGTACGTCCGACGCCTGGCCTCGGACAAGCGGTATGTGCGGGACGTCTACTGACGCGCCCGGTCCGGTGTGCGGTGGGGGCAGGGTGACCGTCGGGCCTCGTGATACGGGTGCCACAATGGCCGGAATCCGCCGCGAGGCGCACCCACCCCATCACGGGATCGACGGGATCGACGGGAGCACACGATGAACGACTCAGCCTCGGCGCAGGCCGGCCACGCATCGCAGGACAGCGCCCGGGAGCGGGTGCTCGCACTGGAGGAGCGGCGCGTCGCGGCCCAGCGCGGCAACGACGCGGACGTGCTCGCCGAACTGCTCTCGCCCCAGTGCCGCTTCGTGCACTCGTCGGCGGACGCCGACGACCGGGACGCGTACCTGGCCCGGCTCACCTCGGGGTCCCTGCGCTATGTGGAGGTCGACGTCAGCGACCAGGAGGTGGGTGTCGACTGCGACATCGCGATCGTGGGGTTCCGGATGCGCGCGGTGGCCGAACTGCCCACGGGACGGCGCGAGATGGACAACGTGTGCACGGCGGTGTGGTCGCTCGCGGGCCCGGGGCGGCTGGTCGCCTTCCACGCCACCCCGGCCCCGCGCACCGTCTGACCTGGGCGAGGGGCCCAGGGCCAGGGCCAGGGAGGGGGCGAGGTCGGGGTCGGGATCCGGGTCGGGGCCGGGTCCCGGAGCTGTATCAGGCGGCGCCTTCCTGCTCCACCCAGATCGTCTTCCCGCTCACCCCGTACCTGCTCCCCCAGCGGCGGCTGAGCTGGGCGACCAGGAAGAGTCCGCGGCCGCCCTCGTCGGTCGTCCCGGCCCGCCGCAGCCGGGGCTGGGTGTTGCTGGGGTCGCTCACCTCGCAGATGAGGACCTCGTCGCGGATGAGGCGGAGCCCGACGGGTCCGCCCGCGTAGCGGACGGCGTTGGTGACCAGTTCGCTGACGATCAGCTCGGTCACGAAGGCCTGCTCCTCCAGCCCCCACTCGGCGAGCTTGCCGGTCGCCGCGTCCCTCGCGTCGGCCACCGCCGCCGGGTCGGCCGGGAACTCCCACTCGGCGACCGCATCCGGACCCAGGGCGGAGGGGCGGGCGAGGAGCAGGGCCGCGTCGTCGCGGCGCTCCGTCTGTTCCGTACCGGTCAACAGGACGCGCGCCATCGCGTCCAGGGCACCGCCGGGGCGGTGGAGCCGGCCGAGTCTCGCCGCGAGGTCGCGCACGGCGCTGTCGACGTCGGTGGGGGCGTCCTCGAACAGGCCGTCCGTGTAGAGCGCGAGGACGCTGCCGGGCGGGATGTCGACCGTGGTCGTCTCGAAGGGCAGGCCGCCCACGCCGAGCGGCGGTCCGGGCTGCACGGCCACCGGCACGGCGCCGCCGTCGGGGGCGGCGACGATCAGCGGCGGGTGCCCGGCGGACGCCATGGTGCAGCGGCCGGTCACCGCGTCGTGCACGGCGATCAGACAGGTGGCTCCCACACTGTCGCGCAAGTCGGGATCGGCCTCGGCCGCCAGCCGGGTCACCAGCTCGTCGAGGTGCGTCAGCAGTTCGTCGGGGGGCAGTTCCAGGACGGCCAGGGTCTGCACGGCGGTGCGCAGGCGCCCCATCGTGGCGGTGGCGTGCAGCCCGTGGCCGGTCACGTCGCCGACGACGAGGGCGGTGCGCAGCGAGGGCAGCTCGATCGTGTCGAACCAGTCGCCGCCGATCTCCGCGCCGCCGGTGGCGGGCACATAGCTGCCGAGCGCCTCCATCGTGGGTGTGCGGGTCGACGGCTGGGGCAGCAGCCGGCGCTGGAGCGCGACGGCCGACCGGTGCTCGCGCGTGTAGCGGCGGGCGTTGTCCACGCCGAGTGCGGCGTGTGCGGCGATCTCGGTCAGCAGGTCCACGTCCTCGCGGTCGAACGGCTCCGTCCGCACCGTCCGCCACACCCCGACGGTGCCCAACAGCAGGCCGCGCGCCTGCAGCGGGGCGATGGCGACGCAGCGCCCGTCCTCGGGCACCGTGAGCCGGATGCGGGCCGCGTCGCCGATCTCCTTCTCCAGGGGCCCTCGGTCGAGGACCACCGGAAGCCCCGCCTGGATCTGCCGCACCAGCGGCACGTCACGGAAGCGCGGCACGGAGGCGCCCGGCTGGAGCATCTGCGGCGGCCACTCACCCCGCGCCGAGAGCACCGCGGCCCTGCGCAGGCGGAGGTCGCCGGCGGCCGAGGCCCTGCGCGGCTCCTCCCCCATCGGCACGGCGTCGGCCAGGTCGACCCACGCCATGTCGCCGAGCCCCGGGACCAGCACGTCCACGATCTCCCGCGCCGTCCGCAGGACGTCCAGGGTGCCGCCGATCTCGGCCGAGGCCCGGTGCCGCAGCTCCCTGCGGCGGGCCGCGCGCACCTGGCGTGTCGCGTCGGTGAGCAGGACCGCCACGCCGGTGGGCCGGCCACGCGTGTCCTCCGTGCGCACAGCCGAGACGGAGAGCGACCACTCCCCCTCCGGCCTGCCCAGGGACCGCACGTGCTGCTCCCGGGCGGCCATCGCCTCACCGGTCTCCAGCACCGCCCGCAGGTCCGCCTCCACCGTCTCGGCGTCCGGCAGGTCCATCACCTCGGTCAGCCGGCTGCCGAGCGTCAGGAACGGTCCGGAGAGGTCGTCGGAGCCCATGTTGGTGCGGACCACCGCGAGCTCGGTGTCGCGCAGCACGAGGCCGATCCGGTTCTGGGCGAGCAGCGCGCGCAGCAGCTCCTCCGCCTGGTCGATGTCGAGAGCGCGGCCGGCGTCGACGGCGAGGACCAGCGTGTGTCCCGAGCGTGAGAGCCGGTGGGCACGGTAGCGGACGGTCACCGTGCCGCCGGACCGGTGGGAGAGCCGGGCCGTGCCCCCGGCCGACGCCCTCGCGTCGAGGGAGTGGACGAAGCGCAGGATCGACCGGCCCAGCACGTCCGGGGCCGGCAGCCCCGTCAGCGCCTCCGCGGCGCCGGACCACTCGGCCACCACTCCGCGGCCGTCGATCACCGCCACCGCGACATCGGCGAGCGGCGCCTGGCTGCGGTCCCCGGTCGACTCGTGCACGACGTGTGTACCGCCCCTCACTCGGCAGACAACGCCATCATCCCTCCATGCGGGTACCACCGCCCGGTGGCCGTACCCCCGCCCTCCCACGAGCACGCACGGTGACGGTGCTCGTCCCGAAGGGACGCTCAGTCCGAAGGGACGCTCAGTCCGTGCCGATACGGAACTCGAACTCGGGGCGGTCCCACGGCACGGCGGGCGGGGTCGCGGGAGCGGTGCCCGTCCGTACCGCGCCCGCGCGGTGGTAGAAGTCCTCGGCGGGCCGGTGGGACACGACCCGGACGTGGTCGAGCCCCTCGGCACGGGCCTCGGACCGCATGTGCGCGACGAGCCGCGACCCGATACCCCGTCCCTGCGCCTCGTCGGCGACGAACAGCAGGTCGAGCTCGGGCGGATCGAGGACGAGCGAGTAGAACCCGAGGATCCTGCCGTCCTCCTCGCCGGCGCCGACGGCCACGAAGACGCGGTGGGCCTCGATGTAGTCGGGACCGACCCGGTAGCCCGCGACGGCGGCCGCGTACTGGCCCGTGTAGGCGCCCGAGCCCCGCACGAGCCGCGTGAGCCGCTTGGCGTCCCGCGCGACCGCCCTCCGGATCGTGACCGGCCGGCCGCCCGGCCGGGTGCGTGGACTCATCGGACGAGTATGTCGCACCGGACGATGCCCTCCTGGGCCGGGCCGACGGACAGCCGGCATGGTGGCTGCGCGCATAGCTGGCCCTCGAACTATGTTGCCCCGCCACATGTGCGCCTGACCTGCGGATTCCTACGGTGTGGCGACACCCAACCGTCCCCACCGAACGCCAGGAAGTGGTGCCGATGTCGTCGCCCGCAAGCGCTCCACCAGCTCCGAACAACCTCAAGCGCATCGTCGCCGCCTCCCTGATCGGCACCACCATCGAGTGGTACGACTTCTTCCTCTACGGCTCCGCCGCCGCCCTCGTCTTCAACAAGCTGTTCTTCCCTGACTCGGACCCGCTGGTCGGCACCCTGCTGTCGTTCCTGACGTACGCCGTCGGGTTCGCCGCGCGGCCGTTGGGCGCCCTGGTGTTCGGGCACTACGGCGACCGGCTCGGGCGCAAGAAGCTGCTGGTCCTGAGCCTGCTGATGATGGGCGGGGCGACCTTCGCCATCGGCCTGCTGCCCACCCACGCGACCATCGGCACGGCCGCTCCTGTGCTGCTGACCGTGCTACGTCTGGTGCAGGGCTTCGCCCTCGGCGGCGAGTGGGGCGGCGCCGTCCTGCTGGTGTCCGAGCACGGGGACGCGCGGCGCCGCGGGTTCTGGGCGTCGTGGCCGCAGACTGGGGCGCCGGCGGGGCAACTGCTCGCGACCGGTGTGCTGTCCCTGCTGACGGCCGTGCTGTCGGACTCCGCGTTCGACGACTGGGGCTGGCGGATCCCGTTCCTCCTCTCCGGTGTGCTGGTGATGGTCGGCCTGTGGATCCGTCTCTCCGTCGACGAATCGCCGGTCTTCAAGGAGGCGCTGGCACGGGCCGAGTCCCGCAAGACGGCGGTGGCCGAGCCGCTTCCGCTGGTCTCGGTGCTGCGGCACCACTGGCGCGACGTGCTGATCGCGATGGGCGCCCGCATGGCGGAGAACATCAGCTACTACGTCATCACCGCCTTCATCCTCGTCTACGCCACGACCGCCGCCGACGTCTCCAAGCAGACCGCGCTCAACGCGGTGCTGATCGCCTCGGCGGTGCACTTCGCGGTCATCCCCGCCTGGGGCGCGCTGTCCGACCGGATCGGCCGGCGTCCCGTCTACCTGCTGGGCGCGGCCGGGGTCGGGCTGTGGATGTTCCCCTTCTTCTCGCTGGTCGACTCCGGTGACTTCGGGAACCTGCTGCTCGCGGTGACCGTGGGCCTGGTGCTGCACGGGGCGATGTACGCGCCCCAGGCGGCCTTCTTCTCCGAGATGTTCGCGACCCGGATGCGCTACTCCGGGGCGTCGATCGGCGCCCAGTTCGCCTCCGTCGCGGCCGGCGCCCCCGCTCCGCTGATCGCCACGGCGCTGCTCTCCGAGTACGACAGCTCCACCCCGATCTCCCTCTACGTCATCGCCGCGGTGCTGCTGACGCTGGTGGCGGTGGGCGTGGCCGAGGAGACCCGCCACCGTGACCTCGCCGAGGTCACGCCCTCCCCCGAGGACGGCGACGGGGGCGGGCACGGGGACGCGGCGGTGACCGCCTCCCCTACGCACGGCGCGCGCACCCCCTGACCCGCACTGCTGACCCGTCCCGGCCCGCCCCCGTACGCCCCGTGCGTGCGGGGGTCAGTGCTGTGTCGTGAGGGACAGCCGGTGGAGTCGGAGGGCCAGCTGTATCTCCAGGGCGCGGTCGGGGTGCTGCCAGTCGGCGCCCAGGAGGCGGCCGACGCGTTCGAGGCGCTGGGCGACCGTGTTGACGTGGACGTGCAGGGCGTCCTTGGTGCGGGCGGGGCTCATGCCGGAGGCGAAGTACGCGTCGAGGGTGCGCAGCAGTTCGGTGCCGCGCCGTGCGTCGTAGTCGACGACCCTGCCGATGGTGCGCTCGACGAAGCCCGGGACGTCCTGGTCGCCGGCGAGCAGGAGGCCGAGGAACCCGAAGTCCTCGGCGGCGGCGCCGTCCCCGGCCCGGCCGAGCAGGTGCAGGGCGTCGAGGCAGCGCCGGGCCTCGGTGTAGGCGGCGGCCACGGCGTCGGGGCGGGCGGCGAGGTCCGCGACGGGGCCGGAGGCGCCGACGGTGACGGCCTCGTGGACGGCGGTGCCGAGGTGCCGGGCGGTGCGGCGGGCCAGGTCGGTGGCGCCGCGTCCGTCGGCGAGGGGCAGCAGGAGCACGGTGCCGCCGTCCCGGGCGGCGGCCAGTCCGTGCCGGGTCGCGGCGAGGTGGGAGGCGGCGGCCCACAGCCGTCTGCGGGCGTCTGCCTCCTGGTCGGCGTCGGGTGCGGTGGCGTCGAGGCGGGCGGCGAGCACGACGTGGGTGGCGTCCAGGTCGGCGCGCAGCCGCCGGGCGCGGTCGCTGAGCAGGCGGGGGTCGCGGTCCCGGGCGTCGAGCAGGTCGTCCAGCAGCTCGCCGCGCACGCGCTGTTCGGCCTCGGCGGCGGTGCGCCGGGAGAGCAGCAGGAGGGAGGTGACCATCGCGGCGCGTTCCAGGGTGAGCTGGTCGACGGGGTCGAGGCCGGGGTGGCCGTGCAGGACGAGTGCGCCGAGCAGTTCGTCACCGGCGGCGACGGCGGCGATCCAGTCGTCCTCGTGCCGCACCGCGTGTCCCTCGGCGCGGGACGCCTCCAGGGCGCGCGGCGGTGCCGAGGCGGCCTCGGTGAACTCGACGGTTCCGTCCAGGACCTGGGATACGGCGGCGGCGACGTCGTGGACCCCGCCGCCGCGCAGGACGAGTTCGGTGAGCCGGTCGTGGACGTCGGAGGCGCGCTCGATGACGCCGCTGCGGTCCCGGATGATCTCGTTGGCCCGCTCCAGTCCGGCGAGGGCGGAGCGGGTCTCGGCAAGCAGGTTGGCGGAGTCGATGGCGGCCGCGGCGAGGGCGGCGAAGGAGGCGAGCAGGGCGATCTGCTCCCGCTCGAAGACCCGGGAGCGCCGGTCGGCGGCGTAGAGCACGCCGATGACGTGCCGGCCGAGCATGAGGGGGACGCCGAGGATGGCGACCAGCCCCTCGTCCCGCACGCCCTCGTCGATGGGACCGGTGTGCTGGAAGCGGGCGTCCTCGAAGTAGTCGTCGGTGACGTAGGGGCGGGCGGTCTGGGCGACGAGGCCGCCGAGTCCCTCGCCCATGCCGAGCCGCAGCTGCTGGAAGCGGGCGGCGACCGAGCCCTCGGTCACCCGCATATAGGTGTCGCCGCGCTCGGGGTCGTTGAGGCTGAGATAGGTGACGTCGGTGCCGAGCAGGGAGCGGGCCCGCTGGACGATGGCGCGCAGTACGGCGTCCAGGTCGCGCAGTCCGGCGAGGTCGTGGGCCGTCTCGAACAGGGCCGACAGCTCGGCCTCGCGTCGGCGCCGCCCCTCCAGTTCGGAGCGCACGCGCAGGGCGAGCCGCTGGGCCCGCTCCAGCGCGGCGATCCGCTCGCCGGGCCCGCCCTCGGCCCGCGCGAGCAGCACCGGTTGCTCATAGGCGTCGACGGAGGCGCCCCGAGCCAGCAGTTCGAGAAACGGCGCCTCGACAGCACCGGACGCCGGGACGGAACCGGCGGAAGGCGGGACCGGAGCACCGGACGCCGGGACGGAACCGGCGGAAGGCGGGACCGGAGCACCGGACGCCGGGACGGAACCGGCGGAAAGCGGGGCCGGAACGCCGGACACCCCGGCGAGTCCGGCCGAAGGCGCGACCGAGGCGTCAGCCGCCCGGCCGGCATCGGCCACGGGCAAGGAGGGAACAGCGGACTCCGGGGCGGGATAACCCACAGACGGTCGGACCGGAGCACCGGACGCCGGCCGGGCCGGACCGCCGGCCACCTGGCCCGGGGCATCGGGCGCCTCGCCCGGGACGCCCGCCGTCCGGCCCGGGATGCCCGCCGTCTCGCCCGGGACGCTCGGCATCTCACCCCGGACACCCGACGCCTGGCCCGGGAGGCCGGGGCCCCGGCCCGCGGGGTCACCGGCGGGTGCCTCGGCGGCGTGGGCGGCGGAGCGCTCGGCTGACTGCACGTGATCGCGGGACATGCTCACAGGATTCCCCATCGCCCGGTCGTCGCGGCGGCCCTGTGGATAACCCTGCCCGCCGAGGCCGCCGGCCGACGGTCCGGGCCCTGAGCCGCGCCGTGCTCAGTGCGCGGTCCAGCCGCCGTCCATGACCAGCGACGTACCGGTCACAAAAGATGCCTGGGGCGTGCACAGATACGCCACCGCCTCGGCGACCTCGTCGGGCTCGATCAGCCGCCGCACCGCGCTTTCCTTCAGCAGCACGTCGGCCAGCACCTGCTCCTCGGGGATGCCGTGCGCACGGGCCTGGTCGGCGATCTGCGTCTCCACCAGCGGGGTGCGCACATAGGCGGGATTCACGCAGTTGGAGGTCACCCCGTGGGCGGCGCCTTCGAGGGCGGCGGTCTTGGAGAGCCCCTCCAGGCCGTGCTTGGCGGCGACGTAGGCCGCCTTGTACGCGGAGGCGCGCAGGCCGTGGACGGAGGAGACGTTGACGATGCGTCCCCAGCCCCGCCCGTACATATGGGGCAGGGCGCCCCGGATGAGCCGGAAGGGCGCCTCCAGCATCACGGTGAGCACAGTGTGGAAGACGTCCGGCGGGAAGTCCTCGATGGGCCGCACCAGCTGGAGCCCGGCGTTGTTGACGAGGACGTCGGTGCCGGCGGCGGCGCGTTCGGCGGCGTCCAGGTCGGTCAGGTCCAGGACGTGGGGTTCGATGCCGCCCGCGAGGTCGGCGCCGCTGCCGGCGAGCGTGTCCAGTCCGGCGGCGTCCCGGTCGACCGCTCTGACCTCGGCACCGGCGGCGGCCAGCCGCAGCGCGCAGGCCCGGCCGATGCCGCCGGCCGCACCGGTGACGAGGGCGGTGCGGCCGGCGAGGTCGAGCGAGGAGGCGTGGGGGGCCGGGAGGACGCTGGGCGGGGTCATGTCTGTGACCCTAGGCAGCGCCCGCCCCACCCCCCATGTGGGCACGCCCCATACTTCAGAAAGAACCAGTGGGGTCGAACCATGTGGGGTCGTCGGACAGCGCCTGCTTGACCCGGGACTGCCCGAAGTCCCTGAGGTCGGGCAGCGCGTCCACCGTGAACCAGCCCACCTCCAGCGACTCGTCGTCGTTCACCCGGGCCTCGCCGCCGACGGCCCGGCAGCGGAAGGTGATGTCCATGAACTGGCAGACGTCGCCGTTGTCGTAGGTGACCGGCTTGAGGGCCTCGACCGAGACGACCCGTTCGACGACGCAGCGCACGGCGGTCTCCTCCTCGACCTCGCGCACCGCGCAGGCGGCGGGCTGCTCCCCGGGTTCGGGGATGCCGCCGATCAGCGACCAGCGGCCGTTGTCGGAGCGCCGGCCGAGCAGCACTCTGCCCTCGTCGTCGAAGACGACGGCGGTGACTCCGGGGAGCCACAGCAACTGGTGTCCGGCAGAGACGCGCAGGTCGCGGATGAAGTCGGGAGTAGCCATGCGCCCGACCCTAACGGGCCGCCCGGACCGCTCCCGGCCAGGCCCCGGGGCGTGCGGCAGGCGTACGGCTACACGTCGCGGGCGCGCCGCCCGCGCACGGCGGCGCTCGCTGCCCGGCCGAGTCCGCCGGCGGCGACCAGCACCAGGGCGATCTCGGGCGCGACGCCGAGCCGGGTGGCGGGCGTCTCGGAGGAGCGCAGAGGCACCTTCTGGACCAGGGAGTCGGCGACGAACATGCCGGTCTTCTGGGTGACCTTCCCGTCCGGCGTGATGATCGCGCTGACGCCGCTGGTCACGGGCACGGTGACGGTCCGGCTGTGCTCCACCGCGCGGACGCGCGACATGGCGAGCTGCTGGTAGGTCATCTCGCTGCGGTCGAAGGTCGCGTTGTTGCTGGGGACCGAGATCAGCTGGGCGCCGTCGGTGACCTCGGAGCGCACGGCCCAGTCGAAGGCCGCCTCGTAGCAGGTCACCAGACCCACCCGGGTCCCGGCCATCCGGAACACGCCGGGTTCGGTGCCCCGGCTGAAGTCCTGGGCGACCATCGAGGTCCACGTCTCGTTGATCGCCCCGATGAAGGAGCGCAGCGGCAGGTACTCGCCGAAGGGTTGGATCTGCCGCTTGTCGTAGGTGTCGACGGGGCCCTTGTCGGGGTCCCACAGGATCTGTTCGTTGAACAGCTTGCCGTCGCGTTCGACGACGCCCCCGACCGAGATGGGCGCGCCGATCGCCTGGGCGGCCTGGTCGATGATCTGGCGGGCGTCGGGGTTGGCGAAGGGGTCGATGTCGGAGGAGTTCTCCGGCCAGAGCACGAAGTCGGGGCGTTCGACCCGGCCGGCCTTCACCTCGGCGGCCAGGCGCTGTGTCTCGCGCGCGTGGTAGTCCAGTACGGCCCGGCGCTGGGCGTTGAAGTCGAGTCCCGCGCGGGGCACGTTGCCCTGGACGACGGCGACGGTCGCGGTGCCGTCCTCCGCCTTGTCGCTGACCAGGGGCCGGGCGGCGACGGCGCCGACGACGGGGACCGCCACGCCGAGCAGGGCCACGACGGCCGCGCCGCGCCGCACCTCGCCGCCGCGCCGGGCCCGCACGGCCAGGCGCACGGCCTCGTACAGGCCGAAGCCGCACAGGACGACGGCGAAGCCGAGGACCGGGGTGCCGCCGAGCGCGGCGAGCGGCAGGAACACGCCGTCGGCCTGACCGAAGGCGATCTTGCCCCAGGGGAATCCGTCGAACGGCACACGCGCGCGTGCCGCTTCTCCCGCGGTCCACAGCGCAGCCGCCCACAGCGGCGAGCCGGGCAGCTTCGACACGGCGGCGATGCCGACGCCGACCACCGCGACGAAGATCGCCTCGACGGCGGCCAGGGCGAGCCAGGGCCCGGGACCGACCTCCACACCGGTCCACACCAGCAGCGGCAGCAGGAAGCCGAGGCCGAAGAGGTAGCCGAGGCCGAGGGCCGCCTTCCAGCCACGGCCGCGCAGCACCCAGCCGAGGACGGCGAAGGCGGGCAGGGCGAGCCACCACAGGGTGCGCGGCGGGAAGCTGACGTAGAGCAGCACTCCGGAGAGCGCGGCCGCGGCGGCCGGCAGGAGGCGCAGGAGCCGCGCGGCGACGCGGGAGGGCGCCACGGGCGGCGGCTCGGTGCGGTCGGGCTCGCCGACGGAGGTTGCGGTGGCTGTCACCCACCGGAGTGTACGGCGGGTGGCCCGGCCGCCGACAGCACGGTCCAGGGAGGCCGGCGCCCTGGTCCGGCGCGCGCGGCTCAGTGCGCCGGGCCGGGGGCCTTCGGGCGCAGCCGGTCCGTGATGACCTGGACGGCCGCCTCGGCGTCGTCCACGGTGACGGTGAAGGTGTGGCCGTCCCCCAGCCGCAGGACGAGACCCTCGCCGCGCCGTACGACGACGGCGGTGCCCTTCTCGGGCCGCCAGCGGTACCCCCAGCCGCCCCAGTGCCGGGGGGTGACGAGCGGGGCGAACTCGGCGCCGACGACGTGCGAGAGGGGGATGCGGCGGCGGGGGACGCCGATGTGGCCGCAGCGCACTTCGAGGCACTCCTCGTCGACCTTGAGGGCGACGTGCACGAAGGCGAGCGTGCCGAAGAGGACCAGCAGTCCGGCCGCGATGCAGCCGACGACGGCCATGGCCAGCGGGGCGACGCCGGACTCCCAGGCCGAGTCGACGGCCAGGGCGATGCCGAGCGCCAGGCAGGCGGCGCCGATGAGCGCCAGGAACCACTGGACGCGGTTGGTGGCACGGCCGGTCCAGACGTGCGGCTGGGGAATGGTCTCGACGGGGCGCTGCCTCATGGCTATGAGCGTACTCATGTTTCGCTGTGCGGGTACCTCGTCGCACAGGGTGACTGGTCCGACCGGGCGGGGCCCGTCGGTCAGCGGGCCGGCGTGGCCGTGCGCAGGAGCCGGCCCTCCTCGTAGGCCAGCGCGGGCGCGGGCAGGGTGCCCTCGCGGCCGCTGAGCAGCACGGTGAGGGTGCCGTCGGCGGGGGCGCCGGGGTCGGGGCGGGCGCCGATCCTGCGCAGGGCCTGGGCGGCGACCGCACCGGCGGAGCCGTGCAGGACGAGGCGGGGGGCGCCGGGGCGCTGGACGGCGGCGCGGATGCGCTCGGCGACGAGCTCGTAATGGGTGCATCCCAGGACGACGGTCGTCACGTCGTCGGGGGTCAGGGCGGCGGCCGCCGCGACGGTCGCGGTGATCGCCGTCTCGTCGGCGTGCTCGACGGCGTCGGCGAGTCCCGGGCAGGGCACCTCCGTGACCGGCGTGCCGTCGGCGAACTCTTCGATGAGGCCGCGCTGGTAGGGGCTGCCGGTGGTGGCGGGCGTCGCCCAGATCGCGACGGGTCCGCCGCCGGCCGCGGCGGGCTTGATCGCCGGGACGGTGCCGATGACCGGCACCTCGGGTTCGAGCCGGGCGCGCAGCGCGGGCAGGGCGTGCACGGTGGCGGTGTTGCAGCCGACGATCAGGGCGTCCGGGCGGTGCGCGGCGGCGGCCTCGGCGACGGCGAGGGCCCTCCCGGTGAGGTCCTCGGGGGTGCGCGGGCCCCAGGGCATGCCGTCGGGGTCGAGGGAGAGGATGAGATCGGCGTCCGGTCGCAGGCGCCGTACCGCGGCGGTGGCCGCCAGCAGACCGATTCCGGAGTCCATGAGCGCGATCTTCACCCGGCCACCATAGACGATGGGCCGCCACGGCCCGCCGCCGTGGGGCAGACTGCGCACGTGAGCGCCGATGTGGGGACTTCCGTCGTGACCGTCGTATCCGCCTGCTCCCTCGCCTCCTGGCTGTGGCTGCTGCTGGCCCGGGGATTCTTCTGGCGCACGGACGTCAGACTGCCCGACCGGGTGGAGCCGAAGGTCTGGCCGTCGGTGTGCGTCGTCGTCCCGGCCCGCGACGAGGCGGAGGTGCTGCCCGCGAGCCTGCCCTCGCTGCTCGCCCAGGACTATCCGGGGCGGGCGGAGGTCTTCCTGATCGACGACGGCAGCACGGACGGCACCGGTGAGCTGGCGTGCGAACTCGCCCGGCGGCACGAGGGGCTGCGGCTCACCGTGGCCTCTCCCGGGGAGCCGCCCGCCGGCTGGACGGGCAAGCTGTGGGCGGTGCGGCACGGCATCGGCCTGGCTCGCGCGCGTGATCCCGAGTACCTCCTGCTGACGGACGCCGACATCGCGCACGCGCCGGACAGTCTGCGCCGGCTGGTGTCGGCGGCCGGGACCGGCGGTTTCGACGTCGTCTCCCAGATGGCCAGGCTGCGGGTGGAGAGCGCGTGGGAGCGCCTCGTGGTGCCGGCCTTCGTCTATTTCTTCGCTCAGCTGTATCCGTTCCGCTGGATCGGCGGCGGCCGCGCGGGGAGCGCGAAGAGCAGGGCGACGCGCACCGCGGCGGCCGCGGGCGGCTGTGTGCTGCTGCGCGCCGACGCCGCCGAACGGGCCCGCGTCCCGGACGCCATCCGGCACGCCGTCATCGACGACGTGGCCCTCGCGCGGGCCGTCAAGGGCGTCGGCGGGCGCGTCTGGCTGGGGCTGGCCGACCGGGTGGACAGCGTGCGCCCGTACCCGCGGCTGCACGACCTGTGGCGGATGGTCTCGCGCAGCGCCTACGCGCAACTGCGGCACAACCCCTTGGTGCTCGCCGGTACGGTCGCCGGCCTGGCGCTGGTGTACCTGGTGCCGCCCCTCGCGGTGATCGCGGGCGCGGCGACGGGTGACGCGGCGGCGGCCGTGCTGGGCGGCGGCGCCTGGCTGGTGATGGCGGGGACGTATCTGCCGATGCTCCGCTACTACCGGCAGCCGCCGTGGCTCGCGCCGCTGCTGCCGTTCACGGCGTTCCTCTATCTGCTGATGACGATCGACTCGGCGGTGCAGCACTACCGGGGGCGCGGCGCGGCCTGGAAGGGCCGCACCTACGCCCGCCCCAAGGCGCTTCCCGAGGAGGGGTGAGCACGGCTCCGGGGCCAACCGGTGTGGCTCGGAGCCGCGTTCACTTACGGCCGGGGGTCCAGTTCATGCCCCATCCGTAGGCGTGGTCGACGGTCCGCTGCGGGCTGACCCCGCGTTCGGGGACGAGGTAGCGGGCCTCGCGCTGGACGACGAGGTCGTCGCCGGTGTTGGTGATCAGCGCGAGGGCGCACACCGTGGAGGGCACGGTGCACTCGTCGAGGGAGAAATCGACCGGGGCGCCGTACTGCGGCTGGAGGGTGACCGTGGCGTGCAGGTCGGCGAAGGAGCGGGCGCCTTCGTAGATGGTGACGAAGACGAGGATGCGCCGGAAGTACCGCTTGTGGTCGAGGTTGATGGTGAGGTTCTCGCCGGTCGACACGGCGCCGGTGCGGTCGTCGCCGTCGAGGTGGACGAACGGCGGCCGGTCGAGCGCGCCGAAGGCGTTGCCGAGCGCCTGGACCACGCCCTTGCTGCCGTCGCTCAGTTCGAAGAGGCAGCACAGGTCGAGGTCGAGGTCGTCGTGCGCGGCGACCGGGCGGCCCAGCTTGCGGGCCCAGCCGGAGAACTGCTTGCGCACCTGCCAGTTGAGGTTGACGCGCATGGCGCCCGAGGTGCCGCCCTGCTTGGTCAGCGACACGGAGGGGGCGGCCTTGGTCAGCGTCACCTTGGTCAGCCGGACCGGCGCGGAAGGGGCGACGGGTGCGGGAGGTACGGCGGGAGCGGGAGGTACGGCGGGAGCGGGAGGTACGGCGGGAGCGGGAGGTACGGCGGGAGCGGGAGATAGGGCGGGCGCATGCGGCGCGGGCCGAGGCGTGGGGGCGGCCGCGACGCGCGTGGGGGCGGGACGGGCGAGGGGAGCGGGCGGAAGGGCCGCGTGCCGCGGTTCGTCCACCGAGATGCCGTAGTCCGTGGCCAGTCCCTGGAGTCCGCTGTCCCAACCCTGGCCCACGGCGCGGAACTTCCAGGCGCCCTGGCGGCGGTAGAACTCGCCGAACACGAAGGCCGTCTCCACGCTCGCGCCCGGGTTGTCGAAACGGGCGACCACGGTGTCGTGCGCGGCGTCGCGGACCTCGACGTACAGCCCGGGCACCTGCCCGAAGGAGCCGCCGTCCGTGGAGGCCGCGACGATGACGGTCTCGATCGCGGGCTCCACGCGCGCGAGGTCGACGGACAGGCTGTCGGTCACCCGGCCGCCCGCGTTCCGCTTGCCCTCGTGGCGGACCGCGCCGGAGGAGTGCGCGGGCTCGTTGTAGAAGACGAAGTCCGCGTCCGAGCGCACCTTTCCGGCGACCAGGAGCAGCGCGGAGGCGTCGGCGTCGGGTACGCCGGGCCCGGACCGCCAGCCCAGTTCGACCCGTAGTGCCGTCGTCGGCACCCGGGTGTTCGACCCCTTCGACATGGACATGTACGCCCCCCTCTACTACGCCACCGTCAACCGCCGGTAACCCGCCCGGAACTTGGCCATTACAGCAAAAACGCGCGGTGCGCCGCCCCATTTTGCCAAGTTCGCTCGCATTGGGGATCCCGGGTCACCACGGACACCGAAAACAACCCTCTTATCGGTCTCCCCAACCAGCACATCGAGGGCTTAACTTATGGCCATGACCTCCCCCCGCTCCACTTATGGCGGCGGCTACCACTCCGCCTCCTTCCCGGACACTCCGATCTACGACTCGCTCGTGGCTGAACGGGGTACCCCGCAGATCGCGCCCATCCGGGTCCCCGCCGCGTACGACATGCCGAGCAGCAACCATCTGCCCGCGCTGCCGTCCGCACTGCCCGCGCTCCCCGCGGGCCCCTCGCAGCCCTCCTACGGCTACCAGCAGCAGATGCCGATGCAGCAGCCCGCTCCGCTGCAGCAGGCGCCGGCCGCGTACATCCCGCACCAGGCGACCGCGCCGCGCGGATACCCCGGCCCGCAGCAGCAGCAGCCGCAGCAGCCCCGCCCGGTCGCTCCCGGCCCCGCGGGGTACGAGGCGATGCGCCCCGCGGCTCCCCGCCCGGCCCCCGCGCCGTACCAGGACCCGTACCAGCAACAGCAGTACCGCGGCTACTGAGCCGATCCCCGGGTCACCGGTGCCGCCTGGCACGATGACCTCATGGGGAACGCGCGCCTGCAGTCGATTCACGTCCATCCGGTCAAGGCGTTCCGGAGCGTGCCGCTCCGGGAGGTCGTCGTGGAGCCCTGGGGGCCGGCCGGGGACCGCCGCTGGACGCTGATCGACGACGGGGGAAAGGTCGTCACCCAGCGGCGGCATCCGCAGGTCGCGCTCGCCGCCGCCGAGCTGCTGCCCGGCGGCGGCGTCCTGCTGTCCGCACCCGGCCGGGAGCCGCTCGCGGTCCCGGTGCCGGGCACGGGGAGCACCGTCCCGGTGCAGATCTTCCGGGACAAGGTCGAGGCGCTCCCCGCCGAGGACGAGGCGGCGCACGCCTGGTGCAGCGCCGTCCTCGGCACCGGAGTACGCCTCGTGCACCTGGACGATCCCGCCCGCCGCCGGCCCGTGGACCCGGCGTTCGCGCTGCCGGGCGAGACCGTCTCCTTCGCCGACGGCTATCCGCTGCTCGTCACGACGACGGCCTCCCTCGACGCGCTCAACTCCCTGATCGCCGCCGGGGAGCACGCGGACGAGGGCCCGCTGCCCATGAACCGTTTCCGGCCGAACCTCGTGATCTCCGGCACCGTTCCGTGGGCCGAGGACGGCTGGTCGCGCGTGACCGTCGGCGAGGTCTCCTTCCGGGTCGCCAAGCCGTGCGGGCGCTGCGTCGTGACCACCACCGACCAGGGCACCGCCGCCCGCGGCACCGAGCCGCTCCTCACCCTCGGCCGGCACCGCCGCATCGACGGCAAACTGGTCTTCGGACAGAACCTGGTCCCCCTCGGCGGCGGGACGGTCCGCGTCGGCGACCCGGTGCGGACCACCGGCTGAGACCGCACCGCCACGGCCGGTGACCGGGGCCGGGTTCCTGACATCGTCGGTGATCCGGGGAACCCTGTGCGGGGTCCGGGCGTTGGGCTGGATGAGACGTTCATGAGATTCCGGCCGAAGGAGCCCGGGGCGAGGACCGCTCCTCCTCACGGACTGCCGTCGCGGGGTCCGCGTGTGCGCCCGGCCGGGGGGTGCGGAGCGGTGAAAGGGGTGCGGACGTGCGGGCGATCAGTGGGCTGTGGCGCTGGCGGCGCAATCCGCTGTGCCGTGCGACGGACCTGAACGAGGCGTGGGTGGCCCTGATCACCCTGCTGCTGCTCCTGTCCGCGGCACCCCTGGCCGGCGTGCTGGTGAGCGGCGCGGCACATGACGCGCTGGACCGGTCCGTGCGCGAACAGCACGCGTCCCGGCACCGGGTGACGGCCACGGTGGTGCGGGCCCTGGGGCGCTCCCGGCTGCCCATCGACCCGGAGGGCGCGGCCAGCGGCGACCTGCGCAACCGGGTCGTCGCCGACTGGACCGCGCCGGACGGCACACGGCACGAGAGCACCGTCATGGTGGGCCTCGACCGCCCGCGGGCCGGCGACCGGTTCGCGATATGGACCGACGCGCACGGCCGGGAGAAGGCCCGCCCGCTGGATTCCGCGACCGCGGCCACGCACGCGGTGATAGCCGGGTTCGGCGCCGCCATGCTGGCCGCCGGCCTGATCGAGACCGCCCGGCGGGTCACCGTGCGGCTCATGGTCCGTCGCCGGTACGCCCGTTGGGAGCAGGAGTGGGAGCGGACGGGACCGGACTGGGGCAGGACGGGCGCCGGCAGCTGACCGGCTTCCGCCTACGGTCAACTCACCACCTGCGCGCACGCTACGGTGGACCGGCCGATGCACATCGGCGACGACCCGCGTACGACGAGGTGGGGGCACAGCAACGCCATGGCACAGGGCACGGTCCAGGTGACGCACACCGGCACCTCGCGGTGGCGGCGCCGCACAGGTGAGTACGCATCGCTCGCCGCCGCCCTGGAGGCCGCGGCCGACGGCGACGTCCTCACCATCGCCCCCGGCACCTACCGGGAGAACCTCGTCGTCCAGCGGGCGGTGACCCTGCGCGGTCCCGAGGGCGCCCAGGGCTCGGTGCGGATCGCGCCCGCCGACGGCGTCCCGCTGACCGTGCGCGCCTCGGCGGTCGTCCAGGACCTGCATGTGGAGGGCCAGGACGCGGCGGCGCCCGCGGTGCTCGTCGAGGACGGGACGCCGGAGCTGCTGGGGCTGCGGGTGGTGGCGCGGTCCGCGTCCGGGATAGAGGTGCGCGGGAGCGCGCGTCCCACCGTGCGGCGCTGCACCGTCGACAATCCGGCCGGGGTCGGGATCGCCGTGCTCGACGGCGGGGGCGGGGTGTTCGAGGACTGCGAGGTCGTCGCGGCCGGACAGGCGGGCGTCGCGGTCCGGTCCGGCGGGCATCCGCGGCTGGAGCGCTGCCGGGTCCACCACGCGTCCGGCTCGGGCCTGACGGTGACCGGCGAGGGCTCGGCGCTGGAGGCGGTGGGCTGCGAGGTCTACGAGGTGCGGGGCAGCGGGGCGCAGGTCACCGGCCGGGCCACCGCGCACCTGACCGACTGCGACGTGCACCGCACCACCGGCGACGGCGTCACGCTGGACACCGACGCGGTACTCACCCTCGCCGACTGCCGCATCCACGACATCCCGGAGAACGCGGTGGACCTGCGTTCCCGCTCCGTCCTCACCCTGACCCGCACCACCGTGCGGCAGTTCGGGCGCAACGGCCTGTCGGTGTGGGACCCGGGCACGCGCGTGGACGCCAACCAGTGCGAGATCTTCGACAGCACCGGTGACTATCCGGCGGTCTGGGTCAGCGACGGCGCGACCGCGGTGCTGGACTCCTGCCGGGTGCACGACGTGCCGGACGCGTTGTTCGTCCTGGACCGCGGTTCCCGCGCGGACGTCGTCGACAGCGACATCTCCCAGGTGCGCAACACCGCCGTGTCGGTGAGCGACGGCGCGACCGCCCAACTCGACGACTGCCGCATCCGGGACGCCGCGACGGGCGCCTGGTTCCGCGACCACGGCAGCGGCGGCACGCTGAACAACTGCACGCTGGACGGCAATCGCACCGGCGTGATCGTCACCAAGGGCGCCGACCCCACCATCGAGCGCTGCACGGTCGACGGCCCCTCCGAGGCGGGCGTCTACGTGTCGGCGGGCGGCCGCGGCAGCTTCCTGAACTGCCGGGTGACCGGCAGCGCGGGCTACGGCTTCCACGTCATCGACGGCTGCCGCACGACTTTGAAGAAGTGCCGTACGGAGCGGTGCGCGCGCGGCGGGTACGAGTTCGCGGACGGCGGCCCGGACACGGGGTACGAATCCGGTCCGCTGGTGGAGGACTGCACCAGCGACGAGAGCGGCGCCGGCGCGCCCTCGGCGCCCGCCGCGCCCGAGCCGGTCGTGCAGACGGCGGACCAGTCCCCCGGGCTGCTCGGTTCGATCCCCGGGCAGCGCACCACCGAGCAGGAGCCGTTCCTCACGACCGCCGCGCCGCAGGAACCGGCGCGCAGCTCGAAGGCCGTCCTCGGTGAACTGGACGCCCTGGTCGGCCTGGACAGCGTTAAGCGCGAGGTGCGGGCCCTGACCGACATGATCGAGGTGGGCCGGCGCCGCCAGCAGGCGGGCCTGAAGGCCGCCTCCGTCAAGCGGCACCTGGTCTTCACCGGCTCCCCCGGCACCGGCAAGACCACGGTCGCCCGGCTGTACGGCGAGATCCTCGCCTCCCTCGGGGTGCTGGAGAAGGGGCATCTGGTCGAGGTCTCCCGGGTGGACCTGGTCGGCGAGCACATCGGGTCCACGGCGATCCGCACCCAGGAGGCGTTCCAGCGGGCGCACGGCGGGGTGCTGTTCATCGACGAGGCGTACGCGCTGTCCCCCGAGGACGCGGGCCGGGACTTCGGCAAGGAGGCCATCGACACGCTGGTGAAGCTGATGGAGGACCAGCGGGACGCCGTCGTGGTGATCGTCGCCGGCTACACGGCGGAGATGGAGCGCTTCCTGTCGGTCAACCCCGGTGTCGCCTCCCGCTTCTCGCGGACCATCACCTTCGGCGACTACGGGCCCGAGGAACTGCTGCGGATCGTGGAGCAGCAGGCGGACGAGCACGAGTACCGGCTGGCGCCGGGCACGCCCGAGGCGCTGACCGAGTACTTCACGGTGCTTCCGAAGGGCCCGGCCTTCGGTAACGGCCGCACCGCGCGCCAGACCTTCGAGGCGATGGTGGAGCGGCACGCGAGCCGCGTCGCCCAGCTCGCCGACCCCAGCACGGACGACCTGACCCTGCTGTACGCGGACGATCTGCCGGAACTGCCGTAGGGCCCCGCGCTAGCAGGTGTCCGGTCCGTCGTCCGCCGCCGGCACGGGCTCCGTGGCGCGGGGCGCCGGCACCTCCGGACGCAGCCGGGCCAGCAGCCGCCCGCGTTCCTCGGCGAAGGCCGGGTCGGCCTGGTAGTCGGAGTGGCCGAGGATCGGCGCGGGCAGCGGATGGAGTTCGGTACGGCCGTAGGTCAGCGGGTCCTTGAGGGGCGCGCGGTCCACGGCGGGGCCCGACGCGCCGGGCAGCCGCACGGGGCCGCCGATGGGGTCGGTGCGGCGGTAGAGGTTGCGCCAGCAGTCGACCTCCTCGTGCAGCGAGGCGAGGGCCTCCGGTCCGAAGTGGGCGGGGAACCAGCGGCCGTACAGGCGCTCCAGCGGGGAGCCGTAGGTGAGCAGGGCGACGCGCCGGCGGGCGGCCGGCTCCAGCTGCCAGGCCGCGGCGGCGGCGAGGACGCTGCCCTGTGAGTGCCCGGAGATGACCAGCCGCCCGCCGGTGGCACGGGTCCAGGTCGCCATCCGCCAGGTCAGGTCGGGCACCGCGCGCTCGGCGTAGCAGGGCGGCGCGAAGGGGTGGGCGGCGCGCGGCCAGAAGGTGCCGACGTCCCACAGGATGCCGATCGTGCGCCGCGCGGAGGCGTCCTTGTAGGCGCGGCGGCCCCAGGTGACGAACAGTATGAAGCCGAGGCCGATGAGCCAGGAGCCCAGCGCCTGCGCGGTCTCGGCGGCGCCGTGCAGGACGGCGCAGGTGCCGCGCGCGGCCTCGGCGGGCACCTCGTCGGTCGTCATGGCGCCGGCCAGGGCGCCGGCGCCGAGCAGCAGGGTGGCGGCACTGACGAGGGCGATCAGGAGGGGCGCCCGGTCGGTGAGGGTGGCCAGGGCGCGGCTGAACGCGATGCGCCGGGTGCGGCCCGGGTCGCCGGCCTCGCCGGTGTGGTCGCCCTCGACGGCGTCGCGTTCGGCGCGGGCGAGGAGCCAGGTGTGGCGGGCGAGCGCGGCGCCCAGCAGCAGGACCACGACGAGCAGCGGCGGGATGACGGACGCCTGCCAGGTCAGCAGGACGGGCGGGCCGTCGACGGAGGTGCCGGTGCCGTCCATCCAGTCCGACACGCGCTGGGCGACGCCGCCGGACATCACGCCGCCCAGCGCGCAGGCCAGCAGGGCGACGGCGGGCCCGCCGAGGCCGCGGATCGCGGTGCGCGGGTCGGGCAGGGAGCGGTACAGCAGGTGGGCGACGACGGCGAGGGCGACGACGAGCAGGCCCTGCGTCAGGGCGAGGCCGCCGAAGACCGCGTCCCCGGGCAGCCGCCCGGCCGACGCCCACCCGGGGCGCGCCCAGCCCCCGTGGACCAGGGCGAGGGCGAACAGGGCGAGGGCGGCGAGCGGCAGGCGGCGTACGAGGTGGGCGTCGAGTTCCCGGTCGAGGCGGCGCTCGCTGCGGCCCCGGCGGCAGACGACCACGACGGCGGCCAGCGCGGCGGCGGCCAGCGCGCCCTGCAGGGCCCAGCCCAGCGCGTCGAGCAGTACGGGTCCGCCCGGGCGCCGGTCGAAGCGGGCCGCCGGGATCGTGACCCCCGCCGCGACGGTCAGCAGTCCCGCGGCGGTGTGCGCGGCGCGCAGCCGGGCCACCAGGCGGCGCCCGTACCAGAACCCGGGCCGTCCGAGCGCGGTGCGGCCGACGCCCTCCTCGGGGCCGCTCTCGCGGTCCATCGG
This sequence comes from Streptomyces sp. cmx-10-19, assembly GCA_049998335.1. Taxonomy (GTDB): domain Bacteria; phylum Actinomycetota; class Actinomycetes; order Streptomycetales; family Streptomycetaceae; genus Streptomyces. Next base: position 192,465 of record JAEBFB010000008.1, read on the forward strand.
CTGCTGGGACTCGTACGCCCGCCAGGTGCGCAGGGAGAGGTACGAGAGCAGGCCGGTGAGGGCGGCGGGGACGACGGCGGCGAGGGCGAGCCGGCGGCCGGGCGGGCTCCACCAGCCGCCGTCGGAGGCCACCGGCGACAGGAATCCCAGCCAGGAGTGCCGTTCGGCGCACGCGCGCGTGCCCGCGCACTGCCAGGCGACCAGGTCGAGCGCGACCTCGCAGGCCGCGGCGACCAGGAGGACGGTGAGCGTCAGGCCCGCGAGCCGCACCAGCAGCCCGTACAGGCGGACCGTGCGGAGGCGGCCGTGTGCGGAGGGCCGCATCCAGTGGGCGAGGTTGACCACCATGAAGGGCAGGAGCAGCAGCCACAGGGCGCGGGTGCCGTTGCCGGAGGTGAGGTTGCACCAGACGTACGCCTCGGGGACCGGGCGGCCCCGGTAGTCCTCGGGGCGGGATTCGGCGTCGGCGTCCTCGGCGCGCCGGAAGACGGCCGCTGTGTGGTCGCCGGTCATCCTGACGGTGCGCGGGTCGTCCAGCATCTCGGCGGGGGTCGTGCCGCCCACGCCGTGCACCAGGAGTTCCAGGGCGGTGCCGCTTCTCCCGTCGGGCGGCCGGGGGGCGCCGTCCGGGCCGCTCTCGTCCGTCCCGGCCCTCTCCTGTGCCTGCCCCACTGTCCGCACTCCCCCGTGACGTGCCGTCGGCTCGGTCCGTGCGGGCACCAGGATCTCGGCTCGGCGGGCCGCCCGCACCCCTCGGTGCGGAATCTCCCCGATACGTGTGACGGGTGACCGCGAAGTGGGCAGAACCGACGGGCGGAGCGGGTCCGTGGGCGGTGGCGCGGCGCCCGGCGTGACGTGCAAGGATGGGACGTCCGCGCACGAGTGCGGGCAGAAGCCCCCATCAGAGCGTCGGCGTGTCGGACGGTTTGCGGCGAAAGGACCGAAGCGTACGTGAGTGAGAATCCGAACCTCCTCGCGGAGCAGCGACGCGCCCTGATCCTCGACGAGGTGCGCCGGCGGGGCGGGGTCCGGGTCAACGAGCTGACCCGCAAGCTCGGCGTGTCGGACATGACGGTCCGCCGCGACCTGGACGCGCTGGCCCGGCAGGGCGTGCTGGAGAAGGTGCACGGCGGCGCGGTACCGGTGGTCGAGGCGAGCACGCACGAGCCGGGTTTCGAGGCCAAGTCCGGGCTGGAGCCGACCGCCAAGGAGGACATCGCGCGGGCCGCCGCCGACCTGGTGTCGCCGGGCGCGGCGATCGCCCTGTCGGGTGGTACGACGACGTACGCGCTGGCGCACCGGCTGCTGGACGTGCCGGATCTGACGGTGGTGACCAACTCGGTGCGGGTGGCCGACGTGTTCCACGTGGCGCAGCGCACCTCGGGGGCACGGCAGGGCGCGGCGACGGTGGTGCTCACGGGCGGGGTGCGGACGCCGTCCGACTCGCTGGTGGGGCCGGTCGCCGACCAGGCGATCGCCTCCCTCCACTTCGACATGCTGTTCCTCGGGGTGCACGGCATATCGGCCGAGGCGGGCCTGTCCACACCGAACCTCGCCGAGGCCGAGACCAACCGGCGCCTGGTGCAGTCCGCCCGGCGTGTCGTGGTCGTCGCCGACCACACGAAGTGGGGCGTCGTGGGCCTGAGCTCCTTCGCCTCCCTGCACCAGGTCGACACCCTGGTGACCGACTCGGGCCTGTCGGGGGCCGCCCGCATGGAGGTCGAGGAACACCTCGGCCTGGTCGTGGCGGGCGAACCGGAGACGACGACGGCCTGACCCGGGCCGCCTCGGCCCGGACCGCGGGGGGCTCGGACCACGTGGAGGCACGGGGCGCCGAGGGGCGGGGTCGCAGGGCCCGCGGCCCGCTGAGGCACGGGGACGCTGAGGGCCCGACTCTCGGCGCCGGCCGGTGCCTCGGGGCAGCCAGGGCACACGGGCCGATCGCAGCGCCCCGGGCTGGTCATGGCGGCGAGCCAGAAGCCACACCCGCCTGCCCCCGGACCACCGCAGCCACGGCACGCGAAGGGCCGGGCGCTGGGGCCCGCGGCCCGTTGAGGGAACGGAGGGCCGGTCAAGGACACAGGGTGGGTCAGAGGCGCGCGGGCCGCGGGAAGCAGCTCGGGCGGGTCGTGTCGGGCGGACCGGAGACCACGGCCGCAGGGCCTGGAGCCGCCTGGCGCCAAGCCGCTGGAGACGCGAGGCACGGCGCCTGGGAGTGCGGGATCCGCCGGAGGCGCCAGGCCCTGGTGGGGCCGGGGCCGGGGCCGGTCGCAGGCGTGGAGTCGGTCGGGGGCGCGCGGGGCGGGTCGGTCGGTGCCCCGCTGACACTCGCCCCGTGCGGGGCTATCGTGGCGCCATCCGGCCGATCGTCCGCGTTCGCGGCTTCGTACTAGGGGGTGGCGTCATGGCTCGCCGTCTGCGCCCGGTGGGTCTCGGTTTCGTCGAGACGGCGCCGGTACGCCTGGTGTTCGCGCGGGCGGTCTCCGCCGCGCCGGACGCGGTCTTCCACGCGCTCGCCGAGGACGTGCCGGGCTGGACCGCGTGGTTCCCGGCGGTGACGTACGCCCGGCCGATCGGTGAGGGCGCGGGGCGCGAGATCCGTCTCCGGGGCGGTACGCGCTCCGTGGAGACGGTGCTGGCGGCCGCGCGCCCCGAGGTGTACGCCTACCGCGTCGACCTCACCAACGCGCCGGGCGCCCGCGCCATGCTGGAGGAGTGGCGCCTGACTCCGGCCGGTACCGGCACGCACGTGCGGTGGACCGTCGCGGTGGACGGCACGGCGCCGTTCCGCTTCGTCCTGGCCCGGGCCCGCCCGGGGTTCGGGCGGGCCTTCCGGGGTGCGGTCACCGCGCTGGACCGGCGGCTGCAACAGTCCTAGGGCCGGTCCGGCCAGGTGCCTGTTCGCAGGAGTGACTCGATCGCCGCCGCGTAAGGAGCGATGTCGAGGCCCTGTTCCACGAGCCACGTGTCCGAGTAGTACTTGTCGAGGTACCGGTCCCCCGGGTCGCACACGAGCGTCACGACGCTGCCTCTGCGGCCTTCGGCGACCATCTCGGCGACGATCTTCAGGGCGCTCCACAGACCGGTGCCCGTGGAGCCGCCCGCCTTGCGGCCGATGGCGTGCTCCAGGGCTCGGACGGCCGCGACGCTCGCCGCGTCCGGGACCTTCATCATGCGGTCGATCGCGCCGGGGACGAAGCTCGGCTCCATCCGGGGCCGGCCGATGCCCTCGATACGGGAGCCGCGCTCGCAGAAGACGTCCGGGTCGCCGGTGGTCCAGCCCTCGAAGAAGCAGGAGTTCTCCGGGTCGGCGACGCACAGGCGCGTGTCGTACTGCATGTAGTGCACATAGCGCGCGAGGGTCGCCGAGGTGCCGCCGGTGCCGGCCGTGGCGACGATCCACGCCGGTTCGGGGAACCGCTCCAGCCGCAGCTGGCGGAAGATCGACTCGGCGATGTTGTTGTTGCCGCGCCAGTCGGTGGCGCGTTCGGCGTAGGTGAACTGGTCCATGTAGTGGCCGCCGGTCTCGGCCGCGAGGCGGGCGGACTCCTCGTACATCCGGCGGGAGTCGTCCACGAAGTGGCAGCGTCCGCCGTGGAATTCGATGAGCCGGATCTTCTCCGTGCTCGTCGTGCGGGGCATGACGGCGACGAACGGGACGCCGATCAGCTTCGCGAAGTACGCCTCGGAGACGGCCGTGGAGCCGCTGGACGCCTCGATCACCGGGCGGTCCGGCCGGATCCAGCCGTTGCACAGACCGTAGAGGAAGAGGGAGCGGGCGAGGCGGTGCTTGAGGCTGCCGGTGGGGTGGGTCGACTCGTCCTTGAGGTAGAGGTCGATGCCCCACTCCTCGGGGAGCGGGAAGAGCAGCAGGTGGGTGTCGGCCGAGCGGTTGGCGTCGGCCTGGACCTTGCGTACGGCGTCTTTCAGCCAGCCGCGATAGGCGCTGTCGCTGCGGTCGACGTCGAGGGTGGCGCCGGTACCGGACTGCGGGGTGCTGCTCACGACGGGCTCCTCACACTGCGCGCCGACGGCGTTCCGCACGGCCGGTGCCCCCGATCATAGGCATCTGCCGCACGCTTCTCACCTGCATAAACACACCTTTGACCACCCCAAAGGCACCCCTGGGGACCGCACCCCGGCGCACCGGGGGCACGCGTGGGGGCGCATTCGCGCGAGTGCTCCGGTCGCCTCCGGAAAGGGACGGTGCGCACTGGTGCTCGACGCGTGGTGCGGGCAGACTGCCAGCGGGCGGGAGCCGGGTTCCCGCCGTTGGCGCGCGGGGAGCACGACACGCGCCGGTAACGGGCGCGACGACGCGCACGGTCCGGCAACGACGGGCACGAGGGGGCGACGGCATGGCGGAGCCGGAGTTCAGGGCCACGGGGGTGCGCATCGGCAAGCGGCTGCGCTCACTCACCCGGGCCGGGACCGTCCGGATCAGCGGTGGCCGGGTCGAGCTGCTCACCAGCTGCGGCAGCGAGATCGACAGCGCGCCGGTACAGGCCGTACGGGCCTCGCGGCCCTGGTTCGCGTCCCAGGACCGGGCCCTCGCCGACCTCGACGGCAAGCGGTACGTGCTGACGCTCGGGGAGCGGGACCCCGCTCCGGGCGAGCCGGGTCCGCCGGCAGCGCGCCGGTTCATCGAGGCGGTGCGCAGGGCGGCCGGGCACCGCGGTTGAGATGTCCGTGAGTTGCGGCACCTCACCCCTTGCGTCACGCTGGTCTCACGTCACTCTGGGTTTACCGGCGATAACGCTGCGAAGCAGCCCGCCGGCCAAGACAGCGGGCGGCCCGTGCCGCGCGTGTCCCGCTGGATCCGAACTCCGTGTTCTTCCGGACCTCTATGTCGGGGAGTCGCAGCCGTGATCAGTCACCCAAGCAGACACTGCGCGGTGGAGCTCCAAGCCCTGCCGTCGCGGATCGGCCAGGTCCGCAGGATCGTATCTGCGCAATTGCGCTACTGGCATATGGACTCCCTGATCGACCGGGCCGCGCTCGGCGTGACGGAGTTGCTGACCAACGTCCATCTGCATGCCCGGCCCGACAAGACGTGCACCGTGGAGATGGAGCTGCTCCTGGACCGGCTCACGGTCTCGGTGCGCGACCACGATCCGCGGCTGCCCGTCGTGGACGACGCCGAGCTGTTCGCGACCTGCGGGCGGGGCCTGGCGATGGTGGCGGCGATGAGCGAGAGCTGGGGTGCCCGGCCGGACGGCGAGTCCGGCAAGGTCGTCTGGTTCACGCTCCCGGCGTCCGCCATCGCCGCGCCGGTCTCCGCGCCGCCCGCCTCCTCCCGTCCGCCGCGCCGCCTGGTCGAGGAGGTGCCGGCCGCCGTGTTCGCGGAGGCCGAGCACGCGGTCGACCTCGCCGATGCCCAACCCGCCCCCGCCCGGTCGGTCGTCGCCGGCTGACCGGGCGGTGACCGTCCGCCGCCGCAGGCCGTGCGGGCACCTCCCGTACGCCGCCACGCCGCCGCCGGCCCTCACTCGAGCCTCCGTGCCCGGGTGAGGGCCGCGGCGGTCCGGGTGAGGGGCTTGGCGGTCACGCATCGGCCCGGGCAAGGGCCTTGCGGTCATGCGCCGCCCCGGCCCGCGCGGCCGAACTGCTCGTCCAGTACGGACAGTCGGCGCCAGTACTCGTCCTCGTCGATCTCGCCGGAGGCGAAGCGGCGGCCGAGTACGGCGATGGGCGAGCGCTCGTCGACGGGCGGCCGCCAGGGCCCGCGCCGTCCGCGCCGTCCGCGCCACACGGTGCGGCGCAGCAGGGTGACACCCGCGCCGACGACCAGTGCCCAGATCAGCGGGAAGAGCAGGATCCACGGGCCGGGTCCGCCGTCGCCGAATTGTGCCAGGGTCTCCATGTCGTCCAACTCCTCGGTGGCGATGTCCCTCGTGTCGTCTACGAGCCTGGCTCGCGGGGCGGCCCCGGCGCGTCGTACGGCCGAGGGCAGTGCGTGTACCGCGCGGGGAGTACACACGTCCGGGCGCCAGCCCCTGGCGCTCTGTAACTACTAGTATGTACAGTGCTCGCATGAGCACTTCGGAACGGCTGATCGAGTCCACCCGTGAACTGCTGTGGGAGCGCGGGTACGTGGGCACGAGCCCCAAGGCGATCCTGGAGCGCGCGGGCGCCGGGCAGGGCAGCATGTACCACCACTTCAAGGGCAAGCCCGATCTCGCGCTGGCCGCGATCCGGCGGACGGCCGAGCAGATGCGGGCCACCGCCGCGCGCGTCCTGGACGGTCCGGGGACGCCGTACGAGCGGATCGAGGCGTATCTGCGGCGCGAGCGCGACGTGCTGCGCGGGTGTCCGGTCGGGCGGCTGACGATGGACCCGGACGTGATCGCCGACGACGCCCTGCGCGCTCCCGTGGACGAGACGCTGGACTGGCTGCGCGAGCGGATCGCCCAGCTCGTGGAGGACGGCGTGGAGCAGGGCGAGTTCGCGCCCTCGCTGGACGGCGAGGCGATCGCGGCGGCCGTGGTCGCGACCGTCCAGGGCGGCTACGTCCTGGCCCGCGCGGCCGGCTCCCCCGCCGCCTTCGACGCGGCCGTACGGGGACTGCTCATGCTGCTGGCGGCCCACAAGGGCCCTGCTTCTTAGGAGTGTTCGGTCCATGCACATCACGCGACAGCGTCCCGGGACCCGGCGGGGCGCCGCCGAGAACTTCACCGGGGAGGTCTGGCTGGACGAGATCGCCGCACCCCCGCCGCCCTCCCGGCTCCGGCTGTTCCACGTGCACTTCTCCCCGGGCGCGCACACCGCCTGGCACCGCCACCCGCACGGCCAGGTCCTGCACGTCGTGCTGGGCGAGGGCAGGGTGCAACGCAGGGGCGGCGCGGTGGAACGCATCCGCGCGGGCGACTCCGTGTGGATCGAGCCGGACGAGTGGCACTGGCACGGAGCCGGGCCGGACACCTTCATGAGCCATCTCGCGGTCGTCGAGGCCGCCGCAGACGGTACGACCACCGAGTGGGGCGCGCACGCCGCCGCCGAGGGCCACCGTGATCTGTGAGGAGCAGTAGATGCACGCCATGCGGTACAGCTTCACCCTGCCCGCCGCCTACTCGATGGACGCCGTCCGGGAGCGGGTGGCGCGCACCGGGCGGATGCTGGACGACTGGCCCGGTCTCGGACTCAAGGCGTACCTGATCCGGGAGCGGGGCAGGCACGGCTCGCCGGTGAACCAGTACGCGCCGTTCTATCTGTGGCGCACCGTGGAGGGGATGAACTCCTTCCTGTGGGAGGGGGCGTTCCAGCGGCCCACCGACGACTTCGGGCGGCCCACGGTCCGGCAGTGGACGGGCCTGGCGTACGAGGAGGGCGCGGCCGACGGGGCTCCCGCGCGGGTGGCGGTGCTGCGCCGGGAGGCGGTGCCGGAGGGGGTGCCGCTGGCCGAGGCGGCGGCGCAGGCGGTACGGGAGAACAGGCGGCTGGCGGGCGGGGACGGGGTGCTGCTCGCGGCGGCGGTCGTGGACACCGCCCGCTGGGAGCTGGCGCACTTCTCGCTCCACGCGGGCGAGGTGCCGGCCGGGGTCGAGGGTGAGGTCTTCGAGGTGCTGCACCTGTCGGCGCCCGAGCGGGACCGGCTGCCCCGGGGGCGTCGGTGGTGAGCGCCGTACGCACGGTCCTCGGGGACCTGCCCGCCGGGGAGCTGGGGGTGTGCGACGCGCACGACCACCTGTTCTTCGCCAGCCCCCGGCTGCCCGGGGAGGAGTTGCGCAGCGCGGCGGCGGCGCGGGCCGAGCTGGCCGCGTTCCGGGAGCGGGGCGGCGCGGCGGTGGTGCAGTGGACGCCGTACGGGCTGGGGCGGCGGGCCGCCGATCTGCCGGTGCTGTCCCGGGAGACCGGCGTGCACGTGGTGGCCGCGACCGGGCTGCACCAGGACGTGCACTACGGCGAGGAGACCCTTTCCGCACTGCGGGGCCGCCTCGCCGAGGTCTTCGTGGCCGAACTGACGGAGGGCATCGGCACCTCGGGCGTCCGCGCGGGGCTGATCAAGGTCGCGGGCGGCTTCCACGCGCTCGACGCGCACACGAGGTGGACGATGACGGCGGCGGCCGAGGCCCACCACGCGACGGGGGCGCCCATCGCCGTCCACCTGGAGCTGGGCACCGGCGCACTGGACGTACTGGATCTGCTGTGCGGCGAGTCCGGCGTGCCGCCGCGGCGGGTCATCCTGGGCCACCTCAACCGCTCCCCAGACGCCGTGACGCACCGGCAGGCCGCCGAGTCGGGATGCTTCCTGGCCTTCGACGGGCCCTCGCGGGCCCATCACGCCACGGACTGGCGGATGCCGGACGCCGTCCGCGACCTCGCCGATGCGGGGTACGGCGACCAGGTGCTGCTGGGCGGCGACACGACGACGGCCGCAGCGCGGTCGGTCGACGGCGGCCCCGGGATGCCGTACCTGCTGCGCCGGGTCGCGCCCCGGCTGGCGCTCGCCGTGGGCGAGGAGCTGGTCCGGCGCGTCCTCACCGACAATCCCGCGCGGGCGTTCGGCACCGTATGGCGCTGACACCACGCCCGCGCCGCACCCCCTCGTCCGACGGGAGGGACACCACATGCCCTTAGTCCGCATCGACGCCCACGGCACCGCGACCGGCCGCCTCGACGCGCTCGGCCGAGCCGTCCACGACGCCCTGGTCGAGACGCTCGGCATCCCGGCCGACGACCGCTTCCAGATCCTGACCGCCCACGACACCGCCGCGGGCACGTTGCGGTACGACGACTACCTCGGCGTGCGCCGGGACGAGGGGACCGTGTTCGTCGCCGTCACGCTGCGGGCGGGGCGCACGACCGCGCAGAAGCAGGCGCTGTACGGCCGGATCGCGGCGCTCGCCGGGGAGTACGCGGGCACCGAGCCGCGCAACGTCTTCGTCACCCTGGCCGAGAACACCTCCGCGGACTGGTCGTTGGGCCACGGGATCGCCCAGTACGTAGGCTCGGGGGCATGTTGAGACTCGGTATTCCTGTCATCGGGGTGACGGACGTGCCCCGCGCGGTGGCCTTCTGGACGGCGGCGCTGGGTCTGGTCGAGTCCGGGCAGTGGCAGAGCGGGACGTGGCGCACGCTGGAGTACGCCGACGGGTCCGGGCGGGCGCTGGGGCTGATGCGCAGTGAGTCGCCGGTGGAACCGCACCCCCGGCTCCACCTCGACCTGTTCGTGGACTCGGCCGAGGAGCAGGAGGCGGAGGTACGGCGGCTGCTGGGGCTCGGTGCGCGGGAGGTCGACTGGGACACGTACCCGCCCGACCCCGACTTCGTCGTCCTCGCCGACCCGGACGGCAACGTCTTCTGCGTCGTCGACCTCGGGCACGCCCCGAGCGGCGGCGACCCGGCGACATCGTGAGCCGCGAGGCCGGCTGACCGCTACGCCAGCGCCCCCAGCGGGTCGTCCAGGACCGGCTGCCAGGCCAGCTCCGCCGCGCCGACCAGGCTGTTGTGGTCCAGGCCGGACGGCAGGATGGGGACGCCGCCGCTCTGGCCCCACAGGCTGCGGTCGGCGACGACCGCGCGCAGCCGCTCGGGGTCGGCGTCCAGGAGGGTGCGGTGGAGGCCGCCGAGGACGATGCGGTCGGGGTTGAGGATGTTCACCAGGCCGGCGAGTCCCTGGCCGAGACGGTCGATGAGGGTGTCGGCGGCGATACGGACGGCCGGGTCGGCGTAGTGACCGCGGATCAGGTCGTTGGACTGCTGGAGCAGGGACACCTCGGGGCCGGGCTCGCGGCCGGCCGCCGTCAGGAAGGCCTGCGGGTCCGTCTCGACGTCCAGGCAGCCCCGGCTGCCGCAGTGGCAGGGGCGGCCCTCGGGGTTGACGGTGAGGTGGCCGACCTCCAGGGCGAGACCCGAACTGCCCGTGTGCAGGCGGCCGTCGAGGACCAGCGCGCCACCGACACCCCGGTGCCCGGTGGCCACGCAGAGCAGGTCGCGGGCGCCGCGCCCGGCGCCGTGCCGGTGTTCGGCGAGGGCGGCGAGGTTGATGTCGTTCGCGGCGAACGCGGGTCCCTCGATGCCGGCGGCCCGCACCTGCTCGGCGAAGATCCGGCGTACCGGAGCGCCGGGCGGCCAGGCCAGGTGCAGCGGGTTCAGCGCGAGGCCCTCCGGTTCGGCCACGGCGGACGGTACGGCGAGTCCGGCGCCGACGCAGCGCCGTCCGGTCTCCCGCAGGAGGTCCGCGCCGGTCTCGACGACGGAGCCGAGCACCTTCGCCGGGTCGGCGTCGACGACCTCGCAGCCGGGCGCGGTGGCGACGATCCGGCCGCCGAGACCGACGAGGGCGGCGCGGAAGCCGTCGGCGTGGACCTGGGCGGCGAGGGCGACGGGCCCCTCCTCGGCGACCGCGAGGCGGTGCGAGGGGCGGCCCTGCGATCCGGCCGCCGCGCCGGGCCGGGCGTCGACCCGGATCAGGCCGAGCGCCTCCAGTTCGGCGGCGACCGCGCCGGCCGTGGCCCGGGTCACGCCGAGTTCGGCGGTGAGGACGGCACGGGTGGGGGCGCGCCCGGTGTGCACGAGCTCCAACGCGGGTCCGAGCGCGCCACGCCCCCGGTCCAGCCGCGTCCTCGAGGTGGTCCCTTCCCCCGCCGGCCGGGGGTCAGCCTTGCCGCTCATGAGGGGGAGTCTCCCATGATCCGCCGGGGCGGGGAGGACGGGCGGAGGCCGCTGACACGGAGCGTGATGTTCAGGCGTCCCGTGAGCCCCGACTCGGGTGGTGCGGTGCCCGCGTGCACCCTCGGCACCCCGTGGTACGCGAGCCGGGACGGCCCGCCGAAGACGAAGAGGTCGCCGCTGCGCAGCTCGACGTCGGTGTAGGGGCGGGTCCGGGTCTCGGGGTTGCCGAAGCGGAAGACGCAGGTGTCGCCGAGGCTCAGCGAGACCACGGGTGCGTCGGAGCGCTCGTCGGCGTCGCGGTGCATGCCCATCCGGGCGTCGGCGTCGTAGAAGTTGATCAGCGCGATGTCGTACGGCTCACCGGCGACCGCGTCGGCGCCGAGCGCCTCGGTCACCGCGCGGCGGGCGAGGTCGTCCAGCCAGGACGGGAAGGGCTTGACCGGCGCCCCGTCGCCGTCGACGGCGGTGTCGGCGTAGCCGTACGGGTACCAGTGCCGGCCGAGGCTGACCTGCCGGGCGGTCATGGTGCCGCCGCCGGGGGTGCGGACGGTGCGCAGTCCGGCGGGCGGCCGGGCCCAGTCGCGGCAGGCGTCCAGCAGCTCGCGCTGGTCGCGGGGCGCCACCCAGTCCGGTACGTGGACGGCGCCGGGCGCGGTCTCGGTCCGGGTCCTGGGGAACAGCTCGGCGTCCATGCCCCCATCCTGCCCGCAGCGTCCCGCTCCCGCGCCCGGCGGGCCTGAGCTGGGGCTCGGCTAGCCTGGACGCACGATGAACGACCGCAGCAGCACGACGGACGACCGCAGCAGCAACGGCAGCGGCAACCGCGGCGGCGACCGCGCCGACCGTATGACGACGCCCTGGGGCGAGCTGGTGCTCACGCGCCACCCCGACGACCCGCGCGACCGGCTCCGGGCCTGGGACGCCTCCGACGAGTACCTGCTCGCGCACCTCGCGCAGCAGGAGGTCCCGCTGTCCGGCACGGTCGTGGTGGTCGGCGACCGCTGGGGCGCGCTGGTGACGGCGCTGGCGGCGCACCGGCCGGTGCAGATCACCGACTCCCACCTGGCCGGTGAGGCGACCCGCGCCAATCTGGAGCGGGCGGGCGTGGGGCCGGGCGCCGTGCGGCTGCTCACGACGCGGGACACGCCGCCGGACCGCGTCGACGTGCTGCTGGTGCGGGTGCCGAAGAGCCTCGCGCTGCTGGAGGACCAGCTCTCGCGGCTGGCCCCGGCGCTGCACGAGGGCACGGTGGTGGTCGGCACGGGCATGGTGAAGGAGATCCACACCTCTACGCTCCGGCTGTTCGAGCGGCTCGTGGGCCCCACCCGTACCTCGCTCGCGGTGAAGAAGGCCCGGCTGATCCTCGCCACGTCCGACCCCGCGCTGCGGCGGCCCGCCAGCCCCTGGCCGCTCCGGTACCGGCTCCCCGACGACGTGGGGCCGCTGTCCGGCCGGACCGTCGTCAACCACGCGGGCGTCTTCTGCGCCGACCGGCTCGATGTCGGCACCCGCTTCTTCCTCCGGCACCTGCCGGACGCGGCCGGGCGCCGGGTGGTGGATCTGGGCTGCGGCAACGGGGTGGTGGGTACGGCGGTGGCGCTGGCCGACCCGTCGGCCGAGGTGCTGTTCACCGACGAGTCGTTCCAGGCGGTGGCCTCGGCGGAGGCGACGTACCGGGCCAACGACGCGGCGGGGCACGCGGAGTTCCGGGTCGGCGACGGGCTGACCGGGGTGCCGGACGCCAGTGTCGACCTGGTCCTCAACAACCCGCCGTTCCACTCCCACCAGGCGACGACGGACGCCACGGCGTGGCGGATGTTCACCGGCACGCGGCGCGTGCTGCGGCCCGGCGGTGAGCTGTGGGTGGTCGGCAACCGGCATCTGGGGTACCACGTCAAGCTCAAGCGCCTGTTCGGCAATAGCGCGCTGGTGGCGGGCGACCGCAGGTTCGTGGTGCTCAAGGCCGTCAAGCGGTAGTCCTGGCGACCGCGGGTCTCGCGATGCCGAAGACCCTCAGACGCCGGCCCGCGCGACGACCCGGACGAGGGTCGCCACCGTGCGGATCATGGCCTCCCGGCCGACGGTGAGGTAGCCGCGCGAGTCGACCGCCTCGGGGTGGGCGGCGAGATGCTCCCTGATCGCGCCGGTCATGGCGATGTTGAGCGCGGTGCCGATGTTGACCTTGGCGATGCCGCCCGCGACGGCCGCCGTGAGTTCGCCGTCCGGCACTCCGGAGGAGCCGTGCAGGACGAGGGGGACGTCCAGCGCGCCCGACAGCCGTTTCAGCAGGTCGTGGTCGAGGGCCGCGGTGCGGGTGGTCATGGCGTGCGCGCTGCCGACGGCGACCGCCAGCGCGTCCACCCCGGAGTCGGCCACGAAGGCCCGCGCCTCGGCGGGGTCGGTACGGGCGCGGGGCGCGTGGGCGTCGAGCGGCGGCGCGCCGTCCTTGCCGCCGACCTCCCCCAACTCGGCCTCGATCCACATCCCCTGGGCGTGCGCCCAGTCGGCGGCGGCACGGGTCGCGGCCAGGTTCCCGGCGTACGGCAGCCGGGAGGCGTCGTACATGACGGAGCTGAATCCGGCGTCCCGGGCCTGGCGCAGCAGTCCGTCGCTCTGGACGTGGTCGAGGTGGAGGGCGACGGGTACGGCGGCGCCCTCGGCGGCGGTGACGGCCGCGCGGGCCAGTGGCAGCAGCCGGCCGTAGCGGTACGTGACGGTGTTCTCGCTGACCTGGAGGACGACGGGCCTGCCGGCGGACTCGGCACCGGCGACGACGGCCTCGATGTGCTCCAGGGTGATGACGTTGAAGGCGGCGACGGCGGTGCGCGCGGCGGCGGCGCGGCCGACGAGGTCGCCGGTGCTGGCGAGGGGCACGGCTCTCCGGGGCGTCGAGGGGAGGGGGCGTACACGGTGGTGCGCGGCGTCCGGCCGCCGGCTCAGGGGGCGAGGATCACCGAGCGGGTGAGGTGGCGCGGGCGGTCCGGGTCGAGGCCGCGCGCGGCGGCGACGGCGACGGCGAGCCGCTGGGCGCGGACCAGTTCGGCGAGCGGGTCGAGGCCGCCGGGCACCCACAGCGCGCCGGTGTCGCGGACCTGTGCGGCGAGCCCTTCGGGTGCCTCGCCGAACATCCAGGTAGCGGTACCGGCGGTGCTGATGCTGATGGGCCCGTGCCGGTACTCCATCGCCGGGTATGCCTCGGTCCAGGACAGCGCGGCCTCGCGCATCTTCAGGCCGGCCTCGTTGGCCAGTCCGACGGTCCACCCCCGGCCGAGGAAGGTGAACTGGGCGCACCGGACGAGCCCTTGGGGCAGTTCGGCGGTGAGCGCGGTGCGGGCGTCGGTGACGACCGCGTCGGTGTGCAGGCCGAGGTGGGCGCGGAGCAGGGTGAGGGCGGTGGTGGCGAACCGGGTCTGCACGACGGAGCGTTCGTCGGCGAAGTCGAGGACGACCGCGTCGTCCGCCGCCGTCATGACCGGTGCCGCCGGGTCGGCGGTGACCGCGACGGTACGGGTGCGGCCCTTCAACCCGGCCAGCAGTTCCAGTACTTCGGTGGTGGTGCCGGACCGGGTGAGGGCGACCACCCGGTCGTACGCGCGGTGGTGCGGGAACTCGGAGGCGGCGAACGCGTCGGTCTCCCCCTGGCCCGCCCCCTCGCGCAGCGCCGCCGCCGACTGGGCCATGAAGTACGAGGTGCCGCAGCCGACGATCGCCACCCGCTCACCGGCCGCGGGCAGCGCCGCCGCGTGCCGGCCCGCCTCGGCGGCGGCGCGCGTCCAGCACTCGGGCTGGCTGCCCAGTTCGTCCTCGACGTACGTCATGTCGCACACTCCCCGATCCGTGACCCTGACCTGCCTGACCTGACCCTGACCTGACCCACGAACATCCGACCCCGGCCTCACCCACCGACCCAGACTGGTTGTTCCTGCAAGATATAGCCAGCTTTCGAGCACAATCAAGCAATCGGAGCGAGGAGAATCGTGCGCTAGGGTCGGCGGGGATCGAGGAACGGAGGCGCGGATGCCGCGCGACGCCCGCTGGAAGGCGCTGCTGGAACTGCTCGTGGAGCGCGGCCGGCTGGACGTCGAGGAGGCGGCGACCGAGCTGGAGGTCTCCCCCGCGACGATCCGCCGCGATTTCGACCGGCTCGCCGAGCAGCAGATGCTCGTGCGCACGCGCGGCGGCGCGGTCGTCCACGGGGTGTCGTACGAGCTGCCGTTGCGCTACAAGACGGCGCGGCGCGCCTCGGAGAAGCAGCGCGTCGCGCAGGCCGTCGCCGCGCTGGTGGCGCCGGGCGAGGCGGTGGGGCTGACCGGGGGCACGACCACGACCGAGGTGGCGCGCGCCCTGGCCGTGCGCGCCGACCTGGCCTCGGGGACGCCGGCGCTGACAGTGGTGACCAACGCGCTGAACATCGCCAACGAGCTGGCGGTGCGGCCGCAGTTCAAGATCGTGGTGACGGGCGGGGTGGCGCGGGCGCAGTCGTACGAGCTGATCGGGCCGCTCGCGGACGGGGTGCTGGACCAGGTGACGCTGGACGTGGCGGTGCTGGGCGTCGTCGCCTTCGACGCCATGCACGGGGCGGCGGCCCACGACGAGGCGGAGGCCGCGATCAACCGGCTGCTGTGCGAGCGCGCCGAGCGCGTGGTCGTCGCCGCCGACTCCAGCAAGCTGGGGCGGCGCGCGTTCGCCCGGATCTGCGCGGCCGAGTCGGTGGACACGCTGGTCACGGACGGTGCGGCCGACCCGGAACTGGTGCGCGGGTTCGAGGAGGCGGGGGTCCGGGTCGTCACGGCGTAGGGACGCCGGCGACTGGTCGGCTCAGTGCCCGTGGCCGTCGGTGCCGTGCTCGGTCGGGGTCGCGGTGCCGTGTCCGGTCGGGGCGCCGGTCCCGTGTTCCGTCGCCGGGTCGGGGGCGGGTTCCTGGGCTGGGGGCGCCGATCCGGCCCGTACGGTGAACGCCGCCGTGTGGACCTCGCCCTGGTGGCGGAAGTCCAGGAAGAGGCGGTAGGTGCCGTCGCTGGGCGCGGTGGCCGTGAAGGAGACCTCCGGGCCGGGCTTCGTGGCGCCGTCGCCGAGTCGCCGCCGGGCTCCTCGACCCGATGATCGCCGGGGCGGCGACGGCCCTCTCCTCGGTCCTCGTCGTCGGCTACTCCCTGCGCCTGCGGTCCTTCCGGGCAGGGGACTGACCCACGCGGCGGACCGCCCTCGCGGCGGCGGGCTGTCCCGCGCGGACGGCCGCGACACCCGTACGGCCGCCGCGGACGTGCCGTACCCCCGGTGGCCCACCACGCTGGTGCGGCGACCGATCATGTGCGGGCGGAGCAGGAGCCGATGACCGAACCGACCGACGCCGACGGACACTCCGGCGGAAGCACCGGCGGCCCGCTCGCCGCCCCGGCCCCAGCCCCGGCCCCGAGACGTCGGGGCCGCTCGCGCAAGGGCGCTCTCGCCGCCGTACTCGCCGATCTGCGGGCCGTCGACGGCGCGCTGTACGCGGCGGTCGCCGCCACGTCCACGCCCACGCTGGACCGGGCGCTGCGCCGGCTGTCGCACGCCGCCGACCACTCGAAGGTGTCGTTCGCCATCGCCGCCGCGCTCGCGCTCGGCGGTGCGCGGGCGCGGCAGGCGTCCCTCGTCGGGGTGGGTGCGGTGGCCGTGGCGTCGGCCTCGGCGAACGTCCCGGGCAAGCGGCTGGTGCGCAGGGCGCGGCCGGACCGGGAGGCGGCGCGGGTGACGGTGGACCGGTAGGTGCCGATGCCCGCGTCGGCGTCGTTCCCGTCGGGGCACACCGCCGCGGCGGTCGCGTTCGCCGCCTCCGTCGGCGTCGTGCTCCCCGTGGCCGCCCTGCCGCACGGCGCGCCGACGGGCGCCGTCGGCTATTCCCGGGTGCACACCGGCGTCCACAACCCCGGGGACGTGGCGGCGGGCGCAGTCCTGGGCATCGCCAGTGCGGCGGCGGCGGCGCCGTCGGCTGCGGCCGCCGCCCCGGTGCCGGGCGTGCGGTCGGTGTACGCGCCGGCCCAGCCCGACCCCGGGCCGTGTCAGCCGAACGCCCTCACGGCCTGGTAGTAGGTCCACGCCGTGCTGTTGCAGGCGGTTTCGGTGGCGCCGCCGTAGCCGTTGCAGACCCGCTTGAGATCCTCGTAGAAGGCGCTGTCCAGACGGGACTTGTTGGCGCTGAAGGTGCCGGCCTGCTTGTAGTTGCGGTAGCCGAAGTCGTGCCGTGCGCAGGAGGTGCTGAAGGGGAAGCCGAACGGGTTGTCCGGCGAGGTGGAGCAGTAGTCGGTGCTCCAGTCGAACCCGTAGGCGCTCCAGGCGGACTGGTTGGCCCGCGCGGCGGTCCACGAGTTGTAGCTGGACGCGCTGGTCTGGGTCCAGCCGGCGAGCACCTGAGCCTTGTCGGCGGGTGCGGCGTCGGCGGTGGCGGCGGTGGCGACGACGGTGGTCAGGGCCAGGGCCGCGGCGGAGAAGCCGGTGGCGAGTCTGCGGTGCATCCCACACCTCCATGAGGCTGCGGCCCGCACCTCGGGCAGCAGGTTCATGTCAAGATGATGCGCATCCGGCCCACCCGTTCACACCTCCACCATCCCAACGAACCGTTAACTCTTCGACGCGCCAAGGGTGTTCACGGACACCGGGCCGACGCTACGCCGACGCGCTCCCCGGCAGGATCGCCAGCGTTTGCGGGCCGGGCACGGGGCTGGTCGACTGTCGCGGGGGGAAAGCGACGCCGGCGGCACCGCCCCGGCGCACTTCAGCCTCTAGAAGGAGTACCGGCGTGAGATCCCCCAAGTCGTCGTCGTCCGTGGAGCACCGGTCCGACGGCAGCCAGCCCTGGCTGCACCAGAAGGGCCGCACCATCCAGGAGTTCGGCACCGTCAAGCAGTTCCCCGTGGCGCTGACCATGGACACCCGCCTCTACTCCTGCCAGCGGCTCAACAAGGTCCTGGCGGACACGCGGATCCTGCACGACCTGTACAAGAAGTACCACTGGCTGATGCGCGGGGCGACGTTCTACCCGCTGCACCTGCTGCTGGACAAGCACGCAGGTGAACAGCTGGAGCTGATCGACACCGTCGCCGAGCGCGTCCAGACGCTGGGCGGCGTCGCCATCGGCGATCCCCGGCACGTCGCCGAGATCACCACCGTGCCGCGTCCGCCGGACGGCGTGGAGGAGGTGCCGGCGATGCTCTCGCGGCTCCTGGAGGCGCACGAGCTGATCCTGGCCGAGTGCCACGACGCGGCGGCCCGCGTGCAGGAACTCGGCGACGACGGCACCAACGACCTCCTGGTCTCCGAGGTCTTGCGCACCAACGAGTTGCAGGCGTGGTTCGTGGCGGAGCACCTGGTCGACACGCCGCTGGTGCACGTCTGACGCCCTGTTTCATCGGGCTCAGGGCATCGGGCTCAGGGCTTCGTATCCCCCGGGTGAGGGCGCTCCTCGTGCCCTTTCCCTCCGGCTGTGGAAGCGTCCGGGACATGGCCCACATGTCCCGCGGCGCTCACGGCCGGCCTCCGACGCGCGGGCGGCGGTGGTCCGCGTTCCGCGAGTCGCCGTTCTGGCCGGCCACGGTGCTGGTGCTGATCCTGGCGGCCGCGGCGGGGCTCTTCGCCGGGTCGTACACCTACTCGATGGCGGACCCGACGCCGCGTTCGATCCCCACGGCGGTCGTCGGGCCGTACGAGAAGGACGGCGGCCGGGCCTTCCTGGACGGGCTGGAGCAGGCGCTCAACGCCTCGGTCAAGGTGCACCCCTACGACACCCGGGCCGCGGCCCGGGAGGCGGTCGAGGACCAGGAGGTCTTCGCGATCTTCGAGCTGCGCGAGGACGGGCGGGCAGCGGTCCTCGACCTGTCCAGCGCGTCGGGGGCCTCGGTCGCCGAGGTGCTCGCCGAGACGGCGCCGGCGGTCGGGAGGAAGACCGGCGTCCGGGTCACCGTCCGGGACGTCAATCCCCTCCAGGAGGGCGACCCACGCGGGCTGGCGATCTTCTACATCTCGCTCGCCGCGGTCATCATCGGGTTCGTCGGGGCGATCCAGCTGAGCGTGCACGCGCGAGCCCTCACCCCGTTCGAACGCATCCTCTTCACGGTGGCCTACGCCGTGCTCGGCGGGTTCGCCATCGCGGCGACGGTGGACTGGCTGCTGGACGCGCTCGACCTGCCGTTCGCCGAGTCCTGGCTCATCCTCGCGCTCACCCTGTTCACCTCCGGCATGGTCTTCACGATGTTCAACACCCTGTTCGGGCGCTGGGCGATGCTGCCGACCTGGGGGCTGATGGTGCTCCTCGGCAACCCCTCCTCCGGCGGCGCGGTCTCCTGGCCGCTGCTGCCCTCCCCGCTCGGCGCGATCGGCCAGTGGCTGCCGCCCGGCGCCTCGGTCAACGCCCAGCACACGGCGGTGTACTTCCAGGGCCACCAGCACGCGTTCCCCTTCCTGGTCCTCGGCGGCTGGGCGCTGCTGTCCTGCACGGTCTTCTGGATCTGGCGCCATCGGCACCCGGGGGGCCGGGAGAAGAACCCGCCGCCGGCGGAGGAGACCGCGGCCGGAATGTCCTGACGCGGGGACGGCGCCGGAGCACCGCCCGGCCCCGGGCCGCGACGGGCCGCCACCCCCGTCCGCGCTACGGGTCCGAGCCAGGCGGCCTGTCGTACGAGCCTCCCACCTGCGATCATGGCGCCGAAGTCCCCGCCATCAGTTGGAGTGCACATGGCCCTCGACGTCGACGCGATCCGCGCCCAGATACCCGCCCTCAAGTCCGGCACCGCCCGCTTCGACGCCCCCGGCGGCACCCAGACCCCGCAGCCCGTGATCGACGCGATCGGCGAGGCGCTGTCCCGCCCGCTGGCCAACCGGGGCCGGACCACCGAGGGCGAGCGCAACGCGGACGACCTCGTGGCCGGGGCCCGCGGCGCGCTCGGCGACCTGCTGGGGACCGTCCCCGGGGGCGTCGTCCTCGGGCGCAGCGCCACGCAGCTCGCCTACGACCTGTCCCGGACGCTCGCCAAGACCTGGGGACCCGGCGACGAGGTGGTCGTCACCCGGCTCGACCACGACTCCAACATCCGCCCCTGGACGCAGGCCGCCGAGGCCGCCGGTGCGACGGTGCGCATGGCCGACTTCGACCCCGCCACCGGGGAACTGCTCCCCGACCACATCGAGGCCGTCCTCTCGCCCCGTACCCGCCTGGTCGCGGTGACCGCCGCCTCCAACCTCATCGGCACCATGCCCGACCTGCCGGCCATCGCCCGCCTGGCGCACGGGGTGGGCGCGCTGCTGCACGTCGACGCGGTGCACTACGCCTCGCACGCCGTGGTCGACCCGGCGGCGCTCGGCGCGGACACGCTGGTGTGCTCGCCGTACAAGTTCCTCGGCCCGCACCTGGGGGTGCTGGTGGCGCGGCCCGAGTTCCTGGAGACCCTGCGCCCGGACAAGCTGCTGCCGTCCAGCGACGCCGTGCCCGAGCGCTTCGAGCTGGGCACCCTGCCGTACGAGCTGCTGGCCGGTGCCCGTGCCGCGGTCGACTTCCTCGCCGGCCTGGACCCGGACGCGCGTGGCAGCCGCCGGGAGCGCCTCGCCGCCTCCTTCGCCGCGCTGGAGGCCCACGAGGACGTGCTGCGCGAGCGCATCGAGCGGGGGCTGGCCGGCCTCGACGGCGTCACCGTGTACGCGCGCGCCGCGCGGCGCACCCCGACCCTGCTGTTCACCGTGGCGGGCCTGCTTCCGGCCGAGGTGTACCGGCAGCTGGCCGACCGGGGCGTCGACGCGCCGGCCGGTTCCTTCTACGCCCTGGAGGCCGCGCGCCACCTGGGCCTCGGCGACGAGGGCGGCGTACGGGTCGGCCTCGCGCCGTACACCAGCGCGGACGACGTGGACCGGCTCCTGGCGGCCCTGGAGTCGCTGGACCGCTGACGGGCGCCGCATGCAGGGCGCCGCCATGTACGGAAGGCGTGGCGCACGACACGGAAGCGGGCCCGGTCCGGGCGGCAGGCAGCCTTGCCCCGGCCCCGACCCCGCCCCTAGCCTGCTTTTGTGCCGCAAATAAACAAAGCGCGCTCGCACAACGCCGTGCCGGGCCGCCGCGACGGTCTCACCCGCCTCCGTACCGCCCTGACCGCCTTCTTCGCCCTCGACGGCTTCGTCTTCGCCGGCTGGGTGGTCCGGATTCCCGCGATCAAGGAGCAGACCGGCGCCTCCGCCAGCGCCCTGGGCCTCGCCCTGCTCGGTGTCTCGGCCGGCGCGGTGATCACCATGACGCTGACCGGGCGGCTGGTCCGCCGGTACGGCAGCCACCCGGTCACCGTCGTCTGCGCGGTCCTGCTCTGTCTGAGCATCGCCCTGCCCCCGCTGACCCACTCGGCGTGGGCCCTGGGCGCCGTCCTGCTGATCTTCGGCAGCGCGTACGGCGGGATCAACGTGGCCTTCAACAGCGCCGCCGTCGATCTCGTGGCGGTGCTGCGGCGTCCGATCATGCCCAGTTTCCATGCCGCGTTCAGTCTCGGCGGCATGGTCGGCGCGGGCCTCGGCGGTCTGGTCGCGGGGTCGCTGTCGCCGACGCGGCACCTGCTCGGCCTCACCGTGATCGGCCTGGTCGTCACCCTGTTCGCGGGCCGCGCCCTGATGCGCTGCGAGCCCGCCGCGCCCCCGGACCGCGCCGACGACCACCCTGACGCACCGCGCCGCCTCGACGGCCGGACCCGCCGCCTCGTCCTCACCTTCGGCCTGATCGCCCTGTGCACGGCGTACGGCGAGGGCGCGATGGCCGACTGGGGCGCCCTGCACCTGAAGCAGGACCTCGGCGCGTCGCCGGGGCTGGCGGCGGCGGGCTACTCCTGTTTCGCACTGGCGATGACGGTGGGCCGGCTGACCGGGACGACGCTGCTGGAGCGGCTGGGCCGGACGGCCACGGTGGTGGCGGGCGGCGCGACCGCTCTGGCCGGCATGCTGCTCGGCTCGCTCGCCCCGTCGGTGTGGGCGGCGCTGTTCGGCTTCGCGATCACCGGTCTCGGGCTCGCCAACATCTTCCCGGTCGCCGTCGAGCGGGCCGGCGCGCTGGGCGGCCCGAGCGGGGTCGCGACCGCGTCCACCCTGGGCTACGGCGGCATGCTCCTCGGGCCGCCCGCGATCGGCTTCATGGCCGACTGGTTCTCCCTGTCGGCCGCGCTCACCAGCGTCGCGGTGCTCGCGGGGGTGGCCGTCGTCATCACGCTCCTGACCCGGCGCGCGGCGCGGGCGTGAACAGGCAACGCCCTGTTCAGCGCGGCCCCGCGTCCGGCACACTCATGGCCATGAGGACCGCCGTGTTCGTCGAGATCCTGGACCGTGAGGGCGCGCTGCTGGCCGCGGCCGCCGAGGCGGCGGGCACCGACGCCGACGTACCGACCTGCCCCGGCTGGCGGGTGCGGGACCTGCTGGAGCACACGGGCGCGGTGCACCGGTGGGCGACCGCGTTCGTCGCCGAGGGACACGCCAGGCCCCGCCCCTTCGGAGCCCTGCCCGATCTGGACGGCGCCCCGCTGCTGGCCTGGTTCCGGGAGGGGCACGAGCGGCTCGTCACCACCCTGTCCGAGGCCGGGCCCGACACCGACTGCTGGCACTTCCTACCCGCGCCGTCGCCACTCGCGTTCTGGGCCCGCCGCCAGGCCCATGAGACCGCCGTGCACCGCATCGACGCCCAGGCGGCCGAGGGCGGTGAACCGGCCTCCGTCGGCGCGGACTTCGCCGTCGACGGCATCGACGAGCTGCTGGCCGGCTTCCACGCCCGCGCGAAGAGCCGGGTCCGCACCGAGGAGCCGCGCCTCCTGCGGGTCCGGGCGACGGACATGCCGGACGCCGTGTGGACCGTACGCCTGTCGACGGAGCCGCCCGTGACGGAGCGGACCGACGCCGGGGACGCCGACTGCGAACTGTCCGGGCCGGGCGCCCGGTTGTACGCCGCACTGTGGAACCGCGAACCGCTCCCCCACGTGAGTGGCGACGCCTCCCTCGCCACGCTGTGGCGCGAGAAGTCGGGCGTGATCTGACCGTGTGGCCGGTGGTTGTCCCGCCCGCTGCGGGCCTGTGAGACTGACCGGCATGAGCGGTTACGGGGGACGGCGCACACAGGGCGAGCGCGATGCCGTCACGGTCGAGATCGGGTACGCGCTGTGCAGCGCGGCGTTCGCGGCGGCGGTGCTGTTCGGCGCCGTCGCGGGACCGGCGTACGTCTTCGGGCTGCCCGGCGGGGTGCGGCGGCCGCTGGTCGGCGCGGGGACGGTGCTGGGCGTGGTGGTGTTCGTGGTGCGGGTGGTGAGCGTGCTGGTGCGGTTCGGGCGGGGCGGTCAGCCCAGCCAGCCGGGCCGGACCAGCCCCGACTCGTAGGCGAGGACCACCAGTTGGGCGCGGTCTCTGGCGCCGAGCTTCACCATCGTGCGGCTGACGTGGGTCTTGGCGGTGAGCGGGCTGACGACCAGGCGGCGGGCGATCTCCTCGTTGGACAGCCCGATGCCGACCAGCGCCATCACCTCGCGCTCCCGCTCGGTCAGCCGCTCCAGCTCCGCGGCCGCCGCCGGTTTCTTGGAGCGGGCGGCGAACTCGGCGATCAGGCGGCGTGTCACCCCCGGTGAGAGCAGCGCGTCGCCGCCCACCACCGCCCGCACCGCGCGCAAAAGCTCCTCGGGCTCGGTGTCCTTGACGAGGAAGCCGGAGGCGCCCGAGCGGATCGCCTCGAAGACGTACTCGTCCAGCTCGAAGGTGGTGAGCATGACCACCTTCACGTCCCGCAGCTCCACGTCGCCGGTGATCCGGCGGGTCGCGGCGAGGCCGTCGAGCGCGGGCATGCGGATGTCCATCAGGACGACGTCGGGGCGCAGTTCGCGGATCGCCCGCACCGCCTCCGCGCCGTCGGCGGCCTCCCCGGCGACCTCGATGTCCGGCTGCGCGTCCAGCAGCGCCCGGAAGCCGGCCCGGACCAGGGCCTGGTCGTCGGCGAGCAGTACGCGGATCACCGGTCCTCCTCTGCGCCCGGACGGCGGGGTGCGCGCCGTCCGCCGGTCGGCAGGGTGGCGAGCACCCGGAAACCGCCGTCGGGGCGCGGTCCCGCCTCGATGGTGCCACCCAGCGCCGCCGCCCGCTCCCGCATCCCGGCCAGCCCGTTGCCGCTGCCGCCCGCCTCGACGCCGGTCGCCGGACCGTCGTCGTCGATCCGCAGCCGCAGGGTGCCGCGGTCGCTGTCGAGCCGTACGCGCGCGTGCCGCGATCCGGAGTGGCGTACGACGTTGGTGAGCGCCTCCTGGACGATGCGGAACGCGGCCAGGTCGGCGCCGGGCGCGAGGCGCGGCGCCCTGCCCTCGACGTCGACGGCGAGGCCGGCGTCCGCCGCCTGCGCGACCAGTTCGGGCAGCCGGTCGAGGCCGGGGGCCGGGGCGCGCGGCGCGTCTCCGGGGGCGCGCAGCGTGTCGAGGACCTGGCGCACCTCGCCGAGCGCCTCCTTGCTCTGGTCCTTGATGGTGCGCAGCGCGGTGCGGGCCTGCTCGGGGTCGGTGTCGAGGAGGGTGAGGCCCACGCCCGCCTGCACGTTGATGACGGAGATGCTGTGCGCGAGGACGTCGTGCAGTTCGCGGGCGATCCGCAGCCGCTCCTCGTCCGCGCGCCGCCGGGCCGCCTGGGCGCGTTCGGCCCGCTCCCGCGCCCACTGCTCGCGCCGGGTCCGGGCCAGCTCGGACAGGGCCACGACGGCCGCCGCCCAGGCGGCGATCACGATCTCCTGTCCCCAGGGAGCGGTCGTGTCCCCGGACGGCGGCAGCCATCGGTAGAGCCAGTGCGCCAGCAGCGCGTGCCCGGCCCACAGTGCGCCCGCCGCCGCCCACGCGGCCCGGCGGTGCCCGGTGACGACGGCGCTGAAGCAGGCCACCGCGACGGCCAGGAACACCGGCCCGTACGGGTATCCGGCGGCCAGGTACCCCAGCGTCACGGCCGCCGTGCCCCACACGACGGCCACCGGATGCCGTCGCCGCCACAGCAGCGCGGCGCCCGCCACGCACAGCAGCACACGCGCGAGGGGATCGAGGGCGGCCCGCTCGCCCGCCTGCGCGTGGGCGGCGAAGCCCGAGCCGACCAGCACGAACGCCGTGACCAGCACCGTGGAACGCCACGGCCACCGGGGGCGGCTCCCCTCCTCGCCCCGGTCGTTCCACCACGGGGGCCCGTGCCGCCGCCCCCACGGCGGCCCGCCCTCGCGTCCGCGCTGTGCTCTCATGCGGCCACGCTAGACGCCGCGCCCCGCCCCCGGCGTCAGCCGAACGCGGTGATCACCTCTACTCCCAGGGAAGTACGGCCGCCACGTGCTCCCGGGGCTGTACGGGTGCCTCCGCCGGCGCCTGCGCGCGCCGGAACCGGCGCAGGGGCCGCGGCGCCCACCAGTAGGCGCGCCCCGCGCCGCATCGTCACCGGCAGCGGCACCACCCGGATGAGGGTGGCGTCCACGAGGATCGTCAGGGCCCTGCCGATGCCCAGCTCCTTGAGGAAGACGACGCCGCCGGTGGCGTCGGGCGGGCCGGGGCGCTCGCCGGGGCCGCGCTCCCGGCCTCCCGGTACGCGGTGACGTCGTTGACGAGCGGCAACCTCTCCACCTCCGCGGCCGGTTCACGACCGGCGCCGCCCGTGCGCGGGCTGTCCACGTCGCCGTCCCGGGGGTGACCGGAAGGGCGAGGTTGGCGTTCCCGGGGCCGAAGTGCTCGCACCGGCGGTCCCCGACGTGCGCGGACTCGGTGCCGGGCGACTCCCAGCGCGAGAGGTCGAGCGTCCTGCGCGCCGGCGCCGTACGCGCCGAGCCCGAGGAGGGCGAACAGGAAGCCGATCAGCACCGCGCGGTTGCGCCGCACGGCCAGGCGGCCGAGCCGGGTCAGCGTGGAGGGGCCCTTCTCCCGACGAGCTGGTCCGCTCACGCTCCGCCCGCGCCCTGGAAGGACCGCTGGAACACGGCGTCCGGGATACGTCACGCCGCCGGGTACGTCCACCAACTCGTCCGGCTCGTGGCCGTGCACCCACGGCGCGAGCGCCTCGCCGAGCTGCTGATGCTCGCCCTGTGCCGCACGGGCCGCCGCACCGACGCCCTCGCCGCCTACGAAGCGGTACGGCTGCGGCTCGCCGAGGCGAGGGGCGCGGACCCGGGGCCGAGACTGCGGTCCCTGCGCGTGCATCGTGCGACAGGACGACGGGGCGCTCGCCCACGGAGGGCCCGGACCGGGGAACCCAGGCGCCACCGCGTGCCAGGGCGTCAGGGCGTCAGGGCGTCAGGGGTAGACGAGCCCCACCTCGTGCGCGAGCCGGCCCGCCGCGTGGCGGAAGAACGCCTCCCGGTCCTCCACCACCCGATTGAACTGCCCGAACACCTCGAACCCCACCAGCCCGAACAACTGGGCCCAGGCCGCCACCAGTGCCGGCGCGGTCTCCGGCGGCAGGTCGGGGGCGAGATCGTCGCCCATCCGCCGCGCCTCGGGCCGCAGCTCGGCGGGCAGCACCGCCTTGGCGAGGCCGGGGCCCTGGTACGCGTCGCGCACGATGCCGATGAGGACCATCCCGACCCGGGCGGCGGCACGGACGGTGTCCTGGGGGGCGGTGTAGCCCGGCACCGGCGAACCGTAGATCAGCGCGTACTCGTGCGGATGCGCCAGCGCCCACGCGCGCACCGCCTCGCACACCACCGTCCAGCGGCGGGCGTGGCCGGCGTCGGCCGCCGCGCCGTCCCGGGCCGCTTCGGCGGCGGCGCCGACGGAGTCGTAGGCGTCGATGATGAGGGCGGTCAGAAGGTCGTCGCGGCTGGGGAAGTAGCGGTAGAGGGCGGAGGAGGCCATGCCCAGCTCGCGGGCGACGGCGCGCAGCGACAGCTTGGCGGCGCCCTCCTTCGCGAGTTGCTCGCGCGCCTCGTACTTGATGGCGGCCGTGACCTCGACCCTGGCCCGGGCGCGGGCTCCCTTGACTGCTGGTGCGGTGCTCGTCATGCGGTCAGTCTTCCACGTTCTGGAGCAGTGCACACGTTTCGGAGCAGTGCACTCGCTTTGAAGCGGTGCACACGACGCGGAGTGGTGCGCGCGTACTGGAGCGCTGCACTTATACGCGAGCGCTGCACGTGTACTGGAGCGCTGCACGCGCACCAGAGCGACGCACACGCAGCAGATCGCCGCACGCAAATCAGATCGGCGCACAAACACGAGAGCACTGCTCTTGTATAGCTGCACCACTCCGGTGCAGACTGAGGACACCAAAGCGAGAGCAGTGCTCACAAAAGTGAGCGGCGCTCCCACCCAAGCGGACCGCCCCGACAAAGCCCCCTGGAGCCACGATGTCGAAGACCGAGCCGTACTACCTCAAGAGCAGCCCCCTGAACACCCGTCTCAACGGCGCCATCGGCCTGCTCGCCCGCCTCGGCATCAGCCTCGCCGGCACCGCGGAGATGTCGGTGCGCGGCCGCAAGAGCGGCCGGATGCAGCGCATCCCGGTCAACCCGCACACCTACGAGGGCGCCCGATACCTGGTATCGGCGCGGGGCCACTCGCAGTGGGTGCGGAACATGCGTGTCGCCGGCGGCGGTGAGCTGCGCGTGGGGCGCAAGGTGCGGGTGTTCACCGCTGTGGAGCTGCCCGACGAGGAGAAGCTCCCGATTCTGCGGACCTACCTGGAGAAGTGGGGCTGGGAGGTCAACCAGTACTTCCAGGGGGTGACCGCGAAGTCCTCCGACGAGGAGATCGTCGCGGCCGCCGGCGACCACCCGGTCTTCCGCATCGAGGTCACGGACTGACCCCGCTGGCGGGGTCCCCGGACCCCTTGCCGTCCCCGTCCCGCTCCCGAACCGTCCCCGCGCTGTCCGCCGCTCCGACGGAATGCCCGCCTCCCCCGGCGGCGTCGCCGGTCTCCGCGCCGTCTCCCGCCTCCGCGGCGTCCGCCCGCACCGCCGCCCCGACGCCGGTCCGCCGGTCTATGGCGCCCAGCGCCCGCTGCGCCAGCGGATGGCTGCGGACCAGTTCGCCGAGGGTGGTGGAGCCCTGGGTGATGTCCCGGAAGGCCCGCCAAGCCGGCCGGAACCCGGTCAGGGCGGCGTGGAAGAGGCCCGGCCGGCGCTCGAACACCGCCAGCATCCGCTTGCCGACGCTCATCTCGACGCCGAGCCCGGCCTTGATGGCGAAGGCGTAGTTCAGCGCCTGCTTGCGAGCGTCCACCGCGTCGTGCGCCTCGGAGATGCGGACCGCCCACTCCCCCGCGAGCCGCCCGGAGCGCAGGGCGAAGGAGATGCCCTCCCGGGTCCACGGCTCCAGCAGCCCGGCCGCGTCCCCGCAGACCAGGACCCGGCCGCGCGTGAGCGGCGAGTCGTCGGCACGGCAGCGCGTCAGATGCCCGGAGGAGATGCTGGGTTCGAAGCCGGCGAGCCCGAGCCGCCCGATGAAGTCCTCCAGGTACCGCTTGGTGGCCGCGCCCTCGCCGCGCGCCGAGATGACGCCGACCGTCAGCGTGTCGCCCTTGGGGAAGACCCAGCCGTAACTGCCGGGCAGCGGGCCCCAGTCGATGAGGACGCGGCCCTTCCAGTCCTCGGCGACCGTAGGCGGCACCGGGATCTCCGACTCCAGGCCGAGGTCGACCTGGTCCAGCTTCACCCCGACGTGCGCGCCTATCCGGCTGGCGCTGCCGTCCGCGCCGACGACCGCCCGGGCCAGCACGGTCTCGCCGCCCTGGAGGACCACGGCGACCGTGCGCCGGTCCGGCACCGCCGACCCGTGCTGCTCCACCCGGGTCACCGTCGCACCGGTACGCAGCTCGGCGCCCGCCTTCTGGGCGTGCTCGACGAGCTGCTGGTCGAACTCGGGCCGGTTGACCAGCCCGAACAGCATCTGCCGGGAACGGCGGGTGCGGGTGAAGCGCCCGTTGTTCGAGAAGGTCACCGCGTGCACGCGGTCCTGGAGGGGGAGTTCGAAACCGGGCGGGAGGGTGTCGCGCGAGGGACCGATGATGCCGCCGCCACAGGTCTTGTAGCGGGGCAGCTCCGCCTTCTCCAGCACCAGCACGCGGCGCCCCGCGACCGCCGCCGCATAGGCGGCCGAGGCCCCTGCCGGTCCCGCGCCCACCACGACGACGTCCCAGACCTGACCCGCGTCGTCCGCCGAAGAGTTCTCGCTGCTCACGATGGTCTACTGCTCCGATCAAACCGCATGCCGCACCTGACCCCCGCATCCTACGGCGGGCATCGCCGCAGGCCACTGTGGGAGGATCGCCGAGGATCCCCGTACGTCCCCTACTACACGTACGTGACGTACTTCCCGTACTTCATCCTCACAACGTCACAACGTCGCACCCACAAGGAGCGTGCCCATGTCGTCGGATCAGGTCGCCGAGACCGTGTCCTCCCTGATGCCCCGGGCGAAGGCGGAACTCGCCGCCCTGGTGGCCTTCAGGTCGGTGGCCGACTTCGACCAGTTCCCGCGCGGCGAGAGCGTGGCCGCCGCCGAATGGACGGCGGCGGCCCTGCGCGCCGAGGGCTTCGAGGACATAGAACTGCTTAACACGCCGGACGGCACGCAGTCGGTGTACGGGTACCTGCCGGGACCGGAGGGCGCGAAGACGGTGCTGCTCTACGCGCACTACGACGTGCAGCCGCCGCTCGACGAGGCCGGCTCGGCATCGACTGCCCGCCGGTGGTCGGCGCGACCCCGTCGGTGCAGGCGAGCGCCCGCGCGCTGGTGAGCCTGCGGGTGCCGCCGGGCGTGGACGCGGCCGAGGCCACCAAGCTGCTCCAGGCGCACCTGGAGGCGCGTACGCCGTGGGGTGCCCGGGTCGCGGTCGAACAGATCGGCCAGGGCCAGCCGTTCCGCGCGGAAACCACCAGCCCGGCCGTACCGGGCGATGGCGGACGCGATGGCGGTGGCGTACCCGGGTGAGCAGATGCAGTACGCCGGCCAGGGCGGCTCCATCCCGCTGTGCAACACCCTGGCGGCGCTCTACCCGCGGGCGGAGATCCTCCTGATCGGTCTGAGCGAGCCGGAGGCGCAGATCCACGCGGTGAACGAGAGCGTGTCGCCCGGGGAGCTGGAGCGGCTGTCGGTGGCCGAGGCCCTGTTCCTGCGCAACTACGCGGCGGGCTGACGGCTCGGCGCGGGTGTTCTGCCGTGGGCAGAGGGACCTCGCCCCAGCGCGGTCTTCCGCCTACGGTCCTCGTATGGACGTCGTCGAGCTGCTCCCCCGGCTGCATCTGCTGCGCTTCCCGGTCGGCCAGGCCTATCTCTGGCGGGACGGGGAGGACCTGACGCTGATCGACGCCGGGCCGGCCGGGTCGGGCGCGCGTATCGCCGCGGCGGCGCGGACAGCCGGACGCGTGCGCCGGGTCGTGCTGACCCATTTCCACGAGGACCACGCGGGCGGTGCCGCCGAGGTGGGCGGGCTCACCGGGGCCGAGGTCGTGGCCCACGCCGCGGAGGCGCCGGTGGTACGGGGCGAGGTGCCGGGCCCGCCGCCGGTGTTCGAGGACTGGGAGCGCCCGCTGCACGAGGACGCCGTACGTCGGCTACCGCCGGGCGGCTTCGAGCGGCCGGCGCGGGTGACCGAGGTGTCGGACGGCGATGTCCTCGGCTTCGGCGGCGGGGCGCGGGTCGTCCACGCCCCGGGCCACACGGACGGCAGCATCGCGCTGTATCTGCCGCGCCACGGCGTGCTGTTCACGGGGGACGCCGTGGCCGCGTCACCGCTGGACGGCTCGGTGCTGCTCGGTGTGTTCAACACCGACCGGGACCGGGCCGTCCGTTCCTTCGGACGGTTGGCGGACCTCGACACGGAAGTGGCCTGCTTCGGGCACGGGGACCCGGTGACCGGCCGCGCCGGGGAGGTGCTCCGGGCGTCGGCGCGGGGCTACGGCGCCGCCGGCTGACGTCAGCCGACCGGTGTGCCCGCCTCCAGGTAGTAGGCGGCTCCGCGTTCCCGGGCGCGCAGGGCCCAGCGCAGACGGGCGTACCGGACGGGCGGCAGCAGGGCGGCGGCCTCGGTCTCGGTGACGAAGCGCCAGCCGCGCAGTTCGGGGCCGGGGAGGAGGATGCGGCCGGCGTCGGCGGGGTCGAGCCGGCCGCCGTCGAAGAGCAGGCGCAGTCCGCCGTAGCGGGGCGGTGCGGGGCGTTCCCAGTCGACTACCAGCAGGCCGGGTACGTCGGTGAGGCGGATGCCGGTCTCCTCGGCGACCTCGCGCATCCCGGCGCGGGCGGGCGCCTCGCCGGGTTCGACGACGCCGCCGGGGAACTCCCAGCCGGGCTTGTAGGTGGGGTCGACGAGCAGTACGCGGTCCTCGTCGTCGAAGAGCAGGACGCCGGCGGCGACGGTCTCGCCGGTGGGCTCGGGCGTCTGCACGATCTCGCAGGCCGGCGCGGCCCCGGTGCCGACGGCCTCGGCGACCCGGGCGGCGGCCTCGTACGGGGTGAGGGCGCCGGTGTCGACGGGGTGGGCGTCGGCGGTCAGCCAGGAGGCGAGGGCGGACCGGTACGGCTCGATGTGGTCGTAGGAGCACTGCCGTACGCGTATCTCGCCGTCGGGCAGGCCCTCGGGTGTCTCCTGGCCCGCCATGCGCTCCCGCAGGATCGTTTCCGCCGGGGCCAGCAGGATGTGCCGGACCGCGATCCGGCGGGCGGCGAGGCCGCCGAAGATCTCGTCCCGGTACTCCTGGCGCAGCAGGGTCATGGGAACCACCAGGGTGCCGCCCAGATCGGCGAGGAGCGCGGCCGCCGTGTCGATCACGAGGCGGCGCCAGATCGGCAGGTCCTGCACGTCGCCGACCTCGGCGAGGCGCTTGGGCGGCAGCAGGTGCGTGAGCGTCCCGCCGATGACCTCGGGGTCGAAGAGTGTGCTGTTCGGGATCAGTTCGATCAGTTCCCGTGCGGTGGTGGTCTTCCCCGCACCGAACGCGCCGTTGATCCAGACGACGGTCACAGGTCCCCCTCTTCTGTTGGCCCCCTGTGGCTTGCCCGTTCCACCCTGCCACGGAAACCAGCCCCAGCTGAGGGCGTACGACGACGGCGCCGGCGCCCCCTCGGGAGGGGCACCGGCGCCGGGTGGGGCCGCGGGGGTGGTGGGGGTCAGCCGAGCTGCCCGAGGGAGTCCTCGTCCAGGGTCAGGCTGTCGGTGGCGACGGTGTCCTGAACGGTGCCGACGGTGTCCTGCACGTCGACGCCGAGGGGGAGTTCCTGCGGGGCGGCGTGGGACGGGGTGACGGCCGCGACGACGAAGCCGGTGGCGAGGGACGCGAGGGCGAGCATGCTGCGCTTCTTCATGCCCCGTTCAACTACGCGGGCCCCTCGGGGGTCACGGGTGACGTTGCCTCCGGTCGTCTCGCCGGTGCGGGTGTGTGGGTAGCCGCTCGCGCAGTTCCCCGCGCCCCTTGAGGGACGTGCACCGCAAGCGCCTTCAGGGGCGCGGGGAACTGCGCGACCAGCCACAGACCACCCGCACCCGCATGCGCGCCCGAACGGCCCCCGCACCCGCCGGAACTCAGACGTGTGCCGCCACCCCCGGCGTCCGCGCCAGCGCCGCCGCCGCCGCGCCCACCAGCCCCGAGTCCGTCCCCATCCGTGCGGGGACGACCGTCAGCCGCTGGACGAACGAAAGGGTCGCGTAGTCCGTCAGCGCCTTGCGCAACGGCGTGAACAGCACGTCCCCCGCCTTGCCCACACCCCCGCCCACCACGGCGATGTCGATCTCCACGAGCGTCGCGGTCGCGGCGATCCCCGCGGCCAGCGCCTGCGCGGCCCGCTCGAAGGACGCGACGGCGACCGGGTCGCCCAGCCGGGCGGCGGCGGCGACCGCGGCGGCGGAGGTGTCGCCGTCGGGGCCGGGCACCCAGCCCGCGTCGAGGGCGCGCCGGGCGATGTTCGGACCGCTCGCGATGCGCTCCACGCACCCGCGGGCACCGCACGGGCACGGGTCGCCGTCGAGGTCCACGCTGATGTGCCCGATGTGGCCGGAGTTGCCGGTGGGTCCCGGGTGGAGCCGCCCGCCCAGCACCAGACCGCCGCCGACGCCGGTCGAGACGACCATGCACAGCGCGTTGTCGTGGCCGCGCGCCGCGCCCTGCCAGTGTTCGGCGGCCGTGATGGCCACGCCGTCGCCGATCAGCTCGACCGGGAGGTCACCGGCGGCGGCGCTGACCCGGCGGACCAGCGGGTAGTCGCGCCAACCGGGCACGTTCACCGGGCTGACGGTGCCGGCGGAGGCGTCCACCGGTCCGGCGCTGCCGATGCCGACGGCCACGGCCCGCCCCCACAGCGGTGACGCGGCCAGATCGGCGAGCACGGCCTCGACGGCCCCCATCACGGTGTCGCCGTCCTCCTGGGCGGGCGTCGCACGCTGCGCGCGCGCCTGGATGCGGCCGTTGCCGTCCACCAGCGCGCCGGCGATCTTGGTGCCGCCGATGTCCAGCGCTGCCACGAGGTCGGTGTGCATCAGAGTCGGATCTCCCCGTCGGACGGAAATGAAAAGCGGTACCACACGGACGCGCCTCGGTCCGGTCCCGCGGTGGGGGGCGGGGAGCGGAGAGCGCGATGGACAGTGTCTCCCGCATCTGACAACGTTGTCCAGGCTCTATGCTCGACGCCACATGCTCATACAAGCGCATGACCGACACATCCCCCGCGGACGAAGCGGACCAGCGGACGACAGGAGCCGGCGCATTCCCGTGGACGACAGGACAGGACACCGCATCGTGCCCGACACACCCCGCCGCACAGACCGGCGCCTCCCCGGGAACCGCTACGGCAACCGCCCGACCATGAAGGACGTCGCCGCGCGGGCGGGGGTCGGCCTCAAGACCGTCTCCCGGGTGGTCAACGGCGAGCCGGGTGTGACCCCGGAGACCGAGCGGCGCGTCCAGGAGGCCATCGACGCGCTCGGCTTCCGGCGCAACGACAGCGCGCGGGTCCTCCGCAAGGGCAGCACCGCGAGCATCGGCCTGGTCCTGGAGGATCTGGCCGACCCGTTCTACGGGCCGCTGAGCCGGGCCGTGGAGGAGGTGGCCCGCGCCCACGGCGCGCTGCTGATCAACGGGTCCAGCGCGGAGGACGCGGAACGGGAGCAGGAGCTGGTGCTGGCGCTGTGCGCGCGGCGCGTGGACGGGCTGGTGGTGATTCCCGCCGGGGACGACCACCGCTATCTGGAGCCCGAGTTGAAGGCGGGCGTGGCCACGGTGTTCGTGGACCGTCCGGCGGGACAGATCGACGCGGACGTGGTGGTGTCCGACAACTACGGCGGCGCCCGCGACGGCGTGGCCCACCTGATCGCCCACGGGCACCGCAGGATCGGCTTCATCGGCGACATGCCCCGCATCCACACCGCCGCCGAGCGGTTGCGCGGATACCGGGCCGCGATGGAGGACGCCGGGATCACGGTCGAGGACTCCTGGATGTCCCTGGGAGTCACCGATCCCGAGCGGGTGCGCCGGGCGGCCGAGGAGATGCTCGCCGCCCCGCGGCCGGTGACCGCGATCTTCACGGGCAACAACCGCGTGACGGTCACCGTGATCCGCGTCCTCGCCGAGCACACCCGCGGCGTCGCCCTCGTCGGCTTCGACGACCTGGAGCTGGCCGACCTGCTCCAGCCGGGCGTCACCGTGGTCGCCCAGGACGCGGCCGCGCTCGGCCGTACCGCCGCCGAGCGGCTCTTCCGGCAGCTGGACGGCACCCTCGTCGCTCCCGACCGCATCGAACTGCCGACCAGGCTCGTCACCCGGGGCTCGGGCGAACTGCCCCCCGCGGACTGAGCGCGGCGGACGTCGAGGGGAGAGGGCGCACAGGGCAGGGGACGTACGAGGAGATTCGGGGAGAAGGGGTAACCGCATGGGGCAGGAGCCGGCCCGTGAGGGCGACCGGTCGCTGCGCGCGCTCGGGCTGGACGGCGTGCCGCGCGAGGAGCCGCTGCTGTACCCGGGCGCGTGGCCCCGTGAGTCCGGAGTGCTGGTCGGCGACCGGCTGCTGCCGCTGGACGGGCCGGTGGGCGAGGACGGGACGGACCGGGTGCCGGTCCTGGCGATCGGCTCCAACGCCAGTCCGGGTCAACTGCGGCACAAGCTGGCCGACTTCGGGATCGAGTCGCCGCTGCCGATGGTGCGGTCGCGGGTCACCGGCCTGGACGTCGGCGTCTCCGCGCACGTGAGCCGCATGGGCTACGTGTCCGCGTCGCCGGTGGCCGCCCCGGGCGTCGTGCGGGAGCTGTTCGTGCTCTGGCCGGACGCCGAGCAGCTCGCGGTGATCGACGCGAGCGAGGGGGTGCCGATGGCGGGCGGCAACTTCGACCGCGCCTGGCTGCCGGCCCCCGACGTCCGCGTGGAGCCGGGGGACGGCACGGTGCTGCCCGGCGCGTACGCCTACGTCAACCGCCACGGGGTCCTG
Source organism: Streptomyces sp. cmx-10-19 (assembly GCA_049998335.1). Classification (GTDB taxonomy): domain Bacteria; phylum Actinomycetota; class Actinomycetes; order Streptomycetales; family Streptomycetaceae; genus Streptomyces. Next base: position 227,462 of record JAEBFB010000008.1, read on the forward strand.
CACGACGGCACCGGCGTGCCGCGCCGGCATCCGGGTGCGCAACGCCCCCTGATCACCGAGCTGTTGGACGGGTCGGCCCGGCTGCGGGAGCTGTTCGGGACGACGCCCGAGGAGTTCTGCGCGCGGGCGCGGGCCGACCGGCGGCGGTGCGAGCGGGCAACGCGCCTGTTCGCCGAGGAGCGGCGGGTGACCGCGTCCGGCCTGGAGCGGTACGTGGGGACGGAGGCCGCTCCCTCGCCCCCTACCGCGCGGACGCCGTGAGGTCGCCGCGCCGGGGGGCGGAGAAGCCCTCCAGTTCGGGGCGGGTCAGTCCGGTGAGGCGGGCGACCTCGCCGATGCCGAGGGCGCCGCAGTCCAGGCCGCGCAGCAGGTAGCCGCTGAGGGCCTTGGCGGTGGCGGGCTCGTCCATGACGTCACCGCCGGTGCGGTTGACGTAGCGGGCGAGGCGGCCGGCGGCCTGCTCGAAGCCCTCGCGGTAGAAGGCGAAGACGGCCGCGTACCGGGTGGGGAGGTGCCCGGGGTGCATGTCCCAGCCCTGGTAGTAGGCGCGGGCCAGGGCGCGGCGGGTGAGGCCGAAGTGGAGGCGCCAGGCGTCGTGGACCTGGGCGGTGGGGCCGACGGGCAGCACGTTGGTGGAGCCGTCCGAGACGCGTACGCCGGTGCCGGCGGCGGCGACCTGCATGATCGCCTTGGCGTGGTCGGCGGCCGGGTGGTCGCCGGCCTGGTGTGCGGCGGAGACGCCGAGACAGGCGCTGTAGTCGAAGGTGCCGTAGTGCAGGCCGGTGGCGCGGCCCTCGGCGGCCTGGATCATGCGGGCGACGGTGGCGGTGCCGTCGGCGGCCAGGATGGACTGGCTGGTCTCGATCTGGATCTCGAAGCCGATCCGGCCGGGTTCCAGGCCGCGCGCCATCTCGAACGCGCCGAGCAGCCGCACCATCGCGGTGACCTGCTCGGCGTACGTCACCTTGGGCAGGGTGAGGACGAGCCCGTCGGGCAGTCCGCCGGCCTCCATGAGGCCGCTGAGGAAGATGTCGAGGGTGCGGATGCCGCGGTCGCGGACCTGGGCCTCCATGCACTTCATGCGGATGCCCATGTACGGGGCGGCCGTGCCCTGTGCGTACGCGTCGGCGACGAGGCGGGCGGCGCGGGCGGCGTCCTCGTCCTCCTCGGCGTCGGTGCGGCCCCCGTAGCCGTCCTCGAAGTCGATGCGCAGGTCTTCGATCGGCTCGCGTTCCAGCTTGGCCCGCACGCGGGAGTGGACCGGCTCGGCCAGGTCGTCGGCGAGGCCGAGGACGGCGGCGAAGGACGCGGCGTCGGGGGCGTGTTCGTCGAGGGCGGCGAGGGCGCGGTCGCCCCAGGCGGGGACGGTGTCGGCGGCGAAGACGTCGGCGGGGACGTAGACGGTGTGGACGGGCTGGCGGGTGCCCGGGTCTCCGGGGTAGCGGCGCTCCAGCTCCGCGTCGACCGGTGCCAGCAAGGCGCTGATCTCCTGGCCGACGGCGCCCGCGAGGCTCGTGGCCACCTTCTCCTGCTGCCCCATCCCACATCCTCCCGCTTCCCCTGCTATTCCGCTGCACGGAATAAAAAATCCGCAGAGCGAAGTTATCCGGCGGCCGCCGCCTTGGTCAACACCCTTCCGGCATGCTTCGCCCCCTCATCCTGCGCGGACGCCGAGGCCCCCGCGACCAGGGTCGGTCGCGGGGGCCTCGGCTCGGCTGCGGCGCGGTGATCAGCCCTTGCGGGTCTTGATCTCCTCGGTCAGCTGCGGGACGACGTCGAAGAGGTCGCCGACGACGCCGTAGTCGACGAGGTCGAAGATCGGGGCCTCGGCGTCCTTGTTGATCGCCACGATGGTCTTCGAGGTCTGCATGCCGGCGCGGTGCTGGATGGCGCCGGAGATGCCGGAGGCGATGTAGAGCTGCGGCGAGACGGACTTGCCGGTCTGGCCGACCTGGTTGGTGTGCGGGTACCAGCCGGCGTCCACCGCGGCGCGGGAGGCGCCGACGGCCGCGCCGAGCGAGTCGGCGAGGGCCTCGATGACCGAGAAGTTCTCGGCGCCGTTGACGCCGCGGCCGCCGGAGACCACGATCGCGGCCTCGGTCAGCTCCGGGCGGCCGGTCGACTCGCGCGGGGTGCGCGAGGTGACCTTGGTGCCGGTCGCGGCGTCGGAGAAGGTGACCGACAGGGCCTCGACGGCACCGGCGGCCGGGGCGGGCTCGACGGCGGCGCTGTTGGGCTTGACCGTGATGACCGGGGTGCCCTTGGCGACGCGCGACTTGGTGGTGAAGGCGGCGGCGAACACCGACTGGGTGGCCACCGGGCCCCCGTCACCGGCCTCGATGTCGACGGCGTCGGTGATGATGCCGGAGCCCAGGCGCAGCGCCAGGCGGGCGGCGACCTCCTTGCCCTCGGCGGAGGAGGGGACCAGCACGGCGGCCGGGGAGACGGCGGCGACGGCGGCCTGGAGAGCGTCCACCTTGGGGACGACGAGGTAGTCGGCGTACTCGGCGGCGTCGTGGGTCAGCACCTTCACGGCGCCGTGCTCGGCGAGGGTGGCGGCGGTGTCGGCGGCGCCGTTGCCGAGGGCGACGGCGACCGGCTCGCCGACGCGGCGGGCCAGCGTCAGCAGCTCCAGGGTGGGCTTGCGGACGGCACCGTCCACGTGGTCGACGTAGACGAGGACTTCAGCCATGGGACTTCTTCTCTCCTGCTTGCGAGATGGGCGGGGCGGTCGGCGGATCCGGGGCTCAGATGAACTTCTGGCCCGCAAGGAACTCGGCGAGCTGCTTGCCGCCCTCGCCCTCGTCCTTGACGATGGTGCCCGCGGTGCGCGCCGGGCGCTCCGTCGCGGACTCGACCGCGGTGTAGGCGTTCTCCAGGCCGACCTCGTCCTCGTCGATGCCGAGGTCGGACAGGTCCCAGGACTCCACCGGCTTCTTCTTGGCGGCCATGATCCCCTTGAAGGAGGGGTAACGCGCCTCGCCCGACTGGTCGGTGACCGAGACGACGGCCGGCAGGGAGGCCTCCAGCTGCTCGGTCGCGGAGTCGCCGTCGCGGCGGCCCCTGACCGTGCCGCCCTCGACGGAGACCTCGGACAGCAGCGTCACCTGCGGCACGCCGAGGCGCTCGGCGACCAGCGCGGGGACGATGCCCATCGCGCCGTCGGTGGAGGCCATGCCGGAGACGACCAGGTCGTAGCCGGCCTTCTCGATCGCCTTGGCCAGGACCAGGGAGGTGCCGATGGCGTCGGTGCCGTGCAGATCGTCGTCCTCTACGTGGATCGCCTTGTCCGCGCCCATGGACAGCGCCTTGCGCAGCGCGTCCTTCGCGTCCTCGGGGCCCACCGTCAGGACGGTGATCTCCACGTCGTCGTCCGAGTTCTCCGAGATCTGCAGCGCCTGCTCGACCGCGTACTCGTCCAGCTCGGAGAGCAGCCCGTCCACGTCGTCCCGGTCGACGGTCAGGTCATCGGCGAAGTGCCGGTCGCCAGTGGCGTCGGGTACGTACTTCACAGTGACAACGATCCTCAAGCTCACGCCGGCTCTCCTACTGCTGCGTCGACATTTCAGTGCTGCCTCTTGCAGGCAGCATAGGCGCCCCAAGCGGCCGATCCCGGTCGGGGCGACCTGCGCCTCGGCCCGGAATATTACTCATCAGTACATCCAGTTCGTGCCCGCTAAGCAAGCGCTTTGAACTGTGACCTTCGCAACGCAGCGTAACCGGAACCGGACAGCTCCGCAGACCCGCCGAGGGGCACGGTGACCAAGCCGACGCCCGCCCGGTGGCGGCGGCCACACGGCGGACCCCGGCACGGCGGTCACACGGCCGCGCCCAGCGCGGCGATCACGTCCACCGTGCGCGGCTGCCCCACGGCGCGCCGTACGACGCGGCCGGCGGCGTCGAGGACCAGCACGGTCGGGGTCTTCGCGACGTCGAGGGCGCGGACGAGTTCCAGGCGGTCCTCGGCGTCGATCTCGACGTGGACCACGCCGGGGACCATGCCGGCGACCTCGGCGAGGACCCGGCGGGTGGCCCGGCACGGGGCGCAGAAGGCGCTGGAGAACTGCACGAGGGTGGCGCGGGCGCCGAGTTCCGCGCCGAGGTCGGCCGCGTCGAGCCGCGGGCCGGGAGTGTCCTCGGGTCGCCCTTCGTCACCCTGCCCGCGCACCGGCGCACTCCTGTTCCGCCGCTCTCGCGGCACTCGGCCGCGCCTCGGGGGGAGCGCGCCGTCGATGGGTCGTCCTCAGGTCCAGCGCGCCGCGCACGGCGGTGATTCCCGCTCCTCGGCGGCTTTTCGGCCGGTGAGCGGCCGTGCGAGTGATGAGGATCTCTTCCCGGACGGGCGCCAAGGCTGGTACACCGGCCGTTCTTCGGGCACGATCTGCGACAAGCCCGTAAACCTACGGCTGCGTAACTTTCGGCTGGGAGACCCCGTCCCAGGCTGACAAGGAAGGGTCCGACCCGCCCATGGCAGAACTCGTCTACCGCCCGGTCATCGGTCTCGCCCGCACCCTCTTCAAGGTGTGGGACCTCAAGATCGACTGCCAGGGATCGGAGAACATCCCGCGCTCGGGCGGCGCAGTGCTGGTGAGCAACCACATCAGCTACCTGGACTTCATCTTCGACGGCCTGGCGGCGCTGCCGCAGAAGCGTCTGGTGCGCTTCATGGCGAAGGAGTCGGTGTTCCGCCACCGCGTCTCCGGCCCGCTGATGCGCGGCATGCGCCACATCCCGGTGGACCGCGAGCAGGGCGAGGCGGCGTACGCGCACGCCTTGGACTCGCTGAGGTCCGGCGAGATCATCGGGGTCTTCCCGGAGGCGACGATCTCCGAGTCGTTCACGCTCAAGAGCTTCAAGTCGGGCGCCGCGCGCCTGGCCCAGGAGGCGGGCGTGCCGCTGGTGCCGATGGCACTGTGGGGCACGCAGCGGCTGTGGACCAAGGGCCACCCGCGCAACTTCAAGCGCAGCCACACCCCCGTCACCATCCGGGTCGGCGAGCCGATGGAGGCCCCGCGCGACCAGTACGCGGGCGCGCTCACCCGGCGGCTGCGCGAGCGGGTGCAGGAGCTGCTGGAGGCCGCCCAGCGCGCCTACCCGGTACGCCCCAGGAACACCGACGACACCTGGTGGATGCCGGCCCATCTCGGCGGTACCGCCCCCACCCCGGAGCAGGTGCGCACCGCCGAGGCGCACTGAGCCGGCAGCGTCAGAACGCGGTGGGGAGGTTCGCCCACAGCTCGGTCCGGTCGCCGGCGGACCGCAGGACGGCCAGCACGGCCGGGTGCGGCTCGGCGTACAGCTCCGGGCCGTCGGCCTCCCCCGCCGCGGGGTCGGGCGTGAAGGCCAGCCGCTCGCGCCCCAGGGAGAACCGCGCGTTCACGCCGGGTTTGTTGCCCCGCGGGTCCTGACGGTGCCAGGCACCGTCGAAGCGCACGGCGACCAGCCCGTGCAGCACGTCGAAGCGCTGGTAGCACAGGGCGGTCGGGATGTCCTCGGCCCGCAGCAGAGCGGCCAGCGCGTGCGCCTTGGCATAGCAGATGCCGGTGCGCTGCTCCAGGACGTCGGAGGCGCGCCAGGTGACGCGCGGGTCCCCCGAGTCCTGTGAGTGCGGAATGGTGTCGCGCACGAACTCGAAGGCCAGCCGCGCATAGTCATACGAGTCCTCCGCCTCCTTGGCGAGCAGGGCGGCCGCCTCGCGCACCCGTGGATGGTCGTGGTCGATGACCTCGTCGGCGGCGAGATAGGCGGACAGGTCGGGGTTCTTCTGGATCAGCTCCATGTCCGCAGAGCATAGGAACGCGATCACCCGGCAGTCAATGACTTTTCATGCGATCGCATATCTATGCACTGATCCAGGTCCCGCTAGCGCGCCATCTCCTCCTTGAGCGCGGCCACGAAGGCGTCCACGTCGTCCTCGGTGGTGTCGTAGGCGCACATCCAGCGCACGTCGCCGGCGGTCTCGTCCCAGAAGTAGAAGCGGAACCGCTTCTGGAGGCGCTCGCTCACGTCGTGCGGCAGGCGGGCGAAGACCGCGTTGGCCTGCACCGGGTGGAGGATCTGCACGCCGTGCACGGCGCGCACCCCCTCGGCCAGGCGCTGGGCCATCGCGTTGCTGTGCCGTGCGTTGCGCAGCCACAGGTCCTTGGCGAGCAGCGCCTCCAGCTGCACGGAGACGAAGCGCATCTTGGAGGCGAGCTGCATGGACAGCTTGCGCAGGTGCTTCATGTGCCGCACGGCGTCCGGGTCGAGGACGACCACGGCCTCGCCGATCAGGGCGCCGTTCTTGGTGCCGCCGAAGGAGAGCAGGTCGACGCCGGCCGCGTTGGTGAAGGCGCGCATCGGCACGTCCAGACTGGCGGCGGCGTTGGCTATCCGGGAGCCGTCGAGGTGCACCCGCATGCCGTGGGCGTGGGCGTGCTCGCAGATCGCGCGGATCTCGTCGGGCGTGTAGAGGGTGCCCAGCTCCGTGCTCTGGGTGACCGAGACGACCTGCGGCATCGCGCGGTGCTCGTCGTCCCAGCCGTACGCCTGCCGGTCGATCAGGTCGGGGGTGAGCTTGCCGTCGGGGGTGGGGACGGTGAGCAGCTTGAGGCCGCCCACGCGCTCGGGGGCGCCGCCCTCGTCGACGTTGATGTGCGCGCTCTCGGCGCAGATCACCGCGCCCCAGCGGTCGGTGACCGCCTGGAGCGCGACGACGTTGGCGCCGGTGCCGTTGAACACCGGGAACGCCTCGGCGCCGGAGCCGAAGTGGCTGCGGATGACGCGCTGGAGGTTCGCGGTGTAGTCGTCCTCGCCGTAGGCGACCTGATGGCCGCCGTTGGCGAGGGCGAGGGCGGCGAGGACCTCCGGGTGGACCCCGGCGTAGTTGTCACTGGCGAAACCGCGGACCTCGGGGTCGTGATGGCGACGCGCGTCGGTCTTCGGGGGGTTCACGGCTTCTCGGTCAGCCACAGACGGTTTCCGTTCACTTCCGCGGCGGGCTTCTCCCAGACGCCGGCGACAGCCTCGGCGAGGTCGCGTACGTCCGTGAAGCCCGCGAACTTCGCGTTGGGGCGCTCGGCGCGCATCGCGTCGTGCACCAACGCCTTCACCACCAGGATCGCAGCCGCCGACGAGGGCCCCTGCTCGCCCCCCGCCTTGCGGAAGTAGTCCGCCATGGCGAGCGTCCACGCCTCGGCGGCGGCCTTGGCGGCCGAGTAGGCGGCGTTGCCCGCCGTGGGGTGGCTCGCGCCGGCGGCGCTGATCAGGACGTAGCGTCCGCGGTCGCTGCGCTGGAGCGTCTCGTGGAAGGCGAGGGAGGTGTGCTGGACGGTGCGGATGAGCAGCTTCTCCAGCAGGTCCCAGTCGCCGAGGTCGGTCTTGGTGAAGGTCTGGCTGCCCCGCCAGCCGCCGACGAGGTGGACCAGGCCGTCGACGTGCCCGAACTCCTTCTCGGTGCGGTCGGCCCAGGCCCGCGCGGAGTCCAGGTCGAGCAGGTCGACCGTCTCGCCGGTGACGGTGGCACCGCCGTGCGCGTAACGCGCCGCGTCCACCGCCTTGGCCAGGCGCTCCGGGTCGTTGTCCGAGCCGACGACGGTCGCGCCCGCCTCCGCCAGCCGCAGCAGGGTGGCCCGGCCGGCGGGTCCGCCCGCTCCCGCCACCGCGATCACCGCGCCGTCGAGCGCCCCGTTCCCCATGGTCCTCGCCTCCCGAGCCCGTTCCTGCCGCACCTGTCCCCGACGCCCCTGCTCCCGTCCGGCGGTGCCGTCGCTCACGCGGCGGTCCGCTCGGCGCTGTCGGCCGTGATGCCCTTGGTGGCGGCGATCACGTGCTTCAGCTTCTTGGAGAGGGCCTCATAGAACATGCTCAGCGGAAACTCGTCCGGAAGCACGTCGTCGACCAGTTTGCGCGGCGGCAGGCTCAGGTCGAGGGCGTCGGGGCCCTTGGCCCACTTCGAGCCGGGGTGCGGGGCCAGGTAGGTGGAGACCAGCTCATAGCCGGCGAACCAGTGGACGAGCTTCGGGCGGTCGATGCCGTCGCGGTAGAGCGTCTCGATCTCGGCGCACAGCTGGTTGGTGACCTGCGGGGCGCGCTGCCAGTCGATGAGGAGTTCGTTGTCGGTCCAGCGCACGACGTCGTGCTTGTGCAGGTAGGCGAAGAGGAGCTGGCCGCCGAGCCCGTCGTAGTTGCGTACGCGCTCGCCGGTGACCGGGAAGCGGAACATGCGGTCGAAGAGCACCGCGTACTGCACGTCGCGGGCCTGCGGGACGCCGTCCGCCTCCAGCTTCACGGCCTCCTTGAAGGCGGTGAGGTCGCAGCGCAGTTCTTCGAGGCCGTACATCCAGAACGGCTGGCGCTGCTTGATCATGAACGGGTCGAAGGGCAGGTCGCCGTGGCTGTGGGTGCGGTCGTGGACCATGTCCCACAGGACGAACGCCTCCTCGCAGCGCTTCTGGTCGCCGACCAGCGCGGCCACGTCCTCGGGCAGCTCCAGGCCCAGCAGGCCGACGGCGGCCTCGGTGACGCGGCGGAAGCGGGCGGCCTCGCGATCGCAGAAGATGCCGCCCCAGGAGAAGCGCTCGGGGGCCTCGCGCACGGCGATGGTCTCCGGGAAGAGCACGGCGGAGTTGGTGTCGTAGCCCGCCGTGAAGTCCTCGAAGGTGATGCCGCAGAACAGCGGGTTGTCGTAGCGGGTGCGCTCCAGTTCGGCCAGCCAGTCGGGCCAGACCATGCGCAGGACGACGGCCTCCAGGTTGCGGTCCGGGTTGCCGTTCTGCGTGTACATCGGGAAGACGACCAGGTGCTGGAGGCCGTCCGCGCGGTTCGCGGCGGGCTGGAAGGCCAGCAGCGAGTCGAGGAAGTCGGGCACCTCGAAGCCGCCGTCGGCCCACCGGTCCAGGTCCTCGACCAGCGCCTCGTGGTACTCCCGGTCGTGCGGGAGCAGCGGGGACAGCTCCCGCACGGCTCCGGTGACGCGGCGTACCGCGTCCTCGGCGGCGGTACGCTCCGGGGCGCCCTCGGCGTCGAAGTCGATCGACCCGTCCTTGGACTGCCACGGCCGGATCCGCTCCACGGCATCCTTGAGCACGGGCCACGCCGGGTGCTCGACCACCCTGATCGCCGGAGGAATACTTCCCTCCGAACCCACCTGCACAAGAATTTCCGTCATGTCCCGTCCTCTACCGAAGAAACTCGCGTCAGGACACCGTACGCATACGAGGTTCCTCCCAGCAAGGAGAGGCCCCGTAAATTATCCTGCCTTACCCCACCCTTCACCGCATTTTTTCCTGCGGGACGCCCGACCTCGTATACCCGGAGCGGCAGAGGGGAAACGGTCCCGCAGGGCCGTCGAGCCGCGCCCTGCCGTCGCCGCCGTCTACGGAAGCGAGTCGAGCCTTGCACTTCCTCACCATCGGGCACCGCGGAGCGATGGGTGTCGAACCCGAGAACACCCTGCGTTCCTTCGTCGCCGCCGAACGGGCCGGCCTCGACGTCGTCGAACTGGACCTGCATCTGAGCAAGGACGGCGCGCTCGTCGTCATGCACGACGCGGAAGTGGACCGCACCACCGACGGCACGGGCGCGATCGCCGACAAGACGCTGGAGGAACTGCGCATGCTGGACGCCGGCCGCGGGGAGCGCGTGCCGGTCTTCGAGGAGGTGCTGGACGCGGTGTCGGTGCCCGTCCAGGCCGAGATCAAGGACGCGGCGGCCGCGCGCACGCTGGCCGAGGTGATGCTCCGCCGGGATCTGGTGGACCGGGTGGAGGTGATCTCGTTCCACGACGAGGCGATCGTGGAGATCGCCCGGCTGGTGCCGGGGGTGCGGACCGCGCTGGTCGCGCAGTACTACGGCCCCGAGGTCGTGGACCGGGCCGTGGAGGCCGGGGCCGGGACGCTCTGCCTGGACATCGGCCGGGTCACGCTGGAGATCGTGGAGCGCGCCCGCAAGGCGGGGCTGCGGGTGTTCTGCTGGACCGTGAACACGCAGGACCAGCTGCGGCTGGTGCGCGCCCTCGGCCTCGACGGCGTGACGACCGACTATCCGGAGATCAAACGCACCGGCCGCTTCACGGCGTGAGCCGGGCGAGCCGGGCGGCGCGGCTCAGCCCAGCGGCTTGACCAGCAGCTCGAACCGCAGGTCGTCCCGCTGCGGAATGCCGAAGCGCTCGTCGCCGTACGGGAAGGGGCTGGTCTCCCCCGTACGGCGGTAGCCTCGGCGCTCGTACCAGGCGATCAGGTCCTCGCGTACGGATATGACGGTCATGTGCATCTCCGTGACGCCCCAGGTCTCGCGGGCCTGCCGCTCCGCCTCCGCGATGACGGCCTTGCCGAGGCCGCCGCCCTGGACGACGGGGCTGACGGCGAACATCCCGAAGTAGGCGTACGGGTCGCGGTGCTCCAGCTGGCAGCAGGCCACGATCGTGCCGTCGCGCTCGACGGTGAGCAGGCGGCTGTCGGCGCCCTTGACGACGTCCCGCACGCCCTGGGGGTCCGTGCGCTGCCCCTCCAGGATGTCCGCCTCGGTGGTCCACCCGGAGCGGCTGGACTCGCCGCGGTACGCGGACTCCACGAGCGCGACGATCTCGTCCACGTCGGCCTCGGTGGCGTCGCGGTAGGTCAGGGGGGCGGCGGTGTCCATGCGGGGCGTCTCCGGTTCGATCTCGGGCGCGTGCGTTCTGCGGCTCGTGCGTTCTGCGGCTCGTGCGTTCTGCGGCTCGTGCGTTCTGCGGCTCGTGCGTTCTGCGGCTCGTGCGTTCTTCGGCTCGTGCGTTCTTCGGCTGGGGCACCGATGAGCGTAACGCCGCCGGTAGGGTCGGGACGCATGGTCCACGTACTCAGCAGCCGGGTGCTGCTCACCCCCACCGACCCCGACCGCTCCCGCGCCTTCTACGGCGAGCGGCTCGGCCTCGCCGTCCACCGGGAGTTCGGCACCGGCCGCGAGCGGGGCACCGTCTACTTCCTGGGCGGCGGCTTCCTGGAGGTCTCCGGCCGGGCCGAGGGACCTCGGACGTCCGCGCTCAAGCTCTGGCTCCAGGTCGAGGACGCGGTGGCCGCCCATGACGAGTTGCGGGCCAAGGGCGTGGAGATCGTACGGCCGCCGGTCAAGGAGCCGTGGGGGCTGGTGGAGATGTGGATCGAGGACCCGGACGGGACGCGGATCGTGCTGGTGGAGATCCCCGAGGACCATCCGCTGCGGTACCGGCCGGGGATCTGAGCCGCCGGGCGCGACGGGTGCCGGATGGCCGGTGACGCGGAGCGGGACCAGCGTGCTGGTGGGGGGCGTACGGCCGGTGGCCCGGCGGAAGGAGCCCCGCGCGATGAGACTCCACGAATTGGTGCCCGGCGGTCCCTGCTGGACGGAGCTGGGGACCACGGACCTGGAGGCCGCCGAGCGGTTCTACGCCTCGCTGTTCGGCTGGCGCCCCGAGACGGACCCGCGGCAGCAGGCGGGCGGGTACACGCTCGCCCGGCTCGACGGAGCGGCCGCCGCCGCGCTGACGCCGCTGTACCAGCCGGAGCAGCCCGTCGCGTGGAACGTGTCCTTCGCCGTGCGCGACGCGGACGCCGCGGTACGGCAGGTGACGGCGGCCGGCGGAGCGGTGACGCGGGGGCCGACGGACGTCTTCGACTCGGGCCGGTCCGTGGTGGCCGTCGATCCGACCGGGGCGCTGTTCCAGCTCTGGCAGCCGCGGTCCTTCCCCGGCGCCGGGGTCTTCAACGCGCCCGGGTCACTGGGCTGGGTCGAACTGCTGACCCGGGAGCCCGACCGGGCCGCCGACTTCTACACCACGGTCTTGGGCTGGAGCGTCACCGCCTCCGCGCACTACCCGCGGTGGGGGATCGACGGCGCCGACTTCGGCGGCATGGTCACGATGGACGACAAGTTCCCGCACGAGGTCCCCGCGCACTGGCTGCCCTACTTCGCGGTGGCGGACGTGGACACGGCGGCGTCCGACGCCACCACGGCCCACGGCACCGTCCTCATGGAACCCGTCTCCCTCCCCGACGGCCCCCGCATCGCAGTCCTACGGGACCCCCTAGGCGCGATGTTCGGGGTGTACCGGGCGGGGGACGAGTACTGAGCCGGGGGCTGTCACAGGCTCAGGGCGTCCAGGCGGCCCTCCAGTTGGCTCAGCAGGCCGCCGAGCAGTGCCGCCAGCTCGGCCTGGCGGGTGTCGTCGACACCGGAGAGGACGGCGGACTCGTAGGCGAGCTGTTCGGGCATGATGCCGTCGACGAGGGCGCGGCCGGTGTCCGTGAGGCGGACGTGGGCGACCCTGCGGTCGCGGGTGTCGCCGCGGCGCTCCACCAGGCCGCGTTCGGTGAGCTGCTTGAGGCGCTTGGTGACGGCGGCGCCGGAGGAGAAGGTCTCGCGGGCCAGCTCGCCGGGCGTCAGCTCGTGCCCCGTGCGGCGCAGCGCGCCGAGCAGGTCGAACTCGGCGCGGCTCAGCCCTGCCCGGCGCAGCGGCGCGTCCTCGGCCTGCTGGAGCAGGGCGGCGCAGCGGTTGATGCGGCCGATGATCTCCATCGGCCCGGTGTCGAGGTCCGGGTGGACGGCCCGCCACTGCCGCACGACCGCGGCCACGGTGTCCCCTGCCGGTCCTCCCCCCACGTCACCGGCTCCCCCGTCGCCCCCGTCGGTTGTGGTCATGGCCGTACGTCCTCCGTCCTCGTGCCCGTGTCGCGGTGCGGACGCACTGCCTGGCGTCGCACCGTTGCGGCGAGCGTACGGTGTCCGGACTGCTCGGCGAGCACGACCCTCTCCCGGGGCGGGTCCCGCCCCCACCACTCGCCTGCCGCGCCGTCGACGCTGGCCCGCGGCTCGGTCAGCGCGGCGGCCAGACCCGGCGGGCGGCCTCCAGGGCGCCGGATCGGCCTGGGCGAGCAGGCGCGCGGCGTGCTCGCGGGCGCGGTCGGCGGCGGTGACGGCCTGCTCGACGCGGTCCCCGGCGCGCCGGTTGGTGACGACGACGGCGGCCAGGAAGCCGGCCAGGGCGCCGACGACGGTGTCCACCACCCGCTCGGTGATCAGCTCACCCGCGTCCTGGCGGCCGACGACCGCGGTGATGAGCAGCGCCATCGGCGTCACGCAGACCGTGCCGGGCCAGTAGTTGCGGGTGATGAACGCCTCGGCGCCGAAGGTGAGGGTGAGGCAGCACACGACGAGCAGGCCCGGCCCGAGGTGGGCGAGCGGGGCGATGGCGGCGAAGAGCAGGACGCCGGCGACGTTGCCGACGACGCGCTGCACGGTCCGGCTCCAGGTCAGGGTGATGTTGGCCTGGCAGAGGGAGGCGGCGGTGACCAGGGCCCAGTAGGGGCGGCCGATGCCGAGGGCGAGGGAGGCGTAGCCGGCCAGGACGCAGCCGAGGGCGGTGCGTACGGCGATCGGGGTGAGCGGGCCGAGCCGCTGCCACAGGGGCGTGGGGCGGGCGGCGAGTTCGGCGTGCACGCCGAGGAGCTCGTTGCCGGTGCCCGGGGTGTCGCCGACGCGGGGTATCCGGCCGGTGCCGCGCAGGGCCCTCGCCCGGTCCCGCAGCCGCTCCGGGTCCGTGTCGGCGGGTGCGGCGAGCGCGACCTCGGCGCGGACGACGAGGCGTTCCAGGGCGTGCCGGGTGGTGGCGCGGGGGCTCTGCGCCGGGAGGGCGAGCAGGGTCTGCCGGGCGGCCTGTACGGCGGTGTGGCCGGCGGCGCGGGCGGTGGCGTCGCCGTCGCCGGTGCCGCGGGTGGCGGCGTTCGCGGCGGCGGCGTCCAGCGCCTGCGCGGTGGCCCGGCGTTCGGGGCCGTGCGGGCGGTTCAGCGCGGGGGCCATGCCGACGAGCCAGGCTTAGACGCCGGCGGCGGCGACCAGCGCCAGGTGCCCGGGGACCTGGCCGAGGGTCTGCGGGACGAAGAGGCCGGCGGCGCTGACGAAGGTGAGGAATCACGTTGCCCGGCGGGCCGATGCGGGTGGCCTCGCAGAGGGTCTTCTGCACGGCCGCCAGCAGGGCGCCGACGGTGACGAGGACGACGGCGCTGCGCGTGAGGGAGGCGGTGAGCAGGGCGACGGCGACGCCGCCGAACATGCCGAGGACGACCCAGGTCAGGACGCGGGCGCGGGCGGCGTGGGGCCGGTTGTGGGAGTAGAGGGCGCACAAGGACCCGGCCATCGTGTACATCGCCGGGTCGAGTCGGCCGAGGCCGAGCAGGACCAGGTGGGGCGGGGCGATGGCGGCGACCGAACTCAGGGCCAACAGTCATGTCGGATGTGCGGATACTCACGCCCCTGACCTGCGATGATCCCTAGCGCTCCCCCGAACACTCCCGGGCGCCCCCTTGCGCCGGCGTGCGCGCCACGCCGTGCGGGCAGTCCTTGACAGACCGTGGACCGCGAACGGGGAGGTGGGTGTGCACGGACCGGCGTCGCCCGGCTGGCTGCTGGTCGCGCTCTGCGCGGCGACCGGGGCGTACTGCCTGCTGCGCATGCGCAGCAGCGTCGAGGAGCAGCGCCGCGCGGCGGGGGGCGAGGCGCTCATGGGGTTCGGTATGGCGGTCATGGCGGTGCCGGCGGCGTTCTTCAGCCCGCCTGGCTGGGCCTGGCCGGTCTACGCGGTGGTGTTCGGCGCGGCGGGGCTGCGCGCGCTGTGGGCGGCGCGGGGCGGGGAAAGACATCATCTGCACCATCTCGTCGGGGCGGCGGCGATGGTCCACATGGCCGTGGTGATGGCCGGCTCCCCGGCGCACGGCCATGTGCACGCTCAGGGCACATCCGGGGTCCCCGTGCTGACCGGGGCGCTGCTGCTCTACTTCACCGGATACGTGCTGCTGACCGGCGTCCGTCTCATACCCGTGGTCGCCGTGGCCGGGGTGGGTCCGGCGACCGGGTGGGGCGACCGTCCGGAGCTGGCGCGGGCCTGCCGGCTCTCGATGGGGATCGCGATGCTGGCGATGCTGCTGACCATGTGACGCAGGGCCGGTGCGGACGGCGTCAGGTGCCGAGGGACGGCCGTTGTCTGCGTCGCTTTGCGCGGCGGGCCGTGCGGAGGGCGCCGCGACGCCCATAGGCTGCCCCATGATGCTCTCCGCGGCACTGCTGCTGCTCGGCACCCTGACCGCCGTGTTCGCCCCAGGCTGCTCTCCGGGGCCGACTGGCCGTACCGGGAACCAGTGGTCGCCCCGCGGGTGCGGCACTGCGTGGTGGCGGCGGTACTGGTGTGCTGCGCGCTGTCCATGACGTTCAGCGCGGCGGCGGCCTGGCACGCGGTGGGCGGCCCGGTGTTCGCCACGGCGCCGCGTCCCGTGGTCGAGGCCTACGCGCTCGGCACCTCCGGGTTGTGGGCGGACATCACGGCCGTGGCGCCGGCCGGCGCCGGCCTGTGGAGCGCCGTGATGCCGGGGAGGTGGCACGGGCCCGGTCCCGGCGTCGGCGGCGCCGGGCCGACTGCTGGACCGCGTCCCGGTGCTGCCCGGCGAGGTGCCCGGTTCGGACCCGCTGGTCGTGCTGGGGGGAGAGCGCCCCGGCGCCTGGTGGCTGCCCGGCACTCCCCCGCAGCCGGTCGTCACCACGGCCGCGCTGCGGCGCCTGAAGGGGCGGCGGCTGGACGCGCTCCTCGCCCACGAGAAGGGGCACGCGCGGGCCCGGCACGACCGGCTGCTGCACTGCTCGGCGGCGCTCGCGGACGGGTTCCCGCAGGTGCCGGTGTCCGCCGTGTTCCGCGACGAGATGCACCGGCTGGTGGAGCTGACCGCCGACGACGTGGCGTCCCGGCGCTTCGGCCGGCCGGCGGCCGCGCTGGCACTGGTGTAACTCAGCGAGGACCGGTGCGGTTCGGTCCCGCACCGACGGCGCGGGCGCATGTGCCGCAGCGGGCGCACCGGTTGCTCACTCCGGCTGACCGCCTGCCCGCGGCCCGCCGGCTGCGGCTGACGGCGACGGCGGCGCTGGTGCCGGTGGTGCCGTTCCTGGTGGCGCTCGCGCCGGGCCTGCGGGCGCTGGGACAGCCGCCCACCCGGGAAATTCGCCTCGGGGGCACCGGGTCGGCGAGGATCGCGGCATGCATTCGCCGCCGCCCGTCCACTCCCCGCCCGGTCCCCCGCAGCCGCGTACCGCGCTCGGCGCCGCCTGGGTCCTCGCCGTGTGCTCCGCGCTGCTGCTCACGCTGGTGGCCGTCGAATGGCCGCCGCTCACCGGCCTGGACGACGACATCGCGGACACGACCCACCGCTGGGCGGTCGACGAACCCGGCGTCACGCACGCCATGCGGATCCTCAGCGACTGGGTGTGGGACACCTGGACGATGCGCGCACTGTGCGTGGTGGTGGTCGTGTGGCTGTGGCGGCGCCACGGGGACCGATGGACGGCCGTGTGGCTGGCGGCCACCTGTCTGCTGGGCAGCCTGCTCCAACAGGTCCTCAAGGCCGCGGTGGACCGGCCCCGTCCGGTCTGGCCCGATCCGGTGGACTCGGCGCACTTCGCGGCGTTCCCGTCCGGCCACGCGATGACCGCGACCTTCGTCTGCGGCCTCCTGGCCTGGCTCGCGTACCACTACGACACCCCCCGCACCCTCCGCCGCACCGTCCTGACCGTGGCCCTGGTCTCGGTCCTCGGCGTCGGCGTGACCCGCGTCTGGCTCGGCGTCCACTGGACCACGGACGTCCTCGGCGGCTGGCTCCTCGGCGCCCTCCTGGTGACACTCGCGACCCTGACCCACCGACGCCTGCACCCATGAGCCCGGCGACTGTTCGTCCCCCCGAACGGGCCGTATACGGTCGCGGAGATCAGAGGCTCCTGCACCGGCCGCGCCCGGCCTCCCGTCGTGGCACCCGGAACCCCCGTAGCCCCAGGCAACCACCGCATCGGACCGTCCGCCTCGGACGATCCCCCGTGTCGTCCGAGGCAGACGGGGGCGGACGGGACCCGGAGGTTCCGTCGGCTGCGCCGAGTATAGTTGGCTGGCAGCCAGTCAACGCAGGAGTACAGCATGTCCCCGCGCAGCGCCTCGGTCAATGAAGAGTTGCGGCGGCGTTCGCAGGAGCGGCTGCTCCAGGCGGCGGTGGAGCTGGTGGGCGAGCGCGGATACGACGCCACGACGCTCGGCGACATCGCCGACCGGGCGGGCTCGGCGCGCGGCCTGGTGTCGTACTACTTCCCCGGCAAGCGGCAGCTGGTGCAGTCCGCCGTGCACCGGCTGATGCACCGCACGCTGGAGGAGGCGCTGGAGCGCGAGCCGCGCACCGCCGAGGGGCCCGAGCGGATGGCAAGGGCGATCGACGCGGTCCTCGGACTCGCCCGGGACCGCCCGGTGCTGATGCGCCAGCACATGGCGGGTCTGCTCCAGGCCGAGGGCTTCGTGCCCTGCCCCGAGCAGCGGCGCCTCGCCGAACTGCTGCGGGACACGGTGGCCCGGCACGGCTCCGAGGACGTCGAGCGCGACTACCCGATGCTGCGCGCCCTGCTGATGGGCGCCGTCTTCGCGGCCCTGGTGCCGGGCGTGCCGATGCCGGTGCCGAGGCTGCGCGCCGAACTGTTCGCGCGCTACCGGCTGGACTGGGAGCTGGGCGTCCCGCCGGACGCGGAGGCGCCCGACGGGACGGGGTGCGACACGGATCTGTCGCGGTTCTTCGCGACCGGCGTGCCCGGCCCGCCGGACGGAGCGGACGGAGCGGACGGAGCGGACGGGCCGGAACGGTCGGCTCAGTCGAAGTAGTCCGGCTGCGTCTGCGTGTTCAGCTCACCGAGGTGGACACGCTGGGCGGGATCGGTGCGCCGGTCGCTGAGCTTCAGGACGTCGAAGCCCTTCACGATGTCGTTCGAGTAGATGTAGCCGTTGTAGTAGTACGCCGACCACGAGCCGCCCGTGGCCGTCGTGGTGGTGCTCAGCGGGCCGCGCTCGAAGTAGGCGATCTCCTTGGGGCGCTTGGAGTCGGTGAACTCCCAGACGGAGACGCCGCCCTGGTACCAGGCCTGGACCATGATGTCCTTGCCCTTGACCGGGATCAGCGAGCCGTTGTGGGCCACGCAGTTCTCGGTGTCGGCCTGGTGGCGCGGGATCTTGAAGTAGCTGCGGAAGACCAGCTTGCGCTCGTCGCCCTTGCCGACGATGTCGTAGATGCCGTCGGCGCCGCGGTCCGGGCCGATCTCCGCGTTGCAGGTGGCCGCGCCGCCGCCGCCCAGCTCGTCGGTGAAGACGACCTTGTCCGCCTTCTGGCTGAAGGTCGCCGAGTGCCAGAACGCGAAGTTGACGTTGTCCTGGACCCGGTCGATGACCTTCGGCCGCTCGGGGTTCCTGATGTCGAACAGGATGCCGTCGCCCATGCAGGCGCCCGCCGCCAGGTCCTCGGAGGGCAGGACCGTGATGTCGTGGCAGCCGGTGGTCTTGGAGACGCCCGGGTTGGTCGGCCCGCCCGGGTTGCCGCCGCCGTCCGGACCCTCGCCGGGGAACAGCACCGGGAAGTTCACGACGGCCGCCCGCTCGGGGGCCTTGCGCGGCACCTTGATGACGGAGATCCCGTCGTGCGGCGGCTGGCAGTCGGGGTACGAGGCGCTCGGCGAGTACGACGAGACGTAGATGTAGACGTCCTTGCGCTCGGGCACCAGCGTGTGGGTGTGCGAGCCGCAGGCGGTCTCGACGGCGGCGACATACTTCGGGTTCCGCTTGTCGCTGATGTCGAAGACCTTCATGCCCTCCCAGGAGGACTTCTCGGTCGCCGGCTGCGTGGTGCTGTTGCAACTGCTGTCGCTGCGCGAGGAGTCGGTCGACAGGAACAGCAGGTCACCGGAGACGGAGATGTCGTTCTGCGATCCGGGACACAGCACCTGGGAGACCGTCTTCGGCTTCTTCGGGTTGCTGATGTCGAAGACGCGGAAGCCGGAGTAGTTGCCGGCGAAGGCGTACTTGCCCTGGAAGGCCAGGTCGGAGTTGAAGTCGGTCAGCGCGTCCTTGGGGATGTTGGTGAGGTGCTCGAGGTTGGGCGAGTGGACGATCTCGTCCTGGCCGGGTATCTCGCCGTTCGCGAGGGCGTCGCGCACTTCGGCGCGCGCACTCCGGGACACCTCCTTCGACGTGGCCGGACCGTCCCCTGGGTCGGGGGTCGCGACGGCCGGGCCGGCGGTGAGCAGCGCGGAGAGCAGTCCGGCGGCGGCCGCCGCGACTCCCAGGCGTCTGCGCCGCGTTCGCGGGTTCAACAGGGTCACTGTCTTCCTCCCTGCGTCCGTTCCCGTCGGAACGGTTCACGCACCACGCAGTATCGTCTTCGCCATGCACATACCAACAGAGGGCAACAAACACGCAATGAAGTTTTTTGATCAGTGACGCGCGGAACCGTGCTAGGACGGTCATCGCACCCGTGAGGTGTCCCCCATCTCGCCTGCCACAGGAGGTCGTTGTGCCTTTTCGCCCCGCGCTGCCCCGCACGTCACTCTCCGCGATCGCGCTCACCGCGCTCACCGCGCTGGCCGTCGTCGGACTGGCGGCCTGCGACTCGGGGTCGGAGGACTCAAGTGCGGGCAAGGGGTCGGCGACCGCGGCCGGACCGTCGGTGATCGCCCCGGGCAAGCCGGGCGAGGGCAACCGGACGCTGTCCGCTGAGGAGGCCGAGCGGCAGCGCGCCGACGACGACTCGCCCAACTCGGCGGACGTGTCCTACGCGCGGATGATGATCCAGCACCACACCCAGGCGCTGGAGATGACGGAACTGGCCCCGGAGCAGGCCGAGTCGGGTCAGGTGAAAAAGCTCGCGGAGCGGATCTCGGCCGCGCAGGGCCCGGAGGTCGGGGCGATGCGGGGCTGGCTGAAGACGCACGGCGAGAAGGAGACGGGCGGCGGGCACGACCACGCGGCGATGCCGGGCATGGCGACCGGGGCCCAGTTGCAGCAGTTGCGCGCGGCCCGGGGGAAGGCCTTCGACCGGCTCTTCCTCACGCTGATGATCACTCACCACGAGGGCGCGATCAGCATGGCCACGGACGTGAAGGGGCAGGGCAACAACGTGCGGATCGAGGAGATGGCCGACGACGTGGTCGCGCAGCAGACGAGCGAGATCGCGCGGATGCGCGCGATGCTCTGACGGGCCGTCGCCCCGGAGCCGCGCGACCAGCGGTTCAGCGCCGGGCGTGTCGCGGCGTCAGGAAGCCGTCGTCGCGGGCCTGCCCGATCAGCCGGAGCGACCTGCGGCGGCCGTGCCCGGTCGCGCACATCACCGCGAGGACCGGATCACTCCCCCGCTCCCTCGCCGCCCGGTACTCCCGGGCGGCCAGCCGGCGCCCCTCCCGCCCCCACGGCCACGCGGGCCGGGCCCGCCCCGCCGAGGTGCCGGCCGGGCCCGGCGCGCAGACCTCGGCGAGGGGCTGTTCCAGCCACTCGGCGAGGACGGCGAGGTCGTCGAGGGAGAGCGGCGGCTCGGCCCGCACGTCCTCGACCCGCACCTCCCGGCCGCAGAGCACGGCGAGGGCCTCCAGCCGGGCGCCGTCGGCGAACGCCAGCCGCACGTCGAACCAGGAGGCCGTGACGCCGCCCTCGCGGACCGCCCAGGTGTGCCGCACGGACATCGCACCGTCGTCCGGACAGCGATCGGAAAGCTGAAAAGAACGATCAAAGAAGGATGCTTTGAGCACCTACGCAACGTAACCGAATGATTACATTCCATACGAACGGAACACGCTCCGTCCGCGGCGCGCGGCACCCTGTCAGCGCAGCGCGGCGGCCCGGCGCGTGGCGCCCTGGAGGACGACGGCCTGGCGGGCGGCGGCCTCCAGCAGGGTGTCGAGCAGCCCGGGGAAGAGGGCGTCCAGGTCGTCCTTGCGCAGGCCGTTCATCTTGGCCGTGCCCCGGTAGGTCTGCCGGATCACCCCGCTCTCCCGCAGCACCCGGAAGTGGTGGGTGGTGGTCGACTTGGTCACCGGCAGGTCGAAGTGCGAGCAGGCGAGGAGCTCCTCGGCGTCGGCGGCCAGGTCCCGCACGATCCGCAGCCGCACCGGGTCGGAGAGCGCGTGCAGGACGCCCTCCAGCCGGATCTCCGCGCGGGTGGGGTGCGGCAGTTCACGGGTGCCGGTGGCGGCGGGGGTCACGGCGGCTCCAGTCGGTGGCTTCACACGCAGGGAATCAGGCTTCGGAGGACCCCATTGTACGAATAGCTCCGTAGTTTGACATCTGCCGTACTACGAGAGTTACCGTACTACGGTCCCGTACCGCCGCGACCCCCGGGGAGCACCCTCCATGAGCGCCCTCTTCCAGCCTCTCGCACTGCGTGACGTCACGATCCCGAACCGGGTGTGGATGCCGCCGATGTGCCAGTACTCCGCCGCTCCGGACGGCCCGCTGACGGGGGTGCCCAGCGACTGGCACTTCGCGCACTACGGCGCCCGCGCGGCGGGCGGCACGGGTCTGATCATCACGGAGGCCACGGGCGTGTCTCCCGAGGGCCGCATCTCTCCGCAGGACCTCGGGCTGTGGAACGACACGCAGGTCGAGGCGTTCCGCCGGATCACGGCCTTCCTGCGGTCACAGGGCACGGTGCCGGCCGTCCAGCTGGCCCACGCCGGCCGCAAGGCGTCGACGGCGCAGACCTGGAAGGGCGGGGGGCCGGTGGGTCCGGAGGAGCACGGCTGGCAGCCGCTGGGGCCGAGCGCGCTCGCGTTCGACGACCGGTCCCAGGTGCCCGCCGAGCTGACGGTCGCCGGGATACGGGAGATCGCCGGCCAGTTCGCGGACGCCGCGCGCCGGGCGATCGCCGCGGACTTCGACGTCGTCGAAATCCACGGCGCGCACGGGTACCTGATCCACGAGTTCCTCTCCCCGCACTCCAACCACCGCACCGACGTCTACGGCGGCTCGTACGAGAACCGCGTCCGGTTCGCCCTTGAGGTCGTCGACGCGGTGCGTGGGGTGTGGCCGGAGGGGAAGCCGCTGTTCTTCCGCGTGTCGGCGACCGACTGGCTGGAGGAGGGCGGCTGGACGCCGGACGACACCGTCCGCCTCGCCCGCGACCTCCGGGCCCACGGCGTCGACCTCCTCGACGTGTCCACCGGCGGCAACGTCCCGCGCGTGCGCATCCCCACCGGCCCCGGCTACCAGGTCCCCTTCGCGGCCCGCGTGAGGGCGGAGACCGGACTGCCGGTCGCCGCCGTCGGCATGATCACCGGCACCGAGCAGGCCGAGAAGATCCTGGCCAACGGCGAGGCGGACGCGGTGCTGCTCGGCCGCGAGCTGCTGCGCAACCCGTCCTGGGCCCTGCACGCGGCCCGGGAGCTGGGCGGCGAGGTCCGCACGCCGGTGCAGTACCACCGGGCCGTCTGAGGTCGCCGGGGCGTGTCAGGCGGCCGGGGCGTGTCCGCCGAGCCCGGCGTGTACACGCTGCGCGGGCACAAGTGGTTCACGTCGGCGCCGATGTGCGCCCTGTTCCTGGTGCTGGCCCAGGCTCCGGGCGGGCCGCCCCGCTTCCTGGTCCCGCGCGTGCTGCCCGACGGGACCCGCGACACCTTCCGCATCCAGCGGCCTCAAGGACAAGCTCGGCAACCGCTCCAACGCCTCCTCCGAGCCCGAGTTCGACGGCACGGTGGCCTGGCTGGTCGGCCCGAGGTCCGGGGCGTCAAGACGATCATCGAGATGGTCAACCGCACCCCGCTGGACTGCGCGATGTCCTCGGCGACGCTGATGCGCACGTCCCTCGTGGAGGCCGGGCACCACGTACGGCACCGCAGCGCGTTCGGCGCCCGGCTGCTCGACCAGCCGCTGACGCGCAACGTCCCGGCCGACCTGGCGCTGGAGTCCGAGACCGCGACGACGCTCACCCTGCGGCTGGCCGGCGCGGCGGACCGGGCGGTGCGCGGAACGAGGGCGAGGCGGCCTTCCGGCGGATCGCCACCGCCGTCGGCGAGTACAGGGTGACCAAGCGGGGACCGGCGTTCACCGCCGAGGCCCTGGAGTGCCTGGGCGGCAACGGCTGCGTGGAGGACTCGGGCCTGCCCCGGCAGTACCGCGAGGCGCCGCTGCCGTCGATCTGGGAGGGCTCGGGGAACGTCAACGCCCTCGACGTGCCGCGGGCGTCGGGCCGTTCGCCGGCCGCCGCGCACGCCCTGTTCGCCGAACTCGCCCTGGTACGTGGGGCGGACGCCCGGCTGGACGCCGCCGTGGCGCGGCTGGAGGCGGGGCTCGCCGAGGCGTCGGAGACGGGGGCGCGGCGGCTGTGGAGCTGATGGCCCTCACCCTCCGGGCGTCCCTGCTGGTCCGGCACGCCCCGCCCGCCGTCGCCGACGCCTTCCGCGCGACCCGGCTCGGCGGCGACTGGGGGGACGCCTTCGGCACCCTGCCGGCCGCGGCCGACCTCGACGGCATCTGGGCGCGTGGGCTGCCGGGGGCGGCCTGAGCGGGCCCGACGCCACCGCTCCGACCTGCGGCGACGGCCGGTCCGAGGGTGACTGTCAGTGGTGGGGTGCAGACTGGTCCGTGTCGAGACGAAGGCGTCAAAGACGACGCCGCGGAGGTGATCGGCATGACCGAGGTACTGCTCGCCGTGGGCACGCGCAAGGGCCTGTTCATCGGGCGTCGACGGGACGACGCATGGGAGTTCGACGAGAGTCCGTACTTCAACGCACAGGCCGTCTACTCGGTTGCCCTCGACACGCGGGGTGACACCCCGCGCCTGCTGGCCGGCGGCGACAGCGCGCACTGGGGCCCGTCGGTGTTCCACTCCGACGACCTCGGGCGCACCTGGACCGAACCGGCGGCTCCGGCCGTCAAGTTCCCCAAGGACACGGGCGCTTCGCTGGAGCGGGTCTGGCAGCTGCACCCGGCCGCCGCAGAGCCGGACGTGGTGTACGCGGGCACCGAACCGGCCGCCCTGTACCGCTCTGAGGACCGCGGGGAGACCTTCGAGCTGGTCCGCCCGCTGTGGGAGCACCCCACCCGCTCGCAGTGGGTGCCGGGCGGGGGCGGCGAGGGGCTGCACACCGTCCTCACCGACCGGCGCGACCCGAAGGCGGTGACGGTCGCCGTGTCGACGGCCGGGGTGTTCCGCACGACGGACGGCGGCGCGAGCTGGTCGCCGTCCAACTCCGGGGTCTCCGCGGTGTTCCTGCCGGACCCGGACCCGGAGTTCGGCCAGTGCGTGCACAAGGTCGCGCGCGACGCGGCCACCCCGGACCGCCTGTACCTCCAGAACCACTGGGGGGTGTACCGCAGCGACGACGCGGGCGCGCACTGGACGGACATCGGCGCGGGACTGCCGTCGACGTTCGGTTTCGCGGCCGCCGCCCATCCGTACCGCGGGGACACGGCGTACGTCTTCCCGATCAACGCCGATGCGGACCGGGTGCCGGCCGGCCACCGGTGCCGGGTCTTCCGCACCGAGGACGCGGGCCGGAGCTGGGAGCCGCTGTCGGCGGGGCTGCCGCAGGAGGACCACTACGGCACGGTGCTGCGCGACGCGCTGTGCACCGACGACGCGGACGACGGCACGGGCGTGTACTTCGGCAACCGCAACGGCGAGGTGTACGCGTCGGCCGACGACGGCGACAGCTGGCGGCAGTTGGCGTCGCACCTGCCCGACGTGCTGTGCGTGCGGGCGGCGGTCGTCGGGTGATCGGAAGCGGGGGGACCGGGCTCCGGAACCGGTTGATCGGCGTCACCCGTACGGCAGTAGGGTGACGCCCGTGGCACCACGACCTCTGAACGAAATCGTCGAGGCGGGCTGGGCCAAGGCCCTGGAACCCGTCGCCGGACGGATCACCGCGATGGGTGAGTTCCTGCGCGCGGAGATCGCCGCCGGACGCACCTACCTCCCGGCCGGCGCGCACGTCCTCCGGGCCTTCCAGCAACCCTTCGACGATGTCCGGGTCCTGATCGTCGGTCAGGACCCCTACCCCACCCCGGGACACGCGGTGGGGCTGTCCTTCTCCGTCGCCCCGGACGTACGGCCGCTGCCCGGCAGCCTGATCAACATCTTCCGGGAGCTGCACACCGACCTGGACCTGCCGCAGCCCTCCAACGGGGACCTGACCCCGTGGACCCGGCAGGGGGTGCTGCTGCTCAACAGGGCGCTGACCACGGCCCCGCACAAGCCCGCCGCCCACCGCGGCAAGGGCTGGGAGGAGGTCACCGAGCAGGCGATACGCGCGCTCGCGGCCCGCGGCAAGCCGATGGTGTCCATCCTGTGGGGCCGCGACGCCCGCGATCTGCGGCCGCTGCTGGGCGATCTGCCGGCCGTGGAGTCGGCGCACCCGTCCCCGATGTCGGCCGACCGGGGCTTCTTCGGCTCCCGGCCCTTCAGCCGGGCCAACGACATGTTGATGCGACTGGGAGGTCAGCCGGTCGACTGGTGTCTGCCGTGAGCCGCGTGCCGCCGGCGACGCGGAGGCCGGGTGGCTGGGAACCGGTCCCCTGGTGAGGGGAAGTGTGCCGGTGTCGGCCGATCCGTACATCACTCTTCAGACAAAACCGGACGGATACCGCTCACCCGCCCCCTCTCCGAAGAGGGAAACGCCGGAAACCAGTAACATGCGGCGCCATGAGCTCCCCCACTGGGCCCGCCGGCCTGCCAGTACGAATGCCGCGCCCCCGCCAGCCCGGACGGCACCGCCGTCCCGAGCCGCTGGTGGCTCCCGAGGGCGCGCCCGCGCTCGTCCTCGCGGTCCCGGGCACGCCCAGTAGCGCCACCCGGGGCCTCGCCGACGAGGTCATCAGCATCGCCCGTTCCGAACTGCCCGGCCTCGACGCCCGGGTCGGCCACCTCGACGGGGACGACGCCGAGTACACCTCGCTGTCGGCCGTCCTCGTGCGGGCCGCAGAGGAGCGCACCGCCCGCTTCGAGCAGGCCCGCGCCGCCGGTCTGGACGTCAAGGAGCCCGACGGCCCCGTCGCCGTCGTCGTGCCCCTGCTCGCGGGCCCGGACAACGCGCTGCTGCGCCGCGTGCGGCAGGCCGTCATGGACAGCAGGATCGCCGCCGAGCTGACCGATGTGCTCGGCCCGCACCCGCTGCTCGCCGAGGCGCTGCACGTGCGGCTGTCCGAGGCCGGGCTGGCCCGCGCCGACCGGGCGCGGCTGTTCACCGTGGCGACCGCGGCGGACGGCATCATCCTCGCCTCCGTCGGCGGTGGTGAGGCCGTGCAGGCGGCCGGGATCACCGGCATGCTGCTCGCGGCGCGGCTCGCCGTGCCGGTGATCGCGGCGGCGCTGGACGAGGAGGGGTCGATCGCGGCCGTGGCGGAGCAGTTGCGGTCCTCGGGGTCGCAGCAGCTGGCGCTGGCGCCGTATCTGATCGGGCCGGAGATCGAGGTGTCCGTGCTGGAGGCGGCGGCCAAGGAGGCGGAGTGCGCCACCGCTGAGCCGCTGGGGGCGTATCCGGCGATCGGGAAGCTGGCGCTGGCCAAGTACACGACCGCGCTGGGGATTGCTCCGCAGGAGGCGCAGGGGGCGCCGGTTCGATGACGCGCCGGCCGGTGATCTGGTCCACGTCGTGAAAGGGTCCGTTCCTCGTGAGGAGCGGGCCCTTTCGGCACGACTGCCCGCGGTCACCAGGGGCTGAAGATCACGCAGGACGCCGCCGGGACCGCCAGGGAACCGGTGCGGGACGGGATGCCTGTCTTCGGGCTCAGGGTGAACCAGGTGACGTCACCCGAGCGCTCGTTGGCTGTGTAGAGGGAGCCGTCGCAGACGGTGATGTCGCGGGGCCAGTGGCCGCCGCAGGGGACGGTGGCGGTGAGGCGGAGGCCGTCCGGTTCCACGGTGAGGACGGACAGGACGTCCTCGCCACGGGTGGCGGTGTACACGAAGCGGCCGCCGGGTGAGACGGCGATGCCGGACGGGTAGGCGTCGCCGGTCGGGGCGCCGGGGAGCAGCGGGACCTCGGTGAGGGGGCGCAGGACGCCTTCGGTGGCGTCCCAGCGGCAGACGGTGACGGTGGGCGCCAGTTCGTTGACGACGTAGGCGTGCGTGCCGTCGGGGTGGAAGGCGAGGTGCCGGGGGCCCGAGCCGGGGCGCAGCGCGGTCTCGCGGTGCACGGCGAGGGTGCCGTCCGTCAGCGTGCAGACCCGTACCGAGTCGGTGCCGAGGTCCACGCTGACCGCCCAGCGCCCGCTCGGGTCGGGGCGTACCTGGTGGGCGTGCGGGCCCTGCTGCCGCTGGGCGTGCGGGCCGGAGCCGGTGTGTACGAGGACGCCGGACGCGGTGCGGGCGAGGCTGCCGTCGGCGCGGACGGGGACGGCGCTGACGGTGCCGGAGCCGTAGTTGGCGGTCAGCACGTGGCCGGCGTACAGGGCGAGGTGGGTCGGACCGTCGCCCTCGACGGGGACCGGGCGGCCGGCGGGCTCGGGCTTGTCGCCGGTGACGTGGTAGGCGGCGACGGCGCCCTCGGCCGTCTCGCTGACGGCGTAGAGGGTCTCGCCGTCGGGTGAGAGGGCCAGGTAGGAGGGGTCGGGCAGGCGGTCGGTGCCGCTGAGGACCGTGAGCGCGCCGCTGTCGGGCGCCACGGTCGCCGTCAGGATGCCGGGGCCGCCGGCCGCCGTGAACGACCCGATGTATGCCCGCCGCTGCCGCCTGTCGCCGTCCGCCACCGCTGCCCCTCTCGTCCCGCTGCGTGCCGCGGCCCGGTCGGCCGCCCCGGAGCGACCGTAGCAGTCGATCACCTGCGGTCTAGACCAAACGGGTGGCGAGGCGGGACGGGGCTCAGGCGCCGACGAGCGGGGAGCCGGAGGGGGCGCGCAGGGGCGTGGCGAGTTCGGCGAGGGCGCGCTCCAGGCCGTGGAGGTGCGCCAACGCCGGTTCGGCGGCGCGCGGCGCCTGCGCGCGGGCGGGCACGGTGCCACCGCCGGTGAGGGCCTCGACGGCGCTCTCGACACGCCAGCAGGCGGCGGCGAGGCGCGCGTCGTGCGAGGCCTCGGGGTCGGCGGCGACGGCGACCAGGCCGCGGATCTCCCGGGCGCAGTCGTCGAGGAGGGCGAGGACCCGCCGGGCCCGGCGCCGGCGCCCGTACATGGGGCTCAGGGGGTGGACGAGGGGCGCGACCGAGAGCCGGACCCGGGCGAGGAGCTGCTCCAGTTCGGCGACGCGCGGTGCCGGGTCGGCGCCCTCGGTGCCGGCCAGGCGGGCGGCGGCCTCGGCGGTGCAGGCGTGCACGCAGCGCAGGGCGCGCTGGATCCAGCCGTCGGTGACGGCGTGCGTGGTGACGGGCAGGACGAAGAGCACGGCGAGCGCGGCGCCGAGCGCCCCGACGCCGGTCTCGGCGAGGCGCAGGGCGAGCAGGCCGGGGCTGAGCACGTCGAGGAGGCCGTAGAGCAGCTCGGCGAGCAGCGTCACGCAGAGCATCATCCAGGTGTAGGAGACGGCGGCGCTGTAGAAGATGCCGAAGACGCAGGCGGCGGCGAGGACGGCGGTGGGCACCGCGGAACCGGCCAGCGGGACGGCGATCAGGAAACCGAGGCCGATGCCGATGACGGTGCCGAGGACCCGGCGGAAGCCGCGGACCAGGGTGTCGCCGCGCGAGGTGGTGTTGACGAAGACCCACCAGGTGGCGCCGACGGCCCAGTACCAGCGCTCGCCGGACACCAGCTGGCCGGCGACCAGCGCGAAACCGGCACCCGCGGTGGCCTGGACGGCCTGGCGCGTGGTGATCCGGGCCAGGCCGGTGCCGGCGGGCGGGGCGGGGACGGCGGGCGCCGGACGGCTGCGCTCGTAGCACCACAGGCCGAAGCGGGCCGCCGCCGCGGTGGCGACGGAGAGCAGGACGGCGGCGTACATCTCGGGCAGCCGGTCCGTGGTGGCATGCAGGAACTGGGCGATGAAGAAGGTCATGAAGGCGAACACGCCGAGGCTGTGCCCGCGCGGGCCCCAGCGGCGCGCGTACACGCCCGCGCCGACGACGGCGAGGAAGGTGAGGTCCCTGGCCACGGGGTGGTCGTGCAGGGCGGCCGCGACGGTGAGCACGGGCAGGCCCGCGACCGGCAGCAGGGCGGTGGTGGCGGCCTGTCCGCGCACGGTGGCGTCCGTGACGGTGAACAGCGCGAGCAGGGCGGCGAGCCCGCCGGTGATCGCGCCGACGAGGGAGGTACCGGCGAGTCCGCACACGACGACGGCCAGCCCGATGCCGAGGACGGCGCGCGCGGCGAACCGCAGACGCGTCCGTCCCGGATCCGGGCTCACGAACACCCGCTTCAGCACTGCTTACCGCCCCTTCGCTCCATGGACCGACGCCCCTGCGTCCCGGCAGGAAAAAGGCGCCGCGGAATCCGCAGCGCCATCGACCCATCTATAGGACCATCTTCTCCACCAGTGGCTCAACAGGGCTTGTTCGCAGTGGGCCATTGGTACTGTGATCACGGCATTTCTTCGGCCACCAGCGTGCCAATGGCCGACCTACCGACGGAGGGGGTTCTCATGGCCGTCGACCAGCTCGACACCCGCATCCTGCGGCTGCTCCTGGAGCAGCCCGGCACCAGCGTGCGCGAGTACGCCCGGCTGCTCGGGATCGCCCGCGGCACCCTCCAGGCCCGGCTGGACCGCCTGGAGCACGACGGGGTGATCACCGGCACGGCACCCTCCCTCTCCCCCGCCGCGCTCGGGCACCCGGTGCTCGCGTTCGTGCACATCGAGGTCACCCAGGGCCACCTGGACGAGGTCGGCGAGGCGCTGGCGGCCGTACCGGAGATCGTCGAGGCGTTCTCCATCACCGGCGGCGGGGATCTGCTGACCCGGGTCGTGGCCCGTGACAACGCGCATCTGGAGGACGTGGTCCAGAAGCTGATCAGCCTGCCCGGCGTGGTCCGCACCCGCAGCGAGGTGGCGCTGCGCGAACGCGTCCCGCACCGGCTGCTGCCCCTGGTGGAGTCGATCGGGCGGGCGGCGCCCAGGTGACCGTCCGGCGGACCGGGTGATCCCTGGCATCCCGGACCGCATGGGCACTCTCGGCGGCACCTCGGTCCTCTCCGACCTCGACGGCACGCTCGTGGACAGCGAGCCGAACTACTATCGGTGCCGACCCGGCCGACTGCTTGGTCCCGCGGATGAAGCCGTCCCGGAGGACGCCGTTCCCGGGGCCGCCGCCGCGCACGCGGCCGGGATGCGCTGCACCGCGATCCCGTACGTCGCCGCGCAGGCCGACGCCCCGGAGTTCACCGCGGCCGGGCTGCTGGTGCGGGGCGGGCAGGCGGAGTTCACCGCGCGGGCGGCGTACGAGTGGCTGGCGCGGACGGTGGCGCAGGGCGCGGACGGTGGCGCAGGGCACGGACGGTGGCGCAGGGCACGGACCAGCGTGTGGGCGAGGACCCGGCCGAGGGCTCCTGACGAAGCCGGGGAAGGTTTTACTCGGGGAGGTGATCGGTCGGCGGCTCGCGTACGTATCCCCCGGTGTCCGTCCTAGCCTGTCGCCGCCCCAGGAGGCACGATGCGCATCACGCGCACCACGGCAGGGACCGCCTTCGTGGCCGGTGCCCTGGTCCTCACCCTCACCGCGCTCGCCTACCCGACCATGCTCGGGGTCAAGAACACGGGCAGCGACCAGGCGCGGGTGATCGCCGACACGCGGTACGGGCCGCTGACGGAGGCGGACCGGGACTTCGTGGTGAAGGTGCGGGCGGCGGGGCTGTGGGAGCACCCGCTGGGGCTGCTGGCGATGGAGCGGGGCACGACGGCGGAGATGAAGGAGGTCGGCGAGCATCTGGTCGTCGGCCACTCCCGGCTCGACGCGACCTGCCGGAAGATCGCCCCCGAGCTCGGCATCACGCTGCCCAATCTGGCCTCGCCCCAGCAGCAGCAGTTCGTGACCACCGCGGGCGGGACCACGGGCAAGCAGTTCGACACGACGGCGGTCAACATCATGCGCATCACGCACGGCCAGATCTTCCCGGTGATCGCCAAGATCCGCGCCAACACCAAGAACGCGCTGGTCCGGCAGCTGGCCGATCAGGCGAACGACACCGTGCTGGACCACATCACCGTGCTGGAGAAGACCGGGCTGGTCAACTTCGACCAGGTCAACCTCCAGCAGTCGGCGCCGCCGGGCCTGCCCAAGGTCCAGCTCACGCCGCCGGCCCCGCAGCCGGGCGAGCCGATGCTGTCGCTGACGGCGCCGCCGGGGCTGGAGGTCAACACGTCGGCGCCGTCCCCGAGTCCGACGGTGCGGTGAGGACGGGCGGCGCGCCTGGCCAGCCGGGGGCGCACGCCTGCGAGCGGGTGCCTACGCCGGGTCAGCGGCGGGGTTTGCCGCGCCGGGCGCCCTTGCCGCTCGTCCCCTTGCCGCCGCCGCTTCGGGTGGTGCCGCCGGTGCCGCGCCGGGCTCCGGCACCGCCCTGCTTCCCGGCCGCCGCCGGTTTGCGCCGGGCCGCTTCGGTACGGGCCCTAGGGGCGGCCGTGTCGGGCTGCCGCCCCCGGGTGCTGTTGACGGTGCGGCCCCGGACGATGCCGATGAAGTCCTCGACGCGGTCCGTGTGCGCGTCCTGGGGCCAGGAGAGGGCCACGCTCGACTCGGGGGCGTCGGTCACCGTGCGGTAGGTGAGGTCCTTGCGGTGGTGGAGGCGGGCCAGCGACAGGGGCACCAGGAGGACGCCGATGCCGGCCGCGACCAGTTCGACGGCGTCGGCGGTGGTCGCCGGGCGCTCGAAGGCGGGGCGGCCCGGTGGGCGTTCCCAGCCGAGGACATCGTCGAGGGGGTGCAGCACGATCTCGTCGGCCAGGTCCTCGACACTCACCTCGTCGGCGGCCGTGACGAGGTGGTCCTTGGGGATCACCACGACCGTGGTCTCGGTGTAGAGGGGGATGGCGCTGAGGAGGGTGCGGTCGACCGGCAGCCGGACCAGCCCGGCGTCGGCGTCGCGGTCCAGCAGCACACCGGCCGCGCCGGCCGGGGAGACCTGGGTGAGGGAGAGCGGTACGTCGGGCAGCCGTTCCTTCCAGATGCGCACCCATTTGTCGGGCGTCACCCCCGGGACGTACGCGAGCCGGAACGAGGAGGGGGCTTCCGAGGCTGTCACCCGGCCAGGTTACCCGGGCGTGGTCGGGGGCCGTTCACATGCTCGATACCCTTGACCCCATGACGTCGCACCAGAACACCCAGACCATGAAGCCCGCGACCGCGGCGAAGAAGCTGGGTGTGTACCTCGAGGCCACACCCGCGCAGTTCCGGGAGGGCGTCGTCACGCGCGCCGAGCTGAACGCGCTCCAGACCGACCCGCCCGCGTGGCTGCGCGACCTGCGCCGCGACGGCCCGCATCCGCGGCCGGTGGTCGCCGCCAAGCTGGGCGTGTCCATCGCGGGCCTGCACCGGGGCGGTGTCACCGAGCCACTGACCTCGGAGCAGATCGAGGCGCTCAAGCAGGAGCGTCCGGAGTGGCTGGAGCGGGAGCAGGCCGTCCTTGCGGACGTCCGCAAGGAGGCGGCCCGGGTGAAGAAGCTGCACGCCGAGCGGGCGGAGCGCGCCGAACGCGGCTGACTCCGCCGACGGGGCCCCTTCGCGGTCATCCCGCCGCTGGGCCGCCGAAGAGGTCGGCGCAGTCCTCGGGCAGCAGGGCCCGCAGGCTCTCGGCGCGGGCGGCGGGGACCGCTTCGGCGACGGTGGACAGGACGGCCCCCGCGTCCCATTCCGCGGTGCGCGGCCGGGCGCCGGTCCGCTGGGCCACGCGGCGCAGGAACTCCTCGCGCCCGAAGGACTCGGGGCGGCCGCGTTCCAGGCGCAGCGCCTCGTCCAGGGGCGCGGGCAGGTCGGCGGCCAGGGCCGCGGCCTCCTCGGGCGGGACGCGGGACGCGACCACCCTCAGGACGGCCGTACTGACCTGCTCGGCCTCGTCGTCACTGTGGTACTCACCACGGTCGCGGACCAGGGTCAGGAACTCTTCGAGCCGCACGGCGCCGCCCTCCCTCATGCCGGTGGACGCTCGGGGCCGGGTGCCCTGGGGACGGGCGGGGAAACGGTCGACCGCGGCGGGCGCGCGGCGCCGGCGAACTCCGTGACGAGGGTCAGGGCGTCGGTCGTGAACAGGGCGCGTCCGGCGGCCGTGCGGTCCCGCCGGCCGGGGCCCGGCGCGGTGAGCCGCCGCAGTGCGCCGAGCAGGGCGGTGGAGTCCTCGGCGGCCTCCGACACCCCCAGCGCGGCCATCCGCCGGACGCCGTCCGCGCCGTGGCCGGGGATCGGGCGGTACCCGACGACCGGGAGCCCGGCGGCGAGGGCCTGTACGGCGGTCTGGCCCGCGGCGTTGTCGACGAGGGCGCGGGCGGCGTGCAGCAGGCCCGGCATGTCCGTCACCCAGCCGAGCGCGAGCACCCCCGGGGTGCCGGCCAGCGTGCGGCGCAGCCGGTCGTCGGCGCCGCAGAGCACCACCGGCAGGTACCCGTGGTCGCGCAGCAGCCGCACCGTGGCGTCCAGGCGCGAGCCGACCCCCCAGGCGCCGGCGGACAGCACCACGGCGGGCCGCCCGGGACGGAGCCGGTCGAACAGTTCCCGCCAGCCGGCCGCTCCCGGGGAGTCGGCGAAGAACTCCGGTGCCACGACGGGACCGCACGCCGCCGCCGAGGCGCCCGTGCTCTCCCGCACCTCGCGCGCCGCGTCCGGTGTCAGGCACAGGCAGTGGTCGTTGCCCGGATGGAGCCATTGCCGGTGGACCGCGAAGTCGATCACGACGACGACGCTGGGCACGGGCAGCAGGCCGCGTGCGCGCAGATGGCCGGTGAGCTGGGCGCCGAGGTGGAAGACGGGGACGACGACGTCGGCGCCGGTGCGTTCGACCAGGGCGAGGAGCCGGCCGCTCGCGAGGCGGGCCAGGGGCGTGCCGCTCGGCCGGCGGCCGGTGCCGGGGCGCAGGAACCAGCGGTACAGGGCGGCGTACACCCAGGGGACGTGGCGGACGGACCCGCGGTAGAAGTGGCGCAGGGCGCGGCCGAGGCCGTACGGGAGCAGGGTGAGGATGTCGGCGGTCTCGGCCGCGTCGCCGCGTTCGCGGGCCCGGCGGACCAGTTCGGCGGCGACGGTGTCGTGTCCGGCGCCCATGCTCGCGCTGAGCACCAGCAGGCGCCGGCCGCCGTCCCGTGGGGTGCGCGGTGGCGCGGGGCGGCGGGGCGCCGGTGAGCTGCGAGGGGGCACGGCGGTTCAGGTTGCCCGCCCGGCGCGTCCCAAACCGCCGCATACCGAATCCGCCCCAAACCACTGCACAGGCGGGCGTTTCGGTCAGGCCGACGGGGATACTCCGTTGACCGCCTGTCCGGCCGGGCTCCGCCGCCCGACCGTCCGGTCGGTCGCTCCACGGCGTCCGCCCCGAGCCGAGGTGGTTGGTCCTCATGGTCTCTGCGTTCTCCCGCCCCCGGTCCGCTCCCGGGCCGCAGGCCGTCGCACCCGGCGCGGACCGGGCCCGGACCCGGCGGCTGCCAGGCGACGCTCGGGACGGCTCGGCCACCCGGACCCGTACGGCGCTGGTGACCGGGGCGTCCTCCGGCATCGGCGCGGCGGTCGCCCGCGGCCTGAGCGGTACGGGCGACTGGCGGCTGGTGCTGACCGGGCGTGATCCGGTGCGGTTGCGCGAGGTCGCCGAGGACGCGTCCGCGACGGCGTTCGCCGCGGACCTCACGCTGCCCGGCGCGGACCGGCAGCTCACCGACTTCACGCTGGCCACGACGGGCCGGGTGGATCTGCTGGTGGCGGGGGCCGGGGCCGGCTGGGCCGGGGAGTTCCTGGACATGCCCCCGCACTCCATCGACGACGTGCTCGACATCAACGTGGCGGCCACGCTGCGGCTGGTGCGGCTGCTGCTGCCCGGGATGGTGGCGGCGGGGACGGGGCGGGTGGTGCTCATCGGGTCGCTGGCCGGGAGTGTGGCGGTGCGCGACGAGGCGGTGTACTCGGCCGCCAAGGCGGCGATCGGCGGTTTCGCGGACGCGCTGCGCTACGAGCTGCGGGGCACCGGGGTCGGGGTCACGCATGTGGTGCCGGGGGTCGTCGACACGCCGTTCTTCGAACGCCGGGGCACCCCCTACCGGCGGTCCCGGCCGCGTCCGGTGCCCGCCGAGCGGGTGGCGGAGGCGGTGCGTTCGGCGGTGGAGCGGGGGCGGGACGAGGTGTACGTGCCGGGGTGGCTGTGGCTGCCGTGCCGGGTGCGGGGCGCGGCCCCGGGGCTGTACCGGCGGCTGGCGGCGCGGTTCGGGTGAGTTCGCGGTGAGCGTCCGGGTCCGTGCGCGGCCGGGGGCGGGCGGGAGGGGGCGCCGGTGAGTGTCCTCACCGTCGTCCTGGCCCTGTTCGCGGCGCTGTCCAACGCGGCGGCGTCGGTCCTCCAGCGCCGGGCCGCGGCGCAGGACGAGGACCGGGCGGGGGCCGTCCACACGGTGGTGCGGTCGCTGCTGCGGCTGGTGCGGGACCGGTACTGGGTGGGCGGGGCGGCGCTGCTCGCGCTGACGACGGTGTTGCAGGCCGCCGCGCTGTCGGTGGGCAGTCTGGCCGTCGTGCAGCCGCTCATGGCCACCGAGCTGCTGTTCACGCTGGTGGTGGGGAGCGTGGTCTTCCATCGGCGTCCCGACGGGCGGACCTGGCTGGCGTTCGTGGCGCTGGCGGTGGGGCTGGCGCTGTTCCTGGGCGCCGCGTCGCCGTCGGCGGGTCAGGACACGGCCACCGGGGGGCGGTGGGGCTGGGCCGGGGGTGCGCTGGTCGTCGTGATGACGGCGCTCGCCTCGGCGGGCAGCCTGGTGCGGGGCGCGCCGCGCGCCGCGCTGTTCGGTTCGGCGTCCGCCGTGGGGTTCGGCGGTACGGCGGCGCTGCTGAAGGAGGTCACGGGGCGGCTGCCGCAGGGGGTGGGCGCGGTGCTGGCCCAGTGGCCGCCGTACGCCACGGCGGTGGTGGGCGTGGCGAGCTTCGTGCTGTTGCAGAGCGCCTTGCGGGCGGGGACCCTCGCCGCGTCGCAGCCCGCGCTGACCCTCGGCGACGCGCTGACCAGCGTCGCCCTGGGCTGGGCGCTGTTCGGCGAGGAGATCGCCCTCGGGGTGCGGGTGGTGCCGGAGCTGATCGGGGTGGCGCTGATCGGCCTCGGCAGCGTGGGGCTGGCGCGGGCCCCGTCGGTCCACGGTGCGTGGGACACGGTTCCGGCCGCTCGGGACGGGCCGGGGCGGGGGAGACAGGAGGA
This sequence comes from Streptomyces sp. cmx-10-19, assembly GCA_049998335.1. Classification (GTDB taxonomy): domain Bacteria; phylum Actinomycetota; class Actinomycetes; order Streptomycetales; family Streptomycetaceae; genus Streptomyces. Next base: position 263,502 of record JAEBFB010000008.1, read on the forward strand.
GCGCCGGTGGTGACCATCGCGCGCGTCGACGACCCGGAGGCACCACTGATGACCGAACGCTCCCCCGCCGGACGGGCGGCCCACGCCCTCGCGCCCGCCGCCGTCCTCGCCGTCGCCGCGCTGGCCCACATCGGCCCCGCGGCGACCTGGCTAACGGAGCTGCGCAGCCGCCGCTTCCCCGCCCTCGCCGGTCAGGGCCATCGCGGGCACATCGCCCTGACCTTCGACGACGGCCCCGACCCGGAGTCGACGCCGCGCTTCCTCGACGTACTGGACGGGCTCGGGGTGCGGGCGACGTTCTTCGTCCTGGGCGAGAACGTCGCCCTGCATCGGGCGACGGCTCGTGAGGCGGCCCGGCGCGGCCATGAACTCGCCGTGCACGGCTGGACCCACGACCGCCCGTGGCTGCCGTCGCCGGCCCGGGACGCGCGCGAGGTGCTGCGGGCTGTGGCGGCGGTGGCCGAGGTCGCCGGCCGGCCCCCGCGCTGGTACCGCCCGCCCTACGGCATCCTCACCTCCGGCCGCTGGGCCGCCGCCCGCCGGGCCGGTCTGCGTCCGGTGCTGTGGACGGCCTGGGGTAAGGACTGGCGCGCGGACGCCACGCCTGAGTCGGTACGGGCGACGGTGGCGGCGGACCTGCGCGGAGGCGGCACCGTCCTTCTCCACGACACGGACCACGCCTCGACCCCGGGAAGCTGGCACACCACACTGGACGCCCTGCCCGGCCTCGTACGCGACTGCCGGGAGGCGGGCCTGGAGGTGGGCCCGCTGGGTGAACACGGGGTGGCGGGCACGGAGGCGTGGGGCCTACCGGGGCTACGGGGGCCGGACGGTGCCGGTCCGCCGCACGGCCGCGAGCGGCTCGCCGGAGCGGCGTCGGGGCCCGACGGCTGACCCCATCGGGCGGCCGCCCGGATGCCGGCGATCCGAGGGGCGCCGGCCGACAACCCCCGCCAGGTCCGCAAGCACGCCAGCCGTCGGCCCCGAGAGGACTCACACGCGGGCGCCTCCAGAGCCGAGCGCCGCCGGGCCGGGGCCGGCCGTTGAGGCCGTGAGGTCCGGACCTCGTCGACAGCGGTCGCCGTGGGGGCGACGGCCCGGCGCCCGGGGCTCTTACAGGGAGCCGCACTCGGTTCCGGGACCCGTCGGCGGCGGCCGCAGTCCGGTCCCGGCGTCGTCAGGCCCCCGCCCCCTCCGCCGCCCGGTGGATCGGCGCCGCCCCGTCCGTGAGGGGCGCTCCCGTGCCGCCCCGTCGTAGGGCCACGATCTCCGCCGCGATGGACAGGGCCGTCTCCTCCGGGGAGTGGGCGCCGAGGTCGAGGCCGATCGGGGAGCGGAGGCGGGAGAGGTCCCGGTCGGTGAGGCCCGCCTCGCGCAGGCGGCGTTCGCGGTCCTCGTGGGTGCGGCGGGAGCCCATCGCGCCGACGAAGGCGACCGGCATGCGTAGGGCCTCGGTGAGCAGGGGTATGTCGAACCTGGCGTCGTGGGTGAGGACGCACAGGACCGTGCGCGCGTCGGTCGGCGTGCTCCGCAGATAGCGGTGCGGCCAGTCGACGACGACCTCGTCGGCCCCGGGGAAGCGGGCCGGCGTGGCGAAGACCGGACGCGCGTCGCACACCGTGACGTGGTGGCCGAGGAACTTCCCCGCCCGCACCAGCGCCGCCGCGAAGTCGACCGCGCCGAACACGATCATGCGGGGCGGCGGCACGCTGGACTCCACGAGCAGCGTGAGCCCGCCGGGGCAGCGCGTGCCGTCCTCCGACAGCTCGACCGTGCCGGTGCGCCCGGCGTCCAGCAGGACGCGCGCCTCGGCGGCCGCCGTGCGGTCCAGGTCCGGACGGCCGCCGAGCCCGCCCTCGTACGTGCCGTCGGGACGCACCAGCAGGGCACGGCCAAGCAGCCCGTCGGGGCCCCGGACGATCCGGGCGAGGGCCGCGCTCCCGCCCCGGGCGGCGCTCGACAGCGCCGCCCGGAACACGTCCCGCGAGGGGGCGCCCGCGCCGGCCGGTGTGACCAGCACGTCGATGACGCCGCCGCAGGTCAGGCCGATCGCGAAGGCGTAGGAGGCGCGTTCGCGCACCTTGCGGTAGCGGGAGCGGGCGGCGGCCGGGGCGGGCGGCAGGATGACGCCGGTGATCAGCGCGCCGGGCGGCAGGGCCGTCTCCAGGTGCGGGGTGTCGCCGACGGGGAGGTAGAAGTCGGTCAGCGGCACCTCGCCCGGTCCGTCGAGGGTCTCGTAGGTGACGACGGCGTCGAAGGCGGTGAGGGCGACGCCCATGTCGGAGGGGTGGACGGCCACGCAGTGGTCGGTGGCGCCGAGGACGGCGTGGTTGTGGTGCTCGCCGGTGACGGCGGGGCAACCGCTGCCGGGGACGCGCTTGTTGCAGGGTTTGCTCAGGTCGGTGAAGTAGCCGCAGCGGGTGCGCCGGAGGAGGTTGCCGCCGACGGTGGCCATGTTGCGCAGTCGCCCGGAGGCGCCGGCCAGGACGGCCTGGGTCAACGCCGGGTACCGGCGGCGGACTTCGGGGTGGGCGGCGAGGTCGCTGTTGGTGACGGTGGCACCGATGCGCAGGCCGCCGCCGGGGGTCTCCTCGATGCCGTCCAGGGGGAGTTCGCGGACGTCGACGAGGCGGGCGGGGCGTTCCACGCCGTTCTTCATCAGGTCGACGAGGTTGGTGCCGCCGCCGAGGTAGCGGGCGTCGGGGTCGGCGGCGAGCAGGGCCACGGCGCCGGTGACGTCGTCGGCGCGCTGGTATCCGAGCTCCTTCATGCGGCGGTCTCCTTCGCGGGCTCGTCACGCACGTCCCCGGGCTCGTCGCGGCCTCGCCCTGGCCGGCCCCGGCCGCTGGTCGGTGGACTCGGCACTCGGCTGACGCCGTGGCCGGGCCGGCTCACCGCCGGCTGTGCAGCGCTCGGCGTGGTCAGCGGGCTGCTCACCCGGTTCGTCCTCCGCCGGGCACCCGCCGTGGAAGGTGTGCCCGCAGCCCTGTGGCCCCGTTCGGCCCCCATCCCGGGTACGGCTCAGCCGGGCCCGGGGTGTTCGGCGTCCGGGCCGCGGTCCGGGCGGGCGAGGGCGCGGGCCAGCGGGCAGTGCCGCGAGGTGGGCGCCGAGCGGCCAGATGATCTGGTGGAGGGCGGCGTAGGCGTGCGGGGACTCCGTCTCGGAGCCGGTCATGCGCAGCACGCGCAGTCCGGCCGCCCGGCCGCGGGCCACGACCCAGTCGAGCAGGGCGGTCTTGCCGATGCGGGCGGCGCCGCGCAGGACGAGGGCGGCGCCGGTGTGCGGGAGGTGCGCGAGGGCGCCGGCGAGCAGCTCCTGCTCGGCGGCGCGGCCGAGCAGCGCGGGCGGCCCGTCCGGACCGGTGGGGCCGGGCCGGGCGCCGCCGGCGTCACGGATCATCGAAGCGGACCCCCGGACTGCGGACGTGCCCGCCGGATCCGGGCACGTCCGGGCGGGCTGAGCGTGCAGGAGAAGTGAAGCCGGGCGTAACAGCCTGGCCGGACGCGGAACGGCGGTCGTCCGTGCCACCCCTCCGCGCGTGCTCGCCCCGCTGACCTGCCCCTCCTTCGCCGGGAAACCGAGCAGGGCCTTGTTCACCTCCGCGGCGTGCGTCCACGGCAGTCCGTGCGGGGCGTCGTCAATCACCCTACGGGCGGGCGAGCCCGGGAAGTTGCCTGTGCATGCCCGTGGTGGTGCCCTGGCTGCACACCGTGCGGGCGGGTGCCGCTCCGGCGAGGGCGGACAATGAGGGGGCCAGGAGAAGCACCACAGGAGGGGAAGCATGACCGAGACCAGCGACGCCCGGTCCACCACCGCCGGTCAGACGCGGGAGGAGTCACCGGGCCGACTGCACCGCCTGATGCGCTACGTCCCCCTGATCGCGCCCGTCCTGCTGTGGGCGGTGCCGTGCGCGGTCCTGCTGCACACCGGCCAGCACTGGCCGCTGCCCGTCACGCTGACCGGCACCGCGCTGTGCGCGCTCGGCCTGGTCGGCATGCCGCTGGCGATGACGCGCGGTCACGGCCGGCGCCAGCGGGACCGGGCGGCGATCGTCGGCGACACACTGCTGGGCGGCGTCTGGATCCTGTTCACCTGGTCCGTGCTGCTCGGCGTCCTGCTGCGGCTCGCCCTGACCGTGGCCGGCGTCGGTGACGCACAGGACCGGGCGCGCATCGTCGCCTGGACGGTCCTCGGGGTGAGCGCCGCGCTGATGGCGTGGGGGTACGCCGAGGCCCGCCGCGTGCCCCGTGTACGCCGTCTGGACATCGAACTCCCGCGCCTTGGGGCCGGGTTGGACGGCGTCCGGGTCGCCCTGATCACCGACACGCACTACGGTCCGCTCGACCGCGCCCGCTGGTCGCAGCGGGTCTGCGAGACGGTGAACACCCTGGAGGCCGACCTGGTCTGCCACACCGGCGACATCGCGGACGGCACGGCCGAGCGCCGCCGCGCCCAGGCCGCCCCGCTGGGCACGGTGCGGGCGACCCGGGCCCGCGTCTACGTCACCGGCAACCACGAGTACTACAGCGAGGCCCAGGGCTGGGTCGACCTGATGGACGAACTGGGCTGGGAGCCGCTGCGCAACCGCCATCTGCTGCTCGAACGAGGCGGTGACACCCTCGTGGTGGCCGGCGTCGACGACGTCACCGCCGAGTCCTCGGGGCTCGCGGGCCACCGCGCCCACCTCGACGGCGCCCTGGCCGGCGCGGACCCCGACCTCCCGGTCCTGCTCCTCGCCCACCAGCCCAAGTTCGTCGACCGCGCGGCGGCCCACGGCGTCGATCTCCAGCTATCCGGCCACACCCACGGCGGTCAGATCTGGCCCTTCCACCACCTGGTCCGCCTCGACCAGCCGGCCCTCGCCGGCCTGACCCACCACGGCCCCCGCACCCTCCTCTACACCAGCCGCGGCACCGGCTTCTGGGGCCCGCCCTTCCGCGTCTTCGCCCCGAGCGAGATCACCCTGCTCGTGCTCCGCTCACCGAAGGGGCCGGTCACGGCGTAGGGCCGTGCCGGGTTCTCCCTTCGGTCGATGCGGCCGCGGTCCACCTGACGGCGTGCCACAGGCCCGCACACGCCACAGCCACGGTGGCTGACGGGGTGCCCGTGCGCCCGTGCCGTCGAGAGCGCGGGACCCGGTGCGGCGGCGCCTCACGCGGCCGGTGGCAGGTCCGCGTCGCCGAGGTGGCGTGCCGTCCGGGCGGTGTCGAGGGGAAGCCTCCACACGCTGCGGCGGTACGCCCGCTCCCGTGCTGTCCGCAGACCACGGCCGTCCGGTCACGGTGCCCCCTAAGCCACCTCGCCGGACGGCCTCAGCCGCGTGCCTCTTCGGGGAGGAACGTCACCTGCGGGGCGCCGATGCGCGGATGGGTGGCCACCTCCGTCGCCACTCCGTAGACCTCGGACAGGAGCCGGGGGGTGAGGACCTCGGCCGGCGGTCCGGAGGCGGTGACCTGGCCGTCGTACAGGACGTAGAGGCGGTCGCAGTAGTAGGCGGCCAGATTGAGGTCGTGCAGGGCGAGCAGCACGGTGGCGGGCAGCCTGCGCAGGGTGCCGAGCACGGACAGCTGGTGCCGGATGTCCAGGTGGTTGGTGGGCTCGTCCAGGACGAGCAGGGTGGGTTGCTGGGCGAGGGCGCGGGCGATCAGGACGCGTTGGCGCTCGCCGCCCGAGAGGCGGTCGAAGGAGCGGCCGGCCAGGTGGACGGCGTCGACCGCGAGGAGCGCGGAGTCGACGAGTCCGGCGTCCTCGGGGGTGTCTGCGGCCAGGAGGCGTTTGTGCGGGGTGCGGCCCATGGCGACGACCTCGCGCACCGTGAGGTCGAAGTCGGCCGCCGGCTCCTGCACCACCGCCGCGACGGTGCGGGCCAGCCGCCGCACCGGCAGCGACCACGCGTCGGTCCCGTCGACGAGGACCCGGCCGGTGTCCGGGCGCAGGACGCGGTAGACGCTGCGCAGGAGGCTGGACTTGCCGCTGCCGTTGGGGCCGACGAGTCCGATGGTCTCCCCCGGCCCGGCGGTCAGGGAGATGTCGCGCACCAGGCGGTGGGCGCCGGCGGTGAGCGTGACGCCGTCGACGCGCAGTTCGGTCGCGGTCATGCCGCTCCCCGGTCGGTGCCGCGCCGGGCGTCCCGGCGCATGAGCCACAGGAAGGACGGTCCGCCGCACAGCGCCGTGAGTACGCCGACGGGTATCTCCGTCGGCGCCGCGACCGTCCGCGCGGCGATGTCGGCCCAGATGAGGAAGACCGCTCCGCCGAGTGCGGCCGCCGGCAGGACCCGGCGGTGGTCGCCGCCGACGAACAGGCGCACGATGTGCGGCATCATGAGGCCGACGAAGCCGATCGGTCCGGCCGCGGCGACCAGGACGCCGGTGACCAGGGAGAGCAGGACGAACAGGCGGGCGCGGAAGCGGGCCACGTCGAGCCCCATCGTGGTGGCCGCCTCCTCGCCGGCCAGGAGGAGGTTCAGGTTGCGGGCCTGCACCATGAGGACGCCGATGCCGAGGAGCAGGGCCGTGCTCGGCAGCCACAGCGTGCCCCACCCGACGCCGCCGAGGCCGCCGAGGGTCCAGGCGAGGACCGCGCGGGCCTCGTTGCCCCGGTCGGTGCTGAGCAGCAGCAGATCGAGGACCGCGGTGAGCACGGCCGCGATCGCGACCCCGGACAGGACCAGCCGTGACGAGGTGATGCGTCCGCCGGTGCGGGCGGTGGCGTACACGAGCAGGAGGGCGCCCAGGGCGCCCGCGAAGGCGTCCGCCGAGAGGGAGACCGGCCCGAGAAGGGTGACGCCGAACATGATCACCGAGACCGCGCCGAGGGACGCCCCGGAGGAGACGCCGAGCAGGTACGGCTCGGCGAGCGGGTTGCGGACCAGGGCCTGCAGGGCGGTGCCGATCACCGCGAGTCCGGCGCCGGTGACCGCGCCGAGCAGTACGCGCGGCGCCCGTACGTCCACCACGATGGTCTCCCGGGCCCGCGTCCAGTCCGGCTCCTGCCAGTCGGCGCCCAGCGCGTGGGTCACGATGCCCCACACCTGCCCTGGCGGCACGTGGACGGAGCCGATCGCGAGGCCCGCCGTGGCGGAGACCAGGAGCAGGACGGTCAGCGCGAGCAGCGTGAGGGCCGGCCTGACGCGGTCCGAGCCCGGCGCGGCGGACTTCCGCGGGGAGGGCGCCGGTTCGGTGAGGGCCCCGGTCACCGGAAGCTCTCGGGGTGCAGTCCGCGGGCCAGGTCGTCGACCGCGTGGGCGGAGCGGATGCCGACCAGGGTGGTGGTCAGGGGCAGGACGACGAACCGCCTGTTCCTGACGGCCGGTACGTCGGCGAGCGCGGGCTGGGAGAGCAGGAACTTCTTCTTCCGCTCGGCACTGCCGGCGCCCGCGTAGTCGTAGACGGCGATGACCTCCGGCTTGCGCTCGACGACCTGCTCCCAGGAGACGTCGCCGAACACGTCGTCCAGGTCGGCGAAGACGTTCTCGCCGCCGGCCAGCCGGATCAGTTCGGTGCCCAGGCTCTTGCCGCCCGCGGTGAAGGCGGCCTTGTCGCCGCTGTCGTAGACGAACACGGGCACCTCGGGTTCGCCCTCGACCTCGGCGGTGGCCTTGCCGACCCGCCCCTTCAGGTCGGCGACGAGCTCGTCGGCCCGGTCCGAGACTCCGAAGATCGTGCCGATGGTGCGGATCTCGGCGTAGGTGTCCTCCATCGTCACCCGCTTCCTGCCGCAGTACTCGCGGTTGAGGTGGGTGTCGATGCCGGCGTCGGTGAACGCATTGCGGGAGCGGCCCTCGTTCTCGGCGAAGGCGCTGCCGTAGCCGCCGTAGACGAGGTCGGGTCCGGCGTCCAGGATCTTCTCGAACGACGGTTCCCTCTCGGCCAGTTCGGGGAGGGACTCGTAGTCCTTCCTCAGCTCGGGCAGGACGGCGGAGTCGGGGAAGGCGGTGCCGGCCATGCGGTCCTTGAGGCCGAGGGCGAGCATGAGTTCCGCCGGGTGCTGGTGGATGGTGACCACCCGCGACGGCGGCCTGTCGTACGTCGTCCTCACGCCGCAGTTGTCGATGGTGACCGGGAAGCCCGCGGGCACGGCGGCGCCGGTCTTCGCGTCCGCGCCGCCCTCGTCGGACGCACCGCAACCGGTGGTCACCAGCAGGGACGAGAGAGCCACGGCGGCGGCGGTGGTACGAAGGAGCCCGCGTGTGCGGGCAGGGGGGAACAACTGGGACACGTGAAGCCTCCTGGAGTCCGCGCTCCTCGGATCGGGCCCGCGACGGACCAGTGTCCTGACTCCCGGATCGGCGTTCCCCCCGCCTTCCCGCGCGGTGCGCAGTGGCGTGTCGGAGGGGCGCTCCCCGGTCACAGTGGCGGGACCGTGCCGGATTCGCACCGGCTTCCTGTCTCCCGTCGCGGCGATGACCAGGTGATCCTACGTTTCCCCGTGCGGAGGACGAAAGGGCGTACGGCCGCCGGCCGCACGCCCCGCACCTGCCTCACCCTTCGCGGACGGCCCGGAGTACGAGCCGTTCGGCGTTCTCGTCGTACGGGCGCCCGTCGAACCCGCCGAAGACCTCGACGCGTGCGAATCCCGCCTCCTCGACCATCTGCCGCAGCTCCACGGCGCTGTACACGAACCAGGTCAGGGTGGCCCGCGTCACCCGCTCGTCCCGGACCAGGACCCAGTCGCTGCGCAGCCGCGCCCAGTCGTCCAGCACGGTGTCGGTCTGCACCATCACGTCGTCGCCCCGCCGTACCACCTTGGGCGGGGTGACCCGGCGGGCCAGGAGTTCCTTCCCGGCGAGGTCCAGGACGAGGGTGCCGCCGGGAGCGAGGCAGGTGTGCATCGTGCGCAGCACGCGCGTGTTGTCGGCGGGGTCCTCGAAGTACCCGAAGGAGGTGAAGAGGTTGAGGACGACGTCGAAGGACTCCGGTGCCTCGTACTCGCGTGCGTCGGCCCGTACGTAGGTCACCTCGGCGCCGGCGCCGGCCGACCGCTTGCGGGCCCGGTCCAGCATGGCCGGGCTCAGGTCCACCCCGGTCACGCGGTGGCCGTGGTGGGCGAGCGGCACGGTGAACACGCCGGGCCCGCAGCACAGGTCGAGTACGCGCGATCCCCGGGGGAAGGCCAGGAGGGGGGAGGTGTCCAGCAGTTCTCCGGCCTGCTCGTGTCGTTGTTCGGAGAAGAGGAAGTCGTGGAACTCGGTCCAGAAGTCATCGTCCTGGAACCCGCCCGTCCGTGTCATCGCGCGTCAGTGCTCCTTCGTGGTCGTGGTCGCCGTCGGGGACAGGGCGCCGCGCCGTGCGGGGGCGCAGCGTGAGCAGCAGAGGGGGCAGCAGCACGCACTGGGCGGCTGCCAGCAGCCAGAACCAGCCGGTGTGTCCGGCCCGTTCGCCGATACCGTAGAGCTGGCCGCCCAGCACACCGCTCGCACAGGCGCCGAGGCCCGCGGCCAGCCGCTGCCGGCCGAAGACCACGGCGTCGGAGCGAGGGCTGCGGCGCAGCGCCTCCAGGTCGTTTTTGAGGAACAGCACGATGTCGCCCAGGGTGATCAGTCCGCCGCCCACCAGCAGTGCCGTCCGCGTGCCGACGGCCAGGACGGCGAGCCCCGCCGCCAGGCCCGTGAAGCCGGCCGCCAGGGCGAGGGCATACGGCATGCGCCGGATGAGGCCGGACGCGAGCGGCTGTACGACGACGACCAGCGTGAAGCAGAGGAGCAGCACCACGCTGTGGAACGCGTTGGAGGCGCGCTCGACGGCGTACACGGCCAGGAAGTGCTGGAAGTGGAAGTACAGGTAGAAGGCCAGCGCGTTGGCGGCGAACGGGAGGAGGGCAGGGCCGGTCAGGAGGCGTGAGGGGGCCGCCGGCTCCTGCGGCGTGGTGAGGTGCTCCGCGTCCGTTCCGGGCAGGCGCGCGTGTCCCGCGGTGACCGCGAGGAACAGCCCCGTGACGGCGGCGAACAGCCAGCCGGGTGAGGTCAGGACGAACGGTCCGGCGATCAGGGGGCCGACGGCCATGCCGGCGTTGAGTGCCGCGTTGCCCGCCGACAGGAACGCCGGGCGGCGCGTGTCGTCGACGCCGTGTACCAGGTACGCCTTGTTGGCGGGCAGGTAGAGCGCGGCGCCGCAGCAGGTCAGGATCAGCGCCCAGACCGCGGCGGGCGGCCACCGCAGGGCCAGCAGCAGCCCGGCGAACCCGGCGGTGCGGACGACGAGGGCCCACAGCATCGTGCGGCGCAGCCCGATCCGGTCGGCGAGGGCTCCGCCGACGATGCCGCCGGAGAACTGCACGAGGGATGCCGCGGCCAGGACGACGCCGACCGTGCCGAGTCCCATCCCGAGCCGTTCGTGGAGGAACACCGACATGAAGGGCAGCACCATGAAGCTGCCGAGCGGGATGAGGAACGAGCTGAGCAGGAGGAACCGCAGCGGAGCGGTGAGGGGGAACAGCGAGGCCGGAGGACCCGCTTCGGGGGTGGCGCGCTCACCCACCGGGCGCCTCCCGGTCGGCCGGGGCCGGGAAGGGGCCGGTGAGCACGCGCAGGGCGCCCGCGGCGGCCACCGCGCGGTGGGTGGCGAGTTCGGCGGTCTCCGCCTCGGCGTACACGATGCCCGCGTATCCGCGGCTGTCGCCGAGGTGTTCCACGGGGTCGCCGGCCTGCTTGACGGGGTACCAGGCGGGTGTGCCCGGCATGCCGGTCAGCCGGTCGAGCCCGGAGACCCCGGTGAACACGCCGGGCGCGTCCGGGTAGCCCAGGACGAAGGCGACGGCCGGTCCGCCGGGCAGCTCCGCGTCCATCAGGCGGGGGCGGCGGCCCAGTGCGGCCTCGATCATCGCTTCGTACACGTTGACGCCGAGGGCCCGGCACATGCCCTCCCCCACGAGCGCGCCACCGATGCGGGGATTGATCTCCACCACTTCCGGGCCGTCGGCGGTCAGCACGAACTCCAGATGTGCGAACCGGTCGGTGTAGCCGACGGCGGCGAGCACGCGATCGAGCCACCGCTCCAGCGATGCCCGCTGCGGGCCGGGGAAGGCGACGGGGAAGGCGGTGGTCTCCTCCCGGAAGTGCGGCTCTGGTGACATGAGCCGGCTGGAGACGCCCAGCAACCGGGTGCTGCCGTCCCAGGTGAGGGTTTCGGCGCTGTACACCGGACCGCTGAAGTAGGGCTCGGCGAACAGCCGCCCCTTCAGGTCCCGGCCCGATGCCTGGGCCAGCGCCGCCTTGAGTTCCTCCTCGTCGCGGACCAGCCACACGTTCTGGTTTCCGGTGCCCGCCGTGTCCTTGAGCACGAGCGGCAGCCCCACCTCCTTGAGCAGCCCGCGCGCCTCGTGGTCCCGGCCGGCGCAGTCGACGGCCCTTCCGCGTGTGAGACCCGCGTCGTGCAGCAGGTCGCGTACGGCGGCCTTGTCCCGGGTCAGCCGCAGGACGGCGGGGTCGAGACCGGGCAGACCGAGTCGCTCGACGAGGGCGGCACCGGCGAGAGTCCAGGTGTCGGTGGAACTGATCAGCCCGCGCAGCCCCGGAGTGCGCTCCAGCAGGGCGGCTACCCGCTCCACGTCGGTGGTGTCGGTCACGACGACGTCGAGAGCGTCGGCGGACAGCCGGTCCAGTTCGTAGGCGTAGTGGGCGGGGTCCCGGGTCAGCAGTACCAGGCGCTCGTCCAACAGCTCGGCGGCACCGGCCAGACGGCCGAGGCCGAAGGTGAGTGACTCCAGGCAGGCCACGGTCATGCCCGCTCCTTCCAGTGGGGCGGGCAGGGGATGCGCCGCCACGCCGTCCTCGACCAGGGCATGGTCATCTCCTCGGGGCCGCGGACCTCGACGGGCTTCAGCGCGGCCGGGTCCAGGGCCTCAGCATGCCGGGCGAACACGCGCTCCACGTAGCGGTGTCCGGTGTCGGCCCCGATCACCAGGTGCAGCCGGTCGGGATGGCGGCGGGCCTCGTACGCCGCCGCCAGGTAGCCGGCGCCGGTGGACAGTCCGGCGAACACCGCGTGTTCGCGCAGCAGGGCGACGGCGCCGGACATGGCGTGGGTGAAGTCCAGCCAGTGCACGGTGTCGTAGAGCGGGTGGCGCACGTTGTCGAAGACGATCGACGACCCGATGCCGGCGATGATCGCCTCGGGGTCGTGATGGTCCTGACTGCCGAAGGTGACGCTGCCGAAGGGCTGGACGCCGACCAGACGCACCGACGGGTCGCGGGTGCGCAGGCGTTCCACGATCCCGCCGGTCGACGCTCCGGAGCCCACTCCGCCGACGAGTGTGAGAGGTGTGGCCGGGAACTGGGCCGCGATCCGGTCGGCGACCTCGTGGTAGCCCAGGTAGTGGACCTCGTCGTGGTACTGGCGCATCCAGTGGTGGCCGGGGTGCTCGGCGAGGATCTCGCGCACGCGTCGCACCCGGAGCTCCTGGTCGAGCTTGAGGTTCCGCGACGGTCTGACCTGTTCCACGGTGCTGCCGAGTATCTCCAGCTGGGCGAGGGTGGTGGCGTCGACGGTGGTGGAGGCGACGATGTGGCACCGCATGCCGTACCGGTGGCAGGCCAGCGCGAGGGCGTAGGCGTAGATGCCGCTGGAGCTGTCGATCAGCGTCTGGCCGGCCCGGACCGTGCCCCGGTCCAGCAGGTGGCGGACGGCGGCCAGAGCCGAGTAGATCTTCATCGATTCGAACCGCAGCAGGACCAGACCGCCGGTGAGCCGGACGAGATCCGGGACTTTCAGGGCGTCGGCGATGTGGGGGTGGATCACCCGTAGCCTCCTTGGGCGAAGGTGCACTGGTGGCCGAGCGTGTGGAAGAACGCGGAGAGGTCGGACTTGACCTCCGCCCCCGGGCGCGAGGAGAAGAGGTAGCCGACCAGGGAGCCGGTGTGCGCGACGAAGACGCCGTCGGCGCCGAACCGCTCACGCTGGGCCCGCAGGCTGTCGAAGGTCGCCTTGGGCAGCACCTCCTGGGACAACGAGGCGCTGAGGGTCGCGGCACGGGCCACGGCGGCCGGGTCGCCCGAGTCGAAGCCCTTGACCAGGTCGGTCAGGCACCGCTGGTACTCCTCACCGTGGCGCCGGTAGTGATCCAGCAGCAGGGGGGTGACGGCGGCGGTGTCCACCGTGCCGGGTTCCGTGATGAAGGCGGTGTGGAAGCCGACGTCCGGCCCGAGCCTGCGCACCACCCGGTGCCGGCCGCTGAGATACAGCGCGAACTCGTCGAGGAAGACACTGTCGGCGCGCTCGATGTCCCGCAGGATGCCGAGGACCACGTCCCTGTCGAACGGCAGGGAGAAGACGCGGAACAGGCAGCGCAGCGTCGCCACGATGTCCGCCGTGCTACTGGCCATGCCCACACCCACCTGGAGTTCGGAGTGGGTGTGCCAGTCGCCGGGTGGCAGGACGAGTCGGTAGTGCTCCAGGAAGAGCCGGGCCGCCGTGGCCGACTTCCGCCCGAACGGCGGTGGCTGCGGCGGGGGCCCGGCCGCCGGTCCGGGGGTGAAATACACCCACGAGTGGAGGTCCACGGGAAAGGACACGACGGCGATCTCGGGCTCGGTGCCCGGTCGCAGCGGCCCCTGGTACAGCTCGCCCAGCGTGCCGTGGCAGACACCCGACACGGTGCCGGCCGCCGGCCGGTGCGTCGCCCGGGGGCGGCCCGCCCGAAGAGAAGCGGCTGGGTGACGCACACCTTCCTCCTCCGTCCCGGTCCTCGCACACCGAAGGGGAAGGAGGCGCGGTCACACCCGACGTGCGACCGCTCATACCGCCGACCCAGTCCACGAGGTCACGTGCACAGCCCGCGCGGAACGCGGGCGCAGTGGCAGGTCTTCGGGCTCGCGGGCACGTCCGCCGACGTGGCGGACGCCTACCGGCCGTCTCTTCCCCGGCCCTGACGCGGGCCCAGTGACATCGACGGCTTCCGTTCCCACTTACCGCTGCGGGACAGCCCCGGATTCACACCGGGTTCCCTCTTGGGTCGCGCCACCGCGGGTCCGGACGGACGGGAGGCGCGAACCGACTGCGTGCATCAGCGTAGAGGCGCCCGTACGCCGGTGACAGGGGGGCCTCGGCGGTTGACTTGAATGCGGGGGACAGGCAAACCACGTGTGCTCCGTGCGCTTCTCGCACGGACTCTGGCCGGATAGTGCCTCGGGCGAGAGCCGTCCCCTCAGCCAGACTGGTCGCGCTGCGACACATGCGCACCGTCTTCGCGGTGCTCCGTGCCCGGGAGGCTCCTGATGCTGCCAGACGCGAGGCCCGACGAGGACGGGGCATACTCCCCGCCCGGACGGCGACGGCCTCCCGGCGACCGCGTCGTGCTGCGCGCCGACCTGCGGTCGGCCCTGCCCGACGCCCTCGCGGCGGTGGTGGTCACGGCGCTCGTCTTCGTGCTGCTGTACGTGCGGATGGAGTCGGGTGCTTCGGACACCGTCGCCGTCATGCCCTTCATGGACGATGCCGGCACCTACTGGATGTACCTGCTCAGCCAGGCGTTCGGCTGGTCGGGGCTGCTGTGGGCCTGGGGCACGGTCGTGCTGGGCCTGCTGCTGTCGGGCCCGCGCCCCGCCCGGCTGCCGGTCTCCCGACAGGTCCTCGAGCGCTGGCACCGCACCACGAGCCTGACGACGATGGCGCTGATGTTCGCGCACGCGCTGATGTTCGCGGCGGAGCTGGTCCGCTACGAGACGGAAGTGGCCTGGGCGGAACGGCTGTGGGTGGGGTTCGCCGACACCTTCGTGCCGGGCTGGTACGACTCCGGAACCGGCAGGGTCGCCATCCCGCTCGGGCAGGGCGCCCTCTACCTTGCCGTTCCACTGGGGCTGCTGTTCTACGTCCGTCACCGCATCGGGGCGAACACCTGGCGGCGGCTGCACCGTTTCGTCATCGTCGTCTACGTGTTGAGCGTGTGGCACACCCTGCTGTACGGAACGAACGTCTGGTACGGGGAGTGGCCGCGCACCGTGCTGTGGCTGCTGCAACTGCCGGTCGCGGTCCTGCTGTTGCTCCGCCTGCTGAGGCCGGTCCGGCGGGCCGAACGGCTGGGGCCCGCGGGCGGAGATCCCGGCGCGGCCCGGCCCGGGTGGTGGGTACGGGCGGCCGGACGGGCCGTCGTCGGAGCCACCGTCGTCGGACTCCTCGCCGTGGCGGTGTCCGGGCGGGACGGTGGAAGGGACCGCCCCACCGATCCGCCCGCGACCGCTCCCCACACCCAGGAGACCGACTGACGCCCGGAACCAGCACCTGCGGCACCCCGGAGTCTCCACTGCCCGTCAGATCCGCGCCCGGGTCGCGGCCGGGCGCGCCGCGCATCTGCCGCAGCACCCGGAGACGGTGCTCGACCCGGTCCGCGGGTCCGACGGCGCCCTCACCGTAGTTGCTCGACCCGCCCGCACGGCACGGTCGACAGGGTGCTGCCCACCGCGTGGCGGCGCGTCCCGGCCGCCGCCGACGGCGACGACGACGGCACCTGACCGGTCGAGGAGCCCCGGGGCCGGATCCACCGCTCCCCCGAGGTGGGCGGAGTACCGGTCCCGACCGGATAGGGCACACAGGTCCGCCGGTCCGGGTCGACGGGCAGGCGGCCGCCCGCCGGGGGCCTGGCCTGCTGGGCGCAGTCGCGGCGTTCGCAGATGCGGCGGCCGAAGCCGATCGGCGTGGCGGCCCGGGGGTCGCCGGGGGCGAGGCCGGCTGGGCGAGCAGGATGGGCAGCAGGGGGCCGAGGGCGTTGAAGTGGGTGGCGCCGGTGGCGCGGATCTCGTCCCAGAAGCCGCTGGCCGAGAAGCGGGGTGACAGCACGAAGGTGGCGCCGGCGTAGAAGGCGGCCAGTCCGGCGGTGACGGCGGCCGCGCCGTGGAACATCGGCAGACAGGTGTAGACGCGGTCGTGTGGGGTCGGGCCGAAGGCGGTGGCCGCTTCGCGGGCCATGGTGACCGCGGTCTGGTGAGGGCTGACCACGCCCTTGCTCTGCCCGGTGGTGCCGGAGGTGTAGGCGATGGAACAGGCGCTTGCCGGTCCGATCTCGGGCAGGATCACCGGGCTGCGGCCGTGCCTGCCGAGCAGTTCGGACCACGAGAGCAGGTGCAGTGGGGTGTCCGGTGCGTCGTCCGGGAGGCTGTCGACGAAGACCACGGTGCCGACGGCGGCGGGCCATTCGTCCAGTGTCCACAGCGAGTCGGCCAGCGCGGACTCGGTGATGACGGCTTTGGCGCCGGAGTGGTTGAGCGTGTGACGGAGGAAGGCGCCCTTGTAGGCGGTATTGACGGGGATCTGAACCAGACCGGCGCGGGCGACGCCGAGGAGTGTGATGACGGACTCGGCGCGGTTGGTCAGGAACACGGCCACCGGGTCGCCCGGCTGAAGACCCATGTCCAGCAACCCGGTGGCGACAGCGGTGGCCTGCTGGTCGAGGTCGCGATAGGTGAACTCCTGGTCCCGGAACAACAGGGCCAGATGGTCGGGGGCGGCGGCCGCACGGGCGGCCATCAGACCTCCGATGGTGCCGCCTCCCAGGTCGCGCAGGTCGTACGTGCTGCTCACATCTCCACCATTCGTCAGCGGGTGCCAAAGGGGCAGGGGAGCCTCGGACCAAGGCTCCCGCACGGGGGTGTGGGTGGATCGGGGTAAGACCGGAGTGAGGTCTCAGTGGCTCACAGTTCGCGCTTGACACGGACGGCGAACTCTTCCAGTGCCGGTTCCCAGATGCCGGGCCGCTGCTCTACGTCTTCTCCTTCTGCGCCACCGCGGCGGTCGCGCTCGGGGTCCAGGCGGTCAACGCCGTCTTCGGAGCGTTGGGACAGCTGGTGAGCATGTTCATCTTCTTCGTCCTCGCGCTGCCCTCCTCGGGCGCCACCGTCCCCCTGGAGGCCCTCCCCTCCTTCTACCGCTTCCTGTCCCACTTCGAGCCCATGCGCCAGCTCAGCGACGGCGTCCGCTCCATCCTGTACTTCGACGCCCAGGCCGACGCCGGACTCGCCCGCGGCTGGACCATGATCGCGGCAGGGACCGCCCTGGCCCTGGCGGCCGGCCTCGCCGTCACCCTCCTCTACGACCGCAAGGGCCTGCACCGACTCACCCTCCGCACCCGCTGACCACCGGGCACGAAAGAGACATCCACCATGGCCTTCTACGTCGTCGCCTACACCCACCCCGATGCCGAGAAGTGGGAGCAGCACCTCGCCGCCCACGTCGACTACCTGCTCGCGCTGCTGGAGAACGGCACCCTCAGAGCGTCCGGCCCCTTCGTCGGAACACCCGTCAAGACAGCGATGCTGATCCTCAAGGCCCCCACCCGGGATGGGGCCATGACCGTGCTCGCCCAGGACCCCTTCATGAGCGAGGGCCTGGTCACCGAGTACACCATCACCGACTGGGACCCCGTCTTCGGGACCTACCACGACGAGTCGACATACGCCGGTCACCAGCTGCCGTAGACCTGTTCCGGGCCGTGCGCGCGTAGCGCGGGGGCGCGTCGGCGGAGGTCCGGGTGAAGAGTCGGTTGTCGCCTCGGCCGCACACCGCCGCTTTCGTCAGCAGATAAGGCCGATTGGACTTGCGGCCCCGGTAGGGAGCGTCGCGAGCACGGAGAACATCCCTCGGAGCGTGGTGAGTCGTACGAGTGCCACAGCCCCTCTCACCGACGTACGGGCTTGCCTGTCCGGTCGATGACCGGCTCCCCTTTGTGAACGAGGTAGCGCATGGCCGCCTCGGACAGCAGCATGTGGCGCAGGCTCGCGGGGTACCAGAACCGACCGGTCGCCGATTTGCCGTACCTGACGGCCAGGCGATCGGCCTGCGCCAGCTCGCCGAGACGGTTGAGGCGGGCCGCCTCGCTGCTGGACGTCACGTTCTCGGGGTCGGCCAGAATGCGGTCGGCAACGGTCCGCAGGACCTCCGCGTTGTTGGTGGCGTGCGGTTGCGCCGCTCAATGGCGCGCAGTTCCAGCCGCGCGCCCCACGCCTCCATCGTGAAACGGTTCTCGTCGTTCGCATCGTCGAGGTCCCAGACGCCTTCGTGCCCGCAGGTGACGAGGAGCTTGCCTCGTCACGCATCTTGCAGCCGGTGTTGAGGCAGTCGACGACGTTGCGACCGAGCCGGTCGACAGCCGCAGCGACCATCCCGTCGTACTCGCCCCGCTCATCACACGGCCACGGGCCGAGCCTCAGACGGGTCACCGGATCGGTGGCGCCGGACACCTCCCAGTCGTGGGCCCAGGCAATGATGTGTCCGCCCACAGCGTAGGGAGAGTCGGCGGCCGCGCCCAGGACGATCTCGGTCGCCCTGGGTCATCCGAGGAAACTCAACCGCACCTGCCGGTCGGGATTGTCCCTGTTGGTGTCTACCAGGCACACCGACTGCCACGTTCCCAGTTCCAGGCAGCCGTCGATCACCGGCAGGGTCGCGTGCGGGGGGACGAAGGCGGGGAGGACGTGGTCGCGGCCGTGGCCGGGGCTGCCGTGGCGGTGCTGCCAGCGGTCGTCGGCGGGGAGCAGGGTGTGGAGGGCGGCGAGGAGGTCGTCGTCGCTGCCGGCGCCGGTCTCGATGATCGCGATCCCGGCCGTGGCGTGCGGGACGAAGATGTTGAGGAGGCCGTCGCGGCCGGCCGCCGCCTCACGCAGGAAGGACTCACAGTCGCCGGTGATGTCGGCGACGCGCTCGGACGAGCCGGTGGCGAGGTTCAGGACGCGGGTGGTGAAGGCATCTGGCATGCCTCCCATCCTGGCGTACGGGCAGGGCCTGGGGCGGGAGCGCGACGGGGAAGACCGGCGCCCTCGGCGTCGTTGGCAGAAAGGTGAACAACACGTACGAGGTCGAAGTCGTCGTCATCGGTGCCGGTCAGGCGGGTCTCGCCGCCGCGTACCACCTGCGGCGCACCGGGTCCGAGCCGGAACGCGACTTCGTGGCGCTGGACCACGCCCCCGGCCCCGGCGGTGCCTGGCAGTTCCGCTGGCCGTCGCTGACGTTCGGCAAGGTGCACGGCATGCACGCCCTGCCAGACAGGGAACTGACCGGCGCGGACCCCTCGCGCCCGTCCGCCGAGGTCGTCTCCGAGTACTTCACGGCGTACGAGCGCGCGTTCGACCTGCGGGTACGCCGTCCCGTCGACGTCCGCGCGGTGCGCGAGGGGACGGGCGGGCGGCTGCTCGTGGAGACGTCGGCCGGCACCTGGTCGACCCGGGCGCTGATCAACGCGACCGGCACCTGGGACCGGCCCTTCTGGCCGCGCTACCCGGGGCAGGACACCTTCCGCGGGCGCCAGATGCACACGGCTCAGTACGCCGGGCCCGAGGAGTTCGCCGGGCGGCGCGTGATCGTCGTCGGCGGGGGCGCCTCGGGGACGCAGCACCTGCTGGAGATCGCCCCGTACGCCGCGGCCACCACGTGGGTGACCAGGCGGCCGCCCGTCTGGCGCGAGGGGCCCTTCGACGAGGACGCGGGCCGCGCGGCGGTGGCCCTCGTGGAGGAACGGGTACGGCAGGGGCTGCCGCCGAAGAGCGTCGTGTCGGTGACCGGGCTGCCGCTGAACGACGCGGTCCGCGCGGGGCTGGAGTCCGGGGTCCTGGACCGCCGGCCCATGTTCGACCGCATCACGCCCGAGGGGGTCGAGTGGGACGACGGGCGGCGGGTGGACGCCGACGTGATCCTTTGGGCGACCGGGTTCCGGGCGGCCATCGACCATCTGCGGCCGCTGCGGCTGCGGGAGGCGGGCGGCGGTATCCGCGTCGAGGGCACCCGCGCGGTCGCCGACCCCCGGGTCCACCTCGTCGGGTACGGGCCCTCCGCCAGCACCGTCGGCGCCAACCGGGCCGGGCGCGCGGCCGTACGGGACCTCAGGCGGCTGCTGGCCGAACCGGCGCCCGCCGCCGCGTGACACCCCGTCGGACGGTCGGGACGAAGGCTGTCATCCTGCCTCGGGTTGCCGAGAGGCGCCCTGCGGGGCGCTGTGCGAGGCGCTCTGCCGCAGGCGGTTGAACTCCGCGACGTTGTGCTGGTGTTCGGCGTAGTCGGCGGTGAAACGGGTGTCGCCCGGTTTGACGGAGACGAAGTACAGCCAGTCGCCCGGCGTCGGATTGATCGCGGCTGTCATCGCCTCGTCCCCCGGATTGCCGATGGGGGTGGGCGGCAGACCCATGCGCTGGTACGAGTTGTACGCGCTGTCGATCTTCGTGTCCTTGGTGGTGGTCGTCAGGGTGGAACGGCCCAGCGCGTAGTTGATGGTCGAGTCCATCTGCAACGGCATCCCGCGCTCCAGCCGATTGAAGACCACCCGGGCCACCTTGCCCATGTCCTCCTTGGTCGCCGCCTCCGCCTGGACGATGCTTGCGATGGTGACCGCCTGGTAGACGTTGAGCGCGTTGCGCTGGGCGCCCGCGGCGACGGGCGCGCCGGTGAACTTCTTGTTCGCCGTGTCGACCATGTCCGCCAGCAGCTTCTGCGGGGTCGGGTTCTCGCCGAGCGGATAGGTCGCCGGGAAGAGATAGCCCTCCAGGTTGCCCTCGGCGTCGTTGGGCAGCTTGAGGTCGGCCTGGGCCAGGGACTTCTTGGTGGTGCCCGCGGGCAGGTCGAGGGTCTTGTCCACGGCCTCGTAGACCTGGGTGGCGCGCCAGCCCTCCGGGATCACCAGGAAGGTGGGGCGGGTCCGGCCCTCGTCGTCCGGCGTCAGCAGCGGTACCGCCACGGCGATGCCGGCCACGACGGCGCCGGTCGCGATCAGGGCGAAGCGGCCCCGGCGCGTGAGCCGGATCGTCCTGCGGCCGATCCGGGCCGCACCCGTCGTACCCGTCGTCCCTGTCGCTCCGATCGCCCTGGTGCTCTTGGTGCGTCTGGTGCTCTTGGCGCCCCTCGCGCCGCGCGGCGGCATGTTCGTCTGCATGCGGGCACGGTAACCCCGATATGTGGGCAAATCCGGCATATCGTTATCTTGTCGGCTCCAGGCTGGTGGACTCCAAGCGGGTGGGCTCCAGTCCGGTCGGCTCCGGACCGGTCGGCTCCAGCCGGGCGTCGCGGCGGACCAACGCCGCGTACCTCCCGTCCCGCTCCAGCAGTTCCTCGTGCGTGCCCTGTTCGGCCAGGCGCCCGGAGTCGAGGACCACGATCCGGTCGGCGTCCCGGACGGTGGACAGGCGGTGGGCGATGGTGATCGTGGTGCGGTTGGCGGACAGCGCGTCGAGAGCCTCCTGGACGGCGGCCTCGGTACGGGTGTCCAGCGCGCTGGTCGCCTCGTCGAGGACGAGGACGGGCGGGTCGCGCAGGATGGTGCGGGCGATGGCCAGGCGCTGCTTCTCGCCACCGGAGAAACGGTGCCCGCGCTCCCCCACCACCGTGTCGTAGCCGTCGGGCAGCGCGGCGATGTGGTCGTGGATCTGGGCCGCCCGCGCCGCCGCCTCCAGTTCCGCGTCGGTGGCGTCCGGCTTGGCGAAGCGCAGGTTCTCCGCGACCGAGGCGTGGAAGAGGTACGTCTCCTGCGAGACGACGCCCACCGCACGGGCGAGGCTGTCGAAGTCGAGGTCGCGTACGTCGACCCCGTCGAGGGTGACCCGGCCGCCGGTCACGTCGTACAGCCGCGGCACCAGGTGGCCCAGCGTGGACTTGCCGGCGCCGGTCGGGCCGACGACAGCGAGGCTGCTGCCGGCGGGGACGGTGATGTCGATGCCGTCGAGGACCGGGCGGCCCTCGCCGTCGTAGCGGAACTCGACGTCCTCGAAGCGGATCTCGCCCTTGATGTGGTCGAGGTGGACCGGCTCGGCCCGTTCGGTGATGTCGATCGGCAGGTCGAGGTACTCGAAGATGCGCTGGAACAGCGCCAGCGAGGTCTGGATCTGGACACCGGTCGCGAGCAGGCTCACGGCCGGGCGGAACAGGCCCTGCTGGAGCGAGACGAAGGCGACGATCGTGCCGAGGGAGACGCCCGGACCGCCTAGGTGGAGGGCGATGCCGGCGGTCCAGTAGATGACGGCGGGCATGGCGGCCATGACGATCGTGATGACGGCCATCCGCCAGCGGCCCGCCATGTTCGACCGCACTTCGAGGTCGACCAGGTCCTCGGACTCCTCCGCGAAGGCTCGGGTGAGCGAGTCGGAGCGGCCCATCGTGCGGCCGAGCAGGATGCCGCTGACGGAGAGCGACTCGGTGACGGTGGCGGCCATGGCGGCCATCTGCTTCTGGCGCCGGGTGGTGATCTTGCGGCGTTCCCGGCCGACGCGGCGGCTGATCCACACGAACGCGGGGAGCAGCAGCAGCGACACGACGGTCAGGCGCCAGTCCAGGACGACCATCGCGACGATCGTGGCGATCACACTGGTGAGGTTGGAGACCAGGGAGGTCGCCGTGGAGGTGACGGTGGCCTGCATGCCGCCGATGTCGTTGGCGATGCGGGACTGGACCTCGCCCGTGCGGGTGCGGGTGAAGAAGGCGAGGGACATCTGCTGGAGCCGGCCGTAGACGGCCGTGCGCAGGTCGTGCATGACGCGCTGGCCGACGGTCGTGGAGATCAGCGTCTGGAGAACGCCGAAGACGCTGGTCAGGACGGCGCCGAGGATCATGCCGAGGGCGAGCAGGCTCAGCAGGCCGGTGCGCCCCTCGGGGATGGCGACGTCGAGGATCTCCCGCAGCAGGAAGGGCGTGGCGACCGACACCAGCGAGGCGGCGCCGACCAGCAGTCCGACGACCGCGAGGCGGCCTCGGTAGGGGCGGAACAGGTTGAGGATGCGGCGCACCTGCCGGGGCTGTTCCCTGGCGTCGGCGGGTGGTGTCCAGGCGGATTCGCGACCGGGGTTCATGGGCTCCTTCGGGAGTGCGGCAGAGGAGGTCCGCGGGGCCTGCAGCGGCGGGACCCGCGCGCGGCGGGGACCCGGGCAGAGCCGAGCGGACGATACGGATCATAGGTCATTGTTACCTATACTCACAATGAACGGCATCCTGATATTGTTCCCGTATGACCGCCCCCGATTCCGACGGCCTGCTCGCCGAGCAGTTGCTCCGGCTCACCCGCCGCGTGCACCGCATCCAGAAGCGTCACCTCGAGCACCGCGACCTCGGCATCACACCGGCCCAGTCCCGGCTGCTGCGTACGCTGGCGCACTACGGCTCGCCCCCGCGCATGGCGGATCTCGCCGAGCGCCTGGAGGTCGTGCCGCGCGCCGTGACCACTCTGGTCGACGGACTGGAGGGCGCCGGGAAGGTACGCCGCGTGCCCGATCCGGCCAATCGCAGGGTCATCCGGATCGAACTCACCGACGACGGGCGCGCGGCACTGCGCGAACTGCGCGCCGCCCGCCGCTGCGCCGCCGAGGAGATCCTCGCCCCGCTGACGGACGGGCAGCGCGCGGTGCTGAACGGGCTGCTGGACACCCTGGTGGACGGGCCCGCCGGCGATCGGACCGCCAGCGGTCGGACCGTCGTTGACCGGACCGGCGGTGATCGGACCGGCGGTGAAGGGGAGCGCGGGAGCGGCACGGTGGCCGAGGCCCGCTGAGGGGTTCAGGCCTTCAGATCCGCCCTGTCCCCCATCACCACCACCGGGTGCCGGTCCGGATCCAGGGTGCGCAGCAGGTACTCCATCGCCGGCTTGGGCAGGCTGACGCAGGCCGATGTTCCGCTGCCGTGGTCCATGTGCAGCCAGATGCTACCGCCCTTCGCGGATCCCTCCGGGCGGGTGGGGTCGTTCGGCGACGTGCCCTTGACGCGGTTGTAGTCGATGGCGATGACGTAGTCGAAGTCGTGCCAGTACGACTTGCCCCACGAGCGCGGCGCGGCGAAGGCGGCGGAACGGGTGTACGGCAGTCCGGTGCCGGGTGCCGGGTCGGGGTCCGGGAGCACACCGCCCGCGTCGCTGAGCGTGAACACCCCGACGGGGCTGCGCTTGTCGTTCTCGTGGTGGTCGGTCGTCCACCCCTTGGTGCCGTTATGCGCCGCCCAGCCGCGCTCGCGGTGCCATGCCGAGCCCCGCTTCGTGTACAGCACCACCGTCGAGTCCGCGGAGTCCTTGCCGTCGCCGTACACCGCGACGACCTGGCGGGAGTCGGCGGGGATCCGCTGCCGGAGCCGGTCGCCGACGCCCGGGATCGTCGTCGGGTCGGCCGTGGGGGTGCTGTGGGCCGCCCCGTCCCCGGACGCCTTCGCCCCGGCGTCCGCGCCGGACCCGGAGGAACCGCCACCACAGGCGGTCAGTGCCGTCAGCAGAGAGCCAAGGGCCGCCATCGCGACCGCCGTACGCCGTACACCACCACTTCCCATTCATCCATAGTCGCACCCGCGCCGCGCCGCCCCGGCGGGGGTGGGGTGAGCGGCAGCCGGATTCGTACCCCACCGCGGAAAACCGCTTGATTTCCGGCAGACGGCAACGCGAACCTTTCACGGTTTGCAGCCTCTTGATGCCGTCGTGAACGGCACCCCGTGACACGAGCCTCTGGGACACCATGCAGATCCGAGACCTTCCGTATCCCGACCCGGGCGTGCCTGACGCACGTTCGGGTCCCCGATTCCTGTGGTGGCTGTTCCGCAACCAGTTGGGCGGACAACTCAAGGCCCTCTCCTGGGGCCTGCTGCACTTCGCCTCCGTCTCCGCGCTGCCGTTCTGTGTCGGTCTGGCCGTGCAGGCCGTCGTCGACCGCTCCGGCGCCCGACTCGCCCTCGCGGGCGGCCTCCTGGCGCTGTGCTGCGTCGGCAACGCGCTCGGCGACACCTTCCTGCACCGCACCGCCGTCACCAACTGGATCACCGCCGCGGCCCGCGTCCAGCAACTCCTCGCACGCAAGACCGCCGTGCTGGGCTCCGCCCTGACCCGGCGGGTCGCGGCCGGCGAGGTCGTCGCCGTGTCCACGGGCGACGTCGAGAAGATCGGCTGGTTCGTCGAGGCCCTCTCCCGCTTCACCGCGGCGGCGCTGACCATCGTGCTGGTCTGCGTCGCCCTCGTCGTCTACGAGCCGGCCCTCGGCGTCGTCGTGATCGTCGGCCTGCCGGTGCTGGCGCTCGCGGTGATGCCGCTGCTGCCCCGGGCCACCCGCCGCGCCGACGTCCAGCGCGACAAGGCCGGCCGCGCCACCGAACTCGCCTCCGACACCGTCGCGGGCCTGCGCGTGCTGCGCGGCATCGGCGGCGAGGAACTCTTCCTCGACCGCTACCGCGGCGCCTCCCAGGAGGTGCGCCGCGCGGCCGTGCGCAGCGCCCGCATGTGGGCCCTGATCGCCGCGATCCAGGTGCTGCTGCCGGGCCTGCTGCTGATCGCGGTGGTCTGGCACGGCGTCCACCTGGCCCGTGACGGCCGCATCGGCGTCGGCGAACTCGTCACCGTCTACAGCTCCGTCATGATCCTCACCTACCCTCTGCGTCACTTCGAAGAGATCGCGATGGCCTACTCGTTCTCCCGGCCGTCGGCCAAGCGGGCCGCCCGGGTGCTGTCCCTCGAACGGGCCACGGACACCACCGGCACCCGCGCCGCCGAGGTTCCGGCCGGGGACCTGTACGACCCGACCACCGGTCTCCTGGCACCGGCGGCCCGTCTCACCGCCGTGGTGTGCGGCGATCCGGACGCGGCCGGACGTCTGGCGGAACGTCTCGGCGGACACCCCTCCGAGGAGGGCACGTCGGCCCTGTTGGGCGGCGTACCGCTCGACGAACTGCCCCTGGCGTCCGCGCGCACCAGCGTCCTGGTCCAGGACAAGGACCCGGTCCTGCTGTCCGGCACGCTCCGTGAGCTGCTCGACGTCCCCGCGTCCGGCGCGGTCGCCGCGCAGGACGCGCTGGCCGCCGCCCAGTGCGGCGACGTCCTGGCGGCGCTGGCGCAGAGTTCACTCGACCTCGACGACCCGGTGGACGCCCGCATCACCGAGCGGGGCCGTTCGCTGTCGGGCGGCCAGCGGCAGCGGCTCGCCCTGGCCCGGTCCCTGATCACGGACCCGGAGGCGCTAATCCTGGACGAACCGACCTCCGCCGTGGACTCGCACACCGAGGCACGCATCGCCGAAGGCGTACGTGGCCTACGTGCGGGGCGCACCACCGTGGTGTTCACCTCGTCGCCTCTGCTGCTGGACCGCGCGGACCGCGTCGTGTTCCTGCACGACGGCGAGGTCGCCGCGGTCGGTGCCCACCGGGACCTGCTGCACACCGAGCCCCGGTACCGGGCGGTCGTCACCCGGGAGACCGACGAGGAGACCGCGGCGCACGCCGCCGGGAGCCCGGGCGTCGGAAGGCCGGCTGTCGGAGCGTCGGCCGCCGGGCAGTCGGCGAAGTCCCTGGACGGCGACGTGCTGCACCGGGATGACGACGTACTGCACCGACTGGAAGAGATCGAGGAGACGGCATGATCGGCGTCGCGCCCCCGTCGTACGACCCGGCGGCCCCCACGACGGCGAGCACCCTGCCCGTCGGCGCGCCCTCGACCGTACGCGCCTACGTGGGAGAGCTGCTGCGCCGCCACCGCCGCGCCTTCCTCCTTCTCGTCGCCGTCAACACCGCCGCCGTGGTCGCCTCGATGGCGGGCCCCTACCTGCTGGGCGGCCTCGTGGAACGCGTGTCGGACGACGCGCGCGAGCTGCACCTGGGGCTCACGGTCACCCTGTTCGTTCTCGCACTCCTCGTGCAGGCCGTCTTCGTACGGGAGGTGCGGCTGCGCGGGGCGGTGCTCGGCGAACGGATGCTGGCCGATCTGCGCGAGGACTTCCTCGTGCGCTCGGTCGGACTGCCGCCCGGCGTGCTGGAACGGGCCGGCACGGGCGATCTGCTCTCCCGCATCACGACGGACATCGACCGGCTCGGCAACGCCATGCGCGAGGCCGTGCCCCAGCTGTCCATCGGCGTCGTGTGGGTGGTGCTGCTGCTCGGCGGGCTCGTCGTGACGGCGCCGCCGCTGGCACCCGCGGTGCTGATCGCGGTGCCGCTGCTGGTGATCGGCTGCCGCTGGTACTTCCGCCGGGCGCCCTCCGCCTATCGCTCGGAGGCGGCCGGGTACGCCGCGGTGGCCGCCGCGCTCGCCGAGACCGTGGACGCGGGGCGCACCGTCGAGGCGCACCGCCTGGACGCCCGCCGTATCGAGCTGTCGGAGCGCCGGGTCAAGGAGTGGACGGCGTGGGAGCGCTACACGCTGTGGCTGCGGTCGGTGCTCTTCCCGGTCATCAACGTCACCCATGTGACCGTGCTCTCCTCCGTGCTGCTCATCGGCGGTGTGTTCGTCCTCCAGGGCTGGATCGGGGTAGGTCAGCTGACCACGGCCGCCTTGATCGCGCAGATGCTCGTGGACCCGGTCGGCCTGATCCTGCGCTGGTACGACGAGCTCCAGGTGGCCCAGGTGTCCCTGGCCCGGCTGGTCGGCGTGCGGGACATCGAGCCGGACGCGGGCGACCCCGCGCTGGCTCCCGACGGACGGCACGTGCACGCGGACGGGGTGCACTTCGGCTACCTCGACGGCGTGGACGTCCTGCGCAAGGTCTCGCTGGAGGTCGCCCCCGGCACGCGGCTCGCCCTGGTCGGCCCGTCGGGCGCGGGCAAGTCCACGCTCGGCAGGCTGCTGGCCGGCATCTACGGGCCGCGCGAGGGCCGGATCACCCTGGGCGGGGCGGAGCTGTCCCGGATGTCCGCCGAACGGGTCCGCTCCCATGTCGCCCTCGTCAACCAGGAGCACCACGTCTTCGTGGGTTCCCTGCGCGACAACCTGCGTCTGGCCAGGACCGGCGCCGAGGACGCCGAGCTGTGGGCGGCGCTGGGCGCGGTGGACGCGGACGACTGGGCCCGGGCGCTCGACGAGGGCCTGGACACGGAGGTCGGCTCGGGCGGCTTCACGCTGACTCCCGCACAGGCCCAGCAGATCGCGCTGGCCCGCCTCGTGCTGGCCGACCCGCACACCCTGGTGCTGGACGAGGCGACGTCGCTGCTCGATCCCCGGGCCGCCCGGCACCTCGAGCGGTCCCTGGCCCGGGTCCTGGACGGCCGCACGGTCATCGCGATCGCCCACCGGCTGCATACGGCCCACGACGCGGACGTCATCGCCGTGGTCGAGCAGGGCCGGATCAGCGAGCTGGGCAGCCACGACGAACTCGTCGCGGCGGACGGCGCCTACGCGGCGCTGTGGCGGTCCTGGCACGGGTGAGAACGCGGGCGCCCGGCCGGGCGCCCCCGTCGGCGCCGGCTTCGGCGCGGGCTTCGGCGCGGGCTTCGTCCGCGCCGACCTGCGGGGTGTCGGTTCGGGTTGGTGTGGCGCCTGAACCGGCGCCCGCTCGGGCGGGCGTGCCCGGCCGGTGCTGACGGGGGCCGAGGGGCTCGCCGGGTCGTGGGGCCCGGGATGGCCAGCGGGGCCCGGTGCGTCGCGTGGGGCGGGCGGCGCGGATCCCCGGACCGGGTCCGTGCCGTTGCGCGGTCCCGAACGGGAGTGGAAGGCTGGGAGGAGGCACCGGTTCGAGCCAGGCCCGGGAACCCAGCGGTTCCGCGACGGGTGAGTCCTGTGCCCCGTGCAACGGCGGCCCGTCGCCGGGCACGGCGAGCAGGAGCCGGTCCCCACCCCCTGGAGGTACCCGTGAACAGCGTCGACGGATGGGGAGATGACGTCTACCAGCCCGACGGATCCGACCAGCGGGAGGACACCGGGCTGCTCGACGGCGAGGACACCCTCGAGGACGACGGTGTCGAGGACCCCCTGGACCGTGGCTGGTCCCCGCCCGAGCGCCCCTGGGCGGTGGAGCACGCCGGCGTGACGGCCGCCGAACGCCACCAGGGCGAGACGCTGGACCAGCGGCTGGCCGAGGAGCGCCCCGACCTGCCCGCCCCGGACGGCGACGGCCTGGGTGATTCCGACGGCACCGACGGGGAACTGCTGGACAACGAGGTCGGCGCGGACCGCTCCGGCCGGCTCGTGGCCCCCGACGAGGGGACGCACGAGGACGAGGAGCCGGCGCTGGTCGCGCTGGACGTGGGCATCGACGGTGCCGCCGCCTCCGCCGAGGAGGCCGCCATGCACGTCGTCGACGAGGACACCCTGCCCGGCTGACGCCACCCGCGGCGGCGCCTCCGCGCCGTCGCCCCCGAGAACCGCGTCGTACGAGGAGCAGTCATGCAGCAGGACAAGCATCCCGAGTACCGGCCGGTCGTCTTCCGCGACCGCAGTGCCGGATACGCCTTCCTCACCCGGTCCACCGCGACCAGCGACCAGACCATCGCGTGGGACGACGGCGAGACCTACCCGGTGGTGGACGTGGAGATCTCCTCCGAGAGCCACCCCTTCTACACGGGCAAGGCACGCACCGTGGACTCGGAAGGACGCGTCGCCCGCTTCGAGCGCCGTTACGGCGGGGCCGAGGGACAGGGCGAGGCGGGGACCGGCTGAGCGCACGCGGCCGCCCTCACTCCTCAGATGTAGCCCAGCGCCGCCGCGCCGCCCACTCCCCCGAGCAGCATGAACACCGGCATCAGCACCTTCAGCTCCACCCAGCTGCCCGCCCGGAACCGCATGGCCTTGGGCGGGCCGATGGGATACCACCGCTTGCGGCCCACCGGTATCGGCCAGAGTATGGGGCAGCCCGAGACGGTCAGCGCGTCCCCGATGTCGTGGACCAGCGCGCCGAGCACGATCGGCAGGCCCAGCCACAGGTACTCCTGGCCGGGCGCGGTGAACAGCCAGCCCGAGCCGCCGTCCGGCTGGTCCAGGATCCCCCCGATGATCCAGGCGCTGGTCCCGGCCAGCAGCCAGACCAGCACGTCGCTGCTCGAACCGCGGGTCGCCCGCCACAGCAGTCCCTCGATGGCCAGCACCAGGTGCGCGAACAGGATCGCCAGGACCGCCCAGCGCCCACCCGTGATGGCCAGCACCGAGGCTCCCGCCCCGGTCAGGACCGCCCACAGCCAGGTGTGCGTCAGCGTCCGGTGCCCGCCGGTCCTGCGCGCGTCGCCCTTCTTCTTCGTTGCCTTGTAGACGGCGTACGACAGCTTGTCGACGATCTCGCACAGGGTCCGTGAGACCGGCCCGAAGGCGCGGGAGATGGTGGCGGCCTTGTGGTCGAGGTCCGGGGCGAGCGCGGCGCCGGCGCAGATCAGGGCTCCGGCCAGCAGCACCGGCCAGGGCATCGTGTGTCCCGCGGCGGCGGTCGCGGCCCCGACGCCGAGCCAGGCGGCGGCTCCCGACAGAGAGTGTGCTGGTCCCATCATCGCCGTTGCCCGCCTCATTCCTCGAGTGCCGCTGTGCAGTTGTCCCGGTCCGCTGATGCCGCGTCGGCGACCCAGGGTAGCGTTCGTGATCTTCACGCGGACAGCCGATTCCCCCATGACGTCCCGGGGCAGGCAAGATGGGGGCGTGACCCTCATCGATCAGCTGCCGCGGACCGCCGACCCCGATGCCCTGTACGAAGCCTTCGAGGCGTGGGCCCAGGAGCGCGGTCTCACGCTCTACCCCCATCAGGAGGAGGCGCTGATCGAGGTGGTCTCCGGCGCGAACGTGATCGTGTCGACGCCCACCGGGTCCGGCAAGAGCATGATCGCGGCGGGTGCCCACTTCGCGGCCCTGGCGCGGGACGAGGTCACCTTCTACACGGCGCCGATCAAGGCGCTGGTCTCGGAGAAGTTCTTCGAGCTGTGCAAGATCTTCGGCACCGAGAACGTCGGCATGCTGACCGGCGACGCCTCCGTGAACTCCGACGCCCCCGTCATCTGCTGCACCGCCGAGGTCCTCGCGTCGATCGCGCTGCGTGACGGCAAGCACGCGGACATCGGCCAGGTCGTCATGGACGAGTTCCACTTCTACGCGGAGCCGGACCGCGGCTGGGCCTGGCAGATCCCGCTGCTGGAACTGCCGCAGGCCCAGTTCGTCCTCATGTCGGCGACCCTCGGCGACGTCTCCTTCTTCGAGAAGGACCTCGCGCGCCGCACCGGCCGGCCCACCTCGGTCGTGCGTTCCGCCACCCGTCCTGTGCCGCTCTCCTACGAGTACCGCTTCACGCCGCTCACCGAGACGCTGACCGATCTGCTGGAGGTCCGGCAGGCGCCCGTCTACATCGTGCACTTCACACAGGCGCAGGCCGTGGAGCGGGCGCAGGCGCTGATGAGCGTCAACATGTGCACGCGGGAGGAGAAGGAGCGGATCGCCGAGCTGATCGGCAACTTCCGCTTCACCACGAAGTTCGGCCGCAACCTCTCCCGCTACGTCCGGCACGGCATCGGCGTCCATCACGCCGGCATGCTGCCCAAGTACCGGCGGCTGGTGGAGAAGCTCGCGCAGGCCGGTCTGCTGAAGGTGATCTGCGGAACGGACACGCTGGGCGTGGGCGTCAACGTCCCCATCCGCACCGTGCTGTTCACGGCACTGACCAAGTACGACGGCACCCGGGTGCGTACGCTGCGGGCCCGCGAGTTCCACCAGATCGCCGGCCGGGCGGGGCGCGCCGGCTTCGACACGGAGGGCTTCGTCGTCGCCCAGGCGCCCGAGCACGTGGTCGAGAACGAGAAGGCGCTCGCCAAGGCCGGTGACGACCCGAAGAAGCGCAGGAAGGTCGTCCGCAAGAAGGCGCCCGAAGGCTTCGTGGCGTGGTCGGAGAGCACGTTCGAGAAGCTCATCGGTTCGGAGCCGGAGCCGCTGACATCGCGGTTCCGGGTCACGCACACCATGCTGCTTTCGGTGATCGCCCGGCCCGGCGACGCCTTCGCGGCGATGCGCCACCTGCTGGAGGACAACCACGAGCCGCGCAAGCAGCAGCTGAGGCACATCCGACGGGCCATCGCCATCTACCGCTCCCTCCTGGACGGCGGCATCGTCGAGAAGCTCGACCAGCCGGACTCGGAGGGGCGCGTCGTGCGCCTCACGGTCGACCTGCAGCAGGACTTCGCGCTGAACCAGCCGCTGTCCACGTTCGCCCTGGCCGCCTTCGAACTGCTCGACCCGGAGTCGCCGTCGTACGCGCTGGACATGGTCTCGGTCGTGGAGTCCACGCTGGACGACCCGTGGCAGATCCTCGCCGCCCAGCAGAACAAGGCACGCGGTGAGGCCGTGGCCGCAATGAAGGCGGACGGCGTCGAGTACGAGGAGCGCATGGAGCGTCTCCAGGACGTCACGTACCCGAAGCCACTGGAGGAGCTGCTCTTCCACGCCTACGACACATACCGCCGGAGCCACCCCTGGGTCGGCGACCACCCGCTGTCGCCGAAGTCGGTCATCCGTGACATGTACGAACGGGCGCTGACCTTCACGGAGCTGGTCTCCCACTACGAGCTGGCCCGCACCGAAGGCATCGTGCTGCGCTACCTGGCGAGCGCCTACAAGGCCCTCGACCACACCGTCCCGGACGACCTGAAGTCCGAGGACCTCCAGGACCTGATCGAGTGGCTGGGCGAGATGGTGCGCCAGGTCGACTCCAGCCTGCTGGACGAGTGGGAGCAGCTCGCCAACCCGGCGGAGATGACCGCCGAGGAGGCCCAGGAGAAGGCCGACCAGGTGCGGCCGGTCACCGCCAACGCGCGCGCCTTCCGGGTCCTGGTCCGCAACGCCATGTTCCGCCGGGTCGAACTCGCCGCTCTCGACCAGGTCGAGGAGCTGGGTGAGATGGACGCCGACGCCGGCTGGGACGCCGACGCGTGGGGTGAGGCGATGGACGCGTACTGGGACGAGTACGACGACCTTGGCACCGGCCCCGACGCGCGCGGCCCCAAGCTGCTGGTGATCGAGGCGGAGCCGCAGAACGGTCTGTGGCGCGTGCGGCAGATCTTCGACGACCCCAATGACGACCATGACTGGGGCATCAGCGCGGAGGTCGATCTCACTGCCTCCGACGCGGAGGGCCGCGCGGTCGTCCGCGTCACCGATGTCGGCCAGCTCTGAGCACAGGAGAGAACCACCGATGACGAATCCGGCCGAGAGCCTCGTCTCCCTGCTCGACCTGGAGCAGATCGAGGTCAACATCTTCCGTGGCCGCAGCCCCGAGGAGTCGCTCCAGCGGGTCTTCGGCGGCCAGGTGGCCGGCCAGGCGCTGGTCGCCGCGGGCCGCACCACGGACGGCGACCGCCCGGTGCACTCGCTGCACGCGTACTTCCTGCGTCCCGGGCGTCCGGGGGTGCCGATCGTGTACCAGGTCGAACGGGACCGGGACGGGCGGTCGTTCACGACCCGCCGGGTCACCGCCGTGCAGCAGGGCCGCACGATCTTCACGCTCACCGCCTCCTTCCACAAGCCTGAGCAGGGGAGTTTCGAGCACCAGCTGCCACCGGCCCGCGAGGTCCCGGATCCCGAGTCCCTGCCGACGGTGACCGACGAGGTGCGGGAGCATTTGGGCGCGCTGCCGGAGCAGTTCGAGCGGATGGCCCGCCGCCAGCCCTTCGACATCCGCTACGTCGACCGGCTGCGCTGGAACTCCGAGGAGATCAAGGGCGCCGAGCCCCGCAGCGCCGTGTGGATGCGGGCGGTCGGCCCGCTCGGTGACGACCCGCTCGTGCACACCTGCGCTTTGACCTACGCCAGCGATATGACCCTCCTGGACGCCGTGCGCATCCCAGTCGAACCTTTGTGGGGCCCCCGGGGTTTCGACATGGCCTCGCTGGACCACGCGATGTGGTTCCACCGGCCGTTCCGCGCGGACGAGTGGTTCCTGTACGACCAGGAGTCGCCGATCGCGACCGGCGGGCGGGGCCTGGCCCGCGGGCGGATCTACGACCGGGAGGGGCGCATGCTGGTGTCGGTGGTTCAGGAAGGGCTGTTCCGGGCTCTGTAGGGCATGCGGGTCGGAGGGTTCGGCGGGACGGGTCGGTCTGTCGGGTCGGGCCAGTCGCTCGGCTCCAGTGGGTCAGGTGTCCTTCCGCCAGAGCCGGCCGAGCAGGCCGCGGAACCGTCCGGGCTCCCCTGCCCCGTGCTCATGCGGCGTGAGTGCCCCGTCGGGCGGCGCGTCGGGCACTGCGCGAAGAGCCGGCCGGGGCGCCGGGCGCTGCTCGCGGGCGGTGGCCACGGCGTCCGCCAGGTCCGCGCGGAGCCATGCGATCTCGTCCGGATCCGCCGCCGTCATGATCTCCTCGGCGACCTGCGCCGCGGGGGACCCCGGTGAGCCGGGCGGGGTGTCACCGGCCGGAACCGGCCGAGATGGGAGCGCTCGTACGGGTCCCTGACGACGTCCGAGACCTCGACGGCGTCGAGCAGCGACGCCACCGCCGCCGCTCGGGCCCAGGGATCGTCGGCCTGGCGGAGCAGGAACCCGAGATGCCGGCCCCGCCAGTTGCGGGGGCGCAGGTCCAGCCCTTCCGTCAACTGATCGCGCAAGCCCTCGGGCGTGCGCCCGTGCAACAGCACGACGTTGCGCTCGTCAGCCGCGAACTGGCGTAGTTCTTCGGCCAGATACAGCCAGACGACGGCACGGTAGCGGTTCACGTAAAACGTGACCGGCACCAGAAGGCCCAACCGTGCGAGGCGGGTGAACCGGACCCTGGTGACCCTCACGAGGGTCGCACCCTCCGCGGTCCCGACGGCTCGGACGCTCTCCCGCAGCCGGTCGGGGAAGCCCTCCGCCGCGCGGATCCGCTCGATCTCGTCACGGTCGACGCGGCGGCCGCCACCCCTGCCGTCGGGCACGGTGCGGATGCGGCCGAGGTGTACGGCGAGGTCGAACTCACGGCGCTTGAGGCCCAGTTCCCGTGCGGCGCGACTCGGCGCGTATACATGGTCGCGGGAGGTGCGGACCGGCTGCGCGGCTGCCGTGGTCTCGTGCGTGACGGTGTTTCCCGACATGCTCTTCTCCCCCGTGGAGTGTGCGGCCGACGCCGTCCGCGTCCGCCTGACACAAAAACCGTAGCCACGGCCGCGAACTCCGTGACAAGCCTGTGGAAAACTCCGCGGCCAGCCCCACGAGAAACAGGAAGAGGGCGCTAAAGAAGCAGGTCAGAATCCTTCATGTGATATTCGGCCCGGCTGTCGCGCATCGATGTCGAGATGCTCGCCGACCCGGTTCACGAGCAGTGTCATCTCGTACGCGATCTGCCCGATGTCGGCCTCCGCGCCGCTGAGGACGCACAGGCAGCTGCCCGATCCGGCCGCGGTGACGAACAGGACCGCGTCGTCGAACTCGACCATCGTCTGCCGTACCTGTCCTGCGCCGAAGTGGCGGCCCGAGCCCTTGGCCAGGCTGTGCAGCCCGGACGAGACCGCCGCGAGATGCTCGGCGTCCTCGCGTCGCAGGCCGGTACTCGCCCCGGTCACCAGCCCGTCGTTGGACAGGACCAACGCATGCCGGACGTGCTCGACGCGCCCGGTCAGGTCGTCCAGCAGCCAGCCGAGTCCCTGGTTCTGCGCCATGATCCGATCTCCCCGTGTCGTCCCCGTACGCGGTGCTTCCCCCTGGCCGGGGGATCTGTCCGCAAGCCTTCCCCACGCCCGTGCTCCGGGCAAGGAGGATGAGGACATGGCACAGAAGATGACCGATGAGGAATGGCGGGCGTTCGTCTCGAACGGGACCCGCACGGCGAAACTCTGTACCGTCCGGGCGGACGGCAGCCCGCACGTGGCGCCGATCTGGTTCCTGCTGGACGGGGACGACGTGGTGTTCAACACCGGCAAGGACACCGTGAAGGGGCGCAATCTGGCCCGTGACGGCCGGGTCGCCCTGTGCGTGGACGATGACCGGCCACCCTTCCACTTCGTCGTGCTGCAAGGGTGGGCGCGGATCTCGGAGGACCTGGACGAGCTGCGTCACTGGGCCGCCCGCATCGGTGCCCGCTACATGGGCGAGGAACGGGCCGAGGAGTTCGGGGCCCGCAACGGCGTGCCGGGTGAACTTCTCGTCCGCGTCGCCGTCGACAAGGTTCTGGCCCAGAAGGACGTGGCGGGCTGAGGTCCGGATGGCCCGCGGTGTCGTCGGGGCGTGCGCGCGGTGGCGTCCGGAGCCGATGGCGGACGCTTCGGCGCAGGACGTGTGCGCCGCGGCACCCTGGGCGGACCTGAGGGATCATGCGGGACATGAGTGACGACCACACGCACGTCCAGGAGTTCTTCGGTGCCCGCGCCGCCGACTGGGACCGCCGGTTCCCCGACGATGGTCCCGCCTACGCGGCCGCGGTCGCCGAGCTGGGGCTGCGGGAGGGCGACCGCGTGCTCGACGCCGGTTGCGGTACCGGACGCGCCCTGCCGCCATTGCGTGGCGCCGTGGGGCCGTCTGGACTGGTCGTCGGGGCCGATCTGACGCCTGCCATGCTCCAGGCGGCCGTACGGGCCGGGCGGGACCGTGAGGGACGGCTGCTCCTGACCGATGTCGCCGCGCTGCCACTGCGATCGGAGTCGCTCGACGCCGTGTTCGCGGCGGGCCTCGTCGCGCACCTGCCCGATCCCGCTGGGAATCTGAGGGAGTTGGCACGCGTCGTGCGGCCCGGTGGGGTCCTCGCGCTGTTCCATCCGGTCGGGCGGGCGGCGCTCGCGGCCCGGCAGGGCCGGCGGATCACACCGGACGACCTGCGGGCCGAGCCCAATCTGCGGCCGCTGCTCGCCGGCTCGGGGT
This sequence comes from Streptomyces sp. cmx-10-19, assembly GCA_049998335.1. Taxonomy (GTDB): domain Bacteria; phylum Actinomycetota; class Actinomycetes; order Streptomycetales; family Streptomycetaceae; genus Streptomyces. Next base: position 299,912 of record JAEBFB010000008.1, read on the forward strand.
GGCGCATGACGTCGTATGTCGACGAGGACGCTCGTTTCCTCGCCCTGGCGGTCCGCGAGGGCTGAACCAGCCCTAGCCGTAGCCGTTGGCCTCACAACGGCGCCTGCGGGTGCCGCTACCGGCTCTCAGCATGCACAGTCGCCGGGAAACGCTGAAGCAGAGTGCGCAGCGCTGGCCGCGAACGGCGGGGACAACTTCGAGACCCTGAAGGGTGCGCCGACGTTCATCACGTCGGCGAAGCTCACGACCACAGGCACCGGAACGAATGCGGTGACTCAGTGCACTGTCGACGGATATGTCACGCCGTCGGACACGTTCATCGTCCAGCTTCCGATCTCCAATTGGAACGGAATGTTGGAAGCGAACGGTAGCCACGGTCTCGGTGGCGCCTAAAGATCTTCCAGTGGCTGACGTACTACAACGCCCGCAGACGACACAGCAGTTTCGGCTGTCTCTCACCCGTCGAGCAGGCGCTGGGCGTGGCCGAACGGCTGGCGTCGACCACTGATCACCTCTTCGACCTCTCGCTTGCGGGGGCGTCGTGAGGGGTGGCGTCGCAGACCTCGTGTGTGCCGCGCGCGTCGCTGGCGCGGAGCGTCGTGACGTCGGCGAGGCCGTCACCGGGGTACTGGCCGCCCATGCGCCCGGGCGGCGCAGGCAGGTTCACGCGGTCCGGGGTGTCCTCTTGGCCCGTGCCAGTACCAGGGCGCTGAATCCGATTCCCACGGCGATGGAGGCTGCTCCGATGAGCAGGCCACCGGGCGGGCCGAGCACGCGGGGATCGGACAGCGCACCGATCAGCAGGCCACCGAGCAGCGAGGAGCCTTGCATGATGAGCCCGTAGACGGACATAACCCGTCCGCGCATGCTCGGGTCCGCCCGATGCAGGAGAAGCGTGCTGGTGCCGGCCATGGTGGCTGCGATGGCTCCGCCCAACGGGAACATGATGACAACAGCGAGCCAGGTGATCCTGGTGACGGCGAGAGCACACATGGAAGCCGCGAGGACACCGACGAACAGCCACTGGAGGCGATCCGATATCTGATGGCGTGTCGCGACCAGAAATGACGAGATTACGGCGCCGGCGGAACTGGATGTCAGGAGCGCGCTGACCAGCCACAGTCCTTCGCCCAGTGTGTGCGTGGCGAGCAGCGGGAGTGTGACGTCGAAGTTCAGCGCGAATACCGCCATCGTGCCGAGCACAATAAGTGGTGCGATCAGCAGCGGCGACCTTCGGATGTCGCGCATACCGTCCTTCACCAGGGCCCGGCTCTGGCCGCCCGCCGACGATGTCACCTTGAGCCTGACCAGGGTGATCACCACGAACACGAACGATGCCGCGTTGATGAGAAAAGGGGAGGCGAGACCCCACGCGGCCACCAGCGCCGGTGCGAGTCCGACCCCCACGATCCGCATGCCCTGAAAGGCCGCTCCGCTCAGCGCGACGGCGCTGTTCTGGTGCTCCTTACCAACGAGGTCGGGCACCATGGCCTGCTGGGCTGGTGAGTCGATCGCCTGGGCGAGGCCCGTGAGGAAGGCGCAGATCCAGACGATCGGCAAGGTCACCGCCCCGGCCAGCGTGATGAGGCCGAGCGTGAGAGCGATGACTGCGGAGGCGCTCTGGGTGACGATCAGAATCTTGCGGCGGTCGAGGCTGTCGGCGATCGCGCCGCCCCAGAGGGTCAGCAGGATCGGGGCAGCCTGTACGGCGGAGGTGACACCGAGCAGGAACCCGTTGCCCGGTGCGAGGACCTGGACCACGAGCCACAACTGCCCGGCGAACTGCGTCCAGGTGCCGATGAGCGACACCGTCTCAGCGATCAGGTATCTGCGGTAATTGGGGATGCGCAGGGCCGCGAGTCCGCGAGCCAGTGCTCCGCCCGAGGGAGACTCCGGGCCAGGGGAATCGCTCCGAGGTGGCGGCCTCAGGGCTGGCTCGTCCTTCGGAGCACTCGTCATGAGGAGACCCTCGTCGCTGCGAATGCTTCGGTGAAGGTCCTGAGTTCGTCGCACCTGAGCTCGCAGCGCAGCTCCACCGAGCCGGACTTCGGTCGGCGGGTCACCGGATTGAAGTCGACGGCGGACGAGGCCACCCGCGTGGGCGCCACCCATCCCGCGAGTGCCTTCGCCACGGCGTGCGGGTGCTCGCACGCGATCGCCACGCCCCGCTCGCTGCCAGCGTTGGCCAGCAGCCCGACGGGCTTGTCGGCGAACGTCTCTTCGGGGAAGTGGTCGAGCGCGTTCTTGAGCCCCGAGAAACTGGAGTGGAAGACGGATGTGGCAAGAACGACCGCGTCCGCAGCGGCCAGTTGTGACCTCAGCGCGCGGACGCCTGCGTGCGGATACTCGTTTCCGCTTGCATACGCCACAGTGTCGAGCATGGGGGAGGAGAGGCCCCCCAAGTCCACCTCTGAGACGTCCCACCCGCCGGCGGCCAGGAGCGAGCTGACGTGCCTCATGAGTTCACGCGACCAGGGCGCGGGGTCGGGCTTCCGGAGATGCATATGACACGCACGGAATCATCACTCCTGTAACACAACGGGCAACTTTTGTTGGCGGGCGGCTCTTCCGGTTCACCTGGCAGCCCGTTTACGGCCCAGTAAAGGTTCGTGTCTGCCAGTTGATCCTGCCCCGAGATACTTCTCCACAACTCCTCCATGTTCCGCAGAGGAATGTATTTGGGGTGAACGAAACGAGTAGATCACCGACCGTCCGGAGTGTCCATCCGTGCGGTCCGGCCGGCATGCACGAGGCGTGCGGTGTGGTGCATCAAAAATTAATCGCAAGCCGCGCGGCCGGACAACCATCAAGTGTCGGTTTCAAGCCAGGAAAGAATTTTAGATTATACTTAACCTTTAAATTAAATGGTGAGAATCAGTCGATATTTCATGAGAGGGCGGTTATGTCTGATTAATACAGATAGATTGATGTAATGCCAGCTCATGGCCCTGCGGTAGGCGGTCGATTGTACCGATTGCGGCTTATAGTCCTTCGATTTCCTAGGTGGGCCTGATTTGATCTTCTGGCGTGTTCTCTCTTCTGTATGGTGATTTCCGTTACCTAGAGCAGGAGACCGCGATGGACTGGGAAACGCGAGAGACCGCTGCTGAAGCACGTATTCGCGGGGTCACGTCGGTGCCACTGAATGTCCCGGGCATAGGAACTACCAAAGCCCGGTTGATCACCTTCGAAGGGCTCAGTGACGGCCAGGAACACTTGGCTATCGAGTTGGGCGACCCCGGGGACGTACCGCTGGTACGGCTCCACTCGGAATGCATGACGGGAGATGTTTTGGGGTCTCTCCGTTGTGACTGCGGTCCGCAACTCCGAGAAGCACTCGTGAAAATCGCCGCAACCGGCGGGTATGTGGTCTACCTGCGGCAGGAAGGCCGAGGCATCGGGCTCTACAACAAGCTCGACGCCTACCGGCTGCAGGAGGAAGGCCTGGACACGTACGCAGCCAACCGGCACCTGGGCCGCGGAGCCGACGAACGCGACTACACCGCGGCCGCCCAGATGCTCAATGCCCTGGGGATCGGGCAGATCGACCTCCTCACCAACAATCCGAACAAAAGCGCCCAGCTGCTGGGACTGGGCATCCGGTTGCGCAGGACAGTGCCGACCGGCGTCCACGTGAACCCCAGCAACTACCACTACCTGTCCGCCAAGGTCTCGCAGACCCATCACACGATCGAAATCGACGTCGAAGGAATAAGCCTGTGATGCGCCACACCGGACCCATCAGCGGCATCGCCGCACACGCTGATGAGTATGTCGCGACTGCCGGATACGACAACCAGGTCATTCTGTGGGACGCGGCCACCAAGCGTGCCGTCAGCCGGTCCTTCCACGACCACCTCGCCAACCAGGTGTCTTTCAGCCCCGACGGGACCCGGCTGCTCACGTCGTCCAGCGACCACACGGCGCGCCTGTGGTCCGTGCCCGAACTCAAGCTCCTCGCCGTGCTCTCCGACCACACGGACGACGTCGAGATGTCCGTCTTCCACCCGACCGACCCCCTGATCGCCACGGCGTCCCGTGACCACCGGGTGCGGGTGTACGGATTCGACGGCGCGTTGCGAGCTGTCTTCGAGGGCCACACGGCCGATGTCATCTCCGTGGAGTGGTCCGGCCCGGGGGAGTTGATCTCCTCAAGCGACGACGGAACGATCAAACGCTGGTCGCTGGAAACGGGGGCCATGGTCGAGGACTTCGATCTCGGAGGCGTCGAGACCGATACCGTCGCGCTGGACGCCGACGGCACCGTCTTCGCCGGAAACGACGACGGGGAGATCATCCGGATCGACGCAACGGGCACCGTCACCACTCCCGCACACGACGCCGGCATCAAGCGTCTCGTTCTTAACGCCGCCCGGGGAATGCTGGTCAGCCTCAGCTACGACCGCAAACTCCGCGTGTGGGACATATCCGGGGACCGGCTGACCCAGGTGGCGTCCTCGTCGCTTCCCAGCGACGTCTGGCCCCGGTCGTGTGCCTTCCTGGGCGACACCACCCTTGTGTTCGCCACGTTCGGCTCGTCGTACGCGAGGTACGAAATCACCTCGGACGACTGGGACCTGGCCGGGGTGGAGCCGACCGGCGGGGCCAATGCTGTGACACGCTTCCGCGGCTCGTCGTGGACCATCGGAGACGCAGGCATCCTCAGGCGCGACGGCGAGATCGCGGCGCGCACCGGCAGCCTGTGCAACTTCCTCACGCCCGTCGGCGACCGCCTCGTGACCGGCGGACAGATGGGTACCGTGTTCGACGCGCTCACCGGAGAGCCGCTCCATCAGCACCGGTCACCGCTCAACTGCGGCGCCGCGTTCGAGAGGGAGGGACGCCCGCATCTCGTCATCGGCACGTACACCGGTGAGGGACTGGTCTTCTCCCTCGCCGACGACGGGACCGTGACCTTCGAGGCGGCTCTGCCCCTGCACGCCAACGCCGTCAAGGGAGTCGCGGTCGCCCAGGACACCATCTTCTCCGTGTGCGCCGACACCGAGGCGGCCTGGTTCTCCACCAGGACACTGACGGAGACCGGTCGCACGCCCTCCGCCCACGACCGCATCGCCAACGGCTGCGTCGGCCTGCCGGACGGCCGTTTCGCCAGCGTCAGCCGCGACCTCAAGCTCCGTGTCTGGACCGGTCAGAATGCCACCGTCCTCGCGACTCCCCATGACCACAGCATCAAATGCGTCGCCGGGTCCGCCGACGGCCGGTATATCGCCACCGGCGGATACAACGGCCTGATCGCCGTCCACGACCGGGTGTCCGGCGAATGGCCCGTCATCGAGCGCCCGACCACGGCCGGCATCTCGACGCTCCACTTCGACGCGGAACACGGGCTCTTCCTCGCGTCCTCCTACGACGGCCGGGTCTACCTGACAGCCCCGGAGTCCGCGTGACCACAACGGCCACCGGGCAGGCCAATCCCAACACCCTGGACGACCGGGCCGCCATGGGCCTGCCCGCGTCCTTGGCCGACCGCGGGCCGGCCACGGAGGAGCCGTACGCGCTCCTCGCCGCGCTGTCCCCCAGAGAACTGGCCCACGCCGCCGAGGACCCGGCCCGTACCTTCGCGGAACGCCTCACTGCGGGCTCCCTGCTCGCTCTCGCGGGTGATCCACGCATCGACGTGTTCCGGCCCGCCATGTGCGACGTGCCGGCGGCCCGCGTGCGCCTCGGTCTCGACCCCGCGCACGTCGCCGAGGTCACCGGCCGGTGGGCGCACGTGGGGGTGCTCACGGAGTGGATAGCCAAGGAATGTCCCGAGCACCGGGCGGATATCGCCGCCTTCCGTCTCGCCCGCTACCCCGTCACCAACGCCGAGTACCGTGTCTTCCTCCAGGAGACAGGGGAGCGATGGCTCCCGTCCGGCTGGCAGTTCGGTACCTACCCCCTCCACCTCGCCAACCACCCGGTGTGGACGGTCCCGGAGCACGCCGCGGACGCCTACGCCGCCTGGCTGAGTGTCCGTACCGGACGTCGCTTCCGCCTGCCGACCGAGGCGGAGTGGGAGTACGCGGCCTCGGGCGGCGACGGCAGGGAATTCCCCTGGGGCGACGCCCTCGGCCCGGAGCGGGCCAACACCGTGGAGCACGGTCCCCTCAGCACCACCCCTGTCGGCATCCACCCGACAGGCCGCGCCCCCTTCGGCTGCGACGACATGGCCGGCAACGTCGAGGAGTACACGGCCGACGACTACCGGCCCTACCCGGGCGGCGATCTGATCAAGGACGACCTGCTGGGGGGCACGGACACATACCGCGTCGCCCGGGGCGGCAGCTTCACCCGCTACGGCGACCTCGCACGCTGCCGCCGCCGCCACGGCCGCTACAACAAGCCCATTTACGCGATGGGTTTCCGACTCGCGGAGGACCATTGACCCGCGCCGCGCACATCACACCGATCGAAGCCCCCCTGACCCCCGGCGTGGTGGACATCGACCATGCCGCCCTGGGCCGCAGATTCCCGGCGTACGGCGAGTTCGGCCGGTCCCTGGGAGGGACCCCGCTGGTCGAGGTCCCGGGCCCCGAAGGCGGCGCCGCCGTACTGGCCAAGTGCGAGTGGGGCAACCCGGAGGGCTCGGTCAAGGACCGCGTCGCGTACGCCTTGATCGGCGCCGCGCTCCAGGAACACGGCGACCGGCCGCTGGAGGAACTGCGCATCTTGGAGTACTCCGGGGGCAACCTGGCACGGGCGCTGTCGCGCCTGTGCTACGAACTCGGCCTGCCCGCCAGGTTCGTCCTGTCCTCCGGCAGCCCTCCCAGCCTCCTGGACGTCCTGGCGCGGCGCGGTGTGACGGTCGATCTGGTGGACAAGGAACTGGGTTTCGTCGAAGTGATCCGCCGCGCGCTGCGCATCGCGGCCGAGGAACCCGAATGGCATCTGCTCTACCAGCACCGCAACCCGGCCAACCTGGCGTACCACGAACAGTCCACCGGTGCCGAGATCGTGGCCGGCCTCGGCACCCGGACCCCCGACGCGTGGGTCGCCTCCATCGGTACCGGCGGCACCCTGATCGGTGTGCTGCGCGCCCTGCAGGCGGCCTACCCCCAGGTCAGGGCCATCGCCACCTGCCCCAGTGAACTACCCTACGGCAGTGCCGAACCCCCCAACGGGCGCCCGAAGTTCGCCGGGTCGGGCGGATTCGGGGACGGGATCAGGCAGCCGTTCGTCACCTTCTACGACGACGAGATAGAGCACCACAACGTCTCGTACCCGCGGTGCGTGGAAGCCATGGTCGAATTCAGGGAGCGCAGCGGTCTCAGGATCGGCAGTTCCGCCGCCGCCAACTGGCTGGTCGCCTGCGACATCGCGGCAGCCCTGCCGGCCTCGGCGACCGTCGTCACCGTTTTCCCGGACGCCGGGACCCCCGAGGAGTGGGAGCGAATAGGCTGATGGAATCGACACACCCCGGCATGCTCCGCGAGGACTACCTGGCTGTCATGAAGGAATCCTTCGACTCCGCGTACCGGACCCGCGGCGACCTGTGGACCGGTGAGCCCGCCATGCGCCACCTCGTCGGCCTGCTCACCGGCCGTCTCGCCCCGGACAGCCACGTCCTCGACGTCGGCGCGGGCCGCCTCAGGGACACCGAGGTACTCCTCGACGGGGGGCACCGGGTCACCGCGGTGGACCTGGTGCGGCAGCAGGAATGGGACCGAGTCGGTGAGCAATGGGGCGACAGGGTGCGATTTCACGTCGGTGACGCACGCGACCTGTCCGCCGACGCCGAATACGACGCGATACTCGACAACGGGTCGCTCCACCACCAGCTCCCCAAGGACTATCCGGACTACCTGGGGGCCCTGCGGCGCAGCGTGAAGCCAGGTGGCCTGTTCGCCGTCAGCCTGTTCGCCCAGGCGGAGCAGGAAACCCGGGGCTCGCTGCTTGTTCTGGAGGACGGCCGCTTTTCCCGCCTCTTCACCCCCGACGAATCCCGCGCCCTGCTCGCCGAGAACGGATTCGCCGTCACCGCCACACGACGGGTCGAACGGGACATGCACGACTGGGCCTACCTGCTCGTCCTCGCCCGTAGCACACAGGACTGACAGCAGCGCACCAGAAGAGCGGTGCGCCCGGGGCAAGAGACCCGCAGGCACACTGCGCGGCGTTCACAGCCTTTCAGAAGCTGTTGTCTTACGCCCTCCGGGCCCCGGAACGCCTGGCTGCCTGGCTGCCTCCGGCCGGGGGAGGGGGCCCGTCCGGCGTTGTCGTCAGTCGCCCACGCTCCGCGTGGGCTGCCTCCTCCGCGTGGGCTCCCTCCTCCGCTATGGATCCGACAGCACCAGACGCCCCGGCCTCATCCCACATGGAGTAAGACAACAGTTTCTCAGAGCACAGGAGTACTTAATGAGTGCAGAACGAGAGAACGTCCTGTTTGTCGACAGGTACGGCTATGACTTCTACCGGTTGCCGACCGGTGACCCAGTACTCGACCCGGAGCGGTACCGGGTCACCCTGGTGACGCCGAACGGCCTCAACGACCAGGTCCGGTACGGCGAGTGCGCGGAGGTCCTCTGTCTCGACGTCAATGACCACACCCTGCTCGACACGCTCATCGAGGCCCTGCACCGGCGACGCAGCTTCGACCGCATTCTCGCGTTCTCCGAAGGGCTCCTGCTGCCGATGGCCGCCCTCCGGGAGCGCCTTGGCATTCCCGGGCCGAGGCAGGAGGAGATCCTGCCCTACCGCGACAAATCGATCATGAAGGCCACTGCCCGCCGCGCCGGACTGGCCGTGGCCGACTGGCTGCCGGTCGACCGCGCCGCCGACGCGCGCGACCTACTGGACACGTACGGCACCGTCGTCATCAAGCCGCGCGCGGGATTCGGCTCGGCAGGCGTCCACATCGTTTCCGCTGCCCACGAGTTGCGGGCACTGGACGACGACCCCGCACTTGACCTGTCGAATCATCAGGCCGAACAGTTCATCGACGCCCCCATGCTGCACGTCGACGCCGTCGTCAGGGGAGGCAGGCCACACACCGTGGTGCCGTCCCGTTATCTGACCTCGACGCTCGGCTTCACCCGGGGCCTGCCGGTGCTGAGCGCCACCGTGGACGAACCCCAGCTGTTCGCCGCGTGCGAGACATTTCTGGAGCAGGTGGTGGGGGCGTTCGGCGTCAAGGACAGCGTCCTGCACCTGGAGGCTTTTGTCCTGGAGGGCGACCGCCTGGTCTTCAGCGAGGTGGCCTGCCGCCCGGGCGGGAGCAATCTGCAGGCACTGGTCGCCGCCGTGAGCGGCGTGAGCCTGCACGAAGCCATGGTCCGGCTCTCCCTGGGCGAGGCGCCCACCACGACGTACCGGGTCCGGGGCCGCGCCGCGGGGCATGCGATCCTCTACGGCCGGCCCGGCCGGGTCGTCGCAGTGGACGACAAGGCCGTTCCGGCCGAGTGGATCGTGGAGCGCCGGCTCTTGGTCCCGCCCGACGGCCGCTTCGATCCCGTAGGCATGGTCGGTGGTGGTGTGGCCGATTACGTCCTGATCGGTAACTCCACCGAGGAGGTCTCGCACCGCGTGCGGTTCACCGCAGACCACGTCACCATCAGCTATGAGGACGGGAACGAAGTCTGATGCCACTGCTTGCTATTCGCGGCGAGCGGGGCGGGAAGGTTCTCTCGGGTCTGCGGCGGATGCGTGAGGACCTGCTCGTCGTGGTCGCCCGGGACCCCTCGGTCCACAGCAAGAGCGAGGCGCTGCTTTCCTCTTATCTGCCCGCACTGTGGCTGCATCCGATCGCCCACCGCCTCCACCGCAACCAGCACAGGCTGACCGCGCGCATCGTCTCCCTGGCCGGCAGAGCCCTCTCCGGAGGGGTCGAGATTCATCCGGGTGCCACGATCGGCCGCCGCTTCTTCATCGATCACGGCGCGGCCGTCGTCATCGGCGAGGACGCCGTCATCGGAGACGACGTCACCCTCTACCACCAGGTCACCATCGGCTCAGTGGGCTGGTGGCGCGACCGTCGGCGCCCGGCATCGGAGCGGCGGCACCCGACTCTGGGCGACCGGGTGGTCGTCGGTGTCGGCGCCTCGGTCCTGGGCTCGGTCCTGATCGGTAGCGACTCGCTGATCGGCGCACACGCCCTGGTGGTCACCGACGTACCGCCGGGAAGCAGGGTGCACGCGCCGGGCGGCCGGATCCTTCCGGCGGACCTGCCCGCGGCGGCCGCGGCCGGTGACGAGGAGGAAGCCCTCGCCAAGGCCGGCGAGCACGGGCCCCCGTAGTGACGCCCGACCTGTACCCGGGCCGAGAGTGGAAGAGCGCGTGAGATACCCGTGGAGTCGTAGGGGCTGCGGCTCCTCGGCCCCTGCTGTATCACCGGAGCATGCGGTATCCGCAAGGGGGGCTGACCGCCGAACGGCTGCCGTTGCGCGGGGAGTTACGGCTGAAGGCGGCCGAGAGGTTCGCCCAGCGCGAAGCGAGCTCGTTGATCGCTAAGGACCTGCAGGTCAGCGTCCATTCCGTGCAGCGCTGGCGGAAGATGCGGGACGAGGGCGGTCCGCGGGCTCCGCGGTCACAGGGACCGGCGTCGCTGTTGAGGCTGAGCCGGAAGCGGTTCGCCCAGTTGGAGGCGGATCTGGCCAAGGGGCCCGCCGCGCACGACTGGGAGGACCAACGGCGTCCAGCGCATCCGCCGCAGCCTACGGCGCATCCAGTACCCCAGCGACCTCATAGACGGCTGCCTCGCCGAGACCGGACTGACCATCCGGCCCACCTGAGCAACCATGCGACATCACGAGTCCGATTTCAGTAAGAGGGAGATGGGGATGCAGGAGCAGTATCCATTGGAGCCGTCAGAGAGTGACATGAACGCGATGGGTCGACTGGTACTCGACCATGTCGTGGGAGTTCTCGGGGGTATGGCCGAACGGCCGGTTGGGATCACGCCGACCGGAGCCGAACTCCGCCGGATCAGTGAGGAATTTCTAGCAGCGCCGCCGCAGGAGGCCGGTAAGCTGGATGATCTGCTTGGCCGACTCGGCCGCGCCACTGTCGCTGCGTCGGAGAAGGGGAGCCCGGGAAATTTCTCTTATATTCCCAGCGGAGGTCTTTTCTCATCAGCACTGGGGGAATTCTATGCTCGCAGTGCCAACAGGTACGGAGGAGTTGCTTTCACTTCGCCGGGGCTGATCGCGCTGGAGGAGAGCGTTGTGAGGTGGCTGGCTCAGAGTGTCAGCGGGCTACCGGCCGGCAGTGGCGGTTTTCTCACCACTGGCGGTTCCATGGCGAACTTCTCGGCTCTCTACACCGCACGCGAGATCCTCCTCGGTCCCGATATCGGGGCCGGTACGGTATATGTCACCCATCACACCCACCACTCGGTTGTGAAGGCGGCACGACTAGCCGGCATCCGGAAGGAGAATGTTCGCGAGGTACCCGCCACCGGTGATCTGACCATGGACACCGATCAGGCTCGGTCGATGATCAAACGTGACAAGGCGGCCGGTCTCAGGCCCTTCCTCATCGTCGGCACCGCAGGCACCACCGACACTGGTGCGATCGACCCGTTGACGGACATCGCTGCTGTCGCGGCCGAGCATGATCTCTGGTTCCATGTCGACGGCGCATATGGTGGCCTCTTCCGTCTGACGGAGCGCGGCCGGAGTCGACTTGCCGGAATGGACTTCGCCGATTCAGTCACTCTTGATCCCCACAAGTCGCTCTTCCTGCCGTACGGCACTGGAGCTCTACTGGTTCGTGACCCTGGCCAACTCCACGCGGCTCATAACGAAAGAGGAAGTTATCAGCAAGATTATCTGACTAGTGAAGGATTGCCCGACTACTCTAGCATAAGCCCGGAACTCAGTCGCGAGGTACGTGGCGTGAGGGTGTGGTTGCCGCTGCACCTCCATGGTGTCACCGCCTTCCGGACGGAACTTGACGAGAAACTTGATCTAGCCGAGTCTGTCCATAGTGAATTGAGTCAGCTCCCGTTGCTGGAACTGCCGTGGCGACCCCAGTTGAGCACCGTGACATTCCGTGTCAACTCCAATACCGGAGATGCCGACCAGGCGACGCGTCAACTGCTTGAACGCATCAACGCCGACGGCCGTTTCTGGCTGTCCAGTACTAGCATCCACGGACGTGAAACCATCAGGATATGCATCCTGGCTCATCGGACTCATCGCGATCACGTCGCTGAACTCGTGGCATCTGTCAAGTCATGTGTGGGCACGCTCTGACCCGGGGCTTTGGGTCCTTGAGAAGTGATCTGGTGTCAGGGCCGATGCGTTCTCAGCAGGTGATCTTGAGGAGAGCGGTGGCGTGTTCGGGTTGTGACCGGTAGTGCTCGGCTGCGGCAGCGATGTTCGCCCGGCCCTCCTGGCGCATCAGCCGATAGCGAGGGCTGCGCAGGGTGGTCATAGCGCGGGGTGCGCTCCTTGTGCGGTTCTTGGAGGCGGGTGCTGTCACGTTGGCTGACCGGGTGGGATGATCTTCGGGGTTGGTCATGGTGGAGGGGGACCGCCCATTAACCTCGCCGTTTCAGTTGGGGCGATGAGGCGTCGCTGAAGGGCAGCTGCCGGATGACCGGCGCTTTTTCCGTATTTGGGCAGGGCGGAGTCCCGGCGCGGTGGTCGGGTTCTCCTGGGTCCTTCGGGT